>NZ_CP026029.1:4800000-6000000 GCF_023520895.1 Paenibacillus sp. PK3_47
ACCAAAGACTGCGCCCCAGGCATACTCCGCTTCCACCCCTTTAAGCTCCGGAAATAAAGCTTCGAGTTCCTCCAGCAGCCGCTGGCTCCGGGATAACACTCGGACCTCACGGCGCTGCGGATCCGTCAGCGGCTCATCTTTTCCACCGATAACAATCCGCTTGTCATGCGTAGTCCGCAGATATAAGTATGGCCGGGCAGTCTCCCAGATCAGGCTTTGTTCATGCCACTTGGGCATTTTCTTCAGGGGCCGGGTCATAATGGCATATGTATTAATCAGGTCAGCTCCCCGGTCCTTCTTCATCTCCTGGGTCTCATAGCCCATAGAGAAAATAACCTTTTTGGCAAATATACGTCCGCCTTCTGTATAGCAGATTACACCTTCATCTTCAAATTTAAAATGTACGGCTTTCGTGTGTTCATATACCCGTACGCCGACGGCATGTGCTTTATGAATCAGGCTGTGTACAGTCCGGAACGGGTTGGTTTCAGCATCTTCCCTGGAATAAATGGCCCCCGGTTTGGTAAAAGCATAATTAGCGCCGATCTTGTCTGCTTCCCAAAATTCTGAATCAAAACCGTGGGCAATTAAGGTGTGATGTTCTTTCCGTAAAGCAGGTACGTCCTCGGGACGGCTTGCATACAGGAGACTGGGCCGGGTCACAATGTGCGGATTAATATCCAGCTTGTCCTGCAGTTTGAGAATGTTACGGACAGCCCTCTGGCACATTCTGTAGAACAGTACTCCGTTTTGTTCACCATACGTATGGATACAGGAGGTAAGTGATTTATCGTTAGCCGTTTGCAGCAGACCGGTATTGGCATGGGAGCTTCCCCCGCCAACCGTTCTTTTATCAATCATTACGGTGTCCAATCCGCTGAGTGACAGCTTGTAAGCGGTCATGGCTCCGCCCATTCCGGCGCCGACGATCAGACATTCACACGATATATCCTCCTGCAGCACAGGGTAAGCCGGGATCTCCGGCAAGGTTGATTCCCAGGGCAGACGCCCGCTGTTTAAATCCATTGTGATCTCCCCTTAATGAGATTCCGGTAAGGTAGTATTGACTGTAATAATGACTCTCATGCGCGTTTGAAATCCAAGGTTGTAGGAATGCTTTCGTTTGTATTTGCACATAAAAGGCCAGGCTCCGCGGCATAATAAGACTGCTTGAACATCTAAAAGGAGGGACATTAAGAACATGCAATCCATACAAATGCAGCCGCTCACCGGCAAAGAGCTCCAATATATCGCTGATTCCATCTCCAATGAGGATTTGCTGATCAAGCAGCTGGCCGCAACCGCAGGATCTGCCCAGAGCCAGGCTGTTCAGCAGATCTGCATCCAGCAGATCCATAGCCATACTCATCATATGAGCGCATTAATCCAGCTGCTGCAGCAGCATCAGTCTTACGCTCCGACACAGCCGCAATAATAATATAACCAGCTGACTTTCGGAGATTTTCAGGAAGCCCGGCTTACAAAACTTTTAGGAGGTAATATAAGTGTACGCACAAAACGGATCAACCTTTATGGCAGATGAGGATATGCTGAAAACGGTGCTGACGGATCTAAGGCGGACAGTGCGTGAATATACAACTGCCGCCACTGAGTCAAATTGTCCGGTTGTACGCGCTACGTTTAATGAACTGACTATGGATACGCTGCGCCTTCAGGGGGAGCTGTATGGCCATATGAAACAGCTGAACATGTACTCTGCGCCAGGCAAGGCTCTCCGCCAGGATGTGGATAAGCAGATCCAGTCCGCACAGCAGGCAGAGCAAAAATGCCAGCAATTCGTACAGCAAAAAACAGGCGGTGCTGCTGCATATGCAAAAACCGGAAATGTTCCGCTGCATCAGCCGAATGTGCATAGTTCTTACTATATGTAACCCGGCTGCGTCTTAAATGAAGCACAGGGAGCATTTGGGTGGTTCAGTTTGATAATAAATGCATAGATATGGTCCGTTTCGGCTGCGCGAGCCCGCTGGAACGGGCTTTTTTGCTGTCATATGGAGTGTGAAAGCAGGCTTGCGGGAAATGGCATTCCTTTCAGGCCTCCGCTTTCCGGGGTGTTATTTTGTTTGCAGAGATGCTATTTTCATGTCATATTAGTATTAAACTCTTTTCACGGGTGATTACTGCTCCTAGGCAGGATCTGATGTGAACTATCCGGAGGGAAGGCATGAAGGAAATGAACGAATTGAAGAGGAAAGTGCTGGAACTGCTCAAGGAGGACGCGCGAAGCTCAACGGCGCTGATGGCCACTATGCTTGGGGCGGAAGAAGATGATATCAAAGCGGTAATCGAGCAAATGGAGAAGGATCATGTCATCGTAAAATATGCTACAGTCGTGAACTGGGACAAAGTGGATGACGAACGGGTCACCGCACTGATCGAGGTGCAGATTACGCCGGAGCGCGGACGCGGTTTTGAAGGCATAGCCGAGCGGATTTACCTGTATCCGCAGGTGAAGTCAGTCTACCTGATGTCAGGGGCCTATGATCTCCTTGTAGAGGTGGAAGGGCGCAATTTGCGTGAGGTCGCCAACTTTGTTTCCGAGAAGCTGTCGCCGATCGATTCCGTGCTTTCAACCAAAACCAATTTTACGCTTAAAAAATACAAACAGGACGGTATCATCTTTGAAGACCATGAAGAGGACAACCGTCTGATGATATCTCCGTAAAGGAAGTAATCATATGATCACGAACAAACACACACATAACGGGGATACAAGCAAGTCCATGAATTCATATCTGGCTCCGCTGGTGCAGCAGATTCAGCCTTCGGGGATCCGCAAGTTTTTTGATCTGGCTGCAGGCAGCAAGGATGTTATTTCGCTCGGGGTCGGCGAGCCGGACTTCAAGACACCATGGCACGTAAGAGAAGCCTGCGTGTATTCGCTGGAAAGAGGTTTTACAGGCTACACTTCGAACGCAGGGATGCCTGAGCTTCGGGAAGGCATCGCGGGCTATCTGCAAAGCCGGTTCGCGATCGAGTACAATCCTGCGAATCAGATTATCGCTACAGTGGGCGGCAGTGAGGCCATTGACCTTGCGCTTCGTGCATTAATCAGTCCCGGGGACGAGATTCTGATCCCGGAGCCGTGTTATATTTCATATTCGCCGATTACGGCCATTGGCGGGGGGATTCCGGTCGGTATTGAGACCTTCGGTGAGAACAATTTTAAGCTGACTGCCGAAGGGCTTGAAGCCAAAATTACACCGCGTTCCAAAATTCTGATTCTGTGCTATCCGAGCAATCCTACAGGTGCGATCATGAGCCGTGAGGACTGGGAGCCGATCGCCAAAGTGGTCGAGAAGCATGATCTCATCGTGATTTCCGATGAAATTTATGCCGAGCTGACCTATGGCAGCAATCATGTAAGCTTTGCATCCCTGCCCGGCATGATTGACCGGACCATTCTGGTCAGCGGCTTCTCCAAGGCGTTCGCCATGACAGGCTGGCGTATGGGCTATGCCTGCGGTCATCCGGATCTGATCTCGGCCATGCTGAAGATTCACCAGTACACTGTAATGTGTGCGCCTTCCATGGGCCAGGTGGCTGCTCTTGAGGCCTTGACCAACGGGATGGAAGAGAAGGACCGGATGACGGATTCCTATAACCAGCGCCGGCGCCTGATCGTCAAGGGACTGCGCGATGCAGGGCTTGACTGCCATGAACCGCAGGGTGCATTTTATGCATTTCCAAGCATCCGCCGTACAGGACTGACTTCTGACGAATTCGCCCAGCGGCTTCTGCTGGAGCATAAGGTTGCTGCCGTTCCGGGCAGTGTTTTCGGCTTGGGCGGAGAAGGCTATCTGCGCTGCTCGTATGCTACATCGGTAGCCCAGATTAATGAGGCGATTGAACGGATCGGGGCATTTGTCTCCCAGCTTGAACGTGAACGGTCTTAATTAGCTGTTAGAATAAAGAAGCAGTACTATAGCATATTATCCCGAATTATGGTATTATTTAACTCTAAGAACAAGAAAAACCTGTGATATCATCCTTGGACTTTTTATATCTGTAATCCGGTGTATACTACTTTACACTTGTGAGAAAATCAGGGTATCAATTTCTTTGGAGTTACAGTAATGCATTAAGACGTAAGGAGGGATGATTGTGCCCGGTATCGACTACTTCTTGCCTTCCTATGGGTGTGAATCTTATCCCGGAAGCGGGAACCAGCCTTTTAAGAGTGATGCTTCAATACGCAATATCTCTCTGGAAGATGAAATTGTGATCCTCCGCAGCCGGATGGAGCAAATGTTCCTGCAGGAGAATTCCTTCACCGCAGCTAACGTGATCGAAATCAGCAGTCTGCTTGATTTGAAGATCAATGAGTATATGAAGAAAAGCTCCCGCAAAGGATAATTTGCGGAAGCTTTATTGGAAAGGGCCTTAGGGCCCTTTTTTTGTGCGCAGGACGGCCCTTATCCGGCTGGACAAATATTATAAGGCGATAGAGATTGCAGCAACAAAGAGTAAAAAGACCACCGCATAATTTAAACGCCGCCTGGCCCAGCTGCTGGCAGTAACCGGACTGCTGCCCGTAAGGCTGCTGAAATCCACAATAGGATGCGGAGCGGCTTCGCTCAGTCTTTCTATATTTTGTTCGCTGTGTTTGAAGAGCAGGGAATGCAGCAGTGTGGCATCTTTGTAATAACCCGAAATGGTCAATACGGGCTGGTCCGGACTGTGTACAAGAAAAGCCCCGTTTATTTTTTCTGCATAAATCTGATTCACATCAAGCTCAAGGGTTCTAAGGATATTACGGTAGCGCATTTTGTCCTGATCCAGCTCCACGAAGGAATTGGTGACCAGAGCCGTATAGTAGAGGCTGACTGCTCCCAAAAGGCCCCCGACCGTCCACAGCATGATTGAAGAAAACCCGCTGCGGGAGTATCCCAGCATAATGAAGAATATGGACGTAGCTACTGTAATAACAGCAATAAAGTAATGCCACCTGGAAATACGGAACACAAGCGGATACAGCGGATCATCTGAACCGTCGGCTCCGTTAGCCGGATTCCCGGACTTTGTCATCGTAATTCCTCCTTGTGAACAGTTATATAGATTATTACCCAAATACCCATGATCTTCATTTGCCTTCCCGATATCGTAGCGATTAAACTATAATTATGGGATAGAGAGTGTTAGGGGGGAACAGCAGATGGCGATCTATACGCGTACAGGGGATACAGGAGAGACCTCGGTGATCGGAGGCCGGGTAGGCAAGGATGATGTCCGCGTCGAGGCTTACGGTACCATTGATGAGCTGAACAGCTATGTGGGACAGGCCCGCAGCCTCATGGAAGACGGGCGGTTCGCGGATGTGCGGGAGCAGCTGCTGGAGATTCAGCATGAGCTGTTTGACTGCGGTACCGATCTGGCTTTTGTGAAGCTGAGCGAGAGTAAATATCATGTAAAAAGCGAAATGGCCCAGCGTCTCGAAGGCTGGATTGACCAACTGCAGGCCGAAAACCCGCCGCTTGAGCGGTTCATTCTGCCGGGCGGCAGCCAGCTGGCCTCGGTGCTGCATATCTGCCGTACAGTATGCCGCAGAGCGGAACGGCGTGCCGTCACTTTGGGGCGGAGTGCGGATATTAATCCGGAGGCTGTGATTTATCTCAACCGGCTGTCCGACTATTTCTTTGCGCTGGCCCGCACAGCAAATACCCGGCTGGGCATTGCGGATATAGAATATGTGCGGGGCACAAAGGTGTTCAGAGACTGATATGACAAGCTACTATTCACCTATAACCTATCATGTGCCGCCGTCAGAAGACGGATGGGTGCTGAAGACCATCCTGCAGAAGCGGATGGATGTATCGCGCAAGCTGCTGTCCCGTCTCAAGCTGACCGAGCAGGGCATTATGCTGAACGGCGAACGGGTCTATATCAGTGTCCGGGTCAATGCCGGTGATACTGTGGAGATCCGCATGGAGCAGGAGACGTCGGAGGATATTCTGCCGCAGGATATCCCTTTTGATATCCTCTATGAGGATGAGCATCTGCTTGTCGTAAATAAAGCTGCGGGAATGATTGTGCATCCGACCCACGGGCATTATACGGAGACACTGGCGAACGGTGTTGTTCATTACTGGGCGGTCAGGGGAGAACAGTTCCGCTTCCGTCCTGTGCACCGGCTGGATCAGGAGACTTCAGGGGTTCTGGTTATCGCCAAGAACCCCTACAGCCATCAGCATATTTCGGAGCAGATGATTGCGGGAACCGTGGACAAGCGCTACGCTGCGTTTGTGCATGGCGTGCCTGCTGAGCCGAAGGGCGATATCGACGGCCCGATTGACCGCGACCCGGCAGAGCCGCACCGGCGGATTGTGACGCCGGACGGTTATCCCTCCCTGACCCGTTACGAGGTCAAGGAGGTATTCCCGGGCCGTGCAGCAGCCCGGGTGGAGCTGAAGCTGGAGAGCGGACGCACGCACCAGATCCGGGTGCATATGGGTTCGATCGGCTGCACGCTGATCGGCGACGGGATGTACCGCCATCCGCTGTACAGCAAAGCGGGGCAGTGCCTTGAAGCTGGCGGGGAGCTGCCGCCTGCGGAGCGGGAGGCACTTGCGCGCGTAGCAGAGCTTGATGCCGCCATTCCGCGCCAGGCGCTGCATGCCGTGCGTCTGTCCTTCAGGCATCCTATAGGCCTTAAAGAGCTCGTCTTTGAGGCCCCGCTGCCGCCGGACATGGCGCTGCTTGAAGAAAAGCTGCGGCGGGGAGCGGGAGCATAGTGAATAACCCGGCCGCAAGCAGATTTAATTTAAACCGGAGGAGCCAGTTATGAGTCAACTGAAAGTATACCAGTATCCGAAATGCGGCACCTGCCGCAGTGCAGTCAAATGGCTGAAGGAGCATGGACATGAGCTTACACTTCAGCATATTGCCGAGCAGCCGCCCACAGTAGAGGAGCTGCGTGAGCTGCTGGCGAACAGCGGTTTTGAACTGAAGAAGTTTTTTAATACAAGCGGTGAAGTCTATAAAGCACTGGGACTGAAGGACAAGCTGTCCGGCCTCAGCGACCAGGAGCAGCTGGAGCTGCTGGCCGGTAACGGCATGCTGATCAAACGCCCGATCGTGACTGACGGGAAGAAGGTTACCATAGGCTTCAAGGAAGAGCAGTACGGCGAAGCCTGGGGCAATGCCTGACAATATCGAATATAAGGAGAGGTTACACATGAGTTCAGAAACAAAGAGCCGGGTAATGATCGTCGATGGAATGGCTCTGCTGTTCCGGGCCTTTTATGCGACCTCTTATGGAGGATATATCCGCAAGACGAAGGCCGGGCTGCCGACCAATGCGGTGTACGGATTTTTGCAGTATTTTTTTGACGCGGTCAGCACATTTGAGCCTTCCCATGTGGTCTGCTGCTGGGATATGGGCAAAGGGACGTTCCGTACCGAGAAGTATGACGGCTACAAATCGAACCGGATTGAGGCGCCGCTGGAGCTGATTCCGCAGTTTGATCTGGTCAAAGAAGTTGTGGCTGAGCTGGGCGTCCCGAACATCGGGCTGGCAGGCTATGAGGCGGATGATTGCATCGGCACACTTGCGGCCTGCTACGGCGGAGAGTCCGAGGTCTATATTCTCACCGGTGATCATGATATGCTGCAGCTGGTCACGGATAACGTTAAGGTCGTCATTATGAAAAAAGGCCGCTCGAACTACAAAGTCTACGATCCGGCGGAGCTGCTTGAGGAAAAAGGGCTTACTCCTTCCCAGGTCATCGACCTCAAAGGATTTATGGGCGACACGAGCGACAATTATCCCGGCGTTAAGGGGATCGGAGAGAAAACAGCGTTGAAGCTGGTGACCGAATACGGCAACGTGGAAGGCGTTATTGAGAATCTGCACCTGCTGCCCAAGGGCGTAAGGGCCAAGATTGAAGCGGATCTTGATATGCTGCATCTGTCGCGTGAGCTGGCGGAAATCCGCTGCGACGTGCCGGTGGTCTGCACCCTGACGGAATGCCTGTGGGAGCTGCAGCGCGAGAATGCGGTACGCAAGTTCCAGGAGCTGGAGTTCGGCAGCCTGATCCATCTGGTCGGCCCGGTGGAGGACAAACGCGGTATTGTGCAGATTGAGCTGGGGGATTTGGGTTAAACGCATAGATACAAAAAAAGAGCGCTTTTGGACCGTTATCGGTCTAAAGGCGCTTTTTTGTACGTAGCAGATACTTTGGTTAGTCTCCGCTCAAGATTTTAAATAATAATTCCTTCGCAGTGATCGACCTCATGCTGGATGATCTGTGCAGTAAAGCCGGTAAAGACCTGCTTCTGCTGCTTGAAATTGCGGTCCAGGAACTCGATTTCGATCGACTGGTAACGTGCAGTATGCCTTACGCCTTCCAGTGAGAGGCAGCCTTCCTCTGTTTCATAAGGGCCGGTACGTTTGGTGATAACCGGATTGATCATGCCTATGTTAACAGGTCCGATGCTGAAGGCAATGATTCGTTTATTGACACCGATCATATTAGCCGCCATACCGACACAACGGTCCGCATTTGCCCGCAGCGTGTCCAGAAGGTCATCTAACACCTGGAGGTCTTCCCGGGTTGCCGGAGCGGATTTTTGGCTCAAAATGCTCATGTCTTTACAAATAGGTCTAATCATATGATTCTCCATGTCTGCTGTATTTGTTGTTAACTGCCACTGCTATAATATCATCCTGGTGTTCAACAGGACAATAAGCGGCTCCTCCAGAACATAAATAAGATGCGGATACCCACATTCCCAGGCCGGTGTAAGAGCTGCCAACCGTGCTTAATATAAAGATTGACGGGAGAAAGTTACAGTGTTTATAATGTTAATATGTAAGTTTAATAATTAATATTTATATTAACTAATGAGAGGTGGCTTTTTAAATGGCTCAGCGTGCAGTACTGAACGCAGACATCCACAAAGGCACTATTAACCGCAATATTTATGGACATTTTTCCGAGCATCTGGGACGCTGTATTTACGAAGGAATCTGGGTAGGCGAGGATTCACCGATTCCGAATACCAAGGGGATCCGCAACGATGTTGTGGAAGCGCTTAAAGAAATCAAGATACCGGTGCTTCGCTGGCCCGGCGGCTGTTTTGCCGATGAATATCACTGGAAGGACGGAATTGGTGCCCGCGAGGAACGCAAACGCATGATCAATACGCACTGGGGCGGTGCGGTAGAGAACAACCATTTTGGAACCCATGAGTTTATGGAGCTGTGCGCTATGCTGGAGTGCGAGCCTTACATCAACGGCAATGTGGGCAGCGGTACCGTACAGGAAATGTCGGAATGGGTGGAATACCTCACCTTTAACGGCGTATCTCCAATGGCAGAACTGCGGAAGGAGAACGGCCGGGAAGAGGCCTGGGCGGTAAAGTATTTTGGCGTGGGCAACGAGAACTGGGGCTGCGGCGGAAATATGCGTCCGGAATATTATGCGGATCTGTACCGCCGTTATCAGACTTATGTGCGCAATTACGGAGACAACCGGATTCACCGGATTGCCTGCGGGCCGAATGTTGATGACTACCATTGGATGGAAGTGCTGATGCGCGAAGCGGCGCGGTTCATGGATTCCATTACGCTGCATTATTACACGCTTCCAAGAGACAGCTGGGAGAACAAGGGGGCAGCTACAGGTTTTGAGACGGCCGAGTGGTTCTCTACGCTGGAGAAGGCACTGCGCATGGATGAACTGGTTACCCGCCACAGCGTCATTATGGATAAATATGATCCTGAGAAGCGGGTCGGCCTGATCGTTGATGAGTGGGGCACCTGGTATGATGTGGAGCCGGGCACCAATCCGGGCTTCCTGTATCAGCAGAACACGATCCGTGACGCGCTGGTTGCGGGGCTGACCCTGAACATTTTCCACAAGCACAGTGACCGTGTACGCATGGCCAATATCGCCCAGACGATTAACGTCCTGCAGGCAGTCATTCTTACCGAAGGGGAAAAGATGCTGCTGACGCCTACATATCATGTTTTCAACATGTATAAGGTGCATCAGGACGCCGAGCTTCTGGAGCTGTCCCTTACGTCCGGTTCCTACAGTTATGATGGCCGCGAAATCCCTGAGGTTTCGGCATCTGCTTCCGTGAATGCAGAAGGCGTCATCCATGTCAGCCTGTGCAACCTGAACCACGCTGCAGCAGCGGTGCTTCCGCTGGAGCTGCGCGGACTAGCCGGACAGCAGGCAGAGATTACAGGTACTACACTTGCCGGAGCAAGCATCGACGCCCACAACACCTTCAGCCAGCCTGAAGCAGTGGTTCCGCAGCCGTTTACTGCCTTTAAGCTGGAGGGAGACACCCTAAATGTGGAGCTGCCTCCGATGTCTGTAACCGTGCTGGAAATTACGCCTAAGGTCTAAGGCAGCGGTCTTATATGAGTATTACATCAACCTGCAAGGGATGCCGGGATGACTACAAGGTAACTGATGCACAGATCAGCCGGATCCTGGCCTCGCCGATGTTCAACCCCGGCAACACAGCGCCGGATGATGTATACGCTGCGCGCCTTGCACTGTGCGCCTCCTGCCCCAAGCTGCAGGATGGCGTGACCTGCATCGCCTGCGGCTGCATTATACCGGTTGTGGCGAAGCTCAAAGAACGGGGCTGCCCGCTGCCGGGGGGCGGATTATGGCAGCCGGTGGCTGAATAAAGAAAATAAGCATAACGAGAACAGCGGCAGTCACGGGAGAGATGTACCTCTTCCGGTGACTGCCGCTGTTTTGCCGTATGTTTATCTGTGCTGACGCTGGGCAATAGGGTTCGAACAACAAACTAATTTCAATTTGAGCAGGTGCACACTTCTAACGGACCCAGGATCCCCTATTTGCGCCAAATGTTCCACTTTAAAAAGCTAACGGACCTCAGATCTCTTATTTCCGCAATTTCACCCGAAAAGTGGCTGCCGGGGAGGAAATAAGGGACTTACGGTCCGTTAGCTTAGAAAAAGCCGCATAAATCACGGAATAGCGGATCTACTGTCCGTTAGCGTTACTAAGCAACCAAAGTGAAGCAGTAGCGCTATGCTGCAGCGGTAACCGGCCGCACCAGCATTATCATCACCCATGGCGCCGTCTCACCTCCGGCCGCACCAGCGCTATCATCACCGATCAAGCCGTCGTCACCATCACCTGCCACGCTTAATCCTGCTGCCTCGCTTACCCGTTCAGCGCCTTAGGGCGCTTCCGTAGGGTTGGCGGCGTCACTGTAAAATAGCTCGAATACAAGATCGTCGTTGTAATTGCCGAAGCCTTTGCCGAACAGCGTGAGCCCGCCGATATGCTCGGCGTCTTCTTCTACGGACAGACGGAAGGTCCACTGCTTGTCACGGATACCGACCTGCGTAAGCGTAACATCGGAGAGCTTGAGACCGTCCATGAACGTTCCCTTAGGCGTAACCCGCAGCTGCTTGAGCAGGCCGTACTGGTTAGTGTGCGCAGGCCACCAGCCGGGAGTGAATTTCCCGCGGCTGTCACCGTAATCCCCCGGACTGGTCCAGTAGCCGAGTTTTCTGCCGTTCAGCGTGAAGGTAATATCAGAGGGCCAGTTGTTATTGGTAGACGGTGCTTCGGAAGCAATTTCCATCGTGATGACCAGTTCCTCCGGCTGCTGGCTGGACAACAGAAAGTTGGGGATTTTGTACTCGACATAACCCTTGCCGAACCACAAAATGCCGGCTTTCATCCGCTCCTGGTCCCAGAAATAGCGCGGATCGTCAAAGCTGCCGATAATTTGTTCGGTGGTGGACAGCCCGCAGGTCGGTTCGATCTGAAAATCGGAATAATGGCCCACGGGAATTTCCTTGCGGTGGCCTTTGCGCTCCGTACTGGCATGAACCGGAAAAATAATTTCGGCTCCGTCTGTGGCCAGGGAGCAGATTTTTTGCAGACCGCTCCGGCCCGGGGCCATATGTGTGGTGATCAGTCCGGCCGCTTCCAGCTTCCGTACATGCATGGTCATGATTGCACTGCTCAGCTTAACCGCTCCTGCGAGCTCCTTAACGTTCATGGGCTGGTCAGCCAGCAGCCGCAGCATTTGCAGCCGTACAGCACTAGACAGCGCTTCGTATACAGGCAGAGATTCTTCAGTCAGGTCAAGTTTCATAATGGGCCTCCGGTTCATCTTTATATAGTTAATGATTATATTACTTGAATGACATTTTTACAAGTCAAATCAAGCGGTTGCAGGATCTTTTGAAGAGCAGCAGTGTTCTAAAACGATATATGTCAACCGCTTGTCATACCAGCTAACCCCACGTATAATGAGGAAAGAGAACGCTTTATTTACGGAATGATATCTTAAGTCAGCCAGCCGCCGGCTGGATAAACAGAGTGAAGGGAGACTGCTGCTGTGACATTGCTTGGAGCTATTGAAGCTGGGGGAACTAAATTTGTATGCGGAATCGGGAATGAGGAGGGTACGATTATTGACCGGGTAAGCTTCCCGACAACGACGCCTCAGGAGACTATGGGTCTGGTGCTGGATTATTTCTCGGATAAAAAGGTGGAGGCGATCGGGATCGGTTCATTTGGACCTATCGATCCGGTTATCGGCAGCCCGACTTACGGTTACATAACTACTACACCCAAGCCTCATTGGGGACAATTTAATCTGGTAGGTGCCGTGAAGGAACAATTCGGGGTGCCGATCGGTTTTGATACGGATGTTAACGGCGCGGCACTTGGCGAATATACCTGGGGCGCGGCGCAGGGACTGGACAGCTGCCTGTATATTACCGTCGGCACAGGCATCGGAGCGGGGGCGGTTGTCGGCGGCGAGCTGATTCACGGCCTGTCCCATCCTGAAATGGGACATATCCTGGTGCCGCGTCATCCGGAGGACAGCTTTGCCGGATTCTGCCCGTATCATGGGGACTGCCTGGAAGGCCTCGCAGCAGGTCCTGCAATCGGGCAGCGCTGGGGCAAGCCGGCAGGCGAGCTGCCTGCCGACCATCCTGCCTGGGCGATGGAGGCGCACTATCTGGCACATGCGCTGATGAATTATGTGCTGATCCTGTCGCCGCAGAAGATCGTAATGGGCGGCGGAGTAATGAAGCAGAGCCAGCTGTTCCCGCTGATCCAAGCCAAGCTGCAGGAGCTGCTGGGCGGTTATGTCCAGCATCCTGCGCTTAATGACGGGATCAGCAATTACGTGGTTCCGCCGCTGCTGGGAGACAATGCCGGATTGGCCGGTGCAGTCGGTCTGGCTAAGCTGGCACTGGAAAGAGCGTAGGACAAGTGAATCGCCAGGTTCATGTGCGTGCATCAAAAAGAGATTGACTGTTACGCAATATATGGTATTGTAGGAATTAACAGTATAGCATTATCAGAGGAAGCACCTCTTTCGCGTTTGACGTGAGAGAGGTGCTTTTTGTGCGTTCAGGGGTCTGTAATACAGCGGTACAACCAGCGCAGAAACTTCTGCCGCCGTTAGAATCATGCTTGCTGTAAGCCGAGGAAGGTAGGGATTTGTATGCAAATTGTATTTATGAACCGCTTGTCCAGAATTTCAGGTGCCGATCAGGAGAAGTTTGCCCAGCTGTGGATTGGCGAGGATGAAGGAGTCTGGCGTTTGGGCTGGCGCAATTTTTCCGGGGACCAGGATTCAGATGACAGCATCTGGTATGAAGGCGGCTCGTGGAATGAAATGCTGTGTGTTTACAGGCATGAGCTGGCAGTGAAGATGGGAGAGGGCTACCGTCCGCTGATCGACGGCGTGTTTCATGAGGAGGAGGGTCCGGCGGGGCGCAGCCAGGATCATCTTAAGCTGCAGTTTTACAGCGAACTGCACAGCAATGAAGCCGTCTATGAGGAGCTGTGTGCCTGGCGCAGAGGCAAAGCCTCAAGTGAACGCAGGGCGCCATACATACTCGCCAGCAACCGGCTGCTGCGGATGTTAAGCAGCTTTCTCCCGCATACGCCGGAAGAGCTGCTGCAGATCCCCGGTGTTGGCGAAGGCAAGGCTGCGCAGTTTGGAGCGGAATGGCTGGACATTACAGCGGCTGCCGGGCGCGAGCATCAATTCCCGCTGAATTGGGTTCCGGAGAACATTGACGAAGAAGGCTTTACCTCCTGGCTCTACAAACAAAAGGAGATCAAATATAAGAAGCAGCTGGAACGCCTGCGCCTGCGCCGGATTTTGCTCCAGGGCATCGAAAGCGGACAAGGGATCGAGGAGCTGAAAGCCGCAAGCGGTGTGAGCCGGCGGGAAGTGCTGGAGGCTGTAGAAGAGCTGGAGAAGGACGGCTATTCCGTGGAAAGGCTGATTGAGCATGAACTTAAGGAGGTCCCTGCCAGTGAGCAGAGCTCTGTGATGACAGCTTATCAGCTGCTGGGGGATACGTATCTGAAGCCGGTGCTGCATAAAGCTTACGGGGAGGATTTCACGCCTGCTGAAGGGGTGGATCTGTACTATGAACGCCTGCGGCTGATCCGCATCCGATTCCGCAGGGAGCAGGAGGTCAAGGCAAACTTGGCGATAAGCTAGAACAGCACTCTTTTATATACCTGCTCCATTGAAGTAAAGCGCACCAGCTGCTGCAAAATAAAAGGCGAAGGCTGCCGTACCAACGGTACCGGTTACCTTCGCCTCAGCGTATTCGTACGTTACTGCTCATAGCCAATCCTTTTTACGGAAAATATACAGCATGCCGCAGCCGAGTGTCACCATCACGGCAATGACCCCGTAGTATCCGTACTGGGAATGCGTCTCGGGAATATTGTCAAAGTTCATACCATAAATCCCGGTGATTACGGTCAATGGCATGAATATCGTTGTAATTGCGGTAAACACTCTCATGATTTCATTGGCACGGTTCGCGATACTGGATTGATAAGCTTCACGCAAGTTGCCCATGAGATCGCGGTAGGTTTCGAAGGTTTCAGAAATTTTGACCGCATTTTCATAAATGTCGCTAAAATATTTCTGCAGCTGGTCGTCGATCAGGCGGAGGTCTTTTTTGTTTAGGGTGTTGATAACCTCTTTTTGCGGTCCCAGCATTTTCTTGAGCCACAAAATTTCACTCCGGAGACCGATGATTTCGCTAAGATGAGATTTCTTGGTGTGCATCAGAATATCTTCTTCCAGCTTTTCGATCCGGACCTCAATCCGGTCGCCTACGGAGAAGTAATTGTCTACAACAAGGTCGATGAGATGGTACAGGAACCGGTCGGGTTCACTGACCTCCTGTTCCCACAGAATGGGCTTGAGGACCCGCAGCTCGTGGATCTTTTGCTTCGTCACCGTAATAATGAAATGTCTGCCCAGAAATACGTTAAGCGCACGCAGGAAAATCTCCTCGTCATCAAAACGGATACTGTTAACTACAATAAAATAATGGCTCTCATAAATTTCAATCTTCGGGCGCTGTTCCTCATCGCTGAGGCAATCCTCAACGGCGAGATCATGCAGGCCGTAAAGCGGCTGCAGCAGTTCCAAATCCTCTACATCGGCATCAATCCAGTAGAAGCCCTCTGCAGGGGCAGTCAATGTTGCTTCAATATTATCTACAGGCGTAAATACACCTGCGTTAACCAGCCGGATTTTCATCTGATTCACTCCTTCTGTCCCCGGTCTTATCCGGGGTTATGCTAATTTTCAGCACAGAGAAACAATCAGCTTGGCCGGTGGTACAATCAATCAATAAAGGCCAAATGACGGTCCGAGGGCATGAAGAAGAAATGCACCCGCCGCCGGCAAGCTGATGTTAATCCTGTGTGGTTGCTCACTCTGCACGCTTAAATGCGCACCCGGGTCGCCTTCCATTCTTCTCTCACCTCTTCTTTTCGTCATATAGGGTATGAAACACTTGTCTAGTATAACGCCGGGGTATGCCTCTTTCAAGCTAAATTCTTTTCAATTTGAGGCTACTTTAGCATTGTATGACTTGACGAAAAGGAGGTTCATGATTTAAAGTGAATTTTAAGAAAAACATCTGCAGATGTTTGTGATGAATCTAATTGAATACAGCTAAATCTTATCAAGAGCAGGTGGAGGGACTAGCCCAATGAAACCCGGCAACCGGCGTGTATACGCACGGTGCTAATTCTTGCGGAAGCTATGCACGGGAAGGAATCCGGGCAGAAGCTCTCTGGCAGATGAGAGAGGCGCATATGACACCAGCTATATGACCTTTCTCGACCGAGAAGGGTCTTTTTTGATGTATTTTTAGTAATAACCCGTTTGGGCACATTTCAAAATAGGAGTGGATACAGCAATGCCGATTAAAATTCCCGACAGTCTGCCGGCCAAAGAGGTTTTGTCCGGAGAAAATATATTTGTAATGGATGAAAGCCAGGCTTTCCATCAGGATATCCGCCCTCTGCGGATTGCAATACTGAATTTGATGCCGACAAAAGAAACGACCGAGACGCAGCTGCTGCGCCTGATCGGGAATTCTCCGCTGCAGGTGGATGTTACGCTGCTTCATCCCAGCTCCCATACCTCCAAGAACACTTCGCCGGAGCATCTGAAGAGCTTTTACAAAACCTTCGATGAAATCAGCCACCGCCGTCTGGACGGCCTGATTGTCACCGGCGCTCCCGTAGAGCAGCTGGAGTTCGAGGATGTGAACTACTGGGAAGAGCTGAAGGTTATTTTTGAATGGAGCAAACACCATGTAACTTCGACCATGCATATCTGTTGGGCGGCCCAGGCGGGACTTTATCATCATTTTGGTGTGCGCAAGGTGAGTCTGCCGGAGAAATGCTTCGGTGTCTTCCCTCACACGGTCAACCAGGATAACGTTAAGCTGCTGCGCGGCTTTGATGAAGTGTTCCATGTTCCGCATTCCCGTCATACCGACGTTTCACGCGAAGATATTGAAGCCTGTCCGGACCTGCAGATTCTGGCTGAATCCGAAGAAGCGGGAGTGTACCTCGTTTCCGCTTATGACGGGAAGCAGATTTTTGTTACCGGACATTCCGAATATGATCCGTTCTCGCTGAAATGGGAGTATGACCGTGATGTGGCCAAGGGGATGGACATTGCGCTGCCGAAGCATTACTATCCAAAGGATGATCCGCAGCGTACACCGCCTGCAGTCTGGCGCGCCCATGCGAACCTGTTGTTCGCTAACTGGCTCAATTACTATGTCTATCAGGAGACGCCCTACGATATCGGACCGGTCATTTAAGGATCTGCCCCGGTATGCATTTCAATAAAGCGCCGATTTCTATATTTTTATAATCTATATATAGAAGCAACAGTTATACTTCACACCACTTTAGGAGGCTTATCATGGACGAGAAACTGAGGATTGAAAGCAGACTTGCGCAAATTGGCTCACAGGAAGATCCCGCAACAGGGGCAATCAATTACCCGATTTATAACGCAACGGCATTCCGCCACCCGCGGCTTGGACAAAGTACGGGTTTTGACTACATCCGGACCAAAAATCCGACACGCTCTGTCCTTGAAGAGGCTGCGGCTGAGCTGGAAGCCGGCGATGCGGGATTTGCCTGCAGCTCCGGGATGGCCGCACTGACTACAGTTTTCGCCCTGTTCGGGCAAGGTGACCACCTTGTGGTATCTCTTGATTTGTACGGCGGAACTTACCGTCTGCTTGAGCGGATTCTGTCCAGATACGGCATCAGCGCCTCCTATGTGGATACGAATGATCTGGACGGGCTGGAGGCAGCCCGCCGTCCGGAGACCAAGGCAGTATTTATTGAAACGCCGACCAATCCGCTGATGATGATTACGGATATTGCGGCAGTGTGTACATGGGCAGGCCGCCACGGGCTGCTCACGATCGTTGACAATACGCTGCTCACCCCGTTCTTCCAGCGTCCGCTGGAGCTCGGTGCAGATATCGTTGTCCACAGTGCCACCAAATATCTTGGCGGACACAATGATGTGCTGGCAGGCCTGATTGTTACCAAAGGCGCGGAGCTGTCTGCGGAAATGGCAATTCTGCATAACTCGATGGGTGCGGTGCTTGCGCCGAATGACAGCTATCAGCTGATGAAGGGCATGAAGACACTGGCACTGCGTATGGAGCGGCATGAGAGCAATGCACTGGCCATTGCCCGTCATCTGCTGGAGCACCAGGCGATTGCGGAAGTGTTCCATCCGGGCCTGCCGGACCATCCGGGTTACGAGATCCAGAACCGCCAGTCTTCTGGCAACACCGGAATCTTCTCGTTCAAGGTAAAAGACGCCAGATACGTGGAGCCGCTGCTCCGCCATATCCGTCTGATTGCCTTCGCCGAAAGCCTCGGCGGTGTCGAATCACTGATGACCTACCCGGCTGTACAGACCCATGCCGACATTCCGGCAGAAATCCGCGATGCGGTCGGGGTGGATGACCGGCTGCTGCGTTTCTCCGTCGGCATTGAGCATGTGAATGATCTGATTGCCGATCTGGACCAGGCGCTGGAGGCAGCGCGAAGTGAGCTGGAGGAAGGCAGGACTGTATAAGCGAGCCGCAATATCAGCAAGCAATAAGGCAGACAAACAGCAGCGCCACCTTTGGCGCTGCTGTTTTTTACATTTTAAAAAGGATAACGAAGTAAAGGTTTCTCAAGCCGCTCTGATTATGATACGATGAAGGAACGGGTTTAGTGATTTTTTATACAATTTTAATATTTCCATATACTGTATGGGCTTAAAGGGAGGCTGCAAACGATGAGTGCAGTAGATCTTATTTTGGATAAAGCTTTAAAGGGCGAACGTCTTGGGCTGGAGGACACGATCACGTTGTTTGAGAGCAACGAAATTGAAAAGATGGGTGCTGCCGCAGATATTATCATGAAACGCTGGCATCCCGATCCGGTAACTACATTTGTAATCGGCCGCAATATTAACTATACCAATGTATGCGATGTGTACTGCCGCTTCTGCGCGTTCTACCGCAGACCAGGCTCAGAGGAAGGCTATGTGCTTCCGGATGAAACCATTTATCAAAAAATAGCCGAGACAATTGCCGTAAACGGAACAGAGATCCTGATGCAGGGCGGAACGAATCCGAACCTGCCGTTCAGCTATTATACGGATTTGCTGCGCGGCATCAAACAGCGGTTCCCTGAGATTACAATGCACTCCTTCTCTCCGGCGGAGATTATGAAGATGAAGGAAGTCTCCGGCCTGCCCCTTGAGCAGGTAGTGCGCGAGATTCATGCTGCAGGCCTGGATTCCCTGCCCGGCGGCGGCGCCGAAATCCTGGATGACCGCACCCGCCGCAAGATCAGCCGGCTCAAAGGCTCCTGGACCGACTGGATGGAGGTTATGCAGACAGCACATAAAGTAGGTATGAACACAACAGCTACGATGGTTATCGGCCTTGGCGAGAGCATGGAGGAGCGGGCCCTGCATTTGCTGCGGGTACGTGAAGCACAGGATCAGTGCATCGCCAATAAATATGATTCCGAAGGTTTCCTGGCGTTCATCTCCTGGACCTTCCAGCCCGACAACACCAACCTCAAGCTGGACAGACAGACACCGGAAGAATACCTCAAGACAGTAGCGATCAGCCGTCTGGTGCTGGACAATATCAAGAACTTCCAGTCTTCCTGGGTGACTATGGGCCCTGAGGTAGGCAAGCTGTCCCTGCAGTACGGCTGCAACGACTTCGGCAGCACGATGATTGAAGAAAACGTGGTATCATCAGCCGGGGCGACGTACAAGGTTAACATTGAGTCGATCACCCAGCTGATCCGTGAAGCCGGCAAAATTCCGGCACAGCGCAATACCCGTTATGATATTCTGCGGACGTTTGAAGATGCGAGTGTGAAGATTGACAACGATTTTGTAATGCAGAACTAGTCAGTTGTTTTTACCAAAAATAATGTGAAGTTACATAGCGCCTGTACGTAAAGCTTCTTAACCGGATGCTTCGCGGCAGGCGCTATTTTTGTAAATAAATGGTTTTTTATTGAGGCAGTATGACTAAAATTGCGCTGAAAAAGTGTTGCTTCACACAAAATATGACTCTATGTAAAGCTGGTAGCAGCGATTTGCTAGATTCATATGTCGGGTTATGTTACACTCTTAATCGGTTGCTACAAAGAGAAACTGGGAGGATAAAGAAAATATGGGTAACGTAAAGCGCAAGAAGCCTTTTGCAGCAGTGCTTGCAACTTCCGTGCTGACAGCACAGGTGTTTGGCGGAGCGTTTGCAGGTACGGTCCTGGGAGCTGGCACAGCAGAAGCTGCCGGTGCACCTGCCGGTGCAGATTCCAAGGTTACAGTTGATCTTCGTGTCATGAGTACTACGGATGTGCACACGAATGTGTACGGCTGGGATTATTTCAAGAATGCAGCATCTGCGTCAGTGGGCCTGAGCCGCACGGCTACATTGGTCAAAACAGCCAGATCACAAAATCCGAACAACCTGCTGCTCGATAACGGCGATTTGATTCAGGGAACCCCGCTGGGTACATACTTGGCGAACAAGTCCGACATGATGTCTAACGGCAACCGTATTCACCCGCTTATCGCGGCTATGAATGCCATGGGTTATGATGCAGCCACCTTCGGTAATCACGAATTTAACTACGGGCTTGACTATCTGGACCGTACGATCAACGGAAGTAAAGAACATAAAGAGAGCACAGATGCTGATTTCGATTACGTAGGTGCGAATATTTATAATGTTTCTGACGGTAAAAACACTTTTGAACCTTACGAAATTATCAATAAAGAAGTTACCGGCTCCGACGGTGAGACCTATACTATCAAAGTGGGTCTGCTCGGTCTCGTCACTCCGCAAATTATGGAATGGGACAAGGTGAACCTGGAGGGTAAGGTCAGAACTGAAGATATTACTGAAACTGCAGAAAAATTTGTTCCTCTGATGGAAGCCGAGGGTGCTGATGTGATCATCGCAATGGCGCACACCGGTTTTGATGCGACAGCGGTCAAAGGGTCAGGGGCAGAAAATGATATCAATAACCTGAGCAAGGTAGAGGGCATCGATGCAATTACATTCTCCCATACGCACAAGGTGTTCCCTGCCAAGGATAATGCTGCACTCGATACGATCTTTAAGGATCCTGCGACCAAGCTGCCTTACAACACCGCTGAGGCTAAAGTCGACAACGTAAAGGGCCAGATTAACGGCACCCCGGCAGTTCAAGCGGGATACGGCGGCGGAAACCTGGGGCTGATTGATCTGAAAATCGTTCCTGACGGTAACGGCGGCTGGGAAGTGGATAAAGCCAACTCCATCTCTGCCAACCGTTCCATTGCGGGCGTAGCAGGGGATCAGGAGATTGAAGCGCTGGCCGGACCGGATCATCAGGCTACTATTGAGTATGTGAATCAGCCTCTGGGTGTAACCACTGCGCCAATGAACAGCTTCTTCGCTCTGGTGCAGGATGATCCTACGGTACAGATCGTAACCGCTGCCCAGCAGCAGTTTGTGTCCAGACTGATTCAATCAGATGCCGCACTGGCTCCTTACAAAGGCCTGCCGGTTCTCAGTGTGGGTGCGCCATTCAAGGCGGGCCGCAACGGTCCTGAGGAGTATACCGAAATTAAGCAGGGCAATCTGACAATCGCCAGCGCAAGTGACCTCTACCTGTACGACAATACGCTGAAAGCGATTGTGGTTAAGGGCTCTACGGTAAAAGAATGGATTGAGATGAGCGCAGGGATGTTCAACCGGATCGATCCGGAGGTTCCTGCAGCGCAGCCGCTGCTTAACCCGGCTTTCTCCGTGTTCAATTTCGATATCATTGACGGTGTGGAATACAAAATTGATGTGACCAAAAATGCGAAATACAAGCCGGATGGAACCATGAACGACGCTTCCTCCAGCCGTGTTACCGGGATTACCTACAACGGAAGTCCGCTTGATCTGAACCAGGACTTTGTCGTAGTTACGAACAACTACCGCGCCAGCGGCGGCGGTAACTTCCCGGGTGTCAAGGGTGCCCAGATGATTATTGACTCCCAGATGGAGAACCGCCAGGTGCTGATGGATTACATCAGCGAAGCGGGAACAGTAGATCCTTCTGCTGACAACAACTGGTCGATTGCTCCGGTCAGGGGGAATGTGAATGTAACATTTACTTCTTCGCCTAAAGCAGCGGATGTGCTGCCGGCTCATATTACGGATACCAAGGCCAAGGATATCAACGGATTCCAGATTTACAGTCTGAACCTGAATCCCCCTGCCGATCCTCCGTCTTCCGGCGGAAATCCGGCGCCTGCAGCAACACCGGTGCCGACAGCAAGTCCTGTACCAACCGCTACACCGGCTCCAACCGCTACACCTGCACCAACGGCGACACCGGCTCCAAGTGCAGCACCTGTATTTGCAGACCTGTCTAAAGTTGCATGGGCCCAGGATGCTATTCATGCCCTGGCTGCCCAAGGGATTGTGAACGGTCTTGACGACAACAGCTTTGCACCGGTTAAGAGTGTAACCCGCGCAGAATTTGTTACCATGCTCGTCCGTGCGCTGAAGCTTAACGATTCCGCTTCAACCACGGCGTTTGGCGATGTGAAACAAGGCGTATGGTACTCCGGTCCAATCGCAGCCGCGGTTAATGCCGGACTGGTACAGGGCACCGGGAACGGTAAATTTGAGCCAGGCCGTGAAATTACCCGCGAAGAAATGGCAATCATGATTGTAAATGCATATGGAGACCAGCTGCCTTCTGTTGATAAGACAGCTGCGCTGCAGAATTTTGCCGACCGGTCTGAAATTGCTTCATATGCCCAGGATGCTATTGCCCGGCTGACTGAGACTGGCATTGTTAACGGTGTCGGGGGCGGCAAGTTTGCTCCGAAAGACATTGCAAACCGTGCCCAGGCAGCGGTAATCATCTACCGTGTGCTGGAGAATACTGCTTCCTGATATCTTTTTCAGCTGCATCATAGAGAAAGGCCCATGCTGCCAACCGCATGGGCCTTCTTTGTGTTCCGGACTATAGTGCAGGCTACTTAACGGCGGCTTCCCATTTGCAGCGGACCGGGGAAACAATAGCGTTCTCCTTCTTGAGTTCCGTGAAGGCTTTATCGACCGCTTTACGTTCCAGACCGGAGAGCTTTTCGACTTCACCTGCGCTGAGCGGACTTGCTGAAGCTTTGATAATCTCTAATACCTGATCTTTAACACTCATTGTTTCACTTCCCTTTATCGTATTGGGACTGCTTAATCCTTTAATCAGTTTAGTAGTATAAGAGATTGCCGGGGGAAATGCAGTGATATTTGTGGATTTACAGGAGTATCCAAAAGTGATATCATAATCATATCAATAAAATATCAAATGCGATTCTGGAAAAATTCATTTTGGGGGTGCTTTTATGAAGGAAAAGGTGTTGCGTCCGGTCAGCGGTTTTTGGGTGATTGCACTGATTTTGGTTTGTCTGGGGGGAGGAATTTACGGGGCGGTTCAGGAATATGTGGCTGTACCCCTGATTCTGTTCGCGGTGGCTGCAATTCTGTGCACATGTATTACGGTTGTGCAGCCTAACAAGTCGGTTGTGGTCACATTTTTCGGCCAGTATGTCGGTACGATTGTGAACAGCGGGCTGTGGGCGGTCATTCCGTTCAGTATCCGCAAGACGGTGTCGTTACGTGTCCGCAACTTTAACAGTGTCAAGCTGAAGGTCAATGATGTGGAAGGGAATCCGATTGAGATCGCTGCAGTTATTGTGTTTAAGGTGATCAATTCCGCCAAGGCGCTGTTTGATGTCGACAAATATATGGCCTTTGTGGAGATCCAGAGTGAAACGGCGCTGCGCCATGTCGCGAGCAAATATCCGTATGACAATTTTAAGGAGTCCGGCATGTCGCTGCGGGCCAATGCAGATGAAATTGCCAAAGAGCTGACGATTGAGCTTCAGGAACGACTGGCAATCTCCGGCGTAGAAGTTATGGAAGCGCGGCTTACACACCTCGCTTATTCAACCGAGATTGCCAGCACGATGCTGCAGCGTCAGCAGGCATCCGCCATTTTGTCCGCGCGTCAGATTATTGTGGAAGGTGCTGTAGGCATGGTGGATATGGCTATCCGCCAGCTCAGGGAGAGCGGTGTAGTGGAGCTTGACGAAGAACGGAAGGCGGCAATGATCAACAATCTGATGGTGGCCATAGTGTCGGAACGCGGAGCGAGTCCGGTTATTAACACCGGCTCGTTATACTAAAGGGGCGATTTCATATGGCGGCCAAAAAAAGCTTTCCGCTGCGGATCGATCCAGACCTGCACGAAGCGCTGGAACGCTGGGCGGCAGAGGAGTTCCGCAGTGTCAACGGACATATCGAGTACTTGCTGCGGGAATCTTTAAAGCGCGCAGGCCGCCTGCCTGACAAAAAACGCCGGGAAGAGTAAGTTCACCGGGAGCGGATGCCCGGTTCCGGGTTAAGGCAGGCTTGACGTAGATTAAGGACAGGATTTATAATTACTCATAATTCACGTTAAAAGCTTTGACAAAGACATGGATCATGTCAGGACCGCTTCAGAGAGAGGGAACATGGCTGCAATTTCCTCCGGTATCCGGCTTCCGATCTACCCCTTTATAGCTGCGGTTATGAACTTCCGTAAGACTGGCCTTAAGTGTCCAGGCATACCGGAACTGTAAGAACCGCCGGTTCATGGCCGTTACACTCATGCTGATGAAGGATTATATCTCTGCTTGGCCGTTTATTGACAGCGGTGCAATCCGGGAGCAATCGAATTTGGGTGGAACCACGGGTGCAATCACTCGTCCCTATGCGGGACGGGTGTTTTTTGTGTGTACGTGGAGGATTCCGTTCCGTGATTCGGAGGCCGCAGGCCTATATCTAACTCGAAAATTTTAGGAGGAACAACAATGTCAGTAAGTATCAAGCTACCGGACGGATCGGTCCGGGAATACGCGGACGGCAGCAGCATCGATGAAGTGGCAGCTTCTATCAGCAGCGGATTGCGCAAGAATGCGGCTGCGGGCAAACTGAACGGAATCGTGGTGGATTTGTCCACACCGCTGCAGGAAGGCGCTTTGGTGGAAATTGTGACCCTTGACTCGCCGGAAGGGCTTGAAGTTATGCGCCACAGTACTGCCCACCTGATGGCCCAGGCCGTAAAACGTTTGTATGGTGCCAAAGAGGTCAAGCTGGGTGTCGGGCCGGTCATCGAAGACGGCTTTTACTATGACATGGATCTGGAACATCCGCTGAATCCCGAGGATCTGCTGAAGATTGAAAAGGAAATGGAGCGCATTGTATCCGAGAACCTGCCGATTGTGCGTAAAGAGGTCAGCCGCAAGGAAGCGCTTGAGATTTTTGGTGAGCTGGGCGACCCTTACAAGCTAGAACTGATTGAGGCGCTGCCTGAAGAGAGCGTGATTACCATCTATGAGCAGGGCGAGTTCTTTGACCTTTGCCGCGGTCCGCACGTACCTTCCACAGCGAAGATCAAAATATTCAAGCTGATGAACGTGGCAGGCGCTTACTGGCGCGGAGACAGCAAGAACAAAATGCTGCAGCGCGTATACGGTACTGCCTGGATCAAGAAGGCGCAGCTGGATGAGCATCTGCGTCTGTTGGAAGAGGCCAAGAAGCGTGACCACCGTAAGCTGGGCAAAGAGCTGGAAATCTTCACCTTTAACCAGCTGGTAGGACAAGGCCTGCCGATCTGGCTGCCCAAAGGTGCGAAGCTGCGCAGCATTCTGGAACGTTATATTGTGGATCTCGAAGCCAGCCTTGGCTACCAGCATGTATACACTCCGGTGCTTGGTAACGTAGAGCTGTACAAAACCTCGGGACACTGGGAGCACTATCAGGAGGATATGTTCCCGAAAATGACAATCGACACTGAAGAGTTCGTGCTCCGCCCGATGAACTGTCCGCATCACATGATGATTTATAAGAGCTCCATGCACAGCTACCGTGATCTGCCGATCCGGATTGCCGAGCTGGGCACCATGCACCGCTATGAAATGTCCGGAGCGTTGACCGGTCTGCACCGTGTACGTTCCATGACACTGAATGACTCTCATATTTTCTGCCGTCTGGATCAGATCAAGAGCGAATTCAAACGCGTGCTGGAATTGATTAAGCAGGTGTACAGCGATTTCGGTATTCACGATTACCGCTTCCGCCTGTCTTACCGTGATCCTAATGACACCGAGAAATACTTCCAGAATGATGAAATGTGGGAGACTGCTCAGCGGATGCTGCGTGAAGTAGCGGAAGAGGCGGGTCTGCCGTTCTTTGAAGCGGAAGGCGAAGCTGCGTTCTACGGACCTAAGCTGGATGTGCAGATCCGTACGGCACTGGGCAAGGAAGAAACTCTGTCCACAGTACAGATCGACTTCCTGCTGCCGGAGCGTTTCGAGCTGGAATATGTCGGCGATGACGGCCAAAAGCACCGTCCGGTTGTATTGCACCGCGGTATTCTCGGAACCATGGAGCGTTTCGTAGCGTTCCTGCTGGAGAACTTTGCTGGCTCCCTGCCGCTGTGGCTGTCCCCTCAGCAGGTAAAAATCATTCCTGTATCGTCGGCCTTCGACGATTATGCGAAGGAAGTGGAATCCAGGCTGCTGCGGAGCGGTGTCCGTGCCGAGGTTGACCTGCGCAATGAGAAAATGGGCTACAAGATCCGTGAAGCACAGCTGGAGAAGCTTCCTTATATGTTCGTGGTCGGTGAGAACGAGATGAACGCCGGCTCTGTATCCATCCGCAAACGCGGCGAGGGCGATATTGGAGTCAAACCGCTGGAGGAAGCTATCGCACTGCTCAGCCAAGAGATTGCTGAACGCACAATCTAGTTGATAAAGCGCCCCAGGGCGGTAAAATTCTGTTAACTTTAACCTCTGTCATATGCCTCATGAAGCTGTTCCCTCAGCTTTATGTATAAAATTTTGTGAAACGGGAAACCTTCGCTAATAGGGGGAGGTTTAACTAATGAACAAAATGGGCTTATGCCAGAGGTTTTGGTGTTTAATTGTAACGGTTGTACTGATTCTGTCTGCGGCCGGTATTTATCCGGATTTTGCAAGCAGGTCTGTGCAGGCTCTCGGAACGGGAAATGCGGAGAATACGAAAAATTTAAATATTGTGAATGATGAAATACGTACGACCGGCCGGGCCATGCTGTATTCCCAGGAGCGCTACTCTACAGGGGCATCCTCACGGCAGGGCGGTACGTCCAGAGCGAGCGTTCCTGCTGCTGCGCAGCAGCCTCAGCCGTCTGCCTCACCGCAGGCACGGAACAATTCCGGCACTGCCAAGCAGCCTGCCACTTTACCGGTAGCCGCGCCAGCTCCGGAGCAGATCATCACTACGCTTAAAGTTACAGCAACCGGTTATACAGCCGGAATTGAATCTACAGGCAAGACCCCGAAGCATCCGCAGTACGGAATCACGTATTCAGGCGTCAAAGTGCGCAGGGATAAAAATTCCGTATCCACGATCGCGGCAGATCCAAAGGTGCTTCCGCTGGGCAGCATCCTGTATGTCCCAGGTTACGGTTACGCAATAGTTGCAGATACCGGATCGGCCATCAAGGGGCGGAAGATCGATCTGTATTTTGCCACCACCAAGCAGGTTTATAAGGAATGGGGCAAAAAAACAGTCGAAGTCCAGCTTATCAAAAGAGGCAGCGGCAAATGCACGGAGAGCATGCTGAAGAATCTCGGCAAAGCGATTCAGACCTATAAATCAGTTCCGCAGGATTTGCTGGAGGAGATTGTTTAGCTTGCGCGGTTCAGCCGGAGTCAAGAAATTATTTTCACATAGGCATGCATAATACGGTCCTTCGCTTCCCATAATACGTTAGGGGCAAGTCACTTGTCTCTTACGAAAAGAAACGGGAGGTGAAATTCAATGCCAAAGAGCCAAAAGCCAAAGGTGCAAGAAAATTACCAGACTCCGAACGAAAAATACGATGCTGAGTTTGCTGTTGAGAACAACGGCCTGACTAAGCAAAGCAATACAATTGCCAAGCCGGTGCAAAAACCGCAACAATAATGCTGCAGGTGCCGCAGGCATTTCTATGAAGCTTTACAGAGACTGTCCTTCGGGGCAGTCTTTTTTTATGGCTCCGGATATCCGGCATTTAAATTAACTATATATTCCTGCACCTCAGTCCGGAGACCGAGGCCTGTTTCCTTCCCGCGCCGCTGTTTTGAAATCCCCCTTTCCTGTAGACTAAGGACATAGGAATGAACATAGCGGAAATTACATCAATTTAAAGGGGAAATGAAGGATGAAAAGAAGGTTCACCAGCCAGGTCCTCGGCGGTCTGATCCTGATCGGACTGGGTGCCCTGTTTCTGATGAGACAGCTGGGATATACCGATTTCAGCATCGGCTCGCTGATCTCTGATTATTGGCCGGTTGTGCTCATTTACATGGGAGTGCAGAATCTGCTGACTACCAATGAAAAGGGTTCAGGCGGTTCATCGGTTTTCTGGGGCTTATTCTATCTGGCTCTTGGCGCTTACTTTCTGGGACGCAACCTGGACTGGTTCGATGTTTCGGCCGGAGACTTCTTCAAGCTGCTTATACCGGTCATGCTGATCGGCGGAGGGTTGTATGTAATCTTCAAGCCGCGTGACCACACGCCGCCCGTGCCTCCGGTACCGCCTGCGCCGCCTGAACCGCCGGGATTTTATCCGCCGAAATCAGGTCAGAGCGATGTGGAGCCGCCGGGACCGCTGGAGTCTACACTCGATGAACAGTTTGAACAGAAATTCGGCAAGCCGGCCGGTCAGCGTGACTGGAACGATTACCTGAATAAAGATCAATCTGATGAAGAAGAAGAACCGGCTGAAGAATCACGCCGGCATGATCACCGTGAGCGTCACGAACGCCGGAAGCAGGAGCGTTATGCCCGCAGACACGGCGAGTGGCATCAGGAATTTCACGATTCAGCAGATCATAAGGATACGACTAACCGTACCGCTTTTATTGGTGATGTCCACATGGGCCGGGAGCATTTCCAGCTTAAAAACACGAATATCTCCCAAGTCATCGGCGACACTGTGCTGGACTTGACGAACGCGCAGATTCCTTACGGTGAGACCAAAATCAACATCTCTGCGTTTGTCGGCGATATTAAGGTGTACATTCCTGAGGATATGGACCTGGGGGTCCGTGTGAACAGCAGCTCCTTTATCGGGGATATGCAGGTACTGGAACAGACGCGCAGCGGGTTCATGAGCAGCGTGGAATGCAAGACCCCTTACTATAAGGAAGCCGGCAAAAAAATCCGGATTAACGTCAGCGCCTTTATCGGTGACATCAAAGTTAAATCGGTGGGCTAGGGATGGGGACGATCTTCAGCAATACCAAATGGATGCTGCTGCTGTATTTTCTGCTAAGCGGAGGTGTGGCAGCAGGGTTGATGTATGCCGGTACATGTCTTGGCTATATCGAGGTGGTGGATTACCGCATGTGGGTGTATCTCTGCCTCGGGATCGTACTGTTCACAGTGATTATCGGCTATATCGCCGGCCAGCGTATTCAGCGCCGGATTGATCTTCTGGATCTGAATATGCTGCAGGTTGCCAAGGGCAATCTGTCTGTACGCATGCCGGAGACCGATGACCAGTCTTTTGCACGGGTGTACCATGAATTCAACATGATGATGGAAGCCGTCGAGAACAAAATGCAATTGCTTCAGCGGATGGGGGAGCAGGAGGTTATCGCCAAAGAAAAAGCAGCGGAGAGCGGAGTACTGGAAGAGCGGAGGCGGATGGCCCGGGATCTGCATGATACGGTGAGCCAGCAGCTTTTTGCGATTCATATGTCCGCTTCTTCACTGCCTAAGGTGCTGGAACGCAATGCGGAGCAGGGCCATGCGGTGATGGAGCAGTTGATCACCATGTCCCAGATGGCACAGAAGCAGATGAGGGCGCTGATCGCCCAGCTGCGTCCGGTAGAGCTTGAGGGACGCAATCTGTTCGAGGCGCTGGAAAAATGGTTTCCGGATTACTGCCGCCAGAACGGGCTTAAAGGCGTAAAGGAGCTTGAGCTGCAGGGCGAGCTGTCGGAGGCTATCGAGCATCAGCTGTTCCTGATCATTCAGGAAGCGATGGCCAATATCGTCAAACACGCAGGCGCGCGGGTGGTCAGCCTGTCGCTGCGCGAGGTGCCGAGACAGGTTGTGCTGAGCATCAGCGATGACGGCCAGGGGTTCGAGCATGTGCAGCATAAGCAGGGCTCTTACGGTCTTACGACGATGCGTGAACGCGCGGAAAAGCTTGGCGGACAAGTGGAAATTATCAGCCGCAGAGGAGCGGGTACAACGATCCGCGTACATATACCAAAGTTTGTTCAGGGCAATCAGGAACAGGAGGAATAGAAGATGAGTGTCATAAAGGTGCTGCTGGTGGACGATCATGATATGGTCCGGATGGGGCTCAAAACTTATCTTATGCTGGACCCCAGCTTTGAGGTTATAGGGGAAGCCGCCAACGGGCAGGAAGCACTGGCGATGCTGCGCGAAGGAGGGCAGGAGGGATTGCCTGATCTGGTGCTGATGGACCTGATGATGCCGGTAATGAACGGTGCAGAGACCACCAGGGCAGTGCTTGCTGAATTTCCCGGCCTCAAAATCGTCATCCTCACCAGCTTCCTGGAGGATGATCTTGTCGTAGATGCGATTGAAGCCGGAGCAGTCAGCTATGTGCTCAAAACCGTGTCGGCCGAGGAGTTAATCTACGCACTGCAGGGTGCGTTCCGCGGAATGCCGGTAATGACCGGAGATGTCTCGCAGGCACTGACCCGGGGGATCCGGCAGCGGACGGTCCAGGGGGATTCTTCCGGTCTCACCGAACGTGAGAAAGAAGTGCTTCTGCTTATAGCTGAAGGGAAAACCAACAAAGACATCGGCGAGGAGCTGCATATCAGCATTAAGACCGTAAAGACCCATGTCAGCAATCTGCTGATGAAATGCGAGCTGGATGACCGCACGCAGCTGGCCATCTATGCGCACCGCAAAGGCTGGGCCCAAGGTTAAGCCCCAGTCCTGAGTATCTGATATTGCTCTTATATTCTGCCCGGCGCGAAGCTTCGCGTACGGGCTTATTTCTGTTGTCCCAAGGCCTGATCGTACAGCGCTTTCCGTACCGTTTATCTTTTATCTCAGTTTAAATTGTTTTTAATGTAGACTTAAGGTTTAAAGTACAAAATAAGAACAAGAAGTACGACAATACTCCTTGTCAGACTGACAAGGCAACAGGAGGAACGAAAACCATGGACGACAACAACAAAAACAACTTCAATCGCGATAATGGGCCAGCTCGGGATCGGGAATGGGATAGCAACAATAACACTGACAGCAGTAATGAGTACAACAGAAGCAGCGACTACAGCAATAATAATTCTGATGAACAGGGAGCTTCAACCTATTATTCTTATGGACCGTTTAAATCTATGAATAAGGACGAGATGAATACGGAGGGGACTCCAGGCTACAACCGGATGGAGGGAGAGCGGGTAGAAATCACTGCACCGCAGCCGGTTAAGCCGCTTCCCTACAGCTCCTCCCCGCGCACAGGCGGTTATGACGGCAACGGCGGACGGGGCGGCGGCAGCGGTTCAGACGGCGGCAACGGCTGGCAGTATAACCGCAAGCCCAAAAAACCGGTAAAAGCCGTATTGGTCTCTTTTCTGGCAGGGATGGTTGTCCTCTCAGGCTCCATGTTCATGGCAGACCGCGGCAACTGGTTCACTGGCGGCCAAGCGACCATCGCCGCAGTAACGAGCCCGGCAGCCAAGACAGCGAACGGCAGTGCGACAATCACGCCTTCAACCACAACGACAGCCCTTGTGACCGGATCAGGTGATGTATCCAGTGTTGTAGACGGTGTTGGACCGGCTGTTGTCAAAATTGAAACGCTGGTGAACGCAAGCTCAGGACGCAGTTCGTCCCGCTCAAATCTGAGTGATCCGTTCTCGCAATTTTTCTTCGGTGACCAGTTCGGGGGCAGCGGATCTTCCGGGTCAGGGCAGGATTCCCAGTCCGGTTCAGATTCGAATTCCACGCAGCTGATCCCTGCGGGAATCGGAACAGGCTTTATCTATGAATCTTCGGGTTATATTCTGACCAACCAGCACGTTATTGACGGTGCGGATGTGATCCAGGTAACCGTTGACGGTACAACCAAGCCTTATGAAGCAAAGCTGCTCGGCTCCAGCAAGGATCTGGATCTGGCTGTGCTCAAGATTGAAGGAACAGACTTCCCGACAGTAGCGCTGGGCGATTCCGACAGCATCAAGGTCGGTTCAGAAGTCGTAGCTATCGGCAACCCGCAGGGCTTTGACCATACGGTTACTGCAGGGGTACTGAGTGCGAAGGGCCGCAGCATTGATATCAATGAGGAAGACGGCAGCGGTACCCGCAACTATAAGAACCTGCTGCAGACTGACGCATCGATCAATCCCGGTAACTCTGGCGGACCGCTGCTCAACATGAACGGCCAGGTTATCGGAATGAACGTAGCCGTGAGTGCTGACGCCCAGGGTATCGGCTTTGCCATTGCGGTAAATACGATCAAAGAGGTCGTTGATAAGCTGGAAGCCAACCAGGAAATTCCGAAAGAGCCGGTTCCGTTTATCGGCGCATCGCTGATGACCATTACAGATGAAGTAGCCAGACAAATGGGTACTGACCTTACTGAAGGCTCTGTAGTAGCTGAGATTGTCTTCAAATCGCCTGCCTACACAGCAGACCTGCGTCCTTACGATATTATCACGGGCGTGAACGGTACGAACTATGCAACCAGCCAGGATCTGATTACCTATATCCAAACTCTGAAGGTTGGCGACCAGGTAACACTGAATGTTGTCCGTGACGGTAAAAAGCTGGAGCTACCGGTGACCATCGGCAACAAAAATGACTTTGATACCACACAAACTCAAGAACAGTAATCTCACACCGGACGGTAAAAGCACAAACGGAAGGGGCAACCCTTCCGTTTGTGCTGCTGCCGGAGGTTAATTTGAGCAGCATGTTCGTGCTACAATACAGATATATACGACTTGAACAATGGGGGCTGCTACATGCGACCGAATATCCTGATTATTGATGACGATGAAAAAATTATTTCCATGCTGCGCCGCGGTCTTGCTTTTGAAGGCTATGATGTAAAAACTGCAGTCAACGGAGCGGACGGCCTGCGGGCTATTCTGACCAGTGATCCCGATGTGGTAATTCTTGATGTGATGATGCCGCAGGTGGACGGTTTTGAAGTGTGCCGGCGTCTGCGGGAGGGTGGGAGCAACGTTCCCGTGCTGATGCTGACGGCCAAAGATGAAATTGAGCACCGGGTCAAAGGGCTTGATCTGGGGGCTGACGATTATCTTGTGAAGCCTTTTGCCCTGGAGGAGCTGCTGGCCCGGGTTCGCGCGCTGCTCCGCCGCAAAAGCGAGCAGGGCGGAGGCTCTGAGCAGGCCGTGACTTATGAGGATCTGACGCTTGACGTGGATTCCCGTGAAGTAACCCGCGGCGGCAAACGCCTGGAGCTCACAGCGAAGGAGTTCGAGCTGCTGCATCTGTTCATGCAGAACCCGAAGCGCGTGTTATCCCGCGATCTCATTATGGATAAAATTTGGGGGTATGATTACAGCGGCGAATCCAATGTACTGGAAGTGTATATTGCCATGCTGCGCCAGAAGACGGAAGAGCATGGCGGCAAACGGTTGATTCAGACCATCCGGGGAGCCGGTTATATTTTAAGAGGTGACAATTAATATGTCTATTAAATTGCGGCTGACAGCCTGGTATTCAGGGATTTTGGCCGTTATGCTGCTGGCTTTATCAGCCGCAATTTACGGTTTTGTCTATTATAATACGTATGGTGATTTGAAGGACCGGCTAATCAAGCAGGCATCGCAGGTGGAACCCAAAGCAGGGTTGAACTATGACGGCACATGGCAGCAGATCCTCCGGGGGCCTGCAGGCCAAAGCTTATTTGCCCAATTGTACATTTACGACCTCCAACAAATGATCCCCAGCCCGAATATGACAGAGATTCAGCTGGAGTTTAAGGTTCCGGCGAAGGATGTCGTCAAAAATCAGCAGGGATTTCTTCAGGCGTCTTATAACGGAAATCCCTTTCTGATCTATCAGCAGGCAGTGGATGTGACGACCCTTAACGGAAACTTGCCGGCTGTGCTTCAGGTAGCAGTGTATACTGGGGAGCAGGTTACGATGCTGAACCGGCTGCAGAACATCCTGCTGGTAGGCTCTTTTGCGACGCTGATCGCTGCCTTCACCTTCGGCCTGTTCCTGGCCCGCAAGTCAATGAGTCCCATCGGCATGGTTATTGAGGCGGCAAACGGCATCCAGACCGGTAATGACCTCAGCTCCCGGATCGAGTACAACGGTCCGCCGGATGAGATCGGCCGGCTCATTGAAACCGTCAACAATATGCTTGGCCGGATGGAGGGGGCTTATAGAGAGCTTGAAGAATCCTATGCCACCCAGCGCCGCTTTGTGTCCGACGCCTCTCACGAGCTGCGTACACCGCTTACGACGATCCGCGGCAACATCGATCTGCTGCAGAAAATCTGGGAAATGGAGCCGGGGGAAAGCCGGATGACGGAGGCGGAGATCCGCCAGCTGTCGGTAGAGTCGGTGAAGGATATTGCCGATGAATCCAAGCGGATGAGCCGGCTTGTCGGCGATATGCTCTCACTCGCCCGTGCGGACACCGGGCGGACCTTTGACAAGGAGCCTGTAGCACTGGAGCCGATGATGACCGAGGTAGCCCGCCGGGCCTCTTTCCTGCCGCGCCAGGCGGAATGGTCTGTCGGGAATATGGGGCATTTGAACGGCAAGTATGTTGTCGGTAACAAGGATTATCTGCAGCAGATGCTGTTCATCTTTATTGATAATGCCTTTAAGTACACCCCTTCCGGTGTAGTTACGCTGGATAGCGTCTTTTATCAGAACCAGGTGGGCATACGGATTACGGATACCGGGATCGGGATGGACAAGGACGAGGTGCCGCATATCTTCGAACGCTTCTACCGGGCGGATGAGTCACGGGGAATTACGGAAGGAATCGGGCTGGGTCTGTCCATCGCCAAATGGATTATTGATGAACACGGCGGCTCTGTAGAGGTGGTTACCCGCCAGGGGGAAGGGACGACTTTTGTCATCTGGCTGCCGCTTCTCTTTGCTCCGCCGCTGGAATAGGGTATAATTAGACGGGTCCTATAACAGCCGTCATTGACAGCAGAAAGCCGGTGAAATACATGGAAGTCATCAAAATTTCTCCCCGGGGTTATTGCTACGGTGTCGTCGATGCCATGGTAATGGCGCGGCAGGCCGCGCAAAATCTTGACCTGCCCCGGCCGATTTATATACTTGGCATGATTGTGCACAACAGCCATGTCACGAATTCTTTTGAGGACGATGGAATTATAACGCTCGACGGGCATAACCGCCTGGATATTCTGGACAAAGTGGACAGCGGTACCGTTATTTTTACTGCACACGGTGTATCGCCAGAGGTGCGCAGACTGGCCCGTGCCAAAGGGCTGACCACTGTTGATGCCACCTGTCCGGATGTAACCAAAACCCATGACCTGATCAAAGAGAAGGTCGAAGAAGGCTACGAGATCATTTATATCGGGAAGAAGGGGCATCCGGAGCCGGAAGGTGCTGTCGGTATCGCGCCTGAACATGTCCATCTGATCGAGAAGGAAGAAGATATTGCAGGGTTGTCCATTCCCTCCTCGCGTATTGTCATTACAAATCAGACGACGATGAGCCAGTGGGATATCAAGCATATCATGAAGAAGCTGCTGGAATCCTTCCCGGGCGCCGAAGTCCACAATGAGATCTGTATGGCTACCCAGGTGCGCCAGGAAGCTGTGGCAGAACAGGCCGGGCAGTGTGACCTGGTCATTGTTGTCGGCGACCCGAGAAGCAACAACTCCAACCGCCTGGCCCAGGTTTCCGAGGAGATTGCCGGAGTGCCTGCCCACCGGATATCCGATGTGTCCGAGCTGAATATTGAGTGGCTCAAGGGGGTTGCCAAGGTCGGCGTCACCTCAGGTGCTTCAACGCCTACTCCGATCACCAAGGAAGTCATCAATTACCTCGAGCAGTATGATCCTGCACTGCCGGAGACATGGGAAATCAAACGTACAGTGAATATGTCAAAGCTGCTGCCTCCGGTCAAGAGCAAGACTGCCAGCACAACTTAATCAGTATAAAGTAATGAACTTATAGATAATTATGAAGAGCACAAAAACCCGTGAATTGGGATTTTTGTGCTCTTTTTTTTTTGGGATATTTATGGCGAAAAGCGGAATCAAGTTGACGGTAAGCCAAATATGATGTAAAATCGCTTTAGTGCTTAAAAGCGTACACGCGTCGTAGTGTGATAGTGTTTATTGCCTATATGAAATTGTTGAATAATAACAGCCAAAAGGGGAGTTCTAATATGATCGTTATTACATCCAATCAAACACCGCAGGATCAGGTCAATGATATCATTGCCGTCATCGAAAAAGAAGGGCTGCAGGTCCATCTGTCACGCGGAGCGGACCACACGGTTATCGGTCTGATCGGCGGCGTAACACCTAAGCTTGCCGAGCATCTGCGCCAGATGAAGGGCGTAGAGAATGTCGTGAAAATTTCCAAGTCCTACAAGCTGGCCAGCCGTGACTTCCATCCTGAAGATACGATTATCGATATCAAAGGCGTGAAGATCGGCGGAGAAAATCTGGTTATCATGGGCGGTCCATGCGCTGTTGAATCCCCTGAACAGATTGATGAAATTGCCCGTCTTGTCAAGGCTTCCGGCGGCCAGGTGCTGCGCGGGGGAGCGTTCAAGCCGCGCACCGGTCCTTACAGCTTCCAGGGTGTAGGTGTGGAAGGCCTCACCATGATGGCTGAAGCCGGCAAACGCCACGGCCTGCTGACCATTACTGAAGTGATGACGCCGGAGTATGTGGATATTTGCGCCGAGCATGCGGACATTCTGCAGGTCGGTACCCGGAACATGCAGAACTTTGACCTGCTGCGCAAGCTGGGCACCTGCGGACGTCCGGTGCTGCTCAAACGCGGCTTCAGCGCGACCTACGATGAGCTTCTGAATGCGGCGGAGTACATCCTTGCCGGCGGCAACCGTGACGTCATGCTCTGTGAGCGCGGAATCCGAACATTCGAGACTTACACCCGGAATACACTGGATCTGTCAGCTATCCCGGTTCTGCAGAACCTGAGTCATCTTCCTGTGATTTCCGATCCGAGCCATGGCACCGGGCGGCGTGAGCTGGTTGCGCCGATGGCCAAAGCTTCCGTAGCAGCTGGTGCAAACGGGCTGATTATTGAAATGCATACAGATCCCGACAACTCCATGACCGGTGACGGGGTGCAGTCCCTGTTCCCCGAGCAGTTCGACAGCCTGCTGAGAGACCTGGAAAAGCTTGCCCCGCTTGTGGGACGCAAGTTCTCGGAAGCTCTTGAGCCAGCGGCTCTGGTCTAATGCAAGACAGCTGTTAAAGTACGCGGCAGTCCTCTTTTCCCGCTTACGGGCGAGGCAAGGGGGCTGTTTTTGTATACTGTAAAATGAATGTAACGGCACGGCTTGTTCCAACTGTATTTTTCACTAAAGCGTCAGAATATCTTACATTGTCTTCAAAAATACCTGACATAAGCATTGACGATGTTAGGTATGAGATTTATAATGACGACAGCAAAAAAAATATAAACAAGAACATTTGATACGGTGAGAGGCCTAATGTTCGGAACTTGGGGAGGAAATATCATGTCGGTTGAAAAAGTGTTGCAGACGATTAAGGAGAACAACATCGAGTGGGTGGATTTTCGGTTTGTAGATTTGGGTGGACGTGCTCACCACATCTCGCTGCCAGCATCCGCAGTTGAAGAAGAAACATTTGTAAATGGTGTTGCCTTTGACGGTTCTTCCATTAAAGGTTTCCGTGGTATTGAAGAATCAGACATGGTTATGATGCCTGATCCAAGCACTACATACATTGATCCTTTTACAGCTCATCCGACGCTTAACATTATGTGCGATATTTTCACACCTGATGGCGAACGTTATGAACGCGACCCTCGCGGTATCGCTGTTAAAGCCGAAGAATTCCTGCAGTCAAGCGGTGTGGGTACAGCAGCATTCTTCGCACCTGAGTCCGAGTTCTTCATCTTCGACGATGTGCGTTACGAAAGCGGCATGAACAGCTCTTCGTTCTCCGTTGATTCCGAAGAAGCAGCCTGGAACACAAACCGCAAGGAAGAAGGCGGCAACCTTGGTTTCAAAATCGGCGTTAAAGGCGGATATGTTCCGGTAGCGCCAGTGGATTCCCAACAGGACATCCGCAGTGAAATGTGCCGTCTGCTTACCGAAGCAGGACTTGAAATCGAACGTCACCACCATGAAGTGGCGACTGCGGGACAAGCGGAAATCAACTTCCGTTTTGACACGCTGAAGAAAACAGCTGACAATCTCCTTACTTACAAATATATCGTGCAAAACACTGCACGCCAGTACGGCAAAGTTGCAACATTCATGCCAAAACCGCTGTTCGGTGATAACGGAAGCGGCATGCACGTTCACCAGTCGATCTTTAACGATGGAACTCCATTGTTCTACGAAAAAGGCGCTTATGCCAACCTGAGTGAAATGGCACTGAACTACATCGGCGGTATCCTGTACCACGCTCCGGCACTGATCGCGCTGACTAACCCGAGCACCAACTCGTTCAAACGTCTGGTTCCTGGTTATGAAGCACCGGTTAACCTGGTATACTCCAAAGGTAACCGTTCCGCTGCAGTCCGTATCCCGGTAGCAGCTGTAACACCTAAGGGCTGTCGTATCGAATTCCGTACACCGGACTCCACTGCTAACCCTTACCTGGCATTCTCCGCAATGCTGATGGCAGGTCTGGACGGAATCAAGAAGAAGATCAACCCTGAAGAAATGGGTTACGGTCCGCTGGACAAGAACATCTACGAATTGTCCGATGCGGACAAAGAGAAGATCCGCAGCGTTCCAGGCAGCCTGAACGAAGCGCTTGACGCTCTGGAAGCTGACTACGAATTCCTTACAGAAGGCGGCGTATTCACCAAAGACTTCATCGATAACTACATCGCTCTGAAACGTTCCGAAGCTCAAGAGGTTGCGATCCGTGTTCATCCGCACGAATACGCGCTGTACTTCGATGTATAGAATCAAATAATAACAACAAAAAGAAGCCCCCGGAGCCCGGGGGCTTCTTTTTGTTGTTATCGGCTGTTATACAATCTGTTATTTACTGCGTTTACGAAACGTTTTCGCAGATTCTAGGAGTGATAGAGCTATAAATTGTAAAAAGCAATAGGAAATCTGCTATAGGCTGCTTTTCAATTACTATTTAATAGAGTAATACATTGACTTATGTGCATGAGACCATACGGAGTTTGTGTGCTAGTTAAGGAAATCGAAAGTGGTTTCGGTGAGGTTAACCGCCATAATAATAAAATACTTTACAAGCGGATTACCTAATGCAATAATCATTTACGAAACCGGTTTCTGTAAGCGTATATCATTTGATATTTAGTCACCAATAAGGAAAGGATGTAAGACAATGAAGCCAACAACGAATGCAGGCTGGGAGTTTACGGGGAAAAACGGGGATTTCCGACTTGAACAGCCAGAACGGAACAGCTTTTTGTATTTTCCTTTAGTCAACGAAGGAGGCATGATGTCTTCTGTGACTCCGGACCTGCACGGACAGGTCACCTCAGGCCACAACACCTTTTTGACCCCGCCGGTATCTGTAGAGGATCTTCATCAGTCACGCGCCTCCCGGAACTTCTGGGTCTATGTGGAAGGGAAGGGCGCATGGTCTGCTGCAGGGAACTCTGCCAGGCAAAAGGCGCAGGTATACGGGGATTCAGACAGCCGGTCAGTACTGGAAGCCGGCTTCTTATGGCACCGGGTAACCCGCAGCGATGAGGATATGGGAATTAAGGCTGAGATCACAAGCTTTGTGCCATGCGGCAGCGACAAAATTGAATTAATGAAGATTGTCCTCACCAATATCAGTGACGGGGAGATATTCCTGACGCCGACTGCCGCAGTACCGGTATATGCACGTTCTGCCGATGATCTGCGGGACCACCGTCATGTGACTTCTTTACTAAACCGGGTGTATACTTCGTCCTATGGCATTGAAGTTCAGCCGGTGCTTTCCTTTGATGAACGCGGACACAGAGTGAACAGGATTTCCTATGGCGTGTTCGGGAGCGAAGGAGATGGGACGCAGCCGGCCGGCTTCTTTCCGGTACAGGAAGAGTTCACCGGAGAAGGCGGAGGGCTGGACTGGCCCGAAGCGGTAGTACGCAATCTTCCTCCTCAGACTGGGGGAGATACCGTTCTTGAAGGCTATGAGGCGGTTGGCGGGATCCGTTTTGCAGGGGCGGCCCTGCAGCCGGGAGTTAGCCGTTCTTATATAGTTGTGCTCGCCATTGACAATGACCGGATGGATGTCCCGGGTGTGATGGCGAAGTACGGCTCCGCTGCAGCATTTGATGCTTTACTCGAAGAGAACAAGGCGTTTTGGGCGGATAAAGTGAGCAGCGTCGAATTTCATACCGGCGATTCCAAAGGAGATCAGTGGATGAAATGGGTGACGCTGCAGCCGGTGCTCCGGCGCCTGTACGGAAATTCCTTTCTGCCCTATCACGATTATGGAAGAGGAGGGCGCGGCTGGCGTGACCTGTGGCAGGACTGTCTGGCACTCCTCATCATGGAACCGGGAGAGGTGCGGAGCCTGCTGCTGAACAATTATGCGGGTGTGCGCATCGACGGAAGCAATGCGACAATTATCGGCCAGCAGCCCGGTGAATTCATTGCTGACCGGAACAATATTCCCAGGGTATGGATGGATCACGGTGCATGGCCGTTTCTGACCACGCTGCTCTACCTGAATCAGAGCGGGGATCTGGATTTCCTGCTGGAGGAGCAGGTTTATTTCCGCGATTCCTTCATGAACCGCTGCCGCAAACGGGATGCCTCCTGGAACACGGAGACCGGCAGCCGCCTGCTTACAACGGATGGAGAAGTATATAAGGGCACTATTCTGGAGCATATCCTGCTGCAAAATCTGATTCCGTTCTTTAATGTAGGTGAGCATAACAACATGCTGCTGGAGGGGGCGGACTGGAATGACGGTCTGGATATGGCAGCCCGGCGGGGAGAAAGTGTGGCCTTCACTGCATTCTACGGCAGCAACCTCCTGGAGCTCGCTTCGCTGCTGCGTACACTCAAAGAGCGTACCGGCTGCCAGCAGCTTATGCTTGCGGAAGAAATGGCGCTGCTCCTGGATTCCCTTCAGCAGCCGGTCGATTATACCTCTGTATCCGCGAAGCGGCAGCAGCTGGAGCTTTTTTATGAGGCGGCGCCGAATGTGGTGAGCGGAAAGCGGCTGGCGTTTGATCCGGACAAAGTAGCAGAAGACCTGGCGGGCAAAGCGGAATGGATCTTCAGCCATTTGCGCAGCAGGGAATGGATACAAAGCAGGCACGGGGACGGCTGGTTCAATGGTTACTATAATAATGACGGAGAACGGGTTGAAGGGGAATATGGGGATCATATACGCATGACGCTGACAGGCCAGGTATTCCCGCTGCTCGGCCACGCAGCCTCACCGGAGCAAATCCCCGGGATCATCTCTGCAGTGGACCGCTATCTGCTGGACGAAAAGATCGGTTACCGGCTGAACACCAATTTCGGGGGCATTCAGCAGAATCTGGGCCGTGCTTTCGGCTTTGCCTTCGGACACAAGGAAAACGGGGCCATGTTCAGCCATATGACTGTCATGTACGGGAATGCGCTCTATAAACGGGGATATGTGCGCGAAGGCTACAGGGTGCTGGATTCCCTTTACAGACTCAGTACCGATTTTGAGGCCAGCCGGATGTATCCGGGAATCCCCGAGTATATTAACGAAAAAGGGAGGGGGATGTATACTTATTTAACAGGTTCGGCAAGCTGGCTGCTGCTGACGATGGTGACGGAGGTGTTCGGGGTACAGGGACGGCTTGGTGATCTGCTGCTGCAGCCGAAGCTGGTGAAGGAGCAGTTCGATGCAGAAGGCAGAGCTGCTATCCAAACCCTCTTTGCCGGCCGTCAGCTTGCAGTCGCCTATACGGCTGCAGGAAGCAGAGAGCACGGAGAGTACCAAATACACTCTGTAATGCTTAACGGCGCTGAGGTGACGCTTCAGCGCGTCTCAGAGGGTGTCCTGATACCGCGGAGTGTACTCACTTCACTGCCGGGGGGAGAACTTCACCGTCTGGAGGTCCAGCTGTCTTAGGTCTGCTTCAGTGGATGGAATTACCGTTATATCAGAAGTGAAAGGAAGATGGCAGCATGAGTTATAAATTATCTAACGGAATTCTTACCGTTGAAATCGCCGGAACGGGAGACTATGGCGGCACAAGATTTGATTGGACCGGATTTATTACGCAGGTTACGCTGGAAAAGGGGAGACACAGCTTTTGTGTACCGGAGAGCCTGGTCCCCGGCCACGGCAGCGGGGGGACCGGACTTTGTAACGAATTCGGCATTTCCCGGGCAATCGGCTATGAGGAGGCCATGCCGGGTGAATGGTTTCCGAAGCCGGGTGTCGGACTGCTGCAGAAGACAGGACCGGAACCCTACTCTTTTAACGGGGAATATCCGCTAATTCCATTTCAGATCAGTGAAGAGGCGACCGGTCAATCCCTGACGTATATAGTCCAGCCTATGGAATGCCGCGGATACAGCATGCAGCTGACCAAAACGATCGCTCTGCATGACAACCGGCTGGATATTTCCTATGTGCTGGAGAACAAGGGAACCAAGCCGCTGCATACCGAGGAATATGTCCATAACTTTGTCGGGATTGACGGTGCCGGCATAGGTGCAGGTTACATCCTTAGACTGCCGGGGGAGGCTGGAGTAAAGGATCCGGAGTCGTCATATACGGCTGAACTATTGGACTGCTCGGGGAATGCCATCACCTGGAATCAGGAACCGGACGGCCGTCCCTTCTATTGCCAGGTCACAGGCTGGGAGAAGCAGGATGCAGACTGTTACTGGGAACTGGTTCATGAGCCAAGCGGAGCCGGTGTCCGGGAGAGCGGTGATTTTGTACCGCAAAAGGTCGCGCTGTGGGGCGAACAGCATGTTGTTTCACCGGAGGTTTTTGCTGACATCAGCATTTTACCGCGTCACAGCAAGCATTGGCGGCGCAGCTATCAATTTTTTGCTCCCTGAACGCCGGCAGCTTACCTTTTATGTGAATAATTATACTTGCTGGTGTGTAATATTGCTGCTATCATAAGCCATATCGATATTGATAGGAGAGAAAGGGTGGGGAGTATTTTGAGCAAGAGAGCATACAATTTTAATGCAGGTCCGGCGGCACTGCCGCTTGCAGTATTGGAACGCGCACAAGCGGAGTTTGTTGAATTCCGGGAAAGCGGAATGTCTATTATGGAGATGTCGCACCGGGGAGCCATCTACGAGTCCGTGCATAACGAAGCGCAGGAGCGTCTGCTTTCCCTCCTCGGCAATCCTGAAGGCTACAAGGTGTTGTTCGTTCAAGGCGGGGCAAGCACCCAGTTTGCCATGATTCCGCTCAACTTTATCTCTGAAGGTCAAGTCGGCAGCTATGTCATGACAGGAAGCTGGGCAGACAAGGCATTCAAGGAAGCCAAGCTGGCTGGCGGAGCACATGTAGCCGCTTCTTCGGAAGATAAGAAGTTCCTGGCGATTCCTGAACTTGGCAGCATCAAGGCTGCGGACAACGCCGCGTATCTGCATGTCACATCCAATGAGACTATCGAGGGAACACAATATGCAGAATATCCGGATTCGGGCTCCATTCCGCTGATTGCCGATATGTCCAGCGACATCCTCAGCCGTTCCATTGATGTGAGCAAGTTCGGACTGATCTACGCCGGTGCGCAGAAGAATCTCGGACCTTCCGGTGTAACCGTAGTAATCGCGAAGGAAGAGCTGATTGCCAAGTCGCCTTCCAATATTCCGACGATTCTGCGTTATGACACGCATTATAAGAACAACTCTCTTTATAATACTCCGCCATCCTTCTCTGTATATATGGTTAATGAAGTGTTAAAATGGATAGAGGAGCAGGGCGGTCTGTCCGGCGTTGAAGCGAAGAACCGCGATAAAGCAGGTCTGCTCTATGAACATATTGACGGAAGCGGCGGGTTCTACCGCGGAGTGGCAGAACAAGGCAGCCGCTCGATCATGAACGTGACGTTCCGGATGGAGTCGGAAGAGCTTGAGAAGCAGTTCGTCAAAGCTGCCGAAGCCGAAGGCTTTATCGGACTCAAGGGCCACCGCAGTGTGGGAGGCTTGCGTGCTTCGATCTACAACGCTGTTCCTTACGAGAGCGTTAAGGCGCTATCCGATTTCATGAAGCATTTCCGGCAAACTCAAGGTTAAGACTTACAGTTTCCAGACCTTCCGCCATTGGCGGAAGGTTTTCTGCTTGCACCGGGTATTATATACAGGCAGGCTCTGCTGCAGCTATGCGAGAGATGTGAACGACAATTACAGGGCTTGAACAGCCAACAAGGAGGAAGTATTACATTATGGCACTGCACATCGTGCTTGTTGAACCGGAAATCCCCGCTAACACAGGAAATATCGCCCGCACCTGCGCGGCTACAGGAACCCATCTTCATCTGGTTCGTCCGCTTGGCTTCCGTACGGATGATGCCACATTGAAACGGGCCGGTCTGGATTACTGGCATGCCGTGAACATTGAGTATCATGATTCTTTCGGGGAAGTGCTGGAGAAATACAGCGGCAGCCGGTTCTTCTACGCAACTACGAAGGCCGATAAGCGGTACACCGATTATGCTTTTCGGGACGGGGACTTTTTTGTCTTCGGCAAAGAAACCAAAGGCTTATCTGCAGAAATCCTGGAAGCAGGCAAAGAAACGACTATGCGCATGCCGATGGGCAAGGCGGTCCGGTCGCTTAATTTATCCAACTCGGCAGCCATTATCGTCTATGAAGCGTTGCGCCAGCTGGATTTTCCAGACTTATTCTAAAAGTGGACAAGAATTTTTATTTTTTTCAGCAGGATTCGACAATAGCATAACGAAATAGTTGAATAGTGCCGAAAATAGTAGTAGTTACTAATTATGAGTTGAACAGGAGAGGTGTAAGTTAGATATGAAACCTGCTGGCGTAGTTCGTAAGGTAGATCAGCTGGGTAGAATTGTTCTGCCTAAGTCCCTGCGTAAAAGGTATCAAATGAATGAAGGTGACCCGGTAGAAATTCTGGTGCAGGGCGACCATATCATTCTGGAGCGCTACCGTCCCAAATGTGTATTTTGCGGATCTATGGAAGGCGTAAGTGAATACAAGGACCGTTACATCTGTGCTGAATGCCTCGGGGAAATGACTCAATTATCAAGACACGCCTAGGGTAAAGCTTCAACTAAGAAGCGGAAAAGTGACTATATGTACATAGTTTGGCTCAGCCGGTCAGCCGTTTGAGGCCACAGCTGCAAAAAAAGCACCGCACATCATGTGCGGTGCTTTTTTAAACAAAAGATTGACGTAGAACTAGCTGTTACAGGCCTTTGGTTTTGTCATCATTGTAGGACGAGGTTAGAATTCCGGTCAGAAACAGCAGAAACACCAGGGTGACGATCCAAAAGGTCAATGAAAACGACATTGCTTGGCACCTCCATATGGGGCTGTATCATTATCCTGATTATAACCTGTTGAGTAATAAAAATAAACGTAATTGTGATGCATTGTATAGACGAACCGGATTTTATTTGAAAAACAGGAAGTTGGTCGGCACTTTGCGCAGATTTCCGTCTGACGGCTTATTGATCACCTTCCCTTTAAAGATCAGGGAAGAGGAGCCGCCCCCATCCAGATTATAAGCGCTCTGCACCCCCATGTTATACAGCTTGTCCCGGATTTCCTCCAGCGTAGCGCCGGAGTTGCCGCTTTCGTTATAGCCGTCGGCGACAAGTATCAGCAGCTGGTCATCCTTGTAATTGCCGATCACCGTACGCGGCGCGCGTGCCGGACTGATCTTCCATTTGGGCGGGATGACCTGCTTGACGCCGTTCTTCAGCAGAACCGGTACAAAAGTTGCACCAAAAGCAGGGTCCAGCTGGTCCAGCTGTGCGCGGCTGGAGAATTTTCCGCCGATCAGCTTGCCGGATTTGCTGAGGCCGACGAACGAAAGATCCTTGAAGCTCGGCTCAAATCCGTTCAGGTATTGGCCTCCGACAATGGTAGTGGATAACGGATAACGTCTGCCGTTCTGATCGGCAAAGCCGCCCGCATTAATTCCTGCCACAGCACCATAACGGGCCACGGCATGCATGGTTGTCTCGGCGGCCCCGGTGCCCTCGGCAAGGCTCATTTTCATCGCGAGGGGATCCTTCAGTCTGATCTTCAGGGCGTAAGCTTTATAGTTACCGGGATTCAGCCGGTAGAGTTCAATGGTTATACGGTCGCTGATCACGACATCCGCCGGGATGCCCAGTCTGGAAGTAATCCTGCGGTTGTAAATCCGCTCCGGCCGGGTCGCCTGGGCCTTGGCTGTACTGACCAGCGCATTCATGGCATTCGTAGTCTGTTTGTAGAGCTGCGCACTGGCGCTGATGGAATCTATGGTATAGGTAGCGGAAGCTTGTGCTTGCGCGAGATCTTTTTTGAGAGCGGCGGTTTCATTGACCGGCCCTGGTGCTGCCAGATAGGACTGCGTGTCCAGCTTAAGCTCAAGCGGCGGGTGATACAGCCACAGACAGAGCAGCAAGCCGAAGAAAGGTGCAGTCAACAGCATGAAAAAGCGGTTCACTTTTTGAACAGGCGTCCTCATTTCAGCAGATCCATTTCTTTCTTCAGGGTATCCAGCTGTTTCTTGACCTCGCTTAACTGGGTGTACAGCTTATTGCTGTTGTCCGTAGTGCTGCTTGCATTATCTTTGGTAAAGGTCAGCAGTTCGTTAAAGGTCTGGACGGTACTCTGCAGCTCTTTCACTTCTTCGGACAGTACGGCGATCCGCGATTCATAGTCATTCTTCAAAACGGTAAGCTGCTGCTGGCTTTGTGTGCTGAGCTCGGTCAGCACCTGCTGCTTCAGATGGTTGGTGTAGCTGTACACGGCATAAACGCCGAGCCCGATCATCAAAATCCAGAACAGTAAGAACCATTTTACGGAAGGGCCGTTTCTCGCTGAAGTACGGCGCGAGTGTACCGGGGTCGATTCCGCTAGCGGTTGCATTTCATCACCTCAGGCTATTTTTTATCAAGTTCCCATTCTATCAGACTTTTACCAGATTCGCAAAAATGAAAGAGTGTTTGAAAACGTGAAAAAGTAATTGCATCCTGTTAAAGTACTGCGATACAATTTCTATAGATTGGAATATCTGATGTGCGTATTCAAGGTAAAAGAAGGAATGACAGAACATTGACAACAGCCATCCTTGCTTGCGTGATATACGGAAACGTGAACCATACGTCTTCCACTCTGGGTAAATTTTAGATAAAGCAGGAGGTAAGTGCGTTAATGATGAAAGTTTGGCGGGTGGTCATCGTGGGATGTCATCCCACAAGTATGCTGGGAACAAAACTGATATTGGAGGAAGGAGGAGAACTGGAGGTTCTGGGGATGTATTCGTCCTGGAACGAAGGCGTTTACAATATACAGGAAATGCAGCCCGATCTGGTTCTGATGGACTATCAGATGCCGGAGGGGAATTTACAGGGCATCCTGCCTGAGATAAAAAGCAATGCGCAGCACGCTCACTGTATTGTTATGACCGAGGAAGAGGATAAGGACATGTTCCTGCCGTTAATCGAGCTTGGCGCAAGCGGTGTACTGTCCAAAGGGGCGTCACCCCGCCAGCTGCTGCTGATGATTGACGGGCTGCGCGAGGGATTTCTCTCCATCCCGCTCGACTGGATTGAAAAGGGCTTCCGTCCGCCGACCTCCTCAAAGGGGCTCAGCGGCGTTATGCAGCTTACCCAGACCGAACGGTTTATTATGGAAAGGATTGTCCAGGGCATCACTTATGACAAAATCGCACAGGAAATTGAGGTCAGCAGACGTTCGATCGATAATTATCTGCGGAAAATCTATGTGAAGCTGGATGTGACCACAAGAGCACAGGCGATCGAGAAATTCGCTCTTCATGCAAACCAGAGTAAGCAAATGTACGCATAGCACCTGTAATACGACATATAGCCGGCCGGTGCGGAATATGGTTGGTATCAGGGAAAAGGGGGGAGCGCATGAAATATGAGTTTTCTGCCCGCGCACATACGCTGGCATCTTCACAGCTGCTTAGCATCCGTACAAAGACAAGACGGGGCGGTCTGATCTCGCTTGCCGAAGAACTGCCTGCAGAGGAACTATTCCCGCTGCCGCTGCTTGCCGAAACAGCCTCCACCGTGATCTCCGCAGACAGCGGAGCACTTCAGTATGGCGATCCGGAAGGGTACGGCCCGCTTCGGGACTGGCTCACCGGGGATTGGCTGAAGTCAAAAGGGGTAACTGCTCCGGAAGGCGGAGTTCTTCTGACAACGGGAAGTCAACAAGCTATTGATCTGCTGACCAGAGTATACATAGATCCCGGAGACCGGGTACTGGTCGAAAATCCAACCTCGCCCGGCATCCTGCAGGCACTGCGAATGCAGGGGGCTGTCATTATTCCGTTAAAAGGGGACCGGGAAGGTCTGCTGCCGGACCATCTGCGCACGGCAATCCGCCAGCACCGGCCCAAAATGTTGTTTGCCACGCCGAGTTTTACGAACCCGAGCGGCATTCTATGGAGCCTGGCACGGCGCAAGGAAGTGCTGGAGCTCTGCGTAGGACATCATGTGCTGATTGTGGAAGATGATTCATATGGAGATTTGCATTTTCATAGACACAGCGGCCAGCCGTCTGTACATTACCCTTCTCTCTATGCACTGGAGAACGTTAGTGAGGGCGGGCATGTGCTCTACATCGGCTCTTTCAGCAAAACCGTTGCGCCGGCGCTGCGGACGGGCTGGGCAGCAGGCAGCCGGGAGCTGATCGGGATGATGGCCGCTGCCAAGCAGATGGCCGACTGGCAGTCCAGCTCGCTGAACCAGCGGCTCCTGCATCATCTGCTGGATGCTACAGCCTTTGACCTGCGCGAGCATATTGCGCTGCTGAACCGCGAGTATAACACCCGCCTGAAGCTGATGGCAGAGCTGCTGAAACGCCCGGCCTGGAAGCACAGCAGCTATGAAATGCCGGAGGGCGGCATGTTCCTGTGGGTATCGCTGCCGGAAGGGCTCGACGCGATGGCGCTGCTGAAGGCTTCACTGCTCAAAGGCGTAGCCTTCCTGCCCGGTCCGCTGTGCTCTGTCCATGGCGGCAGCGACCATATCCGCCTGAATTTCACGCATCCCGGGAGGGATGAGCTGCTGCTCGGCATGAACCTGATGAGCGAGGCGGTTACGGAGTTTACGGCCCGGAGCTGACGGTAAATATGTGGGAGCCGTGGTTACATTGCCCGGACTTCCTGGGCCGGAGTGCCAGCGGTGGGGCTGTTGCAGAGGTGGATAAGTACCGGGGACTGCAGGATAAAGCTAAAGTGTAGTAAGGCCAGCTGCGGTAAGCGTTGATTGAGGCAAGGGTTGGCTGAGGTAAGAGTAAGCAAGGGTAAGAGTGACTACGGTAAGTAGAATTTATAGTAAGAGTAAAGTGTGATTAGGGTGTGCTGAGGTAAGAGTCACTGTGTTAAGAGTAAGCTGCGCTAATATTAGAGCAGCCATCCCTGCCAATTGTGGTAGAGAGATGTACAGTGGATCTGCTGCATTTTGTGCAGCAGATTCTTTGTTTTTGGCATGAATTATTGGATCTGCTGTATTTTGTACAGCAGATTTCCATGGATTCGCTGATTTCAGCCGATATTAGGAAATCTGTTGTACAAAGTGCATTTAGTAGTGAAAACTCCGGATTTTTAGCCGGATTCTGCTGTATGAAATGCTGTAGTTTGTATTTTGCAGAGCATCCGTTATCGTGAAGGAGTCAGGTGAAGACTGCTGATGATCTGTTGCGGTGTGGTAGTGCGGCTGATCACAAGCTTGAAGCTGAGGTGGGAGTAACTAATCTGGGAGGATTAAACGTAGGGAACCCATTTGAGAGGGCTAATCTGAGGAAAACCAGACGGGAGAACAAAAATCAGAGCAAGCAACGGGGGAATACGCCGATAACTGCATTTTCTACACCTAAAAGGCTGCAAAAAGAACGATATGGAGCTTTAACTGTATTCGGTACAAGTAAAATTGCTGGAATAGCTGTTTAGACGGAATATGGGGATTTTTAACTGCACGATCTGCAATTAAAGCCCTCACGGTCCAGAAAAAAGCCGTTTTAGCTGTACGGAATACAATTAAAGTTTAAGCACGGGGCTCACCGCAGATGAGGTTGACTCCTCTATTGCAGCAGTAACCTATAGTTTGTTGGGCAGGCCCCCCGTTTAACCGGGGGGCTTTTTTTGCGTTGGCAGGGTAATCATGCATGAGAAGCATTGTGAAAATATGTACATTTGATGAAGCTGCAGGGATTTTGTGGAAACGGGAGGTCTAACGGAGGAAAGCTGCTGTTAAAGGGCCTGAGAAGAGAAAGGAACGGAAAGGGTGTCTGAGAGATGAATGCTGTGGAAAACGTACTGGAGTGTCATGCGCTGACCAAAAGGTATGGCCGGAAATACGCGCTGAACGGAGTAGATTTGACTGTGCCCAGGGGGCGGATCATGGGCCTGCTGGGGCCGAACGGTGCCGGCAAAACGACGCTGATGAAACTGATTGTTTCGCTGCTGAGGGACTATAAGGGAACGGTTGCGGTATGCGGCAGGCCTCCCGGCGTGGAGACCAAACGTATGGTAGCTTATTTGCCGGACCACGAATTTTTGTATCCCTGGATGACGATTGAAGAGTGTATAGCGCTGTTTCATCATGCTTTTAGTGACTTCCGGCGGGACAAGGCCTATGAAATGACCGGGCAGCTTGGCCTTAACGTACGGGATACCATCAAAACGCTGTCCAAAGGCATGAAGGAGCGTGTAAGCATTTCGCTGACCTTTGCGCGTAAAGCAAGCCTGTATGTGCTGGATGAGCCGCTTGCAGCGGTGGATCCTTCCACACGCGATAAGATCATGGGAATTATTCTCGATAACTTTGACGGGGAGAGTTCCATACTGATCAGCACCCACCTGATCCAGGGCGTGGAGCCTTTATTCACGGATATTGCCATTGTGAACGAAGGGCAGATTCAGCTGCAGGGCAGCATTGAGGAACTGAAGCGGGGATACGGGATGCCTATCGAGGATTTGTTCAAGCAGATTATCCGTTGATTCAGAACATTACAGAGAGGGAGTTCTACAATGATCTTTGCTCATCAATTCAAAATCGAATGCAGAAGGCATCTCGCGGTGTTCGCTACGCTGACGGCTGTAAGCGGCCTGGCCAATCTGTATTTCTTGTTCAGCAGCAGTCAGGATATGGCTTTCCTGATTCTTATGGTGAATATGGTTATCGGCATTCTGATCCCTGTATACATTTACATGGATTATTACCGGGAGTTCTTCCAGGGAACGATGCCGCTCAATCATATGCTGCCGGTCCGGACTTCTACGCTGTTCGCCGTAAAATCGGTCGTGTTCCTGCTGGGGGCTGCGGCCGTCTGGGCTGCTGCGCTGCCGGAAGTATTTGCGAACCCGGACGGGTTATATCAGATGCGGATTGCCGGGTCAGCCAGTCCCGCGCTTGGTGTGCTCTATCTGGTATTATCCAAGCTGTGCAGCCTTCCTGCGGGACTGGCACTCATGGGACTGGCGCTGGCAGCAGGGAAAAGGCTGCGCAAGCCGCTGTTCAGCCACCTCTGCATAGCAGCTTTGCTGCTGCTGGTCGTAGGACTCCAGTTTGCTTTTATTATTAAAGGCAGCTGGCACTGGGGGATCGGCAGCTCGTCCAATGAGGCCTACAAGCAATATGCCAATCTGCTCAGCGTCAGCCTGGCCAGCCCGTCCCCGGCTGCCGACATTAACGAGACCATCCAGTGGCAGTCTGTGGGAATGAACCTGCTGGTCATGGGCCTGGCGGGGAGCGGAGCTGCCCTGCTGTTCAATTCCAGGAAATATGAGCTGTGACAATTAAGCTCAGGATTGGCCGCTGCCGTTCCCGGCGACGGCTGCGTATTCCACCAGCGCCGCCATGCCCGCCGGCGTGAGCAGGTACCGCCCGCGGTTCACCCGTGTGAACCAGCCGTAGTAGTTGCGCTGCAGAATATCCGCAGCGCTCGGCACCCCGCTCCGCCGGCGCAGCTCGGCGGGCGAGACCCCTTGCTTGCCTGCTGCTGCGGCAGGCAAGCCGAGCACGGCATCGCCCAGCGTCTCGGACGCTGCCGATGCCTCCGCCTGGGCCGCCGCTGCACCGGCGGCTTCGGCCACCGCGGCCTGCAGCGCAAGCGCCACGCGCAGCGCCTTCTCGCGGTAGGCAGTCACGAGCTTGACGCGCGTGCTGCCTCCGGTGTTATAGTCCCCGCTGCGCTCGCGGAACTCATAGAGCAGGCGCTCGCGCTTCCGGGCAGCGCTGCGGACACGCGGCGGCGCGTCGCCAGGCTCCGCCAGCACCTCGACCAGCGGCTGCTTGGTCTTGTAGAACACAACGGTGATCAGGCCGAGCCCGAGCCGCCGGCACAATCCGGTGATCTCGCCCCAGCGCTGATTGACCGCGCCTTTTTTGTCCCGCGAACGTTCTACGGCGAGGTAGACGACGGGGCTTAGGCGGAGGCGTTCGACCCCCTGCAGCAGCAGGGCGAGGTTGAACGTCTTTTTCATCTCCACAATCAGCGGCTCCGCTTCATCCTCACGGACCCCGACGAGATCACAGGTGCGCACCTCTCCTTTGATGGAATAGCCCTGCTGTTCAAAAAAAGCCTTTAAAGGAGCATACAGCTCCGTCTCATGTCTGATCGCCACACTTGTCACTCCTGACCTGATTTTAACGATTCTCTATTATAGCACAGCAAAAAAGAGGTCAACTATTCCGGGTTCCCGCATAGTTATGTAATACACTTTTAAAGCTGGTGGAGCAAGTAGGAGCGCAAGAGGAGGCAGCGAACAATGGATATATTTGAGCGTATAGCTTCGTATCGGGCTGAGAACGACCGTTTGGCGTGGAGCGGCACCTTCAAGGAGTATATAGAACTGCTGAGAAAAGACCCCTCTCCCGCAAAAACGGCTCATTCCCGCGTATACGACATGATCAAGTCACACGGCGTAGAGGACATTAACGGACGCAAACGGTATAAGTTTTTTGAGCAGGAGATATTTGGTCTCGACCGGGCGGTGGAGAAGCTGGTGGAGGAGTATTTTCACTCGGCAGCACGGCGTCTGGATGTCCGCAAACGGATTCTGCTGTTAATGGGACCGGTCAGCGGCGGTAAATCGACCATTGTCACTTTGTTAAAACGCGGCCTGGAGCAGTACTCGCGTACAGCTGAAGGTGCGGTATATGCGATTGAAGGCTGCCCGATGCATGAAGACCCGCTGCACCTCATTCCGCTGGAGCTCCGGCCGGAAATCGAGCGTGAGCTGGGGGTGCGGATCGAAGGCAATCTCTGCCCGTCCTGCCAGATGCGGCTGAAGAATGAATACGGCGGCGACATCGAGAAGGTCAAGGTTGTCCGGGTGCTGCTGTCGGAAGAGGAGCGCGTCGGTATCGGGACCTTCAGCCCGTCCGATCCCAAGTCCCAGGATATCGCCGACCTGACAGGCAGCATCGACTTCTCGACCATTACCGAATTCGGTTCGGAATCCGATCCGCGGGCCTACCGGTTTGACGGGGAGCTGAACAAGGCCAACCGCGGGGTTATGGAATTCCAGGAAATGCTGAAATGCGATGAAAAGTTCCTCTGGAACCTGCTGTCCCTGACCCAGGAAGGTAACTTCAAAGCCGGGCGGTTTGCCCTGATCTCGGCGGATGAAATGATCATCGCCCATACGAATGAGACCGAGTATAAATCCTTTATTTCCAATAAAAAGAACGAAGCGCTCCAGTCCCGCATGATCGTCATGCCTGTGCCTTATAATCTCAGAGTGTCGGAAGAGGAAAAAATCTACGCCAAGCTGATCGCCCAAAGCGACATGAAGCATGTGCATATTGCGCCTCATGCACTGCGTGCGGCGGCGATTTTCTCCATCCTGACCCGGCTGAAGGAGAGCAAAAAGCAGGGCATGGACCTGATCAAAAAACTGCGGATGTATGACGGGGAAGAGGTCGAAGGCTACAAGGAAGCCGATCTAAAGGAGATGCAGACCGAATATCTGGATGAAGGGATGTCCGGCATTGACCCGCGGTATGTCATTAACCGGATTTCCAGTGCGCTGATCAAGGGCGATCTGCAGTGCATGAACGCGCTGGATGTGCTGCGGGCGATCAAGGACGGTCTGGACCAGCATCCTTCGATTACCAAAGAAGAGCGCGAGCGCTATCTGAACTTCATTTCCATTGCCCGCAAGGAATATGACATTCTGGCCAAAAGCGAAGTGCAGAAGGCCTTCGTGTACTCTTTTGAAGAATCGGCCAAAACGCTGTTCGAAAATTATCTCGATAATATTGAAGCCTTCTGCAACTGGACCAAAATCCGCGATCCGCTGACCGATGAGGAGATGGAGCCGGATGAGCGGCTGATGCGTTCCATTGAAGAGCAGATCGGCATTTCCGAGAATGCCAAGAAAGCCTTCCGCGAAGAGATTCTGATCCGCATTTCCGCTTACTCCCGCAAGGGAAAGAAGTTCGAGTACAACAATCATGACCGGCTGCGGGAAGCAATTGAGAAAAAGCTGTTCGCCGACCTGAAGGATATCGTCAAAATTACCACGTCTTCCAAAACACCGGATGAAAGCCAGCTCAAACGGATCAATGAGGTCAGCAGACGCCTGATCGAGGAGCATAACTACTGCCCGATCTGCGCCAATGAGCTGCTGAAATATGTCGGAAGCCTGCTGAACCGGTAAGCGGAAACGGGAAGTGACGGACGAAGGCATCAATCTATAAAAGTGTGCCTGCCGGTGATGCTTGCCGGACGTGGCACACTTTTATTGTTTAACACACAGGTTTACTTGAATCCTGCCTATCATTGCTCCCCGAAACCGTCTCCCGGTATTTTCCCGGCGTTAAACCTTCTACTTTCTTGAAGACCCGGATAAATACAGTATCACTTGTATATCCGACTTTACTGGCGATTTGAGCGTTGGTCAGCTGAGTGTCCGCCATAAGCTTCTTGGATTGATTAATACGGACCCTTGTCAGGTAATCGCTGAAATTCCAGCCGCTCATCTTTTTGAAAAATTGCGAGATGTATGGTGAGGTAATCTGCAAATGTTCCGATAAAAGGTTCAGGCTCATATTGGGGTCTGCATAATTTTCATCGATGTACAGCTGGATCTGCCGGAGAAGCTGTTCGCTGTGGTCACGCCGTTCCAGCTTAAAGGATTGGGTGACGGCCACAAACAATTCCTTAGTCTTTGCAAACATCTCGTCGGTGGATCTGCAGGACAGCAGCAGACGGACCGGGTTGATCTCGGTTTCCCCGAATCTGCGCAGCGCCTGGGCATCCGAGTTCAAGATCCGGAGCAAAGTCCCGGAGAGGCTGAACAGCAGGCATCTCCCCAGTTCGGGAGCAATCCGTTCACTCCGGAAATTCATATCAAACAACGTGGTAAGCAGCAGGACCACCTGGTCTTTGTCGCCGCTCCGGATACAATTGATCAGCTGCAGTTCAGTTTCGACAGGGTATTGGTAATGCAGCTTCTCGTGACGGATGGAATGGAAATAAAATATGGACTGCTCCCGGCTGATCAGCTTGTATTCCAAGGCAGCGGTGGCCTCCAAATATGCTTCCGCAATTTGCTCCAGGCCTTGGTGCACCATACTGACGGCAAAGCTGGTCTTCAGGTAAAAGCGGTCCCCGAGCAATCCATGCAGCGTGGTAAAAGTGCTCTTGATCCGGCTGCTCTGATGATCCGGCGGGTCTGCCGCCAGATTCAAAATTAATGCCAGCCGGTCCTTCTCCAGTTCAACCGGATGAACAATGGCTTGAAGGTCAACAAGGGAGTCTTCAGCCAGGTTGGCGATAATAAAACGGGCCAGTGCCCATTGCTTTTCACTCTGGTCGGGCGTGAACGTGGACAGACTGTCGATCTGCACAAGGATCACAGCGAACTCAGGATGCGGAAAATGAATTTCCATAAATTCCAGCGACTGCTCCAGCTGCTTCGGGGGCTCGAAATAGCCCTGCATCAGCCTGTGCAGGTAAATAGAGCGGAGCAGGGGCAGCTGCTGTGCCAGTCTGTGTTTCACATCCTTTTCTTCATTCCAGGACAGCTTAACCATCTCCATAATGTAGTCAAGCTCATTCACGGAAGGCTGATGCGGTTTGGCTGTTCCCTTTGATAGCGTTTCCATGATTTGTTTGATCGGAGAGTAATTTCTGTAAGCAATGCGGTAAGCGGCAATGCTTCCGACTAACAGGAACAGGGACAGAACGGCAAATGCAAAAAACTTCATCTCATTCATTCTTTTTGCATAAAGCTCTGTGGGCATGGCAGCAATATAATACCATCCGACTTCCTTGGAAGTTGTATAGGATACAATGACATCCTGCCCGTTCAATGTGTGGTTGAAAAATCCCGAGCCGGATGTCAGTTTGTTCAGAAGAGAATCCGGCAATGATGCTGCACCGGGTGTGCTGCTGATCAGCTGATGTTCTGGAGTAACAAGGTAAATAGAGCTTTGATTAGCGAGTTCAATCTGCCGGGTCATATCCTGTATTTTGGATTCGTCGATCAGGATGGTCAGGTTGCCTTTGATATCAGTAAGCTCATTAGCCGGCAGCGACTGCATGAAGGGAATGACCTTTACAGTAGCTTCGTTAACACTGGCGCTATGCCGCAAAGCTGAAGCCGGGAGATAAGCCTGGTTATGATAACTAAGCAGCTGTCCCTGCCATTCTTTGAAGCTGAGGGAGTCAAAATGATAATAGTAATTATAAAAGCTCTGTACGTCAGTTACGAGATTCGGCTTAATTACGGAACGGCTCCGGTCCAGATAAATATAAAAATCATAGATAAAGCTGTTACTGACTACACTGGGATACGCTGTTAAATATTCTTTGGTGAACTGTACCAGCTGATAGTGCTGAGAGAGATCTTCACTGCCGTTTTCCAGAAGATAACGTAATTTGGGGTTGAGCATAAATTGCCGCAGCAGCTGCTCTACTTCCTTGAAGTTACTGTCCATATGAAGGCGAAGCTGCTCCAGCATGGCACGGTTGGAATGTTCTGCGTCAGTTTTAACCATTTGTTCGTTATTCGTGTAGAGCGCAAACCATAAGATGACGGGCAGCAGAATAAGCAGGAAATTGGATACCAGCATCTTGACAAACAGGCTTTTTCTGCTGCTTCCGGCGTTCACTTTTCGAACAATGGAGAACAATATAGATCACTCCTGGATAATATGAATACTTGCCCTGTCCCTGTTAACCTACTAATTCGGAAAGAGCAAGCATGTCTCCTCCACAACCCTTAAAAATTATTCTTTTAACGCACCGATCAGAACGCCGTGCACAAAGTATTTTTGCAGAAACGGATACAGGACCAGGATAGGCAGAGTCGATACTATAATGGTGGCGTACTTGATTGTAATACCGATATCCAGACGGTCACCGGCCGCTGCTCCGGTCATCATGTTGTCTGTACTGTTGGAAATCAGAATCTCCCTGAGCACCAGCTGGAGAGGGAATAACTCACGGTCACGCAAATAAATTAATGCGCTGAAATAGGAATTCCAATGCCCGACCGCATACCATAAAATCATAACGGCTATGACAGGCATGGATAGTGGCAGTATAATCCTCATCATAATCACCCAGTCATTCGCCCCGTCAATGCGCGCAGATTCCTCCAGGCTCACCGGTATGCCTTGAAAAGCGGTCCGCATAATGATTAAGTTAAAAGAGCTGATGGCACCGGGCAGCAGGAGCGCCCAAGGCGTGTTCAGCATCCCCAGATTATTGATCAGCAGGAAAGACGGGATGAGCCCCCCGTGGAACACCATGGTAATGACGATAATCAGCATAATCCAGTTTTTGAAATAGACGTTGCGGCGGGAAAGCGCATAAGCGCCGAGTGTTGTCATAATCAGGTTGATGACCGTGCCTGCCGTCACATAGAACAGCGTGTTCCGGTAACCGGTTACAATCATCGGGTTTTCGAGCACCGCTTTATAGGCATCCAGGCTGAACCCCTGCGGATAGAACAACAGGCCGCGGAACCGGGCGATTTCAGCAGGATTGCTTAGAGAAGCAAAAACAATATAAATGAACGGATACAGTGTGACCAGACAAAGCAGCAGCATAAAACACAAGTTGAACCCCTTAAATATGCTTTCGCCGAGAGTACGTTTATAGATCATTGTTGTCGTTTCTCCCCTTTACCACAGGCTGTTCTCGCTTACCCGTTTGCTGACCGTGTTGGCGGCTGTGAGCAGGATAAAGCTGATGACCGAATTGAACAAGCCCACAGCAGCGGAATATCCGAAATCGGCACCAAGAATCCCTTTTCTGTATACATAGGTTGAAATAACGTCAGCCGTTTCATAGGTCAGCGGATTGTACATCAGAATAATTTTTTCACTTCCGACGGAAAGCATCGATCCGATGTTAAGGATAAGCAAAACGACGATCGTTGGCATAATGCCAGGAATGGTCACATTCAGGGTTTGCTTCAGACGGCCTGCACCGTCGATGCGTGCCGCATCGTACAGGGAAGGATCAATAGTAGACATGGCAGCAAGATAAATGATGGAGCCCCAGCCAATTCCCTGCCAGACTTCAGAAGAGATGTAGAGAGGACGGAACCAGCCCGGCTCCTGCAGGAATGCGATCGGCTCTGCTCCGAACATGCCGAGGATGTTGTTAATCAGACCGTCGCGTGCCGCAAAATCGACAATCATCCCCACTACGACGACAATGGAGATAAAGTGGGGCAGGTAACTGATGGTCTGCACGACCCTTTTAAAGAGAACACTGCGCAGCTCATTGAGCAGCAGAGCCAGAATGATAGGGGCGGGAAAGGCAATCAGCAGCTGATACATATTGATCATTAAAGTGTTGCGGATCAGCCGCCAAAAATAATGGTTTTCGAAAAAATTCTGAAAGTGGGCGAAGCCGACCCAGGGACTCCCCATAATGCCGTCCGCGATCCCGTAATCCTTAAACGCAATGAGCAGGCCATACATCGGTGCGTAATGGAACAGGCCGTAATAAGCGATAACGGGGAGAAGCATAAGGTAAATATAGCGGTTCCGGATCATGTCTTTTTTAATGATTTTCCACTTGCTGTCTGCGGGGACTGTGCTTGCTGCGGCTTGCATCTTCTTCTCCAGTTCAGGCATGGAATTCTCCCTCCCAAAAAAATTTCCGGAATGCGAAATGCAGTCTTTTTTCCGTATTCCGGACGTATGCCATGTTTATCTATTGTTATAGCGTTCCAGGGCGGCTTGCTGGATTTGGATTGCTTCGTCAATTCCCAGGCCTTTAAGCGTTTCTACAAATTCATCAAATTTGTCCAGCGGCTCTGCTCCCATAATAAATTTCAGCATCATTTCGTCCTTGTATGTGTTCACGTCAGTCATGATGGACGCATACCGGCTGCTGTCTTCCGCAGCGATCGTGGACGGAGGCATTCTCTTCTCATGTGTAGGGGAGGACCACAGCTCCATGGCTGCTTTTTGCTCCGGTTTGGTTGTGTACTGCTCCGAGTGGCGTTTATCCTGTACAAAAGGACCAGATGTGGCGCCCATGACATGCTTTCTGAAAGCCTGGGAAACCGGCAGCCCATCCGGATTCTTCAAGATAAGATCCGTATATTTTGGCTGGTTGTCGACCATCGTGTAGGTTTCGCCTTCTTTACCAAAGTTCATAGTGAGCTTTCCTTCATCGCTGTACAGATAGTCGAGAAACTTAACCGTCTCAACCACGTTTTTGTTGCTTCCGGTGATTGCTGTGAAGATGCCGGTAACAGCATTGTCGCCGTATCCGAATACCGGCTTCTCGCCGGGATTCAGGGTCGGGTAAACAGTTCCGGCAATTTTAAATTCCGGCTGACTTTCCTTCATCAGGTCCATATATTTTCCGATTCCCCCGTTAAGGAACAGAACCGCAGACCCGACCTGGTTGCCGGTTATTTTTGCATCCCTCATTTTGTTGTCGGTGGTGGCAAAATCTTTGTCGAGCAGTCCTTCGCTGTACCACTGGTTCATTGTAGCCAGATAGTCCTTGAATCCGGGTTCAATCGGGCCGTACTTGACAGTGTTATTCTCCTGAAAGAAGTCGTTGGGGGTTCCGAACGCACCGGCAAAAGCCAATTCACCCGCCGGAATCAGAATCGGAATTTCATCGGCCTGGCCGTTGCCGTTAGGATCCTGCTCTTTAAACGCTTTCAAAACGGTGTACCATTCATCAATGGTTGTAGGGGAAGCTAAATTCAGCTTATCCAGCCAGTCCTGGCGTATCGCAGGCCCCAGAAATACCTGCTGCGTAATATCCTCACGGATAAATGGAAAACCAATGATGTTGCCGTCATCCGTTGAGCTCATTTTTCTCCATTCCGGATTGGCATCGAGCAGTTTTTTCAGATTGGGGGCATGATCCAGATAGTCATTCAGCGGAACGATTTTTTTGTCCCGTATTGCTTTCTGCGCTCCTCCGGGGTAAAGGTTCCATCCGTAGTCTACAACATCAGGCAGTGTATTGGAGGCTACCATCAAGTTGAACTGCTCGGCAAGCTGACCCTGCGCCGGGTGCTGGAATTCAACCTGGACGCCGGTTTTGGCCATGATTTCTTTCCAGGCGGTAACCTCCCCGTAGCTTTTCATGATGGCGGCGGCGTCCGGAAACAGTTCCACCCAATAAGACAGCTTCGTTAATTTTTGCGTCTGCTCCGCCGGTCCCTGTTTGCCGGATGACGGTTCGTCGGACGCTGTTGTCGCCCCTCCGCCGCATGCGGACATTGCAGATGCTGCCAGTGTCAGTACGGCCAGAACAGTTACCAGCCGGCCTGTCTTTTTCTTGCGCATTGACATGTTCAAATTGCCAACCCCATTCTAATTAATATTGTCGGGAGCGGTTCTTGCATTCTTGCAGAATAAAATCTATTGAATCTGCGGCGGGCCGTTCTCCCTGCACCGAGTATACGTAAGGGAGGGAATGCGGGATATCATTCATTGAATAGATGGGCTTACAATGTTTAAGATCAGGGCCTGGCAAAACTTAATGTACAGTGATCATTTTTAAACTGGCTCGACATAATTGTTATTTCAGTGTGGAGCCCCAACTGTAAGGGTCTGTACATTCAGTGTAAATACCCTTGACCACACGGTAGGCGAGTTTGGGTTTGCGGTATTCGGTAACAAGCCCTTTGTTATTGAAGGAGCGCGCGCGGTCCCTGAAATGGGGCTGATAGCTGAGCAGCTGCCCCCGGGTATCCGCAAACTGCCATACATAAGTTCCGCTAATCCGTGTGTCGCTGCGGAAGAGCTTCAGGGCTCTGCTGAGGATTTCCGCCTGATAGTCTTCACTGAATAGACGCGGCTCCCAGCCGGAGTCGCCGTGTATGCCTGCTCCGCCGAATTCGGTCATAAGCACAGGGGTATCCTCTGCTCCGTACGCCTTGCACCGCTCGTGAAAAGTGGCAAGCATCTCTTCAAACCCGGCATGTCCGAAATACCATCCGTCATAATAGTTGATTCCGATTACATCGAACAGCCCCAGGCAGATATCAGTCATAGGGTGCATGGTGGCATAAGCTACAAGCCGTGACCGGTCCTTGCTCCGGACGAGCTCTGTCATCTTGACGGACAAGTCATAAGCCTGCTTGGAGCGTGTATCGATTTCATTATGAACGGACCAGAACAGGATGGAAGGATGATGCAGATCACGGTCAACCATCTCACTCATCATAGTCAACGCCCGGTTAACAAAAATAGGGTCGCCGGTATGCTCCGCAGGAAATGCGGCACCCCAGATGGGAATCTCGCCCCAGAAGAGCACCCCGCGTTCGTCCAGCAGATCCAGCCAGTATTCACTCTGCGGATAATGGGATCCCCGCACAGTGTTGCAGCCCATCTGCAGAATGATGTCCAGATCCTTGGTCATCAATTTATTGGGAAAAGCGAAGCCCCACTCCGGATGCTCCTCGTGACGGTTCACCCCCTGCAGATACAGCTCCTTGCCGTTCAGCAGGATCTTCTTGTTCCGTGTCTCCACGGTACGGAATCCGATACGGTCTGTCTTGTCATCCCGGCCGGCTACAGCACGGATCATGTAGAGCTCGGGATTCTCCGGTTCCCACCTGGTAAGTCCTGTCCAGGCCTGTTCCACATTCAATTCCACAACTCCGCCGGCATCAAGGCGTACGGTCTCGGAATGGAAGATTTCCCCGTTGCGGTAGAGAGAAACAGGCACCTCTGCAGCATGGTCTGACAGGGAGCGGAGGTTCAGCAGCACCCGGACGCCGGCACTGGATTCTCCGGTCATAGTGTAGGTGATGCGCAGGCCTTCAATGGACACCTCAGGCAGGATCTGCATCTCTACAGGCCGGATAATACCGCCGTAATGGAACCAGTCCACAATGTGGTACGGTATCGTGTTGAGTGTAAGCGTACTGTCCGTGCGGACGATGAGTTCGTGGACGCCTGCCGCTGCGTTGGGGACCGTAAAGTCAAAAGGCGTGTAACCGCCGTAATGGTATCCTAAATGGCGTCCGTCCCAGTATACATCAGCATGTCCCAGAACAGCGTGAAACAGCAGGCGGAGATGGCTGTCATCCTCCAGTGTTACCCGGGTCCGGTACCAGGCGACCCCTTCGTATTCAAATTTGCCGAGCTCATTATTCCAGCATGCCGGCACCGGCACCTGACCGGGATTGGCCGGGAAGCTCTTGTTCCACTCTTCGGATAACCCGACATTCTCCTTGTCAAAAACGAAATCCCATAATCCGTCAAGCAGCTGAGAATTCCGCAGCCTGTGCTGTTGAAAGGTCCGAATCAAATTCATCATCTCCAATACATTTGATAGGGGTATGAAGAGTTCATACCTCTTATGATCGGAGTGTAGCACTGGTAGCGGCAGAGGGACAATGGCAAAAACAATCGGAATCGTTTATCATAATCGATACAAGATGGTTGGGGGAGGAAGAGCCATGGATTATGCAGCGGGGAATTTGACGGCACATTTGCATTGGGTAGTGGCCAAGCCGGCCGTGCCGGGCTGGGAGGATATCCGTCAGACCGTTTCCGGCCATACCCTGTATTACATCTACAGCGGAGAAGGCGTATTCCGGTGCGAGGAAGAGGAGCTGGAAGTGGAAGCGGGCACAGTCGTATACCTTTGGCCCGGGTTACCTCTCTATATGAAGTCTTCCGGATCGCATCCGCTGCGGATGACCATGCTGCTATTCGACTGCGCTTCACTGCAGAAAACCGGGGAAGAATGGGGAATCCCGGAGCCAGTTGAAAGGCTGCGGCTGCCTTTATTGATGCCGCTGACAGGCGAGCGGATGCGAAGGATCGCCGGACTGTTCCAGGAGGCAGAGCGGCAGTGGATCCCCGGGGATCCCGTGCGGGATGCCCGGGTGAAATCGGTGTGGCACTGCCTGGTTCAGGAGCTGCACGAGGCAGCGGAGGAAGAAGAGTCCGGGAGCAGGGAGAAGGGTATAACAGCAGCGCTCAATCTTTTAAAGGACTATCTGGATACAGGCTTTGCCGCAGAGCTGCGCATTACCGAATTATGCGAGCAAACCGGTTTCTCTCCCGTCTATTTGCGCAGAAATTTTGCATCCCGGTACGGCTGCAGCCCCAAGGAGTATCTGGGTCAGCTCCGCAACGAACATGCTGTCCGCCGGCTCCGCTTCACGGATGATTCCGTGTCGGATATAGCCAGTGCCTGCGGTTACTCTGATTTGTACCAGTTCAGCAAGGCGTTCAAAAAGCGCAATCACATGTCGCCGACTGAATACCGGAGCAAGCAGGGGGGACACCGCTTTGACTGAATGTCTTCTGCCTGCATTTTAATTAAAGAAGGAGTATCTCCGGGCCGTTCATTATGGCTGGGAGATACTCCTTTTTGATGCTTGTAAGTACGTGCTGTACGGCTTATTCGGCCCCGTCCTTGGTGGATTCATTGCCCTTGCTGCCGCCGACCGCAAATCCTAATCCGCCGCTATAATTTCCTACTTGGCCGGTAATGCCGAGTCCGGCGCCTTGACCGCCGCCAAACTGGGCTTGTGCTTTAGCTCCCAGGCCGTTTTCGCCGCCAAGCTGCAGCCCGGTGTTGAACCCGGCGCCTTGGCTCAGGCCCAGATGGCCTTCGGCATTCGCCTGCAGCCCGTATGCTCCTCCTACATTAGCCTCTGTATTAAAGCCTGCGCCCTGTCCGCCGCCGATCTGTGTTTTAGCCTGCGCATTAATCCCGTATTTGCCGAGGGCATTAGCTTCGGTATTCACTCCAAATCCCTGGGCTGTATCCAGATGGGCAGTACCCTGTGCCTGTATTCCGTAGGATGGGGAGCCCAAATGGCCGTTTGCGTACATTCCTGCGCCATTTTTGGCTACATGTCCGCCTGCATTCACACCTGCACCATGCTTGCCGAAAACTTCCCCGCCGGTCTGCACATTCAGCCCCTGTCCGCTGCCAACGCTTGCACTCATATGGCCATCGACCAGCTTCTTGGCGGTTGCAGAAGGAGTGCCAGCCGGCTGCTGGCCTGCCGGACTGCTCTCCGAGCGGTGAAGGTGGTAGTAGTGGGAATAAGGGAAGGGAGCAGGAATAGCGGATTGGGGATAAGCGGCCGGGGAGTTGGGGAAGTTCGGATAATCGTTAACAAAGGTCATGCGGGATACCTCCATTTTTATCACAAGTATTATGTTAGCCTATTCATTATGGTGATCATCTGACACCCTTGTTTTTGCGCAAAACAGGAACAAAAACCCCAGTCCGTCGTTCAATCCATTTCACTAATCTATTACTTCGCCGGGCTAACGGACCGTAGTTCCGCTATTTCTGCTCAAACGCACCTTTTTCGCAGAAATAAGGGAACCTGGGTCCGTTAGCGGGAGTGGCGCGGGCGTTGGTGCGAAGCCGAAGCATGGATGACGGTTAGTTTCAAGAACAAAGCCGGGTTGTGAGGTGGCGGATGGCGCACGGCGAAGAGAGGCGTTATGTTGAAGGCGAATGGTAGTTGACGGAAGACAGGGGCGGCGGAAGAAAAAGACAATTTGTAATTTGGTCTAATACCCAGGAGGCATGTCTGCGATTATAATATGGGATAGCAAGATACCTATTGTTGAAAGGATTGTTCGTACATGCCATTGGTGGATATGCCTCTTGAACAGTTGAAGCAGTATGAAGGAAGAAATCCGCGGCCCGCTGACTTTGATGCTTACTGGGAACGGGCGCTGGAGGAGCTTGAAGCTGCAGATGCCAATCCCGAGCTGATCCCAAGCGCTTTTCAGACGCCGCAGGCGGAGTGCTTTGATCTTTATTACACTGGAGTACGCGGCGCGCGTATTCATGCCAAATACCTCCGGCCCAAGAAGAGGGACGGATTACAGCCGGCGGTTCTGCAATTTCACGGCTATACGGGGGATTCCGGAGACTGGCAGGACAAGCTGGCGTATGTGTCGCTGGGATATTCCGTACTCGCGCTGGATTGCCGGGGGCAGGGCGGAGCTTCGGAAGATACCGGAGGTGTGAAGGGGACTACGCATAACGGACATTTTATCCGCGGTTTGGATGACCACCCTGACAATTTGCTGTTCCGCCACATTTTTCTGGATACGGTCCGGCTGGCCAGAATTGCGTTTGAACTGCCGGGAGTCGATCCTGAACAGGTGTACGCTATGGGCGGTTCACAAGGGGGCGCGCTTACTATCGCCTGTGCAGCACTCGAGCCGCGGATCAGGAAGCTTGCAGCAGTCCATCCGTTCCTCAGTGATTATAAGCGCGTATGGGAGATGGATCTCGACAGGGATGCCTATCAGGAGCTGAATACGTTCTTCCGCAAGTTCGATCCGCTGCATGAGCGTGAGGATGAAATTTTTGAAAAGCTCGGTTATATCGATATTCAGCATCTGGCCGGCCGCATTCAAGGAAAGGTATTGTTCACCGTCAGCATGATGGATACCATCTGTCCTCCTTCGACACAGTTTGTAGCCTATAACAAAATTAAAGCACCTAAGGAACTGCTCATCTATCCGGACTTCGGGCATGAGTATCTCCCGGGCAACGCAGACCGCACGATGCAATTTTTCCTGCAAAAATAACAGCTTTACACAAACAGCAGGCAAGCCCCTTTAGAAGGAGGCTTGCCTGCTGTTTCTATGCGGACGGTCACACTATTGCTGCTGTTTGGCGTACCATTCGGAGAATTGCTTTTGATACTCGGCAATATATTTGTCAATTCCTGCAGCCTTCAGACGTTCCAGCGCTTTCGGGAATGCTTCGTCATATTTGCTGAAGCCGCTGCCGATCGGGGCGAGATATTCGGTGAATACACCGTTCAGCTTGGTTTCTTCGTTCTTGACCGGTGTGTTGTCGAAGTTAAAGCCTGCGCCTTTGGAGATAATCGCGCCATCGTCCCATGCTTTGTAATCGGCAATGACATCATCCGGCACGGTGTTGTCGAATCGCATGAAGTTTTTGTTCATCAGCAGCCAGTCGGGAATCAGCGAATCTGTAGTAAGCTTCGTCAAGCGGCCGTTCTCATCCAGGGTATAGTCGGTTCCTTCAACGCCATAAGCGAATAAGTCGTACAGCTCCTGGTTTTTTTGCAGCAGGTTGAAGAACATGACGTAGCGTTCAGGGTCCTTGGCAGCGGTGGAGACAAAGAAGGCGGAGCTGTAGGTACCGCGGCTGATCTTCGGCCGTCCTTCGCCCAGGAAGTAGTTAACCAGCTTGGCATCAGGCACAGCCTGGGAGATGGTAGCAGCCCCTTCAAAAGGACGGGCGGCCGTACCGGCCCAGAACATCGCTTTGCCGGAGTTCCAGTCAGACTGCAGCTGCGGCACATTGGTGGCGGCATATTTAGGGATAATGCCTTTTTCGTACCAGCCGTGCATCAGATCTGCGTAACGTTTAAATTCCTCGGATTCGAACCAGCTGATAATCTGATCATCCTTGGCAGACTCGTCAAGCGCAATGAAGTCATTTTGCCAATACAGGTTCTTGTCGGTGTAGTCATACTGCAGCATTCTGCGGGCATCGGTATTAGCATATCCAATCAATTCGGGATGAAGGGCATGAACCTTGTCGTAGAACTGCTCCAGCTCGGCCAGTGAGGTTACCCGGGTCATCCCGGCCTCCTCCAGCAGATCCTGTCTCACCAGCACGCTGTAAAATTCCGCCGAGTTCGGCTTGTTGCCGACAGGAATCGCATACTGCTTGCCGTCCAGCTGGAAGGCGCTGAAGGAAGCCTCGTCAACATTGCTGCTGAGATCAGCCGCAGCGTCCAGATAAGGGGTCAGATCAGTGTACAGTCCTTTAGCCACGGATTTGACCATATAGTTGCTGTCTGTGTAGGTGGCGAAATCTTCGCCCGTGGACAACATCAGATCCGTTTTGCCGCCGCCGTATTCTGTCCAGGGCAGAAATTGAAATTCAACCTCGGCGTTGATTTCCTGTTTGATGATCTTGTTGAACTCGGTTTTGGCCAGCTCTTTCATCCGGTTGGACTCGTCACCGTACAGGACGATTTTGAGCTTGGCAGGGGCCAGGCTGCCGCCGCCTTCACTGCTGCCTGCAGCTGAGGTAGTGCCGTCATTGCTGTTTCCTGCATTCGGGGTAACGCTTTCATTATTCCCTTGGGAACAGGCGCTTAGCAGGAATGCGGCCGACAGGAGCATACTTAACCAACCTTGTTTCTTTTTCATGATGAACCCTCCTGGATTAGTCTTATAGGTAAAAGCATATATTGCAACGGCCGTGCTCCCTTACTGCCTATTGTACAACAGGTTAGAGCGGGGGAGCAGCAGCCGCATGCAAACATCGGTAATACAAACTGGCAGCGGTCAGCCTTTCACGGAGCCTACAACAATGCCTTTGACGAAAAATCGCTGAAGAAACGGATACAGAACCGCAATTGGCAGAACGGTCAGACAGGTCATGGCCATTTTGGCTGTTTCCAGCGGCGGAGCGATGATCGCGCCACCGACCTGTGCGGCATTGCCGGATGCGAGGAACTGAATGTTTGCCATCATGTTGTACATCAGGTACTGGATGGTGTAGAGCTCCTGATCGGAGACCAGCATCAGCGGCAGATAAAAGTCATTCCAGAACTGCAGCGCATAGAACAGGGAGATCGTAACCAGACCGACCCGGCCAAGCGGGACCATGATACTGAAGAAAATCCGCAGATGGCCAGCGCCGTCAATTTGGGCCGATTCCACAATCTCATGCGGAATGCTGCGGAAGTAGTTGGCCATCAGGAACATCAGGAACACGCTGAGCAGGTAGGGAACGAACAAGCCGAGCAGCGTGTCGCCCAGATGATAATACTTGGTGCTCAGCAGGTACCACGGCAGCGTCCCGCCGCTGAACAGCATAGTGAAATAGGCAAAGAAGGCGAAGAAGTTTTTCAGCCGGAAGCCTTTGACCGAAATCACATAGGCATAGGCGGTGGTGACCAGCACAGCTGACACCGTCCCCAGCACCGTTACGATCACGGACATGGAGTAAGCCTGAAGAATCTGCTGCGCTTTGGAGCCGAACAGGAATTCATAGGTTTCCAACGTAAAGCCCCGCGGCCAGAAGGAGTAGCCTTCAGCGGCGATTCTGGATTCCGTGGACAGGGAGCCGGATACGGCCAGCACAAACGGCACCAGACAGATCAATGAGAATATGGCGATACAGAAGTAGAAGAATATGAGCAGACCCTTGCTCTCGGTATTTGGCATTCTGCCGCCTCCTAAAATAGTTTGCTGTCTTTGTCATACCAGCCGGCCAGCTTGTTGGCCGCCAGCACCAGAATGAATCCGAAGACAGATTGATAAAGTGTGATTGCGGATGCAAAGCCGAACTCGCCGGAGCGGATGGCTGTGCGGTAGACATAGACATCGATGATATCGGTTGTAGGGAGCAGCAGCGGATTGAGGAACGTAACCCCCATAATCATGCTGAGATCCCCTTTCAGCATCCCCCCGATGTTCAGCAGCGACATCAATATAATAGAAGGAATCAGCATCGGCAGCGTGATTTTGGTGATAATCTGCCACCTGGATGCCCCGTCGATCTTGGCAGCCTCGTAGTAGGAGGTATCGACACCCTGCAGCACTGCATAATAGATAATCGCGCCGTAGCCGGCACTTTTCCAGATATTCGCCAGCACAAGGATGATCACGAACAGCCATGGACTGGAATACCAGTCGACCTGCCCCCAGCCAAGCGTAGTTAAGAGCTGATTGAATATCCCTTTGTCGTAATCGAGCAGGGAGAAGAGGATCGCCCCGATAATGATCCAGGATATAAAGTAGGGGAAGAACATTACGCTCTGCGTGACCTTGATAAACCATTTACTGCGCAGCTCATTCAGAATAATGGCAATAGCCACGGAGAAAAAGGTGCCGGTCAACATATAAAGCGCATTCAGAATAACCGTGTTGCGGGTCGCCCGCAGCGCATCCTCCATGCTGGAGAAGAAAAACTCGAAGTTGGAGAAGCCCGCCCAGGGGCTGCCAAAAATTCCGTCATTAAAGTTGTAATTTTTGAAGACCAGAATCAGTCCGCTCATCGGCAGGTACGCGAAAAGAATCAGTACAATGATGCCCGGCAGGGCGAGCAGGTACAGCGAGCTGTCTTTCTTGAGCGAATTGCGGTAGCTTCGGGTCCGGGCTGTGCCGGTTTTTAGTACCTGCCGCCTGGCCTTCTCGGGTATTGCATCTTGCATCATAAACCGTCCACTCCTTCTTGGTAGCGTTATCATTTTAGTCAGCTCCCGTGTTCCGGGAGAGCGTATCTACATGGCCAGCATATAGCCGCAAGTCATGATAGCGCTATCATAAGAAACGGAAAAACGTTAAAAAAAGGTAAGTTTCCCGGCTTAAAAAAACGTAAATGGTATCACTTTTCTGCTTTTTGATCGGAAAAAGACCGGATTTGTACTGAAATCACTCTTTTTTACGGAAAAATGTATGGATTACCCAGGCAATAAAAAAGATGACCCCGGCCCCGCGGGGGCTGCCGGAATCATCCTTTAATTGTTTATTTGGACTGCAAAATATGGTTCATGCGCCACTTGGACGGGGTCACGCCATAACGCTTTTTGAACTGGGTAGTGAAATAGGTGCTGCTGTTGTAACCGACCTGGCCGGCGATCTCCCGGATATCCATATTCAGATTCCCGGTCAGCAGGGACTGGGCTTCCTCCAGGCGCAGCTGGTTGATCATGTCAGGGAAGCTGCTCCCGACCTCCTCTGCAATCAGCCTGCTGAGGTAAGCGGGACTCAGCGACAGCTTCTCAGCCAGCGCATTCAGGGATAAACCGGGGTCTGCATAATGCTCTTTAATGTAAAGTACGGCCTCAGCGGCAATGCTGCGGGTCTGGACGGTGCTCATGCTGGAAATGCGTTCCATGGCAGCGTAACAGGCTTCCTCCATCCAGCTCCGCAGCTTGCCATAGCTCTGGATTCCAAGAATCTGCTGGTAAAAGTCCACAAAGCCGGAGTGGCGTGCGTCTGTACTTAATTCAGCGGTGCGGCTCAGCTCGAAGGCCAGTCTGGACAGGGCGGTTGCAGCCGATTCCGCGCGGTAGCTGCAGGCTACCGCCAGCAGCCGCTCCACGGCCTGCGGAATGTGATGGCTCTGCTCCTGCTGGCGGACAGCCTGCAGCACCGGCTCAAGGGCGCTGTCCGGCACCGGGCTGCTGTTAAGATGAATCGTATCATCGGCAAAGATTATATTCAGCATTTCATGGAATTTGACATACTGCAGGCTGGCGGACGCTTCATGATATCTGGAGCGCAGCTCGCCGGGGTCATCCGAGATTCCGCTGATGCCAAAAGCGCACGTGATCCCCGATCCGGAAAGGCCGGAAGCCAGCTGCTCCCAGATGCTGCGGTAGCGCGCATAGTCACCGAAGCTTCCGCTGCTGAGCTCACTCAGAATAAGCACCGCTGATTTCTGGTGCGGCCGGAAGGCCTGAACAGCCGCCATTCCGGAGAAGACCTGCTGAATTCTGGCGATGAGCTCTTTGCCGGGATCGGTCATGCCGGCTTCCGGACTGGTCTCGATAATCGAGAGCGCACATACGCAAAAGGCACGGTCAGGTGCACCAAGATTAATTACCGGTGTATCGGTATGTTCAGAGCCGCTGCGCGGCGAAAGGAGCCAGCGCATCAGGGCGCTGTCGTCGCTTTCTTTTTTGAGCTGCTCCAGCTTCACGCCGATCATCTCCAGCTCCGTGCTGGCCGTATCGAAATCGCTGCCCGTCTTCAGCGCCTCCTGATTGCCCGAGAGATGGACAATATTGCCGAACAGGGTGCCTATCGGCCGGTAAATCCGCCGGGAGACGAGGTTTGCGGTTACCGCTGCAGCAGCCATCAGAATCAGACACAATAAGATAATTGTGTTGCGGGCACTGGAAATATCGCGGACGCTGTCCTTATATGAAGTTTCGGACATGAACCACAAATTGTTTTTGGGCGAGTATACGTAGGTGATCAGCTGCGGCTCTCCGGTGCTTTTATAGACAAAGGAACCTCTTTCGGAGGTGGAAGCTACAATTCTCTTCAGCATGTCATCCTGCATAGAGCTCCCGGAGAGCGCGCTGTGCATCAGCACATTGGCGTCCGCATCCAGCACGGCATAACGTGTGGTTTCGCCTTCTTTTTGCGTGAACAGATGGTTCTGAAGCTTGCCGGGATTAACGGTCAGAGCTACTGTCCCGTAATACTCACTGGTTGAGAAAGCACGGTCATTATAAAAGACAGTCAGCAGCGTTACAGGCGTTCCATTGTTGAGCTTCGCTTTCCACAGAAACGGAGACTCCACGATCCGGCTTTCCTTTACACGCTGAAACAGTTCCTCCTTGGATTCCGGGCTGAGCGGCATGTTCTCGAACATCGCTACAGGCTCCTGAGTGCCAAAAATGTAGGCGTTCTCAAGATACTGGTTCACGACAAGCGCGCCGCGGATCTGGCTGAGTGCACTGTAGAGCTGATCACTCCAGCTGGTATCGCCGTTCATCATCAGCGCATGGATGTTCGGATTAGCATAGAAATCCATCGTATAGTTCTGGACAATATCCTTGTAGTTCATGTACACCGTTTCCGTATTCAGCAGCACATTCTGGTTAGCCTTGTTGACATTATCTATGGATATATTGCGGTACAAATAGAAGATTACGACGGCCAGGACAAGTATGCAGCAGACCGATATCATAGTCAGGCTCATAAAAAAGCGGGTGTACAGCTTCCTTTTCTTCCCCAAGATGATCGCCCCTTTAAATAAAACCTCTTGTACCTATTCTAGGGGGACAGGACGATTTTTGACAAGCAGGGAAATTTGCCGTATTGAGCATGAAAGTATAAAAATGAAGAAATATAGCATAGGAAAGGCAAGAAAGTTACACTTATACGAACTATAATTGGTGGTGCTTACAATTCGTCCGTTCCAAGGAGGCTTTCTGTAATGAGAACATTCCGCAATCCGGTGCTGCCGGGCTTCTACCCTGATCCGTCGGCGATCCGCGTAGGAGAAGATTATTATCTTGTCACTTCGAGCTTTGAATTTTTCCCCGGGGTGCCGATCTTTCACAGCAAGGATATGGTGAACTGGCGGCAGCTGGGCCATGTGCTCGACCGCCCATCCCAATTGAATCTCGACAACACCATCCCGTCCATGGGGATCTGGGCACCGACCATCCGTTACCATGAAGGCGTATTCTATATGATTACGACTTATGTCGACAATGATAAGAACCAGCATAATTTCTATGTCACGGCAACCGATCCGGCAGGCGACTGGTCCGATCCGGTATGGCTGGAGGATGCTCCGGGCATCGACCCTTCGCTGTTTTTTGATGAAGACGGCAAAGTGTACTATACCGGTAACCGTGTCCCGCCGGAGGGCCAGGATTATCCGAAGCATATGGATATCTGGCTGCAGGAGATAGATCTTGCCGAAGGAAAGCTGGTCGGACCGAAGCTCAGCATCTGGCAGGGGGCGCTGAAGGTGGGCCATGCGCAGGAAGGCCCGCATCTCTATAAAATCGGGGACTGGTATTATGTCCTGATCGCTGAAGGCGGAACAGGACATACCCACGCGATTACGATTGCCAGAAGCAAGCAGGTAACCGGCCCGTATGAAGGCCATAAAGCCAATCCGATTCTGACACACCGCCATCTCGGCCGCTCCTATCCGATCGTCAATGTCGGACACGGGGAGCTGATTGAAACGCAGCATGGGGAGTGGTGGATGTTCTGTCTGGCCTCACGGACCTGCGGCGGCTATTACCGTAATCTCGGGCGGGAAACCTTCCTGGCACCGGTAGCCTGGGAGAATGAATGGCCGGTAGTGAACCCGGGCAAAGGCGTGCTGGAGTTTGAATCGAAAGCGCCCGATCTGCCGGAAACCGTATGGCCGCAGCCATCGTCACGCGATGATTTTGACGGCGGGGAGCTGGAGCAGATCTGGAACTTCCTGCGTACACCGCGCGGTGAGTTCTGGAGCCTCAGTGCGAAGCCGGGCTTCCTGCGGTTGAATTTAAAGGCGGAACGTCTCACGGAGATTGCGAATCCTTCGTTCGTCGGTAGACGCCAGCAGCATCTGAGCTTCCGCGCGGCCGCCGATCTGACCTTTAAGCCTGCTGCGGAAGGCGAAGTGGCCGGACTGGCACTCATTCAGAATGCCGATCACCATTTCCGTTATGAACTGGGGCTTACGGATGGAGAGCTGCAGCTGCAGCTGACCGAACGCCGCGGCGGCAGTGAGCAGCAGCTTGCTTCAGTGCCTTATGAGGGAGACAGGCTGCAGCTGAAGGTAGAGGCAAGAGGCCAGGATTACAGCTTCTATTATAGAGCTTCAGGGAATGACAAGTGGAGCCTTCTCTGCGGGCAGGCAGACGGCAGGGTACTCAGCACGGATCTCGCGGGCGGTTTCACAGGCGCTTATCTCGGCATGTATGCCAGCTCCCAGGGAGCGGCAAGTACCAGCTATGCCGATTTCGACTGGTTCAGTTATGAAGAGCTGGAATAGGGGGGCTTGCTAATGAGCGTTAGTACGAATACCATGGCCTATCCGCTGCCTGAGCTGCCGCAGATTCCGGACCGGGTCTTTACGATCACCGACTATGGTGCGGAAGCTGGGGGGCTGGCGCTGAGCACCGCTGCTATCCAGTCCGCACTGGATGACTGCGCGGCCGCCGGGGGAGGCAAGGTGGTTATTCCTTCCGGCCTTTGGCGCACGGGCCCGCTGACCCTGCACAGCCGGATGAATCTGCATGCCGAACGCGGAGCCCTGGTCCTGTTCGTCCCTGACCCGGAGCTGTATCCGCTGATTCCCTCCCACTTCGAGGGAACGTTAGGCTGGCGCTGCCAGGCACCGCTGGACGGAGAGGGACTTAACGATGTGGCAATAACCGGAGAGGGGATCTTTGACGGCAGCGGCGAGGGCTGGCGCCCGGTCAAACGGTTCAAAATGACAGCGCTGCAGTGGGAAAAGCTGACCGCCTCCGGAGGCGTGGTGGATGCTGAGGAGGAGATTTGGTGGCCTTCCCGTGAAGCCATGGAAGGGGGGACGCTGACCGCAATGCTGCGGGAGCGGAATGAAACCGCGAAGGAGGCGTATCTGCCGGCGCGCCATTATCTCCGTCCGGCGCTGCTCAGTCTGCGTAACTGCAAGCGTGTGCTGCTGGAAGGACCGACGTTCCAGAATTCACCGGCATGGTGTCTCCACCCCATGGGCTGCGAGCAGGTTACGGTACGCAAGATTCAGGTGCGCAATCCGTGGTATTCGCAGAACGGTGACGGTATCGATCTGGAGAGCTGCAGCCATGCTCTTGTCGAGCACTGCAGCTTCGACGTGGGCGATGATGCGATCTGTCTGAAGTCGGGCAAAGACGCGGAAGGCCGCCGGCTGGGTATGCCGTGCCGCTATATTACAATCCGGCACTGCACGGTCTATCATGGTCACGGCGGTGTGGTCATCGGAAGTGAAATGTCCGGCGGGGTTCATGCAGTGAGGGTCAGCGACTGCGTATTCATCGGCACGGATATCGGGCTGAGGTTCAAAAGCGCCCGCGGCAGAGGCGGGGTCGTAGAGGATATTGAGATGGAGAATATTACGATGAGCGGAATTATACACGAGGCGGTATCCTTCCATATGTTCTATGCCGGTGTTGAAGGCTCGGAAGGCTTCGATGCTGAGGTATTCCCGGTTACCGAGGAAACGCCGCAGTTCCGCAGCATCACACTCAGGAACATCGCCTGCCACGGGGCTTCAACTGCGCTTTTGGTGAACGGATTGCCGGAGATGCCGCTTGCCGGGCTGACCGTCCAGAACCTCCGCGCGGTGAGCCGTAAGGGGATGGTCCTGCGCCATGCCGAAGACCTCACATTTACCGGCGTACAGCTAAAGACCGAAGAGACACCCAAAGTACATATACATATGTGCAGTAATGTCTCTCTGGGACAGCTTGAGAACCCGGACGTTACTCCCTGATCTCGGGCAGTGGTTTGTTTTTGGCTTCTTTTCGGTATTGGAGCGGCGTCCGGCCGGTTGATTTCTTGAAGGTTTTGTTGAAATGGGAGAGGTGCTCGAACCCGACTGCAGAGGCGATCTCCTGGATCTTGGCTGCAGATCCGGCCAGCATCCGTTCTGCCTCCCTGACCCGGATGTGTACGATGTACTCGCGGAAATGAAACCCTGTAAGCCGGTGAAAGACACGGCTCAAATAGGAAGGGCTGATGAAGAAGTGCCCGGCGGTCTCTTCCAGCGTCAGCGCTTCGCGGTAATGACCGCGGATATAAGCGGCCACATCTGTCACCAGATGATGAAGCGGGTGCTTCGTTCCGCCGGTCTGCGAGGTGTTCCCGGACCGCTGCAGCAGAATCATCAGCTCAGTGAACAGTGTGACGACGGCGGTTTCGTAATAAGGCCTCTGCAGGCGGCATTCCTCCAGCATCCGGTTCAGCAGGCTTTCCGCCTCATCCTGCTCACGCAGCGTAAGCCGGAACAGGCGGTATCTGCGGATATGGAACCACAGGGCTTCACTTTTTAACGATAGCGGTAGCAGATCAGGGTCATAATTAATCAGGATCCGCTCGAACTCGGCGATCTCGGAACTTGCTGTAGCATGCAGCTCGCTTCCGGGAATCAGAATGAGCTCGCCCTTGTGGACCGTCACCACCCGGTCATCGACAAAATAGACACGCTCCCCTTCCGTGAGGTAATACAGCTCGGTGAGCGCATGGCTGTGGGGGCGCGGCATGGCCGTGACCCCTTTACGCTTCATGTGCTGGATATTGAACCGGTTATCGGCAATATGGAATTTGGGATTGGGACTGCTTACATTGTTCATGGATATCCTCATCTCTTTCGGACCGTTACGGCTATTATAGAATAAACACAGCAGGATATGAAAGGAGCCGCAAATGCTGATTACAGTATCCAAAAACAGCAATGAAGGATACAGCAGCCTGCAGGAGGCGCTGGATTCCATTCCCCCGGAGCACATTTCCGAGGTAACCATCCGGATCAGACCCGGTGTATATGAAGAGAAAATTACGGTCCGGCAGGAGGCGCCGCCTATTCTGCTGCTTGGGGAAGACCCGGATTCAACCCTTATCAGCTGGTCCGACAATGCCCATACCCTCGGACCGGACGGGGAGCCGCTCGGTACTTTCCGCTCAGGGACACTGAATGTGTTCGCTGAAAATTTCACCGCCGAGAATGTGACCATCCGCAATGCCTCCGGACCGGGCACGGGGCAGGCTGTAGCGGCATTTGTGGACGCCGGCCAGGCGGTCTTCCGGCGTGTGCGCCTGCTGGGAGACCAGGATACTTTATATACCGGAAAAGGCAGGCAGTACTATGACAATTGCTATATTGAAGGCGATGTGGATTATATTTTTGGCGCTGCTACAGCCTTGTTCGAACGCTGCCATCTGCATAACAAGCGTTCCAGAGGTTACATCACTGCTGCCTCCACACCGGAAGCTGCTAAGTTCGGTTATGTATTTCTCGATTGCCGGATTACCGGAGGAGCGGGCGTAAGCGAAGTATATCTCGGCCGGCCGTGGCGTGACTATGCGCATGTGGCCTTTATCCGCACCAGTATGGATGCTTCGGTCACCGGTGAAGGCTGGCATAACTGGGGTCAGCCCGGCCGCGAGGAGACCAGCCGCTATGAGGAATTTGCCAGCAGCGGGCCCGGAGCCCATCCGGAGGCCAGAGTCTCCTGGTCCCGCCAGCTTACCCCGGAGGAGGCAGCCGGGTACAGAGTCTTGACCGTGCTGGACGGCTGGCATCCTGAAGGCTATTAACAGCGGAAGACCGCTCATTGTAACACGAACAAGGAGGATTACGGGTATGGGATCACTGGAAAAGTATATGCAGCAGTTAACAGCCGCTGCGCCGCACAGCGCTGCTTATCAGGAAGGAATGCCGCATGCACAGTGGAGGGATAAGCTGGCGGCTGGCTTGACGGAGCGGCTGGGCGGCTTCCCGGACAGCCGGGCTGAGCTTCAGCCGGTGCTGCTGGAGCGGGTGGAATGCTCCGGCTATACAAGAGAGCGGATAGAAATTACGACCTATGAGGGGCTGCGCATGCCGCTTTATTTGCTGGTTCCTGCACAGCCGGCGGCTTCTCCCCGGCCGGCTGTTCTTGCCATTCACGGGCATGGCTACGGCAGCAGAGAGATCACCGGCCTTATGCCGGACGGCTCGGACCGGGAGGATGAACCGGGACTGCATAAGGATTTTGCGGTCTCGCTGGTGAAGCAGGGCTTCGTGGTTGCGGCACCGGAGCTGCTCGGTTTCGGCGACCGGCGGCTGCAGGAGGATCTGGCCAGCGGAGAGCCCGGCCGCAACTCCTGCTTCCGTCTGTCCTCGGCGCTGCTGATGGCTGGTCAGACGATGGCCGGCTACCGCATCTACGAAACGATGCGGGCGCTCGATTATTTGCAGTCCCGGGAAGAGGTGCACGGCGGACGCATCGGCATCATGGGCATTTCCGGAGGCGGCCTGGTGGCCGGCTTCACGGCTGCGCTTGATGAACGGATTGCCTGTGCCGTAGTAAGCGGCTATGCCAATACCTTCGCAGACAGCATTCTGACCCGCAACCACTGCCTGGATAACTACATTCCCGGTATTCTGCTGGAATCAGAAATGCCCGACCTGCTGGGCCTCATTGCCCCGCGCGGTTTGTTTCTGGAGTCCGGGGACGCCGATCATCTCTTTGGCCCGGAGGGAGCAAGAAAGGCGCTGGCCAGACTCCAGCTGATCTACAGTGCAGCAGGCTCCGGCGGCAATGTAGAGGCGGATTTCTTCACCGGAGGCCATGAGATTCACGGGGATCCGGCATTTGCCTGGCTGCGGCAGCAGCTTGGCGCTGATGTATTGACATAGATCCGATTTCATACGAGTTAATTCCGGAATCTAAGTGGTTGATAGGCTACATTTACTATATTTATCTGGAAATCGAAGGTTTACGGCGGCATCTGCTTTAGAAGGTTACCTTTAGTTTTACGGCCGCCTCTACTTTAGTAGATGCCATTTATAGGATGGCCCGGCAAGTTAGATGGAAATTCTCCAGGTAATCTTGGCATTTTTCATCATTTACGATAATTAGGTGGAAAAAGTCCATTTGTTTCGCTCAATATAGCTCTCTGGTAATCAAATTCGCATAAGTAAGCGGAGTTTTTCCCACTAACTTCATATTTTCAGAAGTTAACGAAGAATTAGCTGGACAAAATCCCACTAGATTCACTCTTATACGCCTGATCAAGTGCTTATCACAAGGCGGCTATTAAGTAGGTCCCGGACGACAAGAACAGGAGGGAAATAATGAGTACACAACAAACGGCAACCGTGCAGTGGTCCCGCAAAATTGCCGATACGGTTCTCGGAAGCTGCAACGGACAGGGTGAGCACGAATATATCCTGCAGCGCTGGGCTTATGTGCCGGGCATGCTGCTGATGGCGATGGGGCGGGCCGGTGCCCGGCTCGGTGAGCAGGAGTACCTCTCCTATACGAAGCGGCATATGGAAACTTTTATCCGGGAGGATGGTTCCATCCGTTCCTACAGGCTGGAAGAGTACAACCTGGATCAGATCAACCAGGGCAAAAACCTCTTTCCGCTGTACCGGGAAACGGGGGAACAGCGGTACGCCGAAGCGGCCCATCTGCTGGCCGCGCAGCTGATGGGCCATCCCCGCACCTCAGAGGGCGGCTTCTGGCACAAGAAGGTCTATCCGTTCCAGATGTGGCTGGATGGACTTTACATGGCCTCGCCTTTTCTGGCGGAATATGGTGCAGTGTTCCAGCGCCTGGACCTGATCGATGAAGCCGCCCATCAGCTGCTGCTGGTGGAGCGCAAGACACGCGATCCCCGTACCGGACTGCTCTATCACGGCTGGGATGAATCCCGCGAGCAGGAATGGGCTGATTCATCCACGGGCCTGTCCTCCCATTTCTGGAGCCGGGCAATGGGCTGGTATGCCATGGCGGCAGTGGATTGCCTGGAGCATTTCCCGGTGACCCATCCCAAGCGGGGGACGATCATCGGGATTTTCCAGCGGTTGTGCGGAGCGCTTGTGAAGGTTCAGGATCAGGAGAGCGGCCTGTGGTACCAGGTGCTGGACCAGGCGGGACGGAAGGGTAATTACCTCGAGGCCACCGGCTCCATTATGTTCGTGTATGCGATGGCGAAGGGCTTGCGGCTCGGTTATCTGGAGCCGTCCTTCAAAGATGCCATGCAGAAAGGCTATGAAGGGATATTGGAACACTTAGTTACTGAAGATGAGCAGGGTGTCCATCTGCACCAGATCTGCCATGGGGCAGGACTGAGTATCGACCGCAACGGCTCTTATGACTATTACATTTCAGAAGCGGTGGTATCGGATGCGCCAATGGGCATCGGGCCTTTGCTGCTGGCTTCGCTGGAAGTAGAGCGGTATCTTGAAGAGCAATAATCAGCACCCGGAGAGCGCAGCCGAATGCCGTTTTAACTTCACCGGCAATCCGCAGCCGGATGATGTCACTGTTCCCTTTAACCAGGACAGCGGTGCGCCGCATTATGATGAAAATAAAGGATATGGATTTGTAGAGTGGACCTGTGCGCTGAAGCATCCTGTGGATATGGAGAACCATGTACTGACATAATCTTATGTGTGGTAGAATACCAGCCCGCTCATTCCAAATTCAGTGGAAGAAGCGGGCTGTATTTTGTGCGGCGGAAAATAGGGGGAATGCTACGTTAATGCGGCGGATTGTATGTACTGCTGAATCTGCTTCTTATGATGCTTGTCATGCGGGATGAATCCTCTCAGATGTCCGCGGTAGCTGAAAGGCTTGCCGTCACCGTCAGGGTAAGTGGTCAGAAACTCAGCGTCGGTGATCCCGGTCATGTCATCAATCATTTTGCTGCGGTACTCTATCAGCTGGCGGATGATCTCCTGCAGGGTTACGGTTTGAGCGTACTCGATCGCCTTGGCGTTGAATTCATTGAAGTTCAGATGCTTCGCGGTTAACGGTTGTCCCGCTTTTACTTTGGCGAACGCCTCTTCATAAAAATACTGATCCCAGCGCATGATGTGACACAGCATTTCTTTCAGTGACCATTTCCCGGGCTTGACCGGAGCCTCCCACAGCGCATCTTCCAGATGCTGAATAGACTGAACGTAGGGGATAAAAGAGTGAAATTCAAGCACCAGCTGTTCGTTTGTTTTTGCTGCCACGATACTGCCTCCTGTTCAATAATATACAGTAACTGTATTCAGTATAAGGCATGGAAGTTGACTACAGAGTGTCAGGTTTAGTCCGGATGGTGAAAAAAGGAAAAAGGGAAGGCTAAAAGAAAAGGCACTGTCCAGTGGCCTTCCCATATAGGAAACAGCCTCAGACAGTGCCTGAACATTCTACATAAATTTCCGCTGCACCTTTTTGCCGTCATAGGTAAAAAGGGCTTTTTTATCTTCAACCACCGTCTGCAGATGCACGGTCCGGCCCCAGAGGGAGTAAATGTGCGGGAGCGTGCGCTCCAAATATTTCAGGTCCAGCTCGATGCTCTCATAACGGTGGACGATCATCAGCTCGCCGTTGCGTTCATAGTCTGCATCCTGGATGACGAGGTAAGGCGAACCGCCGTTGACCCGGGCCAGCACCAGCTGGTCGCGTACGTTCTCCCAGGCTTTGTCGGTGATTTTCCACTCCGGCCCCTTTTTCTCAAACACATACAGGTCCAGGTCGTTAACCAGCTGCTTCGACAGGTAACTGCGGATGAACGAAATGTCGGAATCGAGCTCGCGCACCTCGAACATTTTATCGCGGTCCCAGCGGCGTTCGATGTCTTCGAAGATCTTCAGCCCCAGATAGTAGGGGTTCAGGCTCTGGCGGGAAGGCTGCACCACAGCGGAATTCAGCTTCGAGTATTCAATCGTCTCCTCCGGCGTCAGGTCAAGCTCGCGCATGATGCGCTGATGCCAGTAGGAGGCCCAGCCTTCGTATTGCTAAGGTGCTTAAAAAAGTAATCAAGCACCGACTTGTTCTTCTTTATAAACTTCAGAGTAATGAGACAAGTAGTGAATTAAACAAGGAGGTACTTCTGCATACTGTGCCAATTCTGAGATAAGATTATCTCTGGAAAGTGTAATACTGACTTTGCGCTTCTTGTTAAAAAACGAATTGTTACCTTCACATCTAAGGGTCTTTAACTTATCTAAAAAAGTTCGAAGGAATTCAAGCTCGAATTTCCCTCTAAGCGATTTTTGTAAGTTTGTATTTTTTAGTTGTTCAACCTCAGATAGTATATCCTGTTCATTTATATCACTAGCTTCACTAAACGTATTCTTAATTGTAGAAATATCATATTTAGAGTTAACTTTAGTTAAACTGACATCAAAGTACTCGTTAAATTTTAGTTTGTTTAAAAGAAGCCTGCTTTGCTTTCCTTGTGAAATTAATTTTTTTTGACAAATAATCCATGCATTTAAGTATAAAGCAGCCTCATGAAATTCAATTTGTCTTTCAAAATATAGATCACTAATAACTTCATATTCATCTTCATAATATTCAATGCCAAATTCACTGGTAAGAATCCGACATAATGCCTCACTGGTAGTGTATAAATTTTCAATTGAATAACAAGGCGTTTCATAAATTTGGGGTATATTTAGACTATCATCAAAATCTCTATCTACAAAGTATAGCGACTTTACTTCGGAATACTCAGATTTTGTATTTATTAATCTAAATAATCGTAGAACCTCATCCTTTCCCCCAGACTTAAAGAAAATAATTTCCGAACCGACAAAGTAATTTCGTACATGGGCGTTATAAAATTTACTATCTTCTCCTTCTACAAAGCAAAACAAGGCTGTTTTAGATTTTTTAAATGTTCTTGTGAATTCGGTATATTTAACGGGAGCAGTATATCTTTGTTCCCTCATCTCATTAAGTTTCATTCGACATATACCTCAACTTCATTGGTGAATTTATCGAGTTCCACAGCATATTCATCCAGTTCATTATCAAATATAAATGGAGAATGTGTAACACTTATTAAGAGTCGACATTTATCAGAATTCATAATATCTGGTAGGAGTTGTTTTTGCCATTCTATAGACAGGGATAATTCAGGTTCATCAAATAATATAATGAAATTTTTTTCGGATTCAAGGTATAGTTTCGAAAATAGCGATACTATTTGTTTTTCTCCTGATGATAAATCGCCAAGTTCTATACTATCTCCATTTTTCTGAACAACCTGAATTGTTACAGCACTTTCATTATAATCGATGTGTTTACCATACAAGTAAGTATTGCATACATCAGCAAATCTTTTTATAGCGATATCTTTATCTCTCTGTTGATCATAAATTTTAATTAGGTTTGAAAGAAAGTAGGTTAAAGAGTCATGTTTTTCTGAGAAAATTTGATTTGTTTTAATAAGGTTATCAATATTCTGTTTGTCTTGCTCACTAATGTTATCGCCAATACGATCCAATACAATTTTTAAAGCTTCGGGATTCTTTATACTGTTTCTCATATCTTCAGTTACTTTAATACCATCTACCAATTGGCTTAACATTTCACCTGTAACTTTAGAAAACCATTCGATTGCTGAGTTTTTTATTTCAGATGTAATGTTTTCAAAACGTTTATTAACATCATTCATACCAAACTGAATTAATTTATTATTGCTATTAATAAATTTCAGACTTTCATCTTTGTAACCCAATTTATGTAGTTCTTCTTCGATCCTTCTATAAGTGGGGAAATATAGAATTTCCTCATCTATTTCATTTTTAATGATACTACTCAGCTCTCTTTTGAGCTTAGAAACACCAAAAAGTTTGACTTCATTGGGGTTTATTGACATCATTTCTCTTCTGAATAAAGAAAGACTGGAGTTTCTGCTTCTTCCCGTTCTTTCTGAAAGTAACATTGAGAAATAACGTATTTCATTCTCATAATCTCTGTCCGAAGGGTCTTGAACTACACGTAATAAACTCTCAAACTCATCAATAGTAAAGTGTTTCTGAAGGTATCCGAGGAATCCAGTTGCCCCAATTTCGTGTGCTTCTTCACCATAGTAATTGAGATCGCTTTTATTGATAAGAATCCAATTGCCTGAAGAAAAATGAAGTTCAATTTTATCGAAGTCAATGTTATGTAATTTTTCAAGTTGGCATGTCAAAGTATAATAAAACATATTCATGATTGTTGTTTTTCCTGCACCATTTTCACCAATAATTATCAGTACATCTTTATCAAATTCTATCTTTACATCTCTTGACCCGAACAGGCCGTAAATCCCAAAAAAGGTAACTCTACTGTTCATTATCTTCCCTCGCATTCATTAATATATGTTGAAAATTTTACCACATTTTATAAGGTTGTTGTGTATCAATTTTTATAGTTACTGATATGAATTTTTATATAACAAGCTCTATATCCAATTCCCCCTTCCCTAAAACAGTTACCTTAGAAATCAGTGTCCGTAGCAGCACCTTAGCCTCCTCAACAGGCAACACATTTATCGCATCCAGTACCGTCTTTATCTTGCTTTCAAGCATTTCCTTCAGCTCTTCCATCTGTACCTTCTCTCCCTGTTCATTTGAACTCTGCTTCTCCTTTATAACCTTTTCCATTCGCTGCTTCTCCTCGTTTAAATCCTGTAATTCAATCAATCCAGCGGTATATGCTTCAACCTTCCGTTTATAACGGTTTTTTGCTGCCGTGATTTGTTGATCTCCACGGCTGCTCTGGCTACTGCGGGCTTTCTCAACGAGATGAGGAACCAGTTCAAGGCTAAGTGAATCTGACAAACCTGCTAACCCCTGCAAAAACCATGACTCCACTTCGTCGGCTTTATACTGCTTGCTAGTGCAAGTTCCTTTGTTCTTGTTCGCAGAACAGCGGTAGACGCGATAACGTCTGTCTCGTGACCCTGACCAGCCAATGCTCATCCCCGACCCGCAGTTTCCACATTTTAGTATGCCGCCGAGAAGATGGGGGCTGGTCTGGGCACGGGGGGCAATGCTCGGTCTGTTCATTTTGGTCTGCACTCTTTCCCAAGTGTTCTTGTCGATTATGGCGGGTAGGCAATCGTCAATGACAATCCAATCCTTATCATCCTTTATGGTTCTTTTCTTCTTGCTTGAATCCACGCGGTTCCATACAAAGGTGCCTTTATATACAGGATTGGTAAGTAGCAGTTTAACTGAACGAATTGACCATTCTTTGTTGTGTCTGGAAGGTATACCTTCTTCGTTCAGTTGTCGGGCAATTGCGAAGAATCCCATTCCTTGATTGAGGTATAGATCATACATTTGTCGTACAGTCTTTGCCTCGGGCTCATGGATGGTAAGTACTTTATCTTCCAAGCGATATCCATAGGGACTCTGGGTCAGCCATTTGCCCTGGTTAGCAGCATGGAACATATTATCCAGCACACGTTCTCGAATACGCTCACGTTCAAATTCCGCGACAGCACCAAGTACTTGAAGTGTTAAACGGCCTGATGGTGTGTTCGTATCAAACGATTCACTGATTGAAATGAACGCGACTTGATGCTGTTGGAACATATCGATCAGTGTGAGCAAATCGAGCAATCGACGGCTCATCCGATCCAGTTTGGTGACCATGACTTTTGAGATTTCGCCATTCTCTATGTATGTCATCAACCGCTTGAGCTGAGGGCGGTCTGTGCTTTTTGCGGAGTAGCCATCGTCAATAAACAATAGGACTTCGTCTGTCCAGCCCATGGCCTTGCAATAGGCCTTCAGGCGCTCCTGCTGCTCATCCAAGGAGACACCCTCGCGGGCCTGCTCATCGGTCGATACGCGGCAATAAATCGCTACAAAACGGCTTGCGGTATTCTCAACATTCATTGGCGCTCCTCCTGATGGGCTGGTCCTTTATTCTATGCACCAAAAATTTGATTTACGATTATAGGGTTGTCCTCGCCGATCTGCCTCATAGGTTGTATTAAAGGGGGGAGGCACGATGGACCTGAAGATCCGTTTTACTGTCAACACTCCTTCGCAGCAGATTTGTTTTGGTAATCTTAAGGAAATCGATCATTCTGAAACATTAGAGAAGTTAGCGGAACACTTCGCTTCTTGGGAGAAGACGCTAAAAGAGCGGGCAGCCGCACATCTGCTTACAGAGACCATTGGCTCAGAACAAGCAAGCGGGTATCGAATTAGCTTTGTTCATAAAGAAGAGAGTCTTCCCGAGGTGGGATAGACTCTCCTTTTTTTGTACGGCAATGGGTCTGATTATGCACGAAAAAGGGAGCCAACCTATTGCAGGTTAGACTCCCCTTTAACTCGATCATTATTCACGGCTGTAAACGCATATTTATGAATATGAAGCTTGTTCCATTCATGATTTTAAATATTTGTTCATGTGTATGAATAGTTTCTCTTATACATGCACATATTACCAATTACCGAGGCGAGGAGGTGTAATGCGATAAGAAAGCTTCGGCTCCTTCTTCAACACAGCGAAGCAAATATTCAACGGCATCAGGTTTACAAGTTTGCAAATTCACAAGAAGTTCGTACACCCTATCCAGACGCATTCGAATTTCATCACTGCTATCCGCAGGAAACGGGACTAAGTTAAGATCCTTTTGCAGTTGTTCCAGAACACTAAGGGTTATGTTTTGGGTTTTACCCGTTTCTAAGTTAGAAAGATATCCCGAAGATACACCGAGTTCATTAGCGTAGGCATTTAGACTAATGCCCTTCCGATTGCGAATTTGACGAATTTGTTGACCGATTTCCTGCATGACGCAGCCTCCTTAATTCAAAATACTAGAAGGGAATTGAACCCATGAAAAAAAGATACCAAGAGATTCAGGATGCCCAAATTCATTCTGTAAAATACGTGAATGATCCCGCAGCGGCCAAACAATATCACGATTTGTTTCTTGAGGTTATTCAGCGGATTATTGAAGAAGAAATGGATAAGCAGAATCAGGAGCTTCCATGAAGACGGCGTTGTATGCAAGACATTCAATTGACCAAAAAATTCAAAAGACATCGTTGAAATCACAGATAGCCGAAGGAGAAAACACGGCATTCAAGAACAAGTTGTTCATCGATGAGCGATATCTTGACCCTAAAGTCTCTGCGCGTAACAATAACAGATTTCAGAGACCTGAACTGCATCGTTTGCTCTCCGATATTCAGGCGGGGATTATTCAAAATGTAATTGTTAGCAGACGTTGTAGGTTGGCACGCAACTTGACGGAACATCTTGAGATTTACGAAATTTTCAAGAAAAATAAGATCAGCGTGATCTTTTCGGAGAAGGCCGAACCTCCAATGATTTATTCCGAGGAAGGAGAAATTCTTGAGGCCATATTTGGGGCGAAAAATGAGTTAGAAGGCGATAAAATTGTCGAAGGAACAACAGCTGGAAAACGTGCAAAAGCAAAAAAGGGCGGGAATCCAGGCGGTCGTACGCCTTACGGCTACCGATTAATTAAGACAGGAGACCAAAAAGAAGCTGTAGCAATGATGAAACAAGAAGAGGAAGTTGAAGTGATAAGAAAGACGTTCAATGTATTTCTCGAACAAAACTTCAAGTCATTCGCTGATTATGTAAAGTACTTAAAATCACAGAATATAATTCCCCAAGATTGGAGTGACTCTCGAATTCGCGGGATGTTCGGTAATCAGTATTACAATGGATATCTGAGTTATGGGGATGTGCGTACAGCGGTTCCTCACCTGCGTATTTTTGAAGATGAAGATTGGAATAAGATTCAGGAGAAGTTCGCAGCATATTCAACTGGCCGAAAGAACGCCAAACATAATGTCGTATATCTCCTTAAAAACAAAATCACCTGTTCATTATGTGGAGGTATGATGTCAACTCAGAATTATATCTATAAAGATGTTGAGGGGTTATACATTTGCAAAAAGCATGGTCTTAAACTTAAAAAGAATGAAGTTGAAGGGAGTTATTTACAAGCTGCTAAGGAATATCTTCTGCATGAGTTACCCTTGGAATTAGAAAAGCAGTTTCCCAAGTATGTAGCTGAAAAAACAAGCGAATTAGAAAGCAGACTATTCCAGTTAGAGTTCGATCTCAGTACTATCGGCTCTTTGTTAATAACACAAACCAGGCAATACATGCTCGATAAGTCGAATCACAATAAGGATGAATTAAAGAAGATCAAGTGTAGACATCAATTCATACAGGAGGATATTAGCTGCATTAGGGGTGAAATTGAAAGGTTTAAAGGAATGGTACAATACGCTGCATCACCTCATTTGAAAGCGGCCGAATTTGCTCTGGAATCCAGATTATCGGAACTTGGGAGTGATGAGTTAATCCGATTTCTCATATCTATGAGCGTACGGATTACGGCGAATTCCAAAATATTAAGAATTGATTGGAGTCAGGGTCAAAGTAAATACACGGAGGTGGAGATTTGATTATAACTGACTTCATTAAACCTGGAATGAAGGGGGCTTTCTATGGAAGGCATTCGACGGATAAACAGGAGATGGATTCCCAGAACAGTGCTTGCGAGGAGTTCGTAAGACGGCATGAGTTAAGTCTCGTTGGCCGTTATTTGGACAGTGCGGTATCGGCAAGAAAGAAGGAGATGAATGAACGTCCCGAGTTAAAAAGATTGCTCGATGATGCACAGAAGCGGTTGTTTGATTTTGTCCTGGTGTGGGCTGAAGATCGATTGGCAAGAAAAACCAGAGAGCACCGTGAAATTCGCAAGAAATTTGTGGAGTATAAAATCCCCGTATATGTGCTTCACAATAACACCCGTTATGACGAAGGTGAGTTATTATCGCAAACGATTCGCGACAGTTTCTCACAGTATCAAGGGGATAAAATTGCTGGTGATACTAAACGCGCGATGAGGACATTGCTGAAGGAAGGTCAGTGGACGGGCGGATCAGCTCCATATGGTTATAGATATCTTAAGGATACGAAGAAATTTGAGACCATTCCCGATGAAATTGAGCATGTGCAAAAAATATTCTCTCTCTACAAGCAGGGTAATTTGGGATTCAGGGCGATTGCGGGAATGCTGCCCAAAGAGTCAAGAAGAGGTCGGGATTGGAAATGGAACCATATCAAAGAGATCATAACGAATCCTTTTTACGCGGGAATATTGACTTTGAACCGTCGCGATTCCATTTCCCATTTAACAGTAAATAAAGAAATGACGGATTGGCTACAAGGCAGTAATACTTCTATTAAACCCGTTGTGACACTTGAGGCGTGGAAAACAACCTGGTTCATATATAAAAATCGCAGGGATTATTACGATGGTGAAGAATCTTTGAAAAACGCAGGGCTTAAATTTGCTCAGTTCTATGTCACAAAGAATGTATTGAATGGACTGCTGTACTGTGCAGAATGCAATGAACGTTTGAAATGCAAGGATATGACCTCCAAAAACAAAAACAATGGAAAGGATTATGGTGATATTTTTTATGTATGCACTGAGTGTAACTATAAGGTAGGGGCAGAAAAATTATCGCCGATTATTGACGCAATTTGGAAAAAGATACAGCGGTCAATCGATATTACCAGGATCTCGGAAGTAGTATATGCTCGCTTTCAAAATGAAGTAACCACCATACAGCATCGAACGGAATTGTATGAAAAGCAAATTCAAGAATTCTCAAACAACAAAGTGCATTACGAATCATGGATTGAAGAGTATGGGAAGATAAACAGTGAAGACAGGGATGTCTACGAGGCGTTCAGTTTAGCTAATGCCTATAATGAGCAAAACTTATTAGCTGCTAAGAAAATGTACACACGATATAAACATAAACTGGATTTCTTAAAACAAGATAAGGAGACGGTTATTCAAGAGACAGAGAAGCTTGTGAACAGAATAAAATGTGACCGTAAGAGTTTACCTGTTCATGACGAGAAACAAATACTTCAATTTGCTCTAGCTTACCTAACTATTGATCAGAACGGGAAAATTGAATACGCGATTAAGTCAGAATTATTGTGAGCCGTTCTCTTACTGGAGACGGTTTTTTGTTGTGATGAAGGATTAAATTGTAAGATCACGAAAAATAAAATATGAGAAAATATTGATTGTGAAATGGAGACTAATGATGATAAACGGGAACAAGTTTTCTGATCAGGTAATGAGCAAAGTACACGTGAACAATTCGATTATTCTTTTGGCTAAGCAATTTCTAGTTACCCAAGAATCTATTGTGGATACCGAACAGAATCTGGGGCGATTCATCCAATTTTATGCGAGACCATGCCCTGAGGAAATTGTATACTCAGAAGCTCCAACAGAGGAACAAATAAATCAAATGGCACAATACATCTCTTATGGATTGGCATATTGTGAAGCAGTTTGGTCATTAGTTCACTCTGGATTTTTTATCGGATCTCAAGACAGGTCATATAACTTTAATCCACATATTCGCACGAAGCAAGTATGGTCCAATCAGACTTCGATATATACTATTAATTTTAATGAAGCATCTACATTAATACCTCTGTTGCTAAAGGTCAACTTTTCTAAACGAGATCAAGATAAACCAGAATATGTTCTATTCAATCCTGAATTGTACGTAGCTGGTATTGGAAGCAACTTGCACCGCGATGTTCAAGAAGCACTAGGTGATGCTATTGCTTGTTTTCAGAATGAACTATATCGACCTACTGTTACAATGCTTGGAAAAGCAGTTGAGGGAGCCTGGGTCGAGCTTGGAATATCATTGTACACTTATGCTGGAAAAGGTCTTAAAGATCCAGACAAGCTTATTGATAAATTAAGAAATGAAACTAATTTTATGAATAGAGTCCAGCAAGTTGTAAAGCTGTATGAAGGCAGACATGATTTGTTCGGAGAGCTGATTAAAGAATCAAAAGTTTCAATACCGATGATCAAGGAAATATTCTACTGGTCCGATGTCGTCAGGGATTCCCGTAATGCAATTCATTTTGGAGTTGAATCGGCGTTTCCAAATACATACGAGAAAACGGTCGTTCTGCTGATGAGCGCTTCATCCAATTTGAAAACCTTATACAAACTCAAAGGTATAGCTGATAAGCTTCATGATGTAGGTACTGTCTGAGTTATAGGGATAAAATATTGATTGGAACAAATTTCTCGGTAAGTGTATTAGACTAATCGGTCATTTGTCAAAATGTTAAGGCAAGCGTATAGGGAACCGATCGTCCCCCTATACACTTGCCTTAACTAATTTAGACCAAAACGTTGCTGCATCTGCATTTGTAACGCAAAAAGAACTGACGCAGCATCCTTTACAGGGACGCTGATCAGTTATTTTCGGCAAGTGTATATGATGGCAATATCTAATTTCGGTAAGTGTATATTAGTTTGTTGAAACATTGGCTCCAAATGATTGTTAGGGTTGATTCGGTTCTGAGATTTCATTTTGTTCATTACTAACCAGTTCGTTGTACTGGTCTAGAGATTCATGATCCCAAGGCTCAGACTGATTTTCATGTGTGGCGTCTTTTAACGTTAAAGCTTCAAGTGTCTTCGTATTTTTCGGAGTTCTCGTTTTTCTCGTTTTGGGTTCTGTTTCGTCGGGGTTGCTTAAAGTATCCGTCTCCAGTTCACTTTTATCTTTCGTTTTTCTTGAACTCGGTTTTGCTGCTTTACGTGAAAGTCGTGCATTCTCTTCTTTGAGTTTTTGGATTTGAGATTTCTGACTTTCGTTGGTGTGTTTGAGTTTTTGAATTTCCTGTTGCAACAATTCGTAGTTATGAGACAGTTGTTCGTGTGATCCAGCCTCTTCTATTAATGCACCTTCATTTTGTGTGGGGAACTGTTGAAGATATTGCTGCATCTCCTTAAAGGCATCCTCGAAATAATGATGTACTCGTTTTCCTATGTCGTAGTACAGCTTGGCTTGACCTTCTTCGAATTTGCTCAAAAGCTGTTTTGACGAAATTGGCTCATAACTTTCCATTGTTAATCCCCCTGTCCCATGATCGGCTGATTAATATCTATGGTAAAGTTAGCTCGTTTATGTTGTTTGTTGCATCAAATTGCTAAGGTGATCGTTTAATAAAACAGAGGCATTGAACATTGAGTTCAAATGCCTCTGTTTTAGAAACGTTACTTATAATGTTTGTATAAGGTTAAGGCAGGACCAGACCTAGTTTTTCTGCAATTTCAATTAATTTGGGCTTATAATACGGATTTCCATGTTCTATGCTTAATGCTTCAATCAGCTTTGCCTGTGCAGTTTCCTTGTGATCCAAAGAATAGTAAAGTATTATTTCGTCATGAATATTAGGTAAGGAACCAAAGATATCTTGTTCTTTGGCAACTTCTATTGCTTTAATTAATGAATCTGTTGATCGTAGCGGGTCTATGTATGGAAGTATATAATTAATCAAATCGCTTCTCAAAGCCTCGGTAACTTTACTCATATTTGTTTCTGCAACAATATGATAATTAGGAGTATATCCACGAGGAGCTTTTAAATGCTGTATATTACCTCCAAGTATTGGTCTATGCAACGAGGAGTTGAACCAACTCTTAGGTAATTCATATTGCATGAGGGCATAATAAGGTTTCGAGAATAATGCAAAGTCAATTGAAAAATCGTAATAATCGGGTAAATTCCAACTGGAAGCAGCAAGATGCACGATCTGAACAACTTCAGGGTATTCTCTGACAAATACATTATTTTTCTTTTTATAGCCCTTCTCCTTAAATAAGGGTGTAATGCTTTCTGATAACATCATTTTATACATCTCTTTTGGCTTCATAAAAATAATATCACCTCAGACCGATACATGGACTCATTTTAAAAGGAGGAGTTGTTGTGAATAGAAAATATTTGGTGAGATCTTTCTTATCTATTGCCTTGTTACTTGTAGTAGTTATAGCATGGACACATTTTGGGGGAAAGCAAAGAGAATTGGTGTATGTCTATGATGAAAGCATACTTCATGACTTTTGGATTGATGATTCAGGCTACGTCACCTTCAATTGCGACATAACTATAAAAAACAGAAGTAATACTGAAATGAAATTTACCATGACGGCAGATGTATCGAAGGATATTGGATTGACAAAGGAAACCTTCGCCTATTCTTTCTAAGGTGATTCACAAAATTACGAAGTGTACAATATTGCCCCAAATTCCAAACAAACTTATAAAGTGGAGTTTAAAGCACTTAACGGTGATAAAAAGACTAAGATGGACAGGCTGCCTCCCAAAGACGTGATTCTCACTCCACTATCAAGCAACAAATCTCACTAAAAGAGCCGATTTATTTAACCATTCTGCAAGTTAATCAATTTGTAGGGTGATTAGTCAACTATTCATCATCAGGATCAATTCCCCAAAATACATAATGAGACAATCCAGTATTAGCAAAGTAACAAGCATCCACATACACTTCGCGTAGCTCATCATCAACCCTGTAAATAACAATCACATTGCCAATCAATGTCCAATAATAGCCGTTAAATTCAAAGCCAAGAAAGTCCGATATTCCATCAGCCTTATATTTAGGTTCATCAGCCAAAACTGATTTTGAGCGTTTGAAGACGTTCATCGGGTCAACCTTATATTCCTTCATTCGGGCAAGAGCTACGCGAGCGTAAGTGGTCCAGAGCACCTTGTAATGGTCAGTCATTCTGAACCTCTTTCAGTAATTGTGCAAACTCCTCTTCGCTGTCACTATATGTGGAAATCCCATTCTCTCGGTCATGCTTGGCCTTACGAAGCTGGGAAACAACGTCTTCATCTTTAAAAATAACGGATGTCATTCTTTTCTTCTGTTCGTCGGTAAATGCAGGTTCATCTTTCCTCTGAAGCGTAACGTTAAATCCGAAATTATCCTCAATCAATTGCACCAGATCTTTAAGTTCAACATAAGGTTTGCCCCGAAAGCTTTGCTCCAATTGCTCCTTAGAAATGGACATTTCATTCACCGCCTTTTTGTTAGTATAACATTTTATAAAATCTAATTCTTTAAGAAGTTGGAAAATGTTATTATATACATAGGAAAATATCCCCATGCATCATCTTACATTTTTAAGATAAATTCTCCAGAGGTGAAGAGATGACAAACAGAAATTTCACTTTCTTGTCGAATCATTGGAATATTCTCTCCAATCTGGCCGAAATGGCTGAACGGAATGTTTATATTGATCCGAATACTTCCCTGATCAAGCTCCGTATGTTTGGGGAGACGTTAACGAAATATATATGTGCATTTGAGGAGCTTCAACTATCAGACAGAGCAACTCAGGACGATAGACTCAGGATTTTGAAACAAGACGATCTTCTGACTCAAGAACTGTTGGATATCCTCCATGCTATTCGCAAGATTGGGAACAAGGCCAATCACGAAGAAGGGATTTACGGAACAACCGAAGAAGCCAAAGCTTTGTTGAACATGGCCTTTCGCTTATCTGTCTGGTTTATGCAGGTATATGGGGAGTGGGACTTCATTGCTCCTGAGTATGTCGAACCTTCTCAAGTAGAGGATGCACAGAATCAGGCGGAACTTCAGTCGTTGGCAGCTTCTTATGACGCGAAAGTACAGCATCTGGAGCAGGAACTGCAGAAACTTACTCAACAGCAAGATTCCAAAACTTCAGATGAGAAGCAAAAACGTCATACCAAGGCCAGACAACTGGGCAGTGCCCTTAAACTTACTGAAGCCCAGACCCGAATAATCATAGATGAGAAGCTCGTTCAGGCTGGCTGGGAGGCAGATACATTACAACTGCGTTTTAGCGCAGGGACTCGTCCTGAAAAAGGCAGGTACCTCGCTATAGCCGAATGGCCTCTGAAAAATGGGTTTGCGGACTACGCTCTTTTTTATGGAATGGAATTGATCGGCATCGTTGAGGCTAAACGGCAGAGCAAGGATGTACAAGCCGATATTGAACAGGCAAAAAAGTATGCCTCTTATGTAGTTAAGCACGGTGAAGAGATCATTCATGGTCCCTGGGGAAATTATCAAGTGCCGTTTCTGTTTGCAACGAATGGGCGTCCCTATTTGAAGCAGCTTGAGCATAAATCGGGAATATGGTTCTTAGATGCGCGTAAGTCTACGAATCATGCCAGAGTGCTGCAAACATGGTATTCACCTGAAGGGTTAAAGGCTCTTTTACAGCAGGACATAGATAAGGCGACAAAGGACCTTCGCGATGAATCGCTGGATTATCTGCATTTGCGTGAGTATCAGGAAGATGCGATTTTGTCTGTGGAGCATGCGATAGAAGCGGGACAGCGCAGAATTCTGTTAGCCATGGCAACAGGAACAGGCAAGACGAGAATGGCCATCGGCCTAATTTATCGTCTGATCAAACATAATCGCTTCAAAAGAATTCTGTTCCTGGTAGACCGTTCTGCATTAGGCCGTCAGGCTGAGGCTGCGTTTAAGGATTCCAAGCTGGAAAGCTTTAATTCCTTCACACAGATATTTGAACTTCAGACGCTGGATGACAAGAAACCGAATGTGGAAACGAAGGTACAGATTGCTACTGTTCAGGGTATGGTGAAGCGGCTTTTTTATAGTGATGATGATAAAGGCATTCCTTCTGTAGATCAGTATGATTGCATCATTGTGGATGAGGCTCACCGTGGTTACACGCTGGATAAGGAAATGACAGAGATCGAACTGGAGTTTCGGGATCACGCCGATTATGTGAGCAAGTATCGGAAGGTACTGGATTATTTTGACGCTGTGCGAATCGGGCTTACGGCTACACCAGCTCTTCATACGGTTGAGATTTTTGACAAAGCAATCTTTAACTATTCCTACCGTGAAGCTGTCATTGATGGCTATCTGATCGACCATGAGCCACCTGTTCAGTTTGAAACAGAATTGAAGAAGAACGGCATCAAGTGGCAGATTGGTGAGGAAGTAGCTGTATATAATGTGGACCTGGGAACCGTAGAGAAAGAAATGCTGGAAGATGAGGTCAACCTCGAAGTAACCCAGTTCAATAAGACGGTGATCACGGAGAATTTCAATCGTGTAGTGCTGGAGGCGCTCACTGAATATATCGACCCTGAAGCGGATGGTAAGACCTTGATCTTCGCGGCAACGGATGATCATGCGGATATGGTTGTTCGGATCTTTAAGGAAGAATTGGAGAAGGTCTACGGGCCTGTAGATGATGGAGCGATTTTAAAAATTACAGGTTCGATCAAAGATCCACTGCATGCTATTAAGCTCTTCAAAAACGAACGGCTGCCGAACATCGTAGTCACGGTGGATCTCCTTACGACTGGTATAGATATCCCGAGCATCTCCCATGTGGTTTTCCTGCGGCGGGTCCGCTCCCGTATTCTGTATGAACAAATGCTGGGACGGGCTACCCGCCGCTGTGATGAGATCGAGAAGGATCATTTTATGATCTATGATGCGGTAGGCATCTATGAGTCGCTTAAGCCCTATACGGATATGAAGCCTGTTGTGACGAGACCTCAGGTCAGTCTGGATCTCCTGGTCGATGAGCTGAAGCAGATGAAGAGTGAGCATCACATTAAGTCGCATCAGGAAGAGATTGTGGCTAAGATGCAGCGGAAGAAGCAGAGCTGGACGCCTCAGGACCATGAGGATTTCAAAGCGCTGTCGGATGGGCAGAATATTGATAAGTTTATTGATGAGATAAAAAAGGCAAGTGCTGAGCAGGTTAGCGAAGCTTTATTAAGCAAACCACAATTGCTGCTGTTTATTGAAGAGAACAAAGGGCGGCATAACCGCCAGTTCATTTCGGATCACAAGGATAAACTGATCGGAGTTACACGTGGTTATGGGGATGCCAACAAACCAGAGGATTATCTGGAAGGATTCAATGGTTTTATTAGAGAGAACCTGAACCTGATTCCAGCTCTAAACATCATTTGCACCCGCCCGAATGATCTGACCCGTGAAGAGCTGCGGAAGCTTCGTGTGGCTCTAGATCAGAAAGGTTTTACCGAGAAAAATCTGCAAACCGCCTGGCGTGATGTGAAGCAGCAGGACATTGCCGCAGACATTATCAGCTTTATCCGCCAGCAGGCGCTTGGTGATCCACTCATCAGCCATGAAGAACGGATCGAGAATGCCATGAAGAAGATTTATGAGATGAGAGTGTGGCCGAAGGTGCAGAAGGATTGGCTGAAGCGAATTGAGAAGCAATTGCTGCAAGAATCTGTGCTGGACCCGAATCCAGAAAAAGCATTCGATGTAGAACCGTTCCGCAGCAAGGGCGGCTATAAGCAGTTGAATAAAATTTTTGATGGTCAATTGGACGAGATTGTTGCTACAATAAACGTTGCGCTATATCCAACCAGACAGAAGGAGCAAGCTTAAACCATGAGGAATCAGGAAATTGTACAAAAGCTTTGGAACCTGTGTAATGTACTGCGTGATGACGGCATCACGTATCACCAATATGTAACGGAACTTACTTATTTATTATTCCTTAAAATGATGAAGGAAACGAATAACGAAGGCATTCTGCCTGAACAATATCGCTGGGATTCGCTGCAGGAGCGGCATGGTTTAGAATTAACCCAACACTACCGTCAACTGCTGCTTGACCTTGGCAAAGAAGGTAATGAGATTATCAAGCAGATTTATATGAATGCCAGCTCCAACATCGACGAACCCAAGAATCTGGAGAAAATTGTGCGTTCCATTGATCTGCTCGACTGGTATTCCGCCAAGGAAGAAGGGCTCGGAGATCTGTACGAAGGACTGCTGGAGAAGAATGCGAGTGAAACCAAATCGGGAGCAGGGCAATATTTCACACCACGTCCATTGATTGATGTGATTGTGAAGCTGGCTGATCCGCAGCCAGGCGAACGTTGTAATGACCCTGCGGCAGGCACGTTTGGTTTTATGATTGCAGCAGATAGCTATATTCGGAGCAAGACCGATGATTATTTTGATCTGAGCGAAAAAGAAGCGGAGTTTCAGAGAAATGAAGCTTTTACTGGGGTAGAGTTAGTTAAAGATACCCATCGCTTGGCGATGATGAATGCAATGCTTCATGATCTGCATGGAGATATTATGCTGGGAGATACACTTTCCGATCTTGGTAAAGGTTTGAAGAATTACGATGTGATCTTGACTAATCCACCGTTTGGTACCAAACAAGGCGGAGAAGGACTTACGCGTGACGACTTAACTTTTATTACTTCCAATAAGCAGTTGAATTTCTTACAGCATATTTATCGGGCATTAAAAGCAAACGGGAAAGCTCGCGCAGCGGTGGTTCTTCCAGATAACGTGTTGTTTGAAGGCGGTGTGGGAGCAAAAATTCGCGCGGACTTGATGGACAAGTGTAACTTGCACACGATTTTGCGGCTTCCTACAGGTATTTTTTATGCTCAAGGGGTTAAGACGAATGTTCTATTTTTCACCCGTGAGAAGACGGATAAGGACAGTACAAAGAACGTTTGGGTATACGACCTGCGGACAAATATGCCGAGCTTCGGGAAGCGAACTCCGCTGACTACTGCGCATTTTGATGCGTTTGTAGAAGCTTTTACGGCGGCTGATCGTAGTAGTGTACAGGATGAGAGATTTAATATATTTACTCGTGAGGACATCCGTAAAAAGGACGATAGTCTGGATATTGGACTGATTGCGGATGAGTCATTATCTGCTTATGATAATTTGCCTGATCCAATTGAATCGGCGGAATTGGCGATTGCTAAGCTGGACGAAGCCATGACCCTGTTGCTTGAAGTTGTAGCGGAGCTTAAGTCGGTAGAAAGCAAATCAGAATATACCGCTGAAGATCGTCAAGAGCTGCTTCAGGTTGCTGAGACTCGTGGAGAGTATAACGTATGAGTAAGAATAAAGGAAAGACAGCAGAGGAATTACTGCAAGAGGCGTTGGTTCCTGTGGAGGAACAGCCTTATAAAGTACCTGAAAATTGGGTATGGGTTAAGCTAGGCAATATTTCTGTGATAAAAAGAGGAGCTTCTCCAAGACCTAAAGGTGATCCTAAATACTTCAATGGATTAATTCCATGGTTGAAAATTTCGGACGTAACTAAACAAGGTAAGTATATATTTGAAACCGAAGATACTGTAACTGAAGAAGGAAAAGAGAAAAGTGTTTGGGTGGAGCCTGATACAATCGTATTAAGTATTAGTGCATCCGTCGGGCGTCCAGCAATAACTAAAGTTGGGGTTTGTATACACGATGGGTTTGTTAAAATTGAAGAAAATAAGGAAATATTAAATAAAGAATATCTTTATTATTACTTAGTTGCAGCATTAAACAGAATGCTTAATAAAGCCAAAGGTGCGGCACAGGTTAATATAAATTCAGAAGTTGTAAAGAATTTAGAAGTAGCATTGCCACCGATTATAGAACAAAAACGAATTGCTGGTAAAGTCGAAAGACTACTTAATAAAATCAATCAAGCCAAACAACTAATCGAAGAAGCCAAAGAAACATTTGAACTTCGTCGAGCGGCAATTTTGGAGAGGGCTTTTCGTGGGGAGTTGACGGAGAAGTGGCAGAGTGTGGAATGTGAAACACAATCTACAGAAAAGGAAACTCCTTTTAAATTACCTGAAGGTTGGCGTTGGAGTACAGTTGAAGCAATATGTGAGGACATAATCGATTGTCCACATTCGACTCCTAAATACGTTGAGGAAGGTATTCCAGCTCTAAGAACATCAGATATAGGATTTGCAAAAATTGATTTATCAGATTCAAAAAAGGTATCTGAAGAAGAGTATATGGAACGTACTAAGAGAACAATTCCTAAGTATGGTGATGTGATCTACTGTCGAGAAGGAGCAGGGATCATGATGAATGCTGGTAATGCTGGAATGATCGAAGATCAAAAGGTATGTTTAGCCCAAAGACTTGTTTTACTTAGACCAAATCCTAGTATAGTTCAATATAAATACTTCTTGTTTGGAATGAATTCATTAATCATTTTTAAGCAAGCCATGAAAAATGTTTCTCAAACGACTTCACCAAGGGTTAACGTAACTACTATTCGAAAGTTCATGTTCCCTGTTGCACCAATTGAAGTACAAACTGAAATAATCAAAAAAATCGAAACGTTACTTGAAAAAGAATCATTAATTGATTTTGAAAGCTTATCAAAGATATTGGGAAATATTGAGAAGTCAATCGTTACAAAATCCTTGCGGGGAGAACTTGACACAAACGACCCAAGCGAGGAAAGTGCATTGAAGCTTTTAGAGGATTTTCTGGCAAACAGCAAATAAACAACAAAGGCACCCGATTGGGTGTCTTTTTCGTAAGCACCTTGGCGATACGAAGCCCAGCCTTCGTTCATGATCTTCGTCTCCATCTGCGGCCAGAAATAGAGCATCTCGTCACGGAGCATGGTCATAATGTCGCGCTGCCAGTCCTCAAGCACTGTCGAGTATTGCTGGATGAACCAGACGATGTCTTTTTCCGGCTCCGGAGGGAAGTTGCGTCTGGCCGCAGGGTCCGGTCCCTGGACAGCGGCTTTGGCCTGATCGAGATTCCACAGCTCACTGTAGGGGCTTGGCGCAGACTGAGGCGCAGGTGTATCTTTGCGTTCTTTCATTTTGGCTTCCAGCAGATCACTTTTGCCCAGCTTGCGCGGCTGGATCAGACTGGGATCAATATGCTCCTGAATCGCCAGCACGGAGTCAATAAAGCTCTCAACGGCATCTGTCCCGTAAGTCACCGAGTAACCGGCTATCCGGTCAGCTGTGGCTGACATGCTCTCGACCATATCCCGGTTGGATGCAGAAAAACGCATATTGTTTTTGAAAAAATCGCAATGCGCCAGCACATGCGCCACGATCAGCTTGTTCTGGATCAGCGAATTCCCGTCTAGCAGGAAGGCATAACACGGATTGGAGTTGATAACGAGCTCATAGATTTTGCTGAGGCCGAAGTCGTACTGCGATTTCATTTTGTGAAAAGTCTTACCGAAGCTCCAGTGCCCGAACCGGGTAGGCATCCCATAGGCACCAAAAGTATAAATAATGTCAGCCGGACATATCTCATAACGCATCGGATAAAAATCAAGCCCGAACCCGGTAGCAATCTCCGTAATCTCGGCAATTGACCGTTCGAGCGCTTTGATCTCATCTTCACCAGGCATGATCCATCGCTCCTCCCAGCTTGCTGCCTGCCGCAAATGGTTCTGATCTGCGCCGCAGCCGTTCCTATATAGGAACACGTTTCTTAGTTATGTATATGGGCGGGAGGGGGAGAGTATGTTGGGGAGAAAGAAGTAGGGAGACATTATATGAACTATGTGATAATGAAGGAGTAAACACGAAGAAACGGGTTAAGAATGCTTTTGAAAAATCAGTGAACCAAAGATCCAGAAATGGCTTGTTGAGACTGAAGTGTTTAGGACAAAAAATAGCCTAACCCCGTAGCTAATGCTTCTGTGGGCTAGGCTATTCTTCATCTGGATCGATTCCCCAAAAAATATAATGCGATAACCCTGTATTTGCAAAGTAAAAAGCGTCGACATACACTTCGCGAAGCTCCTCGTCAATCCTGTATATAATGATTACGTTACTGATTAGCAGCCAGTAGTATCCGTTAAACTCAAAACCAGGAAAGTCCGATATTCCATCAGCCTTGTATTGGGGTTCATCCTCCAGAATATTTATAGAACGCTTAAAAACGTTTGTTGGATCTACTTTAAACTTGCCCATGCGGGCGAGAGCTACCCGAGCGTAAGTGGTCCACAGAACATTGTAACTGTCATTGTTCATTCTGGACCTCTTTCAGTAATTGAGCAAATTCCTCTTCGTTGTTACTGTATGTTGAAATTCCATTTTCGCGGTCTCGATGGGCTTGTCGGAGCTGGGACAAAACGCCTTCATCTTTAAAAATGACTGAAGTCATTCGCTTCTTTTGTTCTTCTGTAAATGTAGGCTGTTCATCTTTTCTTTGCAGCGTAACATTGAATCCAAAGTTTTCTTCAATTAGCTGGACCAGGTCTTTAAGGTCTACGTAAGATTTGCCCTGAAAACTTTGCTCTAATTGTTCCTTGGAAATTGACATCTAGTTCACTCTCCTTTTGTTCAGTATATCACAAACCAATCCTGATTTTCGTCAAAGTTGATCAGCCGGCGGGAGAGAGTCCCGGCCGGTTATTTTTGTTCCCCGCAGAAATGCCGCTTATCTGTTCAAACGTTGCGATACAATTTCTTGGCGGAGCCGTAATGTACTCAATTTTTCGCATACATCAGACTCAATCCCCCTAACGTTGGCCCATTTTCCTACATAAAGGATTTCCGCCCCGTTCGACGAATTAACACTATAACCTAGTTATTGGAAGATAGTGTCTTGAAGCAGAAAGGAGCAGTTCACACTCATGAACCAGCAGCGTTCAAAAAAGAAACTGATTATCCGCCTCACAGCAGCCATCATCTTTATCGGACTCGCGGTATGGATAGGCTTTTTTATCAAAAACACGTTTTTCCCGACGTACGAGCCGTTCACCGTAAATCAGCAGCGGGAGCTGTCGAGCCCAAAGTACGGGACCTATGTCTACCGCGGAACGGCAGATCAGACGGAATACGATGGCAAAATCAAGCGGAAGGCCCTCGGAATCACGCAGACCGGTGACCGCATTGTTGAGCTGAAGGACGACCCGGAGCATCATTACTTTATATTAATTTTTAATACCGAAATGCCGTGGTGGGATTTGTACGAAAAAGAGTGACCGCCGCATAACAGCTGCAAAACAGCTGCATCCAGCCGCATAACATCCGGGAACTGCCCAGGTTAGGACTTCTCTTCAAACGCAGTGTAAGCCACGCTAATCCAAAATGTTGCTGCTCTCCTGCAGCGAAGTTGCTATACTTTAACCTAATGACAGGTTGATGCAGGAGGGTGCAGAAATGGCGCAGCGTGTGCTGTTGATTGAGGATGATAGGGACATTAGTACAATGGTAAGCTCTTATCTGGCGAGAGAGGGCTATGAGGTGGAGGCGGCTTTTGACGGCGAGGCTGCGGAACAAAAAATACATAACAGCGGTCCCTACGACCTGGTGCTGCTGGATTTGATGCTGCCGGGGCGCAGCGGTATGGATATACTCCAGACCATCCGGGCCGGAAGCCTGGTGCCGGTGCTGATCATGTCTGCCAAGGATAGCGATGTGGACAAGGCCCTGGGGCTTGGATTTGGTGCGGACGACTATATTACAAAGCCTTTTTCGATGATCGAGCTGGCAGCCAGGGTAAAGGCGGCAATCCGCAGGGCGGGATACGCCTCTGTCCGTTCCGGCACGGATAGCAGCCTCTCAGACAAAACAAATACAATCTCCCTGCGCGGACTGACTGTCGATCTCGGCAATTTCTCTGTGCTGAAGAACGGGGAGGAGCTGAAGCTGACCGCCAAGGAATTCCACATCCTGAAGCTGTTTGTCAGCCATCCCGGCAGAGTCTATACCAAAGCGCAGATTTACAGTCTCGTCTGGGAAGAGGATTACTATGGTGATGAGAATGTGATCAATGTACATATGCGGAGATTAAGAGAGAAGATTGAGGACGACCCGTCACACCCGGAATATATCAAAACCCTGTGGGGAATCGGCTACAAGCTGGAGGATACGCCCTGATGACAGTCTTTCTCTGTATGATCATTGTTCTGCTTCTGCTGGTGATCCTGCGGCAGTATATAAATGCCCGGCAGCACGCCAGGCAGCTGGAATATACACATACCAAGCTGGAGGGCATTATTGCTGCGGGTTCGCATGAAAGACTGCTTGTCTTTGACAGCAGTCCGGCGCTGCAAAAGCTGCTGACCGACCTTAACCGGCTGCTCGATGTCAATCATAAGGGAGCTGTGGAGCGCGCCCGGATGGAGAAATCCATGCGGAACATGCTTGCGAATATTTCCCATGACCTTAAGACTCCGCTGACGGTGGTGCTCGGTTACATAGAGACCATTCTGCAGGACGGCGGGATGCAGCCTGAGGAACGCGAGCGGATGCTGCGGACCATTCACGGCAAGGCGGAGGAGGTCATCTCGCTGATGAACCGTTTTTTTGATCTGGCCAAGCTGGAGTCCGGGGATAAGGAAATCCCGCTTCACAGGATTGAGGTTGGCGAAGTGTGCCGGAAGAATCTGCTTTCCTTTTACGACCGGGTCACTGCAGGCGGCAGTGAGGTGCAGCTGGACATTCCCGATGAACCGGTCTACATTTTGGGCAACGAGGAAGCGCTGGACCGGGTGCTCTCCAATCTGCTGGCCAATGCCATAACCTACGGCGGTGCCGGCGGCATACTTGGGCTGAAGCTGCACAGTGATGAGGAACAGGTGTGTATTGAGGTATGGGACCGGGGCAAAGGAATTGCCGAGAGCCATCAGGATAAAGTGTTCGAACGGCTGTACACGCTGGAAGATTCACGCAACAAGGACTACCAGGGCAGCGGTCTCGGCCTCACCATCACCAAAAGACTGACCGAGCAAATGAACGGAACCATCTCGCTGCACAGCAAGCCTTTTGTCAAAACCGTCTTCACCCTGACCTTCCGCCGAATGAATTTCTGAGCAGCTTAAGAATTTCGTAAGATTCAGGTAATAAAAAAGAAAATTCCGCCCTGTACAATAAAACTCAAGAAGAACAAAACGAAGTCAAAGGGGTAAACGGATATGACAGCCATATTGCGGACATGGGATTTAACCAAGGTCTTTCAGGGCAAGGAAGTCGTGAACAGCGTCAACATGAATATTAAGCAGGGTGAGATTTACGGTTTTCTTGGACCCAACGGTGCAGGCAAAACTACGGTGATGAAAATGATCACGAATCTGGTCAAGCCGACGGCGGGGGAGATTGAATTTTTCGGGGAGAAAATGACGGCCCGTTCTTATGAAATGCTGAAGCGCATGGGCAGCATCATTGAGTACCCTGTGTTCTATGACAAGCTGTCTGCCAAGGAAAATCTGGAGCTGCACGGTGAATACATGGGCTACTACGAGCCGAAGGCGATTAAGGAAGCGCTGGAGCTGGTGAAGCTAACGGGCACAGATCATAAGCCTGTTAAGCAGTTCTCTCTGGGGATGAAGCAGCGGCTGGGCATTGCCCGGGCCGTGATGACCAAGCCGGAGCTGCTCATTCTGGATGAACCGATCAACGGTCTGGACCCGCTGGGCATCAAGGAGCTGCGCGAGGTGTTCCGGATGCTGAGCCGGGAATATGGAATGACGCTGCTGATCTCCAGCCACATTCTGGGGGAGATTGAACAGATCGCCGACACTATCGGCGTGATCCGTGAGGGTGTTCTGGTCGAGGAAGTGGCGATGGATACGATCCGCAGCCGGAATACACAGTATATCGAGCTTATTACTCACGAGGCAACAAAAGCTGTGTACGTCCTGGAGCATAAACTGGGATTATCCAACTATAAAATTCTGGACTCCCGGACCCTGCGGATTTATGACGATGTCTCCCCGCTTGCGCTGAACAAGTCCATGGCGGATGCCGGTGTCGAGCTGGAAGGGCTGAGCAAGAAGCATCACTCGCTGGAAGATTATTTTGTGGAACTGATGGGGGGTGACGGCGTTGCTTAAGCTGATGAGACTGGAGCTGCGTAAAAATAAAACCAGTTGGATCAAAGGCATTCTGATCGTGAACCTGGCCATTCTCGCCTTTATGACGCTTGTCATTTTCACCGAAGAGGGCGAATTCAGCACCTTTACCGATGTTTTTGAAGGTCTGTACGTTTTTGTAAACGGGACGTTTATCATTTATGCTTCTGTACTGCTGGCCAAACTGGTCATTGATGAGTTTAAAAATAACACGATTACCGTTCTGTTCATGTACCCGATTTCCCGCAAAAAGCTGATTTCTGCCAAATTAATGATCGTGTTCCTGTTCACCCTGATCAGCATCTTTGCCTCCGATATTATACTGAGTGTGCTTTTGGGAGGAATCGACTATTATGTGAAGGATGTAATCCAGGGACAGCTGACGGCCCAAATGCTCCTTACAGAGCTGCCAAGTATAGCACTTGATGCCGTATATGCAGCGGGAATCGGTCTGATTCCATTATTCTTCGGTATGCGCAAAAAATCGGTTCCGGCCACCATTGTGACCGCGATCCTGGTTGTCAGCATGCTGTCATCGGGTTTTGGGAACTTCCGGCTGGGAAATCAGGCAGGGGTGGCTCTTTCCCTCAGCCTGATCGGGATTGGCATCGCCTATCTCTCCTTCCGCAATATCGAACATAAGGACATTGCCTGATTTGAAGTATAATTACTGAGCCTCCGGCTGTGATGGACAATGGATGCGGCCCGCATCCGCAGCCCGTCTGCCGAGGGGCTTTTTTGCCTTGAAAACCGCATAACACCAGTGTTTTTGTTGGCGACCAAATGTAGATTTTTTGCTATAATAAAAAATAATTCAGGGATTTCTACATAATTAGAGTTATTCCGCATTTTTCGGACAGACAGCACATAAGAGCAGCGGACAATGTTAGTTCAGGATGAGGAGGTGGGGTATGCATAAAGACTGGGCTGCTATTCTAGGCCGCGCGCATTCGCAAGGAAGTGCTTATAGATCGTTATTTGAGCACCATCCGGATTTAGTTATTGTGCTGGACAGGCAGGGGCATTACGTAGACTGTAACCGCGGGACCGTCCTTGCGGACGGCAGCGGAATACTGCTGTCAGAAGAAAGCCCTGCCGGGTCAGAGCCGTGCCTTCCTGGAGCGGCACATTTCGCCGCAGCGCTGGAAGGGGAAGCCTCCGGTTTTGAAATCCAGGATGAGACTGGCGGAGATGCGTACCCCGCCGTCCTTACCTATGTGCCGCTGAAGACAGCAGAAGGGGTGGCGGGCGTATTCGCCGTCATTCACATAAGCCCTGCAGGCCGCCTCCCGGTTCAGCTGCAGCATTGGTTCCGCCGGCTCAGGGCTTTTGAAGCTTCGCCATGGACAGAAGAGGCTGCACCATCCCTGGATATATCGGAGGATAATTACTACAGTATGATCCTGAACTCTGTATCCGCAGGTATCTTCGGACTGGATGCTTCAGGCAGAACGATCTTTATTAACCGCGAGGGAGCAGATATGCTGGGTTACGACCCTTCCGAACTGGCCGGATTGTATCTGATGGATCACATTCATCATACCCGGAGCAACGGTTCAAGGTATGCTGCACAGGATTGCCCGATTACGCTGACGCTGGCAGACGGAGTCATCCGCAGCCATGATGATGAGATCTTCTGGCGTAAGGACGGCACCAGCTTTTTCGTTAACTACCGGATTGCCCCGCTGCTCGATCAGGATGTAATCCGCGGAGTCGTTGTTTCCTTCAGCGATATTACGAACGAACGGGAGATTCTCCGGGCCAAGGAGTCGGCTGAGCAGGCTGCCCAGGCCAAGTCCGACTTTCTGGCGATGATGAGCCACGAGATTCGTACCCCCATGAACGGGATGATCGGCATGGCTGATCTGCTGCTGGAAACGGAGCTAGTGGAGGAGCAGCGCAGTTATGCAGAGATTTTGCGGAGCAGCAGCTACAGCCTGCTGCAGATTCTGAACGATATACTGGATTTCAGCAAGATGGAAGCCGGCAAAATGCCGCTGCAGTCGGAGACATTCGACCTCAGGGAGATGATTGAGGGGATTATTGATCTGTTCACGCCGAAGGCGGAGGAGAAGAAGCTCGCCTTGCGCTGGTGGGCGGATACGAGTGTTCCGGAAGTGGTGACAACCGATCCCAGCCGGCTGCGCCAGATCATTGTCAATCTGGTCGGAAATGCCCTGAAGTTTACGGAACGGGGGAGCGTAACCTTGTCTGTGAAGAACATTCCGCTGCCGGGTTCTCCCGAATACCTGCTGGAATTTTCCGTCCGCGATACCGGGGTAGGCATAGCCGACAGCAAGCTGAATCTGCTCTTCCAATCCTTCTCCCAGCTTCATCCGTTCATTAACCGCAAGTACGGCGGCACGGGTCTCGGCCTTGCCATCTGCAAGCAGCTGGTCGAGCTGATGGGAGGGACCATCTTTGTGGAGAGCGAGGAAGGGCGCGGCTCGATCTTCCGCTTTATGCTGCCTTTTGTGAGAGAAAATGCGGAGGAAGGAACGGAATTTTATCCTTAAGAAGGAAGCACTTATAACGAATGGAGAAATGCAATAATGAATGAATTACCGAATTGTCCGCAGTGCAGCTCAGTGTATACATATGAAGACGGAGACCTGCTGGTCTGTCCGGAATGCGGGCATGAATGGACTCCCGGCACGGATACCGGAAGCAGCGAAGACTCCAAAGTGGTCAAGGATGTCAACGGCAACATATTGGCGGATGGGGATACTGTAACCGTGATCAAAGACCTCAAGGTCAAAGGGAGCTCATCCGTGCTGAAGATCGGCACCAAGGTGAAGAATATCCGCCTCGTTGACGGTGACCATGATATTGACTGCAAAATCGACGGCTTTGGCGCGATGAAGCTGAAATCGGAGTTTGTCAAAAAAGCATAGGCTGCTTCCGGTTATGGAGCACAACATAAAAAACCAGCAAATCCCGGTACTCCGGCGATTTGCTGGTTTTGTGTGCAGTCTTTTAACGCATATACATAAGTCCCACAGTAGCCGGACCGCAGTGGCTGCCAATTACACAGCCTGCATGAATAACGGCAATTTCTTTCACGTCAGTCTGCTCACGCAGGGCTTTCTCCAGATACTTCGCATCTTCTTCCGCCAGCGTATGGGCAACGATCAGAAGCTCTTTATCGATCACACCGGCATTGGCAAGCGCGTGCTGCAGCATTTGCTCGACCGCTTTTTCCTTCTTGCCGCGGATTTTGCTTACCGGAACAATGGAGCCGTCGATCAGGCGCAGTACAGGCCGGATTTTGAGCAGGCTGCCGATAAAGTTCTGCATGCCTGAACAGCGTCCGCCCATATATAAGTAATCGAGGTTATCCACAACGAACTCTGTCTCCACACGGCTGCGGGACTGCTCCAGCATGCTGGCGATTTCAGCGCTGCTGTGGCCTTTTGCTGCTGCACGGGCGGCCTTCATGACCAGCAATGCGATGCCTCCGCATAACGTCTCGGAGTCCACGACCCGCACACGGCCTTCCGGAAATTCTCCTGCAGCCAGCAGGGCGTTCTGATATGTAGAGGATAAGGAAGAGGACAGGCTGATATATACAATATCTCCTCCGCTGCTGATTACAGGCTCAAAAGCAGCCATAAAGTCAGCCGGAGATGGCGCAGCCGTCTTGGGCAATGCTCCGCCCGCAGCTACACGGCGGTACACTTCCTCCGGGGTAATATCAACACCATCCTTGTAAGTGCCGTCCTGAAACACGACATACAGGGGAACGATCCCGATATCATACGTTTCCTTCCAGCCTTGCGGCAAATCGGAAGTGCTGTCTGAAAAAATCTTTACATTAGACATGGATTTCTCCTTCACCGAATCTCGGATGACATTTTTCTTGCCTGTAAGCCTTTTAACCTGTCTATTATACCAAGCCCTGGCCGATTCTCAAAACAATTTTCCGCAAAATAATAGAAAAAAAGACCACCCTGACGGATAGTCTTTACCTTATAAACATCATGTATCAAGCTCTACGGTGTTATTTTTTTACTACCGGAATCCATACTTCACACACGTAATCTTCGGCAGCCGTATCACCGGGAGGGTATAATTCGAACTCCGGTCCGCCGGCATGTTCATATCCGGTAGACGGGAACCACTCCTGATAGATCCGTTCCCAGACGTTCTGGATGGCATGCGGCATCGGGCCGGTGGAGGTGAAGACCGCCCAGTTAGCCGCCGGGACAACGGCAGTTTCATACCCCTGCGGATCTGCAGCTTCATCTGCCTCTACTCCGATCCAGTAGGACAAAAGCTCCTTCTCCATATCCATACTCATACAGATGCCAAGCCAGTATTCTTGTGATGCAAGCTCAATCAGCTGATCCGAAGTGCCGTCAGTGTTACATTCGTTCCAGAACTGCGGGATTCTGCGGTGATTCTCACCGTCCCGGCAGGTTACCTCCATTGATTTGCCGATGACGGTAAAAGCGGGTTTCTCCACGATTTTGTAGTCCATTTCCTGATCTCCCTTCAATGACAGATGGAAAGAGAGGCGGGGAAAAGCCTTGAGCTGCACCCCGGGTTCACGCGCGGCGGAGGGGGTAAGCCCATGGGCCTTGCGGAACGCCTTGGCGAAAGCTTCCGGAGAGTCATATCCGTATTTCAGCGCTACATCCAGCACTCTGAGCTTTGAGCTGGCCAGCTCCTGGGCGGCCAATGTCAGTCTGCGTTTACGGATATAATCGGCTACGGTGAAGCCGGTCAGCATACTGAACATGCGCTGAAAATGAAACGGTGACACATGCGCGATCTTCGCCACATCCTCAATTCGCAGATCTTCAGTCATCTTACTCTCCATATAATCCATAGCATCCTTCATCCGGATCAGCCATTCCAAGTCCGCCATCTCCCTTTAGAACCATACTATCACGCCGCAGAATCCCGGTCCTGCTATTCTCTGCTCACTGCTGACAGGTTGTCCTCAAAGTATAACGTATCAGAGGCCAAGCTGTCAGTTGCCAAGACGGCAGACCCGGGCTTCGTAAGGCCGGAGGGTTTCGCGTTCCGCTGCAGCCGGTTCATCCGCGTAATTTCCGATAATGGTTGAAGTTACGGCAGCCAGCTCCTGCGGCAGCTCTACGCTTTGCGGATCCGCGCTGAAATTAAGCAGAATCAGCCATTGTTCGTCCTCCAGCGTCCGGGTATAAGCGTATACATATTCATGCTCCGGCAGCAGCAGCTTATACTCACCATAGGTCATAATGAGATGCTCTTTGCGCAGGGAGATCAGCTTCTGGTAGTAATAAAAGATGGAATTATCGTCCGCCAGCGCCTGCTGCACATTGATATCCTTGTAGTTCGGGTTGACCTTAAGCCATGGCGTACCCTCAGTAAAGCCTGCATTTGCAGAGTCGTCCCACTGCATCGGGGTACGGGCATTATCCCGGCCTTTGGCATGGATAGCGTTCAGGATCGTATCATGATCCCCGCCGCCTTCCGTGACCTTTTCACGGTACATATTCAGACTCTCGATATCCTTGTAATCCTCAAGCACCGGGAACTTTACATTGGTCATGCCGATTTCTTCACCCTGATAAATATAAGGTGTGCCTTTCAGCGTATGGAGCAGGGTGGCCAGCATTTTGGCCGAGAGCACACGGTACTCTCCGTCATGCCCAAAACGCGATACCATTCGCGGCTGGTCATGATTGTTCAGATACAGGCTGTTCCAGCCTTGTTCTGCGAGCCCGACCTGCCATTTGTGCAGAATATCGCGCAGCTTTGTGAGGTTCCAGGGCATGATCTCCCATTTGCCGCCTGGCCCGGCGTCGATATCCATGTGTTCAAACTGGAACACCATCTGCAGCTCCTTGCGGTCTTCGGCAGTATACAGAATGGCGTCCTCCACGCTGACTCCAGGAGTTTCGCCGACGGTCATAACGTCATATTTGGATAAGACTTCCCGGTTCATCTCCTGCAGATATTCATGGACTCTTGGACCGTTCATATAATATTCGCCGCCGCCCGCCAGTCTGCCGGGGTCAAGATCATCCCTGTGGACAGAAGGCAGACCCTCAACCTTGGAGATCATGTTAATTACGTCCATCCGCAGACCGTCTACACCCTTGTCCAGCCAGAAGGTCATCATTTTGTAGAGGGCTTCGCGGAGTTTGGGATTCTCCCAGTTCAAATCCGGCTGCTTGCGCGAGAAAAGATGGAGATAATATTCCCCTGTAGCTTCATCCAGCTCCCATGCCGAACCGCTGAAGATAGAGCTCCAGTTATTTGGCGGCTCGCCGTCCGGACCGCCCGGGCGCCAGATATAATATTCCCGGTACGGATTATCCTTCGAGGAGCGGGATTCCACGAACCAGGCGTGCTCATCCGAGGAATGGTTAATGACGAGGTCCATCATCAGCTTGATGCCGCGTTCATGCAGCCCGGCCAGCAGCTCTTCCCAGTCCTGGAGCGTGCCGAATTCATCCATGATATCCTCATAATCGCTGATGTCATAACCGTTGTCATCGTTCGGCGATTTATAGACAGGCGACATCCAGACTACATCGACACCCAGCTTCTGCAGATAATCCAGCCGGGAGATGATCCCCCGCAGATCGCCGATCCCGTCTCCGTTGCTGTCCTGGAAGCTGCGGGGATAGATCTGGTAGACTACGGCTTCTTTCCAAAAGGCTCTGTTCATGGATAGTTAACTCCTTTAAAAAGAATTTTTTTGTAATAGTTTTTTTATAACAAACAAAACGTTATAAGATGATTTTTTAAATTTAACAAGTGGGCGGTAGTAACGTATGGGAAGTTTGAAACTGTAGGAGCGTCAGCGTCCGCCTTTGTCTTTGAATTTCTATCATAATTAAATAGATGGAACTTACAATTGAAAATTTAGGGAGAAGGGATGGAGGAGAAGTTTGGAACTGTAGGAGCGATAGCGTCCGCCTTTGTCTGCGGATTTCTACCGCGAATAGCGGTACAAATCAGAGAAATCTGCAGACAACAGCGGCCGGAAGTCCAAACATTCTCTGTAATCCCGGCTAATCCCAAAATCAACAATCCTGGTTCTTTCTATTTAATTAACGTGTTTGATGAAATTCAAATACAACAGCGGCCGAAGTCCAAAATTAACGAAGTGAAGGCTGTAGCCCATTTGTTTTTTAAAGTTCATCTTATAAAAAAACACCCCGAAGAGCATAAATCCCTCCGGGGCCCAAATCAAACCGCTACAGATGACCCCTCAGCAGTAACGCTGCTAAGCCCGTTCACCGTGTATTCCTTGCCAAAAATAGTAACCGGAGCCGGAATGTCCGTTTCATTGACAACAGTGACCTGTGCATCGGTAACGTTGACCTTAAGCCGGGAGCCGCGGAACATGATTTTGAACGAATACGAGGTCCAGTGTCCCGGATTGGACGGGTTCAGTACCAGGCGGTCAGCCAGTACGCGAAGCCCGCCGAAGCCGTGAACAACCGACATCCAGGTGCCCGCCATGCTTGTGGTATGGCAGCCGTCTTCCGTATCGTTGTTGTAATTGTCGAGATCAAGCCGTGAGGTGCGCAGATACATTTCATAAGCCTTTTCCTTGTAGCCCAGCTCGCAGGCGAGAATCGCATGGATGCAAGGGGAGAGGGAGGACTCATGGACGGTAATCGGCTCATAGAAGTCGAAATTCCGTCTTTTGGTATCCAGATCGTAACGGTCGCCAAGGAAATATAGTCCCTGGAGCACATCAGCCTGTTTGATGAAGCAGGAGCGCAGGATACGGTCCCAGGACCATTTTTGATTCAGCGGAAGGTTCTCCGGGTGAACGTCCTTGACCTGAATGATTTCCTTGTCCAGGAAGCCGTCCTGCTGCAGGAAAATACCGAGCTCCTCATCCGCAGGATAGTACATTTTGGCGATGATTTCATTCCACTTGTCAGTTTCACTGTCTGCAAGCTCCAGCTTCTCGGCAAGCTCAGCATACCGGCTGCTTTCGTTATCCTTCAGATAGGCCAGCGCCTCCAGCGTATATTCCATCGTCCAGGCGGCAATACGATTGGTGTACCAGTTGTTGTTAACGTTATTCTCATATTCGTTCGGTCCGGTTACGCCGAGCATTACATATTTGTCCTTGCGCGGTACATAATGCACGCGTTCTTCCCAGAAGCGGGAGATTTCCACCAGCACCTCCAGGCCGTATTGGCCGAGGTAGGCTTTGTCGCCGGTATAGTTCACATAGTTGTAAATGGCATAAGCAATTGCACCGTTACGGTGGATCTCTTCAAACGTAATCTCCCACTCATTGTGGCATTCCTCGCCGTTCATCGTTACCATCGGATACAATGCACCCTTTTTGAAGCCGAGCTTCCGGGCATTTTCCTTGGCCTTCTCCAGATGCTTGTAGCGGTAGATCAGCAGGTTGCGGGCGATGCTGGAATCCGCAGTGCTGAGATAGAACGGCACACAGTAAGCTTCAGTATCCCAGTACGTGCTGCCGCCGTATTTTTCCCCGGTAAAGCCTTTAGGTCCAATGTTCAGGCGGTCATCTTCACCGTTATACGTCTGGTTGAGCTGGAAAATATTAAAGCGGATCGCCTGCTGCGCCGACACATCACCTTCAATGATAATATCGCTTTCCTTCCACTTCTCACCCCAAGCCGCGGATTGCTCGGTCAACAGCGTTACAAAGCCGGCCTCACGGGCACTTTCCAGCGCCGTATGGGCAGCTTCCACCAGTTGTCCCAGCCCGTAATTGCGGGAAGTGACGTTGGCAGCATACTTATAAATAACCACCTGGTCACCTGTCTGTACATTTACCGTGTTTTTGCTGGCTACATATTTATCGCGTTCAACAGCTTCGGCTTCTTCCGTGAGCTTCTCTCCGTTAACCAGAATGTCATAGGCAAAGGCGGAGGTTACGTGAAAATCAAGCTTTTTCGTCTTCAGAGTGAGGTAACCGCCCTCAGGGGAAGCTTTTTTCTCGACTTCATTCCAGAACTTCTCGTCGTAGTTGGCGTCCTTGTTCTTGATGTCACCGTCCAGATAAGGCGTAATTGTAAGCTGTCCGTCAAAATTCACCGGAATCATCGAATAGCGGATCGCTCCGATCTCGTGGCGGGCCATGCTGACAATGCGGATGCTCTCGACTTTGATTTCCTTGCCGTCTTCAAGCACGGCCGTGAAGCTGCGGGAAAGGGTACCTTCCTTCATATTCAGCACGCGGCGGAACTGGCTGACCGTGCATGCTGCCAGATCCAGCGGGGTACCGTCGATTTCAATGCCGATGCCGATCCAGTTGGTGCTGTTGAGTACCTTGGCAAAATACTCCGGATAGCCGTTTTTCCACCAGCCGACCCGTGTTTTGTCCGGATAGTACACACCCGCCATGTAGCTGCCCTGCAGGCTGTGACCGCTGTACTGCTCTTCAAAGTTGGCTCTTCCGCCCATATAGCCGTTCCCGATGCTGAAGATGCTTTCGGAAATTTCCTGCGTCTGCGGATCAAAGGATTCTTCAATAATGGACCATTCGTCGATTTTTAAATATTGTTTCATTGCTACCGGCTCCTTTTGGATAGGGGATGATATAAAATGAACTATTAGTTCCTGCGCCTACGGGACGTATAAGCCGCTCCGCCGAGCATTGGCTGATAGTTATCTCTAATATAACTGTCTCACAGGGTGTGAGTGATTTGATTAGTGGGAATTTCTCCACTTCATTCCGCGCCAGACACGGGAAATATAAACCTGGTGGGAAAAACTCCACCTAAATCGTTGGATTTTATCCTCACAGTGGCATTTGATCTGATAAAGGTGGAGAAATTCCACCTAATTATCATAAATCAGAGAAAATAATGGAATTAGACGGAGGAAATCCAACTATTTCATGAAGTATGGCCTTATGATTCTAATGGGCTGAGTAGAGCGCTGTAAGGAATCAAACGCTTGCAAAAGACTCCTGCAGCCTGGAAACAGTGATGCCGGCCAGGGAGGGAACTACAATATTTGCTCCGGACAGCGTCTCGGGGGAACCGATGCCGACACTGCGCATGCCTGCACGGGTTGCGGCGAGAATGCCTGCTTCCGCATCTTCGAACACCACGCAATGGGCCGGTTCGGCCGACAATGCCTGGGCTCCGAGCAAAAAGACTTCCGGGTCCGGCTTGGCTGCACTGGTATGGGTGCCGTCAATGATGGCATCGAAATAAGGGGTCAGGCCGGTATTGTTCAGAATAGTCATCGCATTTTTGCTGGCTGAGCCGAGGGCTACTTTAATTCCCCGGCTGCGGCACTCCTTGAGGAAATCAAGTGCACCGGGCAGAATTTCCGAACTGTCCATTTTGGCGATGTATTCTACATAGCGGTTGTTTTTTTGCTCCGCCAGGCGGGCTTTTTCCGCTTCGGGCAGCTCGATTCCGCCGATCTCCAGCAGAATATTGAGTGAAGCAGCCCGGCTTACGCCTTTGAGGCGTTCATTATCCTGCTCGGTGAACTGGAATCCAAGTTCTTCCGCCAGTTCTCTCCAGGCAATGTAATGATATTTTGCGGTGTCTACGAGCACGCCGTCCAGGTCGAACAGGCAGGCTTTGATTTCTGACATGTGGGAACCTCCTAAAAGTTTTGATAGCATGGCTTCCAGAGCATTCTTCGCAAAACTTGCTTCGAAAGCATAAACTTAAGTTTTGATAGCATGGCTTCCTGGGCATTCTCCGCAAAACTTGCTCCGGAAGCCTGCAATGAAGCCGTTTCATAGTTAGCGCAAACGTTTGTACAAAGATCCAAAAAATAAATGAAGCTTTTATGCTTCATTTATTCCTGTTTCTGGGGTCATTTCTTCCCGGGAGCATACATGGATGACTCTCTGACGATCAGACGGTGGGGGATGACAAAACGGTTAGTATATCCATCATCGTTATCCGGCTTCTGAATGGTCTGGATAAGCACCTGGGAAGCCGTATAGCCAAGATGATAAATTCCGATGTCAATACTGCTGATCGGCGGGCTGGAGAGCTCCGATAACGGAATGTTGTTAAAGCTGACAATCGCCAGATCTTCCGGGACCTTGTATTTCAGTTCGTTCAGTCCGCGCAATACTCCAAAGGAGACCATATCATCGACTGCTACCAGCGCTGTAGGGCGGTTCGGGAGATTCATAAAAAACGACATCGCCCTGTAGCCGCTATCCTGCAGAAACTCGCCTTCCACAATCCATTCACTCCGCATTTCCAGACCGCTGCTCTCCATTGCTCTGCGGTAGCCCTCAAGACGGTCGCGGGAAACAATGAGGTTGGGCGGTCCGCTGACAAAGCCGATACGCTCATGACCCATGGATATCAAATGGTTTGTTGCGTCAAAAGCAGCCATAACATTATCGTTATCCACAGATAATATATCCTCATAGCGGTCACTCCGTCCTACCAGGACAAAGGGATATCCGCCAGATTCCAGAAAATCGATTACCGCATCGTCTTTACGTGAATACAGCAGAATAACACCGTCAACACGGCGGCCCTTGAGCAGCCGGGAGACAGCTTCAAGCTCTTCCTTCTCGTTCGCTCCGGAGCTAATCAACACATCATAACCGGATCTGCTCGACTGAGTCACGATCCCGCGGATTAATTCCATAAAAAACAGATTGGAGAACAGCTCTTCAGCAGGCTTCGGCAGGATGATGCAGATGCTGTTAGTGGTCTTCGAAACCAGGCTTTTGGCCATCATATTCGGAGTGTAGCCCATTTCCTCCATAATCACTTTGACTTTGCGGGAAGTTTCTAGGCTAATTCTTGGATGACCTGACAACACCCGGGATACAGTGGAGGGAGATACTCCCGCTTTCTTAGCCACGTCCTTTATGGTAACTGTCATAGAAACCTCCTTATGGAACCGTTTGCTTTACACAGTAATATTAATCGAAGTGCTGTTAATTGTAAATAGAGAAAGTCTCGCTAAGAGCCGATCAGAGGCCCAGGTTTACATTACAAGTGAAAAATTAGCAGATATCTTCCAAATTACGGCATGAGCCGGGCATGATTACATAACGGATATAGGCATCAGCAGGAAAAGGAATCTGCCGGCAGGCCAGTTCATAATATAAACTGTGCAAACGGTTCTTTAGCTATTAGAGCATGAATTATATACGGTTGTGCTAAACCTATTATGCAGCCTTGTGCAAATTTGCGCAACTTTTTAAAGCTTTAGCGAAGAAGAGAAGGATAGAGAACTAGAGTGACAGATTAATTCTACAGGTTGACAATTGCGGAAAAGGCGGATTATTATGGTAAACAAGATAAAAAAGCGCTTACAAGCTTTTGTTTTGCGCTGTGTTGTCTGCAGTACATAACGAAAGATGGAGGTGGGCTTTTCCGCCATTTTTTGCAAACGTTTGCGCTAAGGAAGCTTTTTCGAACAAAAAATGAACAGGTTTATTTCGACAAGGAGGGGGAAGACCTTCATTTCGGCCTGAAGAGCCTGCACCTGTGCAATGAAGAGATGTATTCAGGAACAGCCAATACGGGGAGGTTTTGACGGAGATGAAATTTGCTTCATGGGTGAAAAGAACTTTCGCCATCAGTATGATCATTGTTCTGGTCTGCTCTTATTTTACGGTATATCCTTCCGAAGTGAATGCGGCGGCAGCCAAGGCTGTGCTTGTAGGAAGCCTTCAGTCTGAGCTGTCTACGGACACAGATGCAGCGGAGGACTGGGATCCGGCAGCAACAGTAACACAAATGACTTACACAGAAAACGGCATGTATGTATTTACAGGCACACTGCCGGCGGGTTCCTATGAGTACAAGGTAGCGCTTAACGGTTCATGGGTGGAGAGCTACGGATTCAGCAGCTATACCCATCCGCAGGGAACAGACAAAAACGGCAATATTGAAATTACACTGTCTGAGGAAACAACGGTCACCTTTTATTACAACAACATCACCAAGAAAATTGCGGACAGCACTTTCTACACTCCGATTGCTGCGGATAAACTGCCAAGGCTGACAGGCAGCCTGCAGACAGCGCTGGGTGAAGCGGACGGCCATTCACCGGCTGATGCCAAAACCATGCTGACGGACGGGGATTTTGACAGTATTTATGAGAACACAGTTACGATCCCTAAGGGAGATTATACGTACAGGGTATTTGTTCCGGGGGGCACTCCGGCAGAAGACAAGTTTTACCCTGAGAACGATCAGGAGCTGAATCTCCCGGCAGATCTGCCGGTAACATTCAAGTATAATGCACAGGATCATGGGGTGAACGCCAGCTTCACCGTGCCGGTAGACCCGGGGAATGCAGCACCGGTGGCTGAAGGACATATGCGTATCCACTACAAACGTGACGCCGGTGATTATGAGAATTTGGGCCTATGGCTGTGGGATGATGTAGCTTCTGCTTCAGCGGGCTGGCCGGCGGGAGCGACACCTTTTCCGGATGGACAGGTGGATTCCTACGGGGCTTATGTTGATATTCCGCTAAAAGCAAACGCGAAGAAGCTTTCCTTTGTCATCGTGAACCGGAAAAACGAGGCCAAGGACGGCGGAGATAAAACATTTGTCATCAACACCGCTGCAACAAACGAAATTTGGGTCAAAGAAAAATCGGATCTGGTAACTCCTTATGAGCCGGTAGAGCTTCCGGCCAATACAGTGCGGATCCATTATATGCGTTCGGACAGCAATCAAAGCCAATACGGGTTATGGCTGTGGGATGATGTAGCATCTCCGTCAGACAACTGGCCTGCCGGAGCAACGTCTTTCAGGGCGGACCAGCAGGACCGTTTTGGAGCTTATGTGGATGTTCCGCTGATTGCAAATGCCAAAAAAATCGGCTTTCTTGTCGTAAATCCGACTAATGAGAATAAGGATGGCGGCAACAAAAGCTTTGCATTGCTGGGCCGGTACAATCAGCTGTGGATCAAACACGGCGATGACAACGTCTATGTATCGCCATTCGGCGAACAGCCTATCGGGCTGGCTTCGGCTGAAGTCCTGTCGGACAGCAAACTGCTGCTTGGATTTACTTTGACTGACGGATTGGACGCTGCCGCACTGAAGAGTGCAATTTCCGTAAAAGACAAAGACGGCCATGCAGTTGCAGTCTCTGCCGTTAAGATCACAGGCAGTACGACGGTCGAAGTGGACACTGCGGCATTTGATTTAAACCAGACACCGCTCAGCGTCACGTATTCAGGCAAAACTGTATCCGCTTCCACGGGGTGGAGAATGCTTGACCAGATGTACAACTATACCGGGGACGACCTTGGCGCCACTTATCATGCTGCTGACAAATCAGCTACCCTGAAGCTGTGGGCACCGGTGGCAAGCAGTGTTACAGCAAACGTCTATAACAAAGAGGATGCTTCCGAGCTGGTCGGCCAAATCAGCCTGGAGAAAGGTGAGCAGGGCGTATGGTCAGCAGAGCTGACAGCGTCTGATCTGAAGGGAGCTTCCGGGGAAGATGATGTCCGCGGCTACTACTATCAGTATGAGGTAACCAACAACGGAGTCACCAATAAGGTGCTGGACCCTTATGCCAAATCAATGGCGGTATTCACCGTGGATACTACGGGAGCGGCAGGAGCTGACGGCGATACAGTCGGCAAAGCAGCGATTGTCGATTTAAGCGGAACCAACCCGGCAGACTTTAAGCATGCCGATATTGAAGGCTATGAGAAACGCGAGGATGCGGTTATTTATGAAGTCCATGTCCGTGATTTCACCTCGGATCTGTCGATTGAGAGTAGCCTCGGCAATGAACGCTGGGGTTCCTATGCCGCTTTTGCGAAGAAGCTGGACTACATCAAATCCCTGGGGGTAACCCATATCCAGCTGCTGCCTGTCATGGCCTGGTATTACGGGGATGAGACGAAGATGGACCAGCGCGAAACCGGATTTTCGGCACAAAACAATGAATACAACTGGGGATACGATCCGCACAGCTACTTCTCCCCGGACGGCGCATACTCCATGGACCCGGCCGATCCGGAGCTGCGGATTAAAGAGCTGAAGGGCTTGATCGATGCCGTTCATGAAGCCGGAATGGGTGTCATTCTGGATGTTGTGTACACGCATATGGCGAAAAAGGAATTTTTGAACGACATTGTGCCTAACTACTATGCATTCCAGGATGCGGGCGGCAATTTTATCGGCGGATTCGGCAACAACCTGGCTACCAACCGCAAAATGGCGGAAAAGCTGATGGTAGACTCCGTCAAATACTGGTTCGATGAATACAAAATTGACGGCATGCGCTGGGATATGATGGGCGATGCCACGCAGGATGCGGTACAGGCGGCCTATGATGCGGCTTACGCCATTAATCCGGATGCACTGTTCATTGGTGAAGGCTGGGTTACCTTCGGCGGGGATGCTTCCGACCCTTCGCTCAAAGGTAAGGGTGCTGACCAGCTGTGGATGGACAAAACGGACAGCGTCGGCGTATTCTCCGATGAGTTCCGCAATGAGCTGAAGTCCGGTTTTGGCTCAGAAGGCGAACCGAGATTCATTACCGGCGGCGCACGTTCCATTGCAACGATTCTGAACAATATCAAAGGCCAGCCTTCCAATGTTCCGGCAGATGATCCGGGCGATATTGTTCCGTATATTGAAGCCCATGACAATCTGACACTGCATGATGTCATTGCGCAATCCATCAAGAAGGACCCGGCCATTCCGGAGAATGAACTGGAAATCCAGAAGCGGATCCGGCTTGGCAACATGCTGGTGCTGACCTCCCAGGGAACCGCCTTCCTGCAGGCGGGCCAGGAATACGGACGTACGAAGGAATGGAAAGCTGAAGGAGTTCCCGAGCAGAAATATACCGAAATGAAGGATGCAAACGGCCAGTCATTCGGCTATTTTATCCATGATTCCTATGATTCTTCGGATGCAGTCAACATGTTCGACTGGTCCAAGGTTACGGATGAAGCCAATTTCCCGGTACACAACACCACAAAAGATTACACTGCCGGGCTCATCCAGCTCAGAAAATCTACAGATGCCTTCCGTCTGGGCGACAAAAGCCTGGTCAATTCCAATGTGAGCCTGATCGCTGCACCGGAAATGAAGGCAACGGATTTAGTGATAGCCTACAAGAACAAGGCCACTGACGGCACGGGCAATTACTATGTGTTCCTGAATGCTGACAATGTTTCAAGAACGCTGACCCTCACGGAAGATTTAACCGGAGCCAAGGTGCTGGCGGACAACGATGAAGCAGGCCTTCTGGCCATTGCTGCTGACAATCAGTCCGGGTTCACACTGACAAAGAACTCCATTGCACTTGACCCGCTTACCGCAGTGATTATCCGGCAGGATGCGGCGGCGGCTGTGCTGACTGCGCTGGAAAGTGATGCCGCGGAATACAATCTTTCCATCGGCAGCACGCATAAAACAGCAGTGATGGCCAAATATGATGACGGCAGCTCACGCAACGTGACGAACACAGCCGCCTATGTTTCCGATAAACCGGAAGTGGCTGCAGTATCCGATAAAGGCGTGGTTACCGGCATCAAGGCGGGAACGGCGACGATTACAGTCTCTTTTGGCGGAATCACTGCAAAGATCAAAGTAACAGTTGCCAAGGAAGCTGCCGATCACAGACGTTATGTAGAATTTAACTATGTCCGTGAAGACGGTGACTATAAGGACTGGAACATCTGGGTCTGGAACACCGGTGACGGCATGCCGAAGGATCAGATTGACTTCACCACCTTCAAGGACGGGAAAGCCAGTGTTCTGATTGAGGTGGCGCAGAATGCGACCAACGTTGGATTTGTGCTGCGCAAAGGAACGGACTGGAATACCGGGAAGCTCGACTATCCGGATGACCGGCTTATTCCGCTTACCCCGGGTGAAGGGTATACCAGAGTGATTGTAACCAGTATGGTAAAAGAACTGGATGTCAAGCCTTCCATCAGCGGCCCGGTCATGAAAGACGGAGCGATTACCTTCCAGTACCGCGATGAGGACCTGTTCCGCAGCGGTAATCCGGCAGGCATAACCGAAGCCAAGGTGAAAATAAACGGCACGGAGTATCCGATGGTCTACGATCCGGCCAAGGAATGGTTCAGCTATCAGCTGACCAATGCGGCCAAAGGGACCTACAAATATACCTTCCTGATTACAAAGGATGGAGTAACCGAAGAGCTTACGGATCCGAAGAATACGGTTAACGGCGAATCGGCAGTTGTGTATCATATTCCGGATGTGACCATTACCGCAGCGGCAGAGCCGCAGGAGGTCCATTCCAATGAAAATACGGTAGTAACCATTACCGCGGATTCATCAGAAGAAGTAACCTATCAGGACGGGTATATGGACTTGACCGCACTTGGCGGTCCGGCAATGGTGAAGCTTGACACAGGGCTGATGAAGCAGACGGTTGCGGTTAAAGATACCGTCTCTGCAGGAATCAAAACCATTCCGGTCACCCTGACCGACCAGTTCGGCAATTCGCATAAAGGCTCGGCCAGTGTAGAGGTTAAAGCTAGAACCTATTCCGGCGATAAGCTTGATTTTGACTGGGATGAGGCCAGAATCTACTTTGCGCTGACCGACCGGTTCAAGGACGGCGATGCCGCCAACAACGTGAATGTTGATAAAACACATCTTGAAGCTTATCACGGCGGGGATTTCCGCGGAATGATCGACAGTTTGGATTACCTTGAGGAGCTGGGCATCAATACGCTCTGGATCACGCCGGTGGTCGATAACATCGACTTCAACGTCGGCACAGGTTTTGGCGGCACGCAGTATGGCTACCATGGCTACTGGGCCAAGGATTTCACACAGCTGGATGAGCATCTTGGTGACATGGAGACCTTCAAGGAGCTGATTGAGAAGGCGCATGACAAGGGGATCAAAATCATGGTTGACGTTGTCCTGAATCATGCAGGGTACGGACTGAAGGCCACTGACAGCAATCCTTCCGTAACGCCTGAGGACAAAGCCAGATTTGAAGGCATGTTCCGTACGGACGGTGTGTCTACAGATACTGATCCTGTCAAGGGAGAGCTGGCCGGATTGCCGGACTTCGTCACTGAAGATCCTGCTGTCCGTGAGCAGGTCATTGCCTGGCAGACCGCGTGGCTGGACAACGCACGGACGGAGCGCGGTGATACCATCGACTATTTCCGTGTGGATACCGTCAAGCATGTAGAGGACACCACCTGGAAAGCTTTTAAAAATGCGCTGACTGCCATCGATCCCGGCTTCAAAATGGTCGGCGAATATTTCGGCGGCACCATTGACAGCAATGGGGGCATGCTGCAAACCGGGCAAATGGACAGTCTGCTTGATTTCGGATTTAAGGGCGCAGCCAAAAGCTTCACGGACGGCAAAATTAACGATGTGGATGCATATCTGCAGGACCGCGAATCCAAAATCGACAATACGAAGATGATGGCCCAGTTCCTGAGCAGCCATGATGAGGACGGCTTCCTGTCCAATTATGTCGGCGGGGACAAAGGCAAGCTGAAGATCGCGGCCGCCCTGCAAATTACGGCAAAAGGACAGCCGGTTATTTATTACGGCGAAGAGCTCGGCCGTTCCGGCAAGAACGCAGGGGATATGTCCCAGGGCGAGTTCAGCGAGAACCGCGGGGATATGCCTTGGGACCAGCTGACTGCAGAAAAAGGACTTCATGATCACTACCAAAAGCTGCTGAACATCCGTGCGAAGTACTCAAAGGTATATTCAAAGGGCATGCGTGAGAAGCTTGCCGGCAACGATGACACGGGGTATCTGGCCTTCAGCAAGACTTACGGAAACGACAGTGTTGTTACAGTTATTAATACAAAAACAGATGCACAGTCTGTCAGCATACCTGTTCCTTTTGCTCCGCTTAAGCTTGTAACAGATGAGTATAGCGGCGCAGAATATAAGGTATCGGATGACCGCACGGTAACGATTGAACTTCCGGGCCGGGATGACGGCGGAACGGTTATTTTGGCAGCGGCAACTAAGGTTACGCCGACACCAACGCCGACACCGACAACGGAGCCGACAACGGAGCCGACAACCGAGCCGACAACCGAGCCAACAACGGCACCGGCAACACCGTCACCTACGCCGCCAGTTTCGGTTCCGGGTTCGATTCCGTCCGGGACTGCAGCGCCAACTCCGGCTGCAACGGCAGCTGCTGTGCACGCTGTTGATGAGAATGCTCTAAGAAACGTTAAGGATGGCAAGGTTATCGTCGAAGCTGCTGCGGGAACGCATACCATCCTGCTGCCGGTTCAGGCTGCTGCTGTACTGGGCACCAATGATCTTGTGCTGCAAATGGATGGTCTGTCAGTAACCCTGCCTAACGGGGTACTGAAGACACTTCAAGGGATGCTTACCGGAGCGGATACAGACGGAGCCCAAATCAGGTTCAGCAGCTCTCCGCTAGGAGAGAATACAGTCCATACGCTGCTTAACCCTTTCAGAAAGGACAGCACAGCTGTTAAAGCGGCTTCCGGGGTCTATGAGTTTAGCCTGGCGGTTGTGAAAAAGGACGGTTCGTCTATTCCGGCTCCAGCACTCACAGCACCGGTTACACTTGCCTTCAAAGTTAAGGGATCTCCGGACCAGGCGCTGACCGGCGTCTATTATCTGGGGGATAACGGCACATTAGAATATGTAGGAGGGACTATCCAAGGGGATACAATTACTGCCCAGGTGAAGCATTTCAGTAAATATGCCGCACTTGAAGTTAACAAATCCTTCAGTGATGTTCCGGCTGCCCACTGGGCTGCAGCGGCAGTGAAGTCGCTCAGCGCCAAAGGAATTGTCACAGGCATTAATGCTGCCGAGTTCAAACCAGGCAGCGGTATCAGCCGTGCAGAATTTACCGCGCTGCTTGTCCGCTCCCTTGGGATAGAGGCAGAAGGTCAGGCGGCATTTGCAGATGTGAAGCCGGAGGCCTGGTACTCTGCTTATGTAGCTGCAGCCGTAAATCAAGGCATTGCCGCCGGACGCAGCAGTGACAGCTTTGCGCCGAATGAATCCATCAGCCGTGAGGAGATGGCTGTTATGGTCATCCGGGCGCTTGAAGTGAAGCAGGGCGGCAAGCTTGAGCTTGGCTCCGGCGGTGCATCCTTCGCAGATGCTTCCAGCATCAGCCCTTGGGCGGGTCCATATGTTCATGCTGCGGCAGAGCAGGGACTGTTACAAGGCAGAACGGGCAACCAGTTTGCACCGCAGGGACTTGTGACCCGCGCCGAAGGCGCCCAGGTCATTTACAACCTGCTGGCTAAATAGGAAGGCGATGAATTCAAAAGGCACTCTTCGATAATGAAGAGTGCCTCAGAGTGAAAAGAAACCCAGATCTTTTAACGGTCTTGGGTTTCTTTGCTGTGTTTCCATGTCTGCGGACGCTGCATCCGTTATGCCTCGTCCTCTTCCGCACGCTAACGGACACTGCGTCCGTTATTTGCCTAATATCGCCCCGGTTTCATCGCTAACAGACCGTGGTTCCTTTATGTTGCTCAATGATGGGTACATTAAGCCCTTTCGGATGAAATAACGGATCCAGAGTCCGTTAGGATTCCTAAACAGACCTCTAGCGCAAAATAACGGATCTCTGGTCCGTTAGCATCTCCAAGTCATTAATAGGTTACGGTGTTCGTGAGTTGATGGAGGGGAGCTGGCAATCGTTAACGCGGTTTCTGCTGAGATCAAAGTCACATAAAGAAGGCTGTCGAGATTTTCTCGACAGCCTGAAGCACTCTTCGGTAATGAAGAGTGCCTTTTGGTATAGGAATTAGAGTGAGGATGTTACAGAACTGCCTTAAGCACCGTATATCCGAATGCCGGCAGCTTCACTGACAGTTTGCCGCGTTCGGCGCGCAGGGAATCACCGGTGAACAGATTTTCCCACTGGCGCTCCTCCACACTGATCTGGACGGTCTGAACGGTTTCCTCCGTATTCATGAGCACAATCACGATGTCATCGCCGAGTCTGCGCTCATATGCAATTTTGGTGCCCTGGCGTCCGGCTGCCAGGAAGCTGAAGGAGCCGGTGCGGAGTGCAGGGTGGCTGCTGCGCATATCAATCAGTTTACGGTAAAAGCTGAACAAGTCGCGGTCCTGCTTCTCCGGATCCCATTCCATGCATTTGCGGCAGCCCGGATCGAAATCCCCGTCCATGCCGATTTCATCGCCGTAGTAGATGCAAGGTGTGCCCATAAAGGTGAACTGGAACAGGGCAGCCTGCTTCATCTTGTTCTTGTCCCCTTCAGCCAGCGTCAGCAGACGCGCTGTATCGTGGCTGTCCAGAAGATTAAAGGCGACTTCGCTGGCCTGCAGCGGATAACGGGACAGCTGTCTGCCAATGGCATTGGCAAAACCCTCGGCATCCAGTGTTCCGAGCACAAAAAAGTCGAGAACCGCATCGGTGAACGGGTAGTTCATCACGGCGTCGAACTTATCTCCCTCCAGCCATGGAGCGGATTCATGCCAGATTTCACCCAGGATGTATGCTTCGGGATTGGCACGCTTTACAACCCTGCGGAAGTCACGCCAGAATTCATGATCCACCTCATTGGCCACATCCAGCCGCCAGCCGTCGATGCCGACCTCTGTAATCCAGTATTCAGCGACCTTGAGCAAGTATTCTTTGACCTCCGGATTCCCCGTGTTGAGCTTTGGCATATGCGGTTCAAAGGCGAAGGCGTCATAGTTCGGAATATTGTCCACGACCTGCAGCGGAAACTCGCGGATATGGAACCAGTCTTTATATACGGAGGCCTCGCCCTTCTCAAGGACATCAACAAACGGCGCAAAGGTGCGGCCCGAGTGGTTGAATACAGCGTCAAGCAGGACTCTGATGCCGCGTTCGTGGCAGGCATCCACCAGCTTTTTCAGCGTCTGCACATCACCGAAATGTGGATCTACACTCATGTAATCTTCTGTGTCGTATTTGTGGTTCGTAGTGGCTGTGAAGAGCGGCGTGAAATAAATTCCGTTAACGCCCAGCTCGGTTAAATGATCCAGATGGTCTATAACCCCCTGCAGGTCACCGCCAAAGAAATTGCTCGGCGTCGGCGTTCCGCCCCAAGGCTCCACATTCTCCGGATTCAGGCTGGGGTCCCCATTGGCAAAACGTTCAGGGAAAATCTGATAAAAAACCGCATCCTTGACCCAGGCAGGCGGAGTGAACACATCAACCGGATTAATGTACGGGAATTCGAACAGTCTTTGCGGATTCGCCGGACGGTCAGCCTGAAAATCACTCTCTGTCATCCAGATGCGTTCATCATCCTTTTGCAGCAGAAAGCCGTATTTCAGCCGCCGGTACATCGGAACGGATTCACACTCCCAGTAGTCAAACATCCCGTCAGAGGTGAACAGCTTCATTGGAATCAGTTCTTTGGTGGCATCCCATGCATATTTGTCCCCGGCCCAGGCGAAGACTTCCGTTAAATCCCCTTTTTTGGCGCGCAGGCGAAGATGAATGGTACGGCGGTCATAAGCATAGGACCAGTTCAACCGCGGACGATGATACACTGCTTCTAATAACATGATGATTCCTCCTAAAAGTTTTGTGTAAGCATAAGCATCCCTGAACAGCATCAAGCAAAACTTGCACCGGAAGCATAAGCCTAAGTTTTGTGTAAGCATAAGCATCCCTGAACAGCATCAAGCAAAACTTGCACCAGAAGCACAGGTGAGCGGCGGCTGCAGTTGTATGTATAAGGAACCTACAGATAAATCCGGAGGAAAATCGGACATTTGCACGGCTGGCACAGCTTTTGTGCCACATTTGCGCAAGATCAGCCGGAATCCGTCCATACCAAACAGGCACAACCGCCGCCGAAAAGCTAATTCCGAGGTTGTACCTGATACAGTAACAGTGCCTTTTAATTGTATAAGAACAAAGGGATGCTGAATCTGCTGCTGCCAGCAGACCGGGCTGCTCATATTGGTTTGGATTATAGCACGGAAAATAGGGCCGTTCAATACTATTGTTCAAACCATTGCACAATTTTTCACGAACGTTAAACCGTTTACGGCTTGCAATTTAGAGAAAAGAAACATTTTACAAGTACCTGATAAAGCCATTACGCCAGAAAAATGTTCATTTCTGAATGAAGTGGCCATGTGATTGAGAGTAAATAAGAGTATCGGTGCGATAGGAGGAGTAAACTTAAGGTTTTTGTTATTAAATACGGGAATATGCCAAAATACACTATGTGCAAACGTTTTAACAATTAACATTACTGTTGTATTATAAATTAAGTAATGAAGCGCTTTCTAAAACTTGTTGAAGCGTATTCAGAAGGATGGTTTGCTTGAACCAACATTTTTTTTAACTGTTCTGAAATCGTTTGCGCAAGTTTGGCAGCATCACCGCAAGTCTAAAGCGATATACACAATCGGGAGGGGTTAATGTAATGAAGTTGAAAAAAGTTATGGTTGTAACCGCAGCATTGTCCATGGCAGTATCCATTACGGCATGCGGATCGAACAACAATGCAGGTAACGGAGGAAATAACACGGCAGCCAACACGCCTGCGGGAAATGCTGCAACAGACACAGCAAATAACAGCGGCAGCAATGAAGAGGCTGTAACAGGCGATATTGTTCCTGAAGAGGGCGCTTCGCTGGTCATTTGGGAAAGTAAGGAAGAAAGACCTTTTGCCGAAGAAATCGCCAAACAGTTCACTGCCAAGTATAATGTCCCGGTCAAAATTGAAGAGGTACCACCACCGGATCAAGTAACCAAGCTTTCCCAGGACGGACCTTCCGGACTTGCGGCTGACGTCGTTCTGATCCCGCACGATAACCTCGGAAAAGCTGCAAGCGCCAGCCTTCTGCTGCCAAATGATATTTTTGCCGAGCAGACCAAAGCTGAGAATACAGAAGCCTCCATTGTAGGTTCCTCTTATGAAGGTGAACTGTACGGATATCCGAGAGCTGCTGAAACTTATGCTTTGTACTACAATAAAACACTGCTTCCTGAAGCTCCGAAATCATTCGACGAGGTGCTCGAATTCAGTAAAACGTTTACGGATAAAGACAAAAACAAATACGGAATTATGTGGGAAGTCGGCAACATGTACTACGGCTACACCTTTATCGCTACTACAGGCGGCTACCTGTTCGGTCAAGACGGTACTGACAAAAACGATATCGGCCTGAACAACGAAGGTGCTATCGAAGGCCTGACCGCATTTGCCAAACTGAAGGAAGCACTGCCGATCAAGAGCGGTGACATCAATGCCGACATCAAACGCAGCTTGTTCACTACCGGAGATGTGGCCATGGATATCACAGGCCCTTGGGAGCTTGCAGCCTACAAAGAAGCACTGGGTGACAACCTGGGCGTAGCTCCGGTTCCTACGATTAACGGCAAGCCGGCAATCACATTCTCCGGGATCAAAATTTTCGGAGTCAACGCTTATACGCAATATCCGAACGCGGCTAAGCTGTATGCCAGCTTTGCTTCCAGCAAGGATTCCCAGCTTACCCTCAACAAAATGATCGGTTCGGTTCCTACGAATAACGAAGCCCTGCAGGATCCGCAAATTACAAGCGACCCTTATGTATCCGCTTTTGCTGAACAAGCCAAGAGCTCCCAGCCAATGCCTTCCATCCCTGAGATGGGTAACGTATGGAGCCCGGTAAATGCCGCCCTTCCGGAAATCTGGGATAACAATGCAGACCCGAAAGCAGCGATGGACAAAGCAGTTGAGCAAATCAAAGATCTCAATAACGGTGCAACTGCCCAGTAAAAACAGTTTGTACGCAGCAACAATCAATAGCAAACAGTGGAATTAAATCGCCCGCCGATGCTTACGGCGGGCAGTTTCCTGAATTCCGCACGGAGAGGAGATCGGAAGGGAAATGCAGCGACACCGTACGAGGGCCGCAATACTGTCTGTCGTTTTCATGGGATTGGGACAAATATATAACCGCCAATTCATCAAAGGACTTATTTTTGCAGCTGTAGAGGCTTTAGGCCTGATCTATTTCATCAACAATCTGGGAAGAGCCTTCTGGGGCATCACTTCACTGGGGGATTCCCCGAGCCGTTTGGAAAAGGTTAAGGGTATCGCCAAAATGGTCCCCGGAGACCACTCGATCGTTATTCTGATTGAGAGTTTGATTACCCTGCTGTTTTTTATCATCTTGCTGGTTTTCTGGTATATGAACATAAGAGATGCCTATAAGATTGGCGAGGCGCGCGATGCCGGTCTTAAATCCAATACATTCAAGCAAACGGTACGCTACATTCTTGATTACAAGTTTGCCCAAAGCTTCTTGATCCTGCCGGGCTTTGGTATTCTGTTCTTCACCATCATGCCGATCATCTTTATGATCATGCTGGCATTTACCAACTTCTCCGCGCCGGATCATATCCCGCCGGCCAGGCTGGTGGACTGGGTAGGATTCGAAACCTTCCGCAATCTGCTCTTCCTGAAGTCATGGAGCCAGACCTTTTACGGCGTATTGACATGGACGATTGTCTGGGCCGTTCTTTCTACAGTAACCACCTATTTCGGCGGACTGTTAGTAGCGCTGCTGATTAGCCAGAAAGGAATCAAGTTCAAAGGCCTCTGGAGAGTAATCCTGATTGTGCCTTATGCTGTTCCGCAGATGATTTCCCTGCTGCTTATGCGCAACCTGTTCAATGGCCAGTTCGGCCCGATCAACCAGTATCTCGGTTATTTCGGACTCGGCGGGCTGCCATGGCTGACAGATCCGTTCTGGGCGAAGGTAACGGTTATCCTGGTTAACATGTGGGTAGGGATTCCGGTTTCCATGCTGCTCATTATGGGTGTCCTGACTACAATCCCGCGCGATATGTACGAAGCGGCTGAAGTGGACGGAGCGACGAATTACCAGAAGTTCCGGATTATCACGCTGCCGATGGTGCTGTTCTCCACCGCACCTACACTGATCATGCAGTTTGCCGGCAATATCAATAACTTTAATGCCATCTACCTGCTTACAGGCGGGGCGCCGGTTAACGGGAATTATCAATACGCGGGTTCAACAGACCTGCTGGTTACATGGCTGTATAAATTAACACTGGATCAGAACAAAAATAATATGGCTTCAGCGATCGGGATCATTCTCTTTATCATTGTAGCCGGGTTCTCCCTGTACAATTACCGCCGGACCAAATCATTCAAAGAGGAGGACATGATCCAATGATGATCGGACGCAAACTTGCGAATTTTATTCGCCTGGCTGCCAGTTATATCATTTTGATTGTGCTGGCCGTTGCCGCGCTCTATCCGGCCCTGTGGATTCTTTTGGCTTCCTTCCGGCCGGGTAAATCCCTGTACGCCAAAACTCTGATTCCGGAAACATTCACGCTGTCCCATTACAAAGAGCTGTTTACTTCGGATGTCTACATGTTCGGAACATGGTACGGAAATACACTGAAGATCGCTGTGTTCTCCATGCTGATCGGTGTATTCCTTACTTTGCTTACGAGCTACGCTTTGTCGAGATTCCGTTTCAAAAGCCGCAAAACAACGATGTCAACCCTGCTGATCCTCGGGATGTTCCCGGGCTTCATGAGTATGATTGCCATCTATCTGCTGCTCAAGGAGTTCAATCTGCTGGATACGCATCTGGCGCTAATTATTGTCTATGCTGCCGGGGCACCGCTGGGCGGTACGCTGATTGCCAAAGGCTTCCTCGATACCATACCGCGTTCTCTGGATGAAGCGGCACGGATCGACGGGGCGAGCAACTTCGGGATTTTTGCCCGGATCATTCTGCCGTTATCCCGTCCGATGATCACTTATATGGCCCTGACCCAGTTTGTCGGCCCTTGGGTGGATTTCATCTTTGCGAGGCTGATCCTGCGTACCAAAGAGAATTGGACAGTTGCCGTAGGGATGTGGGATATGGTGAACAGCCAGCAAAATACCAACTTTACACTGTTCGCTGCCGGTGCGGTCATGATTTCCGTTCCGATTATGATTCTGTTCGGCTTCCTGCAGCGCCTGCTTGTTGACGGCCTGACAGCAGGTGCCAGCAAAGGTTAAAAAGATTACCGCAGCACAGCATCATACAAGCAATACGAAACCGGGTACAGCCTTTATGTTGTCTATTAAGGGCTGTACCTTATTTTCTTATGGGGAGAGAGTGTAATGAAACAGGGGCGTAACTTGAAATTCCGGTCGGTAGGCATCAAGCTGTTTGTCATTCTGTTCTGCACCATTGTATTGTTGTCCTCCGTCCTGGGGCTTACCTCGTATTATTCAGCTAAAGGTATTATTACAAAAGAAGTAGCTGCGGCCTCCTCGCAGGCTATTGTCCAGGCGGCCGATAAGCTGGATTTCCTGTTCACGGAGTATGAAGCGCTTTCGAGACAGTTCGCAGTTGATTCTGCGTTAAAAGCAGACCTGGAATCCGTGAATAATCCCGCTACCGGAACGGTTGCCAAAACAGCTGCTGAAGACCGGATCCGCCGCAAGCTGGACTCCGTCAAGGGTTCGGACGAACGGGTCCTCAGCATCCGGCTTGTCTCCAGAAGCTTGGTGGATGTAGAGTCCTATAAGGCCACAGGCACCGTCGGTGTCCGCAGCGACGAAGGGGTGCAGGCCAGAATCGGAGAAATTGAGTCGGCGAAAGGAAATCCGGTATGGTTCCCTGTACGTTCCAAAGGATTTTTCGATGTGTACGGTGAGCCTGCTCTCACTATGGGCAGACTGCTGCGGAACATTCAGCATCCGGAAGCGGAGTATTATATGCTGATCGAGATCAAAGGCAAAGCTTTGACTGACATATTGTCCAATCTGCACATTGGTCAGGCCGGAGAGCTGCGTATCCTCGATACGGAGGGCAGGATCGTATACGAAGACAATGAAGCTTTGCTGGGACAACCCTCATACATAAATGCCGGTGCCCGGACGCCGGCGGAAGAGCAGTCTTTTACCGCCGGGAATGAAGACGGTACGCCTCAACTGGTTGTATACCAGCCGCTGGCGACGGCGGAATGGACACTGCTGGGCTATGCTCCGGTAAGTGATTTCACTCAATCCGCAGACAAGCTGCTGTATATCACTTTACTGGTCGTGCTGGCCGCAGCAATAATCGCATTGCTTATCGGCTACATCCTGGTCCGGCTGATCGGCCGTCCGCTCGGCAAGCTGGCCCTGCTGATGGAAGAAGGCGAACAAGGCAATTTGCAGGTACGGACGAATTTTAAAGGCAGGGATGAGATCGGCCGGCTGGGCCAGAGCTTTAACCGGATGATGGAGCAGATCGCAAGGCTTGCCGGCCAGAGCAGCGCTTCTGCGGCGGCAGTTCTGGCGACTTCAGAGCAGCTGGTTGCGGCCTCGGGAACCATCTCGGCACATGCCAAAGAGGTGGCTGCTGCGACCGGGGAAATTGCCCAGGGGTCGGCCAGTATGGCAGCCGAAGCGGAGCGCAGCAACCGGAATGTGGAACTGATGGGTGACAAGACGAGGCGGGTAGAGGAAATCAATGCTGTGATGGATGCGTCGGCGGGAAAGGTTATCGCCGTGAGTGAGCAAGGGGCTGGACTGATGAAAACACTTGTTGCACAGAGCGAATCCACCATGGAAATGATGATGCTCATCCAGGAGAATACCGCGAAGCTGCGGGAAAGCAATCATCTGATCCGCAGCATCCTGGCCCCGATGATCGCTGTGAACAAGCAGACCAACATTCTGGCCCTGAACGCGTCGATTGAAGCTGTCCGCGCGGGGGCAGCGGGAAGAGGATTTATCGTCATTGCCGATGAAATCCGCGGGCTGGCCAATCAATCCAACCAGTCTATCGCTTCGGTATCCAGCATTACGGAAGAGATCAGCCGCCATATTGAGGATACCGTCGCCGTTGTCGGTGAAGCGGCCCCTCTGTTCCGCGAGCAGATTACTTCTGTGCGGGAATCCTCGATTATTTTTGAAGGCGTACGGGAAGAAATGGAGCAGTTCATCAGCTATATCAGCCAGTCGTCAGATGCGATTACAGAGCTCGCCGCTTTCCAGCAGCAGCTGGGCGAATCCATGGCAAGCGTCTCCTCCGTAGTGCAGCAGACAAGTGCTTCCACGGAAGAGGTAGCTTCCATGTCCTCGCAGCAGTTTGTTGTCAGTGAGGAGCTTGTAGCCCTGTCCGGTAAACTGGAAGCATTGGCTGAGGATTTGCAGCAGTCTCTGACTTCTTTTAAAGGATAAGTTTGTCTAAGCGGCCCTTACAGGATACACTGGTCCTATCCTGAAATAACGGTGTCCGTACAGAGGACATTGTTATGGAAGCCTCGAATTTGGTGAAGCCAAATGGAGGAATTCTTCGAAAATTCATCATCTCAAGTGTCGTGATAGGAGCGGCAGGAATGACTTTTGAAGCTGTCAAAGACCAGCCTGTGAAGGAAGTGAGCCGTTTTGCCGGAACTCACCGGAAGCCTGTTCCAGCAGGAGCTGCTGAACGGGGAATATATTCCGCATTTTTTTGCCTACTATTATAAGCAGTGGAGCAATTATACGATGGCCTACCATCAGCATAACTCCACGGAGATTATGTATCTGATTTCGGGAAGCTGTATTGTTGATGTTCAAAAGGGCACAGCCGGCGGAGAATGCTTCAGGTTGAAGCGCGGAGAGCTCATTATGATCGATGCCGGTGTGCCTCACCGGCTGATCGTGGAAGGAGAAGCCTCCTGCCGGATGCTGAATGTGGAATTCGGCTTCACGGAGAACAGGGGCGTTGCCCCGTCGATCGGCAAGCTGGCGGGAGAAGAGGAGGCGCTTGCTGAACTGCTGCGGACCCCTTTTTCAAGCCTCGTGCTGCCGGATCCGGAAGAGATCTTCCATGTGCTGAAGGCCCTGGTACTGGAGCTTGATCAGCATGGAACGGATAAAGGGATCATGGTTCAGCTGCTGTTCTCCGAACTGCTCTTACGCATCTCCAGACTGCGGCGCGGGCAGCTTGAGGCCAGCCAGCAGCCATCCCAGCTCTACGTGCGGCGTGCCATTGAATTTCTGTACCAGAATTATGACCGGAGTATCCAGGTCAAAGAGATTGCGGCCGCAGTGAGTGTGCACCCGGGTTATCTGCACCGGATCTTCAGGGCCCAGACAGGCCGTACGCTGACCGATTATCTCAATGTGTTGCGGATGGATAAGGCCAAAATGCTGCTCGGACAGAGCGAAATCCCGGTGGCGGAAATCGCCGATTATGTAGGGGTCAGCAGCAGGCAGTATTTTCATCTGCTGTTTAAAAAGTATGCAGGCTGTACCCCGGTGGAATACCGCAATTCCATTGAACGTTACTCCTGGGCTGGTGAAGGGCTGGGGCCCGAAATATAGGTGAGGATTTTTGACAGGTATCCGCTGAAATGGTCATGATATTGGTTACGCTTCCTTCAGGCTGCTTGTTACAATGGACAGGAACAACCAAGCCAATGGATGGAGGATGATCAGGATGTCTTTTAAAGTAACCTTTATCGGAGCCGGCAGCATCGGATTTACCCGCGGACTGCTGCGTGATCTGCTTACAGTACCGGAATTCAGGGACATTGAAGTGTCCTTTATGGATATTAACAGCCACAACCTGCAGATGGTTACCGAGCTGTGCCAGCGGGATATCAGCGAAAATGGCCTGAAGATTTCCATTAAGCCGACCACGGACCGCAGAGAAGCCCTCCGCGGGGCAAAGTACGTATTTTGTACAATCCGGATGGGCGGACTTGAAGCTTTTGCCACGGATGTGGACATTCCGCTGAAATATGGTGTGGATCAATGCGTCGGGGATACCTTATGTGCAGGCGGGATCATGTACGGGCAGCGCGGCATTGCCGAGATGCTGGAGATTTGCCGCGATATCCGTGAAATGGCAGCGCCTGATGTACTGCTGCTTAATTACTCCAATCCGATGGCCATGCTGACCTGGGCCTGCAACAAATACGGCGGTGTGCGGACCATCGGTCTATGCCACGGAGTGCAGCATGGGCATCAGCAGATTGCCGAAGTGTACGGGTTGGAGAAATCCGAGGTAGACATTATTTGTGCAGGGATCAACCATCAGACCTGGTATATCTCTGCAAAGCATAGGGGCAAGGATCTGACTGCCGGATTGCTTGAAGCCTTTGAGTGTCATCCGGAGTTCAGCCGGACGGAGAAGGTGCGGATTGATATGCTCCGCCGCTTCGGCTATTACAGCACGGAATCGAACGGCCACCTGAGCGAATATGTGCCCTGGTACCGCAAGCGCAGCAGTGAAATCATGGATTGGATTGACCTCGGCAGCTGGATTAACGGGGAGACTGGAGGCTATCTCCGGGTCTGCACGGAAGGCCGGAACTGGTTCGAGACTGATTTTCCGAACTGGATGAAGGACCCTGCGCTGGAATATACACCGGCGAACCGCGGGGAAGAGCATGGTTCTTATATCATCGAAGGGCTGGAGACGGGCCGTGTATACAGAGGACACTTCAATGTTGTGAACAACGGGGTGATCTCCAACCTGCCGGATGACGCCATTATCGAAGCGCCGGGTTATGCTGACCATAACGGCATTTCCATGCCGCTGGTCGGTGAGCTTCCGCTGGGGCCTGCTGCGGTGTGCAACGTCAGCATTTCAGTGCAGCGGCTGGCCGTGGAAGCGGCTGTACATGGGGATGACAAGCTGCTGCGCCAGGCCTTTATGATGGACCCGCTGGTCGGTGCCGTCTGTAATCCGAAGGAAATCTGGCAGATGGTCGACGAGATGCTGGTGGCCGGCGAACAGTGGCTGCCGCAGTATAAGGCGGCGATTGCTGAAGCCAAGGAACGGCTGGCTTCCGGTGAGCTTGTACCGACGCTTGACGGTAATGAAGGTGCAGCAAGGCTGAAGGTGAAGACTGTGGAGGAAATGCAGCTCGACCGCGAGGCGGCGAACAAAAACGCGGGCGAATCCGACAAGGGGAAGGACCGGGAGAAGGTACAGCAATAGCGGGCGAGTACGCACTAGCTAATTTGGAATCTTTACTGCTCCCTCTGGAAGTGAATAATCAGGAACATTTACTGCTCCCTTTGGAAGTGAATAATGAAGTGAATAATCAGGAACCTCTCTGCTCGCTTTGGAGATGAGCCTGGTCTGGTTAGTTTAAAGTTTTGCGCTGATGAATGCAGGATTCCGTGGCAGGACTGGCGGCTGCCCTCTAAATGTATTTGATGCAACTATAAGGGGTTGTATTTGTGCGGATCGGACTTTAATTGTAGTTTCTGCATTAAAAAACCGCCGAAATGCTGAAATGCAGCCTTTACGTCACTTTTAATTGTACAGAATACAGTTAACCTTTCATAAGCGTATATTTGCAGTCTTTTAACTGCAGGAAATACAATTAACCGCTATGTCTCCAACCCGCCGCTTGCTGGATAGATACCAACGTATGCGAAAAACCGGGTACAATGTGCGACTGCCTGGGTTAACGGGCCAATGTATGCGAAAAAGCGAGTACAATGTGCGACTGCCTGGGTTAACGGGCCAATGTATGCGAAAAAGCGAATACAATGTGCGACTGCCTGGGTTAGCGGGCCAATGTATGCGAAAAAGCGAATACAATGTGCGACTGCGCAGGGAATTGAGCTCAATGTACACGAAAAAGCGAGTACAATGTGCGACTGCCTGGGTTAACGGGCCAATGTATGCGAAAAAGCGAATACAATGTGCGACTGCCTGGGTTAGCGGGCCAATGTATGCGAAAAACCGAGTACAATATGCGATTGTACAGGTAAACGGACACAATGTACACGAAAAACCAAGTACAATGTGCGACTGCGCAGGGAATTGAGCTCAATGTACACGAAAAACCGAGTATAATGTGCGACTGTGCAGTTAAACGGACACAATGTACACGAAAAACCGAGTACAATGCCCACGCCGCAGGGAACCGAGCCCAATGTACACGAAAAATCGGATACAATGGCCACGCCGCAAGTAACCAGTCGTCCCAACAAAAGAACCTCCAATCCGCTGTTGCGGATATGGAGGTTCTTTAACTTGCTGCAGACGTTTGACGTTATGTGGTGAAGGGCGGACCCTTTGGAAGTTTCAGAAAGTATTCCTGCTGAGCGGCCCATACCCACCCTGGCCTAAGGCTTTACCGGATCTCTTTTGCGGAAAAAGGTCTTCAGCGCCTGATACACTTCCTTCTTATCCTTGATCACATAATGCATGAACTGCTCCTGCTTCAGGTGGCGGTAAGCGGACATCAGCGTGCTGCTACGGTTGTACTGGTTCACTTCCCCGTAGCCGAACATATTGCTGCGCTTCAGCAGCTCGCCGATCAGCTTGACACAGCGCTCGTTATCCGAGGTAAGGTTGTCGCCGTCCGAGAAGTGGAAAGGATAAATGTTGTATTTGGACGGCGGGTACCGGCTGTCGATAATCTCCAGCGCTTTCTGGTAGGCCGACGAGCAGATGGTGCCGCCGCTCTCGCCGCGGGTGAAAAAGTCATGCTCGCTGACCTCTTTGGCTTCCGTATGGTGGGCCAGGAACACAATATCGACCTTCTCATACTGGCGGCGCAAAAAGCGGGTCATCCAGAAGAAGAAGCTGCGGGCGCAGTATTTTTCAAAAGTTCCCATCGAACCTGAAGTATCCATCATCGCAATTATGACCGCGTTGGAATGGGGGACGGTAATATCATCCCAGGTTTTGAACCGCAGATCATCGGGGCTGATGCTGTGAATGCCGGGCTTGCCGCTGCTGGCGTTGCGCCGCAGGTTTTCCAGCAGGGTACGCTTCTTGTCAATGTTCGACATCATGCCTTTTTTGCGGATATCGTTGAAGACAATGGATTTGACCTCAATTTCTTCCTTGTCCTTAGGCGCCAGATGCGGCAGCTCCAGATCCTGAAACAGGATGTCCTCCAGATCCTCGATATTCACTTCCGCTTCCACCGTATCCTGTCCCGGCTGATCTCCCGCCTTGTCGCCTTTGCCCGGCTGGGAAGATTGGGAATCGCGGCCGAGCACATCGCCGACCTGGCTGTCCCCGTCCCCCTGGCCGACATGCTTCTGCTTGCGGAAGTTGTAAATAATCCGGTATTCGTCAAGGCTGCGGATCGGCACCTTTACAATCTGCTTGCCGTCCGACATGATAATGTTCTCTTCGGTAACGAGGTCGGGCAAATTATCCTTAATGGCTTCCCTGACCTTCTGCTGATGGCGCTCCTGATCCTGATGTCCTTTGCGGTGCAGGGACCAGTCTTCTTTTGACACGACAAATGCATATGGACCGGGTGAATGCGGCAAGCTGACCACCTCCCATGGAATATAAATCAGAACGGACCTGAGCATGCTGCTTGGTAGGTTGTAACTAAAGTATATTCATGGGGATGGGGGATATGTGATATGACGCAATCTCTTATTCACTAATCTCTTCAATGATCAGCCTGTAGGTGTTGGAACGGGCTTCCCCGTTGTAGCTGCGGCCGTCAATAGTGAACAGGTAGAGTGCAGTGGAATAGCCTTCTATGGAATGCCCCAGGTAACCAGGATTGATTTTGACAAAATAAGTAAGATGAACCGTCTGTCCCGGATCAACCGTACCCAGCTGCACTGCACCCCTGTAGGAGGTTCCGGGCACGCTCTCTGCACTGATAGTCACAATATCCGGATCAATGAACGTTCCCTGCGGAATGATGCGGATGACAGAGACGTCTGCAGGATAATTGCCGCTGTTGGCCACCTGTATTTTGAACTTTGCGATTCCTCCCGGCTCGACAATCGGCGGTTCGCCCGTCATTTCAATGGAGATGACCGGGGAGAGAATCAGAGTGGTTACCGTATTGGAACGGGTCACCTGGCGTACGCTGCGGCCGTCCGGAAGGGTGAAAGTATACTGGACATTTCCGTGGTTCTGCACGGCCGGCAGCTGCTGAAAGTTAAACGTAGCAGGTATAGAGACCTCCAAGCTGACAATGACGGAAGCTCCCGCCCTTATTGTGCCAAGCGGAACGCCGTCTCCCGGCCGGGCACCTCTTTGGACGGCTCCATCTATCCGGATACTGTCCCAAATGAACAAGGTTCCCTGCGGCACTGCGTCAACGAGTACTGCATCGGCAGCGAAATTCCCGCTGTTTTTTACAGTAAATACGTAATGCAGGCTGTCCCCGGGAGCAGCGCTGTAGTAATTGACCTTAAGATGGACGGAAATTCCCGGGTGAACAACGGTTATGGATACTGTGTTACTTTCTACAGTCTCCGTTTCTTCCACATAGTAGGTGATGGCGGCACGGGTAATAAGGACGGGATCAGATCCTGCCGTGATCCGCACCCGGAAAGAAATCTCAGCTGCCGAGCCTGTACCGAGGTTTCCTAACGGAATTCCGGCCTCAGGGTCTGACTCCGGATCATACACGCCCCCGGCCACTACGCTTCCGGGAATGAAAACGGCGCCGTCCGGGACAGGAATTCTTGCATTGATCCCGGCGAGCGGCCGGGTTCCTTCGTTTTTCAGCAGCAGGGTGTAAGTAACGGCATCACCGACAAATGTAGTCGGCGTACTGGCTGTCAGAAGGGTAGAGAGCTGATAAGACAGGATTGAAATGCTCACCGGATTGGACCGGGTCTCACCGTGGACTTCCCGCCCCTCCAGCGTAGTAAAGATGTATCTTCCCACAGCAGTATTGCGGAGCTGGAGGGAGGAAGGTAGCGAGACAACAATGACCTGAAATGCAATATGCACTGTAATATGCGGCGCAACCGTTCCAAGCGGAATCCCGGCAGCGGGCGTAACTCCGGGCAGGGGAATACCGTCCCTGAGCACGCTGTTGGCTATAAAGGAGACCCCTGGGGGAAGGGCATCTGTCACCACGACCTGTGCGGCCACATTCCCGTTATTGGTTGCGGTGAGGGTATAAACCAGCGTCTCCCCCAGGGAGACGCTGGTTTTGTCAGCACTTTTGTGAAGTGCGAGAACCGGACTGAGAACCGGAGTATTAACGGTATTCGAATAACTGATTCTGTCTACACCGGCTGCCGAACTGAACAGTACCATGGACTGATTGGTTACAACAGTGTCAGGGCGCTGTCCCCGGGTCATACTTCAATTACCTGTACCTGGAAGGTTACAGTAACGGAATCTCCCGGAGCGATGGTGCCGATGATCACCCCTGATCCGGGATTGGCGCCTGCGCGTGTAATGCCGTCTACGGTTACGCTGCCTGTAACGAACTGGCTGCCGGCCGGAATCGGGTCAACCAGCACGACATTGCTGACCGGAGCGATTCCGTTGTTGGTGACCACGATGGTGTAGGTAATGATATCTCCAACAACGGCATCGATGACCGGTGTGCTTTTGACAGCTGTCACATCAGGAGATGACACAGGAATTACGAGCGTGTTGGACAAGGAAGAACCGGAGAGCAGCCGTCCATCCGGCGGTGTAAAGGTAAAGGTTGCGCCCGCCTGGTTAATGAGCTGCTGTGACGGAGGCAGTGTGGCTACAGTGACCTGCAGCGAGACCGCGACGGTGACTGTAGCACCCGGTGCGACTGTACCCACGCTGATGCCCGTTGCCGGATCGGCTCCTGGCTGCGGAACCCCGTTAACCAGCACGCTGTTCGGAACAAACACTGCGCCAGGAGGAATTGCGTCCGTAACGGTTACATTGGCAGGCAGATTGCCGGTGTTGTTAATGTTCAGGAAGTACGTGACTGTGTCGCCTACAGTTGCATTGGCTGTATCCGCGCTCTTCACTACATTAATAATAGGCTGGAATACAGGGATAACCAGCGTGTTGGAGTAAGAAGCGCCGGAGAATGCGCCGGATGTAAAGCTGACGGACGCCTGGTTGCTGAGGTTTGGCGGAGCAGGCAGTGCATTCACCAGGGTGTTAAAGGTGACAAGCACATCCTCTCCCGGTGCCAGGGATCCCAGTGATATTCCGTTGGCAGGATTTCCTCCCGGCAGCGGTGTTCCGTCTACAACCACGCTTCCGGCAACAAAGGAAGCCCCGGCAGGTATCGGATCACTGAGGACGACATTATTAATCGTGGCTATACCGCTGTTGGTGACAAGGACGCTGTAGGTGACGGTATCGCCCACGACAGCATCAATGACTGCAGTGCTCTTCACTACCGAAACATTAGGGGATGATACCGGAATCTGATTAATGTTGGACAACACAGAGTTATTGAAGGTACGGCCGTCAGGCAGAACATAGGCCAGCGAAATTGCAGCCTGGTTGGTCAGCTGCTGGCTTGGCGGCAGTGTGTTGATCACCACGGAGAATGTGACGGTCAGGCTTGCACCGGCGGCAATTGTTCCGAGCGGCACACCGGTAGCCGGATCGCTGCCCGGGGAAGGAAAGCCGTTAATCAGCACACTGTTCGGCACCAGAGTTGTTCCGGCCGGGATCGTATCCGTAAACGTAGCGGTAGCCGGGTAATTGCCCGTATTGCCCACCGTTACCGTATAGGTAACCGTATCGCCGACCGTGGCGTTAACCGTGCTGGAAGATTTGGCTGCGGCCACAACAGGCTGGAAGACCGGAGTTGTCACGATATTGGAGAAAGCACTGTTAGACAGCGCTCCGGAAGTAAAGCTGACTGAAGACTGATTGTTGAGCACTCCGGACGCAGGCAGAGACGTTACTGTTACATTGAAGGATACGTTTACTAATACTCCCGGAGCAATGCTGCCGAGGTTTACTCCGGTAGAAGGAGAAGCCGCAGGGCGCGGAACACCGTCTACCGTTACACTTCCGGGCACGAATGCCGTACCGGCAGGCAGTGCATCTGTAAATACTACGTTATTGACTGTGGCAATCCCGTTATTCGTCAAGTTGACAGAATAAGTAATGGTATCGCCGACGGTGGTCGATGTTGTTGCAGTTGTTTTGACCACACCGAGATTGGGATTGGAGACAGGGATGGTGACTGTGTTGGAGAGTGCTGAGCCGCCCAGTGTCCGCCCGTCCGGCAAGGTGAAGCTGAAGGCAGCAGTGCCCTGGTTGACCAGAAGCTGCGGATTCGGCAGAGAAGTAATCACCACAGAGAAGACAACCTGAACGGTACCGCCCGGAGGTATAGGACCTGCAGCAATACCTGTGGAAGGATCAGCCTGAGGCAGCGGGAGTCCATTAACCAGCACACTGTTCGGTACAAAAGTAGTGCCGGCAGGGATGTTATCCGTTACTGTCAGAGCAGCAGTATAGTTACCGGTGTTAGTAATGCTCAGGGTATAAGTAACAGTGTCGCCGACCGTAGCATTCGTGGTACTTGCACTTTTGGTGACGGCAATGTTCGGCTGGAAGACGGGAACGGCAACCGGATTGGAAAATGCGGAGCCGGAAAAAACGCCCGAAGTATACGTTACGTTAGCCTGATTATCAATAGAGGTATCCGCCGGTACAGAAGTAACGGTTACGGTGTAGGAGACTACTGCCGTGGCTCCCGGTGCAAGTGTCCCGATGCTGACTCCGTTCGCCGGGTTGGCATTCGGGAACGGCACCCCGTTAACGGACACGCTTCCCGGAACAAATGCGGACCCGTCCGGTGTAGGATCACTCAGCAGTACATTATTCACCGGGTCAATTCCGGTATTGGTAATGCTCACGGAGTAGACAATGGTGTCCCCTATGGCAACTGCAGTAGACGTTGTGCTCTTGACAACGTTAAGATTGGGGGCGGAGACCGAGACCGTTACCGTGTTGGACACTGCAGAGCCGGTAAGCAGGCGTCCGTCAGGCGGAGTGAAGGTGAAGGTGGAAGCTGCCTGATTGACGAGCTGCTGCGGTGAAGGCAGAGAGACAATAAAGACAGAGAAGCTGACGGTTACGCTTGTACCGGGAGCGACGGTGCCGACCGCAATCCCGGTATCGGGAGCTGAGCCGGGCTGGGGGAATCCGCCGACAATGACACTGTTGGGATCAAAGGTGGTGCCTGCCGGAATGTTATCTGTAAGGGTAACGTTCGCGGCAAGGTTCCCGGTGTTGCTGACAACGACAGTATAGACAATATTGTCGCCGACACTGGCGTTCAGATCGCTTGCGCTTTTGGCCAGTGTAATCTGCGGCTGTGTCACCGGTGTCGTGGTGACATTGGATGAAGAAGAGCCTGAGAAGACACCGGAGGTAAAACTGACTGTTGACTGGTTGTTGATCTGTGAAGGAATCGGCATTGTTATCCTCACCTCGAATGTTACGGCAACTGATGCCCCTGGGGCCAGGCTGCCGATTGGAATGCCGGCGGACGGAACTGATAGCGGCTGGGAGACGCCGCCCACAATTACGGTTCCGGGAATAAAAGCCGCATTCTCAGGCAGAGGATCGCTGAGAATGATATTGCTGACAGAGGCAATGGAATTATTGGTCAGCACAGAAGTGAACGTCAAAATATCACCTGTTACGGCATCAATGGCGTTTACACTTTTGACAACACTGACATTCGGTGCAGAGACTGGGACGGATAACGTATTGGACACAGTATTGCCGCCCAGCTGCCTTCCGTCCGGCAGGGTGAAGCTGAAGGCCGCGGCTGCAGAATTGAACAGCTGCTGGCCTGGAGGAAGCGCTGTAACGGTAACCAGGAAGCTGACGGTAACACTTCCGCCGGGGGAGAGAGGGCCGACAGGGATACCGGTCACGGGATCATATCCCGGCAGCGGTACGCCGCCGACAATCACACTGTTCGGTTCAAAAACAGCCTCAGGCGGAAGGATGTCTGTGACATTGAGCGTAGCTGCAATATTGCCGGTATTGCTGATAAGCAGCGAGAAGGATAAGGAGCTGCCTACCGAGGCCTGCACGGTATTTGCACTTTTTATCATGCCTATAACAGGTATAAAAATAGTTGTGACCACCGTATTCGACAAGGCCGTTCCGCTGAATAACCCTGCTGTAAAAGATGCGCCGGCCCTGTTATCCAGCCGGGCAGGTTCAGGCAGAAACGCGGCATTTACCTGAAAGGTTACAGTGGCTGTTCCCCCTGCTGCGAGCGTGCCGAGGGCAATTCCCGCGTTAGGATTGGCTGACGGCTGAGCCGTCCCGTTTACGGTGACCGTCCCGGAGACGAATGTACCTCCGGCGGGGACGGGATCGGACAGGACGATGTTGTTAATCGGCACCCCGCTCGGATTTGAGACTGCAACAGTGTAAGTAATATACTCACCGACTGCAGCGGATGAGAGATTAGCGGATTTTAGAAGAGTCAGGTTAGGTGCGGATACCGGGATCGTCACAATATTGGACACACTGGATCCGGCCAAAGACCGCCCGCTGGGCAGCTGATAAGTGTAGCTGCTGCTTCCCTGGTCGGTTAATACAGGCGGAGAAGGCAGCGATTGTACAGATGTCAGGAAGGTTACCGTTACACTGCCGCCCGGGGCAACCGGTCCGAGCGCAATACCGGTGAGCGGTGAATCTGCAGGACGGACTGCGCCGTTAACTGTAACGCTGCCCGGAACAAAAGCAGAGCCTGCCGGAATCGTATCCGTAACTGTTACGGCTGCGGCCAAATTCCCTGTGTTCTGGACCTGAAGCGTGTAGAGGACGTTCCCGCCTACGGTGGCACTGGCTGTACCGGCGCTTTTGACGATACTGATGACCGGCTGGTATACAGGTGTTGTTGTAGTATTGGATTGTGTAATCGCAGTGAATGTCCCGGAGCTGTAAGAAGCCGAGGAACGGTTGGAAAGTTGTGCGGATGCTGGGACACTGGTTACATTCACCTGGAACGTGACGGTCACACTGGTGCCGGCTGCTATCGTGCCTATAGTGATACCTGTCGCCGGATCCGCAGCCGGACGCGGTGAGCCGGCAACTGTCACGCTTCCCGGCACAAAGCTGCTGCCCTGCGGAATCGGATCGGACAGGACAACATTGGTTACCGGAGCTATCCCGTTATTGCTGATAACCGAGGTGTAGGTCAACACATCGCCCACCGAGGCATCGGGAAAGCTTGCGCTTTTGACGACAGCGACGCTCGGCAGGGTGACCGGTATGGTCAGCGTATTGGAAGCTGCCGATCCCGGGACTGTGCGCCCGTCAGGGACCAGGAATGTGTAAGCTGCTGTTGCCTGGTCGGTCAGCTGCGGAGGTGAAGGAAGACTGTTAACTACGACCTGAAACGTAACGTTGGCGGTCCCTCCTGCAGCAACCGTCCCGATGGGAATACCTGCAGCCGGATTGCCTGCAACCGGCGTTCCGTTCACGGCAAAGCTGCCGGGAATATAGGTGCTTCCGGCCGGAATGTTGTCAGTAAAAGTTGTAGCTGCGCCAATATTTCCCGTGTTACTGATCTGCACTGAGTAAGTGATCGTATCGCCGACTGTTGCATTGGCAGTGCTGGCGCTTTTGACCATGCCCAGCACAGGTGAATATACCGGAAGCGTGTTGGTGTTCGACGGAATGACTCCGGACACAATGGGACCTCCGGCGACACTCTGGAAGGTAAAGGCGGCATTTGCTGTATTGGCTATCGTCTGCGGATTAGGCAGAGAGGTCACTCTGGCCTGATATGTAATCGTCACAGAGGAATTCAGGGCCAAGGATCCCAAGGGTATACCTGCGGTAATATCGTAGGTAGGCCGTAGTACGCCCGCAACAACCACGCTGCCGGCTACAAAGGTCAGGCCGGAAGGAAGAGTATCCGACAATACGACGCTGGCTGCGCTGGCAGTACCTGTATTGTTGACCGTTACCGTATAAGTAATCGTGTCACCGACAATGGGGCTGGTAACATTGGAGGCTTTGGTGAGACTGATTACCGGTGCGTTAATATTGATCTGGAGTGCATTGGCATTGACAACATAAGCATCTCCCGAGGTGGTCAGGGTCAGCAGTGCCGACGATTGGTTGTTCACCAGTCTGGCCGATACATCGACATTGGTGATGTCCCAGCCCTGCCGGCCGCCGGTGATGTTGGAACCCGGGCTGCCGTTGGTCTGGTTGCGGCTGCCGAAGGTACCGGTAGTGTTCAGTGTGCCGGCGTCATTATTGATCTGTGAAGCAAAAAAGTTGTTCGCAAAGTTATTGGGTCCGGATAATGCGACCTGGGTTGCTGAAGTGGGACCGAAAAGCGCCTGGTCGCCTGAACGGTTGGCATCTCCTTCCTGTGCACTGAACAATATACGTCCGCCCAGCGCACCGGTGACCGGTGTGGCGAAGCCCGTAATCGTGGTAAGGACCGGTGCTGAAGTAGACTGTACCAGCACGGCTCCTGCACGAAGGGACATATTGCGGAAGGGAAGGGATGTATTCTGGTAGATGACGCCAAGGGTCCAGCCGGCATGATTGGCCGTAGGATCACCGTTGATCACGATAGTGCCTACCACACCGGCTGTAATATAAGTTCCGGCTCCGGCCGCTTTCACCGCGTTCGTCACGTTGGCTGAACGGACATAGGCCAGCGCACCGCTGCCCAGATCCACCGAGTTGGCGGTAGCCGGGTCCGGTGTGACGCTGACTGTGCCGGCAGGTGTAGTAAAGGAGACGGGATTGTTGATGGCTGAACTGAGATTGACGTTGCCGTTAACATAGGAGCCGCCCCAGATCAGTTCGGCATACAGAACCGTACTCCCGGCAGGAAGCGTCAATATGGCCGCTGAACTGTTGCTCTGGTACTGGTTCGTAGTTCCTGCGGGATAAGTTCCGAATACAGAAGAAGTATTGACTGTGCTGAACGCGCCGATACTGTCCTGGGTCCCGGGAACTCCGGCCGTATCCGAGCGGCTTAAACCAAGGGTATTCCCGGTGAAAGTAATCGCACCAGTTGCATTGATTGTGGCCCGAACAACTAGAGGAATGATTAATCACCTCCTTCTATGAAGCTTGACTGGAAATATACCGGGACGAAAAAAAGCAAACCGCCCCGGCTGAGGACGATATGCAGTCTTTATTGTGATATATTAGCCTATGACGGGCTCTGGACAATATTGTATGTCCTCTGCCGGAGCTGCTAAAAAATTCACCTGCCGGAATTTGGTCTGGTCCCTGCGCGCAGCCTGCGCTCCAGCAGGACTCGCGGTTCAGGATAGCGGTACCGGCTCATCGCCTCCAGTTCCTCAAGGCTGATCTCCTGCTTGATTACAGCAAAATGATACATAATCTCATGAACCACATTAGACTGCAGCATTTTGAGAATCTCCAGCTCTTCCGTCTCATACAGCGAGTCATTAAATGGATACTGGTAGAACAGCTCCATCCGCAGGAGCCGGAAATCAAAGGGCGGAACGGGGACAGGATAATCGGGGACAGGCGGAGAAGGTGTACTGCAGGAAGGCTGGTAAAATTCACCGGTAAAGTAACGCGGAGTATATTCGTCAAATTTCTGCTTGAACAACGGATTGGAGATGTGGGGAAAGCTGTGGGCATAGGGAGCCAGAATGCAGACAACAGCTTTATGGGTACTGATCCGGTAAATTTCGTTCATGACTGCAAACAAATTGTCCACATAAGGCAGTACACGGCTGGCCATCACGAATTCAGCGGAATTGTCCGGCAGCGGAATGCCTTCATTGATATCACAGACAAGATCCACGCCGGGGGCTGGCATGCGGCCGATTCCCAGATAACCTGTCTCTTTGCCTGAACCGCAGCCGATATCGATTCTCAAGGAAACCACTCCTTCAGGGCATATATAAGGTTCTTAACCATTGTATTAATCCGGCTGTTCAGCGCTTACGGCTGCTGCCTACGGCTGTGAGAAACGTCTTGCAGGCAAACGGGTTTCATATTTTTCATCTGATAAAAAGGAGTGTAATTCCATGAGCGCCACATTATTTAAAAATGGCATTCTGCCGTTTCACAGCCATCAAGCTGCTGACGCTGTATATGTTGAAAACGGGGTAATTGCTGCCGTTGGGGAGAGCAGTGAGCTGGCCCTGCAGCTAAGCGGCACAAGCTACAGCACAGTGGACTGGGACGGAGCTTATGTGCTGCCCGGCTTGACAGATGCGCATGTGCATCTGGGCATGCACGGGATGAAGCTGGACATGCTGGATTTCACCGGCATGACCTCCAGGGAAGAGATGCTGGGGGCCATCAGGAAGCGTGCGGAGGTGACGCCTCCGGGAGAATGGATTCTCGGCCTGAACTGGAATGAGAATGAGTTCAGGGATATGACAGCCCCGCATATCTCCGAGCTGGATGAGGTGACAGACCGCCATCCTGTCTTTCTGACGCGGACCTGTTTCCATGCCTTTTTGGGAAACAGCGAGGCCTTCAGGCGGGCAGGAGTCAGCGAGCTGACTCCTGATTTCGCATCCGGAGCTTACGGGCGGGATACCGGAGGCAGGCTGAACGGCTGGATTTATGAGGATGCTGCGCAGCCGTTCAATGCTGTGCAGCCTGCCCCCGGCTATGCGGCCAAGAAAGAGGCGGTCCGCCGCGGAATAACCGATGCCCTCTCACTGGGGCTGACGGCTGTCCACACCGAGGATCTAAGGTTACTGGACAGTGTGGAGACCATGCTGCGGATTCACCGTGAGCTGCGGGAAGAAGGGCTCTTCTTCCGCACTCACCAGCTCATGTATTACAGTTACCTTCAGGAAATGGAAGCACTGGGCCTGAAGGCCGGGTACGGGGATGAGTGGCTGCGGATCGGTGCCGTCAAGCTGTTCGCCGATGGCGCCATCGGCGGGCGGACAGCACTGCTGGAGCAGCCCTACAGCGATGCTCCGGATACCTGCGGCATTGCTATCCACCCGCAGGAGGGGCTTAATGAAATCGTCGCCGCCGCCCGCCGGCAGGGCTTTCCGGTGGCCGTGCATGCGATCGGGGACGCCGCAGCCCGGATGACACTTGCTGCTATGGAGCACAGCCGGCTGCCGATGAACGCTGCACTGCCGGACCGCTTCATTCATGCCCAGGTGCTGAATGCCGAACGGGTGCAGCAGATGAGCCGAATGCGGCTGATCGCTGATATTCAGCCGCGGTTCGTTGCCAGTGATTTCCCGTGGGTTCTGGAACGGGTAGGCCCGGCAAGAACCGGACATCTGTATGCCTGGAAGAAGCTGCTGGATGCCGGGATTATATGTGCAGGAGGCAGCGATGCGCCGATTGAGCCGATCAGTCCGTTCCTCGGGCTTCATGCCGCAGTGACCCGCCGCAAGCCGGGGGAAAGTCATGGGGGCTATCTGCCGGAAGAGAAGCTGGACATCCGGGAAGCTCTGGGGCTGTTCACGACAGGCAGCGCCCTGGCAGCAGGCGAGGAGCAGGAGCGGGGAAGGATCGCGCCCGGCCAGCGGGCGGATTTCACGGTAATTGACCGCGACATCTGTATGGATGCGGAGGAACTGCTGAAGGTAAATGTAAGAATGACGGTGGTTAACGGTGTTGCTGCTTATACTGCCGGATAACGTATATTTTGGAGAATTGTACTGACTTCCAGCCTTGCCGGCATGCCTGCCGCCCAAGTTTATGCAACCATTACATCGGGTTAAACGTTAATAAGGGTAAGCAAGCGAAGATCTAAATCTACGCGCAAGATGAGGAGGCAGTCAACATGAGACACAACCGTTCATTACCCGCTGTTGCTGCAGTTGCAGTGTTAATGCTGACCTTAACCGCCTGTGGCGGCAGTACTCCCGCAGATGCACCCGGGGAGCCTTCGGCTACCGTGGCGCCGTCTCCGGTGGAGAGCATGTCCCCGCCGTCACCAAGTCCTGCGGCTGCTGAAGAAGCCCAGGTAATCAGCGGTAGCGGAACCTATGTCGGACAAATCGATAACCATTCCATTGAAATAACGACTGAAGAAGGGCCGACAGCTTTTGAGCTTGGAACTGTATCTGATAGTGTGCTTGAAGGATTGGAGATGGACGATCCTGTAGTTTTTGAATATGTGGAAAAAGCTGTGGAAGGTGATCCTTTGGTATTCCAGCGCGTGCTCTCCAAGCTCGCCAAGGAGGACAATGCCGCCGGTGCAGCACCCGTCAATGACAGCTTGCCGGCAACCAAGAACATTAAGCTTACCCTTGAGGGCATGGAGGAAGAGAAAACCGCTGCTCTTGTACAGGGAGAGGGCTATGCCCTTTATATGTTTGATTTTTTCACGTTTGACGCATCGGAGAACAAGTTGTCGGTGAATGCAGACCCCGATTATTATGCCGAGATCACCAAACTGCCGTCCGACTTTAACCTTGATGCTTTGGAAGAAGAGGGGCGGCAGGAGCTGGCGGCTACAGGTGAAGTTACAGCGCTCAGCCAGGAAGAGCAAGACGTCCGTTTATCCGGCTCAAGGCTGTTTTTGACCGCAATGGGGCAGGGAATGACGCGTGAGTATATTGTTAAGGAGGTTGACGGTCAAGGCTACATTGTGAAGCTGAACATTCCGCAGAGAGAGGCTTCGGAGGGCTTTTGGCCGCATGTCTATGCAATGCTCGATTCCATGGTCAACCGTTAACTGCTGCTAATTAAGAAGGCGCCCAGGATCGACAATAATGTCGTCGGGGCGCCTTTACTTGTGCCGTTGTACAGCTGCTGCCTCTTAAGCTGCATTCACCAGCACAGTGGCAATCATCAGCATAAAGAGCAGGAGGAACAAACCGTTAATAATCGTGCCGATTATCGCAAAGACCTTCTTGCGTCTGCGCAGCGTCATTCCGATAATACCGGTAACAGCCCCGATGACATTAAGGGCGGCGAGAATCAGTACGGACAACCCCAGATACATAATAGTCTCGGCCGATTCGACAAGCACATCGTTGTTCACGTCCAGAACATTTGCGGCATGGAAGCCTACGAATACAAAAGAAACAGCGTAACCGATAAGTGTTACAAGCGCGATGATGAATGAGGCAATGCCGGGTCCGGAATGCTTGAAATCCCGTTTGTTCTCCTGGTAGGGATACATCTCTTCTCCATATACCGGCGCTCCCGGCTCCATTTCATTCTTGAAGCGCGGATCATCAGGCGGGTCTTGTTTTGACGGAGGAATATAGTCCATAGGGTGCACTCCTTGTGAATGAGATTACTTATAATAACCACTTTTCCATAATAATGATGCAAAAGCAAGCCTAAAGCCGTAAATACAGCAGTCCCTGTGGAAATTAATCATGCCGATAGGTTAAGATAGGGGAAGTCCATTCATAAGGAGTGTAACGATCCATGCAGCGTAGATTTATGGTCTGGGGAGCTGTACTGGCGATGCTGTCAGTCGGGATAGGCGCATTTGGAGCGCATATGCTGGAGTCTGTCCTCAGCGAACATTATATGCAGGTATATGAGACGGGAGTGCAATACCATATGGTGCATGCGCTTGGCCTGATGATCATCGCGCTGGTTGCGGGCCAGTGGGGAGAGAGCAGACGCCTGCGCTGGGCGGGCAATCTGATTATACTGGGGATCATTCTTTTCTCCGGCAGTCTGTATGTATTAAGCATCAGCGGAATCAAAGTTCTCGGCGCCATTACCCCGTTGGGCGGTGTGGCCTTTATTGCCGGATGGATTTGCCTGGCAGTGGAAGCCTTTTCGCGGAAACCGTGAGATCAGACCGGATATCCCGGATAATAACAAAAAAGCACCTGCCTGTGGAAACATTCCAAGGAGGTGCTTTTTTGTATGCCTCAGTACCTGATTCTACATAAATTCGTCAATTTCATTAAGCTTAAACGTGTACACCTGCTTCTCGTCTACATGATAGACACTGATCGAGTTGGCTGCTTCATCAAAATTCAAAATCCGGCAGGGCATGGATACCTGCTTGCCCGGACGGTTCGTTCTGAGGCGGACCAGCTGGTTGTTCTGAATATATTGCCTGATCCTGCCAAAGATATCCGGAGCGCTGTCCCGGGGCGGCTGCTGATCCGGCTGCTTCCCGGCCTGCTTGGCGGGTACTGTAAATGAAGCGGGCGGTGCAGATTCCTGATTCAGGGCCAGCTTGGCGGAACGGAGCAGCGTGTCGATGGTTCTGCCCAGCTCAAGACCTGATTTAATGTTGAAATCCGCAATTTTGTCGCTGTTATTCAATATTTCCAGTAAATATTGCAGTGCAAGCGGGTTGGTACGGGCATTAATCAGGATGTCGACGTTAAACAAATAGTTGCCGTCCGTGTGTTGTAGTTTTTTGTCCATTAATCCCCCAGCTTTTCCATAAACACATTTCTTAAAGTATATAAACTATACCATTAAATAAACAATAATCATACTACCGGTTTCCTGGTTATAAAGTGCAGTATATACCGTTTCTTTCCATGGGAAATAGAGTTATCTGTCCACACGGGCCTCCAGGAGACAGCATACAAATACATCGTGTACTGTGAATAAAGGAGGAGCTGCCATTGGTTACGATAGAGCCTGTCAAAGTGGGGGATCATACGCTGGTTGGTGTCGAGGTCAAGCTTCCTAAAACAACGCTGCTTACCATCAGCACAAGCCGGGGTTATATTATGTGCGGGGCACTTGATGTAGGCCTGCTCAACGAAAAGCTTAGTGACCGCCAGATTATTGCCGCCAGGGCTGTAGGTGTGCGTACACTGCCGCAACTGCTTGCAGCACCGCTCGAATCTGTTACGACTGAGGCGGAGAAAATGGGCATTGTTCCCGGCATGACCGGTGCGGATGCACTGCTTCTCATGCTTTAATTGTGTTTTGGCTATATACGTCAGATGAAGGGACCGCAAGGTCCCTTTTTGGCGTTGCAGATCCGGGGCATAAGGTAAGGAATCTTGGTCATCCTACGGAAGAGGACATGCTTTTCATCAAGGCGATATTATGGCTGCCCGGCGAACTCCTTTTTGTTTCGTCATACAAGCAAAAGGGTAAATTCAATATAGACAATTGCACAGCCGGGCAATGGATCAACTGCCGGCTAATCTATGGATAAGGAAGGGATCAACCAATGGCTAAAGCAACTAACAAGGTAGATACTGCATCTTTGGAACAACTACTTAACCGCGAGGTCGCTAACTTTAATGTATTGTACGTCAAAATTCACAACTATCACTGGTACGTAAAAGGCGAACAGTTCTTCGCCCTGCATGTGAAGTTTGAAGAGCTGTACGATGACATTACACTGAAGATGGACGAAGTCGCTGAACGCCTGCTGGCGATCAAAGGCAGCCCGGCTGCAACCATGAAGGAATATCTGGAGATTTCCACAATCCAGGAAGCAACAGGCAAAGAGGATACACGCGGCATGGTTCAGACTCTGATTGAGGACTTTGCCACCGTATCTGAAGAGCTGACAGAAGGCATCGAGCTTGCTGAAGAAGCCAGCGATCAGCCGACCGCCGACCTGCTCACAGGAATCCGTGCAGATCTCGAGAAACATCAATGGATGCTGCGTGCGTTCCTCGGCTAAGCTATTCATTGCACACCCGGACCTGTTCATAATAATAAATAGAGCCTCCCGAGCGGAGGCTTTATTTTTTTGAGCGGGAGCTGCTCATGCAGGACAGAGATTTGGCCTGATTTGTAGACTTTTGCAGCAGGCGATATAATTCTTAGGTGTGAATGCATGTTTATTAATGAAGGGAGTGGGTAACCTTGAACGCTAACCCTGTAGCACTGAAAGAATGGGCGTCAGCTATACGGGCGCTGAAAGAGGGCCGGCAGATTATGCTTATGCGCAAAGGGGGAATAGCGGAAGAAACGAAGCGTTTTGAGCTGAAAAGCCACTCGTTTTATCTGTATCCTACGTATGAGCACCAGCGTCCGGAGCTGCTGAAGGAGCAGTACCGTCATCTTGTGGGCGATACGCTCGGGGAGATGGATGCAAACGCCGCTGAGATCGGTCTTACGGCTTACGCAGAGGCAGTACATGATCTGGAGATTCATGACCTGGAACAGCTGGAGCTGCTCTATCCTTATCATATCTGGAGTGAAGGGCTGGCTGCCGAAAGACTGCGCTGGAAGGCCAAGGAACCGCTGCATGTACTTTTGCTGCGCGTATATGTTCCGGAATCCCCGGTATCTGTGGAGATACTGCCGGAATACTCCGGCTGCCGCTCCTGGATTGAGCTGGGGGCACCGCCGGAATCCGGCAGCCTGCGCCCGGTTTTGGATGACGAAACCTTTAACCGCAAGGTGGCTGACATCCTCTCTGCCCTGGGAAGGTAACCTTTGTGCAGCAAACACTGGACAAGGATGACAGGCGCGAAAATTGTAAATAGATATTTGTAAAAAAACATGCTTTGTAATAAAATTAGTGAGAATCATTGATAATCACTATGTTTTATTTTATAATTATTACAATCTGAGAAAAATTATAATTGTGCAGGCCATCAGGGATATCCTGTTACAATACAACTTTCTGGTTTCGCAAATTGATTAGTGGAGGGAATAATAATTATGGCAGCAGATTTTGTCATTGAGGGACTGAAAGCGACGATTGAAGGAAAAGAAATTCTGAAGGGAATTAACCTTCAAATGAAGGGTGGAGAAATCCACGCGATCATGGGACCGAACGGTACCGGTAAAAGTACACTGGCATCGGCACTTATGGGTCATCCTAAATATGAAGTAACTGAAGGCACTGCAGTGCTGGACGGTGAAGACCTGCTGGAGATGGCTGTTGACGAGCGCGCACGTGCAGGCCTGTTCCTGGCTATGCAGTATCCAAGCGAAATTGCCGGAGTAACCAACTCCGACTTCCTGCGCAGTGCAATCAATTCCCGCCGCGAAGAAGGCAACGAAATTTCCCTGATCCGCTTTATCCGTCAGATGGAAGCAAAGATGAAGGAGCTGGAGATGAATCCGGAATTCCTGCACCGCTACCTGAACGAAGGCTTCTCCGGCGGTGAGAAGAAGCGTAACGAAATCCTTCAAATGATGATGCTGGATCCGAAGATCGTTATTCTTGACGAAATTGACTCCGGCCTTGATATTGATGCACTCAAAATTGTTGCCGAGGGCGTGAACGCTATGCGCAGCCCTGAACGTGGTTTCCTTGTTATTACCCACTACCAGCGTCTTTTGAACTACATCAAACCGGATTTTGTCCATGTTATGATGCAGGGACGTATTGTGAAATCCGGCGGACCTGAGCTTGCAGAACGTCTGGAAGCAGAAGGCTACGAATGGGTGAAGGAAGAGCTCGGCATTGAAGATGAAACTGTAGGTCAAGAAGCTTAAGAAGACGCCAGGAAGGAGGAAACCACTTATGACGACGCAAACCATTCTTCCGGTGGACGCCGGACGTCTCAGCGAATTATCGCAGGGCAGCGGTGAGCCGGGCTGGCTTACAGAGAGCCGTTTGAAGGCTCTGGAGCTTGCTGCCGGGCTGGAACTGCCAAAACTAGAGAAGACTCGGATTGAACGCTGGAATGTAAATAATTACGGAACTTATAAAGCAAGCGAGCCTATTGCAGCACTTAGCGAAGCGCCTGCTTCCATCGCTGCCCTGATCAAGGATCAGGAGGAAGGCAGCCTTATCATTCAGCGCAATTCGGGCGCAGTATATACCCGTCTTGCTCCTGAGCTTGCCGCTCAGGGCGTGATCTTTACAGATCTGCAGACCGCTGTGAAGGAGCATGGCGATCTTGTGCAGCGTTACCTGCATAAGGCTGTGCAGCCTGATGAGCATTCTATTGCCGCACTGCATGCAGCACTTTGGAGCGGAGGGGTATTCCTCTATGTTCCGAAGAATGTAATAATTGAGACGCCGCTGCAGGCCGTGTTCCTTACAGATGATGCAGAAGCTGCTTTTGTTCCGCATATTCTGGTTGTTGCGGATACGAACAGTTCGGTGACTTATGTAGACAACTATGTATCCGACAAGACGGAAGCCGGACTTCACAACGGTGCGGTTGAAGTATTCGTGGGCGCAGGTGCAGCAGTGCGTTACGCTACTGTACACCAGCTGGGTGAAGACACTACGGACGTAACCTACCGCCGGGCTGTGCTGGAGAATGACGGAAGTATTGAATGGATTGTCGGCGAGATGAACTATGGCGATACTGCAAGTGATACGAAATCAGTGCTGAAGGGTAATGGTTCTAACTCGGACGCTAAAGTGATTGCTGTCGGTTCAGGTTCACAGAAGCTGAATTATACGACTCAAGCACAGCATTTCGGCAAGCACACGCCAAGTGACATGATTACCCGTGCGGTTATGCGTGACTCGGCGAATTCCATTATTAACGGGATTACCAAAATCGAGAAGGGTGCCACAAGAGCTGACGGCCAGCAGACCGAAAAGGTGCTGATGCTGAGCCCGAAAGCGCGCGGTGACGCCAATCCGATTCTGCTTATCGATGAAGATGATGTTACAGCAGGCCATGCCGCTTCCGTAGGACAGGTCAATTATGAGCAAGTGTATTACCTGATGTCCCGCGGAATTACACGGCATGATGCAGAAAAACTGATCATATACGGCTTCCTGGCACCTGTTGTGTCGCAAATTCCACTGGAGGGACTGCGCAATCAGCTCCAAACTCTTGTGGAAAGGAAGTTAGGCCAATGATTACCGGCAATATCCGGGAACAGTTCCCCATCCTGAACCAAAAGATTAACGGACATCCGCTGGTCTACCTGGACAGCGCGGCAACCTCACAGAAGCCGCGCCAGGTGATCGAGGCGGTCAAAGCATACTATGAGTGGGATAATGCTAACGTACACCGCGGTGTACATACCCTTGGCAGCCGTGCTACTGACGCTTATGAAGGTGCACGCGAGAAAGCGGCGAAGTTTATTAACGCCCGCAGCACCAAGGAGATTATTTACACCCGCGGGACGACAACTGCACTCAACATTGTTGCTTCTTCTTATGGCCCGGCGAATGTAGGTGAGGGCGATGAAATTGTCATTACCCAGATGGAGCATCACAGCAACTTCATTCCATGGCAGCAGCTGGCCAAGAGAACAGGAGCTACACTGAAATTTATTCCTCTGCAAAAGGACGGTACAGTAACGCTGGAGGATGCGGAGAACACAATTACAGACAACACCAAGATTGTGGCTATCGCTTATGTTTCCAACGTTATGGGTGTGACTAATCCGGTTAAAGAGCTGGCAGCCATTGCCCACCGTCATGGAGCAGTTATTGTAGTGGACGGGGCGCAGAGCACTCCGCATATGAAGGTGGATGTGCAGGATCTGGATTGTGATTTCTACGCATTCTCCGGACACAAAATGCTTGCCCCGACCGGAATCGGCGTGCTGTACGGCAAGAAGGCTCTGCTTGAAGCAATGGAGCCTTACGAATTCGGGGGAGAAATGATTGATGATGTCGGTCTGTACGACTCCACATGGAAAGAATTGCCCTGGAAGTTCGAAGGCGGGACACCGATCATTGCCGGTGCCGTTGGGCTTGGAGCGGCAATTGATTTCCTTACGGAAGTCGGAATGGATAACATTCACCAGCATGAGATGAAGCTGGCCGCTTATGCGGAAGAACGGCTCTCTGAGGTGAACGGGCTGACCATTTACGGTCCCCGGAACCGCCAGGTGGGAGTAGTTACATTTAATCTGGGCGATGTTCACCCGCATGATGTGGCTACGGTGCTTGATGCGGAAGGCATTGCCGTCCGTGCCGGACACCACTGCTGCCAGCCGCTGATGCGCTGGCTGGAGGTCAGCTCCACCGCCCGTGCCAGCTTCTATCTGTACAACAACGAGCAGGATGTTGATGCGCTGGTAGACGCTTTAATCAAGGCAAAGGAGTATTTCGCCTATGAACTTGGATGACTTGTATAGACGCGTAATTATGGATCATTATAAAAATCCCCGGAACCGTGGTTCATTTGAGGATGACGCACTAAAGATCGAACTCAATAACCCGACCTGCGGCGACAGAATTACGCTGCAGCTGAAGGTAGAGAACGGTGTGGTTCAGGATGCACGCTACAGCGGCGAGGGCTGTTCGATCAGCATGTCCTCGGCTTCCATGATGACGGAGGCTGTCAAGGGACAGACTGTGGATCATGCGCTTGAGCTGGCTGACCGGTTCTCTTCCCTGATGAAGGGTGAAACTGTTGATTTTGAAGAATATGAAGACATTGAAGCCCTTTCCGGTGTAAATAAATTTCCGGCGCGGATCAAATGTGCCACCCTGGCATGGAACGCGCTGCGCAAAGGCATAGACGTAGAAGAAGGGCACCAACACCAATAGAACTAAGGAGGCTGACACCATGGCTAAGAAAGCGCCTGATATGGAGGAATACCAGTACGGGTTCCGTGATGAGCACAAGTCAATATTTCAGTCTGGTAAAGGACTCACGGAAGAAATCGTCCGGGAAATCTCCGCAATCAAAAATGAGCCGGAGTGGATGCTGAATTTCCGTCTCAAGGCTCTGGAGCAATTCCGTAAGATGCCGATGCCAAAATGGGGCGGCAATCTGGATGATTTGGATTTTGACGATATTCAATATTATGTAAGACCTTCCGAGAAGCAAGGGAAGACCTGGGAAGAGGTTCCTTCCGAAATCAAGGAAACCTTTGACAAGCTGGGTATTCCGGAAGCGGAGCAAAAGTTTCTGGCCGGTGTCTCGGCACAGTACGAATCTGAGGTAGTTTATCACAGCATGCAGAAGAATCTTGAAGATCAAGGGGTTATCTTCACGGATACCGATACTGCGCTGCGTGAGCACCCTGAGCTGTTCAAGAAATTCTTCGGTACAATAATTCCTCCGGCAGATAACAAGTTTGCCGCGCTTAACAGCGCAGTATGGTCCGGCGGCAGCTTCATCTATGTGCCAAAAGGCGTGAAATGCGAAGTGCCTCTGCAGGCTTACTTCCGCATCAACTCTGAGAACATGGGACAATTCGAGCGTACGCTGATCCTTGCTGATGAAGACAGCTTTGTACACTATGTAGAAGGCTGTACAGCACCGATCTACAGCACGAACTCCCTGCACAGTGCCGTTGTAGAAATTCTGTGCATGAAGAATGCCCGTGTCCGTTATACAACGATTCAGAACTGGGCACCTAACATTTATAATCTCGTTACCAAACGTGCGGTAGCCGAAGAGAATGCCACCATGGAATGGGTGGACGGAAACATCGGCTCCAAGCTGACGATGAAATATCCTGCGGTTGTACTTAAAGGCCGCGGAGCGAAGGGGTCGGTATTGTCCATTGCGGTAGCAGGCAAAGACCAGCACCAGGATGCAGGCGCCAAAATGATTCACCTGGCTCCGGACACGACTTCCACCATCGTATCGAAATCGATCAGCAAGCATGGCGGCAAGGTAACTTACCGCGGTCTCGCTTCCTTCGGCCGTCAGGCGGAAGGCGCCAAAGCAAACATCAAGTGCGATACGCTCATTCTGGATAATGAGTCCACCTCGGACACCATTCCATACAATGAGATTATGAACGATAACATCATCCTTGAGCATGAAGCAACGGTATCCAAGGTTTCTGAAGAGCAGCTGTTCTACCTCATGAGCCGCGGTCTTAGCGAAGCTGACGCCACACAGATGATTATTATGGGCTTCATCGAGCCGTTCACCAAAGAACTGCCGATGGAATACGCCGTAGAAATGAACCGTCTCATCAAATTCGAGATGGAAGGCTCTATCGGTTAAGGTTGCCCAGTAAGCAGCCTCCGGTATTTATACAGTAACATGCAAATACGTGTCCGCAGCACTCTTGGGTCTATTGTAACCAGGAGGCCGGACACGTATTTTTTTCACCCGGATAATTGGTTAAAAGGAATAAGCAGAAGGGGACGTGCGTACGGGCAGAGCTGGTACGTGGATGATAATAGGCGGGAAGGCAGGATACAGGCGGACAGACAAAAATCAGATTGCTTTAAAACGCTTTATGGTCCATACCGGAAAAGTGAACTCACCGTTGTCTGTTATGATCGTACAATTTTCAGACTGGCTGCTGTGCTTGCATACACCCCTGTAGGTTTCTCCGCTGATCAGGTGGATTTGAAGCGGTATTCTCTCAGCAATGGCCTGACGTAAATGATTTATATTCATAGTATGATTCTCCCTGAAAAAGCTCCGGATTATTATAAAGTTTAATTAAACACCTGACTGGGTATCTACACGCAAAAATATAAAATTGACAAACTTGTAACATTAGCATGTACAACATACAAAAATTGCTGTATTGTTAAAGGTAACTTAATTGGTGTGATTAATACACAAAAGGAGGGTTTCCACCTAGAATCGGCAGGAGCCCCTTTCTTACATTATTTTAGGTAGATCGGAGTGTTAGATGAATGAAATAAAAGCACTGTTGCACAATTACCGGGTGATTGAAGAGCGGGTTATTGTATTCATTATTCAACATTCGGGTGTTGAGTATGTACAAGAATCGGATAAAGTTGTTGAAGGCGGAGCATTTGCCTGGACTAGCCTAGGAGCGGAACACCAGATCCTTCAGGACGAGCTGTGGTCAGACTATGTTACAATCTCTGAATCCGCACGTGAAAGACTTCAACAAGCTGACAGTCAACATCTGGCTGACTTTGACCTGAGTTGTGAAAGAGTGCGCAGTTTTATAAAACAAGATGATGTGCTGCTGGTATCCACGTTAGAGGCAGCGGCCGAAGCAGCCAAGATTGAACTTGATTTGCAGAAGTATCTGATTGCCCAGCCTTACCACGCCATTTTATCAAAAGCGGAATAGAATGATCATAGCTTATAAGCTATACCGATAATATGTGTCCGCAGCCGCCTTTTAACATTTAAGGTAGGCTGCCGGGCACTTTTTTATTTATCTGCATTGAAAATTACAGATTTACGGGTGATGAATCTTGCTTAGGCTTAATCCTGAAGGATATGCGAGGAAACAGGAGCAATTAAAGATATGGCGGCCTTTTCTTATCTCTTTAAGCCGTCTTTCTTAGGGATAATCGGGAATACGGCGCTTTCTACGCTTTGCCGCATTAAAATAGGGATGATAAACTGCATAAAGTCACTAAAATGGAAGCGCTAAAAAACATGGCTTGCGATGACAGCTTTTGCTACTTCGCAAGCCAAACTTATGCCGTTACCGAGTTGTGCCCGAGGAACGGGCTTACTCTGTAACTGCTAAGATTCTGCTTACGAAGCGGGCTTTACTTCGTAAAGCTAAGATTCTGCTTACGAAGCCAGCTTTACTTCGTAAAGCTTTTAAGGAGGAAAGAGATGGATGTTCTCAGGCAACTGCGGGGCTTTTACCGGGAGAAGCTGCATTATTTGATTCTTTCGATTCTATGCTTGGCCGCCGCAACTGCAGTGGGGCTTATTACCCCCAATTTGTTAAGAAGGTTGATTGATGATGTAATTGTTCCCCTGAAGTTTACTGAGGTGCCTGTACTTGCACTTGCTGTTCTCGGCGTGGTCATAGTTAAAGCCAGCCTGCAGTTTGCGCATGGCTTCTTCGGGGGAAGGCTGGGAAACTTTCTGGCTTACCGTCTGCGCAATGCCTGCTACGAGAAGCTGCAGTTCCTGTCTTTCCGCTATTATGATACCGCGAAGACAGGCGATCTGATGTCCCGGTTAACCGGGGATCTGGAAGCAATCCGTAACTTTATCGGCTTCGGCTTCGCCCAATTGCTGAATGTGTTTTTTATGGTGCTGTTCGGTTCGATTATGATGTTCTCGCTTAACTGGCAGCTTACACTGGTAACGTTGATCACGATGCCGTTTCTGGCGGCAGTAGCCTTCCGGTTCGAATCCAGGATTCACCCGGCCTTTCAGGAGATGAGGCTTGCGCTCAGCTCACTGACAACGGCAGTACAGGAGAATATTACAGGTGTCCGCACCGTCAAATCATTTGCCAGAGAAGCTTATGAGGTTGAGAAATTCTCGCACCGCAATGAAAGATATAAGGAAAATCAGATTTTTGCCGCTGAGCTGTGGAGTAAATTCTTTCCTGTAATGGAGCTGCTGGCTTCGGTAAGTATCGCGATCCTGCTGGGTGTCGGCGGTACACTTGTTATTAAAGGGCATATGTCGCTTGGAGAGCTGGTAGCCTTTTTCAGTCTGATCTGGTATATTATCGGCCCGGTATGGGGACTTGGATTTCATATTAATAACTACACCCAATCCAAAGCTTCCGGTGAACGTGTGCTTGAGGTGCTTAACCAGCCGATCGATGTCCGGGACAAGGAAAATGCCCGCGAGCTGAAGTCTGCCGATGTGCAGGGTGAGGTGGTATTCAACCATGTTACCTTTGCTTACGGAAATAAGATGCCGGCTGTAAAGGATATCCATTTTGAGGCAAAGCCAGGTGCAGTCATTGGTTTTCTCGGGGGCACAGGCTCAGGGAAATCAACCATTATCCAGCTTATGATGCGTGCTTACGATGTTAACCAGGGCAGCATTACGCTTGATGGAGTGGACATCAGGGATTATAAAGTCCGCAGTCTGCGTTCCCAGATCTCAACAGTATTCCAGGAGACCTTCCTGTTTTCTTCCTCCATCCGTAACAATATATCCTACGGGCTCAAAAATGTGAGTATGGACGAAATCATCCGTGCGGCACAGCTGGCCAAGGCGCATGACTTTATCATGGAAATGCCTGACGGATACGATACGGTGGTAGGGGAACGGGGAATGGGGCTGTCCGGCGGCCAAAAGCAGCGGATTGCCATCGCCAGGGCGCTGCTTAAAGATCCGCGTATCCTCATTCTCGATGATGCCACCAGTGCGGTGGATATGGAGACAGAGCATGAGATTCAGGCAGGATTTCAGGAGGTTATGCGCGGCCGGACTACGCTGATCATTGCCCACCGGATTTCTTCTCTGCGCCATGCTGACCAGATTATTGTCATGGATGAAGGCAGAATGGTCCAGACAGGTACGCATGCGGAGCTGATTGCTGTTCCTGGCCCGTATCAGGATGTATACCGGATTCAATACGCGGATTATCTGGCCAGAAATACAGACCGGGAGGAGGGGAACCGTCATGAAGCTTGAAACTAACAAAGGCGCTGCAACTATACGGGGCAAGAACAAGGCTGAGGAACAGAGTCTTGATGAACGTTTTGTATACAAGGATGATGACCAGATTGATAAAGCGTTTGACTGGAAGCAGTTTACCCGGCTGTTCAGTTATATGAAGCCTTATGCGAAGCAGATGCTGCCGCTGGTTTCGGTGCTGATGATTCTCGGTACGGTAACGAAGCTTACGGTTCCTTTTCTGACAAGTATGGCTATTGATAAGGCGATTGCGCCAAAAGAGGGCAGCCCCAGCCTAACGCTGCTCTACACGCTGACTGTCAGTGTAATTGTGCTCTATCTGATTCAGTGGATCGCAGGAGTGTACCGGATCAAGTATACAAATGTCATCGGGCAAAGAGTGATTTATGATCTGCGCTCAGACCTGTTCCGGCATATCCAGAAGCTCTCGTTCAACTTCTTCGATAAACGTCCGGCCGGTTCCGTGCTGGTGCGGGTGACCAATGATATCAACTCCCTGCAGGATCTGTTCACGAACGGGGTCGTCAATCTGATGATCGACTGCGTGCAGCTGGTCGGGATTACAGTCATTCTCCTGCTGATTAACTGGAAACTGGGTCTTGCCGTAATGATTACGGTACCTGTCATGTTCTTCGTTTCCACCAAGCTGCGGCAGAAAATCCGTATCGCCTGGCAGGATGTGCGGATGAAAAACTCGCGGATCAATTCGCACTTGAACGAATCGATTCAGGGCATCCGGGTTACCCAGGCTTACACCCAGGAACAGGAGAACATGAATTACTTCGATTCCATGAACATGGACAGCCGGAAATCCTGGAATAAAGCTTCGGCGATGAACCAGGCGTTCGGTCCGATTATTGAAATCACCGGCGGTTTCGGGACGATGATCCTGTTCTGGTTCGGTGCCTATCTGATCCAGTCCGGGGAGCTGACAGTCGGCTTCCTCGTGGCATTCAGCACCTATGTCAGCAACTTCTGGGACCCGATCAACCGCCTGGGACAGATGTATAACCAGTTGCTGGTGGCGATGGCTTCCTCGGAACGGATTTTTGAGTATCTCGATGAGCAGCCGTCTGTCCAAGACAAGCCGGGTGCCAAACCGCTGCCGAAGATTCAAGGCGACATCCGCTTTAACAAGGTAGTGTTTGAATATGAAAAAGGCCGGGCTGCGCTAAAAGGAATTGATCTGGATGTAAAAGCCGGACAGTCCATCGCGCTTGTCGGACACACGGGCTCAGGCAAAAGTACGATTATCAACCTGATCGGCCGGTTTTATGACATCAAGAGCGGGACGCTTACAATAGACGGCCTGGATGTCCGCGACGTTACGCTGCAGAGTCTGCGGGAGCAGATCGGTATTGTGCTGCAGGACACCTTTATTTTCTCAGGAACGATCCGGGATAATATCCGTTTCGGACGGCTGGATGCCACGGATGAGGAGATTGAGGAGGTTGCCAAGGCGGTAGACGCCCATGAGTTCATCATGAAGCTGCCGGGCGGTTATGACACAGAGGTGGAGGAGCGGGGCAGCGCCTTATCCATGGGGCAGCGCCAGCTATTGTCCTTTGCCCGGGCTCTGCTTGCAGACCCGCGCATTCTGATTCTGGATGAGGCTACGGCAAGCATTGATACGGAAACGGAGATCAAGATTCAGGAAGCGCTGAAGCTGCTGCTTCAGGGCCGGACCTCCTTTATCGTTGCCCACCGGCTGTCGACCATCCGTCATGCGGACAAAATCGTCGTGCTGGATCACGGGGAAATCAAGGAAGAAGGTACACATGCCGAGCTGACTGCGAAGGACGGCATTTATAATGGTCTGATAGAAGCGCAGTTCCGCTTTCTATAGAGACAGCAAGAGCAGCAGCTTCTTTCCGGGTAACATCCGGAGAGGCTGCTGATCTTTTTTTGGTTACCTGTAATCCGGGCGTTCCCTTTCATTCAGGGACTCCCACTCTGACCAGGTCATCAGGCCCAGTTCAGGACGCGGATCATCGTTCAGCATGGCGATCAGCTCCAGGGAATGCCCGTCAGGATCGTCGAAATAAATCGAGACCGCCGGCATAAACGGAAACACGATCAGCTCTTCCGAGCTCTCCCCATGGAAATTCTCCGATGGAATGCCGAGGCTGTCCAGATAGGTGCGGGCCTTTAGCATGTCTTCAAGCTCCACACGAAAAGCGAAGTGCTGGCGCTGAACCAGCGGGGAAGGATAATTTTCACGGATGCCAAGCATGGACTCACCGGGCCGGCCGACCCAGTAAAAGCTTGATTTTCTGGCGGGGTCTTCGTGAAGACGGATAATCCCCGGGAGCTGTTCATAAAACTGTGAAGAGGCTTGATAATTGCTTACATTAATATGTGTCTCAAAGATACCTTTAATCATGGTGTCATCTCCTTGGCTGGGCGCTGCTGTAATGATTATCGTTACATTATAACATATGTCCTGTTTTATTGATGCCGTTTACTCACTCTGCCGGTTATACGCATTTCCTGCATCCTCGCTCCGATCTCTTCCTGCCAAAGGGTGTCATCCGTATCCAGGGCAAGCTGGGCCTGGTTATTCAGGCAGGCCATTTCCCAGCAATACTTCGCATTGACTTGAAGACACTGCCGCAATTCCGTTTCTTCGGCACCCGTGAGCGGGCGTCCGCAGCTTATAATATATAGTTCTGCCAACCGCTGATGAACTGCAAGCATGCTGAAGCCTCCTGATAAGTTATGGTATTAGTCTCGCCACAGCAGGACAGGTTCAAACTTAAGAAAAAGAAGGTTCCCCTTGACCGCCGCAGGCGTCACGGGGAACCTCTTCTGGTATACGCGGTATCTATTCCATATAAAGCTCAATTACCGCTACGTTACGCTCACGGGACAGATCCAGAAATTTACTGTCAATCTGGACAAGCGGGCGGAACACATCAACCGGATTGTTCATGATTATAACGCCCATCTCTCCGGTGCTCAGGAGCACCCGTTTGCCGATAAAGTTCGGCATCAGATGATGGGTAAAGGCCTGTACGATGGTCGCGTTCAGCTTGCCGAAGCTGAGCGTGTGAATCTCCCGCAGCACAGAGATCAGCTCCTGCTTGGACTGATATACACGGTGGGAGGTCATAGCACTGTAGACATCAGCTATGGCAGCAATCTGGGCATAAGGGTGAATGTCTGATTTCGTCAGCTGATTCGGATAGCCTGAGCCGTCTTCGCGTTCATGATGCTGCAATGCGGCAAGTGCCGTGTAGGAATCATTCATCGAGTTACTGATGATTTCGTGTCCGTAAACCGTATGCAGCTTGACCTCCGCATATTCTTCAGCGGACAGCTTGCCCGGCTTGTTCAGAATAGAGGTCTTAATCCGGCACTTCCCGATATCGATCAAATAACCGGCCCGGCCGATTTCGTAGCATTCCTTCCTGGAATATCCGAGCCATGAAGATATGTAATAGGACAGCATGCCCACCTGGAGCGAGTGGGTATAGGTGTAATTATCCTCCCTGTCCAGCAGGAGCAGCAGTGTCACTACATCCTTATGCTTGTCGAGAGCATCCAGGGAGGGCTGGAGAATATCATCTACTTCAGACTGGTTAAAGCTGCCCTTAGTTAAAGCTTCCATATATACAGCCTCGAAGCCTTCAATACTGGTATCAAAGCTGCGGGTAACCGCCTGAATAATGGATGTTCTGCCTGCCTGCGGCGGAGCTTCGGGCAGGGATTCGATGTCCACATAGTCTAATCCGTGCTGGATCAGTCTGGCGATTCCGTCCATTTGAAGCTGTGTTCCTTTGGGCAGCACATGAAGACCCCTGGCGTTAAAGGTGTCGGTGCGCAGACAATCCCCCGGTTTAAGATCCATGACATGTACTCTCAATGAATATGCCACCTTACTATAGCGATTTTTTCCAGCATAGCAATTAAACCGGGAATATTCAATAGTTTGGAAGCGTTTGTTACAGCCCGGAAAAGCCTGCGGCTTTGGGGTCAGCGCCGAGCCACTGCCCGCCGGACTCGCCAATGTCTTTTTTCCATACGGGAACGGTTGCTTTCAGCTTTTCAATAGCAAAGCGGCTGGCTTTGTAGCAGACATCGCGGTGTGCGGCGGATACGGCAATAATAACGCTCGCTTCCTTCAGGCCGACCAGCCCGATCCGGTGTGAAATGGCGCAGCCGGCGTTCCAGCGCCCGCTAACCTCGCGGCCGATTTCCTGCAGCTTGGCGAGCGCCATAGGAAGATAAGCTTCGTAATGGAGCGCGGTAGTGCGCTGCTCACCAGTCATTTCACGGGTAGTGCCGACAAAGACGAGCGATGCCCCGTGATTATTATCAAGCACCTTCTCCAGAAGATCTTCAGCACTTAACGGCTGGTCGGTAATGCTGAACAGTCCGTCTTCCGTCTCACCGCAAACCGCTTCGGGTTCACCGCCTGAAACAGGAGGAATGAGCGCCACTTCAGAGGCTTCGGTAACGAGGGCATCCTCAGGGGCATACTCACGGTCTATCGCTGCCATGGATACATGAATCTGCGGAGCGGCATCCGGATAAGCAGCGGACAGAAGCTCCTTCAGTTTTCCGGCCGTTATAGAATTTTCATGAACATGGAAGGTTATAGCGGATGAACCGATAACTTCGGCTAGGCCTGCAAACAGGCGGATAGTTACGTGCATAAAATTTTCACCTCATGGTCTTAATAATGATTACAATATACCATATTGGCCTCTAAAATGTTATGCTAGGCTTTATAGATCACATACGCCTGCCGTCTTAAAAAGAAGCGGCTTCGCAGGTTGGAGGGATACAGACTAATGGAGTCCGCACCGCAAAGATTGACAATCCTGCATACAAATGATATACATAGCCACTTTGCCATGATGAGTCCGGTAGCCGCTGAGCTTGCCCGCCTGAAAGCTGCCGCAAGGGAGGAGCCTGTACTGCTGGTAGATATCGGTGATCATATGGACCGTGCGGCGGTGGAGACCGAAGGATCAATGGGCCAGGCGAACATTGATATTCTCAATTTAACGGGATACGACGCTGTTACTATCGGAAACAATGAAGGCCTGACCTTTTCGCCGGAAAAGCTGTCGGCCATTTTTTCGGGTCTGCAGTGTCCAGTAGTCTGCTGCAACTTTTTGGAGAGCCATACCGGGAAGCCTCCACACTGGATGAAGCCCCGTGCGGTTATCGAGAAGGACGGGATTAGAATCGGTATAACGGGGGCCACCGCCGCTTTTACAGCTTTTTATTCGCTGCTGGGCTGGGATGCCCTTGATCCTGAAGAGGCTCTGCGCGAGCAGTGCCGTCTGCTGGCGCCGGAGGCGGATATCATCATTGTTCTTTCCCATCTCGGGCTGCCTGCGGATCAGCTGCTGGCCGAGAGGCTGGACGGGGTACATGCTATTCTTGGGGGACACACCCATCATATGCTGGAGAAGCCGCTGATGATCAGCGGCACTGCTGTGTGCGGAGCCGGCAAATTCGGCCGCTATATCGGGCGGCTGCAGTTCGGGCGGGCGAATCCGGAAGAGGGCTTCAAGCTGATAGCAGGTGAATGCATCACGGTTGATCCGGCCTTGACTGAAGAGCTTATTGCTCCGGCCGTCCAGCTGCATCTGCAACATAGCCGTGAAGCGCTGGGAGGGGCAGTAGCGGTCAGCGACCGTGAGCTTCCGCTGAATCTGAACGGGGAATCTCCCTTTGGCAATCTGCTGGCCCAGGCGGTGCGCCGCTTCACCGGCAGTCCGCTGTCGCTGGTCAACACCGGGCAGCTGCTCGGACCGCTGCCAGAAGGGGAGATCTCGGCGGGTATGCTGCATGCGCTCTGCCCGTCTCCGATTAATCCCTGCCTGATTCAGCTGAAGGGCAGGGATATCAAGACTGCGCTAGTGCAGAGCCTGACGGCGGAATTCTGCAATAAAGTGATCTACGGCTACGGTTTCCGGGGAGAGGTGCTCGGCAGTCTGGCTGTGGACGGATTAAAAATCTTGTACGATCCGGCTGCCATGCCTTATGATAACGTTATTGCAGTCTTTGCAGGCGGTGAACCTCTGGAGGATGACCGCGAATATACCGTTGGTACACTGGATATGTTCACCTTCCGGACAGGGTATGAGAGCATTGCAAACGGGCGTGATCCCGTGTATCTCGTGCCCCATTTTCTGCGTGACCTGCTGCGGATGGAGCTGCAGCGTCCAGGCAGCCTTGAGGAATGCGAAACCACCCGCTGGATCAGCTCGTCTACTTAAACCTCCTGCTACATATAATTATTCAGAGCTATATAAGCACCAGTGTTCATTTTCATTATCAGGAGGAGTATATGGATACAATTACAGCAATCATTCTGGCCGTCGTAGAAGGGATTACGGAATTCATCCCGGTCTCATCTACCGGGCACATGATCCTGACCTCGAAGCTGTTAGGCTACGACGAGCAGGAACCGATTATGAAGACTTACGAAATTGTGATTCAGTTAGGTGCGATTCTGGCTATTGCGCTGGTCTACAGGCAGCGGATTGCAGATTTGCTCGGGCTGGGGCGCAGCCGTAAGAGCGGGGGTGTAATGCCTGCTTCGCGTCTGAACCTGATACACGTGATTCTGGGCATTGCCCCGGCGCTTGCGGTGGCTTTTTTTGCCCGTGACTTTATCAAAGGCCTCTTCGGGGCTTCGACAGTTCTCTGGGCGCTTGTTGCCGGAGGGATTCTGATGATTGTTGCCGAATGGATGAACGGGCGCAAGGTCAGGGTGACCGCCAGAGAGCTTGATGATATTTCCTACGGGCAAGCGCTGGCGATTGGGCTTTACCAGATTATTTCCGTGCTCTGGCCGGGATTCTCCCGTTCAGGCTCAACGATCTCGGGCGGTATGCTGAGCGGCGTCAGCTACAAAGCTTCGGCGGATTTCTCTTTTCTCATTGCGATTCCGATTATGTGCGCCGCGTCGGGCTACGAGCTGCTGGATTCCTACAAGTATTTTACAAGTGAGACCATCTGGAATTTTGCCATAGGTTTCATTATTTCATTTGTGGTTGCTTATTTTGTGGTGATTCTGTTCATGAAGCTGATCCAAAAGATCAGACCTACCCACTTCGCAATTTACCGGTTTATTCTGGCAGCTGTATTCTGGCTGTTTATTATGCGTTAATAGACCGGCCCGGTGTGCCGGGGGAGAATATGAGAATGGCAATGTAGTGCTCATGCCGGATCGCAACAGGTAACGGTACAGACAAAGTGTGTGACGACAAGATTTTGATACAGAATAGCAATTTACCGTTAAAGGCAGGAGTGAGCCAAGGTGCGTTTAATATCCGTGAATCAGCTTCGGGCGGGGATGAGGCTGGGCAAAAAAATTTATAATGATGAAGGGCTGGTTCTGCTTGCGGACGGAATTGAGCTTACGGACGGGTTGATCAAGCGGCTGGCCAAAATTGACATCGGCTTTGTCTACATACAAGATGCAGCTACGGATGACATTGAGATCAAAGGAATGCTGCATGACGAGACCCGTAACAGGGCGCTCAAGGTGATCAGGAACCAGTTTCAGGAGATGTCTGTCGCTTCCGGCATTACGAAGGGCTTTTATCATCTCGACAAAAAATTCTCCGGGATTATGGACTCGATCCTGGATGACATGTCCTCGCAGGAGGACCCGATGATTATGCTGGCGGATATGCACACTGCCGATAATTATCTGTATGTGCATTCGCTGAATGTCTGTCTGTATACGCTTGTACTCGGCATTGCCTACGGCTACAGCAGAGAGGAGCTGCGGGTCATCGGACTGGGTTCGCTGCTGCATGACATCGGCAAGACACAGATTCCGGTAAAAATCATCCAGAAGCCGGGCATGCTCAGCGACGAGGAATTCCGCCATATGCGGGCCCACACCGAGATCGGGTACCGGATTCTCAAAGAAGAGCCGAATATCCCGCTGCTTGCGGCACATTGTGCCCTTCAGCATCATGAGCGCATCGACGGCTCCGGTTATCCGCGGGGCCTCACCGGCCCGCAAATCCATGAATATGCCAAGTGGCTTGGCGTGGCGGATTCCTATGATGCGATGACGTCCAACCGGATTTACAAAAAAGCGATGCTGCCGCATCAGGCGGTAGAAGCACTGTATGTAGGCTCCGGCACCCTGTATGAGCAAAAGCAGCTGGAGCTGTTCAGAGACCGTGTGGCTATTTATCCGCTGGGTCTTACAGTGAGGCTGAGCACCGGGGAGAGCGGTGTTGTAGTCAAGATTGATCCGAGTATCCCGCACCGGCCTGTAGTACGCGTATTTACCGGTCCTGAAGGCGAACCTGTAACCCCGTTTGAACGGGATTTAGGGACTGCACTCTCAGTAGTTATCGTTGACGTTACTGATGAGGATATGGAAGCCGTGCAGTCCACTTAAACTTTATGAATTGTGGCGGGAAAAGGGAGTTCTGACCCTCTGTCACATACACAGCGAGGAGAGAAATCAGGAGGCCGCCTGCCAGCGGAGACCTGGTTTTGGCCGCGCTGTTTTTATTTCTTTGACCCTGCCGGAACAGCAGAATTGCGGAAACGTGCAGTTTTTTTAACGATCGTGGTATGATATAGGTTAAGTCACAAGTTCTTTTTCATTTATTTTGGGTTAATAATAAGGAATAAGCAATAAGGGAGAAATACGAAATGAATATATTAGAGCCATCATCAACAACTGTCAGAGAGCTGTCACCAAGCTATGATCCGTGGGATCCCATCACTTCACTCCGTGAGCATGGAAGGCATGTGTTGACCAGTGTGGAGATGACGGTTACGAATCTTTGCAATATGCGCTGTGAGCATTGTGCGGTCGGTGACAGCCTGACGATGAAAGAAGGAGAAATGCTGCCTCTTAAAAATATGCTGAACCGCCTGGATGAAGTGGAGCATCTGCAGACCATCAGCATTACCGGGGGAGAGCCGATGTTCCGTGCTTCAACCGTGGACAACATGATTGTGCCGCTGCTCAAATATGCGCAGGAGCGGGGAATCCGCTCGCAGATCAACTCCAACCTGACCATGCCGTACGCCCGCTACGAGAAGCTGCTTCCTTACCTGGACGTGATGCATATCTCATTTAACTATGTGAACGGCGATGATTTCCATGAGGTCGGCTTTGCGAACAGCGGCCATCCTGTCGCTAAGGAAGCGGCATACCGCTTATATGATACAATGCTGGAAAATTCCCGCCGTCTCAGCGAGGATGGAATGCTGATTTCCGCCGAATCCATGATCAACTACCGTACGCACCGGAAGCTGCCGGAGATCCATAAGCTGATCGGCGATATGGGAGCAAGACGGCATGAGGTACACCCGATGTATGCTTCCAGCTTTGCCTCCTCATTGCCGGTGTTATCGCTGAAAGAGATGGGAGCGGCAATCCATTCCCTGCTGGATGCACGTGATCCGGACATGTGGATGCTGTTCGGGACACTCCCTTTCTTCGCCTGCAGCTTCCTGGAGGAAGACCAGAAGCTCCTGCGCCGGCTCCGCAGCGAAAAGAATGTTACGCTGCGCAATGATCCGGATGGCAGAAACCGGGTGAACGTCAATATGTTCACGGGTGATGTATTCGTAACTGATTTTGCCGATATTTCCGCCTTTGGTAACATTGGCGCCAGCAAGCTGGATGATATTTTCGCCGAATGGCAGCTTCAGCATCCGCTTAACCAGAAGGTGAACTGCCACTGTGATGCCGCAGGCTGCTGCGGCCCCAATCTCCTTGTGGCAGACATGTATTATCCGGAGGTAGATTTCAAATCAAGAAAGGCGATCAATTTGTAGAATCGAGGCGTTGTTATTGTGCATACGGAATTTGACATAGGAAGCTTACTGCTTAATCTTTTGCTGGTTCTGGTGCTTGTTTTATTGAACGGTATTTTTGTAGCCGCAGAGTTCTCGCTGGTGAAGGTCAGACAGTCCCGTCTGACCCAGCTGGTCAGCGAAGGCAACAAGATGGCGGGGTACGCGCTGAAGGTCAACAAAAAGCTGGATGCATACCTCTCTGCCACCCAGTTCGGCATTACGCTGGCCTCTCTTGGACTGGGCTGGATCGGGGAACCGGCCATCTCTGAGCTGCTCGTAGAGCCGCTGATGTTTCAGCTCGGCGTTACCGACCACACTTTAATCTCTACCGTGTCGGTCGTAATCGGCTTTTCAATCATTACCTTTTTACATATTGTGCTGGGGGAGCTTGCACCAAAGTCCCTGGCAATCCAAAAAACAGAAGGATCCGCGCTGCTGCTCTCTGCGCCGCTCATGTTCTTCTATAATCTGTTCCTGCCCTTTATCTGGGTGCTTAACGCTTCGGCCAATGCGCTGCTGCGGATGGTTGGCGTAGAGCCGGCCAGCGAAGCTGAGGCGGCCCACTCGGAAGAGGAGATCCGCATTCTCATGAATCAGAGTGCCAAAAGCGGGGTTATCGATCAGGATGAGATGAAGCTGATGGACAACATCTTTGAATTCTCTGATCTTTTGGCCCGGGAAATTATGCTTCCCCGTACAGATATGGATGTGCTGTACAGCAATCTTACACTGGAAGAGAATATGCGGATTATTACGGAAACCAAACATTCCCGGTATCCGGTTGCAGACGAGGACAAGGACCGGATTATCGGCTTTATCCATATTACGGATCTGCTGTTTGCCCCTCTGGAGCAGCAGCAGAATCTGGCTTCCATTGTAAGACCCATCCTCAATGTGCCTGAATCCATGGAAATAAGCCATGTGCTGCGCCTGATGCAGAAGAACAAGGCCCAGCTTACACTGGTTGTCGATGAATACGGCGGTACAGCCGGACTCCTTACTGCCGAAGAAATTCTCGAAGAGATTGTCGGCGATCTGCACGACGAGTTTGAGGACGAGCGTCCAAGTGTGGAGCGCAACGGCGATTATATCTCGGTGGAAGGACGTATGCTTATCGAGGATGTGAATGATCTTACCGGAGTCATTATAGAAGATGACGAGGTGGATTCCATCGGGGGCTGGCTGTTCAAGGAGCTGGAGGGCAACCCGTCCAAGGGCAAAAGGGTAGTCGTTGGCGACGTTGCCTTTGAGGTAGAGGAATCCACACGGCTGCGGATTACAAGAATTAATATTCACCGGGAGAGGCCTCTGGTAACAGAGGATATGGAAGCCGGGGACAGTGATGAGAAGGAATAGCGGAGTATAGGATGGGCGGCCGCATGCGGTCAGCAGTTCCATACCGGAGATAAACTTGAGAAGCCTCACCTTGCCTGGAGATTTATATCTCTTGGCAGGGGGGGCTTTTTTGACGTAAATGAAAGTATATATATTTGGGGCAGGAGTTCTTATTCCCCCTGAAGCCGACATAAATTAGTTACGAAGAGATGACCGTTCAGGATCAGGATGACCAAGTCATTGCCAACCATGGTATAAGGAGGCTTTATATGAATTCCCAGGAACGTGTGTGGAAGACGTACCGAGGGCCGTTTGACCCGTGCCCGCCGGTGCCGTTCAAAACGTATGTTGTGCCGCCGAATCAGTTCATCCAGTTCCAGCCGCCGGGACTGCCGCAGTTTCCTTTGGCTGAGGCGCTAAGGGCAGGAACACTTTGGCCGGCGCTATTCAGCCCGTACGAATCCAAAGCCGGTAAAGGAGGGATCTAGATCTATGGAAGCGAATGCTTGCGAACCCCGTTACTATGAAATGCTGGAGCAGCTTCAAGTCCTCGATTTTGCACTGGTAGAGCTGAATTTATACCTGGATACCCACCCGGAGGATCTGAAGGCGATTGAGCAGTTCAATCAGTTAACCCAGGAGCGCACCAAGCTGGCGAACCAGTTTCAGGAGCTCTACGGACCGCTGCAGAACTTCGGCCGCGCCTACTCCAAATGTCCATGGGAGTGGAGCCAGAGTCCTTGGCCGTGGCAGGTATAGGCCTGCTGGTGATTAACTAAGTCAATGCTTCCATGACAAATATACCTTTGAGGAGGGTCCGCCCCGAATGTGGATATATGAGAAAAAGCTGCAGTACCCGGTGCGTGTCGGGAAATGTGATGTGAGAATGGCGCGGTATTTGATGGAGCAGTACGGCGGTGCGGACGGGGAACTGGCAGCTGCACTCCGCTATATGAACCAGCGTTATGCTATTCCGGATAAAGTAATCGGTGTGCTCACAGATATTTCGACCGAGGAATTTGCTCACCTGGAAATGATCGCTACGATGATCTATAAGCTGACCAAGGATGCATCTGTAGAGGAACTCGAGGCGGCCGGCCTGGGGCCGAATTACGCGCAACGCGACCATGCGCTGTTTTATCAGAACTCCGCCGGAGTACCGTGGACTGCGGCCTACATCCAGGCTAAGGGAGACCCGATTGCGGATTTGTATGAAGACATTGCCGCTGAAGAGAAAGCCCGTGCTACATACCAGTGGCTGATTGATATGACGGATGACGTGGATCTGCAGGACAGCCTGAAGTTCCTGCGGGAGCGGGAGATTGTGCATGCGCTGCGGTTCAAGGAGTCTGTGCAGATACTCATTGAGGAGCAGGGTAAGAAGAGGATTTTTTGAGCAGGTATGGTGCTCATGGCCAGGATTAAGCCGCCGGTATGGCGGCTTTTTTGTTGTTATAAGGGAGTGGCGCGGTGTGGGCGGAATGAGCGGGAGGAATTGAGATGAAATGCGGGAAGCGGTGATGGGAGAGGGTTAACGGGAGAAATCCCGTTGAAATGCGGGAAGCGGGGATGCGAGGGGGGTTAATGGGAGAAGTCCCGTTGAATTGGCAGGAAGCGACCGGTGTGAGCGGAATTAGCGGGAGAAATCCCGTTGAATTGGCAGGAAGCGACGGTGTGAGTGAAATGAACGGGAGAAATCCCGTTGAATTGGCAGGAAGCGGCGGTGTGAGTGAAAATGAACGGGAGAAATCCCGTTGAATTGGCGGGAGTGCGGCTGGCGAGCGGAATTAGCGGGAGAAATCCCGTTGAATTGGCGGGAATGCGACTGGTGGGCGGAATTAGCGGGCGAAATCCCGTTGAATTGGCTGTAGCATTTGCAAGGTTCAATATTTTTTACCTAATTCAATCACAGTAGCAAAATGAAGAGTACCAATACCTCTGAATTTGCAGAAATCAGCCACGGAGGTGAAATGAAAGGTATAAATACCTCTGAATACGCAGAAATCAGCCACGGAGTTGAAATGAAAGGTATAAATACCTTTGGATTCGCAGAAATCAGCCGCGGAGGTGAAATGAAAGGTATAAATACCTCTGAATACGCAGAAATCAGCCACGGAGTTGAAATGAAAGGTATAAATACCTTTGAATTTGCAGAAATCAGCCGCGGAGGCGAAATGAGAGGTTTAACTACCCTTGAATTTGTGAAAAACATCCGCGATAGCACCATGTATCCGATTTTTCACATCCAATTGGCTCGTTGACCGCCGCGCGATAGCATACTGTATTCGATTTTTCGCATCCAATCGGCTCGTTGACCCCGCGATAGAACACTGTATCCGATTTTTCGCATTCATTTGACTCGTTGACCGCCGCAGGAGCACCATGAATTCGATTTTTAGTATACAATTGGTTCAATGACCACCGCGAAAGCACAATCCTAAATAACAGAAATGATCCAATAATCAAGGAGAGATAATGTTTTGAAGAATACTGTCGAAGAATATTGTTTATCGAAAAAAGGGGCGGGCAAGGAGTATCCCTTCGGACCCGATCCGGCTGTATTTAAGGTTGGCGGTAAAATGTTTGGGCTGCTGTTCCAGGAACATGGGGCTGATCCGCGTCTCAATCTGAAATGCGATCCGGTTATCGCAGAAAATTTGAGGGAGCAGAACCGCGATATCCTGCCCGGGTACCATATGAACAAAAAACACTGGAATACAATTCTGTTAAATGGTTCGCTGTCTGAGCCGGATGTTTTTGATATGATCGACCATTCTTACGATCTGGTTGTAAAATCTCTGCCTAAAAGACTCAGGGATGAACTAATCGGCTGATGCAAAACACCTCTGCAGACGCGAAAATGAAACTGTCCCGTATTAAGTTAGCTGTAAAACAAAAAAACGATCCTCCTTTTTACTAAAGGGGATCGCTTTTTGTTATTTTGAGGCAAAATGCAGTTATACGCGCAGTGTCTTCAGTGCACCGCTCCAGGCGAGTACCTGATCCAGCATTGCATTAACGTTGGCTGTATGCAGATCCGCCGGCTTGAAAACTGTACCGTTCTCGAAGTCTGTGAACAAAGACAGCAGCGGATGAACCCGTACGTCGGCTACCTGCAGCTCTCCCAGAATTCCGCGCAGATGTTCAGCAGCACGCGCACCGCCGGCAGAACCGTAGCTCACAATCCCAGCAGCTTTGTTGTTCCATTCATCACGGGCTGAGTCGAGCGCATTTTTGAGTGCTCCGGTGATGCTGTGGTTATACTCCTGAACGATAAAAACAAAACCATCCAGTGTGGCAAGCTTGGCAGCCCAGGCCTGGGCTTCAGCATAGCTGTCTGTTTCGCCGAGCAGCGGCAATTTAAAATCAGCAATGTCTACAATTTCATAGTTCGCATCTCCGCGGGCGTCGGCAATGCCTTTTACCCATTCGCCAACCTGCGGGCTTACACGACCTTGCCGGGTGCTTCCAAGAATGATGCCGATGTTCAAAGTTGTCATTTGAGATTCCTCCTAAGGTTTGTTTTGGATAACGTAATTTGTTTGTTGAATTTATTATAGCATATTACTTTTATAAAGCAAGTGTGTTTTATATATAAAGATTACAGGTTGCATTTGAGAGTTAAAGGATTTTGTGCAAAAAAATTCTTTGTTATGCCGGACCGGCTTCACCTGTAATTATCATTCCGTGAAAGAAATGCTGGAGCTGAGAGCAGCGGTAAGACTGTTATATAATGATATGCTGTGCCAACTGTAATAGACTGCAAGAAACTCATGCTTATGCCGTCCCAGTCTTCCAGAAAGCAATGCTTATGAAAAAAGAGCACCTGGCAGATAATATTCTCTGCAGGACGCTCTTTCATTTTTTCAAATCAATCATCTGTTAAGAATCACCAGATTGCCTGCGCGGATCTGCTTATGTGCATAATCCGGATTCCTGCAGTCCAGTACGACTTCCACGCGGTATGTATGAGAGGCAATAAAGACGATTTTTTGGGCGCCAAGTGTAACAGTCAGCGTGTCCTGATGTTCCTGGTAATCCTTGAACAGGGCGTAAATAAGCCCGCGGTCTGCTGTGCTGAGTGTGCCATGGATAATAACCTCCGCAATTCCTTCAATTCCATGATCCCGGCTGTTTGGAACCATGTACTGCTCCATGAACTGCCTGCTTTTCTCATCATTCATCTGCTGCAGGAAGAACTGAAAAGGCATCCCCGTGAACGGAGGCAGGTAAGCGTTCCGCCAGGGCATGGTTTTGGTCAGCCGGTTAAAAAACCAGCGGAAGGAAAGAGGCTCAGGCGGACTGATGTTCACTTGCTTGTCCTGAAGCGTCCGGTACAGCTCATCGATATTCTCCACTTCCAGCGCGAAGCCGATCAGTCCTCTGTGCCCGCCAAGATACTGCCGGGTCCATTCCGGTATCCATCCGCCGCCGTCCGGTTTTTTGATGCGCACAAACTCGAAGTATTCTTTACCGATCCACAGATTGGATACTTTGAAGCCGCGTGTGCCTTTTCCCCAGGAAGGCTTATAGGGTAAACCCATGTCCAGGATACTCTGAATAAGGGTTTTGTCCTCCTGAATCTGGCGGTCTACATTCACTACTAAATGGTCAATCTTCACCCAATCATCCCTTCTGAGCAATAACCTGTGTCCTATTAATTGGAAAAACATAACTTCAGCTTATCATACTTTAGCTTCTATTTAATCCAAATAGATAGAAATTGCAGGAAAACTGGTCTAGAATAGACATGTGTATCTGCCAGCCGGATCCAGCTGTAGCCGGAGCAATGGCCAATGAGAGGAGAGTGTCAAATGAAATACCGCAGATTAGGCGCATCAGGGTTGAAAGTCAGTGAGATCAGCTTGGGCAGCTGGCTGACTTACGGGGGTTATGTGGAAAGAGAGAATGCCGTTAAAGCCATTGAAACCGCTTACGGATTAGGCGTCAATTTTTTTGATACAGCCAATGTCTATGAGAGAGGTGCGGCAGAAAAGGTGCTGGGCGAGACGCTGCGCGGTTTTCCCCGGGAGTCTTATGTTCTTGCAACCAAAATATTCGGCGTAATGGGGGACGGTCCCAATGACCGCGGCCTCTCCCGCAAGCACATTACTGAACAATGCCATGCCAGCCTGAAGCGGCTGGGTGTGGAATATGTCGATATTATGTACTGCCACCGCTATGATCCGGAGACACCGGTAGAAGAAACGCTGCGGACACTGGATGATCTGGTCCGGCAGGGCAAAATACTCTATGTCGGCGTCAGCGAATGGACAGCGGCGCAGATGACAGAAGCACTGGCGGTAGCCGACCGTTATCTGCTTGACCGTATCATTGTTAACCAGCCTGTATATAATCTGTTTGAACGTTATATAGAGAAGGAAGTCATCCCGCTCGGCGAGCGCCAAGGGATCGGACAAGTGGTGTTTTCTCCGCTGGCCCAGGGGCTTCTGACCGGTAAGTACAATTCGGCAGACGATATTCCGGAAGACAGCCGGGCTGCCAAGCTGGATTGGATGCGCAAAGGCATTACCGGGGACAAGATTGCAAAAGTCCGGGAGCTGAGCGGTATAGCAGCGGAACTGGACATTTCGCCCGGCAGTCTGGCTCTTGCCTGGATTCTCCGTCAGCGCAATGTAGCCAGTGCGCTTGTCGGGGCAAGCCGGCCGCAGCAGGTTGAGGAGAATGTAACAGCATCCGGTATTGAGCTGAGCGAGGACGTTCTGGCACGCATTGACGAAATCATTGCCTGAGTAGAGGAGCGGATACAGATGAAGGTATTGTTTATTGGAGGAACAGGATTGATCAGCCAGGCGGTATCAAAGCTGGCAGTGCAGCAGGGAGTGGAGCTGTATCTCTTTAACCGCGGGGAGCGGGAAGAATTTGTGCCGGAAGGGGCAAAGGTTATCCGCGGCGATATCCGTGACGGTGCCGGAGCTGCCAAGGCGCTGAAGGGTCATGAGTTCGACGTTGTAGTGGACTGGATCGCCTTTACGCGTGAACATGTGCTGCTTGACATAGAGCTGTTTGCCGGGAAGACGAAGCAATACATCTTTATCAGCTCTGCATCCGCATATCAGAAGCCGCAGCGGAATTATCTGATTACGGAGGAGACACCGCTGGCCAATCCATACTGGCAGTATTCCCGTGACAAAATTGACTGCGAGGAGCTCCTGCTGGAAGCGCACCGTACCAGCGGATTCCCGGTAACGATAGTCCGTCCCTCCCATACTTATGGAGATACCGCCATTCCTGCGGCATTGACCAGCTGGAAGCATCCTTGGTCGCTGGTGGAACGGATCCGCAAGGGCCAGCCGCTCGTTATTCACGGAGACGGTACGTCACTTTGGACGCTGACTCATAATACGGACTTTGCCAAAGGCTTTGTGGGACTTATGGGTAACCCCGAGACGATCGGCGATGCCATTCATATCACTTCCGATGAAGTGCTGAACTGGAACCAGATTTATGCCGCCATCGGGGAAGCGGCCGGCAGAGAACCGAAGGCTGTGCATATTTCGACAGATTTCATCGCTGCCCATACACCGTCAGGGACGGCTGACGGCCTCATCGGCGACCAGGGGGTCAGCAGCGTATTCGACAACAGCAAGCTTAAGCGGCTGGTGCCGGATTTCAAAGCGACCGTACCGTTTGCCGAAGGAATCAGGCAGTCGGTGGCCTGGTTCGAGGCTCATCCGCAGCTGTGCACGGTTGATCAGGAATGGTCCAAAATGCTGGACACGCTGATATCCAGACACGGTGTAGACGCAAAGCTGATCTCCTATTACGTGTAAGCAGAGATATTTGTTCATTATTAAAGGCGGAGGCTCCCTACAGGAGCGACCGCCTTTTGCCGGCAATGTCATGAATCGGGGATTCCTGAATATACTCTCACTACCGAATCACCTTGTAAAGGAGTCCTCGCCATGCCGACACACCCTTATGTCTCGCGTTTTTTTGTCACTTCCGATGCGCGCCGTGATAAGCTGATCTATGATTTGCCGGAATCCTGGTGGAGCAGGCCCTATGAATATGAGTGGTGTACCAACTTCATCTCTCCCCATGACACCGTGCTGGATGCAGCCTGCGGGATCTCCCATCCGCTCAAATTTTATCTTGCCGGTTACACCAGTGAGGTCCATGCCTGCGATGTAGACGCCCGTATTCTATCACGCGAGGACATCATTCAGGACATTTCGTTAGATATCGGACCGGAAGCGGCCAGGCAGGTGCGGGCACGGAGAACGGATAATCTTCACTTAACACAGGGGGATCTGACCAGACTGCCTTATGAAAACGAGAGCTTCGATACGATCTTTTGCATCTCCGTGCTGGAGCATTTGTCCATGGACGACACTGTACTTGCCGTGCAGGAATTCCACCGGACCCTGAACGGCGAAGGCCTTCTGGTGTTAACCTTTGATTATCCCACAGTGGACCTACACCTGATGAATGATGTGCTGCTGCGTTGCGGATTCCAGTACTGGGGGGAGACAGACTTTAATTTGCCCCCGGATGCAGTAACGACTGAGCAATGGGGCGGGCTGAACTGCTTCAGGGCTGTGCTCAAAAAAGGTCAAGCCTAACAGGACTTTCTACCCTTCATATCGGAATCTGCTTTTTGTATAGTAGAGTAAAGCTTACAAAAGGGGTAAAGTCATTGCGCAAAATTGCATTCATCATTCTCAGCCTCCTGCTGCTTATTCCTGCAACCGGGGTTTATAGTAAGGGAAGCGCTCCGGAGGAGAAAATTTCGCTAGTCTTTGCCGGAGATATTCTGCTGGACGGGTTCGTCGGCGACCAGATTACCAGATACGGGGTGAATTTTCCGTTTGCCAAGGTAGCGCCGGTTCTTAAGAAGGCTGATCTGTCTTTCGCCAATCTGGAAACACCGGTTTCCGTGAGAGGCAAGGCAGCGGAGAAGACCTTTGCCTTCCGGTCCAGGCCTGAAACGCTGGGCGGACTCGGCTATGCCGGGATCGACGGCGTCACACTGGCGAATAACCACATTCTTGATTATGGGCAGCAGGCGATGCTGGACACGCTGATTCATCTGGACCGGAACAAGATCGGACATACCGGGGCCGGGAGCAATATAGAGGAAGCTTTTAAGCCTTATGTTAAGACGGTGAAAGGGAAACGGATCGCTGTGCTTGGGGCAAGCCGGGTACTGTCCGGACCTTCCTGGCATGCGGGCAAGAACACTCCCGGGGCCGCTTCCGCCTACACAGCGGAGCCGCTGCTAGGCGCCATTAAAAAATCGGCCAAAGAGAATGACTTTACGGTAGTGTACCTTCATTGGAACGAGGAGTTTAAGGATTATCCGCAAGAATATGCAAGAACGCTGGCGAAGCAGATGATCGACAGCGGCGCGGATATCATTCTCGGTGCGCACAGCCACTGCCTGATGGGGATCGAATACTACAAGCACAAGCCGATCTATTACTCGCTGGGTAACTTTGTGTTCAATAAGTCCACCCGCGGCGGAGAGAAAACGGTGCATTCCATGCTGGCCCATTTTGAAATCAGCGGCTCAGCCGTTACCGGCAGGATCACTCCGGTCAAGATCATTGGCGGTCAGCCGAACTTCATGAATGAAGCCTATAATAAGGAAGCCATTAAAAAGCTGAATGGTCTTTCGTTCAATGCGAAAATTGCTGCGGACGGTAAGGTTAGTGAGAAGCAGTGAGGCGTGAGTTACTATTTATAAAGCTATGTCCATGGTCCGTAATTGCATTTTATACAGCTAAAACAACAAATTTTGTTCATTCTACCTGCTTAGCTGTACTTCTTACAATTAAAAATCCTTAATAAGGCCAATATGGCTAATCCGGTGAGATTTAGCTGTACAGAATACAGTTATATGGTTAAACCTCCATTTTTCACTGTTTTTAATTGTATTAACTACATCTATTTGCCGAAAGCCGCTGGACGTTGGCCGTAAGCAGCAGGCCGAAAGCCGCTGGCGCTTGTCCGCAAGCCGCTGGCCCCAAGCCGCAGGCCGCCAACCCATAGCAGGTAGCTGCAGCCATGATCGAATTCAATCAACCGGTTTACATGCAAAACACCCCACAGCCATTATGAAGTGCACCCCTTAGAATAGACATTGGAAAAACCCCCTGGTTATTCCGATGAAATCTAAGGGGTGCATTTTTATGGCGATTAAAGGACAGAAGTTTAAATCATATACTGAAGAAGTTAAGAAAGAGGCCATCCGCCTACATGTTGAGGAGAAATGGACATACAGGCAGATCACTGAACATCTTGGGATCCAAGATAAGGATAGAGTGAAGAGGTGGATGCGGAAGTACAGAGAACTTGGTGAGTTTGGACTTCTGGATCAGCGAGGGCGCCGAGAGGAATATATGGATCAAGATCGGTATGTTCAAAAGCTTAAACGGGAGAATGACATGTTAAAAAAGTGCTTGGAAATCTGGATGCAGGAGGTAAGGAAGAACGCTTTAAACTCATCGAGCAAGCGGAAAGTCTAGGAGGAATTGCGGAGTTGTGCCAACTCTTTGGTGTCTCCAGAAGCGGTTACTACGCCTATTTGAAGCGAAAAGGGAACGACCGTGACGCCGAAGCCAAACAACAAATTTGTAAAGTCTACAAGCGCTACGAGGGAAAATACGGGTACAGGCAGCTCCAATTGTTCTTGTGGCAAGATGACGGTATTTGGATGAACCACAAAAAGATTCTGCGCCTTATGCAAAGGCTCGGACTTCAAGCCAGGATTCGCCGTAAACGCAGGTGGAACGGGACGAAGCAGCAGGCTGGAGATCGTGTGGCAGAGAACCTGCTGAAGCGAGACTTTACGGCAGAGAAACCCAACCAGAAATGGGTAACGGATGTGACCCAATACCGGGTAGGTGAACGCTGGCTATATCTCTCGGCAATTAAAGATCTGTTCAACAACGAGATTGTGGCCTACCAGCTAAGCGAACGTAACGATAACGAGTTAGTTCTACAAACGTTTGCCAAAGCATTTGCCAAGCGAAAAGACGTGACCGGAGTGGTCGTTCACAGCGACCAGGGATTCCAGTACACGTCTCATGCATACCATGACATGCTGCCAAAGGTTGGCGCCCAAATCAGCATGTCACGCCGGGGCAATTGCCTAGACAATGCCTCTATGGAGAGCTTCTTCTCGCATCTTAAAACGGAAGGGCTCTACCCTTATGATATCCGAAAAATGGCGGAGGCACAAAAGCGAGTTAAGAAATACATTCAATTTTACAATCGAAGACGACCACAGCGTAAATTAAATAAACTGACGCCGGTAGATTACCGACGCCAGTTTGCTGCCTAGGTGTTTTTTTTAATGTCTACTAAATGGGGGCTTGACCATTACGGCCGTGGGGCACTTTGCATGTAAATGAAGTCTGCAGCCGACAATCCATCAGCCCTTAACCGCTCCGGCGACAACGCCTTTGACGATGTATTTTTGCAGGAAGATGAATACGATGATCGATGGCAGGACCGCCATTACCATGGCTGTCATCGCATACTGCCAGTCCGAGGTATACTGTCCCACGAAGGTATAGGCGGCCAGCGTCAGTGTTTTGGTATCCGGCGAGCCGTTAACCATGAGCAGCGGGAGCAGAAAGTCGTTCCAAATCCACATGACGTCGATGATGATGATCGTCGTAGTGACCGATTTCAGCAGCGGGAAAATGACACTGAAGAACAGGCGGAAGCCGGAAGCCCCGTCAATCGTGGCGCTTTCATCGATTTCCATCGGAATTCCCTTAACAAACCCGTGATAGATGAATACGGCCAGCGGTGCGCCGAAGCCCCAGTAGAGCAGGCCCAGTCCCCATGTGCTTTCGGACAGGTTCAGGTTCTTCGCGGTCTGCAGCACCGTCAGCATGATGGACTGGAACGGAATCAGCATCGGCATGATGATCAGGAAGTAGATAATGCCGCTGTATCTGGTCTTGGTCCGTGCCAGCTTATACGCCGCAATGGAGGATACGAATACGATTCCCAGCAGGCCAAGCCCTGTAATGATGAAGTTGTTCAGAAACAGCCGCGGGTAGTTAATGAATTCCCATACATAAGCATAGTTGGCGAAGGTCAGCTGCTTCGGCAGGGCGATGACATCGGTCATGACCTCGCTGAAGGTTTTTAACGAATTGATAATCGTCAGGAACAGCGGATACAGGAACAGGAGAGAGAGGATGACAAGAACAACCTCTAATATGATTCTGCCAGCTTTGTTGTTAGTTTTCATTATGCCTCAACCTCTCTTCTCTTGAAGAACGTCAGCTGAATGACTGTCACGATCAGCACTGCGACGAACAGAATAAGCGCTTTTGCCGTACCGTAGCCGTACAGATTGTTCTGGAATGTGTCACGGTAAATGTCGTAGGCGATACTGTAGGTGGTTCCGCCAGGGCCGCCGCCGGTCAGCGACAGGATGACGTCGAATACCTTGATTGAGTTAGTCAGTGCCATGAACACCGAAATGGTGATCGACGGGGCGAGCAGCGGCAGCGTAATGCTGAAGAATCTTCTGAGCGGTCCGGCGCCGTCCACCGTAGCAGCTTCTTTCAGGTCTTCAGGTACCGACTGCAGGCCGGCAATGTAAATGACAAGATAGAACCCGATGGACTGCCAGATGGATACCCCCAGTATGGAGATAAAGGCCAGCCCCGGCGTCCCCAGCCAGCTGAGTCCGAAGATCCCCCAGCCTGTACTTTCACCCAGCGAGTTAAAGCCCTGCATAAAGATGAACTTCCAGATGAAGCCGACGATTACGAGACTGAGGATATAAGGAATGAAGAAAGCCGCTCTCAGCCACGAGGTGGTTTTCAGCTTCATATCCAGCAGAACGGCAAGCAGGATCGCCAGCACGTTGACGATAATGATATAGAGTACAGCGTATTTAATGGTGAACCAGGCGGAATCGGAGAAATTCGTGTCCCCGGTAAAAATTTGTTTGAAATTATCCAGTCCCACAAATTTGGGATGCTTGGAAATTCCGTTCCACTTGGTCATCGAATAGCGGATGGTCATGATGAACGGGACGTAGAAGGCTACTGCGATACAGATGAGAACGGGCAGGGTGAACAGCCCGAACTCTGTTTTCTCACGCCATTTTCTGCCGAGTGATTTTAACATGGATGCACCTCTTCTGCTATTTATAGGGTGGGATTAATGACCCCGCTTGCCACACTTAACCATTCCGGTTAGTCTATATTGTGTATTATAGAGCAGCGCCGTATACTCAAAAATGGATTTAAGAAGACAGTTAGGGGTAAAAAAGTGAACTGAAGCAATCCGGCAAAATGGCGGTAAGGACGTCAGGACAGAGCCGGATTTTTAGCCGTTGCAAGAAGAACATCATGCCCTGGACCAGGCAGAAAAGGAGACCGCCGAACTTGATCAAAACCACTCTGTACAAGCTGTTTGAGCCTTTGCTGGAGCGGATTTCCCGCCGGCTGGCCAACAAGCTGATCCTCCTGTTTACCATCATCATCATCCTGGTCGTGACCTCGCTGACGTTCATTTCTTATGGAATGCTGCGCAAGGAATCGGTCAATAACAGTATTGCCAGTACGGGCAACAACCTGCTGCTGGTGGGACGTAACCTGGAAAGTTATCTGGACGGTATCTCACAGCTGTCGCTGCCGCAGATCGCCTACGATGAGATCAATTACGCCATTATGCATGAATCAGAGGATTACGCTTCCAAAATGTACGTGGAGAATTATTTGCGCAATCTTTATTTTTCCCGGAACGACCTGGAGGCCATCTATCTGTATATCCTCAAGGAGCAGAAGTATTATTATGTCACGAACGAGAACTACAATATTACCGTCCGGGTGGTTGATCATCCTTCCATTGAGCATCTGACCTGGTACAAGCGGGCGCTGGAGAGTCCGTTCAACCGTTCTTATCAGTCTTTTGTGGGCGGGGCAGGTCCGGAACAAGGGGACAGTGCTGACTATCCGGTGAACAGGGATGAAAGCTTTATGGGCTATCACCGGATGCTGCGCTCCATTGTATCCCGGGAACCGCAGGCGGTATTGTCCCTGTACTTCAATTCCAGCGTAACCGATGAGATTATGAAGGATATCCCCTTCAGTCCCGGAGAGCATCTGATGTATGTCAGCCCGGATAACGAGCCGTTTGTTATTGATGACCACGAATTTTATGCAAGGACCGAGGAGGCGGAGCTGCTGAAAGAGCTGACTCCGGAGCGGAACGGACAATTTACATGGTCGGATGACGCCCAGAAATACCTGGTGATGTATGACATCAGCCAAAAGGAGGGCTGGAAGCTGATCAAGCCGATTCCCTACAGCAAAATTTATGAAGCAGCAACCAAGACCCGCCAGCTGAGCTACGGGATCGGCCTCCTGTTCCTGATGGTGTCGGTATTCCTGGTCAGCTTTACGTCCAACAAGATCACCAGTCCGCTCAAAAACCTGTCTTTGCAGATGAAACGCTTCAGTACAGGGGGCTTCGATGCCGAAGCGGCCGTTGTGGGCAAGGACGAGATTGCTTATCTGTCCCGCCACTTTAACAAAATGGTCGAGAACACGAATGAGCTGATCAACGAACGCTACAAAATGAAGATTGTCGAGAAAAATGCCGTGCTCAAAGCGCTTGAAGCGGAGATTAATCCGCATTTCTTATATAATGCGCTGCAGGCCATTTCCACCAAAGCGCTGAAGAACAATAATGACGATATCGTCGAGATGGTTGATAATCTGGCACTTACCTTGAGATACTGCATCAGCGGAAGGGATGTGGTGCAGGCCAGGGAAGAGCTGCGGCACATTGAGCGATATCTGGCGCTGCAGAAAGCCCGTTTCGGCAGCCGGATGCAGGTGATCTACAAGTGGGAGGAGAGTCTGATGGATCAGCGGATACCGAAGCTGTCTGTCCAGACGCTGGTGGAGAACTGCATCAAGCATGCCCTGGAAAAAGTATCACACACGGTAACCATTACGATTGAAGCCCATGTTACTGCTGAGGACACTGTCATTTCTGTCAAGGATGATGGGCCGGGCATCACACCGGAGCGGCTTGCACAGGTGCTTGCTTCACTTGAGGTACAGTGGGAAGATTTCGGTGAAGACACCGCAGGAGAAGGGGAACATGAGAGTATCGGGCTGAAAAATTTGAATACCCGTCTGAAGCTTCTCTACGGAGAAGAAGCGGGGCTGGACATCACCAGCGACGGGAAGGGTACAACAATGGACATGCGGCTGCCGCGGGGAGGTCAGGGACAACATGGTTAAAGTGCTGATAATTGATGATGAAGAGCCGCTGCGCGAGGCGATTAATATTCTGGGGGACTGGAAGGGCCTGGGAGTAGACCAGGTGCTGGAGGCGACAGACGGGGACATGGGCCTTGCCATGCTGCGTGAGCATAAAATCGACATTGCGCTTGTGGATATGAAAATGCCGGTGCTGAGCGGAAGCCAGCTGCTGCAGATTGCAGAAAAGGAGTTCCCGGAGCTGCTGCTGATCGTGATCAGCGGCTACAATGATTTTGAATATGCCCGTCAGGCCATCCGTTCAAAAGTGGTTGATTATCTGCTGAAGCCGGTGAACCGTGCAGATCTGAACAGCGCGCTACGCAAGGCTGCCGATCTGCTGGAGACAAGGCGCCAGAAAGAGAGCGAGTTCATTAACCGCAATAAAACGCTCAATATGTCACTGCCCAAGCTGAAGGAAAAAATGTACCAGTCCATCATTGAGCGGACCTTCAAAAACCAGTCCAATGAGGAATTTCTGCCGCTGATCGGTGCTGACACTCCGGGCAATTTCTTCACGGTGGGCATACTGCGGCTGCTGAATCTGGAGCAGGTGCGCAAGGAGCGGTTCCATGAGGACCGCGACCTGATGTATTTTGCCGTGACGAATGTTATCAATGAGAACAGCGGCGGGCAGTTCGAGGCGTTCAGCTTTGCCAGCTCCAGGGGCAACCGCGAGTTTACCGCTATTTTTACGATGAAGGGAAGCTATGGGGAGGATGCTGCGTTTCATTCCATGCATCATATGAAGAAGGCGGTGTCTACGCTCAAGGAACTGTTCGGCATCCGCTGCGTGGGGGGAATAGGAGCTGGCTATAGTGATGTAATGGACATTGCCCGGTCCTATGAGACTGCCAAGGCTTCAGTAGACGGCATTGACCTGCTGAGCCTGAAAAACGGCATGATTGCAGGCAGCAGACAATCAGAACCTCCATTAAGAGAAGTGCCATCTTTGACCGGCCGGATTCAGCTGATCCGCAGTGCGCTGGAGACCGGTAATACCGGTAACGCCAAAAGTATTGTAGGCGAGTTCATCCGCAAATGGGAAGCTGCCGGGTATTTCAGCCTGGGTGAAGCAGACCGGACCATTCAGGAGTTCATTATTCTGCTTGGCGACATCGCCAAGGAATTGAACGCCTTGCCTGATTCGCTAAGCAGCGGGAAAGAAAAGGGCCTTAAGGGGCTTGGAGTCAACGGGGATTTCTCTTCTTTCGGAGAATGGGAGGGTGTGCTCAGCCGCATTCTTGAAGTTTTTACCGGGGAAATCAGCAAGTCGCTTGCCGGAGACCGCAGCAGTGTACTGGAAAATATTAAAGCATACATTGATAACCATTATTTCGAGAATATTAAAATATCGATGTTCACGGAGAAGTATTTCCTGAGCCGAGAATACCTGATGAAGCTGTTCAAGGGCAAATACGGATGGGGTATCCACGAATATGTGCAAAAGGTAAGAATGGACAAGGCAAAGGCTCTGCTGTCTGACCCCGGGCTCAAAATTCAGGATATTTCTGAAATGCTCGGATACAAGGACAAAAACTATTTCAGCAAGGCGTTCCGTAATTACTACGACTGCTCACCTTCTGAATTCCGGATTCTTTTGTCAGGGGGAGAAAAGTGAAACGGTTACATTAGCCCACTTTTTTACCCTTATCAGTTCACTTATGTGCATTCTTATCCCTTTTCTTTTTATTTAGAATAACAGCATGACCACAAGGAAGCATGAGAAAAAGGGGGCAACAACATGTTAAAAAAATTCATGACAGTATCAACGAGCCTGCTGCTGGTCGGCGGTTTGCTGGCAGGCTGCGGCGGGAACAACAATAATGCCGCGAATAACACGGCGGGAACGAACGGAGAAGGGAATACTGCTGCAGATTCCGCAAAGCCGGTCACGATTAATATGTTCACCGCGTCTCCTGAATACACTGAAGCTTTCAATGCCTATATCGCCGAGTACAAAAAAGTGAAGCCGAACGTAACGATCAACCTGGAAATTATGCAGGCCGACTATAACACGGTGCTGAAATCGAAGATCGCTGCAGGCAGTACGCCTGACGTATTCCAGACCACTGCGGGCGGCGATATCGATACGTTTGCCGAATACAGTGCCGATCTGACGAACGAGCCGCTGGCTGAAGCGATGACTGATGCAGTCCGCTCCAATATGAGCTCCTCTGACGGTAAAGTGCTGGGCCTTCCGGTGAAAGGCAATCTGTTCGTCCTGATGTACAACAAAAAGCTGCTGTCTGACGCCGGGATTACCGAGGTTCCGAAGACAACTGCCGAGCTGGATGATGCCATCACCAAGCTGGAAGCCAAAGGAATTACGCCGTTCGCCAATGCCTACAAAGAGTGGTGGGTATGGAAGCATATCTTCCAGCACTTCGTGGATGCAGCGGCCATTGATGCCGGTACCGATGCCAAAACACTTGTAGCGGACTTCATCGCCGGTGAAACGACAATTAAAGAGCATCCTGCGCTGTACGATAACTTCTTCAACTTTATTGATACGACTGTAAAACATGGTACGGATAAGCCGCTGGAACGCGACAGCAACGCCCAAGTCAGTGACTTCGCCCTCGGCAAAGCCGCATTCATGACCGGTAAAGGCGCATGGGATGAGGAAGCGATCAAGAAAATTACGCCTGACTTTGACCTTGGCATCGCCGGCTATCCTGTCAGCGACAAGCCTGAGCAGTCGCAAATTATTACCGGTGCTGACCAGGCGCTGCGCATCAACAAGGATTCGGCTGTCGCTGCTGAGACGATTGAGTTCTTCAACTGGCTGTACACTTCGGACTACGGCAAAAACTGGTTCTCCACAGTAGCCAAAGTAATTCCGCCAATCAAAGACGCGCCAATGCCTGATCTGCAAATGCCGAAGGAAATGGAAGAAATCCTGAAGACCGAGAAATCGGGCGACCTGTCGGTGAACTACTCTCTGGATACATTCCACCAAAAATTCGGTGAGCTGATGCAGGCATACATCGGCGGCAGCAAGACGAAGGATCAGACGGTTGATGAAATTCAGAAGGCCTGGATCCAGTTCGGTTCTGCTGAGTAAAAGTTATTTAAAAGTAACCCGGGACGGACTCGAAGGTAATTATTTACCGGGAGCCGTCCCTTCTTTATGTAATGCCGATTTCAATCGGGTAGCATGGATGGCCTGCCGTAACTGCGGTGAAGGTTTGGACATCCGGCCGCTGTTATGTTTGGAGTTCCTCATTTAAACCGCTGTCCGCGGTAGAAATCCAAACATAGCTATGCTTTCGAAGGAAGCTTTCCTGGGAAAAGCTTTCAGACGGACGCGTTCGGTCCTACAGTTCCAAACTTCCCCCCGGTTACTTTTTCACTGCTTAAGGTGCAGATTAAGCGTGTACAAGTTAACCGAGGTGGAATTTCTCCATCTAGATCTCCGGAAAATACCGGTATTGCAATATTAGCAGGAAAAACTCCATTTAAAACTGCTGAAATGATCTCAAAAGGCTACTATCCGTCGAAATAAATGGAGAATTTCCAACTAAAGTTCATGAATGATAAAAAAGAACCGGATTAAGTGGAGAAAATCCAACTAAGCCCTGCGGCCTCCTCGATACAGCAGACTTTACCGCCGCCTGTACGATTCCAGTAGACGTTATCAGAAAAATACAGCGGTTTTATATGCAATCTGTATAGTTACTTAACCCGACCCTAAAAATTATAATGAGGATAGACACTATCATCCGTCAGGAGGCCATAGAACACATGGAGAGCAGAATCATAGATATCGCAGAAAACGGACTTTATCTTACGATCGAAATTTCGGAGGAGCAGGATATACGGCTGCTGCATTTTGGAGCGGCGCCGCTTGCGGCGGAGGACATTGCGGAGAAGAACAAGCCGGGGTTCCGGCTGCTGGAGCTGCAGCTGTCAGGCGAAGACCGCGCGGAATATCACGGGCGCACCCACCGTGCTTCCTATCCGGGGCTGCGGATGGTTTACGGAGGGCACAAGGATACGGTGAATGCGCTTGGCCGGAAGCTGGAGCTGACTCTAACCGATCCGGTGAGCGGTATTAAGGCGGTGCAGCATTTTCAGTTCTATCAAGGGGTCCAAATGGTCCGAGCCTGGACGGTACTCAGCAACGAAGGCACAGAAGAGGCTGCTGTGGAGTATATTTCTTCTTTTGCGCTTACAGGCGTGGACAAAGAGGGCAGCAGCGACCGGGGAGATAAAATAGAGGTCAGCCTGGCTCACAGCGGATGGCAGAGTGAGCTGCAGTGGCGGACCTACAGCCTGCCGGAGCTGGGGATGTACCATCTGGCAGACCGCGGGTCGAAGCGGATTGCCGCCAGCAATACCGGCTCCTGGTCGGCAGCCGAGCTGCTGCCGATGGCAGTGCTGCATAACAAGGAGAACGGGACAAGCCTGTTCTGGCAGATTGAACATAACGGTTCTTGGCACTGGGAGCTGACCGATCAATATGATCAGCTGACACTGCTGGCCAGCGGGCCGACAGAGCATGACAATCATTGGTGGATAAAGCTTGCGCCGGGAGAAGAATTCACTTCTGTTCCGGTTGCAGCAGGTTCGGTACAGGGCGGATTCGAACAGGCTGCGGGGCAGCTGACAGCCTACCGCCGCCTGATCCGCAGGCCGAATGAGGATAATGAGCTGCTGCGGATTATCTTTAATGATTATATGAATTGCCTGTGGGGAAGCCCGACCACAGAGAAGCTGCTGCCGTTAATCGAGGCAGCGGCGGATGTGGGCTGTGAATACTTCTGTATTGATGCCGGCTGGTATGCGCCCGGAGAGTGGTGGGATGGTGTAGGCCAGTGGGAGCCTTCCTTGGAGCGGTTCCCGGAAGGGATCAAATATGTGCTGGACTACATCCGCAGCAAAGGGATGATCCCGGGGCTGTGGCTGGAACTTGAAGTGATGGGCATCAACAGTCCGAAGCTGGCGGACACGGATGACAGCTGGTTCTTCATGCGCCACGGCAAGCGTGTCAAGGACCGCAGCCGCTACCAGCTGGATTACCGCAATCCGAAGGTGATAGAGCATGCGGACGGCGTTATTGCCCGGCTCGTAGAGGAGTACGGGGTTGGATACATCAAGATGGACTACAACATTAATGCGGGTATCGGAACAGAAACGGCTGCTGACAGCTTCGGGGACGGACTGCTGCAGCATAACCGGGCCTATCTGGGCTGGCTGGACAGCATTTTTGCCCGCTATCCGGATCTGGTGATCGAGAACTGCTCCAGCGGCGGCATGCGGATGGACTATGCGATGCTCAGCCGGCACAGCATCCAGTCCACGAGCGATCAGGAGGACTACGTTCAATATGCGGCCATCGCCGCAGGATCTCCGGCGGCACTGACGCCGGAACAGTCGGCAGTATGGTCCTATCCGCTGCGTGAAGGCGATGATGAGGAAGTAATCTTCAATATGGTCAACGCGCTGCTGCTCCGCGTGCATCAGAGCGGACATCTGGCAGAGCTTGAGCCCCGCCGCAGGGAGCTGGTGAAGGAAGCGCTGGATTACTATAAGAGTATCCGTGCCCATATTCCGCAGGCGATGCCGTTCTGGCCGCTGGGTCTGCCGGACAGCCGGGGACAATGGGTCAGCTTCGGACTCCGCCATAACAATATCAGTTACCTCGCAGTATGGCGGATTGACGGCGAGGAGAGCGGAATCACCCTGCCTCTGCCTGAACTGAAAGGCAAGCAGGTTCATGTCAGCTGTGCCTATCCGCAGCAGCACGGCTCCTCCTGGAGCTGGGACGAGGCTGAAGGTACACTTAAGGCAGAGATTCCCGCCGGAAGAACTGCCCGCCTGTTTGAAATTCAATCCTAGAAAAGTTTACCCTCCACAATGGGAAGAGGACAGCCTCTAACAATTGCGGAGGGTGTTTTTTTTGCAAAGGGATGCAGCTCTATCAAATATTGAAACAAAATATTAAAAATAAAGTACTGTCAATTTGAAAGAAAATTGGATAAAATAGTTTTTAGGCTATTTTGTCGAATTTGCTCTAAACAATGTCGAATAATTTGTCGATAAATATCAAATGATGTAGAAATAAATTTGACAGGAAAGAAATAGCACTTTAAAATGCAAATATGAGATAATCATTCCTACTATTTAGAAGCATTGATAGCTTTTAACTCAATGATTATATAAGTGTTCATTTCAAGGGAGGAAACATAAAATGAAAGCAACAGGTATTGTAAGAAAAGTAGATGAACTGGGACGTATCGTAATTCCGATTGAGCTGCGCAGAACAATGGGAATTGATATCAAAGACCCTTTGGAGATTTTTGTCGACGGTGAAAAAATTATTCTCAGAAAATATGAGCCAACCTGCATCTTCTCCGGAAGCGCGGAAAACCTCATTAACTTTAAAGGTAAAATGGTCAGCAAAGATGTTCTTGATGAACTGATCGCCAGCTTCGACCGCGTATAATATCTGCACAATAAGAACGGCAGTGCTTAAGCTTTGGGCTTAGGACTGCCGTTTTTTTTATATGGCTGCAGTTAGCGGCAACCTGCTCTGAATAGACAATATACACTGATTTCCTATATCATAAGGCATGCAGAACAATTCTGAAGGGATGGGTCACATCATGAATAATGCACTACCGAAGCTGAAAAAACCGGAAGCGATTGTATTTGATATGGATGGAACGCTGTTCCAGACGGAAAGCCTGTTGCTGCCCGCATACCATAAAATGTTCGATATTCTGCGCGAGGAAGGACTGCATTCCGGACCTACGCCTCCGGAGGAGCTGATCCTTGGCAGCCTCGGCCAGCTGCTGGCGCAAATCTGGCATAATGTAATGCCGGAAGCGGATGAAGCGGTGCACCGCCGGGCTGACGAGCTGCTGCTGAAGCTGGAGATTGAAGGGCTGGAAGCAGGAGGCACGCTGCTGTATCCGCAGGTTGTCGAGACGCTGGCCGCGCTGCATGAGCGGGGAGTAAGGCTGTTCGTCGCCAGCAACGGGCTGGAAGACTATATTCACAGCATTGTAGTTGTACATGAGCTCAAAGAATTGTTCGAAGGCCTTTACAGCGCAGGCGGACAGGGCACCGCGACCAAAACGGAGCTGCTGCGCATCCTGCTGGACAATCACGGCATCAGCGATGCCTGGATGGTTGGTGACCGCTCCTCTGATGTGGAGGCCGGTAAAGGCAACAACCAGACCGTAATCGGCTGTGCTTATGCAGGCTTTGGTAAGCAGGAAGAGCTGAAAGGCTCGGATGTCATCATTACTGCTTTTGATGAGCTGATTGCACTGTATGACAATGCGGAATAATTTCTGTTCCTGTTACTTGAAGAAAATTACCCTGCTCAAGCTGTCTTCCGGTAGGCTGACAGGCCATTTGCCCTTGCTCCGCTGCCAAGCGGACTTGGGCTTTTTTATGCGCTCCACCGGACGGATACCGGCAGCGGCTGAGCATTTTAACCGTTAAAAATTTAGGTTGATAACCTATCTATTTTGTGGTTTAATGCTCTAGTACAGTTGCTGCAGGCATATCATATCAGGCCGGGATTTTAGTGCTGCTTCCATATGAAAACAAACTGGAATCTTTCAGAAATTTCCGGGAGTACAGCAAGGAGGAAAAGTAATGAGCATCAAGAGCATCAAACCGGGCATTGTCCAAAATTTAAATAAGCCTATCATTCTATTCAGTATCATCCTGCTGATTAAGAGTGCGGTGGCATGGTTTGTCGTATTCAGCGACGGTCCGAACTGGAGTATGGTTTTAACGGAAATCCCGTTTTTTATGATCGTATTCAGTCTGATCGAATGGCTGGCATCCAAGCGGAAAATTCTGTATTACATGATAGCCAACCTGTTTATTACAGTGATCTATTTTGCCGTCCTGATGTACTACAAATACTACGGGGTAATCGCTACTTATCATGCCCTGCAGCAGGCGGATAAGGTCACCAAGGTCGGGGAAAGCACGTATTCGCTGATAACGCCGTATTATCTGTTTATTTTTGTAGACATCGTATGCTTCCTGTTCTTTATGTTCCGCCCGAAATACATTGCAAAATGGAAAGCAAGAGGTACAGTCCGCATGAGCCGTCCGGCATTGATTGCCGTTTCCGCAGTTTCATTCGGGCTATGCATCTTCAACATCTGGCCGAACCATGCCAGCATGAATGAGATTAAGAAGGCGGAGAGCATGGGGATTCTGAACTACGAGGTCTATACACTTTTTGCCGACACCACTGAGGAAGAAGAAATGATCGGCAGCAAAGAGATTACCCAGCAGGCTGTTAATGAAGCCAAAGGAATTGCCGAGCCGGCTGTGCCGCAATACTTTGGCGTTGATAAGGGCAAAAACCTGATCGTGGTGCAGATGGAATCGTTCCAGAATTTCCTGATCGGCCTGACCCTTGACGGACAGGAAATCACGCCTAACCTCAACAAGCTGGTCCGTGAAAATACGTATTTCAGCAATTTTTATACCAATGCGGGCCAGGGAACGACGTCGGATGCCGAATTTGCGGTGAACACCTCGTTCTATGCGCCCAAAAATGAGCCGGCCACTTCATCCGATTATATGAAAAAAGCCGTGCCGAGTCTGCCGAGACTGCTGTCTGCGAACGGGTACACTACGGCAACCTTCCATACGAACAGTGTGGAGTTCTGGAACCGCAAGGCGCTGTATCCGGCAATCGGCTTTGACAAATATTATGACCAGTCCTTCTTCGGCACGGAGGATCAGATCGCTTTCGGTTCTTCGGATGAAGTATTGTACGCCAAAACCGGCCCACGGCTCGCTGCCATGGATGCGGAGGATCAGCCTTTTTATGCAATGGTGATCTCGATGAGCGCACATCACCCCTACCATATTCCGGAAGACAAGTATAAGATGGTGCTGCCTGAAGGGTATGAGGGAACACTGTTAGGGAACTATATACGCGCCCAGAATTATGCCGACTATGCCATGGGCCAATTCCTGGAGGAGCTGAAGGCCAGCGGAGTATGGGATGACAGCCTCGTCGTATTCTACGGCGACCATCAGGGTGTACCGGTGTACACGCTTGACAGTGATGAAAAAGAACGGATTAACGGACTGGTCGGCCATGAATACGGCTATACCGACATGTTCAATATTCCGTTTATCGTCCATTCGCCGGGTGGGGCACTGCCTGTAGAGATCGACCGCACAGGCGCGCAGGTGGATATCCTGCCTACGGTCGCTAACCTGCTTGGTGTCTCGGCTGAGAACCAGCTCCACTTTGGAGAGGACTTGCTGAACCAGCAGAACAATCTGCTCCCTACGCGGCATTTTCTGCCGAGCGGGTCTTTTATCAATGATGAGAGCATCTATGTAACGGGCGCAGGATATGCCGACGGCAGCAATTACAGCCTGAAGGATAATTCCATTACAGCGGACGGATCCACGGAAGCGCAGTTTACAGCAGCACAGCGTCTGCTTAACATGTCCAACAGCTATCTGTTACAGCTGCCGGACCGGCCTTAAAAACATGAACACAAAGTATAGGCTGCGAACCTGTGCTTTGTGTTTTTTTGCGGAAAAAGAAGTGAATTATGGGATAGGGATGATTGTACAGAGAGGAAAGATTGGCAATGGATAAGAGGAAGGAGGCTGGTAGACGGAGTTTGAGATTCTATTGGCTATCCTGCTGGCTGCCCAGCTGTTCAAAATAGGCATGGACCCCGTTCAGCAGCCCGATCAGCGTATCGCTTTGCTCTTTGCCGAGGTAATCAATCATGCCTTTGAAGGTTTCATGTATTTTGTCGATCGCCTTGTCGGCCAGCACTTCGCCCTTGGCAGTCAGCATAATCCCGCTGATTCTCCGGTCCTGGGCATCACTGGTGCGGATCACAAACCCTTGGGCGAGCAGGCCGTTTACCATTTGCGTCACCGTAGGAGAAGTAACCTTCAGCAGCCTGCTGAGGTCTGAGACTGTCAGTATATTTGCCGGGTCCCGTTTATTGCTTAACCGGATCGTGATAAGTACGCGTATCTCACTGGGCTTCAGGCCGGACATCGTCGTCTTTTGCCAGTTCATCCTGGAGAATTGCTGGAATGCCCCCATCAATTCTTCCACATTGTCATACCTGTTGTCGTTCATGGGTACACCTCGTAGCTAAGTTATTGCTCTTATTATAGCCCAGCGGATGGGGAAAAAGAAATGTGGAGCGGATAGCAGGGGCTCCGCAAAAAGAAAACAAGACGATCTGCCCGGACTTCTTCCGGGGACCGTCTTGTTTAATTATTTGAATGCTCAGTCCCGGGAGGCCGCCTCAATATCGTTATAGGCCCAATGGGAGGTGCTTACATCCCTCCAGGCCGGGCTTCCGGTAATCTTGGACGTGTCCAGATTGAACAGATTGTTCAGGACAGTGACCGCTTCGGCCCGGGTCGTCATCTGCCCCGGACGGAAGGTGCCGTCGCTGTAGCCTTGCATCAGGCCCGCGGCTTGAACCGCAGCAATTTCATTGGCTGCCCAGTGACCGGAGGTGTCAGTATAGGCTTGGGCTGCAGCTGTGCCCGGCTGCAGCTGTGCATATCTGGCCGCAATGGTGGCGAGTTGCGCCCGGGTAATTTCCTGTCCGGGGTTAAAGCTGCCGTTGGTATCGCCAATCATCAGCCCTTGTCCGGTAACGAGGGAGATGGAATCCCCTGCCCAATGCCCCTGTGAGACATCGGGATAAGCTGCTGCTGCTGCTTGAGGCTGTCCATTAGATTGAAGCAGACGCGCCAGCATGGCAGCCATCTGTGCCCGGGTCACTCCGGCTTCCGGGCGGAATGTACCGTCCGGGAAGCCGTTGATATAGCTGCTGCCTGGGACAGAAGGGGCCGTACTGCCTGTAAGCTGGCTGCTTACATTCACCCCCTGCCATTGCAGCAGGGCAAAGATGGTAGAAGGACCGGCTGTAAAGTTAATGCCTGCCGTGCTGTTTCCTGCTGGAACAGGGGAGGCAGCAACAAGCTTAATGTTATTGTCCTGTTCCACATAGACGGCCAGCGAATTCAGGAAGGCCTCTCTTTGTACCGCATCATCCGGTACGCTGATACCGGCCAGCGGCAGGGTCACTGCCACTTCACCGCTGCTTGAGATATTGGTTTCGATCTCTACCGGAGTGGCAATGACCGACGGTTGAAGCTGATTCGAGACAGATTGTACCACCTGTGTCTGCAGTGCTCTTTGACGAACAGCTTCCCGCTGCTGCTGGTCTTTGACCGGGGTGAAACGGAAATACAGGTCGTTGCTCCCAGCCGCCAGCGTTTCAGCGGCTACTTCAGTTTCGATATAGCTGGTGGCAATGCCAAGATCCAGTCCGGCCTGCTTGATGAGCTGAAGCGAGGCCGCAGGGAGCTGCACGTTCAGTGCACCAGCCTGATTCCGGGCGTCGGCAACGGCAATCCGCAATGCAGTTCCTCCGGTATTGGTGGTCTTGGTTACCGCCTCCAGGGTTTTATCTGCCGGAAGGGTAAGCGTGTCAGTAGTTACTCCATTATTGACGGCCCGTTCCACATTCACGGTTATTGTCCAGTCGCCCAAGGATGCGGTGGCAGGAGCCGGGGTCGCTGCAGCTGCCGGTGCAGCAGCAGTGGTGCCTCCGCCCGAAGCACTCGTCGGAGCCGTAGTCGGCGCAGTTGTCGGAGCCGCAGTCGGCTCGGTCGTTGGAGCCGCAGTCGGCTCGGTTGTCGGAACCGCAGTCGGCTCGGTCGTTGGAGCCGCAGTCGGCTCGGTTGTCGGAGCCGCAGTCGGTTCGGTCGTTGGAGCCGCAGTCGGTTCGGTCGTTGGAGCCGCAGTCGGTTCGGTCGTTGGAGCCGCAGTCGGCTCGGTATCCGGAGTAGCGGTTGGAGTCACTGTTGGTTCTGGTACCGGTGTAGCTGTCGGTTCCGGCAATTTAGGGATGGTGACATTACCAACAGTGAACCGGTAACCCGTTGCTGTAACCGAAACTGTATAGGTTTCACCCTCAGCAAGAGCTGCGCTCACCTGATAAGTCAGCCCGCCGTTTGTTTCCGTTACACTGTCCACTGTGACGCCGCCGCTGAGGGTGAAGTCGCCAGCTGTCAATCCCGGCACAGCCTGATCCAGTGTAACGGTGAAGCCGGCCTTGCTGATTTTGTCAATGGTTCCGGCTACCGGTTCAACAGGACGGGAGGTTAGCACCAGACCTCCTTCACCCAATGCTATAAAACGGCCGTTAAAGAATTTAATATTTTCCACCGTTCCATGATTGCCAAGGGGGTAAGGGCTCCAGGAAATTCCATCCGGAGAGCTGTACCAGTCAACCCCCATGGTGCTGCCCAGAAAAATATCGCCCGAATAGGCCACTCTTAAAGGAATAAACTCCGTAGATTCGAACTCGAAATGAGTCCAGTTCCGGCCGTCAGTTGAGGTATATCCGTACCCCACTTCGCTGCCTTCTTCGTCACCCTCATCGCCAAGTGTTACACCAAACATATAATATTTACCGTTACCGTGTACCATTTTCAGCGGAAAGAACAGTTCCGGGAGTTCATCAAGCACCGCATTATGCCAGTTGACTGCATCTTCCGAATACATCAGACTGTTCATCGTTCCTGCGATAAACTGCCCGTCTGCAAATTCAATGACACCGGGATTAGTCATTGACTGTTCTGTCCAGGTACGGCCTAAGTCCTTCGAGGTTAAAATAAGATCAGAGTTGGAGCTTGACATAACCAGTGTCCCGTTCCCGTAGACCAGACCTGTCGGGTAAAGACCGTACAAAGATGGCGAATTCCTTATTTCCCACTGTATACCATCTGTTGAGACGGCGAACGTACGATTGCCGTAAGCGATAAAATGATTGTCTGCAAATATGACTTGTTTGATTTCTTCCTGCTCAAGAGAGAAGGGGATTTCCTTCCAGTTGGTTAAATCCGTGGATACAGCAATATAATTCATTTCATCCCCTTCACCCACAGCTACATAAGTACCGTTTCCGTAAGCGAAATCCGATAAAACCGGCAGCGTCTTGGTCCACTCGGTACCGTCCAAAGTAACGGATATTCCATAAGTTCCTACGGCAACCAATCTGTCTGCAACCGCAACTGTAGCCGTATAATTGTTGATACTGTGGTACTGCTTTTGCCAATTGGAGATCTCTTCATCCCCAGTAGGTGAAGTGTATAACGGGTAGTTAAATATGAAATAATTTCCTTTAAAGTAAGCGTACTCCGTATACTCATAGCCCACTTGAATGGCCTTCCATTCCGCAGAACCGGCATCTGCCGAAATCAGTGTTTGTTCGTCTTGCGTTAGCGCGTAAAACCGGTCATGCACATAAGTAACCGAAGTTATGACTGTAGGATTTTGCGAAGGATGAATTACATTTCTTGACCATGGTCCCGACACACTTGAGGCAACCAGAATAGAACGGTCGGAAGTGCTGTGGGAAATGGCATACATCCCGTTTCCGTACGTAATCCCCGTAAAGTCGTCTGTCAGCGTGTCTCCGCCGGAAGTCCGTACAGGCGTTTGGGTCCAGGATAACCCGTCAGAAGAGGTTAGCATGACTCCCGCATCTCCAACTGCTATAAATTGCCCCTCAATAAACCGGACATCTCTTAACTCGGAAGTCACCCCGGAAGCGGCAGGTGTCCAATGTTCCCCGTTCGTTGAGGTTTGAATGAGACCATCATTCCGGACCAGTACAAACCTGTTATTTCCGTAAGCGGCCCCGTTAAAAGTAACCATTGGATCATACTCTGACACAGAGTCCGATTCCCAGTGAAATCCGTCTTCGGACCGTGCGATGTTACCAAAAGTACCGGCTGCAACAAAGGTTCCTTGCCCGTAAGCTACAGCCATGTATCCATGATTCTGTACCCCCTTATTGCCCTCAAAAAAGATACCGGGATCATAAAGCGCACTTGCAGACTGTAGAGGCCATGAGCCTGCCAACAGCACCGCGACCAGGAAGGTTACCAAGCCTTGTTTTAGTGATCGATACATCTGTTCATCTCCTTGTCACTGATATGTAGTCCTGCAGTCTGACACATATCAAGAACTACCCAAGAGGAATACCGGTCCCTACATAATTAAGGCTTTAAAAGTTTGAAGGAGGCTTTAAAAGTTTAAAGTAAACATTTAAAATACATTAAAACTCAAGCGCGAAGCGGATTTTTAAAGAGTTAAGAACAGGCCGGTGAAAAATAAAACAGTCCAGCTAATGTACAAATAATATACATTAATGTAAGAAATAAACCGATGGAAGGTATAGGGGGATTATTAATAGGGGAGTGATTGAGCGGTAGCACTATTTGTGTTCCAGCGAAGGAGTGTTATTACTGATGAAGCGTGATAAAGAACTGTACCCAAAAGGAGTGATACTCCGGTTTGGAACCGTTGCATTGAACCATTTATTTATCATTTATATCTTGGATATAAAAATGGGAGAAGCCGCAGGAATACTTGAGTGGTTGATTGCTTATTTCTGTCCGGTTATTTTAATATGCACAACCTGTTCAATGGCTCTAAAAATGAAAAAAATCAGGTGTGATGTGCTCTGGATGATTTGCAGTCTTTTGCCGGTTACCGGAGTTTTATACAATCTAAAACAGCTGAGTGAACATAAAGGTACAGAACCGGGTATTGTAGATCTTAGTCATCTTGATCTGGAGTTAATTGATGGCCAGATTGTTTGGTTATTCTTTTTTCCGTTAGCATTCTCGATGATTCAAATAATGTTAATGTTTGGATTATGGATATTGAGAGTAACCAGGGAAGAGTGAGAGAGCGGGAGGAAATTTGGGGTGTCCACAAGATAGCTATTGATTACAAATGTTCATCGGATTAGAAATTGTGGGTCACGGTTTTGTCCAATAGTGAGGTGTAGATGAAAACTGAAAGGTAAATTCATAACCAGGATGCAAGCGATTTTACAAGTTGGATTCATTGTCGCAATACATATATTTTTTATCTTTTTACTGGATTTAAAAAAAGGAATATGGGAGCAGGAGACGCTGAAGCAAGCATTCTTAATATATTCTGTGCTGGCATTTTTACTTTACATATCTTGCAGGATGTCACTAGTCACAAGGAAGCCAAGTTATAATGTGCTTTGGTTTTGTGTGAGTACTATTCCTAGTACCGGCTTTCTGTTTCTTCTTTTTAAAAACACAGGGGATGACGCCGCTGAGTTTGGTTTTGTTGATATGAAATTTGACAGCGGTGTTATCGAATTGGTAGTCATTTTTCCTTTCATATTTTTTATAGTTCAGTTCCTTCTTATTATTGCACTATGGGTATTGAAAATTCCGGAGGATAAAGGATGAAACCGCTCAAGACAGCGATCCTAGCCGTTCTTTGTGTATCATTAGTTGTCGGATTGCATCTAATCTTAATTTGTTTTCTTGATATAAGAGTAGAAGGCCGGGATACAGAATTCATAAAAGAAATAAGCAAGGTGTACTTTTTGCCGCTCTTGTTGTGCTTTATCAATTGTTATATGTGTATAGAGACCAAAAGGGTAAAGTACCATGTCACTTGGTTTTTGGTGTCTACGATCCCAAGCGGTCTGCTCCTGTTATTTATCAAAGGGATACAAAATACCGGGGAGGAAGAAGTTAGAGGTTTTGTTACTATTGAATTTTTTCCGAGGTATCTTCTGGAAATGCTTTATCTGCTCCCTGGAAGCATAGGAATAACACAGTTTATTTTGTTGATATATTATCTGATTACATTAAGAAAAAAGTAGTGTCCAGCACTTACACAAACAACCGCCCCTCCGACTAATGAGCGGAAGAAGCGGTTGTTTTTTTTATGTTCTATTCCTCCGCAGCCTTCACCGGAGCAGGCGCATTCTTGTTTTTGTACACCCACATCGCGTACTCCAGCGGGCGCAGCAGGGCTTTGCGGTAGGTGCCGCTGTCGCCGGAGCGGGCGAATACTTCGCGGGCCGGCTTGGGGTTGACTTCCAGCACGAAGATTCTGCCTTCCCGGTCGATGGCAAGGTCCAGTGCCAGCTCGCACAGGGTACCGAAGCTCTCCTCCAGAAAAGCGGCGGCATCGAGCCCCAGCTTCTCGGCGGCTTTCATCGCCTTGGCTGCTTTTTCTTCACTGCCCAGCCACTCCTTGAGCAGCTTCTCCGCGCGGACCGCATGCCCGCCGCCGTGCAGGTTGGAGGTGACACTCCGTGCGGCTCCAACCCGTCCGGCCATCCCGGTCAGCTCCCAGACGCCCTGGCCATTCTTCTGCACGAGCATGCGGTAGTCGTGAAAACGTCCGCCGGGCAGACGCAGCGGGATACCCTGCTGAACCAGGAACTTCCCGCCGATGCACCACTGCCGGACAATGGAATCCAGCCGGGTCAGCGATACTTTCCGCGGGGTGATGATCTGCCGGTTCTGGCGGCGCCCCTGGATATCGAAGGAGCTGTGGCCGTCTTTGATCCGCTCAATCCGCAGGATCCCGCGGCCTCCTGTGCCGTTGATCGGCTTAACATAAACCACGGGACTGATTTTTAGCATCCGCTGCAGGTCCGCAGAGGACTGGTACAGAACGGTTGCCGGCATATGCTGGCGGAACCGGCTCTTTTGCGAAAAGGTCTGATGTATCGTCCATTTATTGCGCAGCGGCCGGTTCAGGAAGGTAAGGTGATTATAGCGGGAGCGGAAGGTCAGCAGCTGCTGAAAACGCTGGCTGCGCTGGATCCGGCAGCGGTCGTAGATCATGTCGGGGAACTTCCGCCATTTGCGTGACCACTTGCCGCTCCCGGTGTCATAGACCAGCGCATGGATCAGCTCTTTGCCGGCATGGACATCAGCGGGGGTAAACACAAAGATATCCAGTCCTATTTTGCCGCCTTCAATGATCATCTTCCGGTATACGGTTTTCTCTTCCAGCTGCTTTGCGTCGTTCAGGTACAGGGTGAGGATGCCTAAGACGGGTTCTGGCACAGGAAATCACCTTCTTGTGGAAGATTTGCAGGGCGCTCAGCCCTCTGCAGCGACGCCATCAGCAGTGTGGGCTTGCCTGTAGGGCCGTTCTTCAGCTCCACAGCGGCAAGCCCGGTATTGAAGCACATTTTCAGGCTGGAGGTGTTGTCGGCAGCAACGCTGCATGTAAGCCGGCCGAGACGTTCGAGCTGCCTGGAGAGCAGCGCGGTGCCTATGTGCTTCCTCCGGTACAAAGGGTGCACGGCAACCAGGCAGGCCTCTTCGCCGAAGCCGGACACGAAGCTGACGCCGGCCAGCTGGCGGCCGTTCTGGCCGCGTACAGTGGCGACGAGCAGCGAAGTGCCCGGCTGACCGAGCTGCTCCGGCGTCAGAGAGGCCAGCACCCTGCATCCGCGGAGCGTAATCCGCCGCTCCCCGTGTTCCCTCACAAATTTCAGCAGTCCGGACAGCCTGGCATTCCACTGCTCCGGGTTGCAGTCATAAATAGAGGATATCTGCATGGTGTCACTTCCTTTACGGGTTCTACTTGTTCTGGCGGGCCAGGTGCTGGCAGTACTGAAAAATCCGTTCCAGCGACAGCTTGCGGATCGCCGGCTCATCGAATTTCATCGGCCGGGAGTTGGCCTCGAAGAACCAGAGGCCGCCTTCCTCATCCACGCCGAGGTCCATGGACATTTCACCGATCATATTGTCGGAAGCCCGTTCAATCTGCCGGGCAATAAGCAGCGCTGTGGTGGGGACATTCTTCAGAATGGCAGCAGCTCTTTCTGTACCGAAGGTTCCTTCCAGCATGCTCGCCGGCTCCTCAATGGAGCCGCCGCGCGGCACGTGGGTAGTGATGCTGCGGGCGCCTGCCAGCCTTGCCCCGACTCCGGTCACTGACCATGCGCCTCTGCCGTTCTTTTGCAGAAGTACTCTGAGATCAAAAGGTCTGCCGCGGTGCGTAGCCAGTACGATGGCCTGCTGGATAATGTAGCGGGTTTTGCCCTTTTCCCTGAGAATCCGTGCCCACAAGCGGTCCATGGAGGCCGCTTTGTAGGTCACGTTCTTCTTACCGGTCTGGATCTGCAGCCGGAAGGGCAGGGTGGAATCCGCACGGTATCTCAGCCGCATGATTCCTTTGCCTGCTTTGCCGTTCTCCGGCTTGAGGTAGAGGCTGTCATGCTGCTGCAGCATCGCCGCAATCGTCTGGGGGCTGCGCAGGCGTCTTGTTTTGGGCACATGCTTTGAGGTGGAGCGGGACTCCTTCAGCCATTCGAACAGATTCCATTTATTGAAGAAAAAAGGATTGTACAGCTGAATATGCTCATGCTCCAGGCACTCGGCAATTTTTCGGGCAACAGGTGCTTTTTCCTCTTCCTCACGGTTCGAGATCCGGTTATAAATCACCTGGGGCAGGGGGAAGGGGCTGCTGTACCACAGCTTGCCGGTTGCAGATGGGACGTACCCGTTAACTGTCCGTTCATCCAGTTTAAGATCACGGGTGGTCACAACATACACCAGGTAACCCTGCTCCCGGCCGGTACGGATGATATCGCGGAAGTTGCTGCGGTTGCCGCGAAACTGCCGGATCCGGTCACTGGTCGTCAATATTGCAATTACGGGCTTGCTCTGGTCCGGAATTCGGGAGTTCACAGGTCATCCCTCCTGCGGAATTTGCTGAGATACAGGCAATGCTCCAGGATATGCTCGACGGAAGCTTTGCCCTCAGCACGCAGGGAGGGATGGCGGAAGATGGAGCGTCCCGGCTTGGCGTTAGCCTCAAACATCCAGATGTCCTCATCCTGGTCAATTCCTAGATCAAAGCCGATTTCACCAAGCAGATGCCGGTGCTGAATTTCAAGCGATTCAGCGAGTTTGACGGCGGTTGCTTTGGCACGCTGGAGGACTTCATCGGATCTTGCCCCGAATACGCGGCCCAGCGCCTGCTGAGGTGTAAGCAGAGCCCCGCCGTTCTTCAGGTGGGTGGTGACACTTCCGCGTCCGGCTTTTTTGGCTCCGATACCGACAACGACCCACTGGTTACTGCCGTTCTTATGCATATGGAAGCGGAAATCAATCGGGCAGTTGTCAATTTCGATCAGCCGGATACCCTGCTGGACGACATAGTTATGCAGGCTCTGGCCGTGGCGTCCGCGCAGCATGCGCATCAGGCTGTCGAAGCTGGTAAAACGCAGCAGCACATTTTTGCCGTTCCGGCGGTAGCGCGCGAAGTAGCCTTTTTTGGGAAGATAAGTGAGCCTGTAGATTCCGTGACCCAGACTGCCTGCAGAAGGCTTATAGTAGACAAAATGATGACGGTCGAGCATATCCCGCATTTTGTCGGGAGTCGGATTGCTGTGCGTTTCAGGGACATGGCGGTTCGCTGCACCGTCATTTTCCAGCAGCCGGTAAATATCGGATTTATTGAAAAAGCTCCAGTTAAAATACGGAATTCTTTTACGCATGAACCTTTCGCGGAGCTGATTGATGTAAGGCGAGGTTTCAGCCCTGCGGCTCGGCAGGCGGTTATAGACTACATCGGGAAGAGGGACCATTTTGCGCTCGAATTTGCCGGCCGCATTCAGGAAGTACCCGTTCACCTGCTCCATCTGCCAGTTGATATCACGGGGCATGAAGGCAAAGATGTAGCATTTGTTGCTCCCTTCGCGCAGCAGCTGCTTGATGAACCCGGTGCGGGAGCCAAAGGGCTGATTAAGAGATCCCGACCCGTCGGAGAGCACCCCGACCAGCGGTCCGAGCTGTACTTCGTCATTTTGCAGGTTCCGTAAATAGACCCCGCCTGATTTCGGGATTTTGATGGCGCTCTTTACTCCTTTGGCCAGGAAAAGATGCTTGCCGGCACGCTTGATCGGCTTGATCATTGCCGGAGTGGCATCCTTTCCCAGCCGCAGGCGGATGTTTTTCTTGCCGGACAGTTTCAGGCTTTTCATCAGTTCACCCGAGACATAGACGACTCTTTGGGGCTGCTTGGTGAAATGCACATTGCAAAAAGTGAGACCCATTGATGAATCCTCCTTAGGAACCATTAATATCATTCTCCCGCCGGTAACGGAACTGTCTGCGCTGCTGCTTGCGGATGGCCGCGGAGTGAAGCAGCAGATGCCGTGCATACCGCAGCGGGTTCTCGGCGGCGAGCTTAGCAGCCCTGCGGTCACCCGTCAGCCGGAACACCGTGCGTCCTGGCTTGGAATTGGCTTCAAGCAGATAAATTCTGCCGCCGGCGTCAATGCCGAAATCAAGGCCAAGCTCCCCTAGTCTGCCGCAGGCTTCCTCCAGCAGGGGAGGCAGGAGAGCCGCGGCTTCCTCAAGCTCTTCGATCAGGTCGTTTGCGGTATTGCCGTATTCTGCAAGCAGGAAGGGCAGGGCAGGAACCGCAGTACCTCCGCCATGGAGGTTCGAGGTAAGTGATCCGCGGTGACCCATCCGGACGGCCATGCCGGTCAGGCTCCAGGCACCCCGGCCATTCTTCTGCACAAGCACACGCACATCGAACGGCTGCCCCCCGTTCCCGGTGAGCTGCAGGTAAGGCTGTATAATATAGCGGCGCTGGCCGATAAATTCATGGATCCAGTCCAGACCGTCCGCCACCCTGCTGAACGCATGCCTGAAAGGTTTGTTTTCCCCGTCCCGGCCTCTGAGGCTTAAGCCGCCGCCCTGCTTGCCGTTCAGACGTACCGCATGAAGTGTCCGCTTGCCGTGGGAGCCGGTATGAGGCTTCAGAAAGATGCCGTACTCTCTTTCGGCCAGCATGGTGCCGAGGTCTCCGGTGCCGGTATACAGCCGGGTTTCCGGCAGCCATCTTGCGGCCTTAAGGCTGCGCCGCAATATTTCATATACCTGCCATTTCCCCGGAAGTCCGCGGGACCAGGGAAGTGTGCGGTACAGCGCGTTAAGGGCAGCGGCTGCTTTTCTCCGGTCTCCGGGAGTCGCATACAGGCAGCGGTTATACAGGATGTCGGGGGCAGCGGCCTGTTTGTATTCCCACTGGCCGTTAATCCAGATGTATCCGCGTACGGATTGGCCATCTGCCGCGACACCTTCCGGGTTAAAAACCAGCACCTCCAGATCATACTGCGGGGCTGCGCGGCATAATTGACTGCAGAACTCCGGTTCTGCAATGGGAGGATTGCTGAGGCGCCGGCTGGTCATGATCCCAAAAAGCCCCATAGCTGTGTCTGTCATGATGCCCTCCTTTGTTAAAACCCGGCCAGGTAACGGCAGTATAAAATCATCTGTTTGACAGACGGCCTGATCTTCTGGTCGTTCAGCGGTGTATTGTCATTTTTGGATGGCTTGGAGTTAACCTCCAGCAGCCAGACTCTTCCTGACTGGTCAAGGGCAAGGTCGATCCCAAGCTCCCCGAAATGCGCGGGAATGTGGGTTTCTACACCCCTGGCTATCGCCAGGGCTGCCCTCGGCAGCTGCAGCTGTGTGCTCTCCTTCACTCCGGACGGCAGGCTGCTTTTGCTGATTGCCTCGCGCAAGGTGCTGAGCGTTCCGCCACGTGCCAGATTGGAGACGAAATGGTTGCTTCCTGCAGTCCGTGCGACAATGGAGGTCACTCCCCATTTGCCGGTGCCGTTCTTCTGCACAAGTGCCCGGAAATCAACCGGCCGCCGGCCCAGCTCCATCAGCGGGAGTCCCTGCTGAATCTGGTAGCGGGTGGTTTTCATCTTGGGGGCAACGGACTGGAACAGCTTTGCCAGACTGGGATAGACTTGTTTGCGTGTGCCAAGCGGCGTGGTAGACAGCAGCTGGTACCCGCCTTCTGCTTTGGAAATGCGGAGAATACCTTTACCCAGGCTGCCGCGTACGGGTTTCAGGAACACGCTGTGATAGCTGCTGCACATTTTTTTCAATATGGCAAAGCCGTTAAAGGCATGCGATTCAGGCAAATACCGCTGCAGGGCGGGATCATGTGCCAGCGCTTCGAATACCTCAGTTTTGTCTAGGAACTTTTCATTGAAGAAATGAGTTCCATAGCGGGATTTTACATCCGCCAAGAAATGCTGTACGCTAGGTTTGTTCTCCACCTTTCGCGTCGTAAGGCGATTGTTGATCACATCGGCAACAGGAAGACTCAGCTTCCGCCAGCCCTCGTCGTATACCCAGCCCTGGACGGAAGTGCTGCGTGCTTCCAGACCTTCCGGGGTAAAGAAATATACATACGCGCCCTGAGCGTGGCAGGCATTGGTAAGCTCCCGGCAGAACATCGTGATCTGACCGAAGACTCTTTCGGGATTGGCCGGATGATCCCGGCTTACCAGAACGCCGATCAGGGGTCCAAGCCGCAAGATCCGGCTGCCGGAGCTGTAGGAAGCACCCAGCGTGAGCCGCTGTCTGAGACCCATTCTCCGTGCCAGTCCTTCGCTAAGGCGCAAACTGTCGGATTTGGGGACCGGAATGACAGCGACATCCTGCCGGAAAGAGCCGAAGGTAAGCTGGATGGTTCCGTGTGCCGGTATTTTGAGCTTTTTCATGATTTTGTCGCCAAGCATTACAGCGTTTTCCTGCAGGATGCCCGAGTGGACCGTATGGACCGGGATCTTGAACTTAGACATCTTGGATCTCCTTCCGGTGGGCAGCATGATGCCGGCAATTAGATTGCTGGGGGTTACATATCATTCATCATATGGAGACATCTGACCCTTGGTGATTGACCTATCCGCTAAAATGCCGTGCCGGGCATATTTATTCAGGCCCGCAGAGACAGCAAAATCAGCAGCTATGACAAGCGAAGGCGCACGGCATGAACGGGAGTTGTAACGTGTGAAAATTAGGCGGATGCACAGATTTAAAGCGGATGCTTTTGGAGAGAGCTTGTCCGGAGATCAGGGAAGTATTAACTCAAGGGGCCGTTTCTGAGGTGAGTTTGTACGAAGCTGATCGGAGAAGTGAAGCTTACAAAACTTAAGCGTATGCTTCCGAAGCGAGTTTTGTACGAAGCCGGTCGAAGAAGCAAAGCTTACAAAACTTAAGCGTATGCTTCCGGGGCGAGTTTTGTACGAAGCCGGTCGAAGAAGCAAAGCTTACAAAACTTAAGCGTATGCTTCCGGGGCGAGTTTTGTACGAAGCCCGTCGAAGAAGCAAAGCTCACAAAACTTTTAGGAGGAATAATAATGAACGTTATCGACAAAGCGCATGAACTGGCGAAGGCCATTAAAGAGAGCAGCGAGTTTTCGGATATCACCAGTGCTATGAAGGTGATTGAGGCTGATCCGGAGAGCAAGCGTATGCTCGACAACTTCCGCCAGACACAAATTGAACTGCAGCAGCGGATGATGAGCGGAGAGATGCCTCCACAGGAAGAAATGGAAAAGATGGAGAAGCTGTTCGAGGTGCTGAACCTGAACCTGGCGATCCGCCGTCTGTTCGATGCGGAGCGCCGTCTCAGCGTCGTTATCGAAGATGTGAACAAAATCATCACCGACAGCCTTGCCCAAATGTACGGCGGCCAATAATTCACTCTGCCCTATGGGCAGACAAGCAGGAGGGTGTTCCTCAGTCATTAGGCTTGCGGAACACCCTCTATTTGGTATAAAGAGACTACTTGTACATAAACCTTGGCACACACCAGTTATTGATTTATTGATGCATAAGCCCTCTGCCAACCGGCATTCTGCGGACTTGAACACATTAAACTGCAAACCCAGCACACCCGCCTACTGATGCACAACTTTCCCGCCAAGCGGTTTTCTGCGGACTTGAACACATTGATTACTGAACTTCCTGGTGACTGGGCTTGCTAACGGTCCGTAGGTCCGTTATTTTGCACTAAAAGTGTGTTTTGGAATTCTAACGGACCGTAGGTTCGTTATTTCCCCGGAAAAGGCATGATTTGTCCAACATCCGGCAGAATAAAGGAACGTCGGTCCGTTAGCGCGGAGAAGAGGCGGATTTTCGGCAAATAACGGATCTGGTGTCCGTTAGCAGGCAGGAGGCGGGGCGTGTCCAGCAGTACCTGTGTCTGCCAACGCTCACCCCGCAAGCATCCGCGCCGCAACGCCCCGACTACCTCCCCGCCCCAGTGCGTCAGCCATCAAGTCTTACACCTGCTTGGCCGTCCCGGCGTGTCCAGCAATCCCCTACTCCTGCTTGCCCTCCACAGCACACAGCAGAATTCCCGCAGCGAGCCCCAGACGGCGGTCGAGCAGGCCCCGGCGGTCCTCCGAAAAGTCAGTGATAATTTTGGTGACAAACGGGTTAAAATTCTGGCTGAACACAGGAATGGTGACATTCCCGGTTTCCACATTGTATTTTTGCGGGATGATGGAGATGAACCGGCGCAGCAGCGCCATAGCTGCATTGTCCTCCTTGATGAACCCCGTTTCACGGTCATGGCTGTCCAGAATGATCCATTCATCCTTGAGGATGGACTTGAGGCCTTTGCGCCGTAGCGCACCCAAATGTTCACCCGACTCCGAATCATACACGTCATAAGTCGCGCTGAAATCAATTACTCTGCGGGCCGTAATACGCAAAAGCTCCTTGTCCTTGCTCTCATCCGTAAACAGCGTGATATCCTCCTTCATCCTGAACGGCTTCAGCTCCGAATACATGACAAGCTCTTCCGAGCTGTTGTAGATATGCAGTTTTGCACCGAGAATGGAGAGCACCTTTTTGCGGATGACATAACTTGTATAGTTGAATGCTGTGTTCATTGTAAAATTCCTCCTCAAAATAACTTCTAACATCATCTCACAACAGACCGGAGCATGCTATACCAAAGCCCGCAGACCTTCCGAAGTTTTTTGCAGACTTGTCTCATATTCAGGCCGCCACGTTCATAGAGTAGAAATATAGATTCAAATGAAGAACCTTTTAAGAGAGAAGGAGCTGTCTTTTATGAAAAAGAGAAACAAGTTCAAGCACAGCCTGTATTTGCTGGTTGCGCTGGCCATGCTGCTCTATGCGCTGCCGAATCTGTCCTTCCAGAACAGTTCCGGCTGGGTGCTGGGATTTGGCGTAGTCTGGTGCCTGTTTGCTTTTATGGTCATTGCCGCCCATCTGCATTTTATCATCGGTGTGGATGAGGAGAAGCAGAAACGTCTGGAGGCTGTCCGCAAGCATAAGCTGGAGACGTGGCAGGGCAAATGGAATGAAGAGGCGAGAGTGCCTGAACGATTCTAGAATCCTGGTCTTGGATTTAACCGGACGGGCTGACTATAGCTGTGCCGACCTCCATGCATCCGCAGGTTTTGCGGAACACGGGGGTTTTTGGCATGCCTGCGGAGCAGCTTTTGAAGCTTGGATTATTCTGCAAAATACAGAGGCTCCATACCGCCCTGCGCAAGCTTTAATGATTCACATGATGTCTGAAAATGGGCTGTCAGGCCTGCTGTACTCCGCTGTTCCCAAAGTGTATAATGAGTACAGAGTAGTACAGATCGGGGTATGGGGGTGTAACAGTTGGAAGGTCAAGGCGATAACATAACAAAACATGAACAACTGCTGCAGCACATTGAAAGCCTTAAGGTGGGCACCAAAATCTCTGTCCGCAAGCTGGCCAAGGAAATGGGGGTCAGTGAAGGTACGGCGTACCGGGCGGTAAAAGAAGCGGAGAACCTGGGGATAGTCATTACAAAAGAGCGGATCGGCACCGTCCGGGTGGAGAAAAAACCGCGCAATATTTCCGACCAGCTGACCTTTGGCGACGTTGTCGACATTGTCGAAGGCCATGTGCTGGGCGGGGCGGACGGGCTGGGCAAGCATCTTCATAAATATGTCATCGGTGCGATGAAGGTCGACGCCATGATCCGTTATATCGACGCGGACAGCCTGCTGATCGTCGGTAACCGGGACGATGTGCACTCGCTTGCACTGGAGCAGGGAGCAGGGGTACTGGTGACAGGGGGCTTCGGTACCAGCCGTGAAGTCAAGGCATTGGCCGATGAGCTGGATCTGCCGGTCATTTCCTCCAGACATGACACGTTCACAGTGGCGTCTATGATTAACCGGGCAATCTTTGACCGGCTCATCAAGAAGAAAATCATGCTCGTTGAAGATATCCTCGAGAGCAAGCCGCGCCTGCATACACTGAAGATTTCCAGCACCGTAGGCGACCTGCGGCAGCTGTCCCAGCTTAGCGGGGAGCAGCGTTTTCCGGTTACGGATGAATGGAACCGGGTTATCGGGATCGTCGGACGCCGGGATGTGGAGGAGCTGAGTGAAGAGCACAGCATCGAGAAGGCGATGATCCGCAGTCCGGTTACGGCAGTACTGCAGACCTCGCTTGCTTCGGCGGCGCAGATCATGATGTGGGAAGGGATTGATTTTCTGCCGATCGTTGACCGCAACCGCAAGCTGGTGGGCTCGCTGACCCGGCGTGAAGTGCTGCAGAGCCTGCGTGATGTCAGCAACCAGCCGAAGCTCGGAGAGACCTTCGATCACTTGATCTGGAACGGTTTTGCAGAGGAGCGGGATGAGGAGGGCAAGCTGTTCTTTCACGGCTTTATCACCCCGCAGATGGCCACTGATCTCGGTACGATCTCCGAAGGCGTGCTGTCTACGCTGATGACATTGTCAGCTTTTAAGGCAGCCAAGGACATCACCGGGAACGATTATGTGCTCGACAATATGTCCACATATTTCATCCGTCCGGTACAGATCGAGCATTCGATCATTGTGATGCCGAAGCTGCTGGAGATCAGCCGCCGGACCTGCAAGCTGGAGATTGAGATCAGCCATAATGAGACGATGGTTGCCAAAGCCGTGCTCATGCTGCAGTCGATCGACCACGGGTAACAGCGCCTCTGTGCTGACATTCAGTCCGGAGCGGGCGAGCATACATTTTAATAAAAATTGAAATAGACTATCCCGCCCAAGAAGCGAAGGTAGTCTATTTTTTGCCGTAAGCATAAATTCCCTGCCGTGCTGCGCACCTCAGGCCTTGGTTCCGTTCCGGCTCCGGGTGTAATACCCGTGGCTGCGCAGGCCGGAAAAGATATTAAAAGCGCCGATAACGATAAAAACCGCCTCTACGATAACATTGACCGTGGACCCGCGGAACAGAAACATGGCCATCAGAGACAGCACGACCAGCATCGCGCCCAGCAGTACGTTCATGATTGCACGCCTGCGGCCTTTTTCCAGGGGATCCTGTGCCCTGCGGGAAGACATGCTGTATACAGCCGCGCCAATCATAAAAACAACCAGCAGAACAAACAGCAGATACTTGATGAGCATAATCATGGACAGGCAGCTCCTTTGCCAATGAATAGAAAAGCTGTATTGTCCACTATTGTAGCATGAATGCGCTCTATTTCATCTCAATTCTTACGCTTAATCACGGCCTGCCGGTGCCGGGCGGATTTCCACCCATATCTGCAGGACCCCCTCCATAACGAGCATGGTGCGGATCGTGACGGCGTAATCTTTTTCGCGTACAATATATATCTTTCCGTCCAGGAGCAGCCGGGCCAGCTTGCCGTCGGTGTCAATGTCGAACATGCTGCGTCCGCGCATCGGCTCCAGGTCTGCGCTCATTTTGCTGATGATCTCTTTGATGGTGGCAGGGTCGAGGGCCGATGTGCCGGCTTTACCCTTGGTATCCTCTGCGCGCAGCTTGATCTCCCGGATCACGGTGGAGGTGTTGTTGTACTTTTTGAGCGTCTCGATATCCTTGCGGTACTGCTCAATCTGCACGCGCAGATCCTGGTTGGTCAGCCAGAGCACGTTATACCCGGCATGAAAAATAGCATTGTACAGCACGCTCCCGACAACCATTCCGAGGACGAAAACGGCGCTGATCTGCGAAAAACGGCGGTAGCGCTGAAACGGCGGCAACCTCATGGCTGATTCACCCCTTGCCGCATACCCATTTGACAAGTTCGCTGCCCATGTGGGCGCCCAGGAAGGCGAACACGAGATACAGGATCTGCTTGATCGCCGGGGAAAGATTGCCGCCCAGCATATTGCTTTCGATGACCCGCATCGGGTCGATGGTGCCGCCTACGGCTGCTGCGAGCGCCCAGATTTTGATCCGGTCCGACACGTCGAGCATCGTCTGTGTAGGAGGCTGCAGCGACACCACAGCACCGATCCCCCCAAGCATCGCACCGCCCAGCACAATACCGAACGCGATAAAAAAATCCAGGACGGCTTTGCTCAAAAATTCACTCATGTGAGGCCCCTTTCCGGATCAGGCGTTAGGCCGGTTCAGCCTGTCCTTGTGCTCTTTCTCCATTCTATGGGCGGTGACCCTGTGAATATGATAAAATAGTTTCATCTTATGTTTTGATTTTGGAACCGAAGGGAAGTGGGGATATGAGCCCTTTCGTGCATTTGCATGTGCACAGCGAATACAGTTTACTGGACGGGGCGGCGCGCATTACGGACCTCGTGCGCCGGGCCGGCGAATACGGCATGACATCGCTGGCGCTGACGGATCATGGAGTGATGTACGGGGCCATCCCCTTTTATAAAGCATGCAAGGCTGCAGGCATCAAGCCGATTATCGGCTGTGAAGCTTATTTGACCGCAGGGTCGCGCCGGGAGCGCGGCAGCCGCAAGGATCAGCCGATCTACCATCTGATTCTGCTTGCCAAGAACATGACAGGCTACCGGAATCTGATGAAGCTGGTCTCGATCGGCCATCTGGAAGGCCAGCATTACAAGCCGCGCATCGATATGGAATCGCTTGCCGCGCATGCAGAGGGCCTTGTTTGCCTCAGTGCCTGTCTCGGCGGCGAGGTGCCGCAGCATCTGCTGCACGGCCGCGAAGATGAGGCCCGCAAGGCGGCGGTGCGGTACAAGGAGATTTTTGGCGGGGACTTCTATCTGGAGCTGCAGGACCATGGAATTCCCGAGCAGAAACGGGTGAATCCGCAGCTGATTGCCCTGGCCGCAGAATGTGATATTCCGCTGGTAGTGACCAACGATGTGCATTACATGGCCAAAGAGGATGCCGAAGTTCAGGATGTGCTGATCTGTATCGGCACAGGCAAGACGGTGGATGATGAGCAGCGGCTGAAGATCGGGACAGACCAGCTCTTCCTCAAAAGCGGCGATCAGATGGCGGCGCTCTTTCCGCATGTGCCGCAGGCGGTTACTAACACGCTTGCGATCGCAGACAAATGCAATCTGGAGCTTACGTTCGGCGAGCATATCCTGCCTGAATATTTTCCGCTGCCTGAAGGCATGGGGGCCGCGGCTTATTTGCGCCAGCTGTGTCTGGACGGGCTTGCGGACCGGTATGCGGACACGCCGAGATGGTCCTCTCCCGGGCAGAAGAAAGAGGCCGAGTCGAGACTTGATTATGAGCTCGGCGTCATCGAGAGCATGGGCTTCAGCGATTATTTCCTGATTGTCTGGGATTTCATTGCCTACTGCCACCGGCACGGCATTGCTACCGGTCCCGGACGGGGATCGTCCGCCGGAAGCCTGACTGCCTACTGCCTGCGGATTACCGATGTGGATCCGTTGAAATACAACTTGCTGTTTGAGCGTTTTCTGAATCCCGAGCGGGTGACCATGCCCGATATCGATATTGACTTCAGCGACGAGCGGCGTGATGAAGTCATTGCCTATGTAGTGGATAAATACGGCCGGGAGCATGTTGCGCAGATTATAACCTTCGGTACTATGGCCGCCAGAGCGGCGGTGCGAGATGTCGGCCGGGCTCTGAATCTGCCCTATAACGAGGTGGACAGGGCTGCGAAGCTGATCCCGGGACAGCTGGGGATCAGCATTGCCCGGGCGCTGGAAGGCAGCCCGGATCTCAAGCAGCTGTACGACACTAATCCGAAGACCCGGAGTCTGCTGGAGATGGCGAAGAAGGTGGAAGGTATGCCGCGGCATGCCTCGACGCATGCGGCCGGAGTGGTGATCTCCAAAGGCCCCCTGACCGATGCCGTGCCGCTTCAGGCCGGCAATGAGAGCACGGCCTTGACCCAGTATTCCATGGAACATCTGGAAAGTGTCGGGCTGCTGAAGATGGATTTTCTCGGTCTGCGGACCTTGTCGATTATTGAACGCTGCATGAACTGGATCAGGGAAATGGACGGAGAGGCCCCGGACTTCCGCACTGTACCGGATGATGATCCGCTCACCTATGAGATGCTGGGAGCAGGAGAGACCACGGGCGTATTCCAGCTGGAATCCGCGGGCATCCGGCGTGTGCTGAAGGATCTGAAGCCTTCCGGCTTTGAGGATATCGTCTCCGTGCTGGCGCTGTACCGCCCCGGTCCGATGGAGTTCATACCGAAATATATCAGCGGCAAGCACGGCCAGATCGAGGTGGAGTATCCGCATGAGGATCTGACGCCGATACTGGCCGATACCTACGGCATTATTGTCTATCAGGAGCAGATCATGCAGATCGCTTCCCTGATGGCCGGCTTCTCGCTTGGAGAAGCCGACCTGCTGCGCCGCGCGGTTTCCAAGAAGAAACGCGAGACGCTCGACAAAGAGCGCAGCCACTTTGTGCAGGGCAGCCTGCAGCAGGGCTACCAGGAGGCTGACGCGAATGCCGTCTATGATATGATTGTGCGGTTTGCCGATTACGGCTTCCCGCGCGCCCATGCCGCAGCTTACGGCGTGCTGGCTTTCCAGACGGCGTACCTGAAGGCGCATTATCCTGTGCAGTTCATGGCGGCCATGCTGACGGCTGTCATGGGGACCCACCGCAAGGTGGCGGAGTATGTACTGGAATGCCGCCGCCAAGGAATCGGCGTCCTGCCGCCGGATGTCAATGAGAGCGGCGTGCTGTTCACCCCGGTGCCCGGGGAAGGCAGCGGCCACATCCGCTTCGGGCTGGCGGCAGTCAAGAATGTCGGGACGCTGGCGGTCGAGAACATTATGGCTGTCCGCAAGGAGCGCCCGTTCGACAGCCTGCTCGATTTCTGCCGCCGTGTCGATTTGCGCGTCTGCAACAAGCGTGTGATTGAATCGCTGCTGCAGGCCGGCGCCTTTGACCGTCTGCCGGGCCACCGGGCCCAGCTGCTGGCTATGCTGGACGAGACGGTGGATGCCGCCCTGAAATGGCGCAAGGAACGGGATGAGCTGCAGATCCAGCTGTTCGACGATCTCATTGAGACGCCGAACTGGGATATCCGCTATCCGGACATCCCGAAATTCTCCGTTACCCAGCAGCTGGAGCTGGAGCGGGAGCTGCTGGGCCTGTATCTCTCCGGCCATCCGCTGGATGATTACGCGGAGCTGCTGGAGGAGCCGGGCATGCAGCGGCTGATGGATCTCGGCGAAGCCGAGGATGAGAGCATGACCGTAACGGCCGGGATGGTCGTGTCGGTCAAGGAGATTACCACGAAGGCCGGCAAGCCGATGGCCTTCATCCAGTGGGAAGACCAGATCGAGCGCTGCGAGGTCGTGTTCTTCCCCGAGGTGTGGAAGCGGAGCCGCAGCCTGATCGGCAAGGGCGCGCTGCTGGCCCTGCGCGCCAAGGTGCAGCAGGAGGATGAGGGCTTCAAGCTGCTGGCCGAGGAAACGGCCGCACTTGAAGCCGGAACGCTCCGCGGCCTGCTGCAGCGCCGCAGCGCGGCGGCGGCCCGGCTGGCAGCGGGCCGCACGCAGGGAGCAGGAGCACCCGCAGGTGCTCCTGCAGCAAGGCCCGGCAGCGCAGCCGCCGGGCGCAGTAACGCAGGCGGCACAGCCGCGCCTGCGGGGGCTTCAGCGGCTGTGCCGGGGCCAGCCGCATCGCAGGCGGCGCAGCCGTCCGCAGCCGCGCGTCCGGCTGCGCAGGGCCGCCCCGGCCAGCGGCCTGCCGCCGCGGCCGGAGGTTCCGCCGGCGCGCAGCCCGGCCCGGCGGAGAGCAGCCAGCGCGTCTTTATCAAGATCACGCAGGCTGCGGAGAACCCGGCGCTGCTGTCACGCCTCCAGGCGCTGCTGCAGAGACATCCGGGGCCTGCAGCCACGCTGCTCTTCTATGAGCGGGACCAGAAGCTGCTTGCACTCAGCGACAGCTACCGGATCTCCCCGTCGGAGGAGCTGACGGCAGCGGTTGAAGACATGCTGGGAGCAGGTACAGTAAGAATAAAATAAGAACATTTCCGCCCTTTTCCGCATACATTTAGGAAACCACAGGGAACCGTCCCGTGCGGAAAGGGGAATGCATCATGAGTTATCAAATGGCGGAAGATCTGCTTGTGCGCAGGGGAGTTACACTGACGTCTATCGCTGAGATCGTATATATTTTACAGTCGGCCTATTATCCGGATCTGAAGGAAGAGGAATGCCTGGCAAGCGTCAAGTCGGTTCTGAACAAAAGAGAGGTGCAGTACACGCTGATGACAGGCATCGCGCTGGATGAGCTGGCGGAGAAGGGAATCCTGCCCCAGCCGCTGCAGGCGGTAATGGAAGCGGATGAATCGCTCTACGGGGCGGACGAGACTCTTGCGCTGGGCATTACGGGCGTATACGGGATGATCGGTCTGACCGGCTTTGGTTATCTGGACAAAATAAAGCTTGGAATTATTGGCAAATTGAACGATGATGAAGGCAGGATTCATGTGTTTCTGGACGACCTTGTGGCAGGAATTGCCGCAGCCGCATCGGCCAGAATCGCCCACCGGCACGAGGGTGCCAGAGTATATCCCCATGTTACAGGAACAGAATAGCTGATCTTCGGCTTGCGGGGACAATCTGCTCCCTGGTCTTGTTTCCTCTGTCCTCTCCTGTTGCGGGAAAAAAGAAAACTGTGTTATCATGATTCCATTATACGGGATACGGCTGGGAATAGAGATTAGGGAGGCTTGGCAGGGCATGTGGACGGTCATCTATATCGCGCCGACCGCCAAAGTGGCGGATATGATTCAAAGCAAGCTTACTGAAGAAGGATTCATGGTTAAATGCCGTCCAATTAATATGTCCAAGCAGCAGTTTGAAATTCTGGTTCCTTCTGGAGAGCTTGAGGAAGTGCAGGAAGCCCTTAACCTTATTTTACATCCCTGATTAGACTTAAGAGTGCAGTAATGACAGCGGTAAGCTGCTATTTGCGCAAATAAACGGCTGAAGAGGTGCGACCCTTGTTCAAAGATTTATTTCAGAAAAAACGGAAGTACGCGACTATTCCTTCAGAACGTCTGGAGCGGAGCGGCGGACCGGTAGAAGGCGAACGTCCCAAACGGGAGATTCCCGAGGGGCTCATGAGCAAGTGCAACAAATGCGGAACGATCCAGTACAGCAAGGAACTGGAGAAGAATTTGAAAGTATGCCCTTCCTGCGGCTATCATATGCGGCTGAACGCTATGGAACGGATCGCGATGACGCTTGACCCGGAAGGGTTTATTGAATTTGACAGTGAGATGGAATCTGTAGACCCTCTGCAGTTCCCCGGCTATGCCTCGAAGCTTGAACAGCAGCGGTCCAAAACCGGACAGGTTGAAGCCGTAGTAACAGGCCAGGGAAGCATCGGCGGACATCCGGTAATTGTAGCCGTGATGAATTTTGAATTCTTCACCGGCAGCATGGGCTCTGTGGTAGGCGAGAAGATTACCCGGGCGGTAGAAGAAGCTACGGATAAGAAGCTGCCGATGCTGATTTTCTCGACTTCGGGCGGCGCCCGGATGCAGGAGAGCATTCTCAGTCTGATGCAGATGGCGAAGACAAGCGCAGCCCTGGCCCGTTTTGGCGAATCCGGGGGACTGTATATTTCAGTCATTACGGATCCTACTACAGGCGGAGTGTCCGCAAGTTTTGCCAGCCTTGGCGATATTATCATTGCCGAGCCCGGAGCGGTGTTTGGTTTTGCCGGCAGAATTGTCATTGAGCAGACCATCCGCCAGAAGCTGCCGGAGGATTTCCAGACCGCTGAATTCAACCTTCAGCACGGTCAGCTTGATCTGGTGGTACACCGCAAGGAAATGCGGTCTACGCTGACCAGGCTTTTGGAAATGCATGATGTGAAAGGGGGATTTTAGGTTGGCGGGAGAGTTGCCTTTTGAAATGCCTCTTGTAGAAATGCGCAAAAAAATTGCCGAGCTCAAACAGTTCGGCGAAGAGAAGGGCATTGATTTCAGCGATGAGATTGCCCGGCTTGAAGAACGCTACCGCGTACTCGCGGATGAAATTTATACAGGGATCTCTGCATCGCAGAAGATGCACCTGGCCCGGCATCACGGCAGACCGACCTCACTCGATCTCATCGGGCTGATTTTTACCGATTTTATCGAACTGCACGGCGACCGGCTGTTCGGCGATGACCTTGCAGTGGTCGGCGGGATTGCCAAGCTGAACGGGGTTCCGGTTACAGTGATCGGCCAGCAGCGCGGCAAGGATACGAAGGAGAACATCCAGCGGTTCTTCGGCAGCGCGCATCCGGAGGGCTTCCGCAAGGCGATCCGGCTGATGAAGCAGGCCGAGAAATTCCGCCGCCCGATCGTTACCTTTGTCGATACGAAGGGGGCTTATCCCGGCAATACGGCGGAGGAACGCGGACAATCCGAAGCAATTGCCAGCAGTCTCTACGAAATGTCCCAGCTTGGCGTGCCTGTCATTTGTATCGTAATCGGCGAAGGCGGAAGCGGCGGAGCGCTGGCCATGGCTGTCGGCAACCGCGTGCTGATGCTGGAGCATGCCATCTATTCGGCCATTTCCCCGAACGGGGCGGCGTCCATTCTGTGGAAGGATGCTTCCAAGGCGGAGCAGGCCGCTGAAGCGATGAAGATTACGGCGGCCGATCTGCTGGAGATGGAAGTGATCGAGGAGATCGTTCCGGAGCCGCGCGGCGGTGCACACCGTGATTATGAGGCGACCGCAGCAGCCATCAAAGATGCCGTATGGCGTCATTTGCAGGAGCTGTCCGGCCTTGATGCCGCCGAGCTTAAGGACGACCGGTACAAGAAATTCCGCAAAATCGGCGAGTTTGCCGAGGGGCAGCTCGAGACCCTCGTTCCTTTGGAAGAGGTTCAGCACGAAGTCCAGGAAGAAGTAAAGATCGTAGAATAGGTGCATGAATTTATTTGCACTTTCTGACATATAACCATTGCTGACAGCCTTTCCTTTGGACAGGCTCCGGCATCCATTTTTTACCTCTGGAATAATCCCGCACCTGCCGCGGGATTATTTTTATTTTTGCATAAAATTTCAGAAATTCGACGATAAATTACATAGAAAAGACGCCCGAACATTGATTTTGTGTCCAACTTGCAGTAATATTCATTAGGGCGCAGTAAAAGGTACATGTGATAAAGTTCCTATACAAACAGTAAGCCTTATAGTAGATTTTGTAGTTGGAAAAAGTGAGACAGAGAGAACGAAAAAACGGAGGAAAACCTAATGCGGAAAAGTAAAATTGTATGTACGATCGGTCCTGCTAGTGAATCGTTGGAGAACATCAAAAAATTGATTTTGGCTGGTATGAATGTGGCCCGTCTGAACTTCTCCCACGGCGATTTTGAAGAGCACGGCAACCGGATCAAGACGATCCGTCAGGCATCTCAAGAACTGGGCAAAACCGTTGCCATCCTGCTCGATACCAAAGGACCGGAGATTCGCACAGGCAAGCTGGAAGTAGAACCGATTGAACTGGTTCAGGACGAATACCTGACTTTGACTACGGAAGAAATCCTTGGTGACCAAAACCGTATCTCCATCACGTACAGCGACCTGCCTAATGATGTTCAAGTAGGCTCCACCATCCTGATTGATGACGGCCTTATCGGACTTACCGTTGTCGACATTCAAGGCACAGAAATCAAGACCCGTATTGTTAACGGCGGTACAATCAAGAGCAAGAAGGGCGTTAACGTACCGGGAGTATCCATCTCCCTGCCGGGTATTACAGAAAAAGACACCAATGATATCATTTTCGGGATCGGACAGGACATCGACTTTATCGCTGCTTCCTTCGTTCGCAAAGCCAGCGACGTTCTGGAAATCCGTGAATTGCTGGAGAAGCACAACGCTTCCCACATTCAAATCATTTCCAAAATCGAAAACCAAGAAGGCGTGGACAACCTGGATGAAATCCTGGCAGTATCCGACGGCCTGATGGTTGCCCGTGGTGACCTTGGCGTTGAAATCCCTGCTGAAGATGTGCCACTTGCTCAAAAGCTGATGATCAAGAAATGTAACATTGCCGGCAAACCGGTAATCACAGCTACACAAATGCTGGATTCCATGCAGCGCAATCCGCGTCCAACCCGCGCTGAAGCGAGTGACGTAGCGAACGCGATCTTCGACGGAACAGATGCAATCATGCTGTCCGGTGAAACTGCTGCCGGGAAATATCCTGTAGAATCCGTACTCACAATGTCCCGCATTGCTGAAAAAGCGGAATCTGCCCTGAACCACCGTGAAATCTTCATGAAGCAGCAAATTGCTCAAGAAACTACGGTTACTGAAGCAATCAGCCAATCCGTTGCGATTTCCGCTCTGGACCTGAATGCCAAAGCTATCATTTCTTCGACTGTAACTGGCCACACAGCACGCGTGGTTTCCAAATACCGTCCTAAATCGCAAATTATCGCGGTTACTACCCAAGAGAGAACTATGCGTCAATTGTCTCTGGTGTGGGGCGTAACTCCAGTGTTCGGACCAGAAGCTTCTTCGACAGATGAGCTGCTGGAAACTGCCCGCACTGGCGGTAAAAATTCCGGTCTGGTTAAAGCCGGAGATCTTGTAGTAATCACTGCAGGTATCCCGCTCGGACGTTCCGGTTCCACTAACCTGGTAAAAGTAGACACTATTCCTGCTGACTAAGCTTTAGGAATACTAAGACTGCTTATAGATGAACAATCCGAAAAGCAATGGTGTAATCCGCCATTGCTTTTTTTCTTGATATCATTTCCTGGAATGTATATATTGGATTGGGAGTTTTGAATGCACGGGAGGCAGCACGTTCTTGCAGGGCCGCTTGACTGTAAAGGCATCACCGCGTGTGTTGGGCCTTGATGGGACGGCAACTTTGTGCTTATTCTGGATCATAATGCCTCCGTCGGAGGACTTGAGCTTAGGGCTTTTGCCATTGACACGGCAGCGGCTGAAGCAGACGGGAGACAGTCTGGCGAGTCCGGCGATGCTGCCGTTGACCTGCGGTGCCTCCACAATCCATTCGGCTGAAGCCTGCGGACCGGAATACCTTTGCGTGGTGCGGAAGACCCAGTGCCTGCTGAGATTGCGCAGCTGAATCATCCATTTGCCCGGGCTTGTTCTGATGATAAGGGCCTGCATGCGGTCTCCGGGGGATACAGGATAGGGGATGACCGTCTCCGCTGCAGGAAGGATTTCCCACCATGCATAATAGTGAACGATGCCGTTTACGGACTCATGGCCTGTACCGGTCTGGATCAGACTGCTGTTTCCGTATCCGTCTATCCCGATCCAGGCTGAGGAATAGGCGGCTTTGGCGGAAGGTCTGACGAATGGAACCATCCACTCGCCGGAAATTTGCCGGAAGGCTTGCTTTTTGCCTCTGATGGCATATCCGCTCCAGTTGCCGGAGGACCAGCCAAATCCCGATTCCTTTGCACTGCTTGTATGCATTTTGTCCGTAAGACACGGCCGGCTTGATGTTACTTTATGATTTGTGCCCACTTGTCCACCGCCTTTTGATAGATTCTATTCTATTAAATGCGGCAGAGTGGGGCTGAGTATGGGTATTCCGTTAAAAAGGAATGGAGAGGACTTACAGTACAAATGGAAAAATTAATAAAGCTGCGCGGCTTCTATCTCTTTCTGGGGCTTGCCGGAGGGTCATTCGGCTCCTATCTGACACTGCTCCTGAAAGCTAACGGGCTGGATGTCAGCCAGGTAGGCCTGTTGATGGCGGTGGGAATGTCGATTGCCATCTGTATCCAGCCCGTATGGGGGATGATCTCCGACAGGTATAATCAGGCCCGGCTTGTGCTTATTCTAAGTGTAGCTGTTCCGGCGGTGCTGGCTGTTTTTTACCGCTCGGATTATTTTATCGTGCTTTTGCTGGTGTACACGGTGTCTACGATCTTTTCGTCCACACAGGCTCCTATCGCCGATTCTTACGCCATTGCAGCAGCGAACAGGGCCGGTTCTTCCTACGGCAGCATCCGGATGATGATGAGCATAGGAGCGGCTGTAGGGGCGTATGCCGGGGGACAGTATATCGCTAATTTTTCGGTTTCCACAATCTGGATTCCGTTCCTGCTGCTGAATGCCGTAGCGGTCATAATTGCACTGACGCTGCCGAAGCAGGCGGAAGAAAATCATATGATGAGCCAGTCTTTTTCCCAGGGTATCCGAAAACTGCTGGGCAACCGCATCTTTCTGGCCTTTCTCGGCGGCTGTTTTCTGGTGAACCAGACCATGGCTGCTTTCGGTACGTACTTTGTGGTGGCTTTTCAATCGGTCGGGGGTTCGTCCGGCAATGCCGGCATTGCGCTGTTTATCGCCTCGGTGACGAATGTGCCGTCGATGCTGTATGCCTCCAAGGTCATCCGCAGGTTCGGCAGGGAGCGCACACTGCTGCTTGGCGCCTTGATTTATGTGCTCCGCTGGGGCATCCAGGTGGCTTTCCCTTACCCTTCGGTAATGATCGGCGTACAGGTGCTGCACGGCCTTTCCTTCGGGCTGTTTTATATTGCAGCTGTGGAATATGTCTCCCAGATCACTTCCCCGGAGATGCAGGCGACAGGCCAGAGCGTGTTCAATATCGTATTTTCGGGATTGGCCGGCATTTTGGGTAATCTGCTGAACGGAATGCTGCTGGAGCAGGGCGGTGTGGGCTTGATGAATCTCGCCTGTATGCTGAGCTCTGCTGTAGGAGCGGTACTGCTCATTTACGTGGCCAGAAGCGCCCGGAGCAAAGCGCCGCTGCCGGTGTCATCCGGGGGAATCGGTGCCTAGAGGCAGCTGGACAGTTGACAAGCTAATTATATTAGCGCAGAAGGGAGCATTTTTATGGGATCAGGTAAACCGGAAATGCCCGGCCGCTGGCATAGTACTGCCTTTCGTGTCCGCTATCAGGAAACCGATCAGATGGGCGTTGTGTACCACGCCAACTATTTAAGCTGGTTCGAGAGCGGCCGTACCGAAATGTTCCGCGGGCTCGGCTTTGCTTACCGTACGCTGGAGGACATGGGCGCGCTGCTTCCTGTGACGGATGCAAATTTGCAATTTAAAAGTCCGGCGCGCTATGATGATTATATTGCCGTATATACACGGCTTACTGCCTTTTCAGCATTGCGGCTCGCCTATGAATATGAAGTCCGCCGGATTAGCGGAGAGGAGGAAGCGCATGCCGGAGATTCAGCGGGTTCGCCTGTGCTTCCGGCACAATTCTCTTCTTCAGCTCTTTCGGGTGAACTTCTGGTAAGCGGCTCTACGAGCCATGTGTGGCTGAACAGGGACTGGAAGCCTGTTAGGCTGGACCGGGCGCAGCCGGAGCTGTATCAGGCGATAACAGCGGCGCTCAGGCAAGAAGGAGGAGCAGTATGATCAGGAACAAGTGGCTGTGGGCGGCGTTATTCGTCATTCCGGCCGTGGAATTATTCGGGTTCATTTATGTCGCGGATATTATTGGAGCAGCAAAGACACTGCTGATCATGATGGCGACTTCTGTCATCGGACTCTTAATGATGCGGTTTGAAGGCAAAAAAGTGCTGCAGGACAGCAAGATACAAATGCAGGAAGGCAAGGTTCCGGGACGGACGATGCTGGATGGCTTATGTATATTTTTTGGCGGTCTCCTGCTGATTCTGCCGGGTTTTGTAACGGATATAATCGGCTTTTCCCTGGTATTTCCATTGACCCGGCCGCTGTACCGGGTTTTTCTGCTGCGGTGGATTGAGAAAAAAATGAAAAACGGCACCATCACCTATTACCGCAGGTAGCGGAAAAGTACGCTGGTGCAGGTAACGACAAAGAGCGGGGACTGCCAATTGTGGCGGTCTCCGCTTTTTTTGCAGCCAGGAAGCAATTGTTCGCTATTCTGGTGGTTGTCGTGATTCTTCTCTTTGGCGATTGGGGTGACTCCGGAGAATGTTCGGACTTCCGGCCGCCGCCTGTCTGCAGATTTCTTGATTTGTACCGCTTTTCGCGGCTGAAATCCGGTGACTGCTTATGCTTACGAAGCGGGCTTTCCTACGGAAAGCTTTCAGCCGGAGCTATCGCTCCTGCAGTTCCAAACTTCGCCTCCGGCACTTTCTCCTATATCCATTTAATGAATTTAATTTATATAGTTGGATTTTCTCCATCTAATCCTAATCATTTTCATCATTTTTGATCTTTAGTTGGAAATCCTCCATCTATTTTGGCGGAAAAAGGACTTTGGAGTCTAACCTGGCACATTTAACGGGAGTTTTTCCCACTGATACTGTAATAACGCTATTTGTCGGAGGATTAGCTGGAGGAATTCCACTTAGACTGGCCTGCACATGTTTCCTAAGTCAATTTCCACAACACCGCTTAACAGCCGGGCTGCAAAAAAAGGCAATGCGGACACGGACCAAAGGCCTCCCTCTCAATGCAGCCGCCCGCTGACAATATAACTGTGCAGCGCCCGGAACACACCAGCCCGCCTGAAGGCGTCGAGCACAACGAGGGTAACAGGCCCGAGCAGCAGGCCCGGCATACCGAACAGCTGCAGGCCGGCGAACATGCCGATCAGCATGGCCAGCGGGTCCAGACCGATGCTGCTGGCCAGTACCTTGGGCTCGAGAACCTGTCGGGTAATCAGGATCACTGCATAGAGTACGAGCAGTCCTACAGCAAGAGCCAGGTTGCCAGTCATATAGGAATAGAGCGCCCAGGGCAGCAGCACGATGCCGACACCGAGATAAGGCACCAGATCGACAATGCTGACCGTCAGGCCGATGGCAAAGGCCGAATTCACTCCCAGCAGCAGCAGCCCGATGATGACAATGACTCCGGTAACAGAGATCAGCACCAGCTGGGCACGGAGGTACCCGAACAGCGCTTTTCGCAGATCCATCCAGATTTCAGTTACCGGCCTCAGCAAAGGGGCGGGCAGCAGTGAGGTCAGCTTGGCATTATGCCGCTCCCAGCCCGTGCTGAGGAAGAAGGCGGACAGGACAATAACGATAAGTATGGTGCCCAGGCTGGGCAGTGCCGAGATCAGATTCAGAATCATATTAAAAAAACCGGTAATGATCTGCGAGACGGCCTGGGCTACGGATTCTGTAGTTCTACTGATGTTGCTGTCGATAGTGGCATGGTAATTGGGGTTGTCGTGATAGAACTGGTTAATTTCGTTGATGATATTCTGGATGCTTGCGTTGCTGCTGAGCGACATCAGAAGGCTGCGCCACTGGCCGGTATGCAGATCAAAGGTCTGCAGCAGCACGACAAGCTCTTTTACCAGCCTGGTAATCAGCGCGGTAAGCACCAGTGCAGTGCCGCCTATATAGAAGATCAGCGAGAGGGAGACGGCCAGCCAGCCCGGCAGCCTGCAGCCCTTCAGGATCAGCACAAGCGGATGCATAAGGTAGGCCAGGAGCCAGGCCAGCAGCAGGGGATAAATGAGCGGAAGCAATACATATACCGCCAGCAGCAGTGCCGCGGCAGCCAGAACGACCCAGAGGCCGCGGAGTACTCTTTTGAAGACAAGCGTGTCCATGGGCTATCCCTCCGGAAGAAACTGAAGATGCACCTTCAGCTCTAATACACATGCTCGTCTTATTTATATTCACGTATCAGGTATTCATGCAGCCTTTAGCCTGACCCCCCCTAAACTGAAAGCGCAATCATGAAACAGGGAAACCGTTAGTTTTTTTCTATCTCTCTGATAAAATCATTTGATGCGCTCTATAGCTACCATGTTGTTCACATAACCGTCAAAATCCGTTATGATTATTAAAGGTTCTACTCCGAAAGATTATTGCATTCCCCCGAATAAGGATTACTGCCCGCATTATCTCAGTTCTGGTACTTCAAATTGTAAATGTTTTCATGATGTTAGGAACGGCTTTTATACCCTTGTTGGCAAAGGAGAGATATTCTATGACAGCTACTAAAGGCCTGGAAGGCATCGTCGCTACGACCTCCTCCATCAGCTCCATAGTAGATGGCGTGCTTACTTACCGCGGATATGATATTGATGATCTTGCGGAGAACGCCACATTTGAAGAGACTGCTTATTTGCTGTGGTTTGGCAGTCTGCCGGCCGCGCCTGAGCTGCAGACACTGCAGCGTGATCTCAGTGCGTTTGCGCCGATTCCGGAGCAGGTTATTGCACAAATGAAGCTGTATCCTAAAGAAGCCAGCACGATGGCTGCACTGCGTTCGGCTGTGTCGAGCCTTGCGCTTTATGATGAAGCAGCGGATGATATGAGCCGTGAAGCGAATGAGATCAAGGCAGTGAAGCTGCAGGCGCAGATTCCGACAATTGTGGCCGCTTTGGCGCGGATCCGCAAGGGCCTGGAGCCCGTAGCACCCAAAGAGGGCGTGTCCATTGCCGAGAATTTCCTGTATATGCTGTGGGGCAAAGACCCGGATATCGTATCCGTCAAGGCGCTTGATGCTGCACTGGTGCTGCATGCCGACCACGAGCTCAATGCTTCAACCTTTGCGGGCCGGGTAACGGTTGCAACATTGTCCGACATCTATTCCGGTGTAACCTCCGCTATCGGCGCGCTTAAGGGACCTCTGCACGGCGGTGCGAATGAAGCGGTGATGAAGATGCTGGAGGAGATCGGCAGCCTGGATGCTGTTGAGCCTTATATCCGCGAAAAGCTGGAACGCCGCGAAAAAATTATGGGCTTCGGACACCGTGTGTACAAGAACGGCGATCCGCGCGCCAAACATCTGATGAAGATGTCACGCGAGCTCGGTACGATGAAGAATGATACTTCCCTCTATGATATGTCCGTCAAAATCGAGGAGCTGATTACCGGGCAGAAGGGCCTGAAGCCGAACGTGGATTTCTACTCCGCCTCAGTGTATACTCAGCTGGGGATTGAGCGTGAGCTGTTTACGCCGATCTTCGCCATCAGCCGGGTCTCGGGATGGACAGCGCATATTCTGGAGCAATACGAGGATAACCGCATTATCCGTCCGCGCGCGGAATATACCGGCATGTCTGATCTGAAGTACATTCCGGTTGACGAAAGATAAGGCAGCCCTTGCAGGCCGCTGCACCCCTTAGTAGAATTAGAAGTGCACAGTATTGCCCTAACGAGCAGATGCCTTGGGATAAAGACTGGTGCGGTCCGCACGCGGAGGCATGTCTTCTCTGACGAGATTGCTGAAGTCTGCTTCCCCTGTCCATGCCGCACCATGCCGGTATCCCGGGAGGCTGAAGCTACACCATACTATTAGGAGGAATCCCCGCAAATGTTGAAACTCGAAAAATACGATCTGCCGACTGAAGGCGAACAAATCACGATTGAAGATGGCAAACTGGTGGTTCCTGATCAACCGATCATTCCTTTTATCGAAGGTGACGGCACAGGCCGCGACATTTGGAAAGCCTCCAAGCGCGTGCTGGATGCTGCTGTAGAGAAGGCATACGGCGGTTCCAAAAAACTGGCCTGGTACGAAGTGTTCGCAGGTGAGAAGGCGTTCAATACATATGGGGAGTGGCTGCCGAACGATACGCTTGAAGCGATCCGCGAGTATATCGTTGCGATCAAAGGCCCGCTGACCACGCCGATCGGAGGCGGTATCCGCTCTTTGAATGTGGCGCTGCGCCAGGAGCTGGATTTGTATGTATGCTTGCGTCCGGTGCGTTATTTCGACGGGGTACCTTCCCCGGTGAAGCATCCGGAGCTGGTGGATATGGTCATTTTCCGCGAGAATACAGAAGATATTTATGCCGGCATTGAATACAAGGAAGGTTCCGAGGAAGTCAAGAAGGTGATTGAATTCCTCCAGAAGGAAATGGGCGTGAACAAAATCCGTTTCCCTGAAACCTCCGGTATCGGCATTAAACCGGTTTCCTCTGAAGGCTCTAAGCGTCTGGTGCGCTCCGCAGTCGAGTACGCCATCAAGCACGGCCGCAAGAGTGTGACACTGGTGCATAAAGGCAACATCATGAAATTCACGGAAGGCGCGTTCAAGAACTGGGGATATGAAGTAGCTGAGCAGGAGTTCGGCGACAAAGTATTTACCTGGAACCAATACGATGTCATCAAGGAGCGTGACGGTGAAGCTGCAGCCAATGCTGCCCAGAAGGAAGCGGAAGCTGCCGGTAAGATCATTATCAAGGACGCTATCGCGGATATCGCTCTGCAGCAGGTGCTGACCCGTCCGACTGATTTTGATGTCATTGCGACGCTGAACCTGAACGGTGACTACCTGTCCGATGCCCTGGCGGCACAAATCGGCGGAATCGGTATTGCGCCGGGAGCGAACATCAACTATGTTACGGGACATGCCATTTTTGAGGCTACTCACGGAACAGCTCCTAAATATGCGGACAAGGACGTTGTGAACCCCGGATCAGTTATCCTCTCCGGCGTCATGCTGCTTGAGCATCTAGGCTGGCAGGAAGCGGCTGACCTGATCTACAAAGGCATGAGCACCGCAATCAACAACAAGACGGTAACTTATGACTTTGCACGTCAGATGGAAGGCGCAACAGAGCTGAAATGCTCCGCGTTTGCCGACGAAATTATCAACAATCTGTAATTGTAATCCAAGTACACTCGGGCTGCAGGAAGCTTAGGCTTCCGAGGCCCGTTTTGTGCGAGAAAGGCCTTGTCTAAAATTTAATCAAAAATTTAGGAGGTCCCCCTTTGGCCATCAGACGTTATAAAATCACTGTCGTGGGTGCCGGCTTTACCGGTGCTACCACGGCGCTTATGCTTGCCCAAAAAGAGCTTGGAGATGTTGTGCTGCTCGATATTCCGCAGCTTGAGAATCCTACCAAAGGCAAAGCGCTCGATATGCTGGAAGCCGGTCCTGTGCAAAAATTCGACAGCCGGATTATTGGAACCTCGGATTATGAGGATGCTGCGGATTCGGATATTGTCATCATCACCGCAGGCATTGCGCGCAAGCCCGGCATGAGCCGCGATGATCTGGTGAACACGAATGCCCTGGTCGTAAAATCGGTATGTGAAAACGTGAGCCGCGTAGCCCCGGAATCCATCGTTATTATTCTCAGTAATCCGGTGGATGCCATGACTTATGTAGCTTACAAAACGCTCGGATTTCCAAAGAACCGGGTCATCGGCCAATCCGGCGTCCTGGATACGGCACGTTACTGTACCTTTATTGCCCAGGAGCTTAACGTATCTGTGGAAGATGTGCGCGGCTTTGTTCTGGGCGGCCACGGGGATGACATGGTTCCGCTTGTCCGTTATTCGAGTGCCGGCGGCATTCCGATTGCTTCGCTGATTCCTGAAGAGCGTATCGCCGAGATCGTGCAGCGTACACGCGTAGGCGGCGGCGAGATTGTAAGCCTGCTTGGCAACGGCAGCGCTTATTATGCTCCGGCGGCCTCGCTGGTACAGATGACTGAAGCGATCCTCAAAGATAAAAAACGGATTATTCCGGTGATTGCCCTGCTTGAAGGGGAATACGGCTATGACGATCTGTTCATGGGCGTTCCTGCACTGCTGGGAGCAGACGGCATTGAGAAGATCTATGTGCTGGAGCTTACGGAGGAAGAGAAGGCGGCGCTGGATAAATCGGCTGACTCCGTTCGTGCAGTAACGTCCTCGGTATCGCTCTAAGCCTGGAGACGTGCAACAAGCCCCCATTTGATGTAAAAATGGGGGCTTTTATGATACCGCTTTGACTATCATTTCCTGTTAGGTATAATAGTATGTAACTAATATCACTGTACAATTGGAGGAGGTATGTTATGGGTCACTTTTTGTTTTTCTTACATATGATCGGTACGCTGGCACTCGGGTTCTATCTGGTGCTGCCGTTCGTACTGGGACGTGTCGAGAAGCTGTCTGTACCTGCCAGAGAAGGTACGCTTAATGCAATTGGCGGGTTCAACCGTTTTGCCCAGTACGGGCTGGTTATCCAGCTCCTGACCGGCGGCTACATGATGTCGCAGGGGGAATACTCTGTACCCTGGATGATCGTTGTAGTAGTGCTGCTGCTTGCCATGTTTGCGCTGGGCGGCATTATCGGCAAGCCGCTTCGCCTGGCTGCAGCCGGAATGCGTGAGAACCGCGACGTATCCGCAGAGACCGGCAAAATCCGGACATTAAGCGCACTGCTGATGGTTGCGCTGGTGCTGATGGTATTTTTCATGGTATACAGCGATATTATATAATGTCCCGTATTGTGTGATGAGAGCCCGTCTCCATAGTGGAGAACGGGCTCTTCTTTGTCCGCTGCCGGCTGTTTTTAACATTAATGCACCTACAGCAGCTCCTCCAGCTCAAAAACCCTGCTCTGCTCAAAATCCGCCAGAATGCCTCCAGGCAGCATTTGCCGCAGTTCAAGCTTGGTGCACCACTGGTAGTCAGAGTGCTCTTCAGACAGACTGACCGCATATTCATCGCTTCTGCATAAATAAGTGAGGATGACCACCTGCCTTGCCGGATCCGTCAAAAAAGATGAAGCATATAAAAGTCTGTCTACAGTGACTGCAAGCCCGGTCTCCTCCAGGATTTCTCTCGCCAGCGCGGTTTCCAGCCCTTCCCCGAAGTCTATTTTTCCGCCCGCACATTCCCAGGTTCCAGCCCCGATGGAATCGCCTGAGGCCCGCTGGACAATCAGTATTTTCCCCTGATTAATGATGATGCCTTTAACGGCAACGATAATGCTCCGTGTATTTTTGGGCATATCTGCGCGATTCCCCCTTTGCATAAATTCCGGATACGTATATCTAAAATTATATAGAGCATCTGTGATATTAACGACTAAATTTTAGTTTGAGCGGACCCTAAGTGTGGTAAGTAACATAACGTACCGTTAATTACGGTCTTGACAAGATGTCAACGCATAAACCATGAACCATGAGCCATCCTAATACGATGAGTGACTACCACGCACAGCGAAAGGAGAATGGAACAATGCCAGACAACAAAGAATCCCAAAAAACACTGCCTCCCCAGGAACAGGAGCGTCAGCCCGGAATCGAGAGCCAGATGCACCCGCTGCCCGAGTATGAATCTTCTACCTATAAAGCAGCAGGCAAGCTCCTGGGAAAAGCAGCGCTGATTACAGGAGGAGACAGCGGAATCGGACGGGCTGTCGCCGTTTATTTTGCCAAAGAGGGCGCAGATGTCGTCATTTCTTATCTGGACGAGCATTCTGATGCAGAGGAGACGAAACGCCAGGTGGAGCAGGAAGGGCGCAAATGCATCCTGATCCCCGGGGATATTGGTGTAGAAGCATTCTGCCAGGACTTGATTAACAAAACCGTGGAAGGCCTCGGCAAGCTGGACATCCTGATCAACAATGCGGCTGAGCAGCATCCGCAGGATAAGATCGAGGATATTACCTCCGAACAGCTAGAGCGGACATTCCGTACGAATATTTTCTCCATGTTCTATTTGACCAAAGCGGCAATGCCGCATCTGAAAAAAGGTTCTACCATCATCAACACGACGTCTATTACCGCTTACCGCGGCAGCCCGCAGCTGCTGGACTATTCGTCCACCAAAGGTGCGATTCTCAGCTTTACGCGCGCTCTGTCGATGAATCTGGCTGAGAAGGGCATCCGCGTCAATGCGGTAGCGCCGGGTCCAATCTGGACACCGCTGATCCCGTCCACTTTTGATGCGGAGAAGGTCAGCGAATTTGGTGCAACCCAGCCGATGAAACGTCCGGGACAGCCGGAAGAGCTGGCACCTGCCTATGTCTATCTGGCTTCTGATGATTCATCCTATGTCAGCGGTCAGGTTATCCACGTGAACGGCGGCGAGATTATTAACGGTTAACAGCCGGCTGTTAAGCCTGGTAACGATAGAGAGCGGACCCTTGGGGTCCGCTCTTTTCAGAGTGTTGAGAAATCGAACTCTTTTAATGGTCTTGGATTTCTTTGCTGTGTTTCCATGTCTGCGTACGCTGCATCCGTCCCGTTCACTGCCTCGTCTTCTTTCGCGCGCTAACGGAAGCTGCATCCGTCCCGTTCACTGCCTCGTCTTCTTTCGCGCGCTAACGGAAGCTGCGTCCGTCCCGTTAACTGCCACGTCCTCTTTCACACGCTAACGGACTGCGTTCGTTAACTGCCTCGTTCTCTTTCGCACGTTAACGGACACTGGATCCATTAACTGCCTCAATCTCTTTCGCACTATCGTACGCTGCATCCGTCCCGTTCACTGCCACGTCCTCTTTCACACGCTAACGGACTGCGTTCGTTAACTGCCTCGTTCTCTTTCGCACGTTAACGGACACTGCATCCATTAACTGCCTCAATCTCTTTCGCACGCTAACGTACGCTGCATCCGTTCACTGCCACGTCGTCCTCTTTCACACGCTAACGGACACTGCGTCCGTTATTTACTGAAATTCACCCCGTTTCCATCGCTAACGGACCGTCGTTCCTTTATTCTGCTAAATGAGGGGTAAATTAAGCCCTTGCGGATGAAATAACGGATCCAGAGTCCGTTAGGATTTCAAAACACACCTCTAGCGCAAAATAACGGATCTAGGGTCCGTTAGCGTTAGCCTTTCCAAGTCATTAATAGGTTCTGGTGCGCGTGAGGTGATGGTTGGAGCCGGCAATCGTTAATGCGGTGTCATATGAAATCAAATCACATACATAAGGTTGTCGAGACTTTCTCAACGGCTTGGAAATAGCGGACCCCTGAGGTCTGCTATATTATTTATGGCTTTAGGCATATGGAGTGATGGAATTCAACCGCAAACTGGAAAAGTTTACAGAGACAAGCGGTTCTGTATCAGCTGAAAATAGATATGCTATTGCAAAGTGACGAAGGCCTTCTCTTCACAGCAGCCCAATGTACTCGTTTTTTCGAGTACAAAGGGCACGTATCCGCTCACAGCAGCCCAATGTACTCGTTTTTTCGAGTACAAAGGGCACGTAACTGCTCCCAGCGGCCCAATTGTACTCGTTTTTTCGAGTACAACAACCACGTGCCTGCTCGCAGCTACCCAATGTACTCGTTTTTTGGAGTACAATGACCACGTGCCTGTTCGCAGCTACCCAATGTACTCGTTTTTTCGAGTACAATGGCCCGTTTACGCTAAGCGGACATAAGGTTTATGGTCAGCTGGTATCCCCGGACGAGTTTAGCCACAAGGGGTATTCCCCAAGGGCAACTAAGCCGTCTGCTGGATACTTGGTCCTGCTTAGCCGCCAGCGTCCCGCATCATAAAAAGATAGCCCTGTCAGGAATATTATGTTAGTATATGAAGCGTTAACAGCAACAGCATAATGTTATTCACTAGGGGTGCCGCAAGGCTGAGACGGACGCAATGTCCGGACCCTTTGAACCTGATCTGGTTTATACCAGCGGAGGGAAGTGGACAAGAATACTGCAGCAGAGCTTATCACAGGCTCATTGTCTCTGTATATTCCAGACTGCCTCCTGACGGGGGCGGTCTTTTTGCGTTCAGGTGCCTGATAATGTTTGTCCGTAAGGAGGGCTGGAAGTTGGCAGAGATACACTGGATATCGGACGGGAAAATGGAAGCAGCCCGGTTAATTGAAATCGCTTCAGCAGTTCACCCGCTGACGGATTACATTCACTTACGCGAAAAATCAATGTCTGCACGGGATTTGTTCGCGCTGGCGGAGGGGCTAATCAGGACGGGGGTTCCTGCCGGCAAACTGGTCATCAATGACCGGATAGATGTGGCACTGGCAGCAGGTGCGGGCGGGGTCCAGCTGGCCTGGCACAGCCTGCGGCCAGCTGCGGCGCGTGCTGCCGCTCCGGGCCTGCGGATAGGCGTATCGGTGCATTCTCCCGCTGAAGCCGCAGAGGCGGGACTTGAGGGCGCAGATTACTGCCTGTACGGGCATGTATTCCCTTCAGCCTGCAAGCCCGGGCAGGCTGCACGCGGGCTGCGCCAGCTGCGCGAAGCCGTCAGCAGCAGCAGCATTCCGCTGATTGCGGTCGGCGGAATCCGGCCGGATAATGCCGGAGAGATTCTGCAGGAGGGCGCGGCAGGAATTGCCGTAATGTCCGGTATAGGCAGCGCGGCAGATCCTGCCGCTGCCGGCCGGGCATACCGGTGGGCCGCAGACAACGGCCAGCGACTAAGATGGCATACCGGCAAAGGAGGTGAGTAGGCATGAACCTGATCATTAACGGTAAAACGGCTGACATAGAAGACAGCTGCAGAACTGTAGCCGATCTGCTTGGCAGGCCGGAGTGGGAAGGAAGGCTGATTCTTGTGGAGCTGAACGGTGAAATTGTCGGCAGGGATATTTATGGAGATACACAGCTTAACGAAGGTGACCGTATAGAGCTTGTACATTTTGTCGGCGGGGGTTAATCCAACTATTCTCAGGAGGCGATAACATGCATGTGCAAGACCCATTAATTATAGGCGGCGTTACTTTATCCAGCAGACTGTTCATCGGGACCGGCAAATACAGCCGGAACACCCTTATTCCTGAAGTGATTGCCCGCTCGGGATCACAGGTCATCACTGTTGCCCTGCGCCGGGTTGATCCGCAGAGTAACGACAATATCATCAGCCATATTCCGGAGCATATGACGCTGCTTCCCAACACTTCAGGGGCCCGCACCGCGGAAGAAGCCGTGCGGATCGCCAGGCTTGCCAGGGCGGCAGGACTCGGCAACTGGGTGAAGATTGAAGTCATTAATGATCAGAAATATTTGCTGCCGGACAATATGGAGACGATCCGGGCTACAGAGATATTGGCTGCGGAGGGGTTTGTGGTTCTGCCCTATATGAGCCCTGATCTGTCCGCTGCCCTCCGCCTTAAGGCTGCAGGGGCCGCAGCGGTAATGCCGCTGGGTGCACCCATCGGATCAAACCGCGGCTTAAAGACCAGGGAGCTTGTGCGGATTCTTATCGCGGAGGTGGATCTTCCGGTTATTGTCGATGCGGGCATAGGCAGACCGTCGGAGGCGGCAGAGGCGATGGAGATGGGTGCCGCTGCGGTGCTGCTGAACACAGCCATTGCTACTGCACGGGATCCGCTGGGGATGGCTGAAGCTTTTCGTGAGGCGGTATCTGCAGGACGCAGGGCTTATCTGGCTGGTCTGGGTCCTGTGGAGGAAGGTGCCTCAGCTTCTTCGCCGTTAACAGGATTCCTGGGATGAAGCAGATTATTGAAGAAGGGCGGGGGAATAATGAGCTTTTATGATACACTGGCCCGGCTTACACAATTGCCTTTTGACGGGTTACTGAAGCAGTATACTTCTGCTGATGTAAGAAGGGCTGTCCAGGCTGAGCAACTTGATGAAGAAGCTCTGCTGGCCTTGTTATCACCGGCAGCAGAGCCTTATCTGGAGGAGATGGCGCAAAAGGCACAGAGGCTGACCCGCAGCCACTTTGGCCACGTCATGCAGTTATTCACCCCGATGTATCTGGCTGATTTTTGTGTGAACCACTGCACGTACTGCAGCTTCAGCTCCATTTATGATTTTCCGCGCAAAAAGCTGACGATTGAAGAGGTCCGGAAGGAAGCGGAAATTATCGCTGCAACAGGCTTGCGTCATCTTCTGATTCTTACGGGAGAATCGCGAAAGGAAAGCCCGGCAGCTTACGTTAAGGAATGTGCAGAGGTTCTCCGCGAATATTTTGCCTCGGTCAGTATTGAGGTGAACCCGCTCTCTACTGCAGAATATAAGGAGCTTGTACAGGCTGGTGTAGATGGCTTGACCTTGTACCAGGAGGTGTATCATCAGGATACATACAGCAAACTGCATGTGAAGGGGCCGAAAAGAGTATACCGCAACCGCCTGGATGCACCGGAACGCGGCTGTCAGGCAGGCTTCCGCTCCGTTAACATCGGCGCCCTGCTGGGTATGTATGACTGGCGCCAGGAAGCCTTTATGACGGCGGTCCATGCCCGCTATCTGCAGGACAAGTATCCCGATTGCGAAATCGGCCTCTCCATTCCCCGGTTCCGTCCGTACTTGGGGCAGTTCAATCCGGAGAGTGATGTAACCGACCGTGCGCTGGTACAGATTATTTTGGCTTACCGGCTGTTCCTGCCCCGGGCCGGGATTTCGTTATCTACCCGGGAGGCGCCTGCCCTGCGCGATCAGCTTGTCCATCTGGGCATCACCAAGATGTCGGCAGGCGTGTCTACCGAGGTTGGCGGACATACCATGGAAGGCGGAACGCCGCAGTTCGAAATATCCGATAACCGCTCGGTGCAGGAGATTACGGACATGCTGTATCAAAAAGGCCTGCAGCCGGTCTTTAAGGATTGGGATATCCTGGTCTGATCCCGGAGGAGGAGTTACTGTTCACGCTTCGTTCCTTCAGACAGCTCATCCAGCGACAGCTCAAAGCTTGGGGCCATATGAGTGAGGAAATAGTCAATTTCCGCAAGCTTCATTTCCTGCAGTGTGGCCAGGGTCTGCTCTTTAGCGGCGGCAAATTCCCTGTTCCCTGCGGCGACTTCCCAGAGGCATTTGAGGTAGGCGTCAAGTCTGTCCGCAGCTTTGACATAGACCAGCAGCCCGGCATCTTCGGAGCCTTCAGGGCTGTCTTGCGGCAGAAGCAGCGGAGCGTAGACGGCGCCCAGCTCCGGCGGCATCATTGCCGTGAGCCGTTCAGCGGCGACCCGCTCCATATCGCGGAAGCTGGACAGCAGGCGCGGATTGTTGTGCTTCACAGGAGTGGCGATGTCGCCGGTGAACACTTCGGTAGCGTCGTGGAACAGCGCCATTACGACCGCACGGTCGGCATTAAGCGAACGGCCGAAATGAACGTTGCCGATCGAACACAGCATATGTGACAGGGCAGCGACCTGAAAAGAATGCTGTGCAACATTCTCCGGGGCCGTGCTCCGCATCAGACTCCAGCGTTGAATATATTGCAGACGGTACAAATAGGCAGAGAAATGGTAATTCAATTTTTAAGTAACCCCTTTCATGCGCTGTTTATTGTGATATTATAATAACTAATTGTAACAGAGTTTAGACAACCTGGAACTGATGGAGAGGAGCCCTGAATGAAGATGCAGCATTTTGAAGACAGCGTTTATGATCTGATTGTAGAGACCTCCACGAATTTACCCGGCGATGTGCGCCGTGCAGTAGCCAAAGGACGGGCGCTGGAAGACCGGGCGACCCGCTCCGGGCTGGCTTTAACCACCATTGCGCAGAATATCGGCATGGCCGAGCTTCAAGTGTCGCCGATCTGTCAGGATACGGGGATGCCTACCTTTATCATTCATACCCCTGTAGGCGTTAACCAGCTTGAGATGAAAAAGGATATTCACAGCGCTATTGTCCGTGCCACCAAAAACGGGAAGCTGCGGCCGAATTCCGTCGATTCGCTTACCGGGGAGAACAGCGGGGATAATCTTGGCCTGGGCACGCCGGTGATTCATTTTGAACAGTGGGAAGAGGAAGGCGTGGACGTCCGGCTTATTCTGAAAGGCGGCGGCTGCGAGAACAAAAATATACAGTACAGCCTTCCGGCAGAGCTGGAAGGATTGGGCAAAGCGGGACGTGACCTGGACGGCATCCGCAAATGTATTTTGCACGCCGTATATCAGGCACAGGGCCAGGGCTGCAGCGCAGGCTTTATCGGTGTCGGCATCGGCGGGGACCGGACAACAGGTTATGAGCTGGCCAAGAAGCAGCTGTTCCGCAAGGTTGATGATGTGAACCCGAACGGGGATCTGGCCAAGCTGGAAGATTACATTATGGATAATGCGAACAAGCTGGGCATTGGAACGATGGGCTTTGGCGGCGAAGTAACGCTGCTGGGCTGTAAAGTGGGTGTAATGAACCGGCTGCCGGCCAGCTTCTTCGTCTCCGTAGCTTATAACTGCTGGGCATTCCGCCGGCAGGGAGTCATGATTGATCCCGCAACAGGCCGGATCAAGGAGTGGCTGTATGAGAGTGGTACAGGCGTGTCTGTCGAGGATGGTAGCGGACAGGAGCCGGTAGCCGCAGCAGCGAAGACCGGTTTGCTTCAAGCTGGTGTGGTGACAGAGGATGCACTAATCCCGGCAGCGCCGGCCATTGCGGCTTCTTCACAAGCTGCAGCGGGTGCGCAAGCAGCTGAAGGCGGCTCACGTGAGGTCCGTCTTACGACTCCAATCAGTGAGGAGGATATCCGCAGCCTCCGAGTAGGCGATGTCGTGATCCTCTCCGGCGAGATGCACACAGGACGCGACGCTCTTCATAAATACCTGATGGACCATGATACGCCGGTGGATTTGAACGGCGCTGTTATTTACCACTGCGGGCCTGTCATGCTGAAAGACGATGAAGGCTGGCATGTGAAGGCTGCAGGACCCACTACCAGCATCCGGGAGGAGCCTTATCAGGGGGATATCATCAAGAAGTTCGGGATCCGTGCCGTTATCGGCAAGGGCGGAATGGGGCCGAAGACGCTGAAGGCGCTGCAGGAGCATGGCGGGGTCTATCTGAACGCCATCGGGGGAGCAGCACAGTATTACGCAGAATGCATCAAGAAGGTTAATGCTGTTGATTTCATGGAGTTCGGCATTCCGGAGGCCATGTGGCATCTCCAGGTGGACGGCTTTGCAGCCATTGTTACGATGGATTCGCACGGCAACAGCCTGCATGCGGATGTGGAGAAGGATTCTGCTGCCAAGCTGGCCCAGTTCAAGGAGCCGGTATTTAAATAACGGATCGAACCTGCAGGAAGCCGGCGGCTGTTACAGAGCCGGCTTCTTTTTTTGCTGCAATGCCGGTGGTCTTAAAGTTTACACTGCGTTGATAATTCGCTGAAGATCTGGTATTTTGCCGCAAATGGGGGTAGGATGTTCTCAAAGACATAATGACAAGGAAGAGGATTACAGCAGATGAAACCGTTTCGCATCCGTCTTACTATCATATTGATCGTCCTGATTGGAATTTCCATGCTGGGGGCGGGCATTACGATGGCCAAGCTCTTTAAGGATTCCCATATTTCCGCTCTGGAAGAGAACATGTCCCGGGAAATAAAATTGCTCTCCGGCACTTTTCAGTTTATTGAAATGGACAGCCCGGAGGCGGTCAGCTATTATACCGAGCACGCTAAACGTATCGCTGAGCTGACGAATTCACGGGTCACTTTCATTACCAGAGAAGGAGTGGTTATTGGAGATTCGGAGAAAAATCCGCTCGAAATGGACAATCACTCTAACCGTGAGGAAGAGATTATAGCAGCAAAAGAAGGGGTCGGCCGGGCGATCCGCTACAGCGATACCCTGGACACACAAATGCTTTATGTAGCAGGCGCCGTAAATTCGGGGAATGGATTTGACGGCTATATCCGTCTGTCTATGGAGCTGAATGCCATCTCGGAGGGGCTGAACCGGGCCTGGATGATTATGGCCGGCGGGCTGGTGTTCCTGTTCATTGCGGCAACCTTTGTCAGTTATAAAGTGGCCCAGAGCATGACTTCCCCGCTGGAGCAGATTACCCGGGTGGCCCGGCGGATTACCGATCTGGATTATGATGCAAGAGTGCCGATCCAGCGCAAGGATGAGGTCGGACAGCTTGCCAAAGCGATCAATGCGATGGCTGACAGCCTGCAGGCCCAGCTCAAGACGATCCGGGACAATGAAGATTTGCTGCAGAGCGTCCTCGACAATATGACCGGAGGCATTGTGATGATTAATGCGGAAGGCGAGATTGCGCTTCTCAACAGGGCTTCTGAACGCCTGCTGGATGTGAAGAACAGTGAGATGACAGGTCTTTCCTATAAGGAGCTTAAGCATCACTATGAACTGACGCGGCTGATTGACGAGGGTGTATCGCGCATGGAGCCGATCCATGAAGAGCGGATTATCTATAATCCGGCAGAACGGATTGTGCGGCTAGACGGTGTTCCGATGATGCAGGACGGGTCGTACCGGGGCATGCTGTTCCTGCTGCAGGAAGTGACGGAAATCCGCCGCCTGGAGCGGATGCGCAGTGAATTTGTAGCCAATGTATCGCATGAGCTGAAAACGCCGGTTGCTGCCGTCAAAGGCTTTGCCGAGACGCTGCTTGGCGGCGGAGTTACGGACGAGAAGACCGCGCGGTCTTTTCTGCAGATTATATACGATGAGAATGAGCGGCTGAACCGGCTGATCGGGGACATTCTGGAATTATCCAAAATCGAATCCAAACGCGTGCAGCTCGACTGCTCACCGGTTCATCTGGTGGAATTCCTGGATTCCGTTATGGGCACACTCAGCAAGGTAGCGGAGAAAAAGAAGATTTCACTGAGCGCCGAAGTGCCTGAAGAACTGTTCGTGGAAGGGGACGAGGACAAGCTGCGCCAGATCTTTATGAACCTCCTCTCCAATGCGATTAATTATACCCATGACGGGGGAAGTGTCAGGGTTACTGCTGCCAACAGCCACAAGGCGGACGGGACGGAAACCGTCGTCTTTACTGTCAGTGATACCGGGATGGGGATTCCCCGCAAAGACCTTCCGCGGATCTTCGAACGGTTCTACCGGGTGGATAAGGCCAGATCGAGAAGCTCCGGCGGAACGGGACTGGGCCTGTCTATCGTAAAACATCTCGTCGAACTGCACCGCGGCTCCATTACGGTGGAGAGTGATCTGGGCATCGGAAGCTCATTTATTCTGGAGCTGCCGCTGCTTCAGGAGCATGAAGAATAGGCCGCGGATTTGCCGGAATGGTGATCAGAAAATACTATTCATTTGAAATAAGTTAAAATAGAGATCAGGAATAAAGTTTTACACTAAGTTAACATTACGGTGATATGATGGGCATGGTAGTCGTTTTGTAAATTTAAAAACATATGAAGACGGGGGAAACTATGGCACAACGATTGCTTGTCATTGAAGATGAACCGACACTGGCGCGGCTGTTGTCCTATAACTTGACGCAGGAAGGCTATGAAGTAACGGTTGAAGATCATGGGACGGCAGGATATGACCGTGCGACTAGAGAACCTTTTGACCTGATCGTACTGGATCTGATGCTGCCGGGAATGAACGGAATTGATATCCTGGACAAGCTGCGAGGACAAGGCATACGCACGCCTGTTATCGTTCTGACCGCCAAAAATGCGGAAGAAGATGTCGTGCGCGGCCTGAAATCCGGGGCTGACGATTACATTACCAAACCGTTCGGCGTGTCGGAATTGCTGGCACGGGTAAGTGCCGTACTCCGCCGTATATCCGGAATTGCTGAGGAAGCCCAGCCTGAAATCGCCGTAGCCTCCTCTACCATTATTCTGGGACAGCTGGAGATTTATCCGGAGCGTTACGAGGTGTCACTGGGCGGTCACAGTATCAATCTGCGTCCCAAGGAATTTGAGGTGCTGCTCTATCTGGCACGTAAACCAGGCGTGGTTCTGACACGTGATGATCTGATGAATGCAGTATGGGGGTTTGATTATATCGGTGGACAGCGTACGGTGGATGTACATGTCAGCTCTCTGCGCAAGAAACTGGAGCTGGATCCGGAATCCGTCCACATTGATTCAATACGCGGTGTAGGCTACAAACTGGTTGTCAACAAAAAAAGAGCGCCTGTCATTTGAATGACGGTGTTCTTTTTTTTATATTTCCTTCACGTAACGTTAAATTCTTTTTAACATCGTCTTTACAAATAGTTGCTATGCTACTAGGAATGATGAAATGACGATCACGGGGGTGCTAGCTTGTCAGTGCTGGAGTTGGTTAGAGAGACAGGGGAACTATCAACAGGGGCGGAAGAGATAACAGATTTTAAAAAGAACATCTCTGCTCCCCGGACTGAAAACAATTTACCGTTACAGGAAGCAGGGGGCAGCAGGTCTGAGATTGTGATAGCCGATTATTGCTCGGAAGTTCCGGCTATGCACATGGATGTGGCCTGCAGTGAAGTGTTAACCGTATTTAGAATGAATGAGGATATCCCCTGCATAGTATTGATTGATGAGGAGCAGCGTTTTACGGGACTGCTGATGCGTGACGCATTTTACCGTGTGCTTGCCGGCCGTTATGCTGCAGAGTTATTTTACGCCAGGCCTGCGCTGGTTTTTGCAGACCATGCTCCTCTGATTGCAGAGCTTGGCAGCAGACCCGATGAACTGATCAGCAGGGCGCTGCAGCGGGATGGCGGGCGGTTTTATGACAGTGTAGTCATCGCTGATGCCGGCCGTTTTGCAGGCATTCTTACTGTAAAGAATCTGATGATCATGTCAGGACAGCTGCAGGCAGAGGCTGAAAATGAACGCCGGCGGGCAGTGTCCGAAAGCCACAGCCATGTATCGGATATGGGAAGGTCGCTGCAGCTTGCTGCTGAAGCCGCCGAAAGATCCCGGGAAGAATGCCGGAGAATGGAGAAATGGATCGGGGCAGGTTCGGGTAAACTGATTGATGTTCAGGCATCCTATATTAAGGTGGATGAACGGATGCGGGCCCAGCAGGCCCAGGTGGAAGAACTGCTGAAGGACGTAGCCGATATATCGGCGCTAACCCGTGAAATCAGCGGCATCGCCGGTAAGAGCGGGCTTCTGGCCATGAATGCCTCCATCGAGGCGGCACATGCCGGTGAGCATGGCAGGGGATTTCAGGTTGTGGCCGGCGAAGTGAGGTCTCTGGCTTTGCAGACGCGGCAGTTATCGGAGAATATTACGGCTCTCCTGGACCATATTGGCACACTCGCGGGCAAGGCGGCGGAACTGGCTTCAGCCGGAGTGCAAGAGCTTGGCGGAAGCGCCGGAGATGTGCAAGAAGCCGGAACCTTGTTCGCCAGCCTGCAGACTGCCGTGACTACTGTCGAGAAGGCTGGAGAGACGGCTTACCGTCTGGCACGCCAAAGTGCGGATCAGGCCGTTGAAGTGAAAGGCAAGCTGCAGGAAATGGGCGGAGAAGCAGAGGAATAACGGGACTGTGGAGTTGTTCACCCCAGATGTCAGGTTTGATTTTACACTGCGTTTACAATTCTCTTCAACTGTATTTACACTATAAGCTTATCATTGGAACGAAGATGATGAGAAGGAGACTACTAAAACTAATGAAATCCATCATTGACATAGAGAAACTAGATCTCTACTATGAGTCATTCCACGCACTGAAGAGCGTTGATCTGCAGATCCCTGAGAAACAGGTGACTGCCTTTATCGGTCCCTCCGGATGCGGAAAGTCCACATTACTGCGCACACTCAACCGGATGAACGACATGATCCCCGGAACCAGAATTGAAGGTAAGGTTAACATCGGCGGCAAAAATATTTACAGCGACGAGGTAGAGGTGGAGAGCCTGCGCAAGCAGGTCGGAATGGTATTCCAGCAGCCGAATCCTTTTCCAAAGTCAATTTATGACAATGTCGCTTATGGTCCCCGCCTGCACGGTATCCGTGCAAAAGCCCAGCTTGACGAGATTGTAGAGCAGAGCCTGCGCCAATCCGCGCTTTGGGAGGAAGTCAAGGACTTCCTGAAGAAATCGGCCCTAAGCCTGTCCGGAGGACAGCAGCAGCGCCTCTGTATTGCCAGAGCACTTGCTGTACAGCCGGATATCCTGCTGATGGACGAAGCGACCTCTGCGCTTGACCCTGTATCCACACTTAAGATTGAGGAACTGGTACAGGAGCTTAGAAGCAAGTACACAATTGTAATGGTTACCCATAATATGCACCAGGCTGCCCGGGTGTCCGGCCGTACCGTGTTCTTCCTGAACGGTGTGATCGTGGAGGCGGCAGATACAGAGCAGTTATTCTCGAACCCGAGAGATTCCCGTACTGAAGATTATATTTCCGGCCGTTTCGGCTAAACCGCAAAGAATCCCGTAGTAGGAAATAACAAGCTGACGATACGCTTTGAGGAGGAACGCTTTTAATATGATTCGCAGAAAAGAATTTGATAAAGACCTGGAAGAGCTGCGCAGCCTGCTGGAGCAAATGGGGGAGCATGTCATTGATGCCCTGGATGGAGCAATCGTGGCCTTGCAGACGCTTGATACCGTTCGTGCACAAGAAATCGTCAAAGCTGATCTACGGCTGAATGCGATGGAAGACAAAATCATGGAGATCGGTTCACGGTTAATTATTACCCAGCAGCCGGTTGCCAAAGACCTACGCAGAATTATTGTAGCCTTCAAAATTTCCAGTGATTTGGAGCGGATGGGTGATTTGGCGCTGGATGTGGCAAAGGTAACGATGCGCATCCAGGGACAACAGCTGATCAAACCGCTGGTGGACATTCCGCGTATGGCTGAAATTGTGTCCGGAATGATTACGGAGGCGATCCAGTCCTATCTGGATGAGAATACGGATCTGGCCTACAAAATGGCACAGGATGACGACCAGGTGGATCATCTCTACAGCGCTACGATTAATGAGCTGTATACCTATATGGTTGAAAAGCCGGAATCCCTTAACCAGGCCATGCTGCTGACGCTGGTCGGCCGCTATATTGAGCGGATCGCTGACCATGCGACCAACATCGGGGAAAGCGTAGTTTATCTGGTTACAGGCAAACGTCCGGATCTGAACCAATAATGTCATGACCATAACAGCAAGCTCTCTATACAGGAGGGTTTGCTGTTTTTATTTTAACAAAGATAGAGCAGTTTTAAGGAGAACGGACTTTGGAAATCCTACATAAAACGCAGAAATAGCGGCTTTCGGGGTGCTTTGGTTCTGTTTTGTGCAGGGCATATGTTAAAATGTAAAAAGTATGTGAGATAAGGTGAGGTGCTAGAGTGGACAAGTTGATACTTATAGATGGAAATAATATTATTTACCGCGCGTTTTTTGCGATGCCGCCGCTCACCAATACGGCCGGACAGCAGACAAACGCTGTATACGGATTCACAACGATGCTGCTGCGGCTGCTGGAAGAGCATAAACCGAGCCATATTATTGTAGCTTTTGATGCAGGCAAGATTACTTTTAGACATGAAGGGTATGAAGATTATAAAGGCGGGCGCCAAAAGACACCTCCAGAGTTATCAGAGCAGTTTCCGCTTCTGAAGGATCTGCTGCGTAATCTCGGGGTGCCGCAATTTGAAATCGCCGGCTATGAAGCAGATGATATTATCGGCAGCATTTCGCGCCAGGCGGATGAAGAGGGCCGGCAGGTAATCATTGTGTCCGGAGACAAGGATATGCTGCAGCTGGCGTCAGAGCACACAACTGTAGCGCTTGTCCGCAAAGGTGTGACCGAAGTCGAGCTCTATGGCCCGCAGCAGATCCGTGAGAAATACGATCTTACACCTGAGCAGATTATCGATCTCAAAGGCCTGATGGGCGATGCCAGCGATAACATTCCGGGTGTTCCCGGTGTCGGTGAGAAGACTGCGCTCAAGCTGCTGCATCAGTTCGGTTCGGTGGAAGGCGTACTTGCCGGAACCGGTGAGCTGAAGGGCAAAATGAAGGAAAAGCTGGAAGAACACGCGGACAGCGCAATCATGAGTAAAAAGCTGGCGACGATTTTCCGCGAAGTTCCGCTGGAGCATTCCTGGGAAGATATGACCTTCAGCGGAATCAAGAGCGACACTGCCGGGCCGGCACTAGCCAAGCTGGAATTTAAATCGCTGCTGGAACGCCTGTCATTAAGCGCGTATGCTCCTGCCACAGAGGGGGAAGCTGCCGCTCAGGCTGCTGAGGCGGCTGTGCTGGATATTACAATTGTCGGTGAGAAGGAGCTGGAAGCGCTGAACGCTGAGCTTCCACGGATTTTGGCGCTGCATGTGGAATCAAGCGGCGAGAATCCGCACAGGTCGGAAGTGATCGGACTGGGCTTGTCTTCGCCGGAACGTCACTATTACGTGCCGTTTGAGCTGCTGGCAAGTCCTGCGGCAGAGCCGCTGCGGGCCTGGCTGGGAGACGAGAAGGCGCCGAAAAGCGGCTATGACCTGCACCGGGCGGATCTGGCCTTGCACTGGCAGGGCATCTCTTTTGCCGGGGCGGCCAATGATGTGCAGCTGGCGGCCTATCTGCTGGATCCGACGGAAGCGAATCAGAATCTGAACGACCTTACTGCCAAATATGGACTGCCGCGACTGTCCCCCGATGAAGAGGTGTTCGGCAAAGGGGCTAAATATAAAATACCGGAGCTGGACGTCCTGGGCCAGCATGTAGCCCGTAAAAGCGCCACCGTGCTGGGAATTGTTGAAGCGCAGCGGGAGGCGTTGGCGGATACCCGGATGACTGGACTGTTCGATGACCTTGAAATGCCGTTGTCACGGATCCTGGCGGATATGGAGAAACAGGGGATTGCTGTCAACAAGCAGGACCTGATTGATCTGGGCAAGGAATTTGAGGCACAAATCGCCAGCCTGGTTAGCGAAATTTATAAGATTTGCGGGACAGAGTTTAATCTCAATTCGCCGAAGCAGCTTGGAGAAATCCTGTTTGTGAAATTGGGTCTTCCTGTCGTCAAAAAGACAAAGACCGGTTATTCAACGGATGCCGAGGTGCTGGAGAAGCTTGCTCCTTATCATGATGTGGTGCGCCTGATCCTGCAGTACAGAACGATTGCCAAGCTGCAGTCTACTTATGTGGAAGGTCTGCTTAAAGAAGTCTCTGAGGAAACCGGCAAGGTGCATACGTTCTACCGGCAGACGATTGCCGCAACCGGACGGCTGAGCAGCCAGTTCCCGAATCTGCAGAACATTCCGATCCGTCTGGAGGAAGGCCGCAAAATCCGTAAAGTGTTCGTCCCGTCAGAACCCGGCTGGTCGATCCTTTCTGCCGACTACTCGCAGATTGAGCTGCGCGTACTCGCCCATATTTCCGGTGATGAGCGGATGAAGGAAGCCTTCGTAGAGGATCTGGATATTCACACGAAGACAGCCATGGATGTATTTGGCGTAACAGCCGATCAGGTGGACAGCAACATGCGCCGTTCCGCCAAGGCGGTTAACTTCGGGATCGTATACGGCATCAGCGATTATGGACTTTCGCAGAATCTTAATATTACGCGTAAGGAAGCGTCCCAGTTTATTGAACAGTATTTCGAAGTGTTCCAGGGTGTCCGCCGCTATATGGAAGAGATCGTAGTGGAAGCACGCGAACAGGGCTATGTAACCACCCTGCTGGAACGCCGCCGCTATCTGCCGGAGATTAATGCCAAGAACTTTAATCTGCGCTCTTTTGCCGAACGTACTGCAATGAATACTCCGATCCAGGGAACGGCTGCAGATATTATCAAGCTCGCTATGGTTCACATGGACAAGGCGCTGTACGAGCGCGGACTGAAGAGCCGCATGCTGCTGCAGGTACACGATGAGCTTGTATTCGAAGTGCCTGAGGAGGAGCTGGAACTGATGAAGAAGCTGCTGCCTGAGGTTATGGCCGGAGCACTGAAGCTTTCTGTCCCGCTTAAGGCAGAGGTAAGTTATGGCAGCAACTGGTACGAGGCGAAATAGACTCCCCCAAGCATGGACATATCCGGTATAATGGAGGAGAGGTGAGCCATAATGCCGGAATTACCGGAAGTAGAAACAGTCAGAAGAACACTTAATGAATTAATTACAGGCAAGCAGATAGAGAGTGTTACCGTAAGACTGCCGCGTATCATCCAGCGTCCGGATGACACGCAGGCATTTGCCCATATGCTGGCTGGCCATGTCATCGAAACTGTGGAGCGCCGGGGCAAATTTTTACGCTTTGTCCTGGACGGACTGGTCATGGTTTCCCATTTGCGGATGGAAGGCCGCTATGGTCTGTACCAGCAGGAAGATCCGCTGGACAAGCATACACATGTTATTTTTCATTTCACGGACGGCACAGAACTTCGCTACACGGATGTGCGCCAATTCGGCACGATGCATTTATTCCAGCCGGGTGAGGATTTACTGCTTAAGCCGCTGAACAAGCTCGGCGATGAGCCGCTTGACCCTTCATTTACGGTGGAACGGTTCAGCCGGATTGTGGCGAACAGGAATACCAAAATCAAGCCGCTGCTGCTCAATCAGGAATATGTGGTCGGTATCGGCAATATTTATGTGGATGAGGCTCTGCACCGTGCAGGCATTCATCCGGAAGTAAGCGCACGGTCGCTGACAGAAGAACAGCTGGTCAAGCTGCATCATGCTATCGTCACCACTTTAACGGAAGCGGTGAACGCCGGCGGTTCTTCCGTGAAATCCTATGTTAACGGCCAGGGAGAAAGCGGGAACTATCAGCAGCAGCACCGCATTTACGGCCGCAAAGACCAGCCCTGCAGCACCTGTGGTACCCTGATTGAGAAAAGTGTCGTCGGCGGCAGAGGAACGCATATCTGTCCAAGCTGTCAGCCCTTGTCCGTTGTGTTAAAATAAGACGTTTGTTTTGGATGGAGTAATTGTTCAACTGATGTCCTGCACCAGACCTGTCCGTCCTGAAAGAAGATATAGCAGGCACCCACAGCCCGTACAGCCCATATACTGTGTGAAGAATGCTGAAAATTGCAACCGGAGCTATGGCGGTTATCCGCCGGGCTGCCGGTACTTCACGGGAGGGATTGCGGGTGATCAGCCCTTTGTTTTCGCTGCTGCTGCTGGCTTTTGCCCTTAGTTTGGACGGTTTTGGTGTAGGCATTACATATGGATTGCGCAAAATGAAAATACCATTGCTTTCAATTATGATTATCTCGCTGTGTTCGGGGATAGTCATTTGTGTCTCTATGCAGGTAGGTGTGCTGCTGGCGAATGTGGTATCGCCTGATGCCGCCTCCGTCATCGGGGCAGTGATCCTGGTTCTGATGGGCTGCTGGTCCCTGATCCAGATGCTGATGCAAAAGGAGAAAGGGCAGGATTCAGAGGAAACACAGGGAAAAGAGGAGGAGGCAGCTGAAGAGGGCGAGGCCGCAGGAATTGCCGCTTTTAACGACGGAGCACTGGTGAATGACCATGCTGGCGCTGCAGCGGTGCCCAAATCGGAAGTGTTCTCGCTTGAACTGCGGCATCTGGGAGTTGTTATCCAAATTCTCCGGACCCCGTCTTCAGCAGATATGGATGCCTCGGGCAGTATCTCTTCCATGGAAGCCATGCTGCTGGGGATTGCCTTGTCGCTGGATGCCTTTGGCGCCGGCCTTGGAGCTGCGCTGCTTGGATTCAGTCCTGTATCAACGTCGCTGATGATCGCGCTGTTCAGTGGTACTTTTTTGCTGCTGGGGATGAAAACCGGGCTGAAACTGTCGGGCAACTATTGGATGAAGCATGCCGGTCTGCTGCCTGCGTTATTACTGATTGCAATGGGAATAATGAAGCTGTTATGAGGTGAGTACATGATTATGGGCTTAACCGGAGGCATTGCTTCCGGAAAAAGCACGGTATCCGCACTGTTTGCGGGTAAAGGAGCACGGCTGGTCGACGCCGATGTCATCGCGAGGGAAGTCATGCTCCCGGGGCATCCGGTGCTGGCTGCAGCCGTGCAGGCGTTTGGCAGCGGGATTTTGCAGGGTGACGGTACCCTGGACCGGGCCAGGCTGGGAGAGATTGTGTTCCGTGATCCCGGAGCGCGCCAGAAGCTGAATGATCTGACACATCCGGCGATCCGCAAGGAAATCAAAGATCAGATGTATACATGGGAATCCCAAAATCCGCAGGGACTCGTTATCGTGGATATCCCTCTTTTGTACGAGTCACAGCTGGAAAGTCTTTTTGAAAGAGTTACGGTCGTCTACGTTCCCCGGGAGGTCCAGCTAACCCGCCTGATGGAACGTAACGGGCTGTCCCGTGAACAGGCGGAGGGGCGGCTTAATGCCCAGATGGATATTGAAGAGAAACGCAGCAGGGCTGATTATGTCATTGATAACAGCGGTGATCTTGCCCATACTGAGCAGCAGGTTGCATCATTGTGGGACAGGCTGGGCTTATTATGAGTTGGCTGCGTAAAAAGAGAGTGCTGCTTCTGTTATTTATCGGCTTCACCGCTGTTTTATTTTTAGGTACGAACTGGATGTCCTGGTTTTATCCGATCCATTTTAAAGAAGAGATCCGCGAGCACAGCACCACTTATGAAACTGACCCGTTCCTGGTCGCAGCCATTATCCGTGTGGAGACGAATTTCAAGACCGGCCAGGAATCGAAGAAGGGCGCACTTGGTCTCATGCAGCTGATGCCGGATACAGCAAAGTGGGCGCTTGAGCAGGCCAAGCTTCCCGATGTTTCACTGGACGAGCTGAAAGCAGAGCCCTCTGCCAATATTGAGCTTGGAACATGGTATTTGTCCTGGCTGGACCGTCAGTTTGCAGGCAACCGTACCGCTGTCATAGCTGCTTATAATGCCGGTCCCGGCAAAGTGACGAGCTGGATAAAGGACGGGGACTGGGATGGTACGGAGTCTGCTGTGAAGGATATTCCGTTTGGCGAGACCCGTCATTATGTCCAGCGCGTAATTTATTATTACAACCAGTACAGAGAGCTTTACAATGAGATCTGATGTGGCTTGTCCAATAAAAAGAAGCATCAAACGGCTATGAGGCCGTTTAATGCTTCTCAGGCAAGCTTATGGGGACAGGTTATCTGAATTGACCTGCCAATTGTTGTTCTGCCAGGGTTACAAGACGTTTAGTGATGTAACCTCCGATCGAACCGTTTTCGTAAGAAGTTTTATTCCCTTGATATCCGTCTGGAGAAAGAGTGATGCCCAATTCTTGAGCTACCTCAAACTTCAGTTGTTCCAATGCACTGCTTGCGTTTGGAACTACCAGGTTGTTGGAGTTGTTGTTATTGCTTTGGCCCATTGCTGTTCACCTCCTATCGGTTGGTAACAGTATTATGTGCCGGACTTGTCAACTTCATAACAACAATTAAAAGGTGTTTTATGGAAATTAGAATCCAAAGGAAGTGAGTACATTTATGAAGTGTCCTTATTGCGATCACACGAACACCAAGGTGCTTGATTCGCGTCCGGCCAACGAGAATAAGTCCATCCGGCGCAGGCGTGAATGTGAGCGCTGCAGCAAACGCTTTACTACCTTCGAGATGATTGAAGAGACCCCGCTCATCGTAATCAAAAAAGACGGCAGCCGCGAAGAATTCAGCCGTGACAAAATACTGCGCGGGCTGATCCGTGCCTGTGAGAAGCGCCCTGTGTCTGTAGAGCGGCTTGAATCCATTGTGTCAGAGGTGGAGAAGTCGCTGCGCGGCATCGCCTTGGCTGAGATCGAGAGCCGCCAGATTGGCGAGCTGGTCATGGAGCAGCTCTATCCTGTGGACGAGGTGGCCTATGTCCGTTTCGCCTCTGTATACCGTCAGTTCAAGGACATTAACATGTTCATGAAAGAGCTGAAGGGACTGCTCTCCAAGAACACAGATGAGCTGGATGGATTGTAGGGAAGGCTCGGGGCTTGGGAGAAATTGAGGGGATAATTGAGAAGATAATTGAGGGAAATAAATTAAATAATTTATTTTTCAAAAAGTGTTGACACCGAAGGCGATTTTTTATATTATATAGAAGTCGCCTCCGGAAGTAAGCTTGACTGAGAGATAACGACGGAATTGCATTGAACTGGTTTTTAGAATACATATTGTATTTCTTGAAACAGGCAGCACGGGGCCATAGCTCAGCTGGGAGAGCGCATCGCTGGCAGCGATGAGGTCAGGGGTTCGATCCCCCTTGGCTCCACCAATAACACCATACGGACTCTTAGCTCAGTTGGTAGAGCAGTAGACTCTTAATCTATTTGTCCAGGGTTCGAGCCCCTGAGAGTCCATATAAGAAGAAAAGAAACGGCAGAGATGCCGTTTCTTTGTTGTGCATGCAGGCTAGGCTGCAGGCTGAGGAGGGGCGAAGAGCCGGTCTGGAGTGACCTTCCCGTACGGCGATTCGTTTAAGGAATGGCCATGAGGCATGAGTGCTTATACACCATGCTGCTCAATGTGCACCTTTAATCGGCACGTTTGTACTCATCGCTCCCATGCTCGCACACATCGCTCCTGATCGCTCGCACGTTCGCTCCTGATCGCTCGCACGCTCACACCCATGGTTTGCACGCTCGCACCGATGGCTCGTGCGCTCGAACACTTTGACCACAATTGCCTCTGATCCGCGATGGTTCACTAACGGACGGTCCCGCACTATAAGCCAAATGACACACCAATGTTCGCTAACGGACCGTCGTTCCGTTATCTGCCCCATTTAGTGCCTTTTGCCGGGCTAACGGACCGTAGGTCCGTTTTTCGCTTGCCATCGGTGTCTAAATCGACCCAATGACCGCAAATAACGCCCCCTGAGTCCGTTAGCGTATAAAAACACACTATTCTGTTCAAATAACGGATTCTCGGTCCGTTGCTACTGGTCATTGAATCAAATGGCCCACGCTGTTTCGCTAACTGTCCACGCCGGTTCGCTAACGGACCGTAGTTCCGTTATTTGCCCCATTTAACGCTTTTTGCCGGGCTAACGGACCGTAGTTCCGTTATTCGCTTGTATCGGTGCCTAAATCGACCCAGTGACCGCAAATAACGCCCCCTGAGTCCGTTAGCGTACAAAAATACACTATTCTGTTCAATTAACGGATCCTCGGTCCGTTAGGATGGAAAGTTACAATGTGACTAGATCAAGCATTTTGTATGTGATCAGGAACAACGAGTTATAATAGTTTAGAAGCTCGTTGAATCGACCATTAGCGCTGCTTCAGACGAAGTTTCTTTTACAATCCATTCAAGCTTCCTGGCATAATCATACCCTCAACTGATACGTCCGGTAACGCTGGCGCCCGCCGCCGGCAACGTCCAGCAGCTGATGTTCGACCATTTCGTGGAGGAGACGTCTGGCGTGCTTGTCAGATACTTTGAGATGTTGTGCCAGTTCCAGAGGAGTGAACGTCCGGAGCAGGCGCCTTGCGAACCGCAACGTTTCAGCTTCCATCCATGTCAGTGTCGAAGGAACGTCCGTCGCAGTGAATTTGCCTACAAAAGACAGCACCAGCTGCTGGCACTGCTTCGGCTCCTCTACGATAGAGGGATAGGCGACGGGGAGAAAGGTCCAGCCATCCAGCGCCAGCAGGCAGTGACGGCGGCATAAATCCTTGAACCTCCTGACATCAAGATCCCTGGCATGAGGCCCATAGCCCTGAATCTCAATTCCGCCCTTTACACCCCCAGGCATGTAGGCCAAATCCAGATAGCGGTAGCCGTTGTTGAAATCACGTACCTCCCATTCCGGAAACAGATGATCCAGATTGCCGATTACCGGAAACCATACGGTGCGGAGAAATTCGACAGTTCCATGACCTAATCCTTTGCCGAGTAACTCCTTCCGCCGATGGTTATTCTCATTCTCCATGTTACTGGCTACCCATTCCCCGTACTGCTGCTCAAATCGCGACATTCCATCCTTATCCTTGAACGCTCAACCGAACGCTATATTTTTCCGCAAAAAAGCCGCCCTAACACCCGACCCCTCCTAAAAACTACCTAGGAAAGGGTTGAGTATTACAAGCGGCGTGTGCTTCACGACTTATTTTTTCTATTATACCTTGAACTTAAAAATGAATTCAATCGCGAATTGGGGTGGCAGACGGATTATACATATTTGGCAGCATGGTTGTCAGTGATCCGCTGCGCTGGCTGAGTGGAACCGCCATAACTCTGGCCGGACTCCCGGTTTATTATGTGCTGACCCGCAGAAAGCATAGCTTCAGTTCTGCTTCGTATATGTACGATAATGCCTCTCTGCATGACCCGACTGCAGTTTCCCGGGGAGAGGGACGGTCGTGGTTTATTTTCGATACCAAAAAAATAACTTGAACTATACATTGAAATATGATATATTCTTTTATACGGGAAAACGATATGCACTTTACGGGATGATCTCGTTTCAATGATTTCAGTCAATCGTCAGTACTGCATATGAGGACTCTTAGCTCAGTTGGTAGAGCAGTAGACTCTTAATCTATTTGTCCAGGGTTCGAGCCCCTGAGAGTCCATCACAGAAGAAACAGCAAAGATGCTGTTTCTTTTTTTTGATATTTTACATAGCCGGGTTACACAAAAGAGGATTATTGAGTAATCATATTGAAACTAATGATATCGACAACGAAAAAGTTGAATTCCTATGGACTCTTGGCTCAGCTGGCAGAGTATCGATTGACTGTAATCAATTGGTTCAGGGTTCGAATCCCTGAGAGTCCATCTCCCGAAAACGGCAGAAATGCCGTTTTTTTGTTGCTTCCGGGATGGGGGGGGCAGGCTATCTGCAAAATTGTGCAATCCGTTCTAAATAGTCCAAATCCCTGAAACCGCCGGGGCAAGAATGTCTTATTGCCCGGAATGTACACTAGTAAGTATGCTACAAGTGTGGATTTTTGGTAGCTGCATTATCCGCTCAGTGTGAGACGTAAGGGCACGGCGGGACGAAGGTGTATAACGGATCATAATGGAGGAGATTCTGGAATGAGCATACAAATGGAACATTTGGACCGGGGGCTGGCGGCCGTCTGCACCTCCGAAGGAATATTTATCAGCTGGAGACTATGGGGACAGGAGGTGACCGGGGCCACAGACAAGGGTCTGAATGGAGCAGATTTCCGCCTATACCGCAGCGGCTCTTTAATTGCAGAGATCAGTGACAGCACGAATTACCTGGATAAAGCAGGTACCCAGGAAGACAGCTATTCAGTTGCTGCAGTAATGAACGGGGAGGAGCAGGAGCGCTGCGCAGAAATCCGTCCGTGGGAAACTCCTTATCTGGAAATTCCGCTGCAAAAGCCTGCAAACGGGGTTACCCCTTCCGGCCAGCCCTACACCTACAGCGCCAATGACATGAGTGTCGGTGACGTGGACGGTGACGGGGAATACGAATATTTCGTCAAATGGGATCCGTCCAATGCCAAGGATGTCTCCCATGCAGGCTATACAGGCAATGTGTATCTGGACTGCTACAAGCAAAACGGCACGCTACTGTACCGGATTGACCTGGGAGTAAATATTCGTGCCGGAGCCCACTACACACAGTTTCTGGTATACGATTTCGACGGCGACGGCAGGGCCGAGCTGATGTTCAAAACAGCGCCAGGTACCCGAATCATCCGTTACGGTGACGGAGTGCCTGAATCTGAAACCTTCATTACCCTGCTGCCGGAGGATGAGGAAGCCGGATACAGTCATAAGGATGATTACCGGATGAACGGCGCCGGCTATGCAGCGCACGTGGCAGAGATGTTCCGGAGCTGGCACCTGCATGAGGAGGTAGTGGCCGGACATTGGCCGGCTACGCTGGAGGAATGCTTTGGAATAGCTCCGCAGTACGCTTACCCCCTCACCCGGGAGGATGCGGTGAAGCTGGCTGATTATTTCCTGGATGTATATGCCCCTTCAAGAAGCGAACGCAATAAGCTCCGCCAGTTCGAAGGTTTTATTCTGCAAGGGCCGGAGTACCTCAGCGTGTTCCGCGGCGCAACGGGAGAAGAACTGGCGACGGTCCGCTACAAGCCGGGACGCCACGATGACGGGCTGATGTGGGGAGACTATTCCTGGAACCGGATCGAGCCGGGAAACCGGGTGGACCGCTTCCTGGCAGGAGTGGCATACCTGGACGGCAGCAAGCCTTATGCGCTGTTTGCCCGCGGGTACTATACCCGCGCTGCGATAGCGGCATACAGCTGGGACGGGCAGGAGCTGAAGGAGAGATGGTACACCGACAGCGGCTGGGTCACCATGAATAATCCGTTTAATGATACGCTGCACGGGCAGGACGGCCGGAATCCGGGCTTCGGCGGACTGGCCAAGCAGGGCGCCCATGCCCTGTCTACCGCTGATGTGGACGGGGACGGCTGCCAGGAGATCATTTACGGGTCGGCGACTGTTGATCATGACGGCAGCATCCTGTACAGCTCCGGCGGAATTCTGCCGGAAGGGAGCGCAGCGCCCGGGGAATACGCCAAGCTGGGGCACGGAGATGCCCTGCATGTGGCGGTTGTCGATCCTGACCGGGAGGGTCTCCAGATTTATATGGTCCATGAGGAAGGCATTCATGGACCGTACGGATATACGCTGCGGGATGCTGCAACCGGAGAGGTACTGTACGGCGACTTCGCGAGGGAGGACGTGGGCAGGGGGATGATCGGCAAAGTAGATCCCGATGTACCGGGGCTGCAAACCTGGTGCAGCGAAAGCCACCTGGCCCATGAGCCGTCCAGGGGCCTGCGCTCCGCCAAGGGTGAACAGCTGGATGAGCAGGCCCCGGGGACCAATATGAACATCAAGTGGGCAGCAGACATGACAACCCAGTTCATCAGCGGCACGTTTGACGAACCTGTGGCCATTGAAGACTGGAAGCGGGGCCGGCTGCTGACAGCCGAAGGCACGCGCTCCAACAACGGCACCAAAGGCAATCCCTGCCTGGTGGCAGATCTGTTCGGCGATTGGCGGGAAGAGCTTGTGGTGCGTACGGAAGACAGCACAGCTATCCGGATCTATATGAGTACAGAGGTCACAGACCGGAAGCTGTACACTCTGATGCATGATCCGCAGTACCGGACAGGAGTGGCCTGGCAGAACGTGGTTTACAACCAGCCGTGCTACACCAGCTTTTATCTGGGCACGGACATGAACTGGTCCAAGGTGCCAGTCCCGGACTTGTCATAAGGCTGCCCGTTCTATACAAAAGACGACATCCTAAGCAACAGGATGTCGTCTTTTTATGAACAAAATTTAGTTCGTCTCCAGATAAGCAATACCCAGCGCACCGGTTACCGGGTTGCGGTAGGTCTCACAAGTGACATCAAATACCTGGCCGATCAGTTCTTTCGTTAAAATATCTTCAGGTTTGCCGCTGGCAGCGACCTGGCCTTCTTTCATCACATACAGGTAGTCGCAGTATTCAGCAGCAAGGGTAAGATCGTGGAGTGCGGCCAGAATACCGATGTTCAGCTTGCGGACAATATTCAGAATTTGCAGCTGATATTTAATGTCCAGGTGGTTGGTCGGCTCATCGAGAATCATGAACTCCGGCTGCTGGGCCAGTACCCGGGCCAGAATGACACGCTGCTTTTCCCCGCCGGACAGAGAGTTATAGCTGCGGGCGGCATGGCCTTCGAGATTGACCTTACGTAAAGCGGACGAGACAATTGCATAATCCTCCCGGTTATCTGTTTCCAGCATTCCCTTGTGCGGAGTTCTGCCCATGGCGACCATTTCACGTACAGTAAAGTCAAAGCTCAGCTCATTGAACTGGCCGACAACGCCGAGCTTCTGCGCTACCAGCTTGGGACTGGCTTTCATCACGTCCAGTTCGGAGAGGAAGACCTCACCCTGGCGCGGTTTGATTACTTTATAAATGCTTTTGAGCAGGCTGGATTTGCCGCAGCCGTTGGGCCCGATCAGGCCGACAAACTGTTTGTTCTGAACCTTCAGCGATACGTCCTTTACAATATTTGCGTTAGCAAAGGACACAGACACATGCTCGACAGTTAAGTTCATTAAGATTTCCCTCCAAAAGCGTAGCCTTTTTTGACCAGCATGTACATGAACATCGGTGCGCCGATTAAAGCGGTAATGATGCCGATCGGTAATTCTACATTCGGCACAAGGGTCCGGGCGATGACATCGGTCCAGATCATAAAGATCGCGCCGAACAGAATGGATGCCGGCAGCAGTCGGCGGTGGTCAGAGCCTACCAGCCCGCGGACCAGATGGGGGATGATCAGCCCGACAAATCCGATCATTCCGCAGCTTGCGACCATAATGCCGGTAATCAGCGCGGTGATGATCATGTATCCTCTCCGGTATGCACCGAGCTGAATACCGAGCGTGACGGCTGCTTCATCACCAAGCATCATGGCGTTCAGTACACGGAACTGCATCAAGAAAAAGAGGATCGCAGCCAGTACTGCAATGGCAACCAGAGGAAGTTTGTCCCAGCTTGATGCGGCCAGACTGCCCATGGTCCAGAAGGTAACGGTTTTGATGCCTTCGGCATTATTTGCAAAATAGACGATAAAATTGGCAAAAGCAGTACATAACGCGTTAATGACCATCCCGGCTAACACGAGCTTGACAGAGGTCATTTTGCCGCCGGCGCTTGCCAGCATAAGTACGAGAAGTGAAGCCCCGACGGCCCCGGCAAAAGCCCAGAAAGCCACGCCAGTCTGGCCGAGCAGACTCATGGAGCCGAAGCCGATGAGAATGGCAAAGGTTGCGCCGAGAGAACCGCCGGAAGAAATACCGAGTATGTATGGATCAGCTAATGGGTTCTGTACAGCAGCCTGCATGATGGTACCGCACAGCGTAAGTCCGGCACCGATGAACATCGCCATCAGTACACGCGGAAAACGGATCTTCCAGATGATATCCGAGAAAGAACCGGAAGCCAGCTCCTGGGCATCACTGATTTGAATACCTGTGAGATGATGCAGCAGAATCCGGTAAGACTGTGATACAGGGATTTCCACTTGTCCAAAAGAAACCGCCGCGCCAGCCGATAAAAGGGTAATAATCAGCAGCACCAGAGTGACCGTCATAAATCCGTACCGGGTGCTGATCATGGATTGCTTGGGTTCAGCTTGCATTGCTAGATCAGTCTGCATGGCATTCGTATAACTCCTTATAATGTTTTAATTTAAAATATATATCACAGTGAGAATCATTGTCAATGAGAATTATTATCATTGACAGGTGGTGCTGCTTTCTATATTCTACGAATGTATCGACCAACGTACATACAGAAAAGGGGATAGGAATAATGAGAGTTCAATTGAAGAGATTTGTACCGCTGCTGGCGGTGCTGATGTTGGCAGTCATGATATCCGCGTGTTCGTCAAACACGCAGAATGAGAACACAGCAGCAAGTCCATCGGAGCCTGCAAACAGCAGCAGCACTAATACAAGTGCAGAAGCAACTACTGCTCCAAGCACGAAGACGGTATACCCGCTTACGATAGAGAATTACACGAACAATGGGGAAGGTACAGAGTGGAAGACCAAATCCCAGACGTTTGACAAGGCACCCGAAAAAGTGGTAGCCAACACACAAGGTGCTGCTGAGCTCCTGATCAAGCTGGGCCTGACTGATAAAATGGTAGGCGTTGCAGCCTTATACGGTGCCGGTGACCCGGCAGTTCAAGAGGAATTCAAGAAAATTCCCGTAATTTCGGAGAATTATGCCAGCAAAGAGCTGGTCGTCGGCGCAAGCCCGGATCTGGTCCTTGGGCGGGCAGGATTGTATGCTGATGCAGATTGGGGTGTCGGAACCGTGGAAGGCCTCAATGAGCTGGGAATCAAGACGTTCGTACAGAGCACCAGTATTGAGGGCGCTACACTGGACAGCTTGTACAAGGATATTGAGCAGATTGGCCAGATCTTTGATGTGCAGGAGACAGCGGCAGCTTATATTGAGGAACTGAAACAGCGCGCAGAGGCGCTTAAGAGCACTGCCGATGGTGTAAAGACCTTTGCCTATGTATCCGACGGAGGCAACGGGGCCATTGCGGTCTATAGCGGCAATATCGATACCTTTGCCGGTGATGTGCTTGGCCTGCTCGGTCTGAAGAACAGCTTCGGCACCGTTACAGGCGATGTCAGCAAGGAACAGCTGATTGCCGAGAATCCTGATGTCATGCTGATGTCGGTATACACAGGCGGACTGGATCCGCAGGAGACACTTAAGGCGTTCTACGCAGACCCGTCGCTGCAAAGCCTGACAGCTATTAAGAACAAAGCGATTTATTTAATCGATTTCAACCAGTTCTGGGGCTACAGCTACTCCATTTTTGACGGAGCGGAAAAACTGGCTGCTGAGCTTGCGGCTCCATAACAGAAACCATAAAAAGCAGATAGAGTTCTTCACTCTGTCTGCTTTTTATTTTTGCTTGCTACAACGGCAAGTAGGTCATATCTGTAAACTCCCTGCGTCTGTTTTGATCTATGGTTTCCAATGTGCAGGGAGCTTATGAGTTGAATGACTCTACCGGTGCTCTGCAAGCTGCACTTCAAACCCGTCAGGGTCCAGAATATAGAAGAACTGCAGATGAGGGTTGGGCGCAACAGGTCCGCGGGCTACCGAAATGCCGTTAGTTTGCAAATACGCAATAGACTCCTCTACCGACGCTACTTCGAACCCGATAGACACACCGCTTTCCGGCGTAAGTGCCGGATCAGACCCTTGAATCAGCTCGATTTTGGGCTGGCCCGCCGTACCTAGCATTACAATCTGTCTGCCTCTGCTCTCAAATTTGCGTTCGACTGGAAGCCCCAGGATCTGATGGTAAAAATGAAGGGATGCCTCCAGATCGCGCACCCTGAGCGTAATCCAGTTCATGCTAAGGATCATCGTTTTATTGCTCCTTCCGTTATTTCATATGCTGTCCATTATACTTCATTTCGGACTCAAACAAACGGGAGAGCAAAGATGCAGTCAGTACATTAATTATTGCCGGCGCTGTATTTTTTCGTTACAGTTTATTATTATGACAATACAGTTTACACAGGAGGTTCATCGTGAACATATCAAAGCTGGAAGTGAATGGGGTAAGTGTTGCAGTGGTGAACAGCAGTGAGACGGTTATAATTGATGTTCAGTCTGCGCTCGATTTCATGGCCACTGTACGGTATGAGACCGGCTGTGACCGCATCGTGATGGACAAGTCTCTGCTAAGCGAAAGCTTCTTCGATTTAAAAACACGGCTTGCGGGTGAAATACTCCAAAAGTTCGTTAATTACTATGTGAAGGCTGCTGTAGTGGGTGACTTTTCAGTGTATTCCAACAAAAGCCTGAAGGATTTTATCTACGAGTGCAATAACGGGAAGGACTTCTTTTTCCTGTCGGATGAACAGCAGGCGCTGGATAAGCTGAGCAGGGTCTGACATTATGGAAACGGCTGAAAGGCCGTTTTTACATGTCGGGTGCCGCGAAAACTTAACTATATATTTACATTTTTCCAGTAACATTTGTAACTGACGCAGCGGCCGTAAAGAGATAATAATAGGCGTGTAAGCGTTTTTATAACCTGACTGGGGGAATTTAAGTGAAGAAAGTTACAAAGTTATTGCTTGTCGCCGGAATGGCTCTTACCGTTGCCGGAGTTGGGAACAGCGGTGCATTGAACCATGTCTCATCAGCTGCCAGTGCACCGCTCAAGGTGGGCCGGGTGGAGGCTGCGGCTCATGGTACGAAATGCTTTACAGTAGCCGTTGCGGTCGTTCAGAATGGTGTAATTGTGGCAGCTTCCCTGGATGATTATCAGTTCCTGAGCACAGATGTGGCCAAGGGAGTGCCTAACTCTGACTCTGATTTCGGTGAGAATTACAAAGACCCTGCAGTCGTTCTGGCTTCTAAGAGAGCCAACAATACTTATTACAGTGAGCATATGAAAGAGGCGGCGAAGTCCACAGTTGCTTATGACAAGAATCTGGCAGCCATCGAGAAATTTGCCACAGGCAGAACGGTCAAATCGCTGGAAGCGACCCTTACCCACAAGAGCAAGGAGCAGGTGGTGGATGCCGTCAGCGGAGCTACGCTAGTCGATACACACGGCTACCTGACAGCGATTCTTAATGCGGCCAAGGCTGCCAAATAAGCTGGAATCTTTTCTCTATGATATAGAATATTTTAACCCTGGGCCAAGGAATGGTATGATAGATACCGGGGTGAGAATGAAATGACTAATGAAACAACAAATGAGGAAAAAAACGGGAACCAGCCGGAGATGACCCAGGAGAAGTGGAATGAGCTTGTCCAGGCAGTCTACCATAATGGTCTCGTAGCGTTGCGAATGAGCTTTGAGAGTGTTGAAGGACAAGTATCGAATTCCGAAGCATACGGTTCGGTCTTTTTGTATCGTGTGAAGGATAAGGCAAATGATGAATATGTCTGCGGTTTCTTCCTTCGTGAGATGGCATCCAGATTCCAGTCCGGGAATGATCCTGCAGTCTGGATGGCTTCCTTCTTCCACGAATTGATGAAGACCAAGGGAGGCAGACCTCTTCCTAAGCCGCCAACCAATGAGGACGAAGCCAAGGCAGTCATTGATAATGAAGTGGTTCCGCTTTGCATTGCGGCTGTCCGTGAAGAGTTCGCTCCTGAGCAGGTACATGCGGGGCTGGCGCTCAATCCTGAGCATGGTCCGGTCTTTGAAGCAGGCTTCCCGGCGATCACAGAAGGCCATAATGTCTGTGCCATTCCACTGCATTTCCTGCTGACACACTACCAGCTCAACCGGGATCCGTCCGAGCTGCTGATTCAAGGCTTGTACAACATCCGCAAAGAACACGGGCTGGAGTAGCATCATCACACAGATGTGCTGGGCAGACCCAAAAGAACGACGGCGACGTCGTTCTTTTATTTTGCGCTTTTCCGGGCTCTGATAAATAAAAATTGCGGCCTCCGGGTCAGCTTGTCATAGCTCTCAGGCAGTGCCTTCCGGAAATCCTCTGTCGGCATCGGCTCCAGCATCGCATCGAGAGTAAAGCCGGCTTCCAGTAGAGAACTGATGATGCTGCCAAGCGGCCTTCTGTAGAACTGAACCTGCACTGGCCCAGTAGCGGTATCCCATTCATCATCCAGCAGCTCGGTAAGGAAGTAGTTCTCCCTCTTGAACACGGTAAAATCCATAAAAGGGTGATGTACTGAAAAAACGAGTGTGCCATCCGGTTTCAGCACCCGGTAAAATTCACGCAGCACGGGGTTCCAGTCCTTCAAATAGTGCAGCGCCAGCGAGGAGACCACAATATCCGTTGAGTCATCCCTTATAAAATCAAGCGGCTCATTCAGGTCAGCACAGACGAGCCGGGCCCGCTCTCCGACTCTTTTGCGCGTCATCTCGATCATGGCCGGACTGAAATCGACAGCTGTTACCTCAGCCGCCCCCTGTTCCAGCAGCCACCCTGTATACCAGCCTGCCGCGCAGCCTGCATCGAGTATGGTTTTGCCGGCGGCATCTGGCAGCAGAGACAGGGTAGCCGGCCGCTCATAGTAGGCGTTGTAAGGCTTGTTGTCTACATCACTGAAGTAGTATTCCGCCATTTGTTCATAAGAACCAAGAGATACAGAATCCTGATGCATATTCATCATCCTTTTCTTCGTAGCTTCAATTATCCGGTGAACTCGTGGGTGCCTGTTAATTCTACCATAATAGGGCAGAACCGTTCACATAAAGGAAAGGCAAACAGTCCCATGATTCGCTTGAGGCCAATCAATGGGACTGTCTTTTATCGATGCACAATTATTTATGGCTTAGAGCGCCTTATCGTCAATACTGTCCAGCCAGCCTTCAATATCGCCGATTACGGAGCCGACGCAGCCGTCTTCAAAAGGAGAGATCAGTCCCGCCAGCTGCACCAGCTCGACAAAAGACTTGCTGCCCCCGGCCCGGCAGAGCTGCAGATAATCGTTCCAGGCGGACTTGAAATCCTCATTCGAACGTTTCCAGAACTGAAAGGCGCAAATCTGGGCCAGCGTGTAGTCAATGTAATAGAACGGCGAGCGGAAGATATGTGTCTGTTTCTGCCAGAAGCCGCCCTGCTCCAGATAAGCATTGCCCGCATAATCACGGTGAGGCAAGTATTTCTGTTCAATCTCTCTCCAGGCCTGTTTGCGTTCCTGAGGAGTCGCCTCCGGATGCTCATATACAAAATGCTGGAATTCATCCACAGAGACGCCGTATGGAATGAACTCAAGCCCTGAGGACAAGTGATTGAAGCGGTATTTATCAGCCTCTTCTTCAAAGAATAGACTCATCCACGGCCAGGCAAAAAACTCCATGCTCATCGAATGGATCTCTGCTGCTTCATAGGTCGGGAAAGCATACTCAGGCACCTCGATGTTCCGGCTTTCATAGACCTGGAAGGCATGCCCGACTTCATGGGTCAGGACATCGATATCACCTGACGTTCCGTTGAAATTGGAAAAAATAAAAGGTGCCTTGTACTCGCTGAGATAGGTGCAGTAACCGCCGAACTGCTTGCCTTTTTTACTGACAAGATCCATCAGCTCATTCTCCTGCATAAAGCTGAAGAACTCGCCGGTTTCCGGGGAGAGCTCCTGGTACATCTTCGCACCGTTGGCTACAATCCACTCCGGATTGCCTTTGGGTGCAGCATTGCCGGTGGTAAACTGAAGGCCTTCATCATAGAATGTGAGTCCGGACAGGCCCAGGCGTTCAGCCTGCCGCTGCTTCAGCTTGCTGGCGGCCGGAACGATATGCTCAAGCACCTGCTTACGGAAATTGGCAACCATCTCCGCATTATAATCCGTACGCATCATCCGGTCATATCCCAGTTCAACAAAGCTTGGATAGCCGAGCTTGGCGGCGATTCCAGCACGGACTTTGACAAGCTCATCATAAATGCGGTCAAATTCCGCTTCGTTTGCGGACATAAAGGCATAGCGGGCTTCCGAAGCACGCTTGCGCATTTCACGGTCAGTCGACAGTTCAAACGGCGTGAGCTGGGATAAAGTCCGCTCTTCACCTTCAAACCGGATTTTGGCAGAGGCGATGAGCTGGGTGTATTCCGTGGAGAGCTTGTTCTCCGTTTGCAGATCCTCAATAATTTCCGGACTGAAGGTCTTGAGTGAAATTTCGGCCATTTTCAGCAGCTGCGGACTATATTCCTGTTCAAATTCCGCTCTGAATCTGGACTGAACCAGCGCCCGGTAATAATCTGTTATGTATTCCTGAATCACCGGACCGATCTCATCCATATAATCCTGTTCCGCTTTGTAGAATTCATCCTCTGTATTAATGGAGTGACGGATATACACGAGGTTCTGCATCGTATCAAAGGAATTGCGCAGCTTATTGATGCCGTTGACCGCGGCTTTCTGCTCCTCCAGACTGTCAGCCTGCAGGCCTTTCAGCAGTTCTGTGAATTCCTGCTTTAACTGCTCCACATCAGGACGTTCATAGCGGTATTCTGTAAATTTCATGAAATGATCCACAACCTTTCTCTTCCATATGATTTTTATTATAATCTGTATACGTCAAAAACTAAATGGGAGGCACCCGAGCATGATGAAATATGCGGCTGACAGCCCGGAAGAATATATCCATGCATTGCCTGAAGACCGCAAGGCAGCTATGGACAAGCTCAGAAAGACCATTAAGGACCATCTTCCGGACGGGTATGAAGAAACGATGTACTGCGGAATGATTACATATGCCGTTCCCCATTCCCTGTATCCCCCGGGCTATCATGTGACTCCTGAGGATCCGCTCCCGCTGGTCAGTATTGCCTCACAGAAGAACTTTATCGCACTATACCACATGGGTCTCTATATGTATCCTGAGCTGCTGTCGTGGTTTCAGAGTGAATACCCCAAACATGTCCGCACAAAACTCGATATGGGCAAATCATGTATACGCCTCAAAAAGGTGGAGAGTATTCCATATGAGCTCATCGCCGAGCTGAGCGGGAAGATTACGGTCCAGGAGTACATTTCCCTTTACGAAAATCAAAAAGCAAAGCCGGATAAAAAATAATCAGTTGTACTCTAAAAAATGAAGCAGCCACGTCAAATGACGTGGCTGTTTAACTATGGCCGTGTGGCGTCTATAAGAGTTTCCTGATTCCCGACGGGCGCAGCAGCCTGACTTTTCCGGACTTCATTACATGGTGCCGGCGGCTTTTACCGGGTCTGGCCACTCTTAATTTGGAGAAGATCACGTGTGCTCTTGCCCGGCGTTTAGCCCGGAGCTTGAGCTTGCGGATTCTTTTCAGACGCAAATTTACATAACGGACCTTACGTTTTCTCCTTTTTCTGATGGCTCTAAATGGACTCCAGGGGGTAAGTCGCAGGTACTTGCGGTACAGGCCCCAGCCGGGAGATTCCTGATCCCAAGATTTAACAGGACCGGCAAAGTGGACGATTTTACTGCTGTAATTATGGTCGGGAATGGTCAGGTTGAAGAAATTATAATGTAAATCAAGCGGAAGATAATTGCCGCCGAAAACCGCGTTCAGCGCATCCTGATCCGGCATGGTGGAATCGGGGTAATTGCGCAAAAAGTTGATGGTTTCCTGATACCAGGTTACATGGCTGCGGATATTGTTCAGCGAGAACAGGACCACTCCAGAGTTGAAATACAGGTCAGGATTGAGTCCCTTATCATGGATGACATGGGCGACCTCCCGGATACCCTGATCCCAGACTGCCCCAAGGTAGTGGTGCTGCAAATCAGTGTTCCACAGCTCGGCAAGATCCATGTTCACGAGTACATCGCAGTCGAGATAGATGATTTTCTCCACTTCTACTAATGCGGGGAGCAGCAGGCGGTACATGCATGCCGGGGTCCATATATTAATCGAGTTTACGGCAGCCATCACCTGAAGCATCTCTTCGGGCAGCACAATGGGATAAAAGTTAATTGTATGTTTGTACCGGGCAGTCAGCTGGAGAAGCTTCTGTTTGTTTTCGTCTGTCAAAGTCTCATCATGCAGGATGTGCACATTGACCGGTGAAGCCGTATTGTTGAACACTGATGCAAGAACCACACCGGCATGCTCGGCATAACGGCCGTCCTTATCCTGTAAAGCCAAGGCAAGTTGTATCATTTGCGGCAACCTCTTTTCCCTTTTTTGTACGAATGTACCACAGTATACGTTTGTCACGGGTCCGTGGAGAAGGCGGATTACCCGCGTTATTCACCCAATTCAGGGAATCAGTTCAAGCCAGGCGGCTTTTTATGCAGTTCATTTTGAAGGGAATGTTTCACAATACCTTACATCGGTTAGATATAAATCAGACTTAACAACAACACAGAGGAGCTGATCATTATGTTAAAAGTCAAAACTATGTTTCTAACAGTACTCATTGTTTCAAGTCTTGGTGCAACGGCAGCCTTTGCAGATCCAGTAGACAATACGGATGCCAATAATGCGGCTGCAACCACCACAACTGAAGTGCAAGCTGCAGACAACAATGATGATGAGGATCACGGTAACTGGGGCCTGCTTGGTCTCTTGGGACTCGCCGGACTGGCCGGTTTGAAACGCCGTGACCGGGATGTCCATGTGAACCGGACGACAGATAGACATTAATATTTAATTTTACAATAGATACACGAAGGGTGGAGTTGCAGCCATGCAGCTCCCTTTTCTATTGTCATAAAGGGCTAACCGAAAAAGCAATGAAAATGGCCTGAATGAAGATGTATAAAAATGTAATAAATGGTATGCAGAAATAAATCTGGATTCAGATTCAAAAACAGCTTATTTTGTTTATTCTAGTATATTAACAACATTAATAAATCAAACTTAAAACTTCTGGAGGTCAGTATTCATGCAGATTCATAAACACACCAAGACTCTCTTAATTCCGGTTCTGCTGTTCGGGCTCGCAGCTACGGGCTGTACACCTAAACAAGCGGAAAGCTCTACCGCGAGCGCGGACGGGAAAGTCGAGATTGATTTCTGGACATTCTGGGGTTCTGAAACCCGCCGTCCGATCATTGAGAAAATTATTAACGATTTTAACGCCTCACAAGACAAAATTATTGTAAAACATACATATCTGCCCTGGGGAGATATCTGGACCAAAAACCTGGCTTCCATTGCCGCCAAAAATCCTGCCGATGTCATCATCAATGATATTGCCAGCGTGGACCAGCGGGCTTCCAAAAAACAAAATACGGAGCTGACCGCTTATCTGGAGCAGGACAATATTCAGGACCGTTTCTACGAAAGCCTCTGGGATAACGTGCTGTATGAAGATAAGGCTTACGCTATCCCGTTCAATACGGATACCCGGATGCTCTACTATAACAAGAAGGCATTCAGGGAGGCAGGACTTGATCCGGAGAAACCGCCGGCTACCTGGGCAGAGCTGGAGGAATACGCAATCAAGCTGGATAAAAAGAACGGTAACGTGTATGACCAGGTCGGCTTCCATCCGCTCTGGGGAGACTTTGGCATTGACAACTGGCTGCTGAATGCAGACGGCGGAAAAGGCTTTTTCGACAATGACAACAATATGTACATCAATACACCGGCCAAGGTAGAAGCCGTTAACTGGATCAAATCCTGGAATGACCGGCTGGGCAAAAAGAACGTGGATGCCATGCAGGCGGAGTTCGGAAGCGAGCAGAGCAATCCGTTCATTTCCGGTAAAGTGGCGATGTGGATCCATCAGGGAACCTTTGCGACCCAGATCCGTGATTACGGAAAAGACATGGAGGTTGGCGTAGCACCGATTCCGGAAAAAACAGAAGGCTCCGGCCATTACAGCGGCGGCGGCGGGTTTGTGGCCGAAATCCCGTACGGTGCCAAACATCCGGATGAGGCATGGGAATTTATCAAGTATCTGACGGATTATGACGCACAGAAGTACTGGGCGGTTAAAAACTTTGATAACGTAGCAAACAAGGAAGCGGCCAGCGATCCGGAACTGCTGAGTGATCCGATCTACAAGGCAGCCGTTGAGAACCTGGAAGTTACCACTCATTTCAGAGCACCGATTGCCGTACCTGACTTTAAAAATCTGATCACTCCGCAGATCGATTCCGCTCTGCTGGGCAATATTACTGCTGAAGAAGCTCTGGCCAAGGCTGAGACCGATGTGAAGAGCATGATACAGCAGGCAGGAAAATAAAGAATTTGACGATGGAATGTATGGGCGGCCATACATTCCATCACTTATGAAGGGGGATAGATGGTGAGGATGAACATGAATCAACCGCAAGCTGGTGCCCAGCATCCTCTCAAGGCTTCCAAACCGCGAAGAGGCAAGCTGGCAAGAAGTGAGGACCGGGCAGGTTACATATTTATTCTTCCGTGGCTGATCGGCTTTTTCGGGATTACGCTGCTGCCCCTGCTCTTTTCGTTATACGGCAGCTTTACAAATTATGATATTACGTCCCAAATGGATTTCATCGGCCTGGCCAACTATGAACGAATGTTCAGCAGTGATCCGCTGTTCTGGAAATCGCTCTCGAATACGATTTATTATGTGCTCTGGATGGTTCCTTTGACAACGATCGGTTCCGTGCTGCTGGCACTGCTCTTGAATGAACGGGTGGCCGGCATGCGGATGTTCCGTACTATATTTTATCTTCCGTCAGTATTGTCGGGGGTAGGCGTGTATTTCCTCTGGATGCAGCTGCTGAACCCGTCTACAGGACTTGTTAATACACTGCTTTCCTGGGTGGGTATTGCAGGTCCGGCCTGGCTGACGGATCCGTTCTGGACCAAACCTGCCGTTATTTTCATGAAAATGTGGGCGGTAGGAGGCGGGATGCTGCTGTATCTGGCCAGCCTGCAGAGCGTGCCTCCCCAATTATATGAAGCAGCACGTCTGGACGGCGCGTCCGCACTCCGCCGGTTCCGCCATATTACGCTTCCGATGATTTCGCCGGTCATCTTTTATGATGTGGTAACCAGCCTGATCGGCGGCTTTCAGGTCTTCCAGGAAGGCTATGTCATGACTGAATCCGGAGGGGGAGGGCCGATGCATTCCCTGCTCTTTTATAATCTGCATATGTGGCATAAGGCTTTCACCGTGTTTGATATGGGCTATGCCATGGCTATGGCCTGGGTTCTGTTCGTGGTTGTGATGATCCTGACCGCTCTGAATCTGAAGCTGTCCAAACGCTGGGTTCATTATGAAGGGGGGGACTCCTAGATGGGACAGGCATACTCCTACTCCAAAGGGGAGGCTGAACTGGTTCAACCTTCCTTACACAAGCCGGGCAGACGTCTGCCGCTGCGCAAGGTGCTGATCTTTACTTTTTTATGTGCCGGAAGCGTGCTGTTTCTCCTGCCCCTGTGGTGGATGATTTCGACTTCGCTCAAATCCATGCAGGAAATTGCCCAGTATCCGCCGACGTTCATTCCGGAGCAGTTTCACTGGAGTAATTATCTGGAGACCTGGACGGCGGCTCCGTTTACCCGCTATACCATGAACACGCTGCTGCTGACCTTTTTTGCGGTAACAGGCAATGTGATTGTAAATGCGTTCGTGGCGTACGGCTTTGCCAAAATCCGCTTCCGCGGCAAAAAGCTCTGGTTCTCCGTCCTGCTGTCCACCATTATGATTCCGGGCTTTGTGACGCTGATTCCGCAGTACGTGCTGTTCTCCAAGCTGGGGTTAGTGGGAACCTACTACCCGATTATTATTCCGCAGTTTCTGGGCAGTGCCTTCTATATCTTCATGCTGCGCCAGTTCTATCTGACCATTCCTACAGAGCTGAGCGAAGCGGCAAGAATTGACGGGGCGGGACACTTCCAGATCTGGTACCGGATCATTCTGCCGTTATCCAAGCCGGGGCTTGCAGCCATTGCCATTTTCGCTTTTAACGGGGCATGGAATGACTTCCTGGGACCGCTGCTCTATGTAAATGATGAATCATTGTATACCCTGCAGATCGGACTCCAGTCTTTCCGCGGAGCCATGCAGACCCAGTGGAACTACCTGATGGCAGGGTCGGTAATCGTACTGGTGCCGATGATTCTGCTGTTCTTCCTGTTCCAGCGGTATTTCATTGAAGGGATGAATCTTACGGCGGGGACTAAGGGGTAACACATTCATTGTTACGCTTTAGAGACCAAGTCTTGAAACGGAAACTCTGCTTTAATTATGCCGCTGGACACTACCAAGTGTTCCAGTGGCTTTTTATGTTGAATAGATAATGGTATATTGTGGAAGTGAAATGCTGCTTTTGGAATTCAATCAGTTAGGGGGAATACTGTGCAGACTAAACGGCACACTGTCATTGAGCCTGAAGATTTATATGCCTTTGTAAAGGAGGAGATTGGACAATTCCGTGTGCTCTCCGATCTCCGGCCAGGCAGCTCAAGAACAGGGGTATGGAAGCTTCAGTCCGGCATCAATCAGCAATTCTATTACCTTAAGACTTACAGCAGAAAGCAAAGATGGCAGCCGGAAGTGTATGCTTACAATCATTGGGTCCATATTCTGCAGCCGTATGTTCCCCGGCTTATCGGGATCTCTGAGGGTGAGAGCTGGCAGGGAATTCTGATGACGGAAATCGGCGGTACGATTATGAGAGAAACGAGTCTTACACATGCTGCATCATATATCGCTTACAGTAAAGCCGGGGAATTGACGAGGCTCCTACATGACACATATACCGGTGACTGGTTTGGACGTCCGGATTTGAATGGAAATCCGGTTGAAGTGTATCGTCATACCGACCCTGTTACATACATCCGCAGCACATTGTCTGAGATAATCTTTAAATGTCGGGAGAAGCAATTACTGCTGCCTAATGAACTGGAACAGGCGGAGTGGGCGCTGCGAATACTGGTGTTTTTGAAGGCTGCAGGCCCGTACCCATCAACTGGGATTCAACACCCGGTAACTGGCTGGTCAATCATAACGGGGAGTTTTCCGGAATGATTGATTTTGAGAATATGCTGTGGGGTGTAGACGTTGATCATTTTTCAATATTATTTGAGCGGTATTTTATCAATGACAAGTCCGCCTTGAATGCTTTTTTTACCGGTTATGGGGCAGACATTCTTGTGGAAAAAAACATTCAGATCAAAATTTGCTGTATTAAGCTGGCACTTGGCGATATCCTTTGGGGCAGTGAGTATAATATTCCGCGGGTCACCGCGTATGGCCGGGATTTATTAAAGTCAGATGAAATGATGAATGCGATATGGTGAAATCTAATTAGCAGGAGATGACCTAATGCAGCTTGCCCGCTCTTCGTTAACAGCTATGCTAAGCGAGAATAATGAACCGGAAACTTCGTTGAATCAATCTATGGAGCTGTTCATGCAAAGGTTTGAAAAGCTGGAGCCCCATGTCAGGGCCTTTGTTCCGGAAGATAAGCCGGAACAGCGTATGACACAGGAGGCTGAGAGGTTGCTTACTTATGCCGGCAGTCGGGACAGCTTGCCGCCACTGTGGGGAATCCCCGTCGGGATTAAGGATCTGATTCATGTGGAAGGGCTGCCAACCAGGGCCGGATCGAGGATGCCGGCTGAGACGCTGACCGGTAAGGAAGGCTTCCTGATTAGACGTCTGCGTGCTGCGGGAGCATGGATTGCCGGAAAGACGGTTACAGAGGAATTTGCTTATCAGGGTCCGATAGCTACATTGAACCCCCATAACCCCGCGCATACGCCGGGAGGTTCGAGCGCGGGCTCTGCTGCGGCAGTGGCTGCAGGAATATGCCCTTTGGCTGTGGGAACCCAGTCCTTGCGTTCCGTGATGGCTCCGGCTTCCTTTTGCGGAGTGGCCGGATTTAAACCAAGCTATGGAAGGGTACCGCTGGATGGTGTTCTTTTACTGTCACCTTCTTTTGATACAGTAGGATTCTTTACCCAGGAACTTGAGAGTATGGAGGCTGCTGTTAAAGTGCTGGTGCCTGATTGGGTCCCGCGCCGGGCAGAACACAAGCCTGTGCTCGGTATCCCTCGGGGGGTGTACATGCAGCTAATGAGTGATGAGGTTAGAGAGGTCTTTAAGGGACAAATTGAGGGACTTATGCGTATGGGCTACCAGGTGAAGCATGTAGACATGCCTTGGGAGGACGACTTTATTTACGGGGATGCCATGCTGCGGTTAGTTGAAGGAGAACTGGCGCGTGGACATGCAGACTGGTTTGGAAGTTATGAAGAGTACTATGGTGCCGGAGTAAAGGACGCTATTCTTAGAGGGGCTAAAATTCAGGAGGAAGAACTGGCCGGATACCGCGGGATGCAGCTTGAGCTGCGGCAGGCTCTGGCGGCGCTCATGGATCGGGAAGGAATTGACCTGTGGGTGTCACCGGCACAGGGCATGACAGCTCCCCGGTTGGAAGAGCACAGTACAGGCCGGTCAGGCATGACTGCAATCTGGGGATTCGCAGGCTGCCCCGCGATTAGCCTTCCGTCTGCTGAAATTAACGGGCTGCCGTTAGGATTCCAATGCATCGGGCAATATGGGACGGACGAATGGCTGCTGGCCTGGGCACGTGAAGTTTCGCAGGATTTATCGTATTCAAATGAGTCCCGTTGATTATCCGTTTTTACGGAAAATGGTTTGGGCGAGCGTTAAAGATCAAGCTAAGTGGAATTTCTCCATCTAATCTTTCGGAAAGCAACGGGATTACAATGCTTGTTGGAAAAACTCCACTTAAAACTACTGGATGAGTCTTTGAAGGCATTTATCTGCCCTAATAGCTGGAGAAATTCCAACTAAAGCTTATAAATGATGAAAAAGGACAATATTAGGTGGTGAAATTCCAATTAAGCCATGTAGCATTCCCGCTGAGACAGACTTTGCCACACCGTACACAGTTCCCGAGGGGAGTTTTAAATCAGTATTTGATACACCATTGTGGTTAATCGATATGCCTATATTAAAATAGACAAAAAAAGGAGAGGGAAGAACCCTCTCCTTCACATTACCCGGTTACTTGGCAAGATAATTATCATAGAGCCTGATCATTATTGTAGCGGCCATTTCTCTGGTAACCTTGTCTGCCGGGTTAAAGGAGCTGTCAGAGCCGACGATGAATCCGTTGCTGCTCACGGCCTCAATCGCCGTGAACGAATACCGGTCTGAAGAGATGTCAGAGAAGGTCAACGGATTGGAGCCTTTGGTGATATTAAAGGCTTTTTGTACAATAACTGCTGCCTGCTCTCTTGTGACAGGGTCGCCAGGGCGGAACGATCCATCCTGGAACCCGTTAATGATTCCCTGCTCTTTAGCTTTAGCGATATAAGGATAAGCCCAGTTCGTGGAGCTAACATCCTTAATTACAGCTGTGCCTGCAGTCTGCTCACCATATAGAAGTCTGACAAGAACGGTGGTGAATTCCGCACGTGTAATAGGCGCTTTAGGCTCAAAGGAGAACGAACCGTCAGCTTTTTTCTTACCGGTCATGATCCCCAGCTCCTGCGCCTTTTTCACGCTATCTGCAGCGAAGGAAGAGATTGCCGCAGCATCCGTGAAGGTGACTTGGGAGACTGGTGCAGCTGGTGCAGCTGTTGCGGCTGGCTGCTCAGCAGGCTTAGGCGTCGGGCCTGGCGCTGCCGTAGCAACTGTACCGGTTGGACTGGTAACTGCCGGAGCAGGAGTTGGTTTGGCCAAATTAGCATCTCCGACATATTTCCAGGACAGTGTGTCACCTGAATGCAATATCGCTACGTCTGCACTGTAATCAGGCATTACACCATTTACATAGTAGGTCCAGCCGGACAGCGGTCCGTAATCAAACTCTTCCAATTCATAGATCGCTTGGACATACAATCCCTGGCCGGAGCCAGTGGCTTTTACATTGCTGCTGCCTGCAAGGGCCAACAATGCCTGATACGCAGTAGCCCCGTCCTTAATACTTACTGTACCGGACTTTGGTAAGCCTGCATAAGGCACATCCGATGTAATGGTGACAGGAACATTAATTGTGGCAGCTGCCGGCGGTGGTTCTGCCGGTGATACTGTTGGTGGTACAACTACCGGAGGCGTTCCAGGCTGCGGATCTGTAGGTGTTCCAGGCTGCGGATCCGTAGGCGTTCCAGGTTCCGGATCCGTAGGCGTTCCAGGCTGCGGATCCGTAGGCGTTCCAGGCTGCGGATCTGTAGGTGTTCCAGGCTGCGGATCTGTAGGTGTTCCAGGCTGCGGATCTGTAGGTGTTCCAGGTTCCGGGTCCGTAGGCGTTCCAGGTTCCTCTACCACCGGAGTAGGTTTAAGGTTGTAATAAATGCTGAAATCTGAACCGTTAAGGAACCTTTTGTAGCTGTTGAGTGCAGCCATTACATCACGCTGTGCCATCACATTACTTTTGGCATCGGCCTTCCTCCACTTGTACAAGCCGTCTGCTGCTTTATAAGTGTAGAGGTCATTCAGCATGTTCTTGTCACCCTGCTTGTAATCCTCACCTGCAGGGTCAATCTCATTTGCAGCGAGACCAAGAATCAGCTGGCCCAGACTGTTGCTGTTCGTAATCTGCTTGCCTTTCCAATACGCTGCCGTCTCATCAATAGCAGCCTTTACCTGAGGGTTAGTGTCATAGTAAGGGGCAAGACCCGCCATGATAATCCCGGACATATCCGGGTCAGGTGTGGAGCCGAAGAATGACCAGCCGCCGCCTTTTATTTTAAGGGAAAGAAGCTTGTCCACCAGGAATTCTCTGGTTACCTTGCTTCCTTCAGGGATCTCATATCTTCCGGAGTCCAGGGCAAGCAGCATGTATACGACGTCGTTGGAGACCGTAAGCCGTGCAGGATCAAAGTTGACAGCCTTATCCAGAAGGTTAATGCCGCCGATATCCTTTATATTAACATCTGCTGCAGTCAAGCCTATGATGACTTTGGCGATATCTGTGCCTTTCTTATAGACTCCTGCCGCATCAATGACCTGCTTGGTGTAAGCGGCGATATAGTCCGGGTCAGGTGCAAGACCTGTAAGATTGGAGGCTACAGAAGCCCAATCATCATAGACTTGCTGTGAGTATCCCGCAACGGCCTGCGTAATTTCAGCGTCCAGGTCGAACTCCAGCCCTTTATTAAAAGGCGGAGTGACGGCATAGTTTTTGTTAATAACACCGACTGCTCTGAGATCAAAACCGGCAGATCCTCCGGAAGGATCAGGATCATAGATTGGCCGGCCGTAACTGTCCTTGTTGGTACCGTCGCCCTTAATGTCGATAATCTTAACGTATTTGATATCATTCAGCTTAACGAGTCCGGCGGCAACTTCCTCTTTGTCTTTGAGCGCTGCCAGATCAAACCCGGTTCCGAAACCGCCGAGTGCCTTGCCGGCCAGTCCGTTATACTGGGAAGGATCTACTCCTTCATAAGAGCCGACTTTGGTATTCCTCAAGGCAGAGGAGTCAAACTGTACCCAATCTGTTCCGTTGGAAGACACCTGTACATAAGCCAATTCCAGAAAACCAAGTGTGTTATCGGGCCCTGTAGCAAAGCCGTTTTCAAAGACCGCAAAGTCTTGTCCGGGCCCGTCCCCGATTCCCTCAAACTCCATTGTAATTTCGCCGTTGTCTCCTAATACTACCAAAGAAGAAGAGTAAGGTCCGACAGCATTCTCCGGTGTTCTGTAAGATTCTAATACATTTCCTTCAGCCGTATTAGGTTTGTAATCGCGGTACCCCGTAGCCCATGATACAATTGAGTTTACCTCTACATTCGTGTTCGTGAAGACAACCGGTTCTTTAGCTGCGTCAGCCTGTAAGTTGCCCAGCCCTGCTGAACCTAACAGTAAGGCTGATGCCAACCCGGATACAAGAACCTTTTTAAAGCTTTTCCCCATTTCTCTCTTCCCTTTCTGACCCTAGAATAGTGAGAAAGCCTCTCCCATGAATGGAAGAGGCGTGGTTAAAGAGACTCAAATAAGAGTTTCTGATAACCGCCCTTTACCTCGAAGGGCTCAGTTATACACAATAAGCACCGACCTGACTTAGGATGACTCCCTTACAGTGGCGTGGACCGTGCTGGACTCTCACCAGCTTCCGTAACTTATTGTGTTAACTATGAAATTCATTTATTTTCCTTCACCATAGGATACGTAAGTTCAGCCGCTGCGTCAATACGCTTGTTATAGGCAAAAAATATGACAGTCCGCAGAAGGAATATAACAATGTGTGGCGAAGCGTCCGAAGATTACCGGTTCACCGGTTATAAAAAAATCCTGTCGTACGTTTCCTGAATCCTCACTTGCTGCAGGTGCTTGTCCGTCACATTGTAAGTAAAGAGCGCGGAAGTGTCATCTTTAAAAAACTGTTTATACCAGTAAAGGGAGCTCCCCCTCTGAAAAATTCCGTAATAACCGCAAGAAGGCGGACACTGGTCCAGAATGAAAGACTCATCTATTGAAATGTTATTTTTCACTTTACAAATAAAAGCCTCCAGCGGAATAAGGGCGATACTTTGCAGCGCTGTGCCTTGGGGCATGTCTTCCTTGCTGTGGTCCCAAATGTTCTTTTTCCATGTTATGAACAGCTCCTTAAGCTATCATCGTCAGTAATAGATTATAAAGAAAACAGTAGAAGAAGGGGCTGCCCAAGCAGCCATTTTATGGCTTATGGGGGAGCCCCTTTAGCATTTTCGCAGAAATCTGACATTAATTTCGCCGCTTCCTGCCGTATTGGGCTTGAGGCCGAGACGGAAGGCATTCTTCTTTAGTGCAGCTTTGACCTGGCGCGGGGACATGCCAGGGAAACGCTGCAGCAGCTGCGCGGCTGCGCCGGAGACAATCGGGGCAGAGATGCTGGTCCCGGAGAGCCTGTAGTAGAACTTGCCGATACTCTCCTGGGGGGACTGGCGGGCCAGCAGTGAACCCGGCGCGCGCAGCGAGATCACTGATTCGCCCGGAGCAACGATGTCGGGTTTCACCTTGCCGCCCGGAGCAGGACCGCGGCTGGAATAGAACGTAATGACATCGTCCTTTTGCGTTAGGGTCCGCCTGTCATTAACTGCACCTACGGTTATCGCTGAGGGACTGATTCCCGGTGATTCAACCGTCTTTGGTCCGGGTCCGCTGTTGCCCGCGGCGATGACGACAGTGAGTCCGGCCTGGACGGCTTTTTCAACAGCCTGGCAGAGCGGATCGTCTTTGCAGGATGTGTTCACTGGACCGCCGAAGGACATCGACAGGATACGCAGCCTGAGGCGCTTGCGCTCTGCAATGCACCATTCGATCCCTTTGATAATGGTAGAATCATAGCCGTCGCCGTTCTGGTCCAATACTTTAACACCGACAATACCGGCTTCCGGTGCAGGCCCCCTGTATTTGCCTTTGCTGGCCCATCCGTTGCCTGCAGCATCCCCGGCGATATGGGTTCCGTGACCATTGTCGTCATAGGGCTTTTTTCTATGATTGATGAAATCCTTGAAGGCAAAGATCCGGTTAACTGGTTTGGTCAGATCCGGATGACAGTAAATTCCGGTATCAATGATGGCGATGTTGATTCCTTTTCCGGTAAGTCCTTTGGTGGTCTGGAGAGCCGCTGCCCCGATAGAAGGAGTCGCTATGTTTAAAGAGGAATGTTTTACCGTATCCAGATAGACTTTATGAATCTCGTTACAGCTGCAGATCCGTTCCAGGCATTTCAAAGAAACTCTTGAGGATAGGGCATTGATCAAGGAAAGACGGTGTTTGACAGGGAAGGAATGAACGCCAAGATGTTTCTGCAGATTCCGGATCCGGGACGGGGTAACGGGAGACTTGAATTGAACGATAACCGGCACTGAAGCTGACTTTGCACCTGTAGCAGGTGTATTCCTGACTTTATGCTGTAACGGCTGATTCATTTTGGCGGCATGCTGCCGCACCCACAGCTTTTCACGCATTGATGAGTGATCACCTCTCCACTGTGCATCCTATGCAGGAATAGGCTCAGGGGATACATCTCTATGAAACTGTGACACCGCCACATTTTATATAGAATAGGCAATAGGAAGATTCGGCCGGCTCTTAAATTGCATTTACTACTGTATCTTAAAAGAAAGTGGTGAAGCAAATGAGAGAAGTTGACAAGAAGAAAGCATTACTGGCAAAAAAAGCGCTGATGGTTAAAAAGATGAATGCGGCTAAGGCTGCCGCCAAGAAAAAACCGCTGGCTAAAAAACCGGCTGCCAGAAGACGCAGAGTCAGACAAACCTTCAATAACCTCGTTGTACTGGCAACAAACTTCAATGGTGTGCCAAAGGAAACTACAGATTTCACAGCCACCCTGACCAGAGGTTCAGACACATTTACAGCGTTCTTTGATGATACCGGTGTGGCTGTATTCAACCAGGTCTCTACGTTGACTGATGTGTCCTACGTTCTGAGAATCAGAAACGACAACAACGTCCAGGTCTTCCAAGGCACCGTTCCGCCTAACCGCGAGTTTTTTGTCGCCCGCTTCTAAGACTATTAATGAGATAAAAGAGAAGCAGCATGGCCTGATTATTGGGTCATGCTGTTTTGGTGTTGCTGTGGCAACTCAGTTGTACGGAGAGGTGATTCTCATTTGAATGTGAAGTAAACTGACCTTGATTCAACTTTCCGAAGAAGAAATCACAAAAATTAGTGATGATGTACAATCCAAACGACATATTTTAGCTATAGTGACAATAAACCTGACGCCATTATTCAAATGAGGCAGCAGGCAGGATATAATATGGCCACTGGTAAGGTGAGAACTGCGGCGGAACAGCTTGTTACCCGGATCTCCTAAAGATGCCACTGAAAGGTCTGAGGAATCATGAGCCTGGAAACTTTAAATGAACAAGTGAGGATGGACCTTTCCTGTCTCGCCTTTGGCGGTGCGGACTGGGTACGGCCTCTGGAACATCCCGAAGGGCATGTCTATGATGCCGTAATTGTGGGCGGCGGACAGAGCGGCCTGGGGGCGGCGTTCGGGCTTCTGCGGGAGCGGATATCCAACATTCTGGTGATTGATGAGAACAGCGAAGGCATGGAGGGGCCGTGGGAGACTTATGCCCGGATGGTTACACTGCGGACTCCGAAGCATTTGACCTCCATAGATCTTGGGATTCCTTCGCTCACTTTCCGCTCCTGGTGGGTAGCGCAGCATGGGCCGCAGGGATGGGCTTCAATCGATAAAATCCCGCGCGGCGAGTGGATGAACTACCTGCGCTGGTATCGCCGGGTGCTGGAGCTTCCGGTTATCAACGAGGTCAAGCTGAAGCTGATTGAACCTAATGAGGACGGGATTTACAGGCTGCATATTGCCGGGGCCGGCGCGCCATCCGGGCAGCTGCTTGCCCGCAAGGTAGTGCTGGCCACCGGTATTCAGGGCGGAGGGGAATGGCATGTGCCGCCGATGATATCTGAGCAGCTGCCGGAACGGCTGTATGCCCATACTTCCCAGCCGATTGATTTCAAGGCGCTCCGCGGCAAAAAAATAGCAATCCTCGGGGGCGGGGCCTCCGCCTTTGATAATGCCAGCTTCGCCCTGTCTGAAGGTGCGGCAGAAGCTCATGTATTCGTCCGGCGCGAGCAGCTGCCCAGTGTCAATCCGATCCGCCAGATGGAGGTCTCCGGCATGATCGAACGGTTCCATACCCTTGCGGATGAAGATAAATATGCGGTGATCTCCCATTTCTTCAAATATAACCAGCCGCCGACAAACGATACCTTCACCCGTGCAGCAGCCTGGCCCGGCTTCCGGCTTCATCTTGGCTCCCCGTGGCTGCATGTGGCGGATGCCGGCAGCGGCGCTGTCGTGACTACGCCCAAAGGAAAGTACAGCTTTGATTTTCTTATCATCAGTACAGGGCTGCTTAGCGATCCGGGGCTTCGCCCGGAACTGAGGCTGGTGGAGAGCCATATTGCCCGCTGGGCCGACCGCTATCAGGCGCCTGCGGAAAAGCTGAATCCGCTGCTGGATGCCCATCCCTATCTCAGTCCGGGGTTTGCGCTGCAAAGCCGTGACAGGGAAGGGGCTAAGCTTCTGCATGGCCTGTTTGTCTTCAATTACTCCGCACTCGCCAGCTGCGGCCTGTCCGCCTCGGCCATCTCCGGAATGAAGAATGCCATACCAAGGCTTGCCTCGGGAGTAGCAGACCAGCTGTTCAGTGATGACCGTGAGATCATACTGCAATCTTTTTTCAATTATAATGATGCCGAGTTTACCGGCGCCTGGCCGCTGGAAGTGTAAAGTATCACTAGTTTTAATACGCAGGCCCTCTTGGTAATCCAAGGGGGCTTTTGGTTGACCTCGGGTCCGCCCATCACCCATAATAAAGAGGTTCATATTTCTTCTGCAGATTGGAGTAAGATCATGGCATACCGCAATATGGAAGAATGCATTATCGATTTGGAGAAACACGGACATCTGGTCCGTATTCATGAGGAAGTAGATCCGCATCTGGAGATGGCCGCGATTCACCTGAAGGTATATGAAGCAGGCGGGCCGGCATTATTATTTGAAAATGTCAAAGGTTCGAAGTACCGCGCGGTATCTAACCTGTTCGGAACCATAGAGCGCAGCAAATTTATATTCCGTGATACATGGCAATCCTCCCAGGATGTAATCGCCCTGCGGAGCAATCCGATGAAGGCGCTTAAGCAGCCGTTCAAATACGTCGGTACAGGCCTTGCGGCCAGAAGAGCCCTGCCGCTCAAGAAAACGGGCGGCCTGCCTGCGGGATTCGAGGAAATTCAAATTTCCGATCTGCCGCAGATCAAGCACTGGCAGGGAGACGGCGGCGCTTTTGTCACCCTGCCGCAGGTGTATTCGGAAGACCCGGACAAGCCGGGGATCATGAATTCCAATCTGGGCATGTACCGGATCCAGCTTAGCGGGAATGACTATGAAATGAACAAGGAAGTCGGTGTCCATTACCAGATTCACCGCGGGATCGGCATTCATCAGTCACATGCCAATAAACGGGGCGAACCGCTTAAAGTCAGCTGCTTCATCGGCGGACCTCCGGCACATACGCTGTCGGCCGTCATGCCGCTGCCGGAAGGGCTCAGCGAAATGACCTTTGCCGGCCTGCTCGCCGGCCGCCATTTCCGCTACAGCTATGTCGACGGCTATTGTGTCAGTGCGGATGCCGATTTTGTCATTACCGGTGAGATCCATCCCGGTGATACGAAGCCCGAAGGCCCTTTTGGCGACCATCTGGGTTATTACAGTCTTGTCCATCCGTTCCCGGTCATGAAGGTGCACAAGGTGTACGCCAAGAAAGGGGCCATCTATCCGTTTACTGTAGTTGGGCGGCCGCCCCAGGAAGATACATCCTTCGGTGAGCTGATTCATGAATTGACCGGAGGGGCAATCAAACAGGAGGTGCCGGGGGTCAAGGAAGTGCATGCTGTGGATGCTGCAGGTGTGCATCCCCTGCTGTTCGCCATCGGCAGCGAACGCTATACCCCTTACCAGAAGCTGAAGCAGCCGGCTGAGCTCCTGACCATCGCGAACCGGATTCTCGGCACAGGGCAGCTGAGCCTGGCCAAGTATCTGTTCATCACGGCTGAAGAGGACCGGAAGATCAGTACACATGATATTGAGGATTTTCTGACCTATATCCTGGAGCGGATCAATCTGCACCGGGACATTCATTTCCAGACCAACACCACAATTGATACACTGGATTATTCCGGAACGGGAATTAATAGCGGAAGCAAGGTGGTATTCGCTGCAGTGGGAGAGCCCAAGCGGAGCCTGTGCACCGCAGTGCCGCAAATTCTGAGCCGTGAGCTGGAAGGATTCGGCCAGGGCAAAATGATTATGCCGGGGGTTGTCGCGCTGCAGGGCCCTGCATTTACGGATTATGCAGCAGCTGAACAGGAAATAGGCCGGCTCGGCGCTGCCATCGGAGCAGCGGGTCCGCTGGATTCCTGCCCATTGATTATCCTGTGTGATGACAGCGGGTTTATGAGCGGGACGCTCAGTAACTTTTTATGGGCAACCTTTACGCGAAGCAATCCTTCCCATGATATCCATGGGGTGAACAGCCGTATTGATCACAAGCACTGGGCATGCGATAATGTAATTATCGATGCCCGCGTGAAGCCGCACCAGGCTCCGCCGCTTATTGCAGATCCGCAGGTGGAGGAGAATATCAGACGTTTCTTTGAAGAAGGGGCCGTTCTGGGCGGCCTGGGGAAATAGATGTGAAGGAGGTTAACTATGATTGAGAGCAGCACTTCCAAGCGTAACGAAGCCCTCTTGAACATACTGAATGTCAAACATAGTGCCATTGCCGAGAATATTGCGAATGCAGATACCCCCAACTATAAATCGAAATCCGTAGAGTTCAAGGAAGAGCTGAGACGGGCTATCGAGGGTGATACAGCAGGGGAATTAGAGATCAAGCGTACTCATGAAAAGCACATGCAGATCCAAGATCCCGGCGCTTCTATCATTCCGTACAGAATATTGGTTAACAGTGATACGGCCATGAACAATAACGGGAATAATGTGGATATGGATATGGAGATGGCGAACCTTGCGGAAAACCAGCTTATGTATAACTACATGGCTGACCGGGTGAGCGGACATTACACCAAAATCAGAAATATGCTGCAGGGCTTGTCCTAACCGGGCTGCTGCTGACCTCATCGTTATCATTGACTTTTACCGTAATCTGCGGCAGGTGCATCCGGCACCTGCTGTATTTTTTTGCCCGGATCACTGGCGGACGGATATCCCGGAAAAATAGGAATCTATTATACACGATGATGCCAAAACTTTAAAATACAGATTTCAATTGACCAGTGGTAATGGTATGGTTATATTTGTAATATAGTATAAAATTCTCTTGACTATCGTTCTGTTGCTACTATTGCTTCGAGTTGATTCTAAAGGAGTGGTTCACTTGAATGCTACAACCACGATCCGCAGTGAATTGGATGACCTCATGAAACAGAAAGGCTGGAACATGAGCAGTGTAGGCAGAAGCAGCGGACTGAACGTTGGATCGATAAGCTCCATTCTGAAGGGAAACAAGGTAATGAGTATAGATCAGGTAGACCGGCTAACGGCGGTGCTGTCCATGCCTGAAGGCTATTATTATGAGCATTACATTCAGGAGAGCATGGTGGAAGCCACTCCGAACTGGCGCAGAATCAGTCCTTTTCTGTACCGCTGTGCTGAAATCGGGAGACTCGATTGTATCCGGAGAGCAGTTGCATTGCTGCTTGAGGAATTATCCTATGCGGCAGTGCTGTATGAGCTGGCCAATGATTTTTTTACCAAAAAAATGAATGCTGCAGCTGCGATACTGTATGAGAATATAGCCGAATGTGAAATCCGCCAGCATTCCGAACGGCTCGCCTTCTGCCAGTACCGGCTGTTTACCCTCGCCCTGGGTAAGGATCATATCCACAACTTCAAAGCCGCCTGCCAGTTTGAACCCTTTATCGACCGGTTGAATGAATTCGACCAGCTTGATGCACTGAAGGATTTAGCGAATATTTACCGTTCATTGCACAGGTGGGATAAGGTGGAGGAGCTTGCCTGCCGGATGGAAACCAGCGCCAAGCTTCAATATTTTACAGATTCACATGATTCCTCAAGTAAAGATGCCCCTCATAGAACCAATAGCCCCCTCTTTGTATATATAGCTTATTCCTACCTGCTGCTTGCCAATGTGTGTGATGCCAGAAGAAACTATCAGCAGGCTCTGGAATATACCTGCCACTGCTCCGATCTCAGCTGGGTTAAAGAAACCGATCCCGAAACATTATACTGGATTACAGTATACCGCCGATGGGCGCAAGCCGGCACCTATATGACCAGGCTGATGAGCGGCGATCAAAGCGTCCTCCCGGATTATATTGAATTCATTGAAAGCCGGCAGGAAGTGGAGATTTATGACATGCTGTTGAATATTATTGAGGCAGCCAACCGCTTTCAGATGGATGTGGATGATATACTGCAGAAATTTGAACCCGAGCTTCTTTTGCTGAAGCAGGAGCAGAATCCGGAATATTCAGCACAGCTGTGGTATCAGCTGTCCAAGTATTACCTGGGCAGAGGCCGGCATTTGGCTGGTTTGGAGTATTTGCTGGAGTGCATGGTTCAAGCCAGCTCGATAAATAAGAGCAGCATGATAGTCAAGTGTGTAGGCCTATTCGAAAGCTTTAAGGAGTATGCGCTGCCAGACACATTGATCCAGTATCAGACCATTATTAAGAGGGTGTGGGAACACAATGAACAGGATAACTCAACAATTGAATGTTAAGCAGCAATAAAAAGCTGTCTTCCCTGGCGCGGGAGGACAGCTTTTTTGCATGATGCATGGATATTCAGGAGCCTGGGCACTACTCTGCGGCAGGCAGTGTATAGATGAATTTCTTCTCGTTGTTCTCGGGACCGATGTGACCGGCCGTAATGGTGAGCTCATTCCCGTTTCGTCCCGAAAACCTGAAGTTATCGCCCGGAAACATGGAATCGCGCTGCAGCAGCAGCCACTGCCGTTCCTCCCCGTTAAGTAATTTCTCATACAAAACAGTCTGCGTGCCGGAGGTGCGGTCTACCAAGGTTAAGGATGCAGTGTCCAACGGGCGGATGATGGCGATATCCCGGTAAAAGGCTTCTACATTGTACTTCTGGTCCGCTTCCCCGTGCATTAACTTCGTCAAGTCGACCGTTTCGACTACCGCACCTGTACTGTCTTCGATCAACCGCACTGTCTTCCCGTCGTTCAAGAGCAGCCTGCCTTCGGACCACAGAGCGGGTTCGGCAAAGGTAGAATAAATATCAGTGCTGCTCTGGCGGAGGAGTGCCCCGTTGTTAAGAATAAAAGTGAAATATTCCAGGAAACGATGCGGTTCGCCGTAAGAATTGACGACACGAAGTACCCTCAGACCGCCCGGAGTGTCTTCGAATTTAAAATGAACGCTGTCCAGGCCGCTGCCCAGATTAGCCAGCTTGGTCTTTGGTGATCCTTGGCCGGCGGAAACATACAGATCACCGGTATCTATTGACAAAGTGTAGAGGCTGCCTTTGTAGCTCTCCGAATAACCGCGGTACATATGCAGACCGTTAGCCATAAGGCTGCGGGTCTTGGGGTCCCAGCGGAGCGTACCGCCTTCAAGTGCCTTGACCAGAAACTTGGCGGGAATAAACAGCTCGTCCTCCTCCAGAAAAGGTGTTCCGCCAAGGTTGACCGTTACCTTATCCAGGATTCCGGTGGGGCTGCCGAGCCGTACGGCAAAGCTTTTGTTCCAGCCGCTGAAGGAGGCGCGCCTCCCGGCGGAATCCCATTTCATTTCTATCCCGAGACCATTCACAATGTTTGCAGGCAGATAGGAGACTCCGTTTTTAATCCGGGCAGTGCCTGTTGTGCTGCCGGTTATTGTGCTGTTGTTGCTGTAGGTCAGATGAAATTTCACTTCTTCCGCGGCTTTGGCCGATGCGGGATGTGGCGTGGTTCCCAAGAACAGCGGAAATCCGAGGATAGAGAGCAGCAGCAGCTTTTTTAACATCTGCATAACCTTCCTTTCAGGAATAAAATTATAAACCTTCATCTAACAGAGACTGACTATGAGTTTAGACGGGAATTTACAGAAAATGTTCCGATGCTATGTAAACCATTTCATGCGAATATGTTTCTTTTTTAACAAAATTTATACAAATTTAACTTATTGTTGCCTTATTAGTGACGTTGCGCTGACATTCACACCTTACACTGGCAGAGGTAGTTAGAAGACAAGTTGAATTTTGATCCCGGGAGGCCTGCGCTATGAGTGAGCTTGATCCTTCAATATCTATGCCGGTAAAAGATAAGCCTGCAGCGGCAGCCGTCCGCTTCCGCACAGCATCATTAAGCAAGCTTACCGTACAGGAGAATGTGCTTGCTTATGTTTTTCTGGCACCTTCGTTGCTGCTGTTCGGGGTATTTCTGTTTTACCCGCTGCTGAAATCCGTTTATCTGAGTCTGCACAGCACAGATCCGGCCGGCAGAATCGCTGCCTACGTTGGTTTTGATAATTTTGCTGATTTGTTTGCCTCAGGACAGTTTCTGGACGGTATCCGGGTCACGGCATTATTTGCACTCCTGACGGTGCCGGCGGGAATGCTGCTCGCACTGGTGCTGGCGGCGCTTACCCACAACCGTCTGCACGGTAAAAGACTGTTCCAGTTTGCATTTTCCCTGCCTCTGGTATTGTCCGTCGGCTCAGCGGCAGTGATCTGGAAATTCCTCTTCCATCCTACGCTGGGGATGCTGAATTACCTGCTTGAGCTGGCCGGATTTGCTCCGGTAGCGTGGCTGGTCAATCCGGATACAGCACTGTTATCCGTATCCTTAATGACGGTGTGGATGAATCTCGGGTTCAACTTTATTATCCTGTCCAGCGGTATGCAGGGACTGCCTGAAGAAGTATATGAGAGCGCCAAAATAGACGGAGCGGGAGCGATAACCGTTTTTCGCAGAATCACCCTGCCCCTGTTGTCTCCGACCTTGTTTTTTGTTCTGGTGGTTTCAGTGATTAGCGCTTTTCAGGCCTTCGGACAGATTAATATCCTTACCTCAGGCGGCCCGATGGACAGCACGAATGTTTTTGTCTATTCCATCTACCGCGAGGCCTTTGTCAATTTCCGCTTCGGGACGGGCAGTGCACAGGCGCTTATGCTGTTCCTGGTCATTATGCTGCTCACCTTAATCCAGTTCAAATGGGTGGAAAGGAAAGTACATTACCAATGAAAAAGCCAAAAGCAGCACAAGGACTGCTCTTCCTTGCACTTAGCGCCGCAGCGGTGATGGTGCTTTATCCCGTAGTGTACAGCTTTTTTATGGCGGTGATGAGTCCGGAGGAAGCCAGTGCATATCCGCCGTCTGTCATTCCGCAGAGCTTTCGTCCCGAGAATTTCCGCGAGGTGTTCGAGATTATTCCGATCGCCACTTTCATCGGCAACACCTTTCTGGTATCGGCGATGGTAATGGCCGGCCAGCTGGTAACCGCGAGTCTGGCTGCATATGCCTTTGCCCAGATGAATTTTAAAGGAAAGGGAATCATGTTCAGCCTGTTTGTCGCTACGATGATGGTACCCTGGGAAGTGACGATGATCCCCAACTATTTAACGGTCCGCAGCCTGGGGTGGCTCGACAGTTATCAAGGGCTGACCGTTCCTTTTCTGGCTACGGCATTCGGCACGTTCCTGCTGCGCCAGTTCTTTATGCAGCTCCCCAAAGAGCTGTTCGAGGCTGCGAAGATCGACGGATGCGGGCATATCCGTTACTTCCTGTTCCATATGCTGCCGCTCTCCAGACCGGCGCTGGGCACCCTGGCCGTTTACTCCTTTTTGAATATGTACAATTCATACCTCTGGCCGCTGCTGATTACGAACAGCAAACCGATGCGTACGGTGCAGATCGGCATTTCCATGCTTGAGTTTCAGGAATCCACCTCGTGGAACCTTGTATTCGCCGGGATTTCACTCGCGATCCTCCCTTCACTGCTGCTGCTGGTATTCGGGCTGAAGCAGCTTGTCCGGGGCATGTCGGCTGGAGCGTTAAAAGGCTGAGCGACGGAACCGGGAGCGTAGTATGCAGTATGCGCAAAATCAAGTCAGCTGCTTACCGCAGATGATGAATACGTATATATGCGTTATGCGATTCAAGCCAAAATTAAAGGGGAAAAAGGAGAGAGTATTCATGAAAAAAGCACGCTTTCAAAAAAGAATGGTTGTAACGCTCGCCGGTATGCTGCTGGTACTTTCAGGCTGCGGCAACGGCAACGGCAACAATAACAACAATTCAAATGCAGGTGGAAACAACAATCAGACTGAGAACAGTGCTGCAGCCAATGCGGAAGGTACAGTCAGTGCCGCCGCTGCCGGGCCTGTCAAAATCACCTGGTGGCATTCCATGTCCGGCGCCGGAGAAAAGGCGATCAATGGTATTGTTTCAGCGTTCAATGAGAGCCAGGAAAATATTGAAGTTGAAGCCGTATATCAGGGGAAATATGATGAAAGCTTGAATAAGCTTAAAGCCTCTATCGGCTCGGACAGCGGGCCGGACCTGATCCAGGTGTATGAGATCGGCAGCAAGTTCATGATCGACTCCAAGCTGATTACCCCGGTACAGCAGTTTATAGACGAGGACAATTATGATTTGTCCGGGCTGGAGCCGAATATTATCCGGTATTACACCATTGACGATAAATTGAATGCTATGCCTTTTAATACGTCTAATCCCATTCTCTACTATAATAAGGATGCCTTCAAGGCAGCGGGACTGGACCCGGAGAAACCGCCTGCAACGTTCGAGGAATTTGAGGCAGCGGCAGCCGCACTCAGCAAGGATGGTAAGGCGGGTGCGACGATTGCGATCTACGGCTGGTTTATGGAGCAGTTATTCGCCAATCAAAATGCTGATTATGTAAATAACGGCAACGGGAGGGAATCCGCTGCTACGGAATCTCTGCTTGCTTCCGAAGCCGGGGTGAAAACGCTGGAATGGTGGAAAAAGATGGTTGATGACGGTGTGGTTGCCAATTTGGGACGGGATACCGATGATACGGATGCTGCCTTTGCTGCCGGCCAGGTGGCTATGACGCTGAATTCTACGGCATCGCTGCGGAACATGGTTGAGGCCGCCGGCGGCAAATTTGAAGTCGGGACAGGCTTTCTGCCCAAACCGGAAGCGGCGAAGGAAGGCGGAGTCATCGTCGGCGGTGCCAGTCTCTACATCATGAATAACAAGCCGGAAGCCCAGCAAAAAGCGGCATGGGAATTCATTAAATATGTAGCTTCACCGGAAGTTCAGGCGGACTGGAGTGTGAACACAGGCTACTTCCCGATTCATCAGGGAGCTTACGACCAGCAGGTGCTTAAGGATAATATGGTGAAATATCCGCAATTCCAGACCGCAGTGGACCAGCTTCACGCTTCGAGTGCATCGGCGGCTACATCGGGTGCGGTAATGGGAGTATTCCCGGAAGCGCGTCAGATCGTGGAAGGTGCGATTGAAGAAGCGCTGAACGGGCAAAAGCAGCCCAAGCAGGCCCTTGAAGATGCTGCCAAGCAAATTACCGGGAAGATCGGGCAGTATAATGACACTGTAAAATAGGATTCGGACGAATCAATAGCAGCAGGAGAGCCGGGCGGATGCCCGGCTTTTTATGTCAGATATAGTCAGGCACTGAATATTCCCGGAATTTCCGCATGGCCTTTACTGCGCCTGCTCTCAATTACATTCTCATAATTCCTGATGAGCCCGTCGAAAATCTGCTCCCAGGAGCGGCACAGCGCCTGCTTGCGTCCTTCCGCACCCATCGCTGCGCGCAGACCGGGGTGCAGGACGGCAGCGCATATCTCCTGCACTAGCGTCCCGGGCTGATGCGCTGCAAATACCGTGCCGGTCACGCCGGGTACGATGAGGTCTCTGCTACCTCCTGCATCGGCAGCGATCACCGGCAGGCCGGAAGCCATCGCTTCCAGAACAACATTGCCGAAGGTCTCTGTAGCGGATGGAAAGACAAACATATCCGCCGAAGCATACAGCTCCGCCAGTTCTTCCCCGTATTTGCTGCCGGCAAAGGTAACGTTATCCGGCGCCTGCTCCTGCAGCTCCGGCAGCAGCGGGCCGTCCCCCACAACGAGCAGATGAACAGCAGCCGCGATCGACTCCGGCAGCTGGCGCATGGCCAGCAGAAGGGTGGTTATATCCTTTTCCGGGGCGATTCTGCCGACATACAGCAGCAGCAAAGGGGCAGAAACACAGTAGCGTTCCCGGACAGTACTACTGCGCTTGTCAGGTGTATACAGGCTGCAGTCAACCCCTCTGGACCATGTCCGCAGCCGGTTGAAGCCTTGATTCTGCAGGTAGTCCACGGTTTCCTGGGACGGGGCGAGGATAGCATCACAGGTGCGGTGGAACCATTTCATGTATTTCCAGTAGAGCGGAACGATTCTGCGCATCCGGTAATATTCGAGGTAACGGTCAAAATGAGTGTGATAGGAGGCAACGTGGGGGAGGTTCTGTTTCCGGGCATAACGGAGCCCGCAGAGACCGAGGTTAAACGGGGTGGCCATATGCAGCAGATCGGGATGGAAGGCTTTCAGTTCATTGTGGATCGATGACATGCTGGGCAGAGCCAGCCGGCACTCGGGATACAGAAAAAACGGAATGCTGGCAACCGTCCGGACCGGATCGGCGTATCCTTCTTCGGGAGCGGATTTTGGCGTAAACAGCAAATGTTCTATGCCCCTGCGGTTGAGGTAGCCTGTAAGCCTGTGGAGCGTACGGGCCACACCGTTGGTTTGGGGAAGATAAGTGTCTGTGAACAAGGCTAAACGCATGAATAACCCCTCCCAGTAACTCTTGTTATCATGATCATAACAGGCGACTATTCGATGAAGGTTAAGGTGAAGTTAAGTTCGCGGCAGGCTTCAGCGGAGCGTTTTATCACCGGTTTTACATTCTCTTTAAGCAAATCTGCATATCCGCAAATACTTGTCCTCTATAGTGATGAAAAATAATCTATAGAGCACTGGAGTGACTATCCCTTGAATTCAACTGGCAAAACGATCCTCTCACTTCTCCTCGCCGCAGAGCTTGCGGCCGGTACGGCATTAGCGGCAGGTCCCTTGGCGGCAGCGGCCGCAGCTATCCCCGGCACCCCGTACAACGCCAGCGGCATTTATGATGTAACCGTTCCCCACATTATTATCAACCAGGTCTATGGCGGCGGAGATGCCGGAACTACAGAAGGTTATTTCTCCAAAGGTTTTATTGAACTCTATAATCCTACGGATTCGGATGTGAATTTGAACGGCTGGTCGGTGCAGTACTCCGATCCCCATATGAACGGCACATGGAGCAAGCTGGAGCTGGCCGGTGTCATCAAGGCCCGTTCCTCCTATCTGATCACAGATGATAAAAATAATCCCGTCCATCAAAGCGATATCAGCAGCAAGGGCGATCAGCAGTGGAAAGATCTTCTTTTTTATAACAAAGGGATGAAAGTGGTGCTGCTCAGCAGTACAGATCTGCTGGAAACAGCGAACCCCTTCCTGGCCAAAACCCCGGCTTATGTAGATATGATCGGCACAGCGGGAAATGACAACGGGTCTGCAATTGACGGCTATGAGAGTGAATATCCGACAGGCAAAAGCGGCGGTACCTCCAAGCAAAAGTCAGTGCGCCGTGCGGATTATGCCGATACGGATAACAATAAGAGGGATTTGGCCCAGATTTCGTTCGCTGACCTTGATGCATCGGCAATGAATCTGATGCGGCCGCACAGCAGCAGCGACGGAGCATGGGGTGTAACGGCCCCTGCACTCGGTATCGCCAATACTTCGCTTCCGGATGCGGCTGCAGGTTCTCCTTATACGGTGTCCCTCTCCGTTTACGGCGGTACAGCACCGTATTCTTTCGCTGCGGCAGGTCTGCCTGACGGCCTGAATATCGACGCAGTATCCGGTACAATCAGCGGTACCCCGCTTGAAGCCGGTACTTCATCCGTAACGCTCACCGTTTACGACAGTGCAGCACCTTCAGTTAAAGCCGAAGCGCTTCTCCCGCTGACTGTCCAACAGACAGTTGAAGATGTGATCAGCATTACAAAGATCGGCGGGTACTCGGTCGGTACAACCAGCGAGGACGGCGGTGTAGCGGAGATTGTCAAGTATAACCGGGACAACGGGAAATTCTATCTCGTTAACGGTGCTACACAACCTGCGTCGGTGGATATCGTTAATCTTAAGGATGGTGTCCATCCTGAAAAAGAAGCAAGCATCAATGTGGAACAGCTGGCGGAGACCGGAGGTTTCGTCTATGGCGACCTGACGAGTGTGGATATCAATACCGCCGCCAAGCGGATTGCTGTAGCCGTACAGGAAGCGGATGCAATGAAGAACGGCAAAGTGCTTGTCCTCGATTATGACGGCAAGCATCTGGAAACTTATGAAGCCGGGGTCCAGCCGGACATGATCAAATATACGGAAGACGGCCGTTATATTCTTACTGCTGATGAAGCGGAGCCCCGCACACTGGAAGGTGACCCTGAGGGCAGCGTAACGATAATTGATACAGTCACCAAGGAAGTACAGCTGGTTAAATTCGATAACCCGGCGCTTGTTGATGATCTTGTGCACATCCGCGGTGCAGTAGATCCCGAGAGTAAGCTGATTACCGGAAAAGGCGGAAAGGAAGAGGCCGTACGCGACCTGGAGCCGGAGTTCATTGAGCTGTCAGATGATCAGACAACAGCATATGTAAGCCTTCAGGAGAACAACGCCATAGCGGCCATCGATATTGCCTCCCGCAAGCTGCTCTGGGTCAAAGGCCTTGGAGTCAAGGATCTGAGCTTGCCAGGGAACGGGCTTGATCTGCTCAGCGACAAAATGATCAATCTGGAAAATGTACCCTTCTACGGTGTCTACATGCCGGACGGCATCAGCCAATATACGGTGAACGGCAAAACCTATCTGTTTACGGCAAACGAAGGAGATGCCACAGAATGGGACAGCAAGGAAAATGCGACGAAGATCGGTAAAATAAAATCTTCATTGAATCCGGAGTCTGAGGCCGCGAAGTTCCTGAACGGAAATACGAAGTATGACGGGGTAGAGGTCATGTCGGATATGGGCCATGACGGAGTCTATCTGTACGGGGGCCGTTCCTTCTCGATCTGGGAGGCGGACACCATGAAGCAGGTCTACGACAGCGGCAGTGATTTTGAGAAAATTACCGCAGAGCGTCTTCCCGCCTATTTCAATGCCAGCAACAGCAATACAACCCTGGACAGCCGCAGTCCCAAAAAAGGACCGGAGCCTGAATACGTCAAGGTAGGCAAGGTAGGCAAAAACGCGCTGGCATTCGTCGGACTGGAGCGGATCGGCGGTCTGATGACTTACGATGTGACCCATCCGGAAGAGCCGCAGTTTGTAAATTATATCAATACCCGCATATTCACGCCAAAAGATAATCTGGAGACCGATACAGGACCGGAAGGCATTGAATTCATCCCGGCTGCTGACAGCCCGACCGGACTGCCGCTGGTGCTGGTTGCCAACGAAGTCGGAGGAACGGTTGCTGTTTATCAGCTGAATGTAACAAAGGTCAGCCTCGACCAGTCTTCGCTGTCTTTGAAAGCAGGAGGAGCAGGTGCAGCGCTGAAAGCAGGGGTTGAATATGGTAAGGGGGCGGCGCAAGGGCTTAACTGGAGCTCCTCCAATTCTGCTGTAGCCTCAGTGGATCAGAACGGTACCGTGACTCCGCATGCAGCCGGTTCGGTAGTAGTGTCTGTATACAGTGCGGACGGCTATGGTCTGGCTGAATCACAGGTGACTGTTGCGGCCGCAGATCCGGTTATTTCCCAGCCAGGGACAGGAAGTAACCCTTCCGGCGGAACTGGAACAGGGACCGGAACATCAACGCCAGTAACGGCAGCGCCTGAAGCAGCGGTGAGTATTGAAGCCGGTAAAGCAGTCATTGCCGTTACATCAGCTGCAGATGCTTCCGGCAACGTAAGCTTCGCTGTTACCGCAGAACAGGTTGCGGCAGCACTTGAGGCGCTGAATCCTTCGGCGGCCAAAGAGCTGGTATTCCGTATCCCGGCTGATGGCGCAGAAGGTGATATTACCCTGAAGGTTCCGGCAGCGGCCTGGGCCGGTATCGCCGGCAGCACACTTGAGACAGTGACTTTGACCGGCGGGAAAGGCACCATTTCCTTCGACCGCGCGGCGGTCTCGGCCATTCAGAGCTCAGCGGGCGGTGAAGAAATCAGTCTGAGCATTGCTGCAGCAAGTCCCGGCAGTAGTCCGGCTGCGGACAGCCTGGTTGGCAGCCGTCCGGCAGTAAGACTCACAGTTCAGGCGGGCACCCGGAACATTTCCAGCTTCGGCAGCGGAACTGCGGCAGTCAGCATTCCGTATACATTGGCTTCCGGTGAAGACAGCAATGCGGTAGCGGCTTATAACGTAACCGCAGAGGGCGGATTGGTTGTCCTGCCCGGCAGCAGCTACAATACAGCAACGGGTCAGCTGTCATTCCGTACCGGACACTTCTCCATTTACGCCGTAGGCTACAACAAGCCAGCCTTCACGGATACTGCAAACAGTTACGCCAAGGATTCCATCACATATCTTGCGGCACGCGGCGTGATTACCGGCATCTCGGCAGAGCAGTTTGGCCTGAAAAGCAGGCTCAGCCGCGCTGATGCGGCCCTGCTGCTGGCCCGGCTGGCCGGGGCTGAGCTGAACACCCCGGCATCCGGCAGCTTCACGGATGTGAAGCCGGCAGACTACTTCGCATCGGCTGTGACATGGGCGAGCACGAACAAAATCGTCAATGGCACCGGAGACGGCAAGTTTGAGCCTAAAGCGGCTGTCACACGCGAGCAGCTGGCAGTGATGATTATCCGGTTGGCGGAGGCAATGAACTGGAACCTGCCGGCAACCGGAGCTTCTGCAGCATTCGCTGATCAGCAGTCCATCAGCGCTTATGCGCTGGAAGCGGCAGAGGCTGCGGTGCAGGCAGGCATCCTGTCCGGCCAGGCCGCTGCTGGCGGCAGCGTGAACTTTGCGCCGCAGGCTTCGGCTACGCGGGAGGAAACGGCGCATATGCTGGCCAAGCTGCTCCAAGCGGTGCAGTAATCATTTGGCTTGTGAATCATTGGCCCCTGGCGCTAAAAATAGCGTCAGGGGCTTTTTGCCGCAGCAGTAATGGGTAGAAAACAGTTATATTCGTTCTCACCATTGCTTACTTGAGCCGGACATAACTATGGTAGAGCTATAACGATAACGAAAATCCATCCGAATAGCAGAAAGGAATTGCCAAGCAATGAACATCTCTTTTGCAACCGATAACGACTACGACTGGATCAAGAACCGGGACCGTCATCTCCAGGAAAAGTTGATTATACCTAAAATCAGCGGAAAGGAAATTTACTTATTACGCGATGAGAATGAGGCCATCCTCGGGTGGATGCGTTACGGATACTTTTGGGACAATACACCGTTCATGAATATGCTGTGGATTGATCAGCCGTACCGCAGCCAGGGGCTGGGCAAAGCTGTGACCGTACACTGGGAGAATGACATGAAGCTGCAGGGTTACAGGATGGTTATGACTTCATCGCAAGCCGACGAGGGTGCACAGCATTTTTATAGAAAACTGGGTTATACAGATGCCGGGTGTTTAATGCTGGACAGCCAGCCTTTGGAAATACTTTTTACCAAAAAATTGAACTAAATCTCTCTTCCGGTGCTATAATCAAAAAGGAACGAGACAGGCTCAAATATACGCGAGAGGTGATCAGGTATGGGATTTCAGGCAGGCCAGGTTTTTATTAATTTTCCGGTAAAGGATCTGCAGGCATCGGTTGAATTTTTTACCGCTGTGGGCTTTGAGTTTGATCCGAATTATACGGATGAGAACGCTACGTGTATGATTATCAACGACAAGACGTATGCGATGCTGCTGACCCGGGAGTTTTTCAGTACCTTTTCGTCCAAGGCGATAACTGATACCTCCAGCCACACAGAAGTGATTACCGCAATTTCAGCCGTAAGCCGGGAGCAGGTGGACGAGCTGGTGAAGAAGGCGCTGGCTGCCGGAGGGAAGCCCTACAATGATCCCTCGGATATGGGTTTTATGTATACCTGGAGTTTTCAGGATATTGACGGGCATCTGTGGGAAATCATGTACATGGATGAGAACGCTCAACAGTAATTTATAGTATAGTTAATTTGGCCTCCGGACGAGCTCCGGGGGTTTTTTGTTAATGGTTTACGGTCCGCATACAAAACTTGGGAGACTATTTAATATCCGGCCTTTAGAATGAGTTTGTAGGTCTAATAGACTAATAGATTCTGAAGATAGGTATGGAGGGATGATACTCTTGAAGGGTAGCCGGCTGCATTTATCTATGAAATGGAAGTTGATCCTAAGTTTTTCTGCTGTTACGCTCATTTTTTTGGGAGTAGCGGTGTATCAGGGGTACAAGATTAATCAGGTGGAAGTCTCCATGGAACGGCAGAAGTCCGAGATGGAAAAAAGAATCACGGTTTCGGCGATGACCGGACTGCTGCAGGAGATGAACAGCCTGGAAACTTCGCTGGCCGAATCCAGCGATTTGGAGCTCGCTGGAGCATTCAGGGAGAAGCAGCAAAAGTTCGGGGACGAGCTGGCCAAGGTCGATTTTACCCGGAATGCGCCGGGATTCCAGGAACTTCAGGTGCTGAGAGAAGAAGCTGCTCAATATACGGCCCGCTTTGAAGAACTGGTACAGACGATGGAAGACGAAAATCTGGATCCGCTGACTGTGCTGGAACAAATGGATGTTATACATACAGAGGCATTAACGTTACATCAGAACATGATGAACACCAATGAACAGCTGTATTCGGCAGCAGCAGAAAATGCGGAACAGGCGCAGGATGAATCTTTCAGGCTGCTGGGCCAGACCGTGTCGGTCGTAGTGGTTGCGGCCGCGGGGATCTTTCTGTTCACCCTGGTGCTGGGCTGGATGATGCTCCGCTCCTTCCTGTCTCCGGTAAGAAAGCTTCAGGAGGCGCTGCGGCAAATTTCGGAAGGCGACCTGCGCCAGCAGATCAACTCTCCGTATAATGACGAGCTTGGCAGGCTTAGCTATCATTTTGACCATATGGTTGCCCGGGTCCGCGGGATGCTGTCCCAGACCTTGGCTGCCGCCTCTTCACTGGCTGACTATGCAGCTTCCTTTCAGCAGTATTCAGCCGTCACAGCCCATACCAATAAAATCATCGTGCGGACGATACAGGAAATCTCGGCAGGTGCCGATCAGCAGGCGGTACAATCCGAGCACAGCGCAGTGCTGCTGCAGGAGCTGGAGCGGGAAGTAGAGGAGATCACGGAATATACCGGTACCATGCTGTCCACTAGTGAACATGCGAATCAGAATACCCGCAAAGGATCGGATACCGTTACTGCGCTGCGGGAAATTTCACGGCATTCGCGTGAATCCATCGGCAAAGTGTATGAGGCGCTGGAGAAGCTGGTGGAGAACAGCAGGGATATTTCCCGGATCACCAATTCGATCACAGAGATTTCCAAGCAGACGAATATTCTCTCACTGAATGCCTCCATTGAAGCGGCGCGGGCCGGAGCAGCAGGCAAAGGCTTCGCTGTGATTGCCGGAGAAGTCCGGCATTTATCGGTGCAGACCAACGATTCTTCGATTCACATCAGCCGGATCATTCATGAGCTGCAGGACAGTATGGCAGAATTTCAGCAGCATATGCTGGAAACCAAAAAAAGCCTGGAAGAGCAGGATCATCAGGTTGCACAGACCCTTGCTTCCTTCGAGGCTATTGACGGATCGATTATGGGAATCAGCCGGCAGATCGGCCAGATTCACGGCAAGGTGGAGCAGACCCGTAAGCTTAATTCCCGGCTGGCCGAATCCATTCATTCCGTTGCTTCTGTAGCAGAAGAGACGGCTGCCGGGGTTCAGGAGGTCACTGCGTCCAGCACCCAGCAGGATCAGGCCATCCATGACATCGCCCGGCAGGCGGTGGAGATCAATGAGATTTCCCAGCGGTTGTTCAGGGAGATCAATATTTTCAAAATTGCTGAAAAATCAGAGGAGGGGGAACCCCGCTCCGGCCAGCTGCTGTCGATGGAAGAACACCGCAGCGGGGTTCAGCCTCCGGAAGAGAAGGACGACTTACTCGCGCTGGCCGAATGAGTCATTGATGTAGCTGACGAGCTCCGGAAACCACGCAGACAGTGACAGGAATGAGAAGCCCGCTTTGCGGGCTTTTGTGGTGTCCATATGCCAGGACTGTTCAATCCCGAAAGGGGACATGTCTGCTTTGGCGGTTTTTTGCATGGTCAGCGCTTGCTGCCCGGTTGCTTGTTCAATGACGGCAAGAATCTCACCGATGGATAAGGTGCCGTCCGAACAGGCATTTACGGGTCCGGTCAACGATGAATGCCCCAGCCAGTAGAGGAACTCTGCGGCTTCATCCGAGCGGATAAAGGAGATGACGGCTTCCGGGTTGGGAACACCGACAGGCTTGCCTTCACGGACATGGCCGATATGAAAATGAAGCCTCCGCGTGTAATCATCAATCCCCAGTACAATGGGAAAGCGGACCGCTGCAACCGGAAACGCCGTCTGTTTCAGCAGTACTGTCTCTGCCAGGCGTTTGCCCTCCTGGTAGCTGTGGTCATCTTTTCCGCCCGTCTGTACAGGATAGCTGTAAGGGTCAAAGTCTGCTTCCGTCAGCGCTTCCGGTTTGGAGTCATAAACGGACAGGCTGGAGGTCAAGATGTAACGTTTCGCATTCCCGGCAAAAATCCGGGCAGCGTCTGCCGCCTCATCCGGTGAATAGCAGATGTTGTCATAGACGACATCCCACTTGTCGTCCTGAACCGCTTCAGCAAGGGCAGCTGTATCGGTACGGTCTGCATAGAGTCTGTTCAGCCACTCATATCCGCCAAAGCTGTCCTCTGTATTGCCCCGGGTGAGGATGGTTACCTGTGTATCCTGGTCCTGCAGGAGCCGTTCAACAAGTCTTTTGCCAAAAAAACGGGTTCCGCCGAGTACAAGTATATTCCGCATAATTCACACTCCTAGCACAAAGTACAATCATGGAAAATTACGGCATCATAATTCCTGGTCTCCCAGCAATTATTGTAACAAAAAGAACAGCCTCTTAAGCCGCCATCCGCATCCGGGCATTCATTCCGCTGAAGCCGGAAGTTCCATAGCAGCTGCCCCCATCTGTATAGAGCGCATGAACGGTTCCGCTGCTTACCGCCATCGTCATTCCGGCTGCCTTTTCCTGGCGCAGCAGCTCCAGCATCACGGGAAGCTGCCCCTGTTCGTAGGCTTCTGCAAGTGCCTGCAGCAGCGCCCGGAAATCAGCATCCCCGGATACTGCAGGCCCGTCATGGGCCAGCAATTCCCTGCGGACAGCAGTAAGTGCCGTACGGGCACGGTGAAGCGCGGCTTTTACAGCTCCTTCGCTGGTGTCCAGCTTCTGCGCAGCTTCATTTGCGGAATATCCCAGCACATCGCGCAGCAGAAATACAGACCGCTGCAGCGGGGACAAATGTTTGATCAGAGCCTGGAAAACAATCCCGATTTCTGCACTGCTTCCCGGATCTGCCGGATGTGCGGCTTCAGGCTGGCTTTGTTCCAGAGCACGCCCCAGGGCGGATTTACGGCGGGTGGTATCAATCCATGTATTTTTGGCAATCCGCAGCAGCAGGGCTTCAGGATTCGGAGTGATGCTGAATTTGCGGTACCCGAGCGCTTTGACCCAGGTTTCCTGCGCCAGATCTTCGGCCTCGGGGCCGGAGCGGGTGAGCGCAAGGCAATAACGGTTCAGGGCTGCACCCAGCAGCCGGAGCGTCTGTTCATCCGCAGGGATCACGGTATGCTTTTCAAGAATTATCACTTGGCCTCATCTCCTTATCCGGTACTTCCAAAGAAGGGTTCCCTCTATTATATAAACGAACTGCATATTGTAAAAGATACGCCTGTGACGAAGCGATTTGTAAAGTAGGGGTTCCGTATCCTTTGGTTTGTCTTATCCGTTTACAGGATATAAACTACGCAAATCACAGGAGGTATGTAGAATGGGTGTTATCCCCTACGTTATTGAACAAACTGGCCGAGGCGAACGTTCTTACGATATTTATTCCCGGCTGCTGAAGGACCGGATTGTGCTGGTGGGTGCGGCTATTGACGATCAGCTTGCGAACAGTATTATTGCCCAGCTATTGTTCCTGGCGGCGGATGAGCCGGATAAGGATATTCAAATGTTCATCAACAGTCCCGGGGGATCTACTTCCGCCGGCTTCGGGATTTATGATACGATGCAGGTAATCAAACCGCAGATCAATACGATCTGTACAGGGATGGCGGCATCCTTTGGTTCACTGCTGCTTCTGGCAGGGGCGACGGGCAAACGTTATGCGCTGCCGAACAGCGAGGTTATGATTCATCAGCCGCATGGGGGCGCACAGGGCCAGGCCAGTGACATTGCAATCAGCGCTGCCCGCATTCTGAAAATCCGCGAAAAAATCGTCCAAATTACTGCTGAACGGACCGGCCAGCCGGCAGAGAAGGTTGCCAGAGATATGGAAAGGGATTATTTTATGTCCGCCGGGGAAGCGCTGGAGTATGGGATTATCGACAAAATCATTACCAAACTATAATGAAGGAGCGGTTAAGTTATGCTGACAGATTTGCTTGGGCAAAAGGTTACAATTCATTTTGTGGACGGTACGAGCAGCAGAGACGGTGTTCTGGAGACGGTGGATGAGAAGTTTATCAAATACCGTACGGAGTACCAGCTCCTGTACATCCCCATCACCTCGATCCGCGCAGTGGCTCTTGAGACCAAGGAACGTGAGCGGCCGCGTGTAGGGTTTGGTTAAATATGCCTCGTCCTCTTTCGCGCTTTAACGGACAATGCGTCCGTTATTTGCCAAAAATCGCCCCATTTCCATCGCTAACGGACCGTAGTTCCTTTATCCGGCTAAAGGATGGGGAGATGAAGCGCTTTCGGATGGAATAACGGAACCAGGGTCCGTTAGATTTCCAAAACACGCCTCCAGGGCCAAATAACGGAACCAGGGTCCGTTAGCCTTGGCATTTTCAAGTCAATAATAGGGCTTGTGCGCGTGAGTTGACGGGTTGGCGCCGGTAATCGTTAACGCGATGTCGTGGGAAATCAAATTCACATAAAAAAGCCTGTCGAGACTTTCTCGGCAGCCTGAAAGATTAAATACGATGAGGCTGTTTCCGTAGTGGATTTATCTGCGAGCGGGGACGGCCTTTTTCTGTGCATGTAAAGGGGAGTGAAAGCGGACTACGATTGGTTTAGACATTTTTTTTGAAGAAAGCGTGACTTTTATCGTTTTTTCGAAAAAACTACCCTGTTTGTGGGCTATTGAAACGGTTTTTGTCGAGATTTGTTAAGAGTTTGTTCAGAGCGGCCTGATAGAATGGATCAAAGGTATGGACTAACATTTAGGTTTAATTGTTTTCTGTCCGCAGCAAAGCAAGGTGAGAGGAGAATGCGAAAGCTAAGGGAGCAAATACAGAACGCAGCAGCACTTGCTACACAACGGACGGAAAATGATGAATGAATAAGGGGGAGCGTGTTACATTGTTAATGAGCAGGAGTCTTAAGAAGTATATCTCGTTGTTACTCATGATCAGTATGATTTTAACAGGAGCATTTCCTGCATATGCCCTGCCGGAGGAGACGGCTCCTACAAGCTGGGAGAATCTTAGTCCGCTGCCAAGCGGTAACAAGGTAAGTGCTGTAGCCAGGGGCGGAGCGAACAATGCGACGCTGGTTGTAGTGGGCGAAGGAGGAGTTGTTGCGACATCTGGCGGCTCCTCGGCATGGACGATTCGTAATTCAGGTGTAGTTAAAGACTTGAACAACGTTATTTATACGGGCAGCCAGTTTGTTGCTGTTGGCGATAAAGGAACAGTATTAACATCCAGTGAAGGTATATCCTGGATAAATCAGACGGGAAATACTACGAGTACAACGCCAAACCTGAACGCAATCGCTTATGGCGATGGCAAATTAATCGCAGTCGGCGATTCAGGAACGGTCCTTACGTCTAATGACAATGGCGCTGCTTGGAATGCTGCTGTTTCTGGCGTGGATGTTAATCTGAATGATATCGTTTATGAGGCTGGTAAATTTGTTGCTGTCGGTGATGGCGGCAAAATTATTAACTCTACTAATGGGTTGAACTGGTTGGAGCAGTCTTCTGATTCAACTGATAATTTGAAGGGCATCAGCTATGGAGGAAATGAATTTGTTGCGGTTGGAGATAAAGGAGATATAGTTAGTGCTCCTGGTGCTTTAAACTCTTGGACAACAAAGATACGTTTCATGGAGCTCGCTTTCAATAGTGTCACCTATAACGGTAACAAGTTTGTCGTAGTTGGTAATGATGGCAAGATGATCCATTCAATCAACGGAACGGATGATTGGAGTGATCTGATCCCGGTAGCCAATACTACGAATAGTCTCCTGAAAGTAACTTATACCGGGCAGGAACATTTTATAGTTGGCTCTAATGGCACTATGTTTGCCACTATCAACCCCGACGGAATAAGCAATTGGGCGCAGTACGGCTCCATCGCCCCAAGCGCACTGAAGGCGATTACTTACGCCAATAATACTTATATTACCGTTGGTACTGATGGATTGATCGGTACTTCCACCGACGGCCGAATCTGGTCGAAGGTTGTCAGCGGCACGACTGGCGATATTAACGGCGTTGCTTATGGCAGCAGCAAGTTCGTGGCTGTCGGCGCGAACGGCCAGATCCTGACCAGCAGTAATGGTACCAACTGGTCACCTATTATGCCGCCGGTGGACAATACAACGATTAACAGTGTCGTTTATGGCGCAAATGGTTTTGTTGGGGTAGGCAACAGCGGGAAAATTGTAACGTCTACAGACGGAATTAGTTGGACTAAGGCCAGTGACAGTAAGACCGCAAAAAATTTAACTGCTGTCGCATACGGCAACGGTAAATACGTGGCTGTCGGTGCTGACGGTACTATAGTCTTTTCTCTGGATGGGGTTAAATGGGAAGTAAAAACACCAAAAGAGGACGAAGACGATTCCAAAGAGAACAGCGAAGGTTCCAAAGTGGACGCCAGATGGTTGAACAACTTGAACAACATCACCTACGGCAGCGATAAATTCGTGGCGGTTGGCGCGTCCGGAACGGTTATTACCTCCCCGGATAATACAAAAGGGGCAGTGTATACAACCGATTCACAAGTGAATCTGAATGGAGTTGCCTCCGGAAACGGTGTATTTATGGCTGCGGGAGATGGCGGGAAAGTGTTTTCCTCAGACGATCTTTGGGCGAATTCACACATAGAGACTACAGGTACTACCGATAAGCTTAATGCCATTGGGTATTTTGCCGAACTAAACCGGTTTATCGCTGTCGGCGATTCCGGCGTGATGATTATTTCCCAGCCAGTTCTCAATATGCCGAGGGTTATTGGTCAGTCTCCAGAACCTTCTGAGAAGGATATAGAAGTCGATGCAGATCTGATACTTACTTTCAATCAGAAAGTAAAGGCTGCTACAGGAAAAATTTCTATTCATAAAATTACAGATTCAAACCCGGCTGAATCTGTTCTCTTTGAAGAAATCCCTGTGAACGACAGCAGGGTAAAAGTAATAGAGAATGAAGTGACGATTAATCCGGGAAAAGATCTGGATAAAGGTACAGAATATGAGGTCACAGTTACAGCGAATGCCTTCTATGACGAGAGTCAAAGTGTAGGTAACGTAGCGATCGAAAATGGTACATGGAAGTTTAAGACTGTTGCAGCCTTGGATACGACAGCTCCAACGGTAGAGACGTATTCTCCTGAGGACGAAGCTACGGGAGTTGCCACTGACGCTAAACTGACGCTCATATTTGATGAGGATGTAAAGGCTGAGACCGGCTATATTAAAGTTTTCAAGCGCACGGAAGGCAATCCTGAAGAGGTAGAGACAATTTTGGCTGATTCAGAAAAAGTATCTGTTGATGGCAAGACGGTGACGATTAGCCCGTATAATTCGTTTGAATACAATACTGATTATTATGTGATCATTGATGGCGAGGCTTTCCAGGATGCAGCAGGCAATAAATACGCCGGTATCTCTGAAAGCACAACCTGGAATTTCACAACACGGGAAGCACCGGATACGACACCGCCGACAGTAAGCACGCTTTCGCCGGTTAAAGGGGCAACAGGTGTAGCTACTGAAGCCGATCTTGTGCTTACTTTCAGTGAGGATGTACAGAAGGGAACCGGGAACATTGAGATTTACAGCAGTGCGCAGGGCAATGTCCAGCCAGTGATTATTCCTGTCACTTCAGAAAATGTAACGGTTGCCGAAAATGTGGTGACGATCAATCCGGAAAATAATTTTGCCTATGGTACAAGCTACTATGTACACATTGCAGACGGTGCATTCAAAGATGCATCAGACAACAATTATGCCGGTATTTCGAACAACTCAACCTGGCAGTTTACTACAATCGGTGCACCGCCGACAGTAGGCACGTATTCTCCTGTAAACGCGGCAACAGGTATAGCTAAAGATGCTAATCTTGTACTTACGTTCAGTGAGAATGTGACGAAGGCCGATGGCAACATTAAAATTTACAGCAGTACGGATAGCGATAATGCATTAATGACCATTTCTGTTAATACTCCGTATGTAACGGTCCAGAACAATATGGTGACAATTAATCCGCCTATCGACCTGGCTTATGCTACTAACTATTATGTGACTATCGAGCCTAGTGCATTTAAAGGTGCCGGAGGCAGCTACTTTGCCGGTATCTCTGACAGCACCACCTGGCAGTTCACTACAACTGCTGCACCGGATACAACAGCACCAACTGTAATTGCATTTTCACCTGTGCCCGGGGCAGAAGGCGTCGCAATTGCATCCAGTCTGACCCTTACATTCAGCGAGAATATAGTGGCCGGGGAAGGCAATATTGTAATTTTCAATAGTGCAACTGACAAACCAGTAGCAAACATTTTAGCCAAGGATGTATCCATCGTAAATAATGTCGTGACGATTCATCCGACGAACGTTCTGGAGTATGGTAAAGGTTACTATGTAGCGATTGAATCCGGGGCCTTTAAAGATTTGGCAGGCAATTATTATGCAGGACTTGCTGGCCACTCAGGCGAAACTGTCTGGTTCTTCAGAACAATGAGTGAACCTGACAGAATCTCGCCAACGGTAAGCACATATTCACCAGAATCTTGGGCCACAGAAGTAGCCCCTAACACGAATCTGGTTCTTACCTTCAGCGAGAATGTAATGAAATCGGACGGCAGCATTGAGATTTTTAAAAGCACGGATGAAATCAATCCGGTGGTGACGATCCCGGCTAATTCAGACAGCGTAACGATTGTAGACAACGTGGTAACGATTAATCCGGCTAACGATCTGGAACATGGTACAAGTTATTTTGTACGTATTACAGAAGGCGCATTTAAAGATCCGTCAGGCAACAGCTTTGCCGGCATTTCAGGCATCACCGGATGGCGGTTTATGACAACCAGCCTGCCTGATACAGCGGCGCCGCTGGTAACAGCTTTCAGCCCGTCAAATCAAGCTGTAGATGTACCGGCGTCTGCTGCGCTTTCGCTCTTCTTTAATGAGAATGTAGTTGCAGGGGATGCAGATTTCGTGATTATGAATGCGGCAGATGATGCAGCCGTAGCGTCGATTAGAGCGAACAATACAGCGCTAGTCAGCATTACGAATGCTACTGTTACCATTAACACCAATGGTCTGCTGAAACAAGGTGCCAGCTACTATGTAGTAGTTCAGCCTGATGCAGTAAGAGATGAGGCAGGTAACAGCTTTGCTGGCTTTGCGGATAAAACTGTCTGGAACTTCGCAACCGTTCCTGTACCTGTTACGCCAGATCCTGGTCCATCTAATCCTGGCCCATCTGATCCTGGACCATCAGCACCCGGACCTTCAACGCCTGCAGCACCAGCACCTAGTGCTCCATCCTCTACAACAGAAACGATTCCTGCAAATGTTGAGAATGGTGCAGCACAAGGTTCTACCGTATCATCCGTTTCCATTACCCGTTTGACGGACGCAAGCGGCATGAAAAAAGATGAGTTAACGTTCACTGTGGACCAAGTGATCCGGGCAATCAATGAGCTCAAGACAGCCGGATCCAATATTGCCAGAATCATTGTTCCTGATACAAATGATGAGGTTACAGAAACAAAGCTGAGCATTCCTGCAGCTTCCGGCAAGCAATTGGCCGATAACCAAATCACTCTGGATATCTTCACCGTGAATGCAGAAGTGAAGATACCGGGCAGCTCTATGGCCGGATTCGGCCCGGATATTTATTTCAATCTGGTGCCGCTGAAGTCACAGCAGCAGGCGTCAGATGCGGAAGCCCGCGCGAAAGCGCAGATTCAAAGTGTAACCGGCGCTACATCGGTAACGCTCGCAGGCCGTCCAATGACAATTGAGACTAACCTGCAAAGCCGTCCGGTGACGCTCGTATTGCCAATCAGCAATGCTTCGCTGACACCAGCAGAGCTGAACCAGCTGGCGGTATTCATTGAGCACAGCGATGGTACGAAAGAACTCGTCAAGGGTGAGATTGTACCCTTTGGCCAAACCGGCAAATCCGGTATTCAATTCAGTGTAAATAAATTCAGTACATTTACAGTTGTTCTTGCACAGGATCCTGCGGTTGAAGTGAAGGCTTATATGACGGGGTATACCGACGGCACTTTCAAGCCGAACCAAAGCATTACCCGTGCAGAAATTGCCAGCATTATCGCCCGTACCTTTAACCAGTCACCTGCTATTTCCGGCGCTGCTTACAATGATGTTACTGCCGGACACTGGGCAGTAAATGCAATCAGCCTGGTAAGCAGCAGCGGAATCATGAAAGGTTATGAGGACGGCAGCTTCAAACCTAACCAAACAATCACAAGAGCCGAAATGGCGACGATTCTGTCCCGTTTGATTACGGTTGCCGGGGAAAATGCAGTCAGCTTCAGCGATATCACTGGCCATTGGGCTCAGGCAGCTGTAGAAATGACAGCCCGGGCAGGTATCATTACCGGTTATGAGAATGGAACCTTCCGTCCGAACCAATCGTTAACACGTGCGGAGGCAGTAACCATCATTAACCGTGCCTTGGGTATCGCTCCATTGACCAGCGCGGCGCAAAAGTGGACGGATGTCCCTGCGCAGTATTGGGCATACGGCAACATTCAAGCAGCCTCTGTGGATCACACCGCAGAATAATTACAAATAAAAAATCCCTTCCTTGGTCTTCTGACGGGGAAGGGATTTTTTAATGAAGAGAGACCGTTATTGCCAATGAGAATGATTATCAATATACTGGAAGTATATAAATCAGTCCAGCATGGGTGGTGTGCAAGGTAATGGGATCTGTTCAACCCTTACAACAGTCAGCTTCTATAAAAGAACAAGGGAATTCAATGGACTGGGACCGGCTGTCGTTCCGGCTTCTGTCTGTGCAGGCGCTAAAAGGAACTGGAGAGGCTTATCCTGGGCAGCAGCTGCTTTTCTCTTATGCTCTTGCAGTGGTAACTAATGGTTCTGCACAGTTTATCGCTGATCACTCCCAGTATGAGCTGGGTGCAGGTTCGGCGCTGATTCTCCTGCCGGGACAGACCTGTGGAACCGTGCAGCCCGCCGGGGGCCTGGAGATGTATATCTTATATTTTGAGGTGTATTCCCACGGAAAGTTAGAAGATACCGGGTATCTTATTCCTGTTAAAGGTATGCGGCTGTATCAGGGGGACGGCCGGCTGCAGTTCCATCCCTCCAGGGAGATGACTGCCAAATGGAACAGGTTGTGTCTGCTTTCCGGGCAAGCGGACGGGGGTATCGGCTACCGGGATCAGCTTCATTTTCAGGAGCTGCTGTACGAGCTCCGGACAGGCACCCTGCACCGTACGCGGGATACAAATTCGGCTCTTGAGCAAGCCAAGCAATACATAGAAGCCCATTATACAGAGGCGCTGACCGTGGAACAGATCGCCCAGTCTGCTGATTTCAGCGCTAAATATTTCGTGGATCTGTATAAGAGAAAATATGGTAAAAGCGCACTGGAATACGCGGCTGAGCTGCGCCTGCAGCAGGCCAAGCGGCTGATGGCAGAAAGCGGTGCAAAGCTGCGGGATATCGCCCACAAGGTCGGATATGCCGATGAATTCTATTTCAGCCGTAAATTCAAGAAGATGATCGGCATACCGCCTGCGGTCTATATGAAGAGCCGCCGGCGCAAGCTGGCCGCGTATACACCGGGTCTGCTCGGCCAGCTGCTGCCGCTGAATATTACTCCGTACGCGGCGGCGCTGCATCCGAAATGGACGGAATATTATTACCGGAACTACCGTGCCGATATTCCTGTGCACATCAGCGCCTACCGCAATAATCAGGAGTGGCTGTCCAATATTGAGCTGCTTAAACAGTCTGGAGCTGAGCTTATCCTTGCTCCGCCGGGGCTGGCAGATGAAGAGAGGGCCGGGCTTGAGCGGATTGCAGATGTGCATGATCTCTTTAGGGAGAGCGCTGACTGGCGCGGACAGCTTCAGGAATTAGCCCGGTTTCTGGGTGAAGAGTGGCAGTGCGGTCAATGGCTGGAAACCTTCGACTGGGAGGTAAGGGCAGCCAAGGAACACCTGCATGAAGGGGTAAGCCAGCGTTCTGTCACGGTCCTCCGCATGCTGGGCAGCCAGCTGTTCCTTCACTGCAACGAGGGCATGGCAAGTCTCCTGTACGGTGAGCTTGAGCTGCGTCCGGCTTACGAGTGCGGAGAGAAGGTGTACAACGTTCCTGTCACGCCGGCAAGGCTTGCGGAATTGCAGCCGGATTATCTGCTGATGCTGATCCGCCAGGAATACGCTACCCTTGCGGAATGGAAGAAGCTGCAGAATGATCCGCACTGGCTGAGAATTCCCGCGGTCCAGCATCATCATGTTCATGGACTGAGCTCGGATCCGTGGCGCGAGGATTCCGCTTACGCCCAGCTGCGGAAGCTTCGCCAGCTTCTGCAGCTGCTTCCGGCCAATCGTCCATAGTTGTTCCGCAATTTGTCCATGGTACTGGTTACCCGCCTTCGTTATACTTCTAATTGATAATCATTATCAATGATATTATCAATCCAAAAGTTACATAAAGAGTGGGATGACATTGAAGGGGACAAGCGGAGTTAAGACAGCTTTTCTGCTGGTGCTGGGGGCTGTGCTCATTATTACTGTTAGCGTATTATCCGTAGCATACGGGACGAAATCCATGAGTTTTGCTGCGGTCCGGGATGCCGTTTTTCATATGGACCCGGACAATATTGACCATGTGATCGTCCAGACTTCACGGATTCCCCGTACAGCGGGTGCGCTGCTGATTGGTGCTTTCCTGGCGGTGTCGGGAGCCCTGATGCAGGGGATGACACGAAATTACCTGGCTTCCCCGTCCATTATGGGGATTAGTGACGGTTCGGTATTTGCTGTTACACTGTGTATGGTATTCCTGCCTGAGGCCTCGTCCATGGCGATGATTCTGTATTCACTTGCAGGTTCCGCACTGGGGGCATTTCTGGTCTTCGGTATGGCAAAGCTGCTGCCCGGGGGCGTATCTCCGCTGACCCTGGCGGTGCTGGGCACGATCATCGGCACGTTCCTCGGCGGAGTGTCGCAGGCGCTGGCCGTCTATTTCCAGGTATCGCAAAATATCAGCTTCTGGTACAACGCCCGCCTGCATATGATGGACCCGGCAATGATCAGACTGGCGGTTCCATTCGCCGTTGTAGGACTGCTGCTTGCCGTGCTGATGGCCCGGCCTGTGACGATGCTGTCGCTCGGAGACGAGACTGCCGCCGGTTTGGGTCTGAAGGTGGGTGCGATCAAAACGCTGACGATGCTGAGTGTCGTGCTCCTCACCGGAATTTCTGTAGCTATTGCAGGCAAAATCGCTTTTATCGGCCTCATGATTCCGCATATTGCGCGGTTTCTGGTCGGGCAGGATTACCGCAGAATCATTCCGTTTGCCGCTTTTGCCGGAGCCTTCTTTCTGGCCTTCTGTGATCTTATCAGCCGGTACATTAATTTTCCGTTTGAGACGCCGGTCGGTGTGGTAACTGCGCTGTTCGGAGTGCCTTTCTTCCTCTATCTGATCAAGACGAGAGGGGGCGGCAGTCATTCCTGAGGATATTGTGTTAATGAAACCTAAATCCAAGGCACCGGCCTTCTGGAGCCTGTTCCTGCTGATTATGGCCCTGACGGTCATTGGAATTTATATCAGCCTGACTAACGGCACGTTTGATATTTCGGCGGGAGATGTTGTGCGCACACTGCTGCGCATTAATCCGGTAGCCGATCATGATCTGGTGATCTTCGAATTCCGGCTTCCGCGTATTCTGCTCGGGGCACTCGTCGGCTTCGGACTGGGGATTGCCGGGGCAGTGCTGCAGGGGATAACCCGCAACTCGCTGGCAGACCCGGGAATTCTGGGCATCCATGCGGCTGCCGGAGCTTTTGTGGTTGTGTTCATGTTCTTCACCGGAGGCAGCATCAAAGCGCCGGACTGGATTTCGGTGATGAGCATGCCGATGTTCGGATTCATCGGCGGTCTGGTATCTATCGTCCTTCTCTACCTGTTTGCCAGGAACCAGGGCGAATTTCATCCGCAGCAGTTAATTCTTGTCGGAATCGCCTTAGCCTCGGGCTTCGGAGCGGTAACTCTGTATGTGTCACTCAAGATGGACCCGGAAAACTTCGAAATGGCCACCGTCTGGCTGGCGGGGAGCGTCTACAATGCCACCTGGGGACAGATCCTCTCCACGCTCCCCTGGCTGGCCATTCTGACTCCGGTCATCTGGCGGCGTGCGGCGGTGCTGGATTTGCTGCAGCTGCATGAGGTCAGCGTCAAAGGGGTGGGCGTAGCTGTGAACAAGGAGCGGCAGATTTTGCTGCTCTGCTGTGTTGGACTGGTCAGCGCCTGTGTGTCTGTCTCGGGAAGTATCGGTTTTGTCGGACTGATTGCCCCGCATATTGCCCGGCGCCTGATCGGCAATACCTATAAATATATCGTCCCGTTATGCGGTCTGATCGGCATGCTGATGGTGATCCTGGCTGATTTTATCGGCAAAACAGTGTTTGCTCCAACCCAGCTGCCTGTGGGGATTGTGATATCCATTATTGGAGTGCCGTATTTCATCTTCCTGCTGTTCAGAAACCGTACGAGATAAACGCCCCGCTGCTTGCGGAGGCCCGGAGGAGAAAATGACAAGATGGGAGTAAAGTATATCCGCCTTACGGTATACGGACGGGAGCTGGTCATACGTCTGCCTTACAGCTATGGCGTAGAGAACAGGCGGTTTCCGGTAGTATATCTGCAGGACGAAGGCAGTGTAATGAAGCATACGGCCAATTACCTGGACCACTTGTTCAGAGCTGCGGAGCTGAAGGAACTGATCCTTGTCGGTATCGCTTCTGCGGACCGGAATCATGACTATACTCCATGGCCCCTGCCTGCGGTGACCTCTGGAGCACCTGCATTCGGCGGAGGGGGAGAGGACTACCTGAAGGCGCTGGTTGAAGAGATTAAGCCTTATATCGACAGGAATTACCTGACGCTGGATGAACCGCAGCATACGGGGATTATCGGGTATTCGCTTGGCGGCCTGATCTCGCTGTATGCTTCCTACCGGTATCCAGGGGTGTTCGGGCGGATTGGCCTGCTCTCGGCATCCTTCTGGTACGAAGGCATTCTTGATTACATGCGGGAACATCCGGTAGAGCGGCCGGAGCAGCGGATTTATATGTACGTTGGCGATCTGGAAGGCTGCTATAAGACTAATGTGCAAAAAGAAATGGTCGGCCGCACCAGAATGGCGCATCAGCTGCTGCTTGCACAGGGCTTCGGCAGCGGGAACCTGGTACTCGAAGGCGATCCCGACGGTACTCATGACCTGATGTTTTTCAGCCGGCAGTTTCCTCCGGCACTGAAGTGGCTGTTCGGAGGGGCACGGCAGTCCGGGGAATAGCCTCAAGATGATTTTACGGATGGAAGGGCTGGAGCGGCAGAGATGCCGCTTCTTTTTTGTTTATGGCGGCGGATAACTGCAGTTCGTGCAATTAAAAGTCCGCCAAAACTTGGATTCGTAAAAGTAAGTGTATTCTATACAATTAAAATCAGCGAAAGGTGATCTTTTGGCAAAATGCGGTCTATATAAGTGTACAAAGTGCAGTTAAAGCGATTGTTATGCCGAATTTGTTGATTTTAGTTGCAGAAAATACAGTTAAAGCCTTCCAGCGAAGTGCTTTGCCTCAGACGGAGTTGCTGCTAAATGCAATTTGCAGGGCGTATCTCAATAATACTTGGATAAAATGGGCAACCTATAACAACCTTGATGATCGGTCCATTCCTGTTCCAGAGGTCAGCAGTACCGTTTCTACAGTTAACGCGGGAACAGAAACGGGTAAAAGGATATATTACGCCCTTTTGCTGCCTGGCAGGAAGGAGAAGGATTTCATTCATTTTTAAATAAATTGTATGAAGAATACCTCTGCTGTGATACAATAGTCCGGTTGGTCAATTGTAGGGTTATTACTCTGGAACAGCCGGCACAGCTGTTTGGAAATTTAGGTAGTAAGCGCAGGAAAACGAAGCATTCCAGTGTATTACGGTGAATAACAGAGTATTAATGGAGAAATCCTTAGATTTTACAGAGAACATATCAATTTTTGTCGTTTTTTATTGATTTATTGGGAATGTTTCTGTATAATCAGCGTTGTTGATTTTTCATAGGATGTAGCCTGTCAAGCTTGATGAAACGTAAATGAGTGTAGACGAATCGGATCCAGAGCAGCAGCAAGGCTAATAACTAATAACTTAAGCAAATTTAGGGGGTTATTAATTGTGGGAAAAGCGTTAATTATTGGCGCTGGCGGTGTAGCAAGCGTCGTTGTGCATAAATGCTGCCAGAACCCGGATGTATTTGAAGAGATCTGCATTGCCAGCCGTACGGTTGCGAAATGCGATGCTCTCAAGGAGAAACTTGACGGGGGCCAGACGAAGATTTCTACGGCTCAGCTTGATGCGGACAACACGGAAGAAGTCATTGAACTGATCAAGAGCTTCCAGCCGGATGTCGTGATTAATGTGGCTCTCCCATACCAGGATCTGACGATCATGGATGCTTGCCTGGCTACCGGAGTCCATTATGTAGATACAGCTAACTACGAACCGCAGGATACTGCAAAATTCGAATATTCCTGGCAGTGGGCGTACAAGGAAAGATTCGAGAAGGCCGGAATTACCGCACTGCTGGGCAGCGGCTTTGACCCGGGTGTAACCGGCGTATTCACTGCGTATGCGCAGAAGCATTATTTTGATGAAATCCATACGATTGATATTGTCGATGCGAACGCGGGCGACCATGGTTATCCGTTTGCCACCAACTTCAATCCTGAAATCAATATCCGCGAAATTACAGCAAACGGACGTTACTTCGAGAACGGCGAGTGGATTGAAACCGCACCGCTGTCCGAGAAAAAAGTATACGATCTCCCGGAGATCGGTCCGAAGGATATCTATCTTTTGTATCATGAAGAGCTGGAATCCCTGGCTAAGAACATCAAGGGCGTGAAGAAAATCCGCTTCTGGATGACCTTCTCGCAGAACTACCTGACTCATCTGAAGGTGCTTGAGAACGTCGGTATGACTTCCATTGAGCCAATTATGTATGAAGGTAAAGAGATTATTCCTTTGCAGTTCCTGAAGGCCATTCTGCCTGACCCGGCTTCCCTGGGACCAAGAACCAAAGGTAAAACAAACATCGGCTGCATTATTCAAGGTACCAAAGACGGCCAGCCAAAAACGTATTATGTCTACAATGTCTGCGATCATGAAGAGTGCTACAGAGAGGTTGGCTCCCAAGCGATCTCTTACACAACCGGTGTACCTGCAATGATCGGGGCTATGATGATTATCAAAGGCATCTGGAACAAACCGGGCGTACACAATATTGAAGAATTCGATCCCGATCCGTTCATGGATGCCCTCAACAAACACGGGCTGCCTTGGCAAGAAGATTTCTCGCCGACGCTGCTGGATTAGGACGCTAGGATCATGAAGATTAAAGAAATCGATATTGATATCAGCATGCTGCCGTCCCCTGCCTATCTCGTGGATGAACGCCTGCTGACGAAGAATCTGGAAACTCTGAATTATGTGCAGGAGCGCAGCGGAGCCAAGATTCTTCTGGCACAAAAAGGCTTCTCCATGCATTCCATGTACCCGCTGGTCGGCAAATACCTGCATGGTGTAACCTCCAGCTCCCTCTTCGAAGCGCGTCTTGGCTTCGAGGAGATGGGCAAAGAGGTCCATGTCTATGCACCGGCTTATGTAGACCGCGAATTCGACGAGCTGCTCGGCTACAGCGACCACATTGTGTTCAACTCGTTTGACCAATGGAACCGGTTCAAGGAACGGGTGCAGAACGCACCGAAGAAGATCAGCTGCGGTATCCGTGTCAATCCGGAATATTCCGAGATTGAAGTACCGCTGTATGATCCTTGCTATAACTACTCCCGTATGGGCGTAACCCTGCCGAACTTCCGTCCGGAAGAACTGGACGGCATTGAGGGGCTTCATTTCCATACGATGTGCGAACAAAACTCGGATACCCTGGAGCGCACGCTCAAGGTGGTGGAAGAGAAGTTCGGCCAGTATCTGCATAACATGAAATGGCTGAACTTCGGCGGCGGTCATCATATTACCCGTCCCGACTATGATCTGGAGACGTTGATCAAGTGCATTCTGCATATGAAGGAAACGTATAATGTGGAGATATACCTGGAACCGGGCGAGGCGATTGCCCTTAATACCGGATATCTGGTAGCCACTGTACTGGACACCATGCATAACGGAATGGACATTGCGATTCTCGATACTTCCGCTGAATGTCATATGCCGGATGTCCTGGCAATGCCTTACCGTCCGGGTATTATCGGTTCCGGCCTGCCTGGAGAGTTCCCGTATACGTACAGACTCGGCGGCATGACCTGTCTGGCGGGAGATGTGATCGGGGATTACTCTTTCCCTGAGCCGCTGAAATACGGCGACAAGCTGATCTTCCTCGACATGGCGCATTATTCCATGGTGAAGAACCACATGTTCAACGGCGTGAACCTGCCGGCCATCGCTTCGTACAATGACGAAGAGGGCATCAAGGTGATCCGCGAGTTCGAGTACAGCGACTTTAGCGGCCGTTTGTCTTAATCCCTTTATAATGAAGTGTTCCGTCAGTCATGGTTGTGGCTGGCGGGGCACTTTTTTTGTTGGTTGCAAGTATGGCAAGCATTGGAGGTAGAAAATGGATATAGCTATTAAATCCAAAGCTCCGGATTCAGCATCGTAGTAACATTAAGCTACTGATCATTATAAGGAGCTGTTGATAAGCGTGTTAAAATTAAAGTATTTGTTCAATAATCCGGATTTGGCCGAGATGCTGCTGAAAAACTGGGAGTATGATCCGGAATCGCTGGGGATGTTCCGGCATTACCGGATTTCCTCCAATGCCGTCTATCCATTCCAGGCTGGCGGGCACACTCAGCTGCTGAGGTTCGCACCGCAGTCCGAAAAGCTTAAAAACAATCTGCTCGCAGAGCTTGAGTTCATTACATACCTGAAGACCTGCGGGTACGGGGTACTGGAAAGTGTGCCTGCAAGCGGAGGAGCTGAACTTGTGGAAGCGCAGACCCCGTGGGGAGATTATTATGCTTCTGTCTTTAAAAAGGTGGCGGGCAAGCAGCTGTCCAGCATCGGTCTAAGTGACCGGGTAGTCTATAAATACGGTGAGGCTTTGGGGCAGTTGCATCAGTTGTCAAGAAGCTATGAACTTAAGGGCGGTAAAAGGTGGAGCCATCGGGATGTGCTGGAATGGATCAAGGATGTACTGGCGGAATTTCCGCTGGAGCATGCGGCCAGAGCAGAAGCGGACCTGCTGGCGGACTATTTTAACGGATTATCCGTTGCACCAGACAATTATGGGCTGATTCACTATGATTTTGAAAAAGATAATGTGTTCTATGATGAAGCCACCGGTACCATTAACGTCATCGACTTTGATGACAGCATGTACCACTGGTATGCGGCAGACATCGGACAGGCGCTGGACAGCCTGCTGGAGGACGTAGCAACCGATGAACAGGAGGTTATGAAGAGCAGCTTCCTGGAGGGATACCGGAGCAAGTATACGCTGTCTGAAACAGGGCCTTCCCCGGAGGCATGCCGGCGCTTTGCCAATCTGTACGGGTATGCGCGTATTATAAGATCCACGGCTGAGCGCTGGGAGCATGAACCGGAGTGGCTGGCGGGGCTGAGGGTACGGCTGGAGCATGCGATGAAGGAGAAGGCTTCCGGGTTTGGGGAGCCGCTGTAACTGTTGCGGCAGCGGGATAGCTGCATTTCATACAACTAAAATGACGTATTTGTGGGCAGAAAGAACTTTAGTTGTATTTCGTACAGTTAAATAAGTGTAATGGAGCGTGGAAGGCGTTTAATACGGATTTTAGTTGTATGGACTGCAATTAAAGTAAAAAATCAGCCAATGCAGCGTTAAATAGCTGTATGAAATACACTTATAGTGCTTCTGCCCCGTGTCTCCTTCGAAATATCCAGCCTCTTCTCTCTAATGCAGCACGTCTCAACGATAATGCCGCAGACATAAGTAGCTGCAACAAGCGGCCCCGTCTCCCACTAGTGTGGAGGGCGGGGCCGCTGCTTTTGGGTCCTGCAAAATGCTTATTTCATCGTAATCGCAATTTCTTCCTGCTGCGGCAGCCAATCGACCTTGGCCCCGAGCTGCTCGCTGATGAAGCGCAGCGGCAGGTAAATGGTCCCGTTCACGATAAAAGGCGGGGTCGCCAAAGTCACTTCCTTACCGTTCACTGTAGTTGCTCCGCTGACCGTATTGATTACGATGGATAGAGGCGTTTTTCCGGCCGTTGTGCGGGTAATCGTTACCTTTTTGTCCACAGTCATCAGCGTTCCGCCCGGTTTATCCGGTCCGGCAGGCTTCGTCTGGATATCCTCTTTGTAAGCTACGGTGGCTCCCAGTTTGTCAAACAGGGAACGGAGAGGGACAAAGTTCTGCCCGGCCCGGGTAATAACGCCATTCGTCAGGCTGACCCTTTGACCGTTCAGAGAAACAGCAATCGGCTTTTGCATGGGCACAGGCTTCTCAAAGCTGAAATCATAATTCGCATAACCGAGCTGGGCATTTTTGTTGACGCCCCAGCCCCAGAGGGTCCCGTCATTTTTTTGCATAATGATATGCCGGCCGCCTGCTTCCAGAGAAGCTACATCAGAGGCCAGGAGTGTGAACTTTGCCCCTGGTGCAATGGATTCACCGTCGATGGAGGCAGTGTAGACATTTCCTTCCGCAGTTAGAGCTACAATTGAACGTTCAATTATATGGGCATCCGTCACATTGCTGAGACCGGTAAAGCGTACAGGAACAGCCTGTGTATGATAGGTCGTGCCGTCGGAGAACCCTGAAACGGTAGCGCCCCAGAACCATAATTTAGCGTCACCGTCAACCGCCAGGGAAGTCCACCCGTTGTCCTGAATCATGCGGATATTCTGTAAATTCTGAATTCGGGCAGGTGCCAATACGGTGCTTCCGGTGCCGGGCTCATTTCTCGATTGTATCGGCCAGCTCCACACGGTGCCGTCTTGATGCAGCGCATAGTTATAGTCCAGCTGGGTGATATTGCTTAAGTTTTGAACTGGCTGAAAGGTGGCCAATTCATCGATGGATGTCCATACGGAACCGTCTGTCTTAAGCAAAAGGATCCGTCTCCAGGAATCCTGCTCATTATTCTCATAATACATGGAGACCGCAGCCACTTGACTAATACCGGCAACGGATTCGAAAGGACCCATGGTAATACCATCCGCACCCATAACAGCTTTATATACAGCGCCTTCTCCAGTAAGTGCAATGTACAGGTCGCCTATCGCGTAGAGTCCGGTCAGGTTGCTCAGCTCGTTGACTGGAACAGTTTCCATGGCGAGTGTCCTGGCGTTAGTCTGCCATCTCCAGACTGAGTGATCCTTGGCGGTGATGAATGCCCCGTCATACAGACTGAAGGAAGCCTGGACCTCCTGCAGACCCGGAACCTGCGTGGGTACGGAACGGCTGCCGCCCCAGACCCAAAGACTGCCGTCATTTTTGATAAGATGATTACTTCCGTAAGAAGCGATGTTAGATGCAGTGGCGGCTGTTTCTGCTGCATTGGCAGCATTAGCGGCTGTTGCCGCGGGTCCTGCTGTGGAGACACTTACAGAAGCCGCTAAGCCCATAATCAGGCCCAGCAGTTTTGACCATTTTTTCATTGGGAATCCCCCGTTTTTATGTATTTTGGAAATATGGGTAAATTAACCAAAGGTATCCGGCTTTAAGTTAGACGCTGGCCGGGTTTAAAAAGTTTCTCCTGGAATTGAAAACCAAAATATTTCTATAACAAAATATACCAAATCAGAGCATTATGGTAATATAAAATTAGCTTGGAATCCATAAAACTTATTCGAATGCGGGGAGTAGTCTTGAAAATATTTTATATACTGATGTTTCTCTCGTTATGGACAATCGGCGGGATCTTCCTTACATATAATATCAGGACAAGCTTCTGGAACGGGATGATGCTGATTGCCGGTGGGATGGCCAGCTTTGCCTTTTCTATTCATCTTGTAATTATGCCTTTCCTGGTGCCCCGGGAGTGGTTGTCACCCTCCCTCAGCGGATTCATTTATCAGTTAAGTATTGCGGCAATGACCATTTACTTCTACATATTTCCCTACTTTGTGTGCATGGGCGGAGTATGGCACGGGGCCATTCGTTCCTATAGACTGAAGGTGCTGGCTTCTGCGGTACTGGCAATACCGGCGCTGGTGCTGCTGGCCGTCCAGCTGCTGCATCAGCCCTGGGGCGTCTTCGACATTGCGGCCTTCCGCTGGTGGGCAGGCTTTTATTTGCTCGTGGGCTATACATTTTATTATCTCGCGTACCGCAGAGAAACAGAGTATTTTGCCAAAAGAAATAAAAAACGTTCCGGCCTGCTATTCACGTGTGGTACTCTGTTTGCCTTTATCACTGACTTTGTAGGCTTTCACTCCTTAAGGATGGGGGAGGGGATCTTCAATCTGGAGAGTAACGGCGCGTGGAAATTCAACGTGGTGGTCATTTTGGCATTGGTGGCTATAATTATCATTTACACGGTGAAGTACGGGTTTCTTGGCATCAAGCTCAGAATTGAACGGGAAAGAATGGATGTCTCCATGCGTGCACTTACAATGGGAGTCTCGATCCTGAATCACTCTATCAAAAATGAAATTCAAAAAATCAATTACTTGGCCGAAAAGACGGAAAGTTATATTCATAGCAGCCAGCCGGACAAATCACTGCAGTCTATCGAACAAATTCATCAGGTTACCTCCCATCTAATGGATATGGTAGGCAGAATAAAAGACAAGGCCGATGATATTGTGCTGAGTGAAACACATAACTGCATTGAGGATCTGCTGACAGCCGTCCTTCAGCCGATGCAGCCGATGCTGGATAGCCGGGCAGTCCGGACAGTAGTGCGGCAGGAGGAAGGCGGTGAGTTAATCTGCGACGCGCTGCATTTCAAGGAGATGCTGTCTAACCTTATCCATAATGCTATGGATGCCATCGAACCTGCAGGCGGCCTTATTTCCTTGCGGACAAGCAAAACCAAACGTTATTTTACCCTTGAGGTGACCGATAATGGAAGCGGCATACCGAAGGATCAGCTGGGGAAGATCTTTGAACCCTTTTATACCACCAAGAAAAATCCATATAATCACGGGCTCGGACTGTCCTACTGCTTGTCAGTCATGCGTAAACACGGCGGCAGGCTGACCATCGGAAATGCAGAATCGGGTCAAGGGACAACCGTAATGCTTCATTTTCCGGTTCAGCGCTATCAAGCGTCTGCGGAACCAGACATCCTTTCGTCTGTGCCTGTGAGCAAGTCTGTCAGTCGCTTTTAAAATAAGTGAGTTTATTCTTGATGCTCTTTAGCTGGGATTTAATGGTATTTGTTGATTTATGAAGCTTATCGGAAATCTGCTGCTTGCTGAGGCCTTCTTTTCTCAAATCGAACACCTCCCGCTCCATAGGCGACAGCTCCATCAGCTGAATTTCACTGCGCATCACCCGTGCGGCATCCGCGTGAATCGTTGAACGGTCCTCATGCGCTTCCCGGATTGCCCGTACGATATCTTTATAACTCAGCTTGGTAATGTAATTGAGCGCACCGTATTGGAATGATTTCATAATGATCTCCTTTTCGGTCAGTGAGGTCAGCATGATTACTTTAACCCCCTGTTCATAAAGCCTGGACAATATCTCTTTGGCGGCTTCCAGACCATCGAGATTGTTACCGGTCAGATTAATGTCCATCAGAATGATATCCAAAGGATACCGGAACGCCGCCTCAACCGCCTCTTCTTTCGTGCCGGCAACAGCTACAACCTCAATATCCGGCTCCTCGGACAAGTCAGCGCTTATGTTCTGCTGCCAAAAGGGATCATCCTCCACTAACATGACACGAATACGCTCCATTGCATACCCTCCAATACTCTAATTACAGGTTAGCCATAGTATAACAAAGGAATCTCCCGTGCTGGTAGGGTGATTTTTTTTCACCCTTGGGAGCACAGGGGGGTGAAAAAAGTTCATCCTCCCCAATGCTGTGCCGGCGCTATAAGCTATGAACTGTTAACGGCAGCCGCTGCGCCGGAATAGAGAGATGAAACGGAGAGATCACAAGATGAAAGCTGCGCAAGAAAAAAAGTATGCTCCACACGGACCCAAGGGTTCCTGGCTGAGCGGGAATTTAATGGAATACCGGAAGGATCCTGCGGGATTTCTGACAGAGCTGCAAAAAGACTACGGAGGGGTGGCACAAATACGGTTCGGTCCTCAGAAGATGTACGTTATCTATGATCCGGACCTTCTAAAAGAGGTTCTGCTGACCAAGCAGGAGCATTTTATTAAACTTAAAGCTTTTAAAGAAGCACGCCTGTTTGTCGGTGACGGTGTGGCAACCAGTACAGGAGCTAAACACAAACGGGTCAGAAAGCTGATACAGCCGCATTTTACGAGAGCCCACATTCAGAGTTATGCAGAGCAGATGGTTCAAACGGTACGAAAGGAGCTAAATCAATGGATGCCCGGCGAACGCCGGATCCTGACGGAGGATATCTCGAATATTACCTTTGCAGTCATTGCAAAAACATTGTTCAGCCTGGAGGGGGGCGGATATACCGAATCCATCCGTGAACCCTACGAGCTGATTAACCGGATGTGCTCGGAGCGTATGCGTTCCTTATTTCCGGTTCCCCTGTTCATCCCGACGGCCCAAAACCGGGCTTATGTCACGGCATTGCATGAATTGGACCAAGCCGTCTATACCATTCTTCAGCAGCGGAAAAAGAACCCCGGGCAAGGCGAAGGAGATCTGCTCTCCGTATTACTGTCTGCGAAAGATGAGAACGGCGCGGGTATGACGGACCAGGAGCTGCGTGACGAGCTGATGATTATGTTTATCGCAGGCCATGAAACTTCGGCTAACGTGCTTTCCTGGGCGTTCTCGTATATCCTGCAGCAGCCTGAGGTGGAAGAAAAGCTGTACGAGGAATGGGAACGTGTATTAGGCGGCAGTGATCCTACAGATGTTACTTATATGCAGCTGACCTATACCCAGAATGTACTTAGAGAGGCCATGCGGCTGCGATCACCAACCTTTTTTACCGGGCGGTCGGCCACTGCAGAGGTGGAAATTGGCCATCTTACGGTGAAGAAAGGGCAATCCATTCTGTTCAGCCCTTATGCCATGCACCAGAACCCGGAGTATTTTCCGGATCCGCTATCTTTTATTCCGGAACGCTTTGAGAATGATCTGCTAAAACGAATTCCCCAGTTTGCCTATATTCCTTTTGGAGGCGGCCCGCGGGGATGTATCGGAAATCATTTTGCAATGATGGAAATGGTATTTGCCATGTGTATGATCGGTCAGCGATACCGGCTGAAGCTGGCTCCCGCGCATCCTCCGATTGAAATGGAGCCGCTGATGACACTGCGCCCGAAGCATGGTATTCAGGTTATTGTAAACAGCCGGTGAGCGGATACACAGAATTTTAAATTATTTTTTTCAATGATACTTATAGTCCGTCGACTCCATGCCGGCATCTGGATTAACATGTAGATAAAATAAGAGAGTCAAAGGGTGCTGGTGAATGGATATACTACAGGATTTTGGAATCCGGCTGAAAGAATTAAGGCTGCGCTCGAGCATGTCACAGGATATGCTGGCTTCCAGGTCCGGGCTGGACCGGACTTATATAGGCAGCGTGGAGCGCGGGGAACGCAATGTATCGCTTAAAAATATCGAAATTTTGTGCAATACACTGGATGTGGACATCAGCTATTTTTTTGACGATGAACGGTTCTCGGTCCATTCCGCCTTCTTCAAACAGGAGCTGGCAAGACCGCTCGAAGAACGGTTCAGCTACAGCCTGCGGATCGAGGAAAATCTGCTGGCCTGGAGAGTGACCGGGGCCCTGCATCCGGATGAGGTCAAACGAATATGTCTGGATTTAAAAGCGGCCTGCCGTAAGTTAACTCCCGGTCAAGTCAAGCTGCTGATTGATAACAGCAAAATGATGACCAAGGGCCAGCCTATTGCTTTTCTGCACGAGGTTACGGAAATATGGGAAGAGCTTCAGCGCTGGTTCATTCCCTACTGCGAGCAAGTCATCGTTCTTTGCAATTCCAAGTTCATGCAGAACCAGATGAACCGTCTGGCAAAGCGGAGCGGAATTATTAAAGTACAGAGGACGCTGTACGCCGAAGATAAGCAGTGGCTGGCTGCCGATGAGATGGATCTTACAGATCTGCTCAAAAGGTATCTGGAAGTGTAGATTAGCAGGGAGAAGAAATCAAAGGTGACTTCAGTACAGGGGGATTTCGGAGGCTGTGCGCGCCTTTGCTTTGCTTAAAATCATATTATTCAGATGTGGAAACACCACATAACTAAACTTAAAGGAGCTAATATCATGTTTGGTAAAAAAATTCTTTCCGTTTGTGTAAGTTCTGCACTGCTGCTGTCTTTTGCCGCCGGAGGCGGTGTAATTGCGGCAGAGACTGCTGCATCACAGGATACTCTTATCAAGAAATTTGAGTTTCTTGATAAGGAATATGACCGCATCTCACTGGATAAGGCAGGCACGCCTGACGGTATCCGGGACGGCCACCTCAGTCTGCTGATCGATGCCGGTGAAGGAACAGAGATTAAATCGGTCACGATGAAAGGGGCGGACGCGCAAGGAAATGAGGTCAACCGGGGCATCTGGAAGACCTGGAAGGATTCAGCCGCAGATACAAGCTATCTGCTTGTGGCAGTCCAGGACGGAAAAACCGTTAATTCCGGGTTCGTATCTACGCTGGGCTCTTTTAAAGGAGTAGCACAACTGGAATTATACGCTTCGGATAACAACGGAATGAAGCCGGGAGATTATTACTTTCTTGAGATTGTCACGGATAAAGGTACTGTAAAGTCTCCTGTTACTCCGTATGCAGAGAATGCAACTTCCTATGCACCTGTAGCGATCCGGGAATTCAGCTGGAAGGACCTCACTTCTGATCAGACGGGTATCGCCAAGTTCGGTCCTGACGGCAGCCCCGATGCCCATTTTAAGCTGAAGCTTCATTTTGCACAGAAAACAGAGGTGTTATCAGTCATCCTGCGCGGCACCGACAAAGACGGTAAACCAAGCGGAGGGATCTGGAGAACGAACAGAGCCGGCACCGGCTGGCTGCTCGGAATTGCCCAAGGCAAAACAGCAGTGACACCAGGCTTCAAGGATGATGAAAAAGAGCCTGTAGGGTCTTTTAGAGGAAGCGCGGATTTTGATCTATATGCCGGCAATAACGGTTCCATTAAAAACGGTGAGTACTATGTGGTAGAGGTAGAAACCAGCTACGGAACAGTTATGACGAGTCCGGTAAAGTTCGGTGACCCGTCCTCCAATTATGTGAACAATGCTCCACTGGGCTTTAAAACGATCGGACTCAAACTGGATTCGGTGCAGGCCAGCGTGGATGAAAAGAATTACACCCTGGAGGTCGCTCCGTTCAAGCAGGAAGGACGTACAATGGTCCCGATCCGCTTCATCGCAGAAGCACTTGGGGCAAAGGTGGACTGGAACCCTAAGGAAAGACGGGTCACTCTGACGAAGGAATCGACCAAGATTGAGCTGATTATCGACAAGAAAGAAGCCTATGTCAATGGAGTCCCTACACCGCTGGATTCACCCGCCATTATCCGGAAGGATGTTACGCTGCTTCCCGTCCGGTTTGTCAGCGAGAATATGAAAATGAAGGTGTTTTTTGATGAAGGGGAGATCGTCATTACCGATGCAGCAACACAATAATTGGAATATAAATTGGGAGGGTAGAATGTAATGAAAATCGGATTTACCAGGGCCATCAAAGAAAAGCTCGCTGCCCTGCTGGCTTTCACGATACTGGCTACAGCTGCAATGCCTGGCACTGCGGTTGCGTCCACTATGCCGGAGATTTCTCCGGCAGGACCTTCCGTTACTGATGCAGTGTATGGTGCGGACGGGGTTTTTGACCTTCTGGATTCGTTGAAAACAGAACCCGGTACGCCCGCATCGTGGAACCTGCTCAGCAGATTAAACCGGGGGCTCTCGTCCTTTATGTACCCTACGTTTGACATGCCGCTCACCAAGCTTAGCAGCGATGAGAGATATATGGCGTTTATGACCTATGATCCCGATGATGAGAAAGGCAGAGGTCGGAAGGCCGTATATATCGAGGACCGGAGTACAGCTGAATTCCAGCGTGTCCGGACGCCGGACTCCACCGGAACCGTTGTCTATTTCGATATGACTCCGGATGCCCGCTATGTCGTATACACCTATGCTGAGGAACTGCTAAGCGGGATCACCAAGGTATATCAGTATGACAGAACGACTGACGAACTGGAAACCGTGAGCGGAGTAAGCGGTACGAACGAGCTCAGATACGACGATGGGGAATATGTCTCCATTAGTGCGAACGGGCGCTACGTTGCTTTTGATTCTGATGCAAAGCTTGTGCCCCAGGATACGGATGAAGAGCGGGACGTGTATCTCTACGACCGGGAGGGAAGCGGGGAAAAGCTGAAACGGATCAGCGTACCGCTGGAGGAAGGCCTGAACTATGACAGCTGGGCCCCTTCCATTAGCGGGGATGGCAGCGCCATCGCCTTTGTCTCCAAAGCTAAACTCACCGCCGGAGTGGAATATACCGGAACGGAAAGTGTGTACCTCTACAATCCGGCAGATGGAACAGTGAAGCATATTGCCCATGGCCGATCACCTTCTGTCAGCGGTGACGGAAGGCTTGTGGCTTTCACCACATACCGGGAGGATCTGGTTCCCGGAGACAGCAACGGCAAAGATGATATCTATGTCTATGATAAAGCGGAAGACAACTTCCGTAGAGTCTCCCTGCAGGAGGACGGAAGTGAACATGCCAGGGACAGCAGGTATCCCTCGATCAGCCCGGATGGCGCTTATGTGGCCTATGAGGTAAGAAGGGACGATGCTTCAGATCCTGCTGAAAGTTATGTGGCGGGTATTCAGGATCTCAGTTCAGCTAAAATTGCTGTGCCGGAATCCCCTGTAAAGCTCGGTGCTACATCGATGAGGCCGACAGTCGGAAACGGCGGAACAACGGTTACCTTTTTCTCTTCCTATATGGAGCCGCTCGGGGATACGGAGTTTGAATCCTTTGATTATTTTGTGGCTACAACCGGAACCGCCCCCCTATGGCCGAAAGGAAGCAGCATAGAGGCGACAAACATCGGTGAGGATCACATAACCGTAAGCTGGCCTGAAGCTTCCGACGCGGAAGGTGTCACGGGATACGCCCTGTATTTTAACGGAGCACGTATCGCTTATATACCTGCGGCTGAAGAAAAGACGTATACGCTGACTGATGTTCCCCAAGGGACGGATGACGAAGATCTGATTCAGGTGGAAGCTATTAACGCCCGTTACCAGATGAGTATGGGAGGTCCAGCCTACACTTGGCTTAGAGAAGGAGGAGAGAATCCTCCCACGGAAGAGGATCTGTACTTTGACTGGGTGGGAGAGCGCAGCAGTGAATGGGGTCCTCTGGAACAGGAAAGTACGATTGAGCTGTATGGCCAGGGACCGGCGGGCCGCGAGGCAACGGTGGAATGGACGTACAAGGAGTGGGAGGGAGATGAGCAAGTCCAAAAATCAGACTCTCTTCTATTGAAGGAATTGGCAGAGGCTCCGGGATTATACAGAGGGTCCCTTACCTTATCGCCGAATTTGGCTGAGCTTACCGGAATGAAGCTGGTTCTGACCGGTGAAGGAAAGGTTGAAGAGATTGAAGCAGCTGACCTGCCGCTCGCTGTGGGAGGAAATCTGGATATTGAGTTCACCGGCGTTCCCCCGGAGGAACTGGAGGGTGCCGTCTTCACACTGTATCAATTTGATGTTGCTGAAAGATCCGTCACACTCACCGGAAATAAGCTGGAGCTTATGAAGGGCTTGGAGCCTGATGAGGAAACACAGGTTGTCCTCTATACTCCGGATTACCAGTACGAGTTGGCACGGCTGGAGGGTGTATTGATTGAACCCGGCAGAACCGCTTCCGTCCAGATTCCGGTTACGCTGCCTGCACAGCTGCGGGTGAAGGTGCTTGATTCCTACGGCAAGCCGGTCCCGAATATACGGGTGAATCTCTGGGATTCTGAACAGAAGCTGGTGGAAATGACCTCAACCGGGAATGACGGGACAACGAGGTGGCGCAAAGGGCTCTTGCAGAACCAGACCCTGACTGCCGAGCTGGATCTGGAGGATGTTGAATATGAGCTTGCGCCCGGTACGCCCTTAAACATTACGCTGGATAAAGGGGATAATGAATTATTGATTGGTCTCGTTTCCCCTGACCGCGGAAAACTGGAGATAACGGTGCGCGATCCGGAGAACAAGCCGGTATATGATGCTATCGTTATCGCGACCCAGAACTACAAAGGCAAGCCGGTTGTCAGCAGTGCACGTACCAGCTTTGACGGCAAAGTGAAGATGGATTTGTATGCAGGGGAGGTGACGCTTGAAGCTATCCAGTCGTCGTACCAGCTCAGTTCCGGGCTGCTCAAAGCGAATGTAAAAGCCGAGGCCGTGACGGCCATGGAAATTCCTATGAAGCAGCCTGAAAATTACGTCGTCAACCTGAACGTATACAAAAAGGCACTGGACACGGAATGGATCGGGCCGCTCAACATGAACGATGAATTTATCTGGACAACGGTGGCGATTAAGCCGAATGGTGCGTGGGCCAAAGGCTACTTCTCCAATTCTTATACACTTGCCGGAAAACCCGGCAGCGAGGTAGAGGCCTGCTTGGAAGGCAACATCTACGGGTTTGCGAGAGCTTGCGGAAGTGCCATCATGGATGAAAACTCCAACGCCGACATTGAGGTCCGCCTGGAGGAAAAGGGAGCCCGGATTCAGGGCGAGGTGGAGATCGGGCGGCATCTTATGTATAGCGGCTCTATCTATGAAATCACACCTAACGGAGGAAAGAAATGGATTACAGAAGCACGGGATGATCAGCTTCAGAGTTATCCGTTCAATGTGAATATCCCCAAAGGCGGAACCTTCCGGATGGAGATTCTCAAAATCATCCGCACTACGGGCCACCAGAACCAATATGAGTATGCAACCGTTGAATTTACCGTCGAAGAGAATCAAATTAAGGATCTGGGCAAGATTACCTTCAGTCCGTCCAGTTATTTTATGAACCAATCCGGAAATTACCTGACTGCTCAGCCTGCACGGGCGATTCCGGGAAGTACAATCGTGATGAAGACCTCATACAGTAACAATTCGAACCTGACGGCAGCGGATGCGGTTCTCCTGCTTGAAATTCCGGAGGATATGGCAGTTGTTACCGACTCTCTTGGGAATATGGCCGTAACAGGCGGATCTGGAGAGGCCACACTGGAAGAAGGCATATTGCGTGTTCCTCTGGGCGATTTGGCTAAGGGGAGCAGCGGTACAGTATCCTACAAACTTCAGGTGGCACCATCTTTCAATAAGGCCAGTGTATCCACTGCTGCTAGAATTCAGGCAACCCTGAATTCAGAGAGTGTGGAAGAAACGATAGGCACGGTGCACCTGGATACGCCGAGAGTTACACTGGATGCACCGGACAAAATCTCCGACCCCGATATGCAGGCCGTACTAAGCGGTTATGCGCCGGCGGGAAGCACCGTGCACATTTATGATACCGATGTGCGGATCGCCGGAGCGGTGGCTAATGCCTCGGGGATCTGGAAGACCCCGGTAACCCTTGTCGATATGGGTAATCAGAGCATGCATGCTTTATGGGCAGAAACTGAAATGAATACCGTAAAGCTGCAGTCTGAAAAAGTCTATGCGGAGTTCGATGTAAACTTCCCGCAGCTGGTGCGGATGGCCTATTCCCAGGCGCCGGACGGCAGATGGATATCGCTGGAGGTTGGCAAAAATGTGCCGGATCTGCCTTATACTGTCGTCCCGGGACATCCGTTTCTGTTCGATCTGGAATTTACAAAGCCTGATGAGGTTGAGAATGTCAGGGTATACATGGACGGCCAGGATGGGGAGTCCATCCCTGCGGTAAGGGAGGGCGCTTTGTTCCGGGCTACTGTCCCGACAACACAGAATGCGCTGGGCGCTATTTATGTGGATTATGATGTGAAGCAGCAGCCGGTCGCCATTGACGATACCGTCGAGGACATTGACCAGATTCGTGCATCGATGCCTCCGTTAATGAGGGATTTCGAAGTGGTATCTATGGAGCCTTATGAACTGAAAGACGGTATTTACACTGGATCAGCCATACTGAATTTTCCGCAGCTTGATGATACCAAGATGGAAATCAAGGTGACCTACAATCCCAACCCGGGGTATATTCCTACAGCTGAAGAAGTGGAGCTGGCGAACCGGTCGGGGCTTCCGGTAATCCTTGAGCATTACGAGGCTGAAGAAACCGAAACCTCTATGAGTATGAAGATGAGCGGTTATCTGCCAAATAATCTCCTGTTACAGGAAGAAGAAAGCTTAAAGAGCATTGGCACATTCGCCCGGCCGCCTAAACCGGGTGACTGGAAAAGTGTAGGGCAATACACGGTGGAGATGGGAACCTCTGTAGCCCCGATTGGCGGTGCTATCTGGAAGGTGAAAAGCCAGTACAAAACCTACTCCAAATACGAGGGTAAGATTAACAAGATCTTGCGTAAAGTCGAAGCCAGCGGCTTGGATTGTGTAGATGAAATGCCGACAACAGCCAAAGAAGCCGGTAAGGCTCTGGCTGCTGTAATCCTTGGAGAAGTAGGCAAAACTGCCTTGAAGGCCTGGGTCGGTGCTATGGCTTTAGCCGGACCTGCGGGTTACGCGGCAGGTGGATTAACCAAGTATGCCAGTATCAGAATTGACCGGTATGTAGATCAGCAAATCGATAAAGTCGGTTCAGGTTACAACGAATGTAAAGACGAGGATGACAAGAACAAGAAAAGGGGCATAAAGGTAGCCAGTCCAAAATGGATTTATGACCCCAGTGGATTCGTGTATGAAGCGGTAGTGAGCAATCCGCTTGAAGGCGTAACGGCAACCGTGCTCTATCTGGACACGAACTCCGGAGCGTGGAAAGTCTGGAAGGCTGAAGAATATGAGCAGGTAAATCCGCAATTAACGGATGGGGCCGGCAAATACGGCTGGGATGTCCCGCCGGGTAAATGGAAGGTAATATGGACCAAGGCAGGCTATGAAACGCTGTCAAGTAACGAACTTGATGTTCCGCCGCCGCATACCGAGGTGAATGCGGGACTGGTCTCCCGGGCGGCACCCCAGGTTTCCACTGTACAAGGGGTTACTTATGAGGGTGGAAGCTATTTGGATATTACATTCTCCAAATACCTTAAAGTGACCGATCTGACGCAGGGAGCGGTGATCCTCACCGATGCTGAATTGAACCCGCTGGAAGGTACCGCTGAATTTATTCAGGTGGAGAATAGTGCGGCTGACCCGGATGTATCCTTGTCGCGTACCGTACGTTTTATACCCGAAACAGACTTATCTCTTGATGGGGTATACAGTGTGAAACTGGGCAAGAGTTTCTTCACCAGTTATGCAAATGCCAAGATGCTGGATAAAGATGCAGGTCCGCATCCGGTACAGATGATAGAACTTGATGTCGAAGGGCCGACGGCCGTAAAAGCAAAGGTGGAAAGCGGCGGACGGATGATCCGGATCTCGTACAATGAGCCGATTCAGGCGGCCGCAGATGCTGCGAAGTTTACGCTGAATGGCAGAGCCGGTATCATTACATCGGCTGTAGCCGCAACGAAACAGGGCAGCAGTGAATCCTTAGAGCTGTTGCTGACACTTAGCGACGCTGTTCTGGAAGCTTCTGAGCTGGAAATACTTGCGGGAGCTGTGAAGGATAAAGAAGGGAATTTGTCTGGAGAAGGCACCTTGGCATTAACGCCTGATGTGAATCCGAATCTGAGCGGTCTGTCCGTTGGGACCGGGACACTTACGCCGGCATTCGATCCGGCACAAACCGAGTACACTCTGGCACTTCCTGCGGGTATGAAGGAACTGGAGATTACTGCTGCCGCTGCCGACGCTGCTGCAAAACTTACCATCGGTTCGGAACCGGCGGTTAGCGGAATGACGAAAAACCTGACTCTGCCTGAGGACGGAATTATTGAGGTATCCGTAGATCTTGGGGGCGGAACAACAGCGAAGACCTACCGTATCCATGTAAGTGTCGCTGGCGGAGGTGAACCGACACCGACGCCAAGTGCGACGGCAACACCAACGCCGACGGCAAGTGCGACGGCGACACCAACGCCGACGCCAAGTGCGACGGCGACACCAACGCCTACGCCAAGTGCGACGGCGACACCGGCACCGACGCCAAGTGCGACGGCGACGCCGACGCCAGCGCCGAGTGCGACGGCAACACCAACGCCGAAACCAAGTGCGACGGCGACACCAACGCCGACGCCAAGTGCGACGGCAACACCAACGCCGACGCCAAGTGCGACGGCGACACCAACGCCGACACCAATTGCGACGGCAACACCAACGCCGACGCCAAGTGCGACGGCGACACCAACGCCGACACCAATTGCGACGGCAACGCCGACGGCAAGTGGTAACCCGTCCCCAACGGCAAGTCCAACGCCATCGCCGGGCGGAGAGCCGAAAGACCCTCTTGATGTAGGTAAAGGTGCGAGAATTTCCACAAAAACCACACCTGACGGGAAAAAGACTGTGTATGTGGATCTCAGCGCAGATTCCATTTCGGAAGCACTGAAGGACGGCCGGAAGGCAAAAGAGCTCTATTTTGAATTAAAGGATAGAGCCGACGGTGTCATTCTGCAGGTTCCGGCTCAAGGCATGCTGCAATTGAAAGATGCAGCGGCCACGCTGCAGATAAAAACGGTATTGATCAATGTGAAGATCAACGCCGCTGCAGCTCTGCAAGGGACATCTATGGCAGACGGTGCAAAGTATAGGCTGGTAATTGTAAAGACGGGCGAGATGCTCCCGGCGGCGGCAGCCGAAGCAGCAGGCAAACCGGGTACAGCAATGAAGGTGCTTACTCCGCCGGTGATGGTGCATGCCGAAACGGTGAGCCATGCTCAGGCAGCGGCGGTTCCGGTAGTGGCTGTTAAGAAGGCTCTACAGGGTGAATTTGTGTCCTTGTCGGAGAAAAAGGATCTTGTTGATATTTACCGGTACGACGAGTCAGCATTACGATGGGTTTATGTCAAGAGTACGCCGAATGCAAAGGGGACAGGATTACTGTTCGATATCCATACCAAGGGACCATATGCTGCACTAACAATCATGCACCGCCGTTTTGCCGATACAGCAGGACATTGGGCCGAGCAGGATATTGACTGGATGGTGCGGCGCTTACTCTTAAACGGTACTTCCGAATCCACGTTCAAACCCGATGATTTCATCACCCGTGCAGAGTTCACGGCCATGCTTGTCAGAGCTTTGAACCTGCCGGATCGTGCCGACACGGCTGGCCGGAGATTTACGGATGTGTCCCCGTCAGCCTGGTACAGCAAGTCTGTGTACAGTGCTGTATCCGAAGGCCTGGTTAAAGGCTGGGACAATGACCATTTTCTCCCGGATAAAAGAATTACCCGTGAAGAAATGGCCGCCATGATTATCCGGGCATACCCGCTGCTTGGTGCAGGAGATCCAACCCCGGCCGGCTTGGGCTTACTCGAAAAATATGCTGACAGCAGCCAAATACAAAGCTGGGCAAAGAATGATGTAGCCCGGATATTAAATGAAGGAATTATGAAGGGCATGACAGACAGCAGCTTTGACCCGGCAGGCAGCACCACCCGCGCCCAGGCTGCGGCAGTGCTCAAAAGGTTACTCAGCAAATTTGAAGAGTAGCCTGCAGTATGAATGAACAAACCCGTATCTGCTTAAGCTTAAGCGGATACGGGTTCTTTTTGCACCGCACAAAATACTCAAATTCATCCGTTCACAAAAAGCCGAGCTGTGATACAATGATTGAGTCTGTTTTTTTGAGGAAACCCATTTCACAGTGTCACCCGGCTTGGTCCGTATTTGAGGAGGATAACAGCGTTAATGAAACATGCACCTTTTATAGCCGTTGAAGGCCCGATAGGCGCCGGCAAAACCACACTGGCCACCATGCTCGCAGAAGAATTCCGGCTGCCGATCATCAAGGAAATTGTGGAGGAGAACCCGTTCCTGGACAAGTTCTATCAGAATATGGACGATTGGAGCTTCCAGCTCGAAATGTTCTTTCTCTGCAACCGGTACAAGCAGCTTGAGGATACCGTGAACGAGTACATAAATAAGGATAAACCGGTCATTTCCGATTATCATATTTATAAGAACCTGATTTTTGGCGAGCGTACGCTCAAGGGAACCAAACGCGACAAGTACCGCGAGATTTACCATGTGCTGACCGATGATCTGCCGAAGCCGGACATTATTCTTTTTATCCGTGCGGATCTGGATACCCTGATGGCCCGGATCGCCAAACGCGGCCGTTCGTTCGAAGAAGAAATTTCACCTGCATACATGCAGCAGTTAATAGAAGATTATGATAACGCCATGGCCTCACTCGCTGTGAGTGAACCGTCTACCGTTATTATAACGATCGATGGCAACAAGGTTGATTTTGTGGAGAATGAACAAGACTTCATTACAATCGCCGCACAATTAAAGGAGCTGATGTAATGAACAAATACAACATCCCGGATAATGCGATTATCACAGTGGCCGGCACGGTAGGCGTTGGTAAATCGACACTGACCGGAGCGCTGGCGGAGCGGCTGAACTTCCAGACCTCGCTGGAACAGGTGGATCATAATCCGTATCTGGAGAAGTTCTATCATGATTTCGAGAGATGGAGCTTCCATCTGCAGATCTATTTCCTCGCTGAACGCTTCAAGGAGCAGAAGAAGATGTTCGAGCTGGGCGGCGGATTCGTACAGGACCGTTCGATTTATGAGGACACCGGTATTTTTGCCAAAATGCATGCGGATCAGGGGACCATGTCGAAGACGGACTACGAAACTTACACCAGCCTGTATGAGGCAATGGTAATGACTCCATATTTCCCGCATCCTGACGTGCTGATCTATATCGAAGGCAGCCTGCCGTCGATTCTAACCCGGATTAATGAACGCGGCCGTGAGATGGAGATCCAGACTGACGTATCCTACTGGGAGCATATGCATGAGCGGTATTCCCAGTGGATCAATGAGTTCAGCGCCTGTCCGGTGCTGCGGCTCAACATTGACGAATATGATGTAAAGGATCCCGCCTCGATGGAGAGCATTCTGGAGAAGGTGGGGGCGGCCATTGGCCGGGCTCCGGTGGTGAAGTAGAACAAGGTGCCATGGATTAGGATTACGAAAAAATGCGCAAGTGAGCGAAAGCTCCTTGCGTTTTTTTTGTTGTTTTAGACATTTTTTTTAACGAAAACGTGAATTTTATCATTTTTTCGAGAGATTTACCCCATTTAGGCCCTGTTGAAACGGTTTTTGTCGAGATTTGTTAAGAGTTTGTTCAGAGCCGTCTGATAATATGGATCAAAGATATGGAATGAAGTATTAGGATTTAATCGTTTTTGTCCGCAGGAAAGCAAGCTGAAAGGAGAATGTGGAGCGAAGGGAGCAAATTCAAACTGCAGCAGCACTTGCTATACGGCGGATGGAAAATGATGAATGAATAAGGGGGAGCGTTACATTGTTGATGAGCAAGAGATTCAGGAAGTATATCTCGCTAAGTTTGATCTTCGGTATGCTGCTATCGTTAATACCCGATACATGGAGCGGGCAGGCTGCGGCAGCGGGCGATGACTTTGAGGTGAAGTTTGAAAAGAGCGGAGCGCGTGTGGGAAATATGTCCTACCCAGCGGAGAACGCCTTTCTTAACTTTTACAATAATCTCGAACCGGGTTTTGTCCAGACTGAGACCGACAAGGATGCCAGATATGACTGGGCTAAGGGAGATATCTTTGCCGGAGTCGATGATAATGAAGCAACGGTCACATTCGAGGTTCGTGTAAAGGATAATCCGCTTTTGCATGATATGGCACTAAGCGGGCAAGCAGAGGTGGTTACCGGCTTTGCAGTTCTGCGGCGTCATTCCGGGTTCATTTGGACGCGCCACTCGGCAATTACAGTAAGCGTCGACGGAAAGAACATTATCAATGAAAGAACAGGCAGCAGCCAAAAATATAACAAATCTGCTACGGCCCTCATCAAACCTGACTCTGTTATCAAAATATGGGTATACGGCGAAGGGGACGACGACGGTGAAGCAGCGGGTGTGCGCGGCTTCTACCTCAAGTTTCAGGATCTGAAGCGTCCGGTGCTGAACAACTATACATTTACCGGCAACGGTGCAGAACGTTTGAATACCAACATTGACCAGCAAGAGCTGTATGTTAAAAGAGATGAGAATATTACACTCAGCTATAATTTCACAGAGCCGGTTCAACCGTCCTCGGTAGTCTCCGCTAACTCTGATTATTTCCTGCGGCACAAGCTGTTTATCAGTGAGGATGGAACCGGGCTTCCGGCGGCCGGACAGCAGCAGTACTTGACGAATATTACTTACAATAAAGACAATCTGAAGAGCTATCAGAATAAAATCAGCTATAGATACACTGGTGTTCCGTTTCATAACAGTGGAAACCGGCCTTTGACACCATTAATTACCGGCGGGACTACTGGCGGAGCACCGATGGATTTGTCGATGGAGAATAAATTGAAAGAAGCAGTACTCCGTGATGCGGCCGGAAATAAAGCAACTGTAAATCTCAACAACCTGCCCAGCAGCGGAAGCAATGCCTACCTGAACGGCAAAAATGTGAACCCGTTTGACTATGACAGAAAAGGTTTCCGGGTCATTGTAGATGCCGTGCGGCCTAAGTATTCCAAGACAGCGAACGGTATTCAGCCGGAGATCCTTACCGGCGTCACGCTGAATAAAGGGGATGTCATTGACTTCACTTTACAGCTGACAGAAGAAGCCGTGATCAAAAACGGCTGGGATGAGAAGAAAACCTTTATTTTGTTCAATAACGGAATGAAAGCTTACTATGTTACAGGCAAGAACACCAAAAATTGGACCTTCCGTATGACAGTGCCAGACGGATTAACCGTGGAAACCCCGTTGCTGAAGGCAATCGCAGTATCCAATGATGCCAAAGGCGGCAGCTTGCCTGTCGATATGGATACTGACGTTATCCAGGACTATGCAGGCAATCTGATGATTCAGCCGGCGAACTATGATGGGATACATGAAGAGAAAATTGCGGGGATCGAGGGCGGCGACTTCTCGCTGGCCAATTCCAAAATTGACTGGGCGAACCTGTTCATCGACAATACGAAGCCGATTATCGGTTACCGTTACGAAGCGGGCGGCGCGAGCAACACTGAATATAAGAATAAGGGTAAGATCACGATCGACGCCAATGATCCATCAATTAAAGTGCCTTCACTGGATCCGACTGTAGCAGACCGTGGTACAGAGCGGCCGAGCCGCGGAATCTACCGTCCTTCCAACATGAGTGATAGCGCATCTCCTTCAGTGGGTCTTGTGTACTACTGGTGGAGTCAGGACAAGGCTGATCCTTTTGCTTCTGTATCCGGAGACAATTACGCAGCTCTCAAGCGTTACGCGCTTGCTGCCAAACAGCCGTCGGAAGAGCTGTATCCCGGACAATTCGAGAATGTGCAGCTGTCGATTGTGAATAACAAGACCAACCTGCTCTCTCCGCCAGAAGAGGCATTTGAGACCGATAACAGCGGGGAATGGTATTTGCACACCTGGACTGCGGATATGACCTGGGATTCCGCACGGGAATTGATGCAGTATGAGAAAAAAGAGGCCTACGTTAAAACTCATCAAGCGCAGTATGATGCATGGATCGCAGAGGCTTCGGGCTCGGAAGCGGATAAAATCTTCTATGCCGATAACCAGGCGCTGGCAGCCGTTGGACAATATGGTGATTTGAATGTCTGGAGTCTAGATGATTTCAAACAGGATGATTCCAATTGGACGCATGAAGTAGGGATTCTCAAGCTGGATAACAAAGGTCCTTCCATTACGATGGCGGCTGAGACCAGTGCCACTGTACAAGCACTTGTACAGGACCCGCACAGTGGAGTCAGTTCCGTACAGTACCAGTGGGTAAAGGATGGTCTGTCTGTAGACACCAGCAGCTGGACACCTGCCGAATACTCCGGAACAACTGTAACGCGTTCCACCTATGAGGATATCGATGAAGACGGATCTTACTGGCTCTATCTGAAAGCAGTAGATAAAGCGGGTAACGAGACGATCGGTACACCGCAGGAAAGACCGGTGGTTGTGAGTTCTGAAGCGGAAATTCCGACGCAGTTCCTGCCGGAAGCTAATCCTGATTATGTGAAGAGTCATGATGTAACCTTCCAGATCAGCGGAGTAACACCGGATTTCGTTGGCTATGCAATCAGCAGCAGCTCCATTCGTCCGGGAACAGATGATCAATTTACAGGCCTTGAGGGCAGCGTAAATCTGACTCAGCCTATGACCATCGAATCTTTGTTTGAAGGTGAGGATGGAACTGCAGCTCCTGCGGCTCCGTTTGAGCCAGAATTACCAGCTGAAGCAGAAGCTGAAGTTACAGCCAGTATTGGACCGGTAGCCATTCTTAAGCTTTTGTCTTCCGGACCGGTTGAGCCTGCACTGACTTCGCTTCCGGCTGAAGAAACCGCAGCGCCGGAAAGCGGCGCTGAGTCTGCAGAAACGCCTGCAGCAGCAGAAACTCCGGCACCTGAAAGCAGTGCAGAACCTGCAGCAGCGCCTGCTGAAGCAGGGGCAACTGAAGAAACGGCTGTTCCGCAAATGGGAGCAATGGCTTTGAATACTACCGTAAGTGAAGCCACTTACAGCTACGTAGTTCCGGCTAACCCTTTGCTGAACGGTACGCAGTATATCCACCTTATGGTGAAACATAGCGACAAAACTTATTACTATTCGAAAGCTTATTATTTTGACAATGAAGCACCTGAAGTTACCTTCAGTATTAATGCCATTCCTTATCCGCTTCCAGAACACAAGACACTCGTGAATGTGTCGGAGTTCTACAGCAAGAAAGGACTTGTCAGCAAATATCAATGGGTTCTGGAAAAGGAAGGAGCACCAGCAACGGCACCTGCACAATCTTCCACTGAGTGGCTGGATCTGCCTTCGGACGGAACAGCGGTTGTTGACGGTAAAAAACTGCAGGCAGGAGAAATTGCTGATTACAGATTGTATGTACTCGCCACTGATGGAGCAGGAAACAGCTCGGTTAAGGCAAGCACAGGAACCTTCAAAGTATCAGCGGCTTCAAAACCGGAGACACCACCGGCTGATGCCAAATCTTCTCTCATCTATTTGTCTGGTGATGGAAAGGACGGCTACACAGCGATTGTGAAGCTTAGCCTGGATACAGAGGATAAAACAGGTTATGAATACTCGGTTTCCCCTGATAACGGGACAAGCTGGATCAACTGGAAGCCATATACCAATTTCGTAGCCGTACAGGTTCCGACAGGTGATCCTGAACAGCTGCAGGTGTGGGTGAAATACAGAACCCCAGGCGGTTTGATCAGTAAAGCCGCCAAGCTGGACATCGAAGGTGCTTCTACTTCAGTACAGCCTGTTTATGCCCTTGCTGCTCTGAGTACCACCGGACCGGTCAATGCCACGGTAGGCGCGGATATTGAAATCACGCTTCCGCCGGGTATCCGTGTTGCGCCTTCGAAGATCAATCCTTCGCAGCCTGTGCGCACAGGGAATAATTTTAAAATTTACGAGAATGGCTTCTATAGCTTTGATCTGACCGATCTTAGTGATACGACCCGTACAGATACACTCTATCTGGTTGTGAAGAATATCGATGGCACCAAGCCGGAAGGAACTGTGGAGTATTCGAACGGGGCGAAAACAAATAACAATGTAACCGCCTATCTCCAGAGTACCTCTGAACCGGTAACGATCACGAATAATGGCGGCAAAAACGCCTACACGTTCAAAGAGAACGGCACATTCACTTTTGAAATCAAGGATGCAGCAGGAAATACCAATACGGTGATAGCCGAAGTGAACAATATTAATAAAGAAGCACCAAAAGTAAAAGTAACCCGTTCCTACCAATACGGCGCGAGCGGCGGCGGCACCTTCAACACTGTGAAAGATAACGCAGGAAATGTGCTGTTCTCCACCGGAGCTACCTTAACGGTAGAAAAAGCGGACAATTCGGACAAGCAGATTAAAATTGTCAGTCAGGACAACAGTGTTACATTGACTGAGAATGGAACAGCGTCATTTACAGTTCTCGACGACTATGGCAATACGGCAGTCATTAAAGAGAAGGTTGACAATATCCTCTCTTCAGCACCGGAAGTCGGAAAGATCACCTACACCTTTGTAGATGCAGAAGGCAAGGCTGTTCCGGAAGACCAGATCGTTACAATCGGCGGACAGAAGTATGCCAAAGGTAAAGTGAAGGTTACCCTCAGCGGTTCTGTTACAGCACCTAACAAAATGTTCTTCGGTGTGAGACCGATCGCTGACGGAGCGGGTTATACGAATGAGATCAGCAGTGCTGGCGGCACATTCAGCTACTCACGCGCTTTTGAAAGCAGCGGGTCCCCGGTAATTGCGATCTCGGACTTGCTCGGTAATGTGAACAAGGTTCCGGTAACGATAGCGGGACTGGACAACACACCGCCTGAGCTGACCTTGAATAATGAAACAGCAGGTATTGTCCAGGATAAGAAAGACTTCAACTTCCGTACGGATCTCGGCGGCTTCACCGTTTCCGATAATGTATCCGCAGCAGCGGATGTGAAGGTCTCCATCAGCGGGCTGGATCTGAGCAAGCTTGGACGCCAGCGTGTGGCGTATACAGCGGTTGACCAGGTCGGGAATCAGACGGTTGTCTATCAGGATGTAGTAGTTGTGAAAGATGGCGGACTGCTCATCTTCGGTAACGATACCCTGATCTCTGCTTCCTCCGGAGAATCTGCATTGTTCAATACCAATACCCTTACGTTCAAAGTGACTGGCTTCAACGTCATGAAGGTTGGCGGTGTGGATAAGGTTAACCAGGCAGGTACCTTTGATATTCTGTATTACCCTGGTCTGTACCGTGAAGGCCAGCTGAAGCTAGTGAAGGAGAAACTGACCTATAACGAACTTGTAAACAGCCAGTTCAAAGTCAGCTTCCCGAAAACAGGCTGGTACACCATTGTCGTGAGAACCCAAGAGCGGGACCGCGAATTTGCGACCTTCTTTGTCGGCAGTATGAAATAAATGAAAGATGAACAGGGGGAACGCTAGGTGAATTTGTTTAAACGCATTACGGCGGTAATGCTCACATTTATCATGGTATTCCTGTCCACCTCCGAGAGCTTTCATGCTCTCGTAGAGGCGGCCAGCAGTACAAAGACAACCGTTATCCAAAATAACTTCATTAAAGTTACTTTGGATAACGAAACCGGACGCTACGGTATCCGGACTGTGGAAGGTCAGCCGATCCGCAAAAATGACGATAACGTAAATTTGCTGTTCCAGGGAGATGACCCGGAAACGTCATTCACGACGTTCCGGATTGACGGAACCGATTATATTTACGGAAACAAATACAAGTTCGACAACAGCCATTATTCAGAGACTACTGCACCTAAAGTGGTGGAGAATTCTAACGGCACTAAGCAACTGGAAATGATCTGGAAGATCAAAGGCGTAGAGATCAAACAAATTCTGATGCTCTACACCGACAGCGGGGATGCTGTCAATTCCGGTAATGTTAACGTCCGCTATGAAGTGAACAACCGCAGCAATGCGGAGGTTCAAATCGGCAGCCGGATCCTGCTGGATACGATGGTCGGCGGCAACGATGGACCGCAGTTCCAAATCGGCACAGCTTACAAGTCTCCGCTGCAGGTAGAGCGGAAGCTGGTGCATAATCCGGAGGATAATGCCGGAATCCCTGAAGAGGACAGAGCGTACTTCAAGATTCCTTCCTATTGGGTCATGCGCGACAAGCTGGATCTGAGCAATCCGCAGGCAACGAATGTTGTAGCTTATGGCTTCAATAACTTTGCGGAACAGAACATTAATATTGTGGATGAGATGATTGTCGGGCACTGGAACGGCCTGGCAAATACGAAATGGGATTATGAGGTGCATCCGAATCTGGATTTCACCAGAGACACCAATGATTACGGAACAGCGGATTCTGCGGTTGCCTTCTACTGGAACCCGGAGAAGCTGGCAGCCGGAGGCTTCCAGAGCTTCGAGACTGTATACGGTCTCGGAGAGCTTACCGCTCCTGACAAAGTATTCTCAATACGCTACGTAGACCAGGTTCAGCAGCTGGCTACTGCTCCGCTGGCACAAGGCGAAACCGTTCCGTCGAAGTACGTGGATAACGGAGTTTTCACTGTCACAGCCGAGGTTGAAAATCTGCAGGCTTATAATATGGAGCACTCCAAAATCGAAGTGGAGATGACGCTGGAGAGCGGCCTCAGCTTCGTAAGGCAGGATGAAAACGGAAGAGATGTCCTGGATGCGAACGGCAATCCGGTCCTGGAAAATGACCGCAGCAAAATGCTGGAATTCAAAAAGTCAGCTACTCCTGAAGAAGCTGCAATGGGCATTGAGCCGAAGTACAAACCGGGTGACGCAATAACAGCGACGTTCCGTGTACAGGCTAAAGGCAGACCTTGGCCGATCACAAAGGAATATATGATTTCTGCGAGAAGCCCGGAAACGCAAGGCAAGATTGAGGGCATCGAAGATGAAGGGATCAGAGCGCAGTATGAATCTACGCGTACGAACTTCATTCTGCTTCCGCCGGTAGGCGAAGCAACAGCTACGTATTCTTACGCGCTGTCACCGAAGGAGCTCTACAGCACAGACGTGAAGTATGTGACTGTGAACCTGTCGAACATTGAAGCCTATAATACAGGTAATGCCACTACCGCACCGAACTTTGACCTGTTCCTGAAGAATAAGGCAACGGGAGACCGTTACAAGGTCAATGTGCAGGATGCAGTAATTATGCAGCCGACTGACGACGGATTCTCCGGCGCCATGCGGATTACGTACCGCGGCGGAGATCAAGTGGATAAGGGCGGCAATGTGCTGAAAAGCGGTCTGGGTCCTGAACTGCCGCTTGGCGAATATCAGGTAGAGATCGACTATAAAGGGGATGCCGGAGGCGACGAGGAAATTGCGGCCTTATACGATATCACGACTCCGCAATCCTTCCTGGTTACAGATAATAATGATACTCGGATCCGCGAAGCCGGAGTCCTGGCTCTGTACAGAGAAGCCGTGGATGTCAGCGGCTTGTCAAACGGAGCTTCGGTAAAAGGTGAACTGCTGGATCAGCTGAATTCACTGTTCCCGAACAAACCTTTTAAAGACGGAGCGTTCCTGTACTCCGCTGTTACAAGCTACAAGCAGACCAAGGCATTAATCGGAGCGGCAAGCAAAGCGGTAGATCCTGCTTTTGATCTTAAAGAGTTTATGGATGATGCAGCTTTAAAAGAGACTCCGATGTATGCATATAAACTGTTTGCAACGGAAAAAGATTATGAAAACTTCCAAAAGGAAGTAGATGCAAAGGATGCTAAATTTGACCGCGAGATTCTGGTTACAATCCGCGGGATGATCAAGCAGGTCGGTACGGGTAAAGATGAGCAGGTTATCGTCGATACCAAAACAGAACCGGCCATCATCAACGATGCCGTAGCCTATACAGGCAAGGATTTGGCTTTTGTACGCGGGAAGCTGGATATCTTCGGGAAATCCCAGCCTGCGGATATGCCATTCATGGATACCTTGTTCATCAAGGGGGATGGAACCCTTAGCGTTGCGAGCAGCGGGTTTGTTTTCCATAAAGGAGAATGGACGCTCGACTTCTTCAACGGCTTCACCAAGTCCCTTGGAGACGGCGGCTTCAATCCTACGAATATCAAAAAGCCGGTAACTGAGAAAAAAGACAATGAATCGAAACATAATCCTGAAGACAGCAGCCTTAACGGCAGTCTGAAATGGGCCCTTGGCGCTGTCGGTGACAGACTGAATCCGCTGCGTCAGATTATGATCGAAGATGTGTACTTCAATAAGCAGTCGTTGTTCGGAGCTCCAAGCTTTGCCATTGACGGCTTTGGCTTCAGCTTTAATGACTATATTCTTAGAGAAGGCGGTATCTCCTTCGGAGGCTCGCTGTCCCTCAAGGTCGTAAGTGCAGAAATCAAGAATGTAATCTTCAACAGCGCAGGCTTCTATGGAGTAGATGCTGCACTGGGATTCGGCCTGCAGGACAACATGGGCTTGTTCGAACCAGCGAAGAAAAAGAAAGATGAACCGGACTCTCCAAGCGGAGAAATCACCATTAAGCACGTGGTTCAGGGCGACGGAGAAGGAAATATGTACGGCCTGAAGTTCGATGCACAGTTAAAAAACATGCTTGGCGTTGAGGTTGAATTTGCACTCAAGAAGGTCAAGGACGGCCGGATTCTGCCGGATGTCATCGGCTTTGGAGCAACATTGCCGTCACCGGGTATCCTCATCACCGGGGCAACTTACCTGAATGAGATCCGCGGTGCTGTACGTGAACTGGCGGATACCATTGCCGGCGGTACAGCTGAGGATCCGTTCCCGCTGACGATTGAAGCAGGGGTAGGCCTCCGGTTCGGTATAGCTCCGGCTTACTTCTTCGGGGATGTGGATCTGACGGTAAAACGCACAGGTCTCAAAATTGAAGGAAGACTGGACTTCTCGGCGGATGCAGATGCCGATGTAGGTGACCGGCTTCCGATGCTGACCAAAGCACTGCTCGAAGCACAGTGGGTTACTCCTTGGTTTGTGCGGGTAGAAGCGGCTATGGATATTGGCGGCTGGGATATCATTATCGGTAAGGCCGGTATCTTCGTCGGACAGAATCTGGAGAAGAACCGCACAGACTTTGAAGGCTATATCGGATCCAAAGTACAGATTCCGAACAGTGTTCCGGTGGTCGGCGGCATGCCGCTGTCGAGTATGTTCCTTGGTGTCAACAATGATAAGGTATGGGGCAGTATCGGCATTCTCTTCATCTCTCTGGGGATTACCTACTACTGGAGCGGAGGCATAGAGTTTGGTACTTCCAGTGATCAGCTGCCGGAAGGTATGATCCAGCTCGTAGTGGATGATCCCGAACTTGGACCGCGCCTGATGGTTATTGGTGAAGGGGTGGAAACACTCGCCACTTCGGCCGTCCCTGCTGCCGAGGAAGAAAATCACGAGATTATCTACCGTGAAGTAGCAGAAGGTGTGAAAATTGTTGAGAACGGATCGGTTAATGTCGGCGTAGGCGGCATTACAGTCAAGAACGGCGGCAGAATCCATGAGATTCCGATGGGCGCTGCATCCGGTAATGCAATTATTGAAATGGAATACAGCAGTAAGGATATGCCGCAAATCAGGCTGCAGGATGCTGCAGGTAAAGACTATCCGGTGGTGTTTGAAGACTTTGCCGATCTGGACAAGCCTAATCCTAAGGCCAATGCTTTTAAACAATACATTCCTGCGAGTGATGTATCTCCGGATCCATCCAAGCTTAATGCTGAAGTGGATATCCGCAGAGCCTATATTATTATCCCTGAGAATGAGGCTAAAAAAGGCGGAACCTGGACGCTTACAGCAGCTTCGGCTGTAGAAACCAAGCTGATGAATATTCCAACCCTGCCTCAGCTTAATGAAGTAAATCTCGCGAAGAATAGTACGGATGTCAATAAATTTACGGCATCATGGAAAGTAGCCAACGCAGAAGAAGGAGATACAGTGAACTTGTACCTCGCTGAAGATGCGGTAACCACAGAAACGACTGTAATCGATGGGCAAGAGGTGCTTTCACCGGGAGATCCGGGAATGCTGATTGCCAAAGATGTACCTGTTGGTGCCGGCGGTTCGGTCAGTGGCGGCGTAACCAGCGGCAGCACCGTAATTGATGTAACCAATGTAACGCTGATGGACAATCCGGAGGATATCCGCGGTCTGCTCAGACAAGGCAACTACTATCTGCGGGCTGAGCTGAAATCCAGCGCAACCTTCGGCACGAAGACTTCTCCGCAGAAATTTGAGCTCATTGATCCGCTTGCACCGCAGGCAGTCAGTGACGTCTCGGTTGTACCTGCCGGTAACGGACTGTTCTCGCTCTCCTTCAAGCCGGGAGCCAAGAAAACAGGGCATGGAGCTTTTGAGCACAGCTTTGTGGTGGATGCGCAGTCTGTAGTGAACGGCAAGCTGGAGTCGTATGCTCCGTTTGGCGAAATTTTGTACACCGAAGAAGAACTTCAGCCTTACTGGAATGAAGCAACGGGTAAATATGAAGGCATCCTGATCGGCGGCTGGAAGGCGTTATCCACTTCAGACGAAGTGAATACAACCAGTCTTGAAGGAACGGTTACGGATGTAACGAAGATCAAGTATGTCGGTCTGGAAGTTGGAACGGAATATGTTGTCGGTGTTACTTCCGCAACGGTTCCGACGGAGAATGCAGACAAGAACCAGAACTACCATTATGCCGAGCGCCAGGACAGCAGCAAGAAGCTGCTGCCGATTCCAAAATTGCCTAAGCTTTCTGTAGCGAGCGGATTGGGTACAGTGGAAGACACCGGAAACTACATTAACTTGCTGACAAGTGAAACGAAGCAGTCACTGACGCTCACTTCAGACCAGTCCAATGTGACGGTGGAAGTTTTCAATGCTGAGAAATCCATCGCGAAGGTAGCTTTGACCAACAAGGCCGGCGGCGGCAGCCAAGGCGTTTTGAATCTCGACCAGTTCCAGACAGACGGTCCGTTTGCTCTCGAACTGAGAGCCAGAAACACGGCGACCCAGGATATCTCGGTTACGATGCTGTATATGACTGTGGACACCATCGCACCGGTTCTCTATCTTGATCAGCCGGTAACGGGTGAAAGAACAGCGAACGGCGAAGTGCGTGTAGCGGGAACCACAACAACCGGAACCCTGCTCGAAGCCAAATATATGGTGAACCAACAGCAGGCTAACGGAACCTATAAAGAAGTTGAGGTTTCCACGCCAATCACGGTTGATCCGTTGACGGGAAGCTTTGACGGAACAGTGAAAATCAATTCTTCTGAACCTTCTGTAGCTCTTAACATTGTGGCTGCAGATGAAGCGAAAAATAGCAACACAGCGGTTGTAGATATTACAAACGCAGGCTACAAAGTTCCGGTTGCCCTTGTTCTGAAGGGAGCGGAAACGCTGAAGCCGGGTGAGCTGGACAAAGTACAGGCTTACCTCAAGGTTTCGGACGGCAAAGACGCTAACGGCAAACCTAAATTCAAGGAAGAGCCGATTCCGGCAAAAGATCTGGAGAATCTGACTTACACCGTAGCTTCAGGTGATGCAATCTCGTTGTCGGCAGACGGCAAGATTACGGCGCTTGCGACAGGCTCCAGCCTGATCGAAGCAGAGTATCAGGTGTCCGAAGGTGTAACCCTTCAAGGTATGCTCGTTTCGACGGTGGCTGTACCGAAACCGCAGGAACTGGGCAAGCTTGAAGCAAGCTCCAGCTCCATTAGCGGGGACAGCAGCCGCACCAAGATTACGGTCACCTCCTCAGGAGATATGACCGGACAGCAGATTGCTTATAAAGTTTATAGCAGCAATGCTGCAGTAATTCCGGGCTTTAAGCAGGATGTGAGCTCGTGGAGTCTGCTTCCGCTGGATGGAGTCATCAGTGTGAATCCGGGTGATGTTGTTGTACTGGCGAAACGGACTTCTACCGATAAGCTGGTCATGGCCGCAGGTCAGATTAAAGCAAATGTATGGACCAGCAGTGGCGGCGGTTTCGGCGCAGGCGGCGGAGGCGCAGGCGGTACTCCAGGTGTCGTACTGCCTGTTGAGGAAGAAGAAGCACCAGCCGAAGCAGCGCAAGTGACTGTCAACGGGCAGCCGGTTGTTACGGAATGGAATGGTCTCACAGCCGTGATCCGGATTACCGATAAAGAAGTGTCCGCAGATCACGACATTACAGTAACCTCTGCAGATCCTGCTGCACGTGCATTCCGCATCCAAGTGGATCAGAATGTAGTCCGGCAAGCCGTCTCAGCGAAGAAAAAGGTGACTATTGAAGTTCCGATGGGCCAATTGGTACTTGCTCCTGAGAATCTTGCCGGAGTGAATGGCGAGCTGGTCATCGGTATTGGCCAGAACGGCAGTGCTGATCAGCAGGCGATGCAGGTCATCGCAGATCAGCAGGGCTTCACGCTTATGGCGGCTGGACAAGGGGTAAATGTTACGGCCAACCTGCCGGCAGGCAGCTGGACCCCGGCATTGGCAGCTAAGATGGCTATCCCATCTCCGCTTGCAGCAAATGAAATTACAGCCGTCGTGCTGAAGGATGCAGCCGGTAACTGGACTACTGTCCCCTGGAAGCTGGATGACAGCGCAGCGGCCGTGAACGTGCAGTTGACTGGAGAGGGCAGCCTCTACTTCATCCGCAATCAGAAGAACTTCAAGGATATGCCGGCAGGCTGGGGCAAGGATAGTATTGCAGCAGCATCAGCCAAGCTGTTCGTATTAGGAAAATCAGCCGATACCTTTGATCCGAAAGGTAAAGTAACAAGAGCAGAGTATCCAACGATTCTGCTGCGCGTTGCCGGTCTGATGAACAAGCAGGCAGCTTCTGCCGGCTTCAGCGATGTCAGCAGCAGCAGCTGGTATAACCGCAGCGTCTCCATTGCTTCCCAGCTGGGGATTGTCACCGGACTTGATGGCGGCAAATATGCGCCTCAGGATACGCTGACACGGATCGAAGCGATGACAATGCTGGGCAGATTGCTGCCGCTTGTCAGCACAGGCAATGAACTCTCTGACGCTGAGACAGCCTCCATCCTGGACAGCTTTACCGACAAGGATAAAGTTCCGGCTTGGGCAAGAAAAGCGGCAGCGCTGAGCATCAAAAACGGTATTATCCTTGGCGAGGACGGCAAGGTGAATCCGTCCAGTCCGCTTACGCGTGAACAGGCGGCAGCTATCGCTATCAGATTTGATCAATTGATTACAGCCGAGCAATAAGAAGAATGTGCCCGTACCGCCAATTGTGGAGTGCGGGCACACTCTGCTGGAAATACACAATAAAATATGGGTGGTGTCTAAGTGGCTTTGAAGCGGAAATCAATTATAGGTTATCTAATAGCGTTGGCAGTGGTGGTCGTTGCGGCAGTTGCCGGAGGGATTAACGCCAAGGCAGATCCGCAGACCTGGGACAGCGTGGCTGATACGAACTGGTATGTATCAACCAATCAGACCTTCAAAATTAAAAATGAAAAGGAACTTGCGGGGGTTGCCAAGCTGGTTAACAGCGGGACTGTAGACGGCCTGGATGACAAAATTCTGGAAATCACCCGAAATATGGACCTGAAGGACTATCAATGGATTCCTATCGGTACAGCCGAGCATCCTTTCAAGGGAACCTTGATCACAGAGGGTGGTTCAATCAAGACCATCTCGAATATGAACGTCGTTTCCAATTTGTCCTATCAGGGAATTGTAGGAAACATGGTTGGCGGTACAGTGGGCGGTCTGACGTTTGACCAGACCAACTCGATCACTGTCACCGGTGCAACCTATGATATCTATGCAGGAGCCGCAGTAGGGAAAATGAGCGGCAGCAGCATTGTTTTCGACATTACCAACAATATCAATATCAGTATCAATGCTTCTTCGTACCATGCCTATGCTGGCGGGATTGTCGGAATGGGCGAAGGAATGATCTCTAACTCTATTAATAATGGAACCGTTACAACCCAAGGCTCTGCGGATATCGGCGGAATTATGGGTTACGGTGATACCAGCGGCATCATCATCAAAAAAGTGGTGAACAGTGCCTCTGCCGCTATTCTTGCTCAAGGGACGGGCAGCGATGTTCTCACCGCAGGCGGGATTGTCGGTCATACTGCCGGACACCTCAGTCTGAGTGATGAGGATACACCGATTACCAACCATGCTTCTGTTACGATTGCTGGCGGCAGCCAGGTTACTGCAGGCGGGATTGCCGGTAAAGTAGACAGCACCGTAGTATTTTCTAACATGAGCACTAATAATGGTGCGGTTACGGTTAATGCCCCAGCGGCAGAAGGTTCGGCAGCCGGAGCACTTGTAGGGGCTACAGGTACGGTGGTCAGCCCGGATGTACACATTACATTTGTGAATACCGCTCCGGTTGTAAACAACGGTAACAAAAATGTATATACAGGAGGAATTGCCGGGTACACCGGAAGCAAATTCACCTGGACGAATGCTTACGTGAATTCTCAGCCGATTACAGCGACAGGTACACAGAATGTATCTACCGGCGGATTTGTCGGTCATGCTGCAGGCGGTCTGGTAACCAGCAATGCTGCAGCTGCAGCATTTGAGAATACAGGGGCTATTACTGTTAACGGGGGAACACAGATATATACTGGCGGTATCGCGGGTTATGATGCCGGCGGGAATATGAGCCAGGTATCCTCCAAAGGAACATTGCTTGTAAAAGGTACAGCAGATGTATACACCGGCGGTATCGTTGGATATGAAGCCGGCGGAACCATTTCATCAGCTGTAACTGGTAAAACGGCAGCAGATCTTCTCGCGGTAACCTCTGACGGGACAATCGGCGGAATTGCCGGTTATCTGGAAGGTACAGTGAATGATTCTGCAGCTAAATATGCAACACTTCAAGTGACTTCCCAAGGCGGGGTTGTCGGCGGGATTGCCGGTAACGCGCAAGGAACCATGAACGGCATCACTGCCGGGGATGCAGCCTCAACGGACTACAGCACATTAATTCTGAAAGCTGTGGTAGCTGCTCCTGCAGACGGTCAGGATCATATCACCTTCGGCGGACTTGTAGGTGTGAACACGAAACCTCTGATTCTGAACGGCGGCCAGGCTGCCCGGATCAGCTTCCTGAATGAAGCCGGCAAGAGCGGTTATACCATCGGGGGCGCAGCCGGAAAGCTTACTGCAGATGCTGTAATCGGCACTGCGGCCGTGCCTGTGGAAGTACAGGATATAAAGGTTGAACTGCTGGCCGACAAGGTAAGCTTCGGCGGCGGTGCAGGGAATAACTCGGCAGCCGAATTCAACGGTCACACAAACCGGATTGAAATCAACGCTGCAGGCGCATCAGTAAAAGCGGGCGGAATGTTCGGCGAGAACCATTCGGCAGCAGCTGATCCGTACAATCATGCTGAGAATGTAATCATCACCTCAACAGGTGCGGATCACCAGCTTGGCGGTAATACCGGTCTGAATGACGGACAACTGGTTAACGCTACCGTTACCCAGCTGACTATAGAAGCTAAAGGTGTACGTGCAGAAGCTGGCGGAATTGCCGGGCATTCGGAAGGAACAGCAGATCCGGCCAACCGGGCAGGTATAAAGTCGGCTGTGGTAAATGTTCCAGGCAACGACCCTATGATTACACTAAGCGCTGTGGAAGCCAAAGCAGGAGCGATCGTAGGATCTGCTATAACTACGGATATTCAAGATCCGGAAGTGAACGCGGAGGATGGAGCCGAAATGTTCATCCAGGTGCTGGCTGCTAAACCGGCAGTCGGCGGCCTGGCGGGTACTCTGGAGAACAGCAGCATTACGAGTGACAGCAAAATCGTCAATTTGGAGAGCACGTTCATTCTGGTTCAGCCAGCCGCCACGGATGCCTATATTGGCGGTATAGTAGGCTACAACGAAGCCTCCAAGCTTGACCGTCTGACAGGAACAACGATCAGCGTGACGGTTAATGCGCCGCGTGCTACTGCCGGCGGGTTTGCAGGCTATAACCATGGCAGCTCTTCCGGAATCATTGCAAACAGTTATATCAGTACTCTGAATTTGAAAGCGAACGCCGGAGCGGTATCATCAATGATTGGGGGCATTGTGGGCCTTAATGCAGCCCAGACCATTGATCCGGTATTGAATCCCGCTGTAGCGGTCAGCACGATTCAGAATACACGTGCGGTTGGTAATGTATCCGCAGAAGCCCCTACTTCAATCGTGGGCGGAATGGTCGGAGAAAACCGCAGTCTGATTGCCAATAACAGTATTACAGATAAAATCACGGTAATTTCCAGAGGAGATTCTTCCATCATCGGCGGGTTGGCCGGTGTGAATACTGCTTCAGGAACGCTCTATTATACGTATTCCAATTCCAACCTGACCATTGAGGGTACAGGTACCCATGCCGGCGGATTGGCCGGTGAAAATGCGGGTGCAGTTCTTGGCTCTTATGTAGATATTGATGTTACCGGTAATGCAAAAGGAACAGCAAGCGGTTCGGTCTTCCTGGGGGGACTGATCGGCAGAAATACGGCTGGTACAGTGGAGCAGTCCTACGCTTCCTCCAATGTTAAAGCCAACAACATCTACACCATCGTTGGGGGTCTGGTCGGAGAGCACTCCGGCGGAACAATCAAGAACTCTTATGTTGCGAAAAGTGTTGCAGCTGCCAAAGCTAATTCATACGTCGGAGGATTCATCGGCCGGATTACGAACGGTAAAGTAAGCAATGTATACTCAGCAGCAGATGTTACTGCGGGTTCGGGCGCATATGCCGGCGGTTTCGCCGGGCGTTATGATAACGCAAGTAAAGAACTGATCTACAAGTCCTACTATATTAAAGACGAAGCACTGAACATCAACCGCGATCTGCCTGATTTTGCTGAGGGCAATCACCGCTGGCTGAACGTGCATGTGCGGCTGACAACCATTCTGTCGGAAACACTTAAGGATAGAACGGTCTTCCCGGGATTATCGGGCTGGGACTTTAACGGAGCCTGGAAATACGGCTCGCTGAATGCGGTCTATCAATATCCTGAGGTAAACCGTGCAGCTAATACCGGCGGAGAAATCGGCAATGATGTTAATGCCAATATTAACTGGTATATGAAAGATAAAGAGGCTATCAACTTCCAGATTACTACGGAAGCAGAGCTTGCCGGTCTTGCTGGCATCGTCAACGGCACGATTGCCGGTGTTAACAAATTTGACTTTGCGGACAGAACGGTGACGGTCATGAATCCGATCCACATCCAGTCCAAACAGTGGGTACCCATCGGAAGCGCTGAAGAGAATCCTTTTGAAGGAACCTTTGAAGGAAACAATCATTTGATTGATGGCTTGACTCTGCAGCCAGTGTACACGTATTCCGGATTATTCGGAGTGATCGGAACAAAGGCTGTTGTACAGAACGTCACTCTGGAGCCACTTTCTGTGGCAGGTAACGGGTATACCGGGGTACTTGCGGGGATGAACCTGGGTACAGTTACTAATGTTGATCTTAAATTGCTAAACGGATTGAAAGTCAGCGGCGGGATTGTCGGCGGAGTGATCGGCAGCAACTCAGGGCCAGTTACCGGCTTGAATCTTACGCTGGATGGCGGAAGCCGGATTGAGACCATTGCTGAGGACGGTATTGCCGGAGGTTTTATCGGTGAGAACAACGTGGATCTTACTCCTTCGGCCTACGGGTTCAACGATAAGGAAGGCAGCATCGGCAGTGCAGCAGACCGTGCAGTTGTCGGTGGTCTTATCGGCGTACAGAACGGCGATGTGACAGGTCTGAACTTTGAAGTGAATTCCAGATACAAGATTTCCTCCACGGGTATGGAATCCGTTACCGGAGGAATAATCGGACAGTTTATTTCCGGTCAGGCAAAAGATCTTACACTGACTTTCGCAGATGGTTCGATTGAGGCAAGCGGCCTTGACTCCGTCCTCGGCGGAATCATTGGACAATCGGATGCCGGAAACAGCATCAGCAATGTTACAGTGACAGGCTCCGGCAACGGTGTTCAACTGACTGCTAACGGTTCTGTCGGTGGTGTTGTGGGAGCTAAAGAAGGCAAACTCGGCGGCAGACTGTTAGCCCGTACTATGGAGACTAACAGTTTTGATATCGATAAAGCCTCAGTTCAAGGCGTAACACTGGCGACTACAGCTGACAGCTTGAAGGCTGTTATCGGCGGAGTCGCGGGTATAACAACAGGGACAGCAATCAATGATGTCCGTGCAGATGCTTCTATCCAGGCAGCCGGAGAGACGATCTCAGCCGGTGGGGTACTGGGTGAAGGACACAATTCAATCCTCTATAATGCGGATGCGTCCCCTGAAGTTCAGGTGGCGGCGAAGAATGTTGAAGTATCTGCCGGCGGAATCGCCGGAATTATCACAGCGGACGATATGGATCGGGGCTATGACTTCGGAAAAGCTTATCCACTGTACAGCGGTATTTATATTGCCAAGGTTCATAACGGCAATATTACGGTAACAGGAACAGACAATACTGCTGATTTGTTTGCAGGCGGTCTGGCAGGCAAGAACAATAATGCTTCGATCTACAGCTCGGAGGTTGCAACTGCTCTGAATGTGACCGGCGGCAATACAGCGAATGCAGGCGGAGTTGCCGGGTACAGCAACGGTATTATTGTAGATACGATCGTGAAGAGCGGTCTGTACGCAGATACCAGCAGAGTCATTAATGCAGGGGGACTTATTGGCTGGGGACTCGGCGGTGAGATTCATTACAGTAAAGTTATTTCCGATTCCGGACAAGCTCTTAAAATCGGTTCGGCATTAACACTTGGACAATCTGTACCGGCAACACGTGCCGGCGGTGTAGTCGGCTTGGGGGATGTCATTGAAATTACACATACCCATACGGATATTCCGGTACAAATTACAGATACCAATCAGGATAACACAATCTATGCAGGCGGCTTTGCCGGACTTCTGGGTGAGAATGATACCCGCAAAGGACAAATTCAAACATCCTATGCAACAGGTAAACTGAATGTCAGCGGCAGACTGGGTTCCTATGTCGGCGGCTTCGCAGGCTCGGTGGATCATTTCCTGATCACGGATGCCTATGCTTCCGGTGACATCAGCAACACAGGCTTCGACACCCGCAGCGGCGGTTTTGCAGCATCGGTGGAGAGAAGCGGAAGCATCAGCAGCTCTTATGCACTGCAGAACAAGATTTCAACCATTGGAGTGAAGTCCTCCACCCGTTCTTACAACGGTGGATTTGCCGGCTATAATGACGGAACTTTGAGCGGCGTATATGCCAATGTTCCGCAAATTTCTGTTAATGTAGCAGGCAATAATGTCTCTACAGGCGCACTGGTCGGCTATAACTTCCGGGACGGTAAAATTTCCGGATCTTCTTATACGACAGGTATGGTAACGGCAGGACTGAGTGCTGTAGGCCGTAACGCAGGTGCGGCTGCAGGGGCTGTGAAGTCAGATGCGGTTAACCCGCTGCTCTCAGGTACATGGATTATCGATTATGACACCACATTCCTGAATGATCTGACTGACGGAACCATTACAGTACGGACACCACTGCAGCTTGCAGGCGCAGTCATGTTCTATAACGAGACAGGATTCAATTATTACAAGCTGTTCAACAGAACTGCTGAAGACAAACCGGAGCTGGCAACCATCCTGCTTGGAGCGGATATCGATCTGGCCGGAAGCACCTGGACCGCTTTCAACAGCTTCAAGGGAGTATTTGACGGCCAAGGGCATACGGTTAGCGGACTTTCACTGAATAAGGCAGAGCAGCAGTACGCCGGATTCATCAAAGAAAACCATGGTCAAATTCTGAATGTTAACTTTACCGCAGCAGATATTTCCGGCGCAGTAAATTCCGGTGCGGCTGCAGGGATCAACCACAAAGATGGAGTCATCCGCAACGTGAACGTCAGCGGTTCTGTAGTTGGCAGTGCTGCAGCAGGCGGAACTGCAGGTGTAAACCAAGGAACCATCGAGAAGGCTTCTAATGACGGGGTCAAGCTTTCCGGGCAAGGCCGCATTGGCGGAATTGCCGGACGCAACGCCGGAGTTATTCACCAAGCGGTATCCAAAGGCAATATTGACGCTGCCGCGACACTGGCAGCCGGCGGAATTGCCGGTGAGAACAGTGCGGAAGGTACGATCACCGAGTCAATGTCTTACGGCGATCTCCATGTGGCTTCGGCCCAGGCTATAGCCGGCGGGATCAGCGGTCTGAACGCAGGAGAGATCAAGAACAGCTATTCTGCCGGAGCAGTCTCCGCAGAAGGAACCTCTACAGCATGGGCGGGCGGTATCGCCGGTCTGGTCGAGAGCGGATCCATTACTTCTTCCCTGAATACCGGAGAAGTTAAAGCTGGAGTGAAAGGCAGAATTCTGCCGATGCAGGCCTTCTTCGGGGGGATTGCCGGACAGAAGTCTGACCGGGCAACGATCAGCCAATCCTTGTTCAACAGACAAATGCTGAAGAATAATATTGCCTTCTACAATCTGGACGGCAAAGCAGTAGCTGGCAACAGCAGCAGTGCAATGGGGCTTCTTGGTACAGAGCTTACCGGTCCGAATCTTCCAGCGGGTCTGGATGCCGGAATCTGGCAAGCGCAGAATACGTTCTATCCGCTACTTCTTGCTTTCAATGGCACCGATGAAGGAACGCTTGCTTCCGCGGCTGTAATCCTGGATCCGCAGGATCTGATTAACCGTGTAAGCTCAGCATTCAAAATGAGCGCCAGCGGAACGCTGATATGGAGTGCAGATCCGTCCAAGGCTGCAGTGAACGGTGCTGCAGGAACCTTAAAACAGGGTGGCAGCGCAGTACTGAAGGCAACAGCAGGAGGACAAAGCAGAAGTATTACAGTGAATGCAGCTGCCCTGAAATACCCTGAGCCGGCTGCCTTGGCACCAGTTGCCAAACCTGTTGATACAACCTTTACCGATGAAATTAAGGTTGAACTGACAACGGAAGAGCCGGGCGGCAGCATCTATTACACGCTGGACGGTTCAAATCCTACGGAAGCATCCCTGCTGTACAGCGATGCACTTATTCTAAAGGCTACTACGACGATTAAGGCTATCACTATAGCTGAAGGTAAAGAGTACAGTCCTGTAACAAGCCGTACCTGGACGCTGGTAACCCCTCCTCCTAGCGGCGGCGGCGGCGGCGGAGGCGGCGGCGGTGGCGGTCCAATCGCTCCTATCGCTACACCTGCTCCTGTCAAGGAACCGGCCATTACGGCGATCACCAGCAACGCGACTGTGAACGGCGACAGCGAAGCACCGGTTGCCGTTGCCAAGAACAGTAAGCTGAAGCTGACTGCACCGGAAGGGCAAACGATCTATTACACTACTGACGGCAGCGCACCGACGGTGAACAGCAAGAAGTATACCGGTGAAATTCTGATTACAGGCGATATGACCATCAAAATGATTACCGATAAGGACGATACGGTCATTACCATTGATTATGCTGTAGAGAATGCCAAGTTTGAACTGAAGAGCAATGCCGGTGACATTAAGTACATGGCGGCTTATCCTAACGGATTGTTCAAACCAAATGCGGCGATTACCCGATACGAAACAATTGCTGCACTGGCACCGCTTCTGGATATGGAGCAAGTAGATGTAGGAAACCTGTTCAATGATGTGACTGCCGAGAATGTGGAGCTGACTTCATTCTTTGCTTCCGCAGGCATTGTTGAAGGGTATCCGAACGGCGGATTTGGCGGACAGCAAGGTCTGACAAGAGCAGAGTTCTCCAAAATCATGACCACCGTACTGAAACTTGACACTTCCAATGCCGGAATTACCAAACAATCCGATCTGAAGGGCCATTGGTCGGAGCAATATGTTAACGCCTTGTCCAAGGCAGGTTATGTGCAAGGGTTCCCTGACGGTACGTTCAAACCAAATGCACAAATTACACGTGCACAAGCAGTAGTATTAATTAACCGGATTGCCGGTACCAAGAAATTGAATGTAACTGCAGTGAAGTTTGGTGATGTACCTGCTACCCACTGGGCTTATCAGGATATCATTGCTGCAGTGAAGTAATCGGAAAGGAATGATTAGCGGATGAAAAGAAAACTGTCTGTTCTTTGCCTGATCTTAACCTTACTATCCGCTGCATTTCTCTATTCCGGCACAACCAATGCCGATACACCGGCCGTAAATAATGCCGAACAAAGCTTCCAGCTCGCCGAAAATGCAATGTTCTATCTTCGGGTGCTGAAGAGCGACGGAACGGCAAGTTCCACGGGTACAGGAATCATCCTGTCCCCGGGCGGAACTGCGGCAACGGCATATCATGTCGTAAAAGGTGCTCAGCGGATGGAGGGTGTCATGGCAGACGGAACGGTTATCAGTCCGATCAAGGTGACAAAATCCGATGAGGTTAAGGATCTCGCAGTGCTCGAGCTGCCATCGCCTGCCGCGATGAAAATAAAAGGTAATGCCTATGCCTATCTTAAGATACGCAAAGAAGCGGTAGAACATGGAGAAGCTGTGTTTGCACTGGGTTATCCTTTGAAGAACACCAGCATTATAACTGAGGGGATTGTTAATACACCTGCAGCGGAGATTAACGGCAGAAGCCGGATTCTAACCTCCGCACAGGTGGCAAGCGGAATGTCCGGCGGTCCGCTGCTGGATGCACACGGACAGCTTGCCGGTGTAATTTCCGGTTCCCTGCGGACCATGAACAATATTCATTTAATTGTGAATAATGATGATCTTCGCAGCCTGCTGCCGGCAGCACTTAAGTAAGACAGTCTACAGGCAGCAGTAGACAGCTTAGACCGCAGCACAAAGACAACCAGGGCTGTTCTCCGCGTTGCAACTGACGCGGGGACAGCCCTTATATTTTAAAAAGCCTGAATCATTCAGGTGGCGAAGGGCGGGAGAGGGATGATCAGAGCGTTTTTGTTGGATGTGAATCAGAAGGATCTCTATAAACTGGCTGCCATGCTGGAGCAGTCTGGAAAAGCCGCTGTGGTCGGAATGTCTTGCCATCCGCAGAGCGCTTTGAATCAGATCATCGAGCTCCAGCCGGATGTACTGTTTCTTGATCTTCAGATGCAGGGCCTGCAGGGCATGTATGTCGCTGAGCTGGTGAAGCAAAAGCTTCCGGCTATACAAATCGTGGTAATCACGGAGAGCAAGCAGCATGCCCTCTGGGCGTTTGATCAGGCTATTGAAGACTATGTTCTGAAGCCGCTGGAGGAAGTACGGCTCGGACTGTCGCTGGAACGGCTCCGCCATGGCAGCTGAAGCTGCCGGGGGGTGCCGGAATGCGGCCCCTATGTTACAATAATCTGACAAGCTGATAAGGATGAGGTGAAAGAAGTTGAAATATGATTTTGACCGAGTAATTGACCGCAGTAATACCCGTTCTTACAAATGGGATCAATCAGAGAAGCTGTTTGGCAACAAGAATGTACTGCCGCTATGGGTGGCGGACATGGATTTTGAGAGTCCTCCGGCTGTACAGGAAGCGCTGCTGCGCCGGGTGCGCAGTGGGATTTATGGTTACAGTGTGACCAGCGAATCCTACAGACAAGCCATTGTCCATTGGTTCCGCAGACGTCATGACTGGGAGATTAAGCCGGAATGGATCACAGATTCCCCGGGAATCGTTACTTCCCTCAGCCTTTCGGTGGAGCTGTTCACACAGCCGGGAGATCAGGTTATTGTTCAGACGCCGGTGTACTATCCGTTCTATGATGTGATTCTTATGAATAACCGCAAGGTGGCGGAGAACCCGCTGATTCTGAAGAATGGCCGTTATGAGATGGATTATGCCCAGCTTGAAGAGCTGATGAAAGGCGGCGCCAAGCTGCTGCTGCTGTGCAACCCGCATAATCCGGGCGGCAGAGTCTGGGGCCGTGAGGACCTGCAGCGTCTGGGAGATTTATGCGTGCAGTACGGAGTGACTGTCATTTCGGATGAAATCCACTGCGATCTGGCACTGCCGGGACATAAACATATCCCGTTTGCCTCGTTGTCTGAGGAGATTGCCGATATTACACTGACTACGCTGGCAGCTACCAAGACCTTCAATCTGCCGGGCCTGCAGACCTCTTACATTGTAGCCAAAAATCCGCAGCTGAAGCGGAGGTTTGACCTCAAGCTGAAGACGCTGAGCCTGCATATGGCGCATTTTTTGGCACCGGAAGCGGTTGAGGCTGCTTATAATGAAGGCGAAGAGTGGCTGGACGGGCTTGTCCAGTACATCGCCGGAAATGTGGAGTATGCCATCAGCTATCTGGAAGAGCAGCTTCCACAGGTCAAAGTAATGCGTCCGGAAGGGACTTACCTGCTATGGCTGGATTGCCGCGAGCTGGGCCTTGACATTGACGGATTGAAACGCCTGATGTTCCAGGAGGCAGAAGTAGCCTTCAGTGAAGGCTCTGTCTTCGGAACTGAGGGAAGAGGCCGTTTGCGTATTAACCTGGCTTGCCCGAGATCGCTTCTGGCGGAAGGGCTGCAGCGGTTTTGCCGTGCGGCAGCAGCTTATACAGCAGTGAAATAACAGTAAGCAAGGTGCGTTTAATGTAACCTGCCTACATAATGAAATCTGCCGGATCTTTCCATGGACAGTAAATGTTCAGGTGATCAGGCAGATTTTTTTAAAGTGAATATATACAGAAGAAACAGGAGAGAGAACCAGAATGAACACAACCAGAATGATCATCGATTGCGATACAGGTATTGACGATGCACTAGCCATCCTGTATGCCCTGAAGGCTCCAAATGTAATTGTAGAAGGAATCACTACCGTTTTCGGCAATATTGATGTCGGACAGGCTTCAGAGAATACGCTGAGACTGCTGGCTTTGGCGAATCCCGGATATGAAATTCCCGTTGCTGTTGGCGCTTCAAAAGCGCTTGTCCGCGAGACCCTGGGCTTCTCTGCCCATGTCCACGGGGAGAACGGCATCGGCGGCGCCGAACTGCCCCCATCCGCCCAGCGTCTGGTGGAAGAGCCGGCGCCTGACTTTATTGTACGGCTGGCCAATGAGAATCCCGGCGAAATGGTGCTGGTGACGCTGGGCCGTCTGACCAACCTGTCGCTGGCGCTGGATATAGATCCGCAGCTTAAGGACAAGTTCAAGAAGGTTGTTGTTATGGGTGGAACAATCTTTAAGCCCGGAAATGTGGCTCCTGTGGCGGAAGCCAACCTGTGGGGCGATCCGGAGGCGGCAGACCGGGTGTTCACTTCGGGGCTGCCTGTGCAGATGGTCGGGCTGGATGTAACGCTGCAGACGCGGATCACGTCAGAGCATCTGGGGCTTTTGAAGCAGTTCGGCAGGGAAGAGAATAAGGACATTATTGATTTCATGGAACAGTCCCTGCAGTTTTATTTCAAGTTCTACCGTGAAGCGAATTATTATATCAACAGCGCACCGCTCCATGATCCGCTGGCTCTGATGGCGGCGCTGCGGCCGGACCTGCTCACCTGGCGGCAGATGAAGGTCCGGGTGGAGCATCAGGGGCAGTTCACCTCAGGTATGGTCGTTGCTGACTTACGCGCACAGCCTAAAGTGGGGGAATTCATTGAGGTAGCCGTGGATGTTGAGGCGGAGAAGGCGGTCGGCGTCTTTTTGAGCGCATTTATGTAGAGCGCTTTGGGAGCCTTCCAGCTTAAAGGTTACAATCTATTAATTTCTATAAAATTCTATTTTGGTAAAATGATAGACGTATGCCATGTTAAAAGATTTGGCCGGACAAACGTTATATCAGAATAGAATGGAGAATTTGCCGATGAAAACCTTAAGCAAGCTGTTGTTGTGTGCTGCGATATCTGTAAGCGGATTAGCCGCTGTTCCCGTACATAAGACCGAGGCGGCAGGCGCTGTCAGCATTATGCTGGACGGATATCCGCTGCCGTTCCCAGTAGAACCGGCTGTGATGAACGGTACGACGATGGTGCCTTTCCGCGCGATTTCCGAAGCCCTGGGGATCCAGGTGGAATGGAATCAGGTTGCCAAGAAGATTACTGCAACGAAGATTGACCCGTCTGCCACGACCAAAGTCATTCTTACCCTTGGCAGCAGCACTGCGGCGGTAAACGGCGCCGCCGTAAAGCTGGCCGTAGCTCCGCAGAATGTGCGCGGCACCACGATGATTCCGCTCAGCTTCTTCAGCCAGCAGTTCGGTGCTGCGGTATCCTGGAACCAGGCGACCAAAACCGTGTCCATCACTTCCCCTAAGAAGGAGATGTACACCCTTGGCTTTTATGCACAAGGGGCGTTCAAAGAGGTATCGCTAATTCCGGACTTCAGTGCAATTGCATTCGGCTGGAGCCGGATTGACCGCAGCGGGCAGTTCACCACCTCGAGCACAGACTTCTGGTGGCCGGAAGCGGCAGGAGAGATTACACCGGAGTCGATCGTCCAGAACGCCGCAGCAGGCGGTACTGCCCCTTACCTGATGGTATATTCGGGTGACAAAGAGCTGGAACTCACGAAGAATATGGAAGACATGCAGCTTCAGCAGCAGACGATTGCAGGCATTGTCGAGCTGGCCGCTTCAAAAGGCTTTCAGGGAATCGGGCTCGATCTGGAAGGGCTCGGCCTGACCGGGGATAAGAAGAAGGTCCAGGGGGAGTATAATACTTTTGTCAAAAACCTCTCAACCGCAGCACGGGCAAAAGGGCTTAAGCTAACCGTTATTCTTCCTCCGCTGAACAGCTCTTATAAAGGATACGATTATAAAACATTGGCTTCTATCGCCGACGACCTCGTGATTATGGCTTATGCTTATGAAGATGAGTCACGTCCAGAGCCGATGAACAAGGTGGACGAAGGCATTCGTCTCGCCCTGCAGCAGGTCAGCAAGGATAAGCTGATTCTCGGCATCTCCGTTTACAGTGAGAATGAGAAATCGGTGAATGAGAAGATCGGGCTGGCCAAACGTTACGGCCTCAAAGGCATTGCCATTTGGCGCCTCGGGCTGATCGGCCAGCCGGTCTGGAACGAGATGGGCAAATCGGTTGAGCTGTAAACTGCACACAGAACTAAATAAGGCTGTCGAGTAAGACTCGACAGCCTTATTTATGTGATTTTGATTTCATACGAAACCGCGTTTTTGCTTGCCGGCTCCACCTCATCACCTCACGCGTACCAGAACCTATTCATTATTTGAAAATACTAATGCTAACGGACTCCAGATCCGTTATTTTGCGCTAGAGTTGTGTTTTGAAATCCTAACGGACCCTCGATCCGTTATTTCATCCAAAACGGCATAATGTACCCAGCATTTAGCAGCATAAAGGAACCACGGTCCGCTAGCGATAGAAACGGGGCCATATTAGGCAAATAACGGACCCAGTGTCCGTTAGCGTGCGAAGAGGACGAGGCATATAACGGTTGCAGTGTCCGCTGATATTTAAACACAGCAAAGAACTTAATACCTTCAAAAGAGCTGGCTTCTCACACTCTGGGAGGCTACTGGAAGGCAGTCAAATTTTATACTTTGGCCAGTGAGGGGGATGAAATGTGCACGAAACTGCAAAATCCCCGTTTAAACAGGCGGAAGTAGCCCTGCCGACCGGAGTTTGAGATTCAAGCTACTTCCGAAAATACTGCAGGTGCAGTGCTCTCCTTAACAGCGGCTCAATGTACTCGATTTTTCGAGTATAAATGGCTACTTTCCCTTGATAGCGACTCAATGTACTCGATTTTTCGAGTATAACAAGCTACTTTCCCTGCGCAGCGGCTCAATGTACTCGATTTTTCGAGTATAACAGGCCACTTTCTCTTCACAGCGACTCAATGTACTCGATTTTTCGAGTATAACAAGCTAATTTCCCTTCACAGCGTCTCAATGTACTCGGTTTTTCGAGTATAACAAGCTACTTTCCCCTCACAGCGACTCAATGTACTCGGTTTTTCGAGTATAACAGGCTACTTTCCCTTCACAGCGGCTCAATGTACTCGATTTTTCGAGTATAACAGGTTACTTTCCGCTGTAATTGTACGCAAGGGCCGTCGGCGCCTCAGGCGCAGTTTGGGTGCTCTTTCATAAATGAATTCTGCTGCATTACAACAAATGTCACATTAACCTGAGCCGCAAACCTTTATAATTTCTGAGGTTACGCTTTAAGCAGAACATTTTACATTCAGGAGGATACAGAGCATGAGCACAAAATATAAATCACTGGAGCTCGACAAACCGCTGACCTATGAGCTAGAGGGGCTGGAAGTCGGAGTGACCTCGAATTGCAATTTCCGCTGTGATTACTGCTGCGCATATAATAGAAATGACGGACAGAGCATTGACGGCAAGGAGGTGATCCGCATTCTGGAGGAGCTTCCGGGGCTGAAGCGGGTTCGGTTGTCGGGGGGAGAGGTTACGCTGAAGTTCCAGGACTGTGTGGAGATTGTAGCCTACTGCGCTTCACGTGGCATTCAGACCCAGCTGAATTCCAACGGCAGCCTGCTCAACGAGGAACGGATCCAGCAGCTGGTTGATGCCGGCCTGACCACAATACATATTTCCTTTAACTTTACTACGGCCGAAGGGTTCTCCCGATATTATAATATCCATCCAAGCGTGTACACCAAAATCCGCGAAAATATCACCATGTTTGCCAAAACAAAGGTGGATGTCGTGCTTGAGACGCTGCTTTTTGATGAAACTCAGGATCATATGAATGAGATCAGCGATCATGTCTACGCCATGGGCGTGCGGACGCATGAGATCCAGAACAGCATTATTATGGGCCACACCGGCTGGAAAGCGATAGCTGCCCGCGAGCAGCTGAAGAACGCCGTGAACGATCTGATTGCCCGTAAAAAGGAAGATACGACGCTCTATTTCACCTGCATGGACCGCTTCATGGAAGAGATGGGCTTTCAGGAGCAGCCTGGGGTATATTTCCCGCACTGTATTGAAGGCAAAAAGCAGCTTCACCTGCACGGCAACGGGGATATCCTGATCTCCGAACTGTGCCATCCGGTTATCATCGGCAATATTTATGAGGGGACTTCACTGAATGAGCTGTATACGAACATGCCTGCACCGCTCGCGGATTTTCTGGAGAAGCAGCCATGTCCGGCGCGTGACGCTCTATTCCCTAAAGCTTAAGATGATTTGCCTGTGGTAGACTACGGGGCTGTTCCGAGAGCCGGAAAAAGGCTGCTTGGGCAGCCCTTTTTCTATGCGTTACCCCATTCTGCTGTATTTCATAAATTTTCTTGTATAATACATTCCAATGTGAAATTTTTCATGTATAATCATCAGCATGTGCCAACTGGTTTTATATACATACAGAATACATGGATGGAGTGAATTTCGTATGATTTACGGGTTTTTACTGCTGCTGCTGGGCTGTTTTTTCCAGGGCAGCTTCGGGCTGGGAATGAAGAAATATCAGCCCTTCTCCTGGGAGGCCTTCTGGGTGATCTTCTCGGTTGTAGGGATTCTGATCATTCCGGCAGCCTGGACCTGGATTGAAGTCCCCAATTTCTTCAGTTACATCCGCCAGACTTCCGGTGATGTGCTGTGGACGGCAGCCTTTTGCGGTTTCCTGTGGGGCATCAGCTCGATTATGTTCGGCAAAGCGATTGACTCTATCGGAGTCTCTCTGACATACGGTGTCAACATGGGAATCTCTGCTTCCTTTGGTTCCCTGATTCCGCTGTTTATTTTCGGAAATATACCCGCGGCGGGGTCCTTTACTGTACTGCTGATCGGGGCGGCCATTATGCTGGCTGGTGTTGCTGTGATCACGCGGGCAGGACTGCTCAAAGAAAAAATGATCACCGCCTCCGGCAGCGGGACAAGCAGGGGTGGCAGCCTTACTGCAGGACTGGTTATTGCTTCGGTTGCCGGTCTCGGCTCGGCGGCGATGAATATCGGTTTTTCCTTTGCCAATGAGGCTGTGGATATTGCTGTTGCAGACGGAGTTCCCAAGATCAGTGCCAGTCTTATTTCCTGGGTAATTACATTGTCAGGCGGTTTTATTGCCAATTTTGCTTATGCCTTCATCCTGCTGATCAAGAACAAGTCCTATAAGGATTATGTGGCAAAAGGGGCCGGAACAGCATACGCCAAAGCTCTGGCAACGGCGCTGATCTGGTTCCTTGCCCTTGGTTTTTATGCCAAGGCAACCGCTCTGCTGGGGCCGCTGGGCGCTGTGGTGGGCTGGCTTATTTTTAACGGGCTGGCTTTAATCATCAGCAACGCCTGGGGTCTGAAGGACGGCGAATGGAAGGGGTTTGCGGCACCCAAAAAGCTGCTGCTCCGGGGAAATGCCATCCTGATTCTTTCCTGGATCGTGGTCGGGATAGCGAACAGTATGGCTTAGCGGTTATGCTGCTGCCGTTCCTGCGGTTAGCAGGCTCTCCGGCGGAATAAGTATAATTCGAGGCAATGAGCTTAGTGGATTTTCTCCACCTAATCTTGTCCTTATGCATTATTTATGAGCTTTAAATGGAAATCCTCCAGCTATTCACGCGGATAATGCTCTTTTGAGACTCATCCAGTACATTTAAGTGGAGTTTTTCCAATAAGTATTGGTTTACCGGTAATTATAAAAGATTTAGATGGAGAAATTCCACTTCCATACTGCAATATTCTTTAAAGTGAATATAAAGACGACAGGCGGAGCAGGTACTCCGGCCTGTTTTTTTACATCTGAAAAAGGTCATTTAATTAAAATTTAATTCAAAATTCGACTAATGTGATGAATTTCATTGAAACTCGGTATTTATCTTCACTGTTATACGACATAAACCGATATTACCAATAAGCACAAAAAACAGTGTTTTGGTGGGGATGAATCTTTTATAGGGAAGGTTGCTGAGTAAAATGAAGATTCGTATGAAATTAACGGTTTGGATGATTGCCATTACACTGTTGTCTACTGGATTATTGGGGATTTTTACGTACAGCAAGTCGACCGGCACCATACTGGATCTGACGGAATCAGCCATGCGGCAGGTCAATACCAACAAAGCGGAAACGATAGCAGCCATGATCGACAAAGAAAAGCGCAGCATGGCCCTGGTCGCCGAACAGACAGAAATAATTGAGCTGCTGCAGAATAACACCATTAACAAGGAACTTCAGACAAGTATAAATACCAGACTGCAGAAAATGGTGGAGGATGCGGGGAATCTGGAACATATATTTGTTGTTGATATGAACGGTATCGCGGTTGCCGATAGTGACACCAGGCTGATTGGAACGGATTTCAGTGAACGGAACTATACGATTGAAGCCATTAAAACGGGGGAGCCGGTGATCAGCGAAACGCTGAAGTCCAAGTCAACCGGTGCCTACGTTCTGGCTTTTGTGCATCCGGTTAAAGTAAACGGGGAAATGATCGGCTTCGCAGCTTCGGCAGTCAATGCTAACAGTATTATCAAGTACTTGTCGACTGCAAAAGTAACAAATGCCCCCTCTTCCTATGCGTACCTTGTAGACGAGACTGGCAATATGCTGTATCACCCTGACGAAGCGAAGATCGGATTGCCTGTAGAGAATGAGCAGATTACTGCAGTGGTCGAGCGGGTGAAAGCCGGGGAGAAGGTGGAAGATGGAGACGTGCAGTACCTGTTTGGGGGGGCGGAGAAAAAAGCCGCGTACACCGTCCTGCCGGAGACCAGCTGGACACTGGTGCTGACGGGAGATGTCGGCGAAATCATGCGGCCGGTGGATAACATGACTAATTTTATTATCCTGCTTGGACTGGGCTGCCTGCTGCTGACTGTACTCATTGGAGCTGTTGTAGCCGGCCGGATATCTTCTCCCATTGTTAAGCTGACAGAGATGATTAACCGGACCGCTGAGCTGGATCTCAAATATGATGCTAAATACGAGCCGCTGCTGAAGAATAAGGATGAGACAGGGATGATTGCCAAAGCCATGTTCCATACCCGCGCTGTGCTGCGCGAAATGGCCGGAAGCCTGATTCATATCTCCTCCAAAGTACTGGATAATGCCGAGACGCTGGAGAAGCTTTCGGTTGATGTGAGAGAGAATGCCCATGATAATTCGGCCACAGCAGAGGAGCTGGCAGCCGGTATGGAGGAGACCGCCGCTTCCAGCCAGGAAATGACGGCAGCTATCCACGAGATTGAGAGCAATGTCAGCATGATTTCCGGCCGGGTCAAGGAAGGATCGGAGGTGTCCGGGCAGATTACGGTGCGGGCCCTGACGCTTCAGCATGATGCCAGGGAGTCGATGGATCAGGCCCAGCGTATTTATGAATCGGTAAGGGCAGACATGGAGAAGGCTATCGAACAGTCTGGTGCGATTCAGGATATCAATATACTGGCCGATACGATTCTCTCCATTACAAGCCAGACCAATCTGCTGGCGCTGAATGCGGCGATTGAAGCTGCCCGGGCAGGGGAAGCAGGCCGGGGATTCGCGGTCGTGGCGGGTGAAATCCGCAAGCTGGCTGAGAAATCCTCCGAGACAGCTGCGGGAATACAGGATGTCGTCAAGAACGTCTACTCCTCAGTGGAGCAGATGAAGGATAATTCCGAAGCGATTCTGACGTTCATCGATCATAATGTACTGAAAGATTATGAGCGGCTGGCGGAAGTAAGCGAGCAGTACAACAGGGATGCTTCCACGATTGACGAGCTGATGAACCAGTTCGGAGAAGCTGCCGGGCATCTCAATGAGACGGTATCGGGCATCGCGGTTGCGGTGAATGAAGTAGCTGCGACGGTCAATGAAGGGGCGATCGGTGTGCAGGATATTGCCGAGAAGACTGCCGATATTGTGGAGAAAAGCTTTGATGAGGCCGCCATGGCCGATGAAAACACACAAAGTGCCAGGGAACTGCAGGCGCTGGTGGAAAAATTCAAAATATAAAGACATGTTAATAGAATCTTTAGCCCTATTTCAGCTTCTTTTAAGCTTGGGGAAGTATAGTAGTGGCATATCCCCTTTGTTATATAGATTTGACCCTGCCGGACGCTGGCAGGGTTCTTTTTTTGCCTGCTGACATCTTCTGTTATTAATTCCCCGGCGTTGTGGTTATAGGTTGATAGGATCACTCTTTTTTGGACCATACTATATATCATAACCAGCAGATGACCGAGGAGGGGCAAATGATCAGGATTATGAATATAACGGACGCGGAGAGGGCGGAAATGGAGAAATCGGGACAGCTGCGTATGCTCCGGGAGAGCTTTTTGCTGCAGCTGGTGAGCGAGGCGTGGTGCAGCCAGGAGGCGGTAAAAGATCGGCTCTGCCAGCTCAAGCTGACCCCTCTTGCCAAAGAGGGTGTAAAGCTGCGGTATGCGGCGGTACAGCTGGAGCTCCCGGGTGACTGCAACGGCTTAAGGAGCGGAATGCAGGTCCGGCTCCAAACGGAATTTCAGAACTTATGCCGTGAATCGGCGGACAGCCACAAGCATGTCTATCCGTTCTGCGATGCAGTTAGCCCGCGGCTGATGCATTTTCTGATTTTGTCAAAAGAGGGCATGGACAAGCCTGATCGCTGGATTACAGAGCTGCAGCATCATATTGAAAACGTGCTCAAACTGAGAAGTACAGCTGCAGAAGGTGTGGAAGTAAAGGGTCTGAAACGGATGAAGAGGGCCTTTGCCTGCTGCATGCTCTCCTTATACCGCAACGCGGTACCTATCAGGGGCGGAATGGCAGAGAACGGGGCCAGTCTAAAGCTGTCCGGGATTCCGGCTGAACTGGAACGCAGTCTTGTCCGGAGCCTGGAAGCACCCGATCCAAGTGTCTTTAGACGGAAGCTGGATGAGCTTATGGCGTTAAGTGAAAAGGAGGCCGGGCCGCTTGATGCCGCACTTTACCATGCCATGCAGCTTCTGCTGAACTTCACGGCCATCTCTGCCAAATACGAGTACGGCGGTTCTGCGCTATCGAAATATTTGTGGAACAGCCGGACTTCCCTCGCCGCCTGCACATCCCGCACAGAACTGACCAGCCAGCTGCTGAAGCTGGGTGAGCTTGTTATGGAAGAGGCTGAACAGGCGCGGCACTCCGGGGGAAGGCATTTTGCAGAGGCAGTGCGTAAATATATAGACCGGAACTACGGCTGTGAGCTGTCGTTATCTTCGGTTGCAGCGGTGTATGGTGTGGACGAAGCCGGATTGTCCCGGCAGTTCAAACAGCATGTGGGGGTATCCCCTGGTGATTATATCACCCGGATCCGAATGGCCAAAGCGGAGCAGCTGCTGCAGGAGTGTGCCTTGAAGCTGCACAGCCTGTCAGCTCTGGTGGGCTGCTCCAGCATAAGCCATTTTGTCAGCTCATTCAAAAAATACAGCGGAAAAAGCCCCAAAGCATACCGGCAGCAGGTTCTGAAGAACCGCTGACATGCCTGGATGTAACGCTGCCGGCAACTTAGCAGTCTGGGCCGGCTCCCGTCCCGGCTTTACCTGCCTCTTGGAAGCTCAAAAGCATTTACCAGCTTCTCGAATCCAAGACGGGGATAGTACTCCATCGCCCCCGGCGCTGACAACAGCAGCAGATTCACTTCTTCTCCCAAATGGGTGCGGAGGGTTCGGATCAGCTCCTTGCCGATGCCCTGGTGCTGGTAATCTTGGCGCACGGCAAGGTCCGATAGATAACAGCTGAGAGAAAAGTCTGTAATGGCCCGGGCCAGGCCTACCGGACGATCACCGTCCCAGGCGGTGACCAGGATGTCAGCATGCTGCAGCATTCTGCCGATCCGGTCCAGATCATCCACCGGCCTTCTCAGGCCGGCATCGGTAAAAATGTCTGCTGCAGCTGCAGCATCAAGCGGATGATTAACAGTATAGCTGATAGTCATAACGGCACACTCCTGCATTTCATAGTTTTAGCTCATTATGCCGAAGGCACAGGCCAGGGAACAGGTCCAATTTGCGGAATTTCAGCTGGTCCATGGGTCCATTTGCCTATGACCAGCAGGGCTTCCTCCAGCGGAACCACCTCTTCAGTTTGCAGCAGCATGTCCTTAAGCCGAACATTCCCGGACTCAGCCTCGCTGTCTCCGATCAGAATCACAAACCGTGTTCCCTTTGCAGAAGCGGAGGCCAGCGTTTTTTTGAGCTTGCGGCCGCTGCTGTCCACAGAGACCCGGATTCCCTCAGAGCGGAGTGCGGATGCGGCAAGCAAAGCCTGCGGCAGATTGGCGCCAATGGGAACAATCAGTACGCGGCCGTCTTTTGGCTCACTGTTCTGACGCTCCCCCAGCAGTGCCATGATGGATTCCATCCCGAATGAGATTCCGGCAGTAGGATACTCCATATCCTCACGTCCCAAAAGTTTCCCGACGATCGCATCATACCGTCCTCCGCTTCCGAGGCTGGAAGTGTAAGAACCGCTGGCATCGAAAATTTCATATACCGTTCCGGTATAAAAAGACAGCCCACGTGACAAAAACGGGTCAAACCGGCAGGTCTCTGCAAGGCCGATGTCTGCAAGCAGCTGCTGCAAGGCGAGAACTTCTTCTGCACCGGGCTGGCCTGACAGGCTGAACCGCTCCGCTAACTCCGGAAAGCCGGGCTCCTTCAGCTCCAGCAGATTTGAAATTACGTTCACCGCTTCCGGTGTGAAATGTTTGCTTTCCAGCTCTGCCAGCACCCCGGCCCGGCCGATTTTGGCCAGCTTGTCGAGGGTCAGCATGACAGAGAGGTGTTCCTGCGGCGCTATCCCTGCCGACTGGAGAACTTCACCGAGAAAACGGCGGTTATTCCATTGGATTACCACCGGGATATCCAGTCTGCGGAAGACATCCGCCGCAAGCATCATCAGCTCCGCTTCGGCCTGCGGGCCGGATACGCCAACGATGTCAGCGTCGCACTGCAGAAATTCGCGCAGCCGGCCTTTTTTGACCGGGCCGTCGCGGAACACCTTGCCGATCTCATAACGCCTGTAGGGAAGCTCCATACCCGGATTGAGGGCAATGACCTTGGAGAAGGGAATCGTCAGATCATAGCGGAGACCCAGCCTGCGTCCGCCCTGATCGGTGAGCTGGTACATTTCTTTTACAATCTCATCGCCGCCGGCGTATTTTGAAGTCAGCAAATCAAGCTCGTTCAGCAGCGTGGTATCCATGGATTCAAAGTCATACAGCTCAAACTGTCCGCGCAGCACCGCCTGCACCTTTTGCCGTACCGCCTGTGTTTTTCCGAAATAATCATAGGTTCCTTTGACGTTCTGTAATTCCTGCATGTTCAGCAGCTCCTTAATGTTAAATTTGGCGGAAATAAAATATCCCCACAAAGTGACGTTTAGCTTCGGGGCTTATTCAGGTACTTTGCGGGGGCCCCGAATCTAAACTTTCGGATACAATAAAAAAACGCGCCGGACCTCTTGGTCCTGCGCGTTTCATATGCCGCAGGGAGGCCGAACGCGAAATGCGTTAGCCCTCCCTGATAAATGATCAGGAGTGCTAACGCTGCTTGTGATAATAAAACTGATTCTGTATGATGGTAATGCTGTTCACGAGAATCATTTCCCTTCGGGCTGGATTACAGCACATTATAGCGGACCGAATGAAGTCCTGCAAGCAGAAATATGGAACACAGGAGGTATAATGAATGAATACAGCACAAATTATAACCGAAGCTGAGGCTTTTGCCCGGTCGGAGCTGGGGCAGGATACCACAGGGCATGACTGGTGGCATACAGAACGTGTACGCAACACGGCGGCGCTGATCGCGCAGATGGAGGGTGCGGATGCTTTTATATGTACAGCCGCCGCACTGCTGCATGATGTCGCCGATGAGAAGCTGAACCCGTCCAAAGCGGAGGGAATGCGCAAGGTACATAACTGGCTTGCCGAGCGGATCGAAGACGAAGCTCAGCTCACACATATCATGCAAATTATTGATACGATGTCCTTCAGCGGCGGCGGAGGGGAACCTATGGCCACATTGGAGGGGCGGTGTGTGCAGGATGCTGACCGGCTGGATGCGCTCGGAGCGATAGGCATTGCCAGAACGATGGTTTTTTCGGGAGCCAAGGGGCGTCCGGTGTATGATCCGGAAATCCCGCCGCGCGATGAGACATTGAAGCAGGAATACCGTGACTACTCCAAAGGGACAGCGGTGAATCATTTTTATGAGAAGCTGCTGAAGCTCAAGGACCTGATGAACACAGGCTACGGGCGAAGGCTGGCGGAGGAGCGGCATGATTTTATGGTGCAGTATCTGGAGCAGTTTTACCGGGAATGGAACCAGGGCGCCATATAACTGTTATAATGGGACCGTGCACAGAAGGAAGGGAGGCGGAACTTTCGCTTTCCCTGGACAAACGCATAGAAGAGGTTGAAGCATATGAGTGAATTGCAGTTTAGAGATTATGCGTTACAAGAGGAGATTATCCGTGCGCTGGACCTTTTGAACTATACAAAGCCTACAGAGGTGCAGAGCAAAGTCATTCCGGCAGCGCTGAAAGGCAAGGATCTGATCGTCAAATCACAGACAGGCAGCGGCAAAACAGCGGCGTTTGCGATTCCGCTCTGCGAGCTGGCGGACTGGGAGGAGAACAAGCCGCAGGCGCTGGTGCTGACACCCACCCGTGAGCTGGCTGCGCAGATCAAAGAGGATGTAACCAACATCGGGCGGTTCAAACGGATCAAGGCGGTTGCCCTGTTCGGCAAGCAGCCCTTTGCCCCGCAAAAAATCGAGCTGTCGCAAAAAACACATATCGTCGTCGGCACACCGGGACGTGTTTTTGACCATATTGAGCGCGGCACGCTGCCGCTGGGCAAGATCAGAACGCTTGTTATCGACGAAGCGGATGAAATGCTCAGCATGGGCTTTATTGAACAGATTGAGCAGATTATCCAAAAGCTTCCGGCGGAGCGTGTAACGATGCTCTTTTCGGCTACATTGCCTGAGGCTGTCAGGAAGCTGTGCCGCGGATATATGAGTGAGCCGGAGGAGATCGAGATTGCAGCGGGCGGTCTTACGACAGCGACGATTGAGCATGGACTTCTTGAAGTGAAACAAGCCGGCAAGTTTGCGCTTCTCTGCGATTTGCTCACAGTGGAGAATCCGGACAGCTGTATTATCTTTTGCCGCACCCAGGATCAGGTGAATGCGCTGTTCCGCGGTATGGCCGATCTGGACTATCCGGTGGACAAAATTCACGGCGGTATGGTGCAGGACGAACGGTTCGAGGTGATGAATGCCTTCAAGCGGGGGCAGTTCCGTTATCTGATTGCGACGGATGTGGCTGCCAGAGGCATTGATATCGAGAACATTACCCATGTCATTAACTACGATATCCCGATGGAAAAAGAGAGCTACGTCCACCGCACCGGCCGCACTGCCCGCGCAGGCAAAAGCGGTAAAGCGATCACCTTTGTTACGCCTAACGAGCACAAATGGGTTGCGGAGATTGAGGACTATATCGGCTTCAGCATCCCGGTGACAGAAGCGCCTGCAGCGGAAGCGGTAGAGCTTGCTGCTCCGGCCTTTGCACAGAAGCTGGGCATACAGCCGGTCCGCAAAAAAGACAGAACCGAAATAATGAACCAGAACATTACGAAGCTGTATTTTAACGGCGGAAAGAAAAAGAAGCTGCGGGCCGTCGATTTCGTCGGCACCATTGCGAAGCTGGAGGGTGTCACGGCTGAGGATATCGGAATCATTACCATCCAGGATAATGTGACCTACGTCGATATCTTGAACGGCAAGGGGCCGCACGTGCTGCGGGCGATGAAGGACACCACGGTGAAAGGCAAGCTGCTTAAGGTTCATATCGCGAAAAAATAGAAGGTTGTTAAGCTGTCTTCCCGGCCGGCCGGCTGGTGAAGGCGGCTTTTTGTCGTCCGGGAGAGCTGTTGTGCCACCAAGGTTACCTAATAAAATAACACCACCCAAGTAACTTAATAAAGTAACCCAACCAAGCAACTCCACCAAAGTAACTCTAACAAGTAACCAGTAATCCAACCCAGTAACCAACCCAAGTAACCAACCCAAGTAACCCAACCCAGTAACCCGACCCAAGTAACCCGACCCAGTAACCCGGCCTAGTAACCCGACCCAAGTAACCCGACCCAGAACCCAACCAAGCAACGACGCCCCGCCCCCGCCGTACACCCAAGTTAAGCCACCACGTCACTCCAAGTAACTATATTATTGGCTAACGGACAGGAGATCCGTTATTCAGCTATAAATTGCAGATTGCACAGGTTAACGGACCCCACGGGCGTTATTTCTGCGAAAAGAGGTTAGTTTTAGAAGAATTACGGCCAATAACGGAACGACGGTCCGTTAGAATGAGAAAAGGCTTCTTTTGGCGCGAATAACGGAACTGTGGTCCGTTAGCCAAACCAAACTGCAGCAGCAACTCAACTAACCCAGCCCAACCCAACCCAACCCAACCCAACCCAACCCAACCCAACCCAACCCAACCCAACCCAAGCAACATAACCCAACCCAACCCCCGCCCCCGCCGTACACCCAAGTAAAGTCACCACGCCATTCCAAGTAACTATATTATTGGCTAACGGACAGGAGATCCGTTATTCAGCCAAAAATTGCAGTTTGCCCAGGCTAACAGACCGCACGGGCGTTATTTCTGCAAAAAAAGGTTAGTTTTAGAAGAATTACGGCCAATAACGGAATGACGGTCCGTTAGAATGTGAAAAGGCTTCTTTTGGCGCGAATAACGGAACTGTGGTCCGTTAACCAAAGCTGCCTCAAGCAAAGCTACCCAAAAACCCTTCAAACCACGCCACCTCCACCCGCCAATGCCACCCACGCCACCCCACACACTAATGCCCATCATCCCAACCCCATCATCCCAATCCCATCACACCGACGCTCCCCTAACACGCCAATGCAAAGCCAGCGCCTTCCCCCGCGCCTACGCACCCCCCAACCCCAAACGCCAAAAACAACCTCCCGCCACAAGCCCATAGGCTGTAACGGGAGGTTGTTATCCTTCCAGTAACTTTAATTAGCGTTATATTGAGCCTGGTACAGCCGGCTGTAAGTGCCTCCGGCATGAACCAGCTCCACGTGGCGGCCTTCCTCCGAGATGCCGTCTTCGTTCACGACAATAATCCGGTCGGCATTTTTGATCGTTGTAAGACGGTGGGCGATAACCAGTGTGGTCCGGCCGACGGAGAGCTCGGCCAGCGACTGCTGGATCGCTGCTTCGGTCTCGGTATCCAGTGCGGAGGTTGCTTCATCCAGGATCAGGATCGGCGGATTCTTCAGGAACATTCTGGCGATGGCCAGACGCTGCTTTTGCCCGCCGGAGAGCTTGACGCCGCGTTCGCCGATGACGGTTTCAAGGCCTTCCGGAAGCCCTAGAATCAGCTCCTCCAGATGAGCTCGTCTGGCCGCTTCCCAAATTTCAGGCAGCTCCGCATCCAGCTTGCCGTAAGCGATATTCTCCCGGATTGTGCCGGAGAACAGGAAAACATCCTGCTGCACAATTCCGATCTGCTTGCGCAGCGCATTCAGCTTCATGTCCCGGATATCCGTACCGTCGATCGAAATGCCTCCGCCTGTCACCTCATAGAAGCGCGGCAGCAGGCTGCAGATCGTTGTTTTACCGGCACCGGATGGGCCGACGAACGCGATGGTTTCACCGGCGCCGACCTTGAGATTGATGTTCTTCAGCACAGGACGCTCTGCATCATAGCCGAAGCTTACATTGTTAAATGTGATATCCCCGCGCAGTGAGCTTACATCTACAGCATCCGGTTTGTCGGCAATATCCGGCTCCGTGTCGATGATCTCCAGATAACGTTTGAACCCCGCGATACCCTTCGGATAGCTCTCGATAACGGCATTGATTTTTTCAATCGGCCGGAAAAAGATATTGGACAACAGAATGAACGCAACAAATTCGCCGATTTCAAGTTCCCCTTTAATGAAGAACCAGGCACCGCAGACCATTACGACGATGGTGATGAGGCGTGTCATCATATAGCTGACGGAGAAACTGACAGCCATCAGTTTATAAGCTCTGAGCTTGGTTTGCCGGAACATTTGGTTGTCGACTGCAAACAGCTTTTTCTCATGCTCTTCATTAGCAAAAGATTGCACCACACGGATACCGCCGACATTGTCCTCGATCCGGGCGTTGAAGTTACCTACATTGCTGAACAGGCGGTGGTAGGTAGAGGTCATATTGCGGCCGAAGTGAATGATCACCCAGGCCATCAGCGGCACGATAATAAAAGTAATAACCGCCAGCTGCAAATTAATATCAGCCATCAGGACAAAAGCCCCGACAAGCGTCATAACGGCGATAAATACATCCTCCGGACCATGATGCGCCACTTCGCCGATATCATTGAGGTCATTGGTGATGCGCCCGAGCAGGTGACCGGTTTTGTTGTTATCAAAAAAGCGGAAAGAGAGCTTCTGGATATGATCGAACATCTTTTTGCGCATATCCGTTTCAATATTGATCCCCAGCATATGCCCCCAGTAGGTAACGATATAATTCATAGCCGCATTCAGGGCGTAAATGGCCAGGAGGGCGATACAGGCAATCAGGATAAGCGGCCAGTCCTGTCCGGGGAGCAGCTCATCAATGAATTTATTCACGGCAACCGGGAAGGCAAGCTCCAGCAGACCGGCTCCTACCGCACAGGTGAAGTCGAGAATAAACAACTTTTTATATGGGCGGTAATAGGAAAAAAAACGACGCAGCATCTCTTGTTCACTCTTTTCTATAGTGTTATGTACTATTCTAGTTGAGATTCATTCTCAACAAACCTTATGCTTAGGATACTAAAGAGGGATACCGGATTTGTCAACCGGAGAAAACAGTTTTATCCAATGTTTACTGTGTGTTTTCTTGCCGTTTCACCCAGTCCTGCAGGGCCGCTATGGCATAACTTAGGGGTATACAAGGCAAAGGAGGGGTTCAAATGAGCGAAAATGTTGGAGGCTACGGTGGCAACGTATTTACTTCCACTGGTGCGATCCTGGTTCTGTTCATCCTGCTTGTCATCATCTCTAAATCTCTCTGGGTATAATTTGAATTTGCCCCTGCAGAGAACCGCCGGTCCTTAGGGCTGGCGGTTTATTTATATTTACATGTCGTCGTCCGGATATAAAATCTTGTGCATCATCGCACACATGAGGATATAATGGGATAATGTGCGCCGATATATAACGTCCCGTGTTACATAGTTACAATGAACCGCCTGTTCTCTGGCATGCCTGGTGCTTGGCAGAGAGACAGGCCGCAACCTGGAGGTACTTGTATGAGCTCGAAGCAGCAGGAACAACACATGAAGAAAACCGGTATACCTCTCGGGGGCCGGCAATCCGGCACTATTTTACTGGTAGTAGGCATTATATTTGTAGCAGCAGCGCTCCGGGCACCTTTCACTTCTGTAGGTCCTTTGCTGGAAATGATCCGCGATGATCTGGGGCTGTCCAACACGCTTGCCGGAGCAATTACTACTTTGCCCTTGCTGGCCTTTGCACTGCTGTCCCCGTTCGCGCCGCAGCTTGCCCGGAGATTCGGTCTGGCCAATGTGCTTATGCTGGCCATGCTGACATTATCCATCGGTATTCTAATCCGTTCCGCTTCAGGGACCGTTACTTTATTTGCAGGCACAGCGATGATCGGATTATCCATTGCAGTCTGCAATGTGCTTTTGCCTGGACTGATCAAGGGAAAGTTTCCTGCACGCATCGGCCTGATGACCGGAATGTATACAGTTTCGATGAACTTATGTGCGGCAGCAGCTTCCGGGATCAGTGTTCCTCTGGCCGGAAGCGCAGGGGTTGGGTGGCGGGGGACACTTGCGCTGTGGTTCATCATTGCCGCACTTGCAACGTTATTCTGGATTCCCCAAATGAAAAGCCTGAATCCTGCAGGAGATGCCGGCGGAGCGAGATCTGCCGGGAAAATGTGGCGTTCGCCGCTGGCCTGGCAGGTCACTCTGTTTATGGGCCTGCAATCCCTTCTATATTACGTTCTGATTTCCTGGTTTTCGGTTATTCTGGGTGAACGCGGGATGTCCTCCAGCCATGCGGGCTGGATTCTGTCGTTGATGCAGCTGGCCCAGCTGCCGTTTACCTTTTTTGTACCGCTGTGGGCAGGGCGGATGAAGAACCAGCGCCTGCTTGTCATTATTGCTTCCAGTCTGTTTGTGCTGGGAATTATGGGCATCTGGCTTGGCAGTACGGCCTGGATGGCGGTGTGGGCGGTTTGTATCGGCATTGCCGGCGGATTTGCTTTTGGCCTGGCAATGATGTTCTTCAGCCTGCGGACCCGCAATACTCAGGAGGCAAGCGAGCTGTCAGGGATGGCCCAGTCAGTCGGATACCTCCTGGCAGCGATGGGGCCGGCGCTCTTCGGGCTGATTCATGACGCCTCCGGAAGCTGGAATATTCCGCTTGCGCTGCTTGCCGCTGCGGGTGTGATGCTGCTCCTGGCAGGCCTCGGTGCCGGAAGGGACAAGCAGGTCTGATAAAGGTTATGCAGCAGAAAGCACCGGAATGAACACAGCTGCCTTCGCGGTTTATAGTTTTATGGCAGATACCCGGATTCTCCGGTAATCCATCACCCATTTGCCGTCCCGGAACAGCTGCGGCTTCAGCTCGCGTACCATGATCGCCAGCACTTCTTCGCGCTGCCCGGCGGTAAGCACACTGAGGATGCCGTCTGCAAAAGTGTTCAGCCAGCGGCCAAAACCTTCCTCACCGCCGGTAAGTGGTGTCGGTCTGTCGTAACAGAGTGCCAGCTGAGGAATCAGTCCGCTCTGTTCCAGCAGTGTGGTGTACCCGGCGATGCCGGGAAAATACCAGGGCAGTTCAAGCCGATCAGCGCATCCGATGGCAGCAAATGCATGCGGCAGCCCTTCGACGACTGAGGCAATATTGCCCTGGCCGCCAAATTCGGCAATGAAGCGGCCGCCAGGCCGCAGGCTCCCGGCAATGCTGGCCGCCGCGCCCTGTGCATCCCGCAGCCAGTGAAGCGCTGCGTTGCTGAAGACAGCGTCGGCAGGTGTCTCTGCACGGTAGTTTTGTCCGTCTGCAAGGATAAAGTTCAGCTCAGGATGTTTGCTGCGGGCGGCTGCAATCATTTCCGGTGAAGCGTCAATACCGGAGACAACAGCACCGTACCCGGCGATCGCTGCGGCCAGGTCTCCGGTTCCGCAGCCCCAGTCCAGGATAACTTCGCCGGGCTGAGGCTTCAGCAGATCGATCAGTGATTCTCCGAACCGGGACACAAACGCCATATCGGTATCATAGGTTCCGCTGTTCCATTGTTGGGTCATGCAATAGACTCCTTTCGGTCAATCAGGAATACTATTGTTGTAACATACCACCGCGTTATAAATGAAATATGTAGATTGGAATAAAGCTGATTGGCTGTGCCTATTGACAGAGGTTTGTAATGCTAACAAATAATTTTCAACTGATTTTAAATTTGCCGTTGCATTCCCTTTGCAAATAGTGTATATTCTTAATTACGGTGATTGAATCACTGATACATATTATGCGGTCGTGGCGGAATTGGCAGACGCGCACGGTTCAGGTCCGTGTGGTAGCAATACCGTGGAGGTTCGAGTCCTCTCGACCGCATCACTTGTAGACAAAAGGCCCGTAATTCACTTTATTGTGATTTACGGGTCTTTTTGTATGTCCAGAACTAGCAGGATTTTCTCCACCTAATCCTACCCTTTTTCATCATTTATGAGTTGTAGTTGGAATTCCTCCTGCTATTCGGGCGGATAAAGGCCTTTAAAGACTCATTCCTTATTTTTAACTGGAGTTTTTCCTGCTAGAATTGTATTTTCGGTATTTGCCCTACAATTTGATGGAGAATTTCCACTTAGGCTGATCTGGACACGCTCCATGAAGTGTTACTTCCTTAATAATGATAATTAACAGGGCTGCTGAAAGTTGGGCTGTCCGGCATCCCTTTAACTTATAGCTGTCTTTTGCTGTGCTGGAAACTCCTGCTATGATAAACTTCATATTAGAGGCCAAGCAGCCGAAATAAAGATATATTGTTTAAAATTTCAAGTCCCCCATTACAGAGGAGGCTATCTCATTGTCCGACACACTATTTGAACTTATATATAAGCGGTCATCTGCAGGATTTGCCGCTGTCTCCGCAGAAGGGGCTGTGCTTTTCGCGAACCCTGCGCTGTGTGCCATGTCCGGCTATACAGAATCCGAGCTTACAGCGCTGCATTGTTCAGAACTTATCCATGGAGAATCCGGGGGAGAAGCGGAACTCAAGTATATATTGGAATATCTCCGGCAGCATCCGGATCAGGATTTGTCCCGGGAAAGACGGCTGATCCGCAAAAATGGCGGTTTCTTCTGGGCGTCAATTCACCTGTTTCTCGCGGCCGGAGAATCAGCAGATGCTCAAGCAGTTGTTATCGCCGAAATATCTGATATTACAGAGCGCAAGCTTAAAGAGGATAAGCATGAGGAGGAGAAGTACCTATATCATCTGATTACGCAGAATACGCCGGATATGATTTCGCTGGGTGATGCGGACGGTACACTTCATTATGTGTCTCCCTCTGTTGAGAAGATGCTGGGCTACTCGTCACAGGAAATGCTCGGCAAAAAACGACCGGAGTTCTACCATGAGGAAGATGCCCGCGAGATGACCGAGAAGGGGGCGATGTACTCTGATCATGATGTATACATCCGCCGGGTGAGGCATAAAGACGGTCATTTTCTATGGATAGAATCCTCATTCCAGGTCATGCGCGACAATGAGGGGAAGGTCAGACAGGTATTAACCATAGCCCGTGATATCACGGACCGCAAAAAATATGAGGACATGCTGGCCCATGCCCAGTTCCTGGCCAGCATGGGGTCCTGGGAATGGGAGGCGGCTTCCCGGAAGCTAATTGTCTCCAAGGAAATGCGCTACATATTCGGCTACATAGAAGACTGCAGCAACCATGCAGTCTTTGATCCCATGCTTATTCAGGCCTGCATAGATCCGGAGGATTTACCCGGAATCAAAGCTGTACTGCATGATTCCGTGAACAAAAGGGAGAAAGCGGAGACCACATTCCGGATTACAGCAGCAGACGGCAAAAGAAGAACAATCGAAGCCCACTGGGAAGTCGTGGCGGAAGGCTCCGGAAGCCGGATGCAGATCAGCGGAGTAGTCCAGGATGTAACCTCTCGCCGTGAGATGGAAGAGCAGCTCCGGGAGAGCGAGCGGAATTACCGGCTGATTTCAGAGAATTCCCAGGATTTCATTTCCCGGAATGCAACCGACGAGCATGCTACTTATTTATATGCTTCACCCATCTGCAGACAGATGTTCGGGTATACGCCGGAAGAGATGGTAGGCTCGAGAGGAATGGATTATATCCATCCCGAGGATGCAGAAAGGGTTCGCGCTTATCTGCGCAGCTGTATGCAGGACATGAGCCTGGAACCTATTGTCTTCCGGTTTCTGCGCAAGGACGGCTCCTATCTATGGGCGGAAACCACTCTTCGTTATTATGACTCCGGATCTGGAGGCGTGACGGAAATGGTCGGCATTACCCGCGGAATCTCGGAGCGTAAGGAATATGAGCTGAAGCTGCTGGAGAGCGAGAACCGCTATAAATCGCTGTTTGAATACAATCCTGCTGCAATCAGTGCAATGGATCTGGAAGGGCGTACCCTCTCGCTGAATGCCAGCCTGCAGGATTTGACAGGTTACTCCCGTCAGAGCCTGATGTTATCCGGCTACAACGAGATTATTGATCCGGACGAGCAGGATTTTGTCGATGAACAGTTTCTTTTGGCGGCAGGCGGCGCAGCACAGACCTTTGAGAGCAGACTGCTGCATAAAGACGGCCACGTGGTGGAGGTCAGCATGATTTATGTGCCGATCATGGTCGATAACAAGGTTGAAGGCGTATTTGCCATTACAAGTGATATTACTGAGCGCAAGCGCCATTTGGAGCAGATAGAGAAGCTCAGCTATGAGCATGCTCTGATCCTGAATTCCGTGTCCGAAGGCATCTTCGGGGTGAACCTGGAGGGACAAGTGGTATTCATTAACCCGGCGGCATCCGCTATGCTCGGTTATGAAGACGGAGATTTGGCTGGAGGAATCGAGCTGCATACCATTGAGCAGGCCTGGCTTGACGGCGAACCCTATCCGGGAGGCCAAAAATCATTGCGGGAATGGGTAGAGGAGCATTTGTCCTATGAAGAGAAGGAGGGGGTCTTCTGGAGACAGGACGGCACAAGCTTCCTGGTAAAATACCGGATGACACCGCTTTTTGATAATGGCGTGCGTAAAGGCATTGTTGTGGTATTCCGTGATATTACGGAAGAAAAAGCAATCGTGCGGGCCAAAGAGTCAGCAGAGCAGGCTGACCGGGCGAAATCGGAGTTTTTGGCTATTATGAGCCATGAGCTGCGGACGCCGATGAACGGCATTATCGGAATGGCAGATCTGCTTTCGGGTACGGAGCTTGATGAGGAACAGGAATACTATACACATATCATCAGTAAAAGTGCGGATCAGCTGCTCCATATTCTTAATGAAGTGCTGGATTTCAGCAAAATTGAAGCCGGCATGATGACAGTGGAGCTGCAATCCGTAGACATCCACCAGGTCATGATAAGTGTGGCCGAATTGTTCTACCCCAGGGTAAAAGAAAAAGGGTTATCGCTGCGCTGTGAGCTGGATCCATCGGTTCCTTCCCATATCGTAACCGATGGAGCAAGACTGCGGCAGATTCTGGTGAATCTGGTCGGTAATGCAGTAAAATTTACCGATGAAGGTGAAGTCAGCATTACTGCGGCGGTAGAATCTTATTTGCAATCCGGTGAAGTGATTCTCAAATTTAGGGTCAAGGATACCGGAATCGGCATTCCTCCGGAGAGCCAGGGGCTGCTCTTCCAATCCTTTTCACAGGTGCATCCTTCCATCAACCGCAAGTATGGCGGAACCGGGCTCGGGCTTGCGATCAGTAAAAAGCTGGTTGAGCTGCTTGGCGGTGCTATTGGTGTAGACAGCCAGGCGGATAAAGGGTCGGAGTTCTACTTCACGATTCAGGCCTCCTGTACTGAAGGGGCTTGCCCGGGGGGGAAGAGAGACCATGAATCCCTTCCCCACAGGCTCAGTATCCCTGACAATGGTTTTGCAGAACCGAGATATGGCCCGCTCTCCATTCTGCTTGCTGAAGATAACATCGTGAACAATGAACTGCTGCAGACTTATTTGAAAAACCGGGGTTATCAGGCCGATGTAGCTCCAAGTGGTGATCTTGCGGTCGAAGCGGTGCTGGCCAAAAATTATGATCTGGTATTCATGGATATTCAAATGCCGGTAGTGGACGGTATTGAAGCGACCAGACAAATCCGCGCAGAGCTGGGGCTGTCTCCGGTCATTATTGCAGCCACAGCGTTTGCGCGCAAAGAGGACAAGGAAATGTGCCTGAAGGCGGGAATGCAGGATTTCATCTCCAAGCCGATCCGTACGGAAGAGCTGGACAGGGTGCTGAAGGAATGGTCGGCACATATACGCAGATAAGTCTGCGGGGGGCACTGCGCAAAGTTTGACAAAATCCTGTGCGCTGTCTATATTTGAATTATTCGTAATAATTACGTTTATATTTCTTCCAGCGAGAGGGTATTGTCATTGAAGACTATGAAACGCGGCGATTTTCTGATTATTATCATCGTTCTGCTTGTGGCAGGCTCCATTTACGGAGTGAAGTGGTGGGACAGCCGCAATGAAGAGTATGCTCAAGGTGACCTCCAGGCAGTTATAAGCATCAACGGGGAGACTTACAAGACAGTCACATTGACCAAAGAAGAGCAGATTATTGATATTAAGACCAAGTACAGCAGCAACACGCTCAAGGTGTATGATTACGGGATTCAGATGACGTATTCTGATGCCCCGCTGCCGATTGCGCTGGAGATGGGCTTCATCTCGAGACCGAAGCAGCAGATTATTTGTGTTCCTTGCCGGATGATCGTGGAAGTCCATAACCCCAACAAGTCCATCCATGATGATGAGGAGCTGGACGCGGTTATTTAACAGCTCCTGCGTTTTGGAGTTGTTCCCAGGCGGTAATGGAATCGGCACTGGTATATACGTATGGTGTGGAGGGCTGGGGAACCGGCGTAAGGGTTTCAGGTGTGATCCCGATGAGTTCCCTCCCTTCATGTGTCACAATTTCAAGCTTGCCCCGGACCTCAATCCAGGTATCGGCGGGCAGGCTTATTTGTGCTGCCGGGTTAAGCAGAATGCCAAAAGGGGTCGCGTCCGCAGTGCAGCACTGGACGAGGAAACGGCTGACAGCGTAGGAGGCCTTCCCTGCTGACGTCCCTTCGCGGTAAAGAAATCCGGTTACGGCAATTTCTTTGCCTTCGAACTGTTTTTTATACAGATCAATCGCCCCGAAGGTCTCGGAATAGATTTCCGGATGGACTGTTATTACGGGTTCTGCATGAAGCCTGGCCGCAAGCTCGGCGAATTCAGCCTCGTAAGGATTCGCGGCGGTGAAGTTCTCTTTGCTCTCCTGCTCAGACAGATTGTAGGTTAATGCGATGCCTTTTTTGGCGGCTGCAGCGCTGCCGAGTGCGCGGTCGGGAAGCAGAAAGCCCAGCAGCATCGGGAGCAGGAACAGGCCATATAACGCGCTGCTCCGGAACATTGAGCCGGGAAGGCGGTGCTCGCAGTCGCACAGGGCGCTGCTTTTGCCGAACAAAGCCTGTATGCCGAGGCTGAGAGCCATCAGGGCGAGCGGAACCGGACACAGCCGGATCCAGCGTGCCAGCTTTGGCGCGACATAATAATGCAGCGCTTCCTGCTGCACCAGATGGCCGATATACAGGGCGAAGAGCAGCAGAATGACTGCCCTCAGCAAATAGTGGAATCGGATAGCGCCGGATTCATTCATCCCGCTGTCCCCCTAACGGTTATAACCACATCGAAGCCAGCACAGAGCCGATAAAGACTGTACTGAAGATGAGGAAAAATAAATAAAGTGCAAATTTAGTTTTGAACAGTGACAAAAGCATCAGCGAGTTCTTGAGATCAAGCATCGGCCCCAGCACCATGAAAGCCAGCAGCGAGCCGGAAGGAAAGGTATGCAGAAAGGTTGAGGCGACAAAAGCATCGGAGGTTGAGCACAGCGACAGGACAAACGCAAGGCCCATCATGAACAGATATGAACCAAGAGGCTGTCCCCCTATGGCCGCCAGACTGCCGTGGTCCATGAAGGACTGGATGCCGGCGGTTAACAGGCAGCCGATAATGAGATATTTGCCCATTTCGAAGAACTCGTCCGATGTATGCACGAAAATGGCTACCAGTCTGCCCCCGGGTGTATTCCCATGATGGGGTTCAAGGCTTTCCCGCGGGATGGAGAGGCGCAAGGGTGTTTTTTTGACGGTGGCGTAAATAATGAATCCGATGAGGGCAGCAACAGCAAAAGCCAGTCCCATACGCGCATAAGCCAGTCCCGGATGAGAACGGAAGGCTGTAAGTGTAGCGCCATAAACAACCGGGTTAAGCACGGGTCCGGATAGAATGAACACCACCGCAACATACAGCGGCATCCCTTTGTGCATCAGCCTCCGGACCAGGGGAATCATGCCGCACTCACAGACCGGAAAAATAATGCCGAGCATACAGCCGGCAAGGATAGCCGGAACCGGATGGCGGGGAATCCAGCGGGAGATGGTCTCGTCCGGTACAAATACCCGCAGCAGGGAGGACAGCAGCGCGCCGAGCAGTACAAAAGGCATAGCTTCCAGCAGGATGCCGATAAATGATGTTTTGAACGTGTCCATATACGCATTGTTCAGCAGCTCAGGATGCTCCGGCAGCCAGACCATCCCGAGAATAATCAGGAAGACAGCGGGAAAAAGCAGCGGCAGAATTTTGAAGGGTGACAAGATAAACAAGGCTTGAGAACGCTCCTTCCCGGTCAGAGTCTTATTGAAACAGCGCTGTCCAGCGCTCCGTCAGCTGAGCCTCATTCAGATTCAGGCCAATGAACACAAGATAAGGCAGGCCGGGATAACGGGAGGGTTCCCACTCCGTCCGGTTACCGGCAAATTGGACAAGCTGAACCGATTCCTCGCCGCTAAGGCGTACATGCCCTTTGGCCCGCAGCAGTGTATCGCCCCATTCCCGGAAGAAATTTTCCAGCTGACCGCTGCTGATCCCTTCTTCACCTGAACGCGGGAACGTCAATGTAACTGCAGATACCTGGGAATAGGAGGCTTCCCGTTCCGTGTCCGCTTCCTGAAGCGCTGTGCCGCCCCGGCTGTACCCGGAGGCTGTCCGCTTGAGGGCTGAACCGTTGACATTGCGGGAGATGCGCTGTGCTGCTGGACGGGAGACACGGGGGCTGATTCCGGCCAGCAGGGGAGCGAGGTTAATCTCACTGTAATGGGTAAAGACAATCTCGGATTCTGCGTTATATTTACGGACCGTTTTTTCAATCTTCCACAGGGTTTCCTGCTCCACCAGATCGCTTTTGTTGACGATAATCAGGTCACCGCCGGTCAGCTGTTTGCGCAGTGTACGGACAAGCTGCCTGTCGGCCGACAGCCGGCTGTTGTACTCCAGCATATTTTCGGCATCCACGAGTGTAATGGTGTAGTGCAGCGCCAGATGCTCGCTTAAGCTGATGTCCTGCAGGGAACCTGCTATTTCTTCGGGATCAGCCACCCCGGTAAGCTCGATAAAAATAATATCCGGCCGCTTGGCCATAAGTGCGTTCAGGCTCCTCGGCAGATCCTCCCTGCGGCTGCAGCATACACAGCCATCCAGCAGCTTTTCCACACTTGCACCAGCATGCTCTTCCAGAATATAACCGTCCACATCACGTTTTCCCAGCTCGTTCATCACTACGCCGGGAGTAAGTCCTCTGGCTTTACTCTCCTTTAGCAGCGTGAGCAGGAGGGTTGTTTTGCCGCTCCCCAAAAATCCGCTTAAGATCATCACCGGTATCTTCATAGTCCACACTCCCGTTCCATTCTTGCAACAGCAAGGTTCATATTTTCATATATCCATCTATACGTAAGGCCTGTTCTGTAAAGAACCGTAAATTAAGAGAGTTGAAATTATTTGGAATAGGCTGTTGACAGAAGGAGAAGCTTACGTATAAAATGTGTAAATCGTAATAATTACGAATAAAAGGAGATGTCCAAGATGAGAGTTACTGTAACTTTGGCCTGCACAGAAACAGGCGACCGCAACTACACCACCACCAAGAATAAGAAAAACCAGCCGGGCCGGCTCGAGATGAAAAAATATTGCCCGCGTCTGAAGCGGGTTACACTGCACCGGGAGACCCGTTAATAAACAGGGACAGCGGTTCAAGCGAGCTTCTATATTTCTAACACTAAGGAGATAAAATTATGAAAAAAATACCTGTAACCGTACTAAGCGGCTATCTCGGTTCCGGCAAAACCACGCTGCTTAACCATATTCTGCACAACCGTGACGGTCTGAAGGTGGCTGTCATTGTCAATGACATGAGCGAGGTCAATGTGGATGCGAACCTGGTGAAATCGGGAAATACGCTGTCCCGTACGGAGGAAAAGCTGGTGGAAATGTCGAACGGCTGCATCTGCTGCACGCTTCGTGATGATCTGCTGCGTGAAGTCGGCAATCTGGCGGCGGAAGGCCGGTTTGACTATATTCTGATTGAATCCTCAGGCATCAGTGAACCGGTTCCGGTAGCCCAGACCTTCACTTATGCCGACCCAGACCTGGATATTGACCTTACAACACTGGCCAGACTGGATACGATGGTCACTGTGGTGGATGCCAACCGTTTCTGGCATGATTTTGCTTCCGGCGACAGCCTTCTGGACCGCAATACCACTGCAGGTGAGGGAGATACGCGGGACATTGTGGATTTGCTGATTGACCAGATTGAAACCTGTGATGTGCTGCTGCTCAACAAATGCGATCTCGTGGAGGAACGGGAGCTGAACAAGCTTGAAGCCGTACTCCGCAGACTGCAGCCCGGCGCCAAAATCATCCGCACTGTAAACGGAGTGGTGGACCCCAAAGAGATTTTGAATACCGGCCTGTTCGATTTTGAGAAGACAAGCATGTCTTCCGGCTGGATCGCCGAGCTGAACAAGGAAGAGCATACACCGGAAACGGAAGAATACGGGATCACCTCTTTCGTCTACCGGCGCAGAACGCCGTTTCATCCCCAGCGGCTCAGCTTTTTCTTCAGCAATTGGCCGGAAGAGGTTGTGCGGGCCAAGGGACTCGTATGGCTGGCGGCCAAAGGGGATCTTGCCGGGAGCCTGAGCCAGGCGGGGCCCTCCATCCAGTTCGGCCCTGCCGGTTATTGGCTGGCGACTTTGCCGGAGGAGCAGCAGCTGGAGGTACTGGCCTCAGAGCCGGATGTCAAAGCCAGATGGGACGGGAAGTGGGGCGACCGGATGAATGAAATTGTATTCATCGGCATTGGCCTGGACCGCGCGGCTGTCGAAGCCCGGCTTGACAGGGCTCTGCTGACCGAAGAGGAAATGGGTGAGGATTGGAGCCGGTTCAACAATCCGCTTCCCTGGCCGTCCGAAGAGCTGCTCGCGGCGGCGCAGGAATAGGAAAGACTTGAGCGTGTAACAGCGAAAATAGCGGGCCGGAATCAGTAGAGGATTCCGGCTTTTTTAACCGCAAAAGCAGGCCGGCTACAGGGTAGAGGCGGTGAGTCCCTGTTGCGGCGCAGTACATTTATGCCTCCCGGCGTTTGGTGCTCGGCCCGTGGAGATGGCTGGCTGTTGGAGCCAGGTTGGCTAATGGAGCCGGTTTACCTGATGGAGCTAATCGCCTAATGGAGTTAATCTGCCTGATGGAGTCAATTGCCTAATGAAGCCGGTTTGCCTAATGGAGTCAATCTGCCATACGTAGCCGGTTAAACTTCTGGAAGCAGTCAACTTTCCGGGGCTTTTGCAGCCGTTGCTGGCTCCAAAAACATTGCATTCGCGGGCTAGTTGGATTTCCTCCATCTAATTTCAGTAAATAACATCATTTACGATAAGTAATTGGAAAAACTCCATCTATTTCGGACAAAATCTGCCTCTGGGGCGGAAAATGGTGCAATTAGACGGAGTTTTTCCCACTAATCTCGTTATCTGCTTACTTAGCGGGAAATTAAATGGAGAAATTCCACTTCGATGGATCGGCATGCCCTAGGAAACGTCACTAAAAGAGAATTATTAATTAATAAAGTAGTAATAATTACGATTAATTTCCCTAAACGGGTTTACAAATAGTAATTATTACGATAAACTCATTGGAGTTAATGCGTAATGATTACGAATTATGATTTACGAATTACGGATTACGAATTATGAATTATGAATTACGAATTATGATTTGTAAATTACGAATTGTGATTTGTGAATTACGAATTATGATTTGCGAATTACGAATCACGGATTACGAATCACGAATCACGAATAAACCGTTATTGGAAAGAAGGTTATTTCTGTGTTGCTCTCGTCCATGCGTGATGTGGTATTCGGTTACGGAGACGAACCGGTTATCGAATCGCTGTCGCTAGATATTGAAGCCGGGCAGTTCATTGGAATCACCGGCCCGAACGGAGCCGCCAAGACGACACTGCTGAAGCTTATGCTCGGACTGCTCCGGCCCTGGAGCGGTACAGTTACACTGAACCGGGAAGTTTCCCGCGGAGGCAAGCTTGCAGTCGGTTATGTGCCGCAGCAGGTGGCATCGTTCAATGCAGGGTTTCCCAGTAAAGTGATCGAGCTGGTCCGTTCCGGCTGCCACTCCCGGCTGGGGCTGTTCGGCCGGTTTACGAAGGAGCAGGAGAGAATTGTCGAGAACAGCCTCCGGCAGGTGGACATGTGGGAGTACAGAGACAAGCGGATTGGGGAGCTGTCAGGCGGACAGAAGCAGCGGATCTGTATCGCCCGCGCCCTGGCCCAGCAGCCGCAGGTGCTGGTGCTGGATGAGCCCGCTACTGGAATGGACATTGCCAGCCGGAAAGGCTTTTATGAGCTGATGCGTCATGATGTCAGCGTACATGGCCGCACAGTCGTTATGGTGACACACAGCCTGGAGGAAGCGGGACCTTATCTGGATACGGTCATTAGCCTTGAACAACAAGAGCAGGAGGGCTGGACATGCTTGGTTACGAATTCATGCAGCGCGCATTTTGGGCCGGGGGCCTGATTGGCCTGATTGCCCCGCTGCTCGGCGTGTACCTGATGCTCCGCAGACAGGTGCTGATGGCTGACACGCTGTCCCATGTATCGCTGGCAGGGGTGGCGCTCGGTTCTGTGCTGCAGTTGAATCCCGCGCTCAGCGGCTTTCTGGTTGCCGTCACCGGAGGGGTAATCATCGAGCAGCTTCGCCGTTCTTACCGTACATACAGTGAGGTTCCCACAGCTATTATTATGACTTCCGGGCTTGCGCTGGCGGTTGTGCTCATGAACCTGAAGCAGAATTTGAGCAAGAGCTTCAGCTCCTATCTGTTCGGCTCCATCGTAGCTGTGAGCAATACGCAGTTAATCCTGATCGGGCTTGTGGCGGCTTGCGGCCTCATTTACTTCATAGTCCTGCGCAGACCGCTGTACAGCCTTACTTTTGATGAAGAAACAGCCAGCATCAGCGGCGTGCATACAAAGCTTCTGTCCTTTTCGTTCGCAGTACTTACTGGGATGACCGTGGCTGCTGCCATGCCGGTGGTCGGCGTGCTGCTGGTATCCGCTCTGATCGTTCTTCCGGCTTCAATAGCACTGAGAGTTGCCTCTGGCTTCACCTCCGCCATCGTCATCTCAATGCTTGCCGGCCTGACCGGGGTATTCAGCGGACTGACAGCCTCTTATTATATCAACACGCCGCCCGGAGGCACCATCGCCCTCGTCCTGCTGTTCCTGCTGCTGGTCGCCATGGCTCTGCAAAAGCTGATCACCTTAAAAAAGCGCCGCAGCAAATATACGATTTCACTACAGAATAGGAGCTAAGCCATTATGTTGAAATTCAGAAACCGTTACCTTGCCGCCTTGTCCCTGTCCGCCCTGCTGATTGCCGCAGGCTGCGGCAGCGGAAACAATAACAGTGGCAGTGCAAGTCCTTCTGCCGCTCCGGCAGGCAGCCCGGCTGCAGAAGCAACCGCTGCCCCCCAAGCGGATAAGCTGGATATCAAAGTCAGCTTCTATCCGATGTATGAATTTACCAGGAATATCGCCGGAGATCTTGCCGATGTAGAATCCCTGGTTCCTGCCGGAACCGAGCCGCATGACTGGGAGCCTTCCGCGCAGGATATGGCCAAAATTACCGATGCGGACGTGCTGATTTACAATGGTGCAGGCATGGAAGGCTGGATCGGGCAGGTACTCGAAGCCGCTTCCGGCAGCAGTCTGGTTGCTGTGGAAGCCAGCAAAGGTCTGGATATTATAGCCGGGACAGAAGAAACCGCGCATACCCACGAAGGTGAGGTGCATGCCGAAGAAAGTCATGACCACGAGCACGGAGAGGAAGGTCATGATCACGATCATGATCACGCTGCCGAAGAAGCTCATGATCATGAGCATGATCACGCAGCCGAAGAAGGACATGATCATGAGCATGATCATGCTGCCGAAGAAAGTCATGACCACGAGCACGACCATGCTGCTGGAGAAGAACACGCCCATAGCCATGAGGAAGGAGAGCATGCTCATGACCACGACCACGGCGGTCTGGATCCTCACGTGTGGCTGGCACCTTCCCTGGCCATCCGGGAAGTCCGGACCATTGAAGCTGCATTGTCGGAAATTTCTCCGGAGAACGCCGCTGCGTTCAAGGCTAACGCGGATGCCTACGTGGCCAAGCTGGAACAGCTGGACCAGGACTTCAAGGCAGGGCTGCAGAACGTCAAACGCAAAGATTTTATTACACAGCATGCCGCCTTTGGTTATCTGGCACGGGAATACGGGCTGACCCAGGTGCCGATCGCCGGTCTTTCCCCGGAACAGGAGCCTTCTGCGGCGCAAATGGCGGAAATTGTGGACTTTGCCAAGGAGCATGAGGTGAAAACCATCTTTTTTGAGACGCTGGCCTCCTCAAGTGTTGCCGGGACCATTGCAAAGGAGATTGGCGCCAAGACGGCCGTGCTTAATCCTATAGAAGGCCTTACGGAAGAGGAGCTCAGCAGCAACCTGGACTATATCGGCGTGATGCGCCAGAACCTTGAAGCCCTGCAGGCCGCTTTGAACGAATAGCTGAAACCAATATAACTATATGAATAATGGAAAGGATGAAATCTCATTTATGGCCAAGAAATCGAAGGTAGTGAAAGAACTGAAGAGACAGGAGCTGGTCGCCAAATACGCGGACAAGCGGAGAGAGCTGAAGGCACAGGGGAATTATGAGGCCCTCCGGAAGCTTCCGAGAGACTCCTCGCCTACGCGGCAGAAGAACAGATGCGCTGTATCCGGCCGTCCAAGGGGATATCTGAACAAATTCAAAGTCTCCCGTATCGTATTCCGTGAATTGGCACATAAAGGGCAGATCCCCGGTGTCACCAAATCAAGCTGGTAATAGCAGCAGATCATCAAACGGCTGGTTCTTCCGGGAGGAGGGACGGCCGTTTTTGGCGTTCGTGCAGGTATACGGGGGACATTTTCCGAAATTACTATAGAAGTAAACAACTAAGCCGCCAAGGAGGTATGCCGTTTGAGTTATACGGATACATTCATCCGTGTTGCCGAAGACTGTCCCGTGGAGACCGGGGTGATTCCCGTATCCGCCCGTCCGCTCCCGCCTGCACATGTGATTCAATTCGGGCTGCTGGCCGCTGCACCTTATGCATACAACCATGAAGAGCTGCTGTATGAGGTTCATGTGCGCCATAAGCAAATTCCGGAGGAAGAGCAATTGACCCGGAAATCCGAAATTTGGGGAGAATTGTTTTCTAAAAGCCACCCCTGTCTGCGGGCCTCCATGCTGCCCAAACGTTATGGCTGGGGCGTGCACTATAACAGAGAGGGGAAAATCGCCCTTTATGCCAAGGAATCTCCAGAGTATGACCATTTTACCAGCGGAAATGCTGCCGGAATTACACTGCTGAATGCAATGCGCAGCAAACGGCGCTAAGGAGGAAGGAAATGCATAAGCGGATTGAAGAAATCTCACTAAATACCTGGCCGGCTGAGCAGAGTCTGCTGCTGGAAGGCTGGGTTCTCCGCACAGCGGCAGGTTATACAAAGCGGGCCAATTCGGTTAATCCGCTGTACGGTCCTGATTATGAAGCGGCCGAACCGGAGCTGAGCCGCAAAATCAGTACAGCCGAGCAGTATTATTCGGCTGCGGGGCTGGACACAGTATTCAAAATGACTCCTTTCACCCAGCCTGCAGGATTGGATGGCATTCTGGCAGGACAGGGATATATCATTGCTGAACCTTCGTCAGTAAGGCTGCGCGGACTGGACAATCTGCCGCGTCCGTCCGGCAAGCACGAGCTGATGATTACAAATAAACTGACGGAGGAATGGCTTGAGGCTTTTGCAGAACTGACCCGTCTGAAGCCGGAAAACCGGAATACGCTGCGGCGGATGCTGGCTGCTTCTTGTTTGCGGCAGGGGTACGCCCTGCTCCTTAAGGAAGGGGTTCCCGTTACATGCGGTCTCGGAGTCATAGAGAGTGGAATGGTCGGCCTGTATGATATTGTAACGTCCCAGGCTCACCGCAGGCAGGGGCTGGCGCAGGAAATGCTGCTGGGACTGCTGCACTGGGCGGGGGAGCAGGGAGCAGACACCGCTTTTTTGCAGGTAGTCCAGGCGAATAGCGGAGCTTCCGCCTTATACGACAAACTGGGGTTTAAGGAAATCTATACGTACTGGTACAGGATCAAAGCCCGGTTACAGGATGTATCCTTTAAATGAAGAAAGGAAGAAACCCGTGTCCCGATATTGGAGTGAACGCTTCTCAAAGGAAGGGATGATCTGGGGAAGTGAAGCCAGCCCTTCGGCGTTTTGGGCGAAGGACCGGTTCCGGGAAGCAGGAGTAACCTCTGTGCTGATTCCCGGCGCCGGCTACGGCCGGAATACAAAGGTGTTCTCTTCAGATTTTACAGCTTATGGGGTAGAACTCAGCCTGCCCGCACTGGAGCTTGCGGCGGAGTGGGACCCGCTTACGGTTTTTATTGCCGGGTCGGCACTGGAAATCCAGCTTGCGGACACAATCGATGCCGTGTACTGCTATGACGTGCTGCATTTGTTTCTGGCAGAGGAGCGCAGACGGCTGATCGAAGCCAGTCTTGCGCAGCTGCGTCCGGGCGGGCTGCTTTATTTTACCGTGTTCTCCGACGAAGATTCCAATAATGGCAGAGGCACTATGCTTGAGCGGGGTACTTATGAGTATAAGGAGGGGAAATACGCCCACTTCTTCAGTGAGGCGGATCTGCGGGAACATTTTGCAGACACGGAGATTCTGGAGACGGGTTCATGGACTGAACGGCTGCACAGCCGGCATAACGGTATACACCAATATATACTGCGCTATCTTCTGGCACGCACCAAATAACGGTCCGCAGAAACATGGGATTCCACGGACCGTGCAGCTGCAGGATCAGACGTAACGCCCTTGCTCGGGGATTTCCTTTTCCTTAAAGGTTTCGCATAAGCGGGCCAGCTGCGGCGCAAGCTCCGGTCCGTCAACCGGGACCCCGTGACCAGCAAGCAGTACATTTGGATTAAGCAGAGCAAGCTTGCGTACAGATCGTTCTGCCGCTTCCCAGTCTGTCGTGAAATACGCCGGCGGACCATGAAGCTCCTTGTGCTGCGACACTACTGCAAATGCCGACTCCTGCTTCACTGTCAGCAGAGCATCTCCCGACACCAGTACCTTGTCCGCGGCACGGAATAAGGAGATATGTCCAGGACTGTGCCCGGGGGTGTGAAGCCATTTCCAGCCGTCCGCACCGGGAACAGTTCCGTCCTCAGGCAGGGGTTTGATCCGGCTGCCAAGGTCAATTCCCTTATGCGGATACAGCGGAGAAGCAGCAGCCATCATTCCTCCGCCGACGGTAGGGTCTGCCGGGGGAAAGTCCATCTGTCCCGTGAGAAAAGGGAGCTCCAGCGGGTGTGCATACACCGGGACCTCCGGCCATTCCTCCAGCAGCTCCTTCAGATTCCCGACATGGTCAAAATGGCCGTGGGTAAGCACAATGGCCTGAGGATTACCGGTAAACTGTTCCTTCGCCACCTTCATTATACTTCCGGCAAAGTTACCCAGCCCGGCATCCACCAGAATCCAATTTGCTGGGGATTGGCTTAGATAGGCGACGTTGACGAACAACGTCCTCAGGCCGGTTACGCCCGGTGCCGCTTCCCAGGTATCTGTCAAGCCGGCGGTTAATATGCTGTTCAATTCCATTTTGTACCTCCTGCTGCAGTATTGGTTAACAATGGTCTTGTCAGTAGTATGGCCGTCTTAGAGAGGAAACAAGCGTCCATATCTTATATTACCCGCAGGAACGTTAATAGGCCCTTCTTTTGTTGGAAGAAGGGCCTCTGGTAAAATGGTATGGTTAAAGGAATGAGCACTCGCAGGGCTGTATGCTTTCCCACTTACTTAAGCTCACAGTCAGCGAACAAAATGTGACGCGGAATGCGGAAGAAGTTCTCGGCCTTTTCCTGCAGGGCCAAGGTAGGAAGATGGCTGTGATGCAGCCATTTGCGGAAGGTGCCTGGATGGACGCCGATCCAGATGCTTACATCGGTTACAGAGAAATCGTAGACCATACATAATCCTGTAAGAATGACATTGCAGTTCGGCGAATTGGTAAGCGCTCTTTTCATAAAACGTGAAGGTGTCGGCTGACAGACAATCGGGCTTTGCCGCAGCAGTGTTTCGTTAAACAGGACATGGGACGGATAACCAAGCAGACGGCAGGTCTTGTCCAGATTGGTTTTGGAAGGAATACGGCCTTCGTACACCCAGGCGCTTACACTGCGTGAGGAGATAGAGAGTTCTTCGGCAAGACGGGACAGCTTGATGTCTTTAGCCATCAGGATGGCCAGCAGTACACGGTTGCGAATTTGGCTGCGTTTGGGACGGCGAAAACGTTTAACCCGTACACCCTGTCCAAGATACTTTCGGTTGATCAGAGACCAGGCCTGGATTTTGTGAGATTCTTGTTGATTCTTAGGCATACTTCCTCCGAAATTTTTAACGTTATACTACAATAATTTCCCGGTGGCTGCAATGGTTAAAGATGTATTTTTTATACAGGTTCATAGTTTCTTTCAGAAGTGCCGTTGTTATGATATATTTTTAATAATAAATTTATACAAATTGCAGAGCTGGGAGAGACAGTAGATGATCAAACATATCGTATTTTTCAAATTAAAAGACCGGTCCCCGGACAAGGTTCAGGAAACGGTTCAAGTCCTGCGGAACATGGAAGGAAAGATACCGCAGCTGCTATCCATAGAGGTTGGTGCTGATATCGTCCATTCGGAACGGTCCTTTGACATTGCCCTTGTAACAGTGGTAGCATCCTTGGAGGATTTGCAGGCTTATCAGGTTCATCCGGCGCACAAGGAAGTCATTGCCCACATCAACGAGGTCAAAGAGCTGTCGGTTGCGGTGGACTACGAAATTTAAGCAGTAACCTGTGCGGCCTGGAATACCCATAAAATACCGGAAGCGGTGACGTGAATGCGTGAACTTGAGTATCCGATGGAAGCCTTAACCTATCTGGTCGTATTCTTGGCCGCCTGCATCATTATGCTGTTCTGGCTCAAACGCCGCGGCAGACGCGGTAAATAGCACTCATTACTTCTTACGGATACCACCTACTGGAGGGACAGCTGTGTATTATGTGAACCGGAAACAAATCGAAGACATCCTTGCCCAAATTCCATTTATTACAGAAGGCCTGCGCAGTTCGGCGGCAAATTGGGACGGCAGCACCTTAACAGGGTTTATTCAGGAACGCAGCCTGCATCTGGCGATTGAGGTTGTGACTGATGTGGGCAGCTGTCTGATTGACGGATTTATTATGCGCGATGCCGGAAGCTATGAGGATATTATTTCGATCATTCATGAAGAGCAGGTTTTCGGAGCAAGCGGAATCTACGGGGTGCTTACAGAGCTTGTAGCCCTCCGCAAACCGCTGGTGCAGGATTACTATGTATGGGACCGCAGTGTACTGCATCCGCTTACCCCCGTGCTTCCCGAGGTGCTGGAGCGTTTTGCGTCTGAAGTACGCAGATATCTTGATCAGGAGCTGGGAACCGGGGTGCAGGCATAACCTGCCGGTAACTATACAATAACTGGCGGGAGCCGTGACAGAGAGGAGGCCCTTCGTGATGAAAAAGGGGCAGGAAAGCGGTTCGACGAGACGGATGATTATGACGCTCCTGAAGATGAAAGGGCCGCTGACGATCGGCGCGCTGGCGGAAGAGCTGGGGATCACCGAGATGGGCGTCCGCCGCCATGTGCTCCAGCTGGAGCAGGAATCGCTTGCCAAGACGAAGATCGTCCGGCAGGCTATGGGCAGGCCCCTGCATGTCTATTCGCTGACTGAACGGGCCGAAGACCATTTTCCCAAAAGCTATCATAATCTGGCGCTAGAGCTGCTCCGGGAGCTGGATCTCGGCAGCGGCGCGGAGGCGGTCAATGTGCTGTTTGAAGGACGCCGGCGGCGGATGCTTGCCCAGTATGCCCCGATGATGGAGAACCGCAGTCTGGAGGAGCGTGTAGCCGAGCTGTCGGCCATTCAGAATTCCGGGGGATATATGGCGGAGTGGAACAAGGAAGAGGACGGAACTTATGTCATGCGGGAGTTCAACTGTCCGATCCGCCAGGTCGCTGCACAGTACCGCAAGGCTTGCCATTGTGAGCAGAGCCTGTTCGAGGAGCTGCTGGACGCAAAGGTGATACGGAGTGAATGTATGGCAGAAGGCGGCCAGTGCTGCCGGTATGCGATTTCTCCCAGAAAAGCAGTCAAAGCCGCCACTAAATCTTCCTGATCAGTCACAAGACAAACTCTCCGTGCTTATGATATAGCAGAACTAGGCGATCGCCCGGATGGCGGGCAGAAGCACTGAAATCCAAAGGAGAGATTGTTGATGAAAAAGGACACGAAAAGCTTGCTGTGGGGTATTCTTGCCGGTAGTGTAGCAGGTTCTGTGACAGCGCTGCTGCTGGCCCCCAAACCGGGCAAGGAACTGCGCAAGGATATTGCTGATGGTACCACAAATGCGATTGACAAGGTGCAGGAAATTGCCGGGCAGGCCGGGGATAAAGGTGCGGAGCTGTACGGCAAGGCGAAGGATGCAGTAGAGGCCGTTGTAAGTGAAGTGAAGGAATGGAGTAAGCAGTATACAACTTCCGGAGATGCGGAGACTGCCAAGGTAAGCGGAATTGCTGCGGATGAAGAAGCTGCGGAAGAAACAGGTGCAGATGATGCGGTAGCTGCTGATGAGAGCAAGGACGGCAATAATATCGCATAAGATCCCAGGCGCGGAATTTTCCGGCGGAGGGTGAATACATCAGCCATTTTACGGCCTAGAGCCGCTTTTCGCATCCTGGCGGAAGGCGGTTCTTGTCATTCTGACAGAGCTTTCCTTGAACTGCAGCGCTAAAAGGAGTATTATCTGCAATTGGGGCTATAGACCAGGTACACTTTGTTTCGGCCTTACATAAGCTACTCAAAACAAGTTAAAGGAAGCGGTGTGTTCGTGCAGCAGGCTATAGCAATATTGGACTCAGGTGTAGGGGGATTGACGGTCGTCAAGGAAGTGATGAGACAGCTCCCGCGGGAGAAAATCATCTATTTCGGCGATACTGCCAGAGCCCCGTACGGACCCCGTACGACTGAGGAAGTGAAATTGTTCACCGAACAGATCGTGGACTATTTAATTCAATTTAATCCTAAAATGATCGTCATTGCCTGTAATACAGCAACTGCAGCAGCTCTTGATTATATCTCCGCCAAGGTGTCCATGCCCGTGATCGGCGTGATCCACCCCGGGGCCCGCGCTGCGGTCAGCGCAACCAAAACCGGCCGTGTAGGCGTAATCGGCACTGTCGGCACGATTAACAGCGGAGCGTACACTGCAGCATTGCAGGAGCTGTCCCCTTTTGTCCAGGTGGTCAGCCAGGCTTGTCCGGCGCTTGTCCCGTATGTGGAGCAAGGGCTGTTCCGCACGGCAGAAAGTGAAACAGCTGTGGCTGAATCTCTGAACGGCATGAGGTATGAGCCTATCGATACGCTTATTCTCGGCTGCACCCATTATCCGTTCCTGGTGGAGCCCATCGGCAAGGTTATGGGACCCGGAGTCAAGCTGATCAGCTCCGCTGATGAAACTGCCCGGGAGATCAGCACCATCCTGTACGAAAAAGGCAAGCTTGCCCGCGGGGATGAAAGTCCGATCCACCAGTTTTTCTGCAGCGGGGATGCCGAAATGTTCCAGAAAATTGCCCGGGACTGGCTGGGCGAGCAGATCAAGCGGACGCCTGTGGTTTGGCAGGTATCCTCGTTATAGGTGGATTGAACTGAATTGAATAGGGACGGGCCGGGGAGACAATTCCCTGGCCTCTTTTTATATATATGGCTTGCGCTGTATTCTGCCAGACTATTCTCACTGTCTCCTTTTGAATACGCATACAAATTTAAGCCGGTGAGACAGAAGCCAGGTCTTTTCTTTCATGCGGGGCGGCAGAGGCTGCATACAATAGGTTATGGGCTAATGTCCCGTTGGCCCGAGGCACTGTCAGCCGGGGCCGGGAATGCCCGACACTTCAGGGCCGGGAGGATGAGAGCTATGCAGCAGTATATTGCCCGCAGGGGGGATACCGTCAGCCGGATTGCCGCAAGGCATGGAATTACGCCGGGGCATGTCATTCAAGGAAATCCGTGGGCAGGAGAACAGCCGTATTTATACCCCGGTCAGATCCTGTACCTGCCTTCTGCTCCGCGCAGGCGTTATTCCGTGCAGGACGGCGAGAATGCAGAGACCATTTCCGCTTTATTTGGCGTAAGCATAGAAGAGCTGGAGCGGTTTAATCCCGGAGTGGCTTCAGGCCGCGCCATCACTGCCGGCAAGGTGCTGGTTATCCCGCAGCCTGCTTCTGCACAGGTGGTTACAGTCCGCAGTGAATACGGTCCGGCAGAAGTGGAGCGGGATACCGGGCTTCTGGTGGAGAAATACCCGTTCATTAGCCGGGAGGTCATCGGTACAAGCGTGCTGGGCAAGCCGCTGCATCTGCTGAAGATCGGCAGCGGCCCCAGGGTGCTGCATGTCAACGGCGCGCTGCACGCCAATGAATGGCTGACCTCGCCATGTCTGATGTCTTTTATCGAGCAGTATGGGGCTGCATATGCCGAAGGGAAAAGCTGGCATGGCCGCAGACCAGAGGAGTGGTACCGCAACTGGACTCTGCTTGCGGTTCCGATGGCCAACCCGGATGGAGTGGAGCTGGTGCAGGAAGGCATATTGCCTGGCCAGGCCGGCTATGAAGAGCTTATGAGCTGGAATAGCGGGCGACGCAGCTTCCGGCACTGGAAAGCTAACATCCGCGGTGTCGATCTTGGCGACCAGTTCCCCGCTCACTGGGAAGAGGAACAGGAACGGCGGGGGATCCAGGGGCCGGCGCCCAGAGACTACGGCGGACCGGCACCGCTCAGCGAGCCGGAGGCAGCAGCCCTCGCTGAGCTGGCAGAGCGGTTCCCCGGCGAGGCAGCGGTCTCCCTGCACAGCCAAGGGGGAGAAATTTACTGGAATTACCGGGGGTATGAACCGGCGGAGAGCAAGGGTCTGGCTGCAGATCTGGCGGCGGCAAGCGGCTACAGGGCTGTAGAATTGACCGGCAGTGACGCCGGTTATAAGGACTGGTTCATTCAGCGCTTCCGCAAGCCGGGCTTTACCGTGGAGCTGGGTACCGGCAAGAATCCGCTGCCGCTGGGCGATTTTGAAGACATGGCGCTGGAGACAGGCTTAATATTGGCGGATATTCTCTCTCACCGGTATTTTTTAGACTAGGCAATTTGTAACGTGATAATCTGCACCTCAATCTGTCATCCGTAAGTCTAACGGACTGTAGATCTCTTATTTCCTCTCTTTAAGGATTTATCCGTTTAAAAATCAGCGGATTGTTGATCAGGCACTTTACTCCTCAGGAGGATCATGCTGATGGAAGCCTCATAGTCTCAAACTGCTGAGCATACACGCGAATTTCCTCATCCAACAGTGAGCTGGTCCGTCCCCGGATCCTTTAAGCTCACTTTTGTTGTGTTTCAGAGGATTTCAGAAAAATAGATTGACAATACTTAAAAATTTATATAAATTACAACAAGCGTTTAAAACAGTCGTTTGAATTAAACGGAACAAATACAGTTGGGGGAACGAATTTATGCTGCAGGCTTTGCGTACTCTTTTGAAAAAACCGCCGGTAATTATAGGGATTGTTACGGCGCTTATGTTCCAGGTGATATTTAGTGTAATCTGGATGACTGCCTATTCCGGAGTCAATGACCGTACCCATGAACTGACGGTAGCTATTGTTAACGAGGATGGCGCCAAGTCACAGGCCATTGCGGACACTTTAGCTGAAATGCTTCCGTTCCATACCGTGGCGGATTTGGACAACGCCGGTGCGCTGGACCAGCTGGAGCATCATAAAGTACATATGGTACTTAACCTTCCGGCAGGATTCAGCGATCAGCTGCAGACACCGGGCTCCAAAGCGCAGATTAATTATACGATTAACGAAGCAAACCCTGTGACCATCAAAAGCATGATGCAGGGCGTCTCACAAAATGTGACCAGTATGATCAACCAGCAGGCTTCAGCGCAGGGCGTACAGGCGGTGCTGGCGGCTTCCGGTACGCCAGCCGACCAGGCCGGTGCGGCAGCGGCATCCTTGACCTCGCGCGTCGAAGGCACGACAACGAACCTAAACCAGGTCAACGGAATGAACAACCAGATGGTTCCGATGATGATGGTGTTGGCTTCCTATGTGGGGGCAATGATCATGGGAATGAACATGCAGGGCGCTATGGGGATGCTGGCTGCAGTGCATTCACGCATGTCCCTGTTCGGAGCAAGAGTTATGATTAACATTGCTTCTGCGCTGCTGGTTTCCCTGGTGGGCTCCATGCTGATTCATGTTCTGGGCGGACAGTTTGAACAAGGCTTCTTCGCTTTCTGGATGTTCCAGGCTTTGTTCCTGTGTACTTTCATGTTCTTCTCCCAGTTCTTCGTAATTCTCTTCGGCCCAGCCGGGAGTGTCTTCAATATCATTGCGCTGTCTTTGCAGCTCGTTTCTTCCGGTGCGATGGTTCCGCGTGAGCTGCTGAACGGTTTCTACAGCGGATTGGGGCAATATCTGCCTGCGACATATGCGGTTAAAGGCATTATGAGCGTTCAGCTTGGGGGTCCCGGAGCCGGTGAAGCGGCGGGAACAATTGTAATCATTCTGGCTGTTGCTTTTGTGCTGTCCTTGCTGGTGACTCTTTTCAAAAAAGGCCGCGTTCCGGCAGCAGCACCAAGCCCGGCTGTGAACCGCTGACGGAACGGTAATATCTGATGTGCAGCCCGAGGTGCGAAGCGCCCTGAATACATGGAGGAGTGAGCGGAATGACGAAACGGGAGCCGGATATCAAAACGAGGATTTTGCTGGCAGCGAAGAAGCTTTTTGCCCTGCAGGGATATGACGGGACAAGCGTCCGCCAGATCTGTGACGAAGCAGGAGCTAATCTGTCGCTTGTCTCATATCATTTTGGCGGAAAAGAGAAGGTGTTCGAAGCGTTGTTTGAACGTTACTTTCTTGTACGCATTCCGGATGAGCACGATTCTTCCATGTCACCTGTTGAAGGCCTCGTACTCATTATCAGGGAACTCATTCGGTTTACCTCCGTGGACCGGGAGATGAGCGACATTGTGCAATTGGAGATGGCTCTGCGGACTAACCGTAACGCGGCGATGTATCCTTTTCTGGAACCCATATGGACCAGGCTGACCGGGCTGCTGCAGGCAGGGAAGGACCAGGGAATATTCCGGATTGATTCCGTTTCGTACAGTATGCTCATGGTGTTAAGCGTGTCTTTGTCACCGCAGCGGGCATTTAATACAAAGTTTATGGTGGATTTTGAGCAGGAGAATCCTGATCATTTGGCGGATCAGACCGTTACATTTGCTTTGAGGGGATTGGGCGTGAGCCGGCATGAATGGACAAACCGGCTGTAAATGCTGCACCATCGTACAAATTTGAAATAAATTTGAAACATTCACAGCAAATTTGCGTAATATATCAGCAAAGGGTACGGCCGCAGTCATTCCGAAAATGTGCTCCGCGGCTGTATCCTTTTTTGTAAGCCAAATTATATTTTATCAGGAGGACCTTCATGAAACTCAAAAAACTGCTGTCACTTAAACAATGGTCCCATATTCTCCGCAAGGCCTGGTCTTATATCATCTCTCCCCGTGTAGCGGTAGGGGACAAGCTGCTGTTCATCATTCCGGCGCTGCTGTACTGGGTGCTTCCCGATATTATGCCTTTTATGCCGATTGACGATATTGGAGTGACCATGCTGCTGCTGGGCTGGTTCGTATCTCGGATGGATCGCAAATACGCTGCACTTCCGGCCGGAAGATGAAGATTTAGAGAAACTTTTCAGAACACATCCTCATCAATTTCTCGGATATGGTTGCTTTTACAGGCCACAGTCCTTAAAATAAATTATTGAGTATTTAAATTTTAGATGCCGGGAGTTGGATGAGGATGAACGTCAAAATTACCCGCAATGCGGCTAAAGTTATAAAAAGAACCATGGAGCTTGAAGGGAACAGCGAACTCAAACTGCGCGTAATGATTACACATGCTCACGGGGACCATGCCCACTACGGTCTGGATTTGGACACGCCTAAGGAGAACGATGTTGTGATCCCGACAGACAAGGAAATCGATGTTATTCTTGACCCGAACCAGCCGCTGCTGGATGGCGTGAAGATTGATTATCTCTATCTCCCGGAAGAAGGCTTTGTCATTACTAATCCGTCTAAAGGAAATCATGGCGATCACTAAACGGTCAGCCGGAATTTACGGACAAGAAGAAGGGTTGCTTTATGGCTAACGAAATACAGATTTGTGATGAATGCAATTTTATGCGGATGAAGACGATTCTTCCCAAGCTGCGCAAGATGGCACCGGATGCCGAGATCAAGATCGGCTGCAAATCCTATTGCGGACCTTGCGGCAAACGTGCTTTTATCTATATAAACGGACGGTACATCAGCGCTCCGACCGAGGATGAGGTACTGGCAAAAGCCGAAGCTTTTGTCAAAAAACCTGTGGTTACGGAATAGCTGCATACGGCAAGTTCAGGTCCCCGCATGATTATGCGGGGGCTTTTTTGTCAGCTGTACGCCGCCCTTCCCCGCATATTTGGGATAGTTCAGACACACATGGTATAATAGACAGGCTGTACACAAGATCTATACATAGAAGGGAATGAAGCTGTATGAAGCATCTTACCGACGGGACGGTTCTGAATAACGGTGTGGTCATGCCCTGGTTTGGTCTGGGCACATTCAAGGCGGCAGGCGCAGAGGTAGCTAATGCGGTTACGACAGCACTGGAGCTGGGTTACCGGAGTATTGATACTGCAGCCGTATACGGCAACGAAGAAGAGGTGGGGGAGTCCATTGCCGCAAGCGGTGTGGAACGGGACAGCCTGTTCGTAACAACCAAGGTCTGGAATACGGATCAGGGATATGATACAACGCTGCGCGCTTTTGATACCAGCTGCAAGAAGCTGGGGCTTGATGTGATCGACCTGTATCTGATTCACTGGCCTGGGGCGGATAAATATAAAGATACATGGCGTGCGCTGGAACGTCTGGCGGAAGAAGGCCGCGTCCGTGCTATCGGTGTCAGCAATTTTCAGATTCATCATCTGGAGGAATTGCGCAAGGAGAGCGGCGTAGTGCCGGCTGTCAACCAGGTGGAGCTGCATCCGCGGTTCATCCAGAAGGAGCTGCATGACTACTGCGTCCGGCACGGGATTCAGATTGAAGCATGGGCGCCGCTGATGAAAGGCAGACTGCAGGACAACGAGCTGCTGCAGGGAATCGCACAGGCTCACGGCAAGACAGTATCACAGGTTATCCTGCGCTGGGAGCTGCAGAACAAGATCGTCATCATTCCTAAGTCGGTTACGCCTTCGAGAATTAAGGAGAACAGCGAGATCTTTGATTTTGAGCTGACACAGGATGAAGTGAATGCCATCAGCGGACTGGATGCCGGAGAGCGTATCGGCACGGATCCGGACAAGCTGCTGTTCTAGAAACCGTATAACCGGGTAGTGCCTGTTTAAAGAGAGAGATCGTTCCTTTTGAGGTGGTTGTGCAGACTTCTACTTCCTTAGAAGGGACGGTTTCTTTTTAATGTGGAAAATAACGGCTCTGTATAGCTCTAAATGGATTTCCTCCACCTAATGCGGTCATTTTTCATCATTTCTGAGCTTTTGTTGGAAATTCTCCAGTTAATCGGGCAGATTAAGGCTTTTGGCGACTTAGCCAGTCTATTTAAGTGGAGTATTTCCAATAAGAAAAGTATTAACGGCAATTATCGGTGGATTAGATGGAGAATTTCCGCTTAGGCTGGATCTGTACGGTGCAGACAGTAGTTTCGAATGAGAACACATGCACCATAAATAAAAGGATGCCCCATCAGCCAAGACTACATGGCATTCGGGACATCCCTGCTTACAAAAGTTCAACTGCTGCTTCTACTAATAAGCCGGCTGTCAGCAGCAGTGTTTATTTAGGGTTCCGCGGAGGCAGAGGACCGAGGTACTGATAATACTGGCATTCGATCCGGCCGTTGTACAGCTTGCGGCGCTTGTCCGCTTTGCGGCCGTAGTATTGTTCGAACTCCTTGTACGGGCTGATCGCAAAAAAGGACCATGTCGGCAGATACAGCATCATTTCACCGAACTGGCGGGTCAGCCGCTCCACTTCCTTGTCATTGCTGATCCGCTCGCCGTATGGCGGGTTGGTTATGATGCAGCCGTATTCTCCCTGCGGCCGCGCTTTGGCTGCCGCGATATTCTTGAAGGTGATTTCACCGGCCAGCCCGGCGCTCTTGGCGGCGGCTTCGGCAATTTCAATCGCTGCCGGATCGATATCCGTGCCGGTCAGCTGCAGCGGATAGTCGTCACGGACGGCATCAAAGGCTTCCTCGCGGGCTTCTTCCCACAGCTGCTGCGGAATTTCCGGCCAATGCTCGGAAGGGAAGGAACGGCGCAGGCCCGGTGCGATGTTCCAGGCAATCATGGCCGCCTCGATCAGGATCGTACCGGAACCGCAGCACGGATCATACAGCGGGCGGCTGCCGTTCCAGCGGCTGAGCTGGATGAGGGCTGCAGCCATGGTTTCCTTAAGCGGCGCTTCAGTGGCGTGGCGGCGGTAGCCGCGTTTGTGCAGCGCAGGGCCGGTGGTATCCAGCGTAATCAATGCGATATCGTTCAGCAAGATAACCTCTACCACGTAACGCGGGCCGTTTTCAGGGAACCATTCGGTCCGGTAGGACTGTTTCAGCTTCTCGACGATAGCCTTCTTGACAATCCCCTGGCAGGCAGGTACGCTGGTAAGCTGTGATTTATGCGAGCGGCCTTCTACCGGGAATTCGCCGTTTTCGGGAATCCAGTCTTCCCAGTTGATAGCCTTGACGCCTTCAAACAGCTCGTCAAAGGTTTTGGCCGGGAACTGGCCCATTTTAACCAGGACGCGGTCGGAGGTACGCAGCCACAGGTTACAGCGGCAGATGTCAATGTAATCCCCGCTGAATAATACCCGCCCGTTCTCGACCGTGGTCTCATAACCCAGCTCGTTCAATTCCCGTGCTACTACAGCCTCCAGCCCCATAGGGGCGGTGGCGATCAATTGTAATTTACCCAAATGCGCTCAACTCCGTTTAACTTGTAGATGGTTGCTCAAAGCCAGTACAATAAGAACAGCTTATCTGTTCAAGTATAGGGGAATGCGCGGGACTTCACAACCAAAGGAGAATACATATGCCTAACCAGGAAGAATACAGCGAAGGGCTGTACACAGAGGATGAATTGCTGATGGAGGTTAAGGAAGCCATCAAAGCGAACAATATGCCGGAGGTATCAATAGCCCCGGGCTACGGAAGACTGTTGACGATGCTGGTCAGGCTGTCCCGCTCTGCAAGGGTGCTGGAGATCGGCGCGCTTGGCGGTTACAGCGGAATCTGCCTGTGCCGCGGCTTTGAAGCAGGCGGAAGCCTGACCTCGCTGGAACTGAAGCCGGAATATGCCGAGCTGGCCGGCCTTCATCTGCGCAAGGCCGGATTCGGTGATGCGGTGGAATACAAAATCGGCCCTGCGCTGGACAGCCTGAAGCAGCTGGAGGCGGAGGGCCGGACCTTTGATTTCTTTTTTATCGATGCCGACAAGGAGAACTATCCGGGCTATCTGGAATACGCCATCCGGTTGGCTTCGCCGGGGGCTATTATTGCCGGGGATAACATTTTTCTGCGCGGACGCACACTTAATACGGACAAGAAGGGTCCTGCTGTCCAAGCGATGCGACGCTTCAATGAGATGATTGCCAGTGATGAGCGCCTGACCAGCACACTGCTGCCTGCCTATGACGGACTGGCGCTGGCGATGGTCAAATAATGTCCGGATCAGCGGAATAGCCGCGGAGTTGTCACCTTGTACAGCTTCAGCCGGACCCAGACTGTATTAATGAGCAGGAAAGCGCCGGAGATAATGAACAGGCCTTCGATCCCGATGTATCCTGACAAAAATCCGCCGATGACCGCTCCAAGCATATTGCCGAGGGCCAAGGTGCTGCTGTTGAAGCCGAAAGCCCGGCTTTCTTTGCCGTCAGGCGTATAGGAACGGATCAGAGCGTTCACACTCGGCAGCAGCCCGCCCATAAAGACGCCCATCATAAACCGGACAATAATGAGCTGCCAGACCGACGTTACAAAAGCCTGGGGTATGAGGAAAAGCGATGCCCCGATCAGCGCAAAGGTTAATATCCGGTGTGCGCCGATTTTGTCGCTAAGCTTACCGAGCAGCGGGGACGCCAGCATATTGGATATGCCCGTTACCGCACTGACCATACCGGCCCAGAAAGCGATGTTCACAGCTGAGCCGTGAAGCTTCTCCACGTACAGCGGAAGCAGGGACATCGGGCTGATCATTGCGAACTGCAGCAGGAACGTAACGCCGAACAGCGCAGGAAGCTGCGGCACCTTGGCCAGCTCCTTAAACCCCTGAAGCACGGACACCTGCGGCACCTGGGCCGCTTCTACCCGGTCAAACTTCTCTTTAACCAGGAACAGTGCCAGGAGCGAGGCGACGAACAGCAGCGCACCCACGACATAAAAGATCGGACGGAATCCGATCCAGTCCGCCATTGCACCGCCGATGAGCGGCCCGAGAATCGTCCCGGCCACCGAGCCGGACTGCATCAGACCCATGGCAAAGCCCATGCGTGCCTTGGGGGTAGTCCCTGAGATAAGCGCGATCGACGCGGGATTGAAGCCGGAAATCGTACCGTTCAGCAGACGGAGCAGCAGGAGCTGCAGCGGTGATTGGGCAAAGCCCATAAGCACAATGACGATAGCCATGCCGAAGCTGGAACGGAGCAGCATGATTTTACGCCCGTATTTATCGGCCAGCTTGCCCCACAGGGGCTGAAAAATAAACGAGGTCAGGAAGTTAGCGGCAAAAATAAGCCCGGCCCACATTCCGATGGCATGATCGCCCTGTACCCCCAGATCTTTGGCGAGATAGAGCGACAGAAAGGGGGTAATCATAGTCATACCGGCATTGACGAGAAATTGTCCAAACCAAAGCACCATGAGGTTGATTTTCCAGGTCTCCCAATTCTTCAAAGTGCTTTCACTTCCTTTCAATGATTTTACAACGCAAAAATTCACGAAAAATTGACATTCTATCAGTATATCATAGATTTTATGTCGAACGGTGCAACACATGTCATAGTAATGTCATGGGATTGTCATTCCCTTTCCCGGACAGATGTTGTTACACTGTTTTAAAAAGAGCATAATAGTTATATACGTTCACAATATCCTATTAAATCTAATGGAGATCTTATCATGACCTACAATGATACTTTTATCCGTGCCTGCAAGAAGCTGGAGACGGACCGCGTTCCTGTGTGGTACATGCGTCAAGCCGGACGTTATGACCCTGATTACCGTAAAATAAAGGAAAAATATTCGCTGCTTGAAATTTGCAGACAGCCTGAACTTGCCGCTGAAGTCACATTGATGCCTGTACGCAAGCTCGGTGTGGATGCGGCAATTTTGTATTCCGACATTATGAATCCTGTCGCTTCGCTCGGCGTGGATTTTGATATCGTCAAGAATGTTGGTCCTGTCATCGAGAATCCGCTGCGCTGTGAAGCAGATATTGACCGCCTGAAACCGATTGATGTCGAAGGGGACCTGGGCCACATTCTGGAAACCATCTCCATTCTGGACAAAGAGCTGGACGTGCCGCTGATTACGTTTGCCGGAGCGCCTTTTACAATTGCCAGCTATCTTATTGAAGGAAGACCTTCCAAGAGCTATCACCGGACCAAGGAGCTTATGTACAGCCAGCCGCGTGTCTGGGAGAAACTGATGGACAAGCTGGGCGATATGGTCATCACCTATTTGCGTGCCCATGTCCGCAGCGGAGGCAAGGCCTTCCAGCTGTTCGACAGCTGGGTGGGTTCGCTTGCTCCCCGTGACTTTGAACAGTATGTGCTGCCGACCATCTCCCGTATTTTCAGCGAGTTGTCAGACCTTGATGTGCCGAAGATCTATTTCCCCGGTGTAAGCTCCGGAGAACTTTTGCCGGGCCTTAAGAGTCTTCGGGCCGATGTGATCGGTCTGGACTGGCGGGTAAGCCTTAGCGAAGGCAGACGCAGAACAGGCGGAGGCTTTGCGGTGCAGGGCAATCTGGATCCATATCTGCTGACCGCCCCGATGGAGGTTCTGAAGCAGCGCGCCAAGGATATCATTGATGAGGGCATCCAGGAGCCTGGATTTATTTTCAACCTGGGGCATGGCTTATTTCCTGAAGCATCGCTGGATACGCTAAGAGAGTTAACGGAGTACGTGCATGAATATTCGGAACAGGTGCTTAAGGCTGCTTCATCAGAGCAGAGCCGTTCCTGATCAGTTCACATAAAAAGGATGCAATACACGACATTATTCGTAAGAGGAGATGAAGCAGAGTGAGTGCAAAAATTGGAGTTCTAGTGATGTCGTACGGTACGCCGGAGAGTCTGGAAGGGGTAGAAGCGTATTACACCCATATCCGGCGCGGCAATCCGCCCTCAGCAGAGCAATTGAAAGAGCTTAAAGACCGCTATGAAGCGATTGTCGGCGGGGTATTCCCGCTGCGTGAGAATACAGACCGTCAGGTGGAGGCCCTGCAGGCTGCGCTGAACCGCGATAGCGGCGAGGGTATTGAATATGTGTGTTACCAGGGGCTGAAGCATGCTCATCCGTTCATAGAAGACGGTGTAGAGGCAATGGCGAAGGACGGAATTACACAGGCGGTAGGCGTAGTGCTTGCACCGCATTATTCGGTAATGAGCGTGGGAGGCTACATCAAGCGCGCACAGCAAAAAGCCGAGGAGAGCGGAATCGAGATGGCCTTTGTGGAGAGCTATCACCTGCATCCGGAGCTGATCGATGTGCTCTGCCGCCGGGTGTCCGCGAAGCTGGACCAGTTCGAGGAGACCGGCGCTGCACGCGGTGAGGTCCGTGTACTGTTCAGTGCGCACAGCCTGCCTGAGCGCATTCTGGCCATGGGTGACCCGTACCGTGACCAGCTGCTGGAGACTTCGGAGGCTGTGGCTGCTAAGGCTGGAGTGACCTCATGGCAGTTCACCTGGCAGAGCGCCGGCAGAACCGCTGAGCCTTGGCTTGGACCGGATATTCTGGATACCCTGCGGGAGCTGAGCGAAACCCAGGTCAAATATGTGCTGTCCGCTCCGGTCGGATTCGTATCGGATCATCTGGAGGTGCTGTATGATCTGGATATTGAGGCCCAGGCGCTGGCTTCGGAGCTTGATCTGCGCCTTCTGCGGATAGAATCATTGAACAGTGATCCGGCATATATGTCTGTACTCAGCGATGTCGTACGGACCAAGGCTGATCAAATGAAGGTGAGCCAGCAATGAATGGTTTGACACGAAGAGTAGTGATTGTAGGCGGCGGGCTGAGTGGTCTCAGCGCCGCTTTTTATGTCCGGAAATATTACCGGGAAGCCGGAATGGAGCCGGATATCGTGCTGATCGAGAAGGACAAGACGCTGGGCGGCAAAATTGAAACGCTGCACCGTGACGGTTTTGTCATCGAAAAGGGACCTGATTCCTTCCTCGCCCGCAAAACGGTAATGAGCGATTTAGCCAAAGAGCTCAAGCTGGAACAGGAACTGGTTACGACAAATCCGAATGCGAAGAAGACGTACATACTGCAGCGGGGCAAGCTTCATCCTATGCCGGCTGGTCTGGTTCTGGGAATTCCCACGGAAATCAAGCCGTTTTTGAAGAGCGGTCTGGTCTCCTTCGGCGGCAAGATGCGGGCGTTAATGGACTTCGTGCTTCCGCCCCGGAAGAGTACAGAGGATGAGTCGCTCGGGTCTCTGATTGAGCGCCGTCTCGGACCGGAAGTGCTGGAGAATATGACAGAACCGCTGCTGGCGGGCATTTATGCCGGGGATATGCGGAAGATCAGCCTGCAGGCTACTTTCCCGCAGTTCGGTGAAGTTGAGCGGCAGTACGGGAGCCTGATCCGCGGCATGACGACAGGCCGCAAGCCGGTAGAGACGCACACAGGGACCAAGAAGAGCGCCTTCCTGACGCTGCGTAAAGGACTGCAGAGCATGGTTCAAGGCCTGATCCAGGACCTGCATGATGTGGAGCAGCGTACAGGGACAGGGGCAGTTGGCATCAGAAAACGCAGTGAGACGGGGAGCGGGCACCCGGCAGCCGGTACGGAAGCACGGTATGAAGTGGAGCTGGATAATGGTGAAGTTCTGCCTGCGGATGATGTCTACGTGACCGTGCAGAATTTTGCTGCTGCCAATCTGCTGCGGCCTCATGTCAGTGTCTCCGCACTGGATAACGTCAATTATGTATCTGTTGCCAACGTAGTACTGGCTTTTACCAAGAAAGACATCGTTACTGAATATGACGGCTCAGGGTTTCTCGTTCCGCGCAAGGAAGGCCGTAACATCACGGCCTGCACCTGGACGTCAACGAAATGGCTGCACACCAGCCCGGATGACAAGGTGCTGCTGCGCTGTTACGTCGGACGTTCCGGTGACGAGCAGAATGTCCAGCTGCCGGATGCCGCCCTGACCGAGCTGGTCCGCAAGGATCTCAAAGAGATTATGGGGATTACAGCGGTGCCGCTGTTTACCGAGATCACCAGGCTTGAGCACTCCATGCCGCAATATCCGGTAGGCCATCCGGCGGCTATCGCAGGACTTCGGACCGAGCTGGCCGAGAAGCTGCCGGGTGTATATGCATTCGGTGCCGGTTATGACGGCATAGGCATGCCTGACTGCATCAAGCAGGCCAAGGAAACAGCAGAGAAAGCAGCCGAGGATATTAAGCGGCAGTTAAAGACTGGTACACAGCAATAATATCGATGACAGTCTTCACGGCGCAGATGACAGGATTTTAGGATTTATCGGGGAACGGTGGAGCGGAGGTCACGCGCTCCACCGTTTTTGCAATCCGGTAACTCCAACAGTCTACTTTGGAGGCTGAAGTAATAGTTATGCTATAATAGAAACACTTTAAGGCAAAGGAGAATATTTGTACCCATGTATCCGCCGCGATCAAGCAACCGACAGAAGAGCAAGAAAAGGAGCAAGCGCCGGCGCAAAACGGCTTGGGCATGGATAAATGTAAGTCTGCTTTTTTTGATTACAGCTATGCTTACTTTTTATTTCATCAGTGATAACGAAAAAAGCATTTCTGCCCCTCCGCCCGGGGAGGAAGCAGTCCAGCCTTCACCGGAGAATACGCCTCAGGCGACGCTGGCAGCAGTCATGCCTACGCCTGAAGCAGAACCTACAGCTGTTATTACGCCTTCTCCGGCAGTAACGCCGGAGCCCGAGCCTTCACCTACCCCCGAACCGGTGATGAGCCCCGAAATGACCGCCGCGCCGGAAGCAACAGAAGCTCCGGATGAAGATGAGGCCGGCGGGAAAGCAGACAGCCCGGCGTCCGGCGGGAGTGCTGTATCCGGCTTGCCGGAGGATGCTTCCGGAGAGACCATTAAGCTCAATTTTGCAGGAGACGTCATTTTTGCCGGCAGAGTGGGGGAGCTGCTCCAGAAGAATGGCTACGCCTATTCCTACGCCGCGCTGGACGGAATGTTCAAAAAGGATGATCTGACCGTCGTCAATCTCGAAACTCCGATCACCACAGGCGGAGTGGGGGCCGCCGACAAGCAGTTTGTATTCAAGGGTGCTCCTGAGGCGCTGGATGCACTCAAGGCCGCAGGTGTGGATGCGGTAAATCTGGCCAACAACCATACCCTGGATCAGGGTGAGGAAGGGCTGCTGGACACCTTGGACCATCTCAGCAAGCGCAGCATTCCATATGTCGGGGCAGGCTCGGACAGCAAGGAAGCTTATTCTGCGCAGTATTTTGAACGCAAAGGCATTAAAATCGCACTGCTGGGCTTCACACGGGTGATGCCGAAGAGCGACTGGATGGCTGGTGCGAAGAAGCCGGGGGTGGCTTCGGTTTATGACAGTGCAGAAGCATTGAAGGCCATTACAGCTGCCAGGAAGAAGGCAGACCTTGTTGTCGTCGTTGTCCATTGGGGCAAGGAACGGGTGGAGCAGTATGATGCTATCCAGCAGGCGCTGGGGCACAGCTTCATTGATGCCGGAGCCGACCTTGTAATGGGGGGTCACCCGCATGTACTGCAGGGCATTGAGCCCTATAAGGGCAAATGGATTGCCTACAGTACAGGGAATTTTATTTTTACCAGATCCACGAACCCCGCTACCTGGGAGACAGCAGTATTTCAGGCAGAGTGCAGTGCAAAGGGCCAATGCTCGCTTCAGCTGAGTCCGATGTACGCTGAGCTGGGCCAGCCAGTACCGATGAACGAAGCGGACGGACAGCTGCTGCTGAACAAGGTGGAGTCATTGTCCGCCGGACGGGTTAAGATCAACAACGACGGTACTGTCATGCAGGTCCGCTAGCGGGGTACCTTGTCTGATGAAACTATCGTAAGCAGGTCATTCCCCGTTCTTATGTCAAAGTATTCTCCGAGAGGTTCGGGGAGGGACCATACTTCTGCGGGAGGTGTACTTAGATGAAAAATATGTGTGTTGCCCACCGCGGATTTTCCGGAAAAGCGCCTGAGAATACACTCGCCGCCGTACGCATGGCGCTGGCCCTTCCCTTTGTGAGGTGGATGGAGATCGATGTTCAGCTTACCAAAGATGGCGTCCCTGTTGTCATTCATGATTTTTCACTGGACCGTACGACCAACGGACACGGGAAAGTGAAGAATATGGACTTTGAGCACATCCGGCGGCTGGATGCCGGCTACTGGAAAGGGCGTGCTTTTCGCGGAGAAAGGGTACCCTCTTTGGAAGAGGTTCTGACGCTCGCCGCGGGCAGGCTGAAGCTCAACATTGAGCTGAAGACAACCGGCGATATGTATCCGGGGCTGGAGAAGGCCGTAATTGATCTGGTCAATGCCAAGGGTATGCGCGATGAGGTGGTCCTGACCTCGTTCGACGCCGGTGCGCTGCAGCGGATCAAGGAGCTGGACCCCCGTATAAGCACAGGGCTGATCTACGATTCAAGAATGGGAGACCCTGCCAAAAAGCTGAAGGAGCTGGACTGTTCCTTTCTTTCGATCAGCTTTGCCCGGCTGAACCCGGGGCTTGCGAAGCTGCTCGCCGAACGCGGGATCAAAATTATGGCCTGGACAGTGAACAAGGCGAAGGAAATGCGCCGGCTGTCCGAAATGCATTCAGATATCATGATCTGTACCAACCGTCCGGACATTTGGGGCGATACGTTTTTGAAGGCTTGACAGACATTTATTCCGCTTGGCAACTACTATCGACGGGAAGAGAGCTGAAGGTATATGTGCGCTGCTGTTAATAACGTTTACTGTGTTGGACGCAATTACAAATTACATGCTGAGGAACTCGGCAATGAAGTTCCGGCGGAGCCGCTCATCTTTCTGAAGCCCTCCCACTCGGCTGTCTCCCTTGACAAGGCAGTGATTGAGCTGCCCAAAAATGCCGGTATGATTCATTACGAAGGCGAACTGGTTCTGCGTATTGCCCGGGATTATACTCCAGGCATGACTGTAGAGGAGCTGGTCGATGTCATGGCGCTTGGCCTGGATTTCACATTGCGGGACGTTCAGGACGATCTGAAAAAGAAAGGTCTGCCCTGGACGGCTGCCAAAGGCTTTAAGAATGCCGCTCCGCTGACCCCGTATATTGCGTTTCCGGACAAAGAGGAGCTGGAGGCCAGCGATTTTACAGTGCTCAAGAACGGAACCGAGGTTCAGCGCGGTAACGTGAAGAATATGATTTTCCCCTTGCAAAAAATTATCGATTTCATTGCTGCCCGCTACGGGCTTGGCAAAAATGATATTATTTTTACGGGCACACCGGCAGGGGTAGGCCCCGTTGTTCCGGGCGATTCGTTCGAGCTGTACTGGGGTGACAAGCTGATGGGCACCTGCCTGATCGGTTGATGAGTCCGCTGATTCAATGGGTGATCGGCGCCTGCGGCGCCCTGCTGGTCGCCGGAGCCGCTTACCGCAAGCAGTCGCTCAGCTTCTCCGGCATGGTCGCGGCTGTACTTATGGGAACGATCTATTTCGGAGCCGGAAATGCGTTCTGGTTCGGCATACTGCTGGTGTTCTTTATATCCTCCAGCATGCTCTCCAGGCTTCATCATGAGAACAAAGCGGAGCTTGAGCAGACTTATGACAAAACCGGCCGGCGGGATGCCGGTCAGGTATTCGCCAACGGCGGGATGGGCATGCTGCTGGTGCTGCTGAATGCGGTCTATCCGCTGGAGCTCTGGGGATTTCTCTTTATCGGCGTAATGGCCACGGTTACTTCGGATACCTGGGCAACAGAGATCGGTACACTGGCCAAGAAGCCTCCGCGTTCCGTGCTGACAGGCAGGGTGCTGCCTGCCGGAACCTCGGGCGGCGTCTCGCTGCCAGGTACCCTTGCCGCAGCTGCCGGCGGCATCCTGATCGGTGTCGCTTCATGGGTGCTGCGCGCAGTCTCGGGAATGGAAAGTCATCCCTTCCTGCTGCTGGTGCTGGCCGGTCTGGCCGGTGGTCTGGCCGGGGCATTTGCTGATTCCATCCTCGGCGCGACGGTGCAGCGGATGAACCGCTGTCAGGTCTGCGGCCGGGAGGTGGAGGCCTCGCAGCATTGCGGGACACCTACTGTGCACTCCCGGGGCTGGCGCTGGATGGACAATGATGCGGTCAATGCAATCAGCTCGCTGATCGGCGGAGCGGTTGCACTTCTGGCAGGTGTGATATGATTTAGTAACATGTACTGATATACTCAATGTTAGGAGGTGGACCGGTGAGCAGCGCATCCTCAGAGCGCAAACATAACGCTATTCTTGATGCTGCTTATGAGCTCTTCGGTTCAGGCGGTTTTTACGAAACGAAGATGTCGGAAGTGGCAGAGCGTGCGGGAATTGCAAAAGGCACGGTCTATTTATATTTCAAAAGCAAGGAAGACCTGTTCATGGCCGTTACGCGGCGTGACTGTGAAGGATTTCTGCTGCAGCTTGAGGACAAGCTTCAGGCTTGCGGCACTCTGGCAGACAAATTATCGGTTATCGCCGTGCATCATCTTTTTTATTACTATGAACGCAAGCAGCATACCAAGCTGTTCTTCCGGGCTCCCAACAACAATCCGGAGCTGATGGCTTATATGGCCCAATTCATGCAGGATTACATGCAGGCTGTAGTAAAGGTGCTGCTGGAAGGCAAGGCGAGGGAGCCTGAGCTGATGGCGGAGTCCTATATCGGGATGCTGGACCGCCTGAAGATGGATATTATGCTGAACCCCGGCTTTTCGGAGCAGGATGCGCATAAACGGGCGGAATTTGCTGCCGGGCTGTTCATCCACGGGGCATTGGGCAGCATGAACGCTGATGAGGTACATAACCTGCCTGTAGCAGAGGAACAGGAAGAGGCGTAATCCGCTGTTAAAATATAACGCAAGCGAGGACAGAGCATGAATATTATGACCGTGGAGCATCTTTCCAAGAGCTATGGAGAGAAAATATTGTTCCGTGACGCATCGTTTGGCATGGATGACCGGGATAAAATCGGAGTTATCGGTGTCAACGGTACAGGGAAATCAACCTTTCTGAAAATTATCGCCGGGCTGGACACAGCAGATGAAGGGCAGATTGCCATCGGCAACGATGTGCGGGTCCAGTATCTGGCGCAGAATCCGCCTTATGAACCGGAGAATACCGTGCTGCAGCAGGTGTTTGCCGGGGATGATCCGGGACTTGCCACCATGCGCGAATATATGGAAGTCACCGCTTTGCTGGAGCAAAATCCGGGTGACGCGGGACTTGAAAGCAAGCTGGTGCGCATCAGCCAGGCGATTGATGCAGCAGGAATCTGGCAGCTGGAGAGTGAAGCCAAAACCGTGCTCACCAAGCTCGGAATCACGGCTTTTGATGCGCTGATGGATACGTTATCCGGCGGGCAGCGCAAGCGTGTAGCTCTTGCAGCGGCGCTGATTACACCTTCGGAGCTGCTGATCCTGGACGAGCCTACCAACCATATTGATACTGATTCCGTTGCCTGGCTGGAGCAGTATTTGCAGAAGCGGCGCGGCGCACTGCTGATGGTGACGCATGACCGTTACTTCCTGGAGCGGGTAGCGAGCGTAATGCTGGAGCTGGACGGCGGACGTCTGTTCCGCTATGAAGCGAATTACTCCCGGTTTCTGGAGCTGAAGGCGGACCGTGAGGAGCGTGAGGCCTCAGCCGAGCAGAAGCGGCAAAATCTGCTGCGCACCGAGCTGGCCTGGATCCGGCGGGGAGCCAAGGCGCGGACTACGAAGCAGAAGGCCCGGATCGACCGCTTTGAGAAGCTGAAGGAGAGCCAGGGCGGCACCTCGTCAGGTTCTATGGATATTTCCGTGGCTTCAACCCGCTTGGGCCGCAAAATTATTGAAATCAAGGATCTGACCAAGGTCCTGGATGGACGGACGCTGATTAAAGATTTGAATTATATTGCCGTTCCCCAGGACCGGGTAGGAATCGTCGGCAAGAACGGCAGCGGCAAATCTACACTGCTGAACATGATTGCCGGCAAGCTTCAGCCTGATAGCGGCGAAGTTGAGCTTGGAGCAACTGTCAAGCTGGGATACTTCACCCAGGAGCATCAGGATATGGACGGCAGCATGCGGGTCATTGAGTATGTAAAGGAAGAGGCGGAGATCGTCAAAACGGCGGATGGCAGTGTCATCACGGCAGGCCAGATGCTGGAGCGTTTCCTGTTCCCGCCGGCTATGCAGTGGACTCCGATTGCCAAGCTGTCCGGGGGCGAAAAAAGACGACTTTATCTCCTCCGTGTCCTTATGGGAGCCCCTAACGTGCTGCTGCTGGATGAGCCTACCAATGATTTGGATATCGGAACACTTGCCATACTGGAGGATTACCTCGATGAATTTCCCGGCGTAGTCTTTACAGTATCCCATGACCGCTATTTTCTGGACCGTGTCGTTGATAAGCTGATTGCCTTTGAGGACGGGAATATCCGGGTACATGTCGGGAACTACAGTGAATATGAGGAATGGATGGCCAAGAACGTTACTTCGCGCAGTGATTCCGCCACGAACGAAGGCGCCGGTAAACGCGGAGCACCGCAGCAAAACCAGAATGCCTCAAGTCCGCCGCCGGCCAAAGAAAAGGTGAAGTTCACCTTCAAGGAACAGAAGGAGTACGAAACCATCGATGAGATGATCGAGCAGGCGGAGCAGCAGCTTGTTGATATTAATGCGGAGATGGAAGCTGCTTTTGCAGATTCAGCCAGACTTCAGGAGCTGCTGGAGAAACAGCGTCAGGGTGAAGCGGAGCTGGAAAGGCTGATGGAGCGCTGGACCTATTTGAATGAGCTTGCGGAGAAGATTGCCGGAAAGTAAAGCGCAAGGTTTACAAATACTTTTTTTTATAAAAGCAGTCTGGCGCCGGGATTCCGGCTGCCAACTGCTTTTTTGATCGGCAGCAATGACCGCATATCAGAGGAATTTTCCTGCTCTGGTCAAGCACACTGGCGATTTTGATCTCCTGTAATACAGTATTACGAGGAGGCGGTTGCATGCCAAGAATAGCCCAGACTACCAGTGGGTTAAAAGCCTTTATTGCTGCTGCGGAAATGGCCTGGTTTGACGTGTATGATTCTGCAGATGAATTCAGGGTCATTACGGTCGGCGGTGCAGAGTATAAACGTCTGCCGCTGAAGTTCAGTACCAGAGCCAAGGTCATTGCGTATTTCCGGAAATATTGGGGAACTGCGATGAGTAACCGGATGTTCTGCAATCTGCAGACTGTTACCCGGAATAACAGATTGTATGTTATTGTGGGAGACACCGGGACCATCCCGTTCATCCCCAGAAGAATTACGGTCAGAAGCCGGACTGCAAGCAGAATCAGATTGACGGCGGTGCTGTCTATCGATGAAGCAGCGGATGAAGATATTGAAAGGGTGCGCTATCTGATCGCTAAATCAGGCGAGAGGCTCGTCATTCTGAACAGGGACAAGAAAAATACCGATCCCCGGTACTCTTCCTGTCCATAATCCTTATCCACTAACAAAAAAGGGTGCCGCAAGAGTAATGTTACCATTACGGATGCAGCACCCTTTTGCTGTTACTGGCCTTGAATAAGTTTCTTTATTTGCTGCCTGCTACAGCGATCATCTGTACAACCGGCCGGGAATCGCCGGTCAATACAATCTCTTCGGCATTCATTTGCGAGGAGCCGTCGCCGTCGAGGAAAATGCCTTCCCGCCCTTCACCAGGGACACTGTGTAGTACCGCGGTGCGGAATTGTTCCGCTGTACAGAGCGTCGGTGTAACGATCAGCCAGAGCTTCCCGGAGCTGTCATAGACCATCCCGGAACGCAGCCGCTGCTCATCAGCATAGGGGAGGTGCTCAGCTCTCATAGCGGTTGTCCACAGCTCTTCCTGCTGCAGGTGCATGCTGATCCCTCCCTGGGCCCAGTAGTGCGCGCGGTCAGTGATCTTAAGCTCGTCACCGGAAGAGACGGTCTGAACGGACAGCCTGCCGTCCGTTCCATTCCAAACCATGGTTCCGCGGGCATATTTGGCATTGAACCAGCCGGAGCCATAACCGCCCCGTGTTCCGTTCACAGGGACATCGTTCACGATAGCAACTGACAAAAGGTCCTCTCCGTAGAAGAAGCCGCCGTTGATGCCATAAGCCGCAACCTGGCGCAGCGGTATTCCTGCAGCACGCAGCGCAATGTCCTCAGGAGCAACTGCCATCATATGCAGGTTCACCTGTTCGGGGGTTGTTACCTCTAAATACTCATATGTATGGGGGAGGCCGTCAAAAGCCTCTTTCAACTGCTTATCCGTCACTGCCAGGAGGAAAGTCCCTATAAGGGCCGCAGCTGCCAGCAGCGCAGCCAGTGCAATAATTACCGCTCTGCGCTGTAGGAGCTGCCGTACTTTACTGCCGCCCGGTTCAGCGGGTGCCGACATAAGCGGCCAGCAGCTTGGCTGTATTCAGCACGGCCTGCTTGTGCGTGCGCTCCATGGAGTGGGAGGCGTGTACACCAGGTCCGATCAGGGCAGCGCGGATGTTGTTGCCTCCCTTGAGGGCGGCGGAAGCATCGGAGCCGTACTGCGGATAGATATCTACCGCAAAAGGAATAGCCAGCGCATTAGCCAGCTCGATCAGCCGGCCGGTCATGGCATAATCGTAAGGTCCCGACGAATCCTTCGCGCAAATTGAAACGTCGGTTTCCTTGCAGCTCAGATCATCGCCCATGGCTCCCATATCCACAGCGATCATCTCGCTGATTTCACCGGGAATCCAGGATGCGCCATGTCCCACCTCTTCATAATTGGAGATGAGGAGAGAGAGGTTGTGGAGGGGGTTCCAGTTCTCGCGTTTGATGCTTTCAAGCAGACCAAGCAGTGCAGCTACGCTTGCCTTGTCATCCAGGTGGCGGGATTTGATATAACCGCTTGGAGTAATTACTGCGCGTGCATCAAAAGAAATAAAGTCGCCGACAGCAATCCCCAGCTTCCGCACCTCATCCTTATTCGATACAAGCTCGTCGATCCGCACTTCCATATTTTCTTCAGAACGTTTGAAATCACGGGCATCGGGATAGACGTGAACGGAAGGATGACTGGTCAAAATGGTGCCGGTATAGGTCAATCCGCTGCGGGTATGAATGATGCAGTATTCATTTTCAATACTGTTCATCGTAAAGCCGCCGACAGAGGTCAGCCGGAGTGTGCCGTTAGGTTTGATTGAGCGGACCATGGCACCAAGGGTGTCCACATGGGCGCTGATTCCGATTGTCCGGGAAGGATCAAGCCCGGGCACAGTCAGAATGAGGCCGCCCTTTTCGTTCCAGCTGAGCTCGACACCAAGTGCGGCTGCTTCCTCGGCTACAAGGTTCATAATCTGTGTGGTGAAGCCGCTTGGGCTGGGGGTATCAAGCAATTTTTTGAGAATGGCAAGAATATAGGTTTCGTTAGGCTGAATAGTAAGCATTGTGAAATCCTCCGTTCTTCGTTTAAATTTCATCCGGTGTGCTCAGGGAATCCAGGGAGCTTCCGGTATCACGCAGCTTGGAGAGCTCTGCATGGAGCGACTTGATCTCTTTCTGCAGTTTGTACTGGCGGAAAATGCCGTAGGAACCCACGATAACGCCTCCAATGAGCGCGCAGCCCAGAATGACTAGAATGAGGGGGATGCTGACGACATCAAAGCCGAAATTGACCTGAACCGGATCGACATTGATGACTGCGAATACGGCAGTAAGCAGAGCGAAGATTAGACCGAGTATAAGTGACCATTGCAATCTCATGTGACATTCCTCCTTGGGGTCGTGTAACAGTACAAATCCCTTGCCAGGCAAGGGCAAGGGATTATTGTAATACTAAGCTGTCCGGCTTATTTGGTCAACTGCTCCATCTGCTCAATCACGCTCTCGAATACGCTCATCGCTTCGCGGATCGGCTCCGGAGAAGACATATCTACGCCGGCTTTGGACAGAATGTTGATCGAATAGTCGCTGCCGCCGCTTTTCAGGAAGCCGAGGTAACGGTCCACAGCAGGTTTGCCTTCCTCGAGAATCTGCTTCGCAAAGCTGGTCGCAGCCGAGAAGCCGGTGGCATATTTATAGACGTAGAAGCTGTTGTAGAAATGCGGAATGCGCGCCCATTCCATTTCAATATCTTTGTCCACAACCATGTCTTTGCCGTAATATTTGACGTTCAGATCATAGTAGATTGCAGACAGGTCCTGAGGAGTCAGGGACTCGCCGTCTTCTGCACGCTGGTGAATGATCTTCTCGAACTCGGCAAACATCGTCTGGCGGAATACGGTTGTGCGGAACTGGTCGGCATAATAGGTAAGCAGATACATTTTTTCCTTAGGATCCGTTGACTTGTTCAGGAGATAGTCCATCAGCAGCGCTTCATTGGTAGTGGAGGCTACTTCCGCCAGGAAAATCGTATATTGGGCATCCCGGTACTTCAGCGCATTGTCCGAGTAATAGGAGTGCAGGGCATGACCCATTTCATGTGCCAGTGTGAACATGCTGTTCAGGTTATCGTTATGGTTCAAGAGCACGTAAGGGTGAGTGCCGTAGGCTCCCCAGCTGTAAGCGCCAGTCCGTTTGTTCTCATTTTCGTAAATATCGATCCAGCCGTTGTCATAACCTTCCTGCAGCACACTGAGATAATCCTCGCCGAGCGGCTTCAGGCCTTCTTTGGTAATCTTTTTGGCTTCTTCAAAAGTAATGTCCAGCTTGTATTCATCCACCAGCGGAGCGAACAGGTCGTACATATGCAGTTCGTCAACGCCGAGCAGCTTCTGGCGCAGCTTCATGTAGCGGTGCATCAGCGGCAGACTCTCGTGAATGGTGTCGATCAGATTCGTGTACACCTCTTTGGGGATATTATCGCCATAGAGCGACATCTCCAGGACAGAAGGGTACTTGCGGACACGGGAATAAAAGACATTCTTGTTCACGTTGGCGCTCAGTGTCGCGGCGATGGTGTTTTTTTGCTTGCTGTAAGTTTCATAGACGGCTTTAAAAGCGTTCTTGCGGACCTCACGGTCGGTGCTCTCCAGGAACTGGATGTAGCTGCCATGGGTCAATTCCACTTCTTTGCCTGCTTCATTCTTGATTTTCGGGAATTTGAGATCGGCATTGTTCAGCATGCCAAAAATATTCTGCGGCGCCTGGGAGATGTTGCCCACCTGCGCAAGCAGGGCTTCTTCAGCCTTGGACAGGACATGGGCCTTCTCGCGCTTCATTTCCGTCAAGGTGAAGGTATAAGCGGACAAATCAGGATCTGCGATGAACTGGTCCAGCTTCTCCACTGGCAGGGAGAGAATTTCAGGTGTTACAAAAGAGAGGGCTTCTCCCGCTTCAACACTAAGCTTCTTGGCTTTCTGGGTAAGTGCCTGGTAGGTCGGGGCAGCGGTGTCCTCATCCTGGCGCATATGAGCGTATACATACAGGCGTTCGGCCAGCTGTGACAGCTGGTCGTCAAGCTCAAAACAGGCCTTAAGCTGGTCCGGCGAGTCAAGCTTGCCCTGGAAACCGGAAGCTTTTTTGATCAATTCCTTGACTTCGGCGTATTCCTTATCCCATTGCTCCTGTGAAGCAAACATATCTTCAAGTTTCCAGCGATTCTCGGCGGGTACTTCACTTCTTTTCAATAATTGTTCCATGGAAATCCTCCTTGAATGATGGGATATAGTAGGCATATACTTTTGCGGTTCTGCTGCGCTGGTAACATCGCCAGGCAGCAGGCTTAGTGCAAGCAGCAGTGTAAGGGTTCTGGCGGGAAAGGGCATATCCTGCGCCTCCTGAGTTCATAGAGTCTGCTTAGTATGCCCTGCCATTTCCTGATTATGAAATTTTGGAGTGAAAGCCCCGCAAAAGTTACGCAAGCAAGCTGTAAATAATGAAGACAAAAGCGAGTGCAATCATGATGACCGCAGTCAGAGCCATGCCGCGTTTATAGCGGGGAGGCAGCTTATCCTTGGACATAATCAGCACGGCTCCGAGACAGAGGACAGCAATAACGTAAATTACAAGATTTCCGTTATCCATGCCAGCCTATACCTGCTTGAAGGCAGCCATAATATTGTTGTATTCTTCTTCATTATCCTTGTAAGATTCTTTGTTAAAGCGGTTGTTAACCCACTGCATCATGGCCGGACGGCTCATAAAGGTATGCGTTTCTTCTCCCCACTGGTCGGAAATCTCACGGAGAATGATATAACGGCCCTGAACCTCCACGGTCATCATGTTCCATTTGTCTGTTTTGTATATCTCATGTTTTTTGATCATTATCATTACCACCCTGGCGATTTTTGGCTTTTGGGTCAATGATAACGCAGAGGGGAAGGGAAAAGCAAATAAAATCACTACTATAGGTAAAACATGGATTGATTTGCAGGAATAGATGGGGTATAATGTAAGCATACGTCATATATGGCGCTATTTTTAGGAGGTTGTTCATTTGAAAGGTACAGTAAAATGGTTTAACGCAGAAAAAGGTTACGGTTTTCTTCAAGTAGAAGGCGGCGAAGATGTATTCGTTCACTTCTCAGCAATCCAAGGCGAAGGCTTCAAGACTTTGGATGAAGGCCAAGAGGTTGAATTTGATATCACTGAAGGCAACCGCGGTCCTCAAGCAGCTAACGTAGTTAAATTATAAGAAACAGCATGGCAGGCATCTGCCGGCTGCAATATATATTGAATTATGGCAGGCACTTGCAAGAGTGGTAACCATCAACTCACAGGACACAGTTCTTTCGGGAACTGTGTTTTTTTGTTGCGCTGAAAAGCCCTGGCCGCGGAATCCGGGCAGCCAGGGCTACAGCATGTTATAAAGATGTTTTATCGGCGGCTGGTACATCCGCCTGCGCAGAGCCCGGGGCAGGTTCAACCGGGCGTTTGCGGAAGGGCCGGCGGGGGACTCCGCCGCCAGTATCCAGAAGATGCTTGAATAAAAAACCGGCAAATGCTGCGACAGAAAACCCGGTGGCTACGATGTAGAATACGGAACGGCCGGCATTTTCAAATATAATACCGCCGAAGGTCCCGCTGAGCAGACCTGCGGCACTCGACCAGACAACTGTGAATATCGCCTGGCCCGTAGCCCGCAAATGATCGGGAATAATCCCGGTGATGTAACGGACAGCCGTTACAAAGAAGATTCCGAACGATACGCTGTGCATGGCCTGGATTGCGACAACGGTTATTGGCTCCTGGGCCAGTGACATGAACAGGAAGCGCAGGGTGAACATCAGGCTTGCAGCCGCGAGCAGGGGGAGCTCTTTAAACTTCTCGCCGTATTTGCTCAGCAGGAAAAAAATGGGGATTTCGCTCAGGGCGGAAGACAGCAGCGCCCAGCCGACAATCTCATCTCCGGCATTCATTTCCTTAAGGCTCAAGGTGAGAAAGGCTTCATTCATCCGGTAGCCGGTGGCCAGCACCAGGACGCAGCCGAAGAACCACAGGACCTCTTTTTGCAGCAGAATTTCCTTGAGCCCGCTTCCCTTAGGAGATTCATCCGCTCCATCGGCAGCAATTGTGTTCAATTTCTGGACAGCGCTATCACGTTTAACATCCTTCAGCCCTATGGTGATGAGCAGTGCCGCGATTACTACAATAATACATAAGGTGATGCTCCATGAGGAATCAAGGACTCTCAGAACATAGCCGACAGTTAGGGCGAAGAAAGAATAGCCCAGAGACCCGAAAACGCGGATAGAGATGAAGTTGCGTTTATGCCGCTCGGCAATTTTGATCGCCATGGTGTCTGCAAGCGGAAAAACCGGGTAATAGAAGAAATAGTAACAGGTTAGAATAATCAGTACTGTCCCAAACTCTTCGGCCCTGGACAGCAGAATTGCTGTCACAAGCTGGCCTGCAAGCAGAATAGCCATAATCTTGCGGACGGTGCCCAGCCTGTCACTGATCATGCTCCAGAACAGATTGGAGAGGATGGAGATCAGGGGGCCGACGGCATAGAGCAGTCCGATTTGCGTGCTGCTGAAACCAAGATTTGCATAAAACAGCGGGAAATACGAAACGGCCAGCACGCTGGTGCCGTAAATGGTGAACATGAAGGATCTAAGCCAGTTCTGGTCGCTGTACTCGCTGCTGGTCCGTCCTGGATACATTGATGTTGCACTCCTCCGATATCAAATATGCCTAGTATAGCATAAAGATAAGTCTGTATGTTTGTTAAAAATGAGGTATTTCTGAATCTTTCAACCTTTTGCGAAAGTGATTTTGTTGTTTGTACAAAGAGGTTGATGATATTATAATAATGATGATTTGGATAAGGAGACAACAATGTGGAGGCACTGTCATTGAATGAATTTGAGCAAGGCCGTTACCTCAGTCCCAGGGGCCCGATAGGGCTCATGAACAGGGTCTACAAGTACGTGCTGCCGGAAGTGCGGGAACACCTTGGTTTCTGGCGTCAGGATGCAGAGGGCATTCCTGATCCTGAGCTCCGGAAACAAGCGCTTGCCAGCATAGAGACCAAGCAGTTTCACTGCGAAGGCGGCGGAATTTATGCTGCCGGCAATTTGTCGATGAGACATATACTGATTCCGCTAATTGTTGCCTATCAAACGATCAGTGATTACCTGGACAACCTGTGTGACCGCAGTACATCGCTTGATCCGGCCGATTTCAGGCTGCTGCATCAATCGATGCTTGATGCGATTACTCCAGGTGCTGTGCCTGTTAATTATTATGCGCTGCGCAGCGAACAGAACGACGGAGGGTATTTGTCCAGGCTGGTACTCAAATGCCAGGAGATGACTGCACTGCTGCCGGGATATGGCGCAGCAGCGGCGGAAATCAGGGATCTGGCCGTGCTGTATACGGATTTGCAGGTATACAAGCATATCCGCCCCGAACTCAGGGAAGCTGCCCTGAAGGAATGGTGGGCGAAAGAAGGACAGCGGGCGCCGCATCTGCACTGGAATGAATTTGCAGCTGCAACGGGCTCTACGCTGGGCATTTTTATGCTGTTTCTGGCTGCCTGTGATCCTAAACTCAGCACTTCGAAATCGGCTTCGATCCGTGCCGCATACTTTCCGCATCTCTGCGGACTGCACATTATGCTGGACTATCTGATTGATCAGGATGAAGACCGGGCCGGCGGTGATCTCAACTTCTGCAATTATTATGACACTACTGATACGATGCTGGACCGGATCGCCTCCATTGTGGAGTGGGCCCGCAAAGACGTAGAGACCCTTCCTGAAACCTCCATGCACCGCATGGTCATCGAGGGACTTCTGGCACTTTATTTATCCGATCCAAAAGTCAGTGAACAGCGTGAAGTGAGGCATGTATCCAAACGCCTGATGAAGAAAAGTCCGCTGACAAGACTGTTCTTTTTTGTTAACAGCCGGTGGATACGCAAGCACATGTACTAGAAGCAGCAGAGCTTACTACCTGAATGGTACAGAGCTATGCTCAATTTAAGGAGGAACTTTGGAATGACTAACGTTAAAAAAATTGCAGTACTGACAAGCGGAGGAGACTCCCAGGGGATGAATGCGGCTGTCCGGGCGGTAGTACGCAGCGCCATCTATTACGGCATCGAGGTTTTCGGCATCCAGCGCGGCTATCAGGGCCTGCTGAACCGTGACATTTTCCCGATGGATTTGCGCAGTGTCGGTGATATTATCCAGCGCGGGGGAACCATTCTGCAATCAGCACGCTGTCTGGAGTTCCTGAAGCCTGAAGGACAGCAGCAAGGTGCGGATATCCTGAACGAGATGGGGATTGACGGCCTGGTGGTTATCGGCGGCGACGGTTCTTATAAAGGCGCCAACAAGCTAAGTAAACTGGGAATCAAAACAATGGCCCTGCCGGGAACCATTGATAATGATATCTCCTTTACAGATTACACCATCGGTTTTGATACCGCTGTAGGTGTGGTAGTGGATGCCGTGAACAAGCTCCGTGACACCATGTCCTCCCATGAGCGTTCTTCCATTGTCGAGGTAATGGGACGCCACTGCGGAGACATTGCACTGCACGCCGGTCTGGCTTCAGGAGCAGAAACGATTCTCGTACCGGAAATGCCTTATGACCTTAACGAAGTTGCAGACCGGATGCGTGACAACTTTGTCAAAGGCAAACGCCACAGTATCGTGATTGTCGCTGAGGGCGTGGGCAAAGGTGAAGATGTAGCTCAAGCGCTGAAAGACCGTCATGCTTCCCTGGATGCACGTGTAACTGTACTTGGACACATTCAGCGCGGTGGCACTCCGACCCCTGCTGACCGTAACCTGGCCAGCCGTCTCGGTGACTTTGCAGTCCGTAAACTGCTTGAAGGTGAATCCGATAAAGCTTGCGGAATTATCAAAGGCGAACTTACGCTTACGGATATCGACAAGGTTGTTAACACCAAAAAAGGCTTTGACACAGAGCTGTACGAACTGGCTTCCCGTTTGTCACAATAATATCCTGAATATCAAAAGGAACAGCTGCGGATTATTCCGTGCTGTTCCTTTTTTTAGTTACTGCGCCGCTGTTTCTATCTTACGCCTGCAGGAACCGGATAATGCTTTATTTAACGCTGGATTTGGGCAGCTGCAGCGAACTTCCGCTGGACCTTGACGAGTCTGGCCAGGAGGAGAATGGCTCCAATGGCAAGTCCGGTAATCAGACCCACCCAATATCCGTATGCACCCATATCTGTATAAGTCGCAAGGACATAACCCGTAGGAAGCCCGATCACCCAATAAGCAACGAAGCAGATGATAAAGGCCGGATTTACATCTTTATAACCCCGGAGGACACCTTGGGTAGGTGTAGCGATGGCATCGGAGATCTGGAAGAAGATCGCATAGATCAGAAAATGCTGAATCAGTGAGATGACTTCAGGTTCATCCGAATACAACCCTGCAACCGAACTTCCTGCGAAAAGAAGTACAAGCGCTGTCAGCAGCGAGAGGACTGCAGCAGAACCGATCCCCATAATCCCGTACTGTCGGGCATCCTTCAGCCTGCCTGATCCGTTCTCAAAGCCGACTAGAATCGTCAGGCTCATACAGATGCTGAGCGGGATCATATATAGGGTGGAGGCAAAATTGATTGCGGCCTGGTGGGCGGCAATGGTAACGGTGTCGAAGCGGCTCATCAGCAGCGTTACCGCCGAGAAGACAGCCGTTTCAAAGAAGATGGAGAAGCCGATAGGTACCCCGATCTTGAGTAATTCCTTTATGCTGTTGACAGACAGGGAATAGAAATTGCGGAACAGCCGCAGGCTTTTAAATGGCTCGGCACGGTAGACGAAGACCAGGGCAATAATAAAAATGACCCAATAGGTGATGGCTGAGGCAACACCCGCACCCACGCCTCCAAGACTCGGGAAACCGAATTTTCCGAAGATCAGCAAATAGTTGAGCCCGACGTTTACCGGGAGGGCAATCAGGGTGATCAGCATCGACACGCGCGTCTGGCCCAGCGCGTCAATGCAGCTGCGGACAACTGTATAGCCGAATAATGGAATGATCCCGAAGGAGATCGCACACAGGAATTGGAAGGCAATGTCATGGACCTGCGTCTCCAGATTCATAAATTCCAGCACCGGAGACAGAGCGAAGCTGCCGGATAAGAGCACCAGCAGCGATACAATGAGCGAGAGCCAGATGCCCTGTGTAACCTGATAGGCGATATCCTTATCGCGTCTGCTGCCGATAAGGTTGGAGACGATCGGGGTTATCCCCATCAGAATTCCGCTGAGGCCGGTCTGTATCGGAATCCAGAGGCTGGTGCCGATAGCGACACCGGCCAGGTCTGCCGTGCCGTGTTTGCCAGACATATTGGTGTCAAAAAAGGTAATGGCGGACAGGGCAACCTGTGTAACAAGTATCGGGAAAAGAATATGCAGGAACTGTCCTGCCTTTTGCTTGGTGGAATAAGTTTGCTTCATCAGTTTAGGCCTCGTTCTTTAAAATTTTCAGGTGGAACTATTTGCTCAGTAAAAGACCCGGCAGGGCCGGGTCCGTGTTGATGCATGATAGTAAAATAGGGAGATATGATGGCAGGACGCTTTACTTCTCGTAATCTACATCTGCAGTATACCGGTTATTGGCGTTCCAGAGCAGGAATTCGTCAACATTTTCGTCTTTGAGTGCCCGGATCTGGTCTTCAACCTGCTGCTTGCCGTATTTAACATAATGGCCGCTTCCCAGCCAGCTTGCAGTAAAGTCCTGAATCCAAGGGCGGATGATCGGCTTGTAGCTGCCCAGAGGGTCAAGCTTCTTGTGGGTATCGACCATTGAGCCTTTAATTGTCGCATAAGGGTCTTTGTCCGGATCCTTCACATTGAACCAGCCGGTGGAGTAATGGCTCGGATAGACCATCGGGCTGATGACATCCACATTCTTGGAAATCTTCACGAAATCCTGTCCGATTCCCTCAGCAGCCGGAACCGAGGCGGCATAGCCGAAGATATCGACAGATACACGGACGCCGAGCGGAGCCAGCTCAGCTCTGGCATACTTTACAAAGTCGGCAATAATTTCGACACGGGGTCTGTCCGTTTTCGTGTATTTCAGCGTGTCAGCACGTTTCTCGAACCCTTCAGGGAAACGGACATAATCAAACTGGATTTCCTTGAAGCCAAGCTTGGCGGCTTCCTTGGCGATGTCGACATTGTATTTCCACACATCTTCATTATAGGGATTAACAAAGCTGTCGCCGCCTTTGTTCTTCCAGACACTGCCGTCTGAATTTACAAAGGAAAGCTCCGGGTGGTTCTTGGCGAGCACCGAATCCTTGAATACGACGATCCGGGCTATCGGATATACCTCATGCTTCTGCAACCGCGTCATAAGCTTGTTGATATCCCCGATGAAATTCTGGGGTGTGCCCATTTCCTGCAGCTCGGGATTATCTGTCTTGTATGTGATATATCCGGCATCGTCTTTAATGTCGATTACCATAGAATTAAGTTCTGTCTTGTCGAGCAGAGCCAGCAGCTGTTCCATGCGTGAGCCGCCTGCACTGTAAGCTGTGACATAGATTCCTTTTACTTTGGGAGCATCCGGCTGCGGATCAGTATGAGCCGCGCTGTCTGTGCTGCCGGCGCCCGGAGTGGCGCTTGGGGCCGGTGAAGTGCCGCCTCCGGCATTTGGTGAGGGTGAAGCAGAGGTGCCAAGCTGTGCTACAGCGGCGGGATTTGACGCAGTCTGCAGTACGGCTGCCACTTCGGCGTCATGTCCATGGTGCGATGCTCCGACACTTCCCAGTGTCATCATCAGTAAAGCCCAGGTGATGTTCATTTGTTATTCGCTCCCTTTATGTACATTCATTTCAAGTATAAATGACCGGCACGTTCCAAAAAGAACAGACTTGTAACAAAGCTGCAAATTTTGTCGCTAAAAATACCGCTCTTGTTGTTTTTAAACGGGTAGCACCGATTCTAAACTGATGATTAAAAAGTAAATGCCGCCCGGACCGGCGTAGAACCGGACCCGAAGCGGCAGCTATCAAAACTTGCATTCAAGCAGCTTGCTCAGTGAAGATACGCAGAATTCTGATGCTCACAAATGCTGTGCTGGATGATATCCATGGCATCTGCCGGTTCCAGAATACTCAGACCGTCACGCAGAACAATTACAGAATTCAATTCGTCCTGCTTGAGAAACGGCATCATATCAGGATACCACCTCATGACGATTGCTGACAGTTTTACCGTTTCCATTTCCATAAAAATCACCCTTTCCTTTTTCGAATCGAACTGAATTGAAATTCAGGGTCCACCCGGAAAAACGAAGTGCCTGGAAAAAAGAGGGGTAAAGCACAATCTTCATGAAATTGTTAAGGTCCTGCGTGAGTCTAATATATCACAGATTTAAAGCATGCGCATTTTTTTCAATGTGATCTTTTCCGGAATGATCCCATAACACCGACAGTTTCCACAATGTTCACAAAAGCCTGGGGATCGCTTGTTTTAATGATCCGCCGCAATTCTGCGAGTTCATACTTAGTGGTTACTGTCATCAGCATGTCCCTTTCCACATGAGAATAAGCACCTTCGGTTTTGATCTTTGTAACCCCGCGCTGCAGCGGCAGAAGCTGCTGGAGCAGCTCTTCTGTACGGTTGGTTACAATATACACCGTAACCTTAACATGACTGATGTGAATCAGATCCACGACTTTTCCGGTCACATAGATGGAGATCATGGAAGCCAGCGCCAGGTTCCAGTTGTCATCAAAATAAGCGGCGGCCAGGATCACGAGACCGTTGAGTCCTACCAGAATATTCCCGATCGGGAAATCACGGTATCTTGTAATGATGGACCCGAGGATGTCGAAACCGCCGGATGAGCCGCCAACCCGGAAAGAGATTCCGGCACCGGCACCTACAAGGACTCCGCCAAAGACGGAGGCCAGGAGCATATCCGATGCAACTGTGGCTGTCGGAACGAGTGCCATAAGCCAAGTGGTAGCCCCTACGGAAAGGATGCTTAGAATGATAAACCTCCGGCCGAGCTGGAACCAGCCGGCGACGAGCAGCGGCACGTTAAAGAGGAAATACAGCAGGCTGATGTTAAAGGGTGTGAAATAACCCACAAGCATTGCAAGCCCTGATACCCCTCCGCTAAGCAGCCTGTGGGGAATCAAAAACAGATTAAAGCCGCATGCAATCATTGCAGATCCAAGGATTACGGCCAGGTAATTCCCGATTTGTCTTAGTTTGAACAAGCAATTCACCTCTGACGTTTAATGTAAGTAATGAAAGAAAGGAATACACTGGTATTCCTGATCGGGTTTGTGATATAATGTATAGGATATTCTTGAGTAGAACGTTACAATGGTATTTTTGCATTGCTTCGGATGTGAAGCTACAATTGTTCAGGTGCTATCCTAATGCCTGATCTTAGGACAAATTTGTCCCAATACGCGTAAACCATGCAGAGATTACGGCATGTTTGGACAGCCTATAAATGTGTTTACCGCTACTTAAGAATACAGACAAGCATGTGGAATGTCCACTGTATAGAAGGAGCATGAATAATTTGAAAACATTCGCAGAATTCGGCTTGGAGCCAAAGGTGCTTCAAGCAATCACAGAGCTAGGATTTGAGGAAGCAACACCCATTCAGTCGCAGGCGATTCCTATCGCACTGACCGGATCGGACATGATCGGACAAGCACAAACCGGTACCGGTAAGACTGCTGCATTTGGTATTCCCCTCATTTCCAAAATTGCACGGGAAGAAGAAAAAATTGTGGCGCTCGTTATGACGCCAACCCGTGAGCTTGCTATTCAGGTGGCTGAAGAAATCGGCAAGCTGACCCGTTTCAAGGGACTCCGTTCCCTGGCCATTTACGGCGGACAGGATATCGGCCGCCAGATCCGCGGTCTGAAGAAGAAGCCGCAAATTATCATCGGTACGCCAGGACGTCTTCTCGATCACATTAACCGCAAAACGATCCGTCTGGATGATGTTCAAACCATCGTACTTGATGAAGCTGATGAAATGCTGGATATGGGCTTCATGGAGGATATCCAGACGATCCTCAAGCTTGTACCTGAAGAGCGCCAGACTATGCTGTTCTCAGCAACAATGCCTCCTAACATTCAACGTCTTGCCCAGCAATTCCTGAAAGAACCGCAGCATGTATCTGTAATTCCTAAGCAAATCAGTGCGCCTCTGATCGACCAGGCCTATATTGAAGTGCCTGAACGCCAGAAGTTCGAAGCGCTTAGCCGTCTGATCGACATGGAATCCCCTGAGCTGGCAATCGTCTTCGGCCGTACCAAGCGCCGGGTTGACGAGCTTGCAGAAGGCCTGCAAAAACGCGGCTACTCCGCAGATGGCCTGCATGGTGACCTGTCCCAGAACCAGCGTGATGCGGTTATGCGTAAATTCCGTGACGGCAGCATCGACGTGCTGGTAGCTACTGACGTAGCGGCACGCGGTCTCGACGTTTCCGGCGTAACCCATGTTATCAACTTTGACCTTCCGCAGGATCCGGAGAGCTATGTACACCGTATCGGCCGTACAGGCCGCGCAGGTAAAGAGGGAACAGCATGGTCGTTCGTAACGCCGCGCGAAATGGATCACCTGCACCTGATTGAGCGTGTGACCCGTCACCGCATTACCCGCAAGCCGCTGCCTACTATGGCTGAAGCTATCGAAGGCAAACAGCGTATTACAGCAGAACGCCTGCTGGCTATGGTGGAAGCAGGAGAGCTTAACGAATACAAAGGGATTGCAATTCAGCTTCTGGAGCAGTACGATTCCGTACAATTGCTCTCTGCAGCCATGAAATTGCTGACCGGCGACACCAAGGATGCTCAGGTTGAGCTGACTCCGGAAGATCCGATCCGTGTAAAACGCCGTGGCGGCAAAAATGACATCCGCAGCGGACGCAAGCCTAACGGCGGATACGGCGGTAACCGTTCCGGTTCTACTGGCGGCGGATACCGCGGCAACCGTGAGGGCGGAAGCGGCTATGGCGGCGGCTACAAAGGCAACCGTGACAACAACAGCGGCGGAAGCACACGCGGCGGGTACAGCAGCGGCTACGGCGGCGGCTACAAAGGCAACCGTGACAACAATAGCGGCGACCGCAGACCGTCGACCCGTCCAAGCAGCACTCCGCGTCCGACCAAACGTGAAGATTTCGACAACTAATATACAGGTTTAACCCGACAGAAGACGAGGACCGTGAATACGGCCTCGTCTTCTTTTGTAGACATATTCAAAATGGAGATCATTATATAGTCAGTTAGATGTAAGTCCGGGTGATAATGACAAGCAGAATGAACAACACAAGAATAGTCCCGGTGGAAGTCCAGACGCCGTAGACTGGTGAAGACAAAAGGATCAACCTCCTCTGATTATTGGTGATTATCTTGGATAGGCTGCTAATATATGGACTATTTGCCGTGATTGCGCAGACGTCTACCCAGAATCGTAATAATGGGCGCTGGAAAAGTCCGGGGCAAATAGGGTATAGTTAAGATACGCAGTATGCGCAAGACAGACAGGAGGAAGGGAATTGGAGTTTAAAGGTGCAATGGGCGGTCTATACCGCGTCACGGAGTGGATATCGAGAATCGCTTTCAGCAATATTTTATGGGCGATTTGCTCGGTGCCGTTTCTGTTCTTGGGGCTAATGAAGCTGATTATGCTCGGTTCGGGTACCGGTGGTGCCAATGAACAAATTACGCTGAACTGGGGGCTTGGCATATTGGCGCCGTTTACGGTGTTTCCCGCTACTTCAGCGCTTTTCACCGTAGTACGCAAGTGGGTCATGGGCAATACCGATGTCAGTACATTCCGCACTTTTTTTCAGGGGTACAAAGAGAATTATTTTAAAAGTATGCTTGGGGGCATCATCTACACTTTGCTGACTGTTATAATGTACGTCGATGTGACCGTATACATGACGCAGATGGCGAATTTCAGAATTGTCGGTATTTTGATGCTGGTGCTGATGATTATTCTGTTCGTCTCCATGTTTAATTTCTTCTCCATAGTGGTTCATTATCAGATGACCTTCAAAGAGGTGGCCAAGAATTCCATTCTGCTGACCATCGCCCGGCCGATCCGGGTATTCTCGACACTTCTCGGAGCCGGTCTGCTTATCTATATAGGTCTGCGGTACCCTGTGCTCTACGTGATCTGTATTCCTACCCTAATCGCTATGTTTGCTTTCTTTAACTTCTATGCCACTTATAACAAGCTGCAGCTGCAGGCAGAGAAGAAGAAGCAGCAGGAGCTGGAAGCCGCAGAGAGAGAAGAAGCGGAGCTTTTGGAGGATGAAGACGGTGCTGAGGATACCAAACGGATTTAACAGGATCCGGACGGTTGCGTTACAATAACAGCGAGAAAATGATTCCAGTGTAAATTAAAGCGCATACAGGTTTACTTTTTCGTTAAAACGCAATATAATAGTAACAAATCCTGCGATGTACGTTACGGTTGCTCGTTGTTTTGAACCAATGATAATGTCTCGGGAGACTTATTACGGAGCGCGGCTGAACAGCCCTGTCTATATGACCTGGGGAATTCAAAAACGACTTCTGCGGTCACCCACCTGCTGTAGCAGGTTCAGAAGACACTGTGATCGGACGGCATAGGCGGGTTTTCTACTGTTATTGACAAGGTATCCTGTTTCCCGCTTATCGGCGGGTGTAGGGTACCTTTTTACATGTAAGGAACTTAGGGAAAGTGAGTAATGCCCTTTTGTTCCTGTGATAAGAATGTTACACTAGATAAATGAACTTGGGATTTGAAGAGGGGGAAGAATTTTGTCGCTCAAAAGAACATTGGTCGGTATATTCCGCAGTCACGACGGAACCAGCGACCGTGCGAAAGATCCTTTACTAAAGACTCGGTACTACACGCTTTCTAAAGACAAGGCCTGGGAAGAGGTATCCTCCACACTGAAGAAGATTCCCGGTTATAAGGTGCTCCATGAGGTGCAGTCGGTGGGGGAGATTATTCTTGAAAAAAGAACATCGTTCGGACGCACACTGGATATCACGGTGTCTGTGCTGAACACTTCACCTGTACGCTGTGCGGTGGACATCTATTCCGCATCCCGCGGCTCGCTGGGCGACCTTGGCGCCAACTACCGTGTCATTCAGCGTCTGTACGAATCGCTTGATAAGAAGCTGGGGAAATACAAGGCGGATTAACGGCAGGAAGCCCAGTTTGTCCTGAGTTTGTATGCGGTTTCGCAAAGGGTGCGGGTCTTTGGGCGTTATTTGGTAACTTATAGGCAAAAAGCGGGAGAAGGATGACCTTCTGCCGCTTTTTTAAATCTTGGAGTAGTATGGGGCTGTAATTACAGCAGTTCTTTTACGGCAGCTACAGCGGCCTCATAATCCGGATGCTCGGCCATTTCGCCAAGGTACTCCACATAAGCCAGTTTGTTGTTCTTGTCCACAACGAAGATAGAGCGCATGTCGAGACGGAATTCCTTGATGAGCACGCCGTAGGCTTGTCCGAACGAGGTATCCTTGTGATCGGACAGCGTAATCACGCGGTCAATGCCGGCAGCGCCGCACCAGCGGGCCTGTGCAAAAGGCAGGTCTGTGCTGATCGTCAGAATAACCACGTCATCACCCAGCTCGGCGGCTTCTGTGTTGAAGCGGCGGGTCTGGGCATCGCATACACCTGTATCGAGGGAAGGCACAACACTGATCAGCTTGATTTTGCCGGCAAAATCACTGAGGGAAGCTTCTTCCAGCAGGTTCTTGCTGATTGTGAAATCCGGAGCGGAGTCACCTGGTTTAAGCTCGGGTCCTATGAGGGTGATCGGGTTTCCTTTGAATGTGGCTGCGCCAGTTCTTTCCTGTGTCATGTCCTTGTTTCCTCCTTGAGTGGTATAATTGGATTCTTACTGCCAGAATAAATTATAATCTTTTTAGAGACTTGCTGTCGAGCAAGACAAGATACATAAAGGATGGGTGCCATGATATTCATACGATACGAGAAATGGAAAAGCTACATCCGGTACTATCCGGTGACCTGTATTCTGATTCTGGCCAATGTTCTGATGTTTATTGTGCTGATGGTTAACGGCGGTTCAACAAACATTGAGACGCTTGTAAAGTACGGCGGCACTGTAAATATATCGCCTTTTAAAGAGGAGATGTGGCGGTACTTTTCGGCGATGTTTCTGCACAACGGCTTTGCGCATCTGCTCTTTAACTGCTTCGCGCTGCTCGTATTTGCGCCGCCGCTTGAAAGGCTGCTGGGCTGGTGGCGGTATGCGCTGCTGTATCTGGGCGGCGGTTACCTGGCTAATCTTCTTGCAGTCTCCGTCAGTGCACGTTCGGTGGTTGATGTGGGAACGGTATCTGTAGGTGCTTCAGGCGCAATTTATGCCGTGTATGGCGCGTTTCTGTACATAGCGGTACTGCAGAGAGGGATGATGGACGAAGGGTCGCGCAAAACGCTGTACGGGCTGCTGACGCTGGGTGTCATTATGTCGTTTGCTACCCCGAATGTGAACTGGATGGCTCATCTGGGCGGATTGCTCGCAGGTTTTTTCCTTTACGGACTTATAATACGCATCTTTAAAAGACGCAGAAGTTAGGGGGCTCTGACATGGAGCTTAGACAGCTGCAGTATTTTCTGAAGGTTGCCCAAAAAGAGCATGTGACCAGGGCGGCGGAGGAGCTGCATGTGGCCCAATCCGCGGTCAGCCGCCAGATTCATCAGCTGGAACAGGAGCTTGGGGTGGATCTGTTTATGCAGAAAGGGCGGAATCTTCAGCTTACACCCGTCGGACAGCTTTTTTGCAAAAGAGTGGAGTCAGTACTGAAGGAATTGGAGCGTTCCGTAGCGGAGGTGCATGAGTTTCTGGATCCGGAGCTGGGTGAGATCCGCATCGGATTTCCGCACAGCCTGGGCACTCATCTGATCCCTACAATCGTTGCCGAGTTCCGCCGCCATTATCCGCATGTGAAGTTCCGCTTCAAGCAGGGCTCATATCCGTCATTGATTAAGGATGTGCTTTCCGGTGAAATTGATCTGGCGTTTATTTCTCCTTTTCCGGAGAATGTGGGGCAGATTGCCGGGGATATCGTCATGACTGAGGAGCTGTTCGCAGTTCTTCCGCAGAATCATCCGCTTGCCGGTGAGGATGTGATCCGGCTTGAGCAGCTGAAGGATGAGAAGTTTGTTTTATTCAGCCAGGGATACTCCCTCAGACCGATTGTGTGGCAGGCTTGTCTCCAGGCGGGCTTTAAGCCGCAGATTGCCTTTGAAGGCGGGGAGACGGACACTATCCGCGGTCTGGTTGCCGCCGGCATGGGAGTCAGCCTCCTGCCGGAGACGGCACTGTATCAGACAAACCCGATGCAGCCGGCACAGGTAAGGGTAGTTGAACCTGCAGTGACAAGAACGGTGGGAATTATTCACCGCAGTGACGGCAAGCTTCCGCTCGTGGCCCGTTCCTTCAGAACCTTTTTGCTTACCTATTTCAAAGACAGAAACAGCAATACCCCGGTCGGCTCTTAGCCTTCCGGGGTATTTGTCATATCTGATGCGATTAGCTGGCTGTCTCTGTTATTCGCGGTTGCCGAGGAACATTGTGATCAACCGGAGAAGCTCAAGCAAGGATACTAGTGCAGCTGCTACATAAGTCAGTGCAGCGGCGTTCAGTACCTTGGCTACGCCGCGTTCTTCTTCATTGCGGATATAACCCTGTTCTATCATAACCTGACGTGCACGGTTGCTGGCGTTGAACTCGACAGGCAGTGTTACAAGCTGGAAAGCTACTGCAGCCGAGAAGAAAATGATACCCAGCCCGATAAGGTTGAAGGAACTGAAGAGAAACCCTGCAAGCAGCATGAACGGCGCTATGCCGGAGGCAAAGTTCACAACCGGGAACATCCGGTGGCGCAGTGTAAGCATAGGGTAGCTTACTTTATGCTGAATGGCGTGGCCTACTTCGTGGCAGGCAACGGATACGGCGGCAATGGAGCTTTCATAATATACGGGTTCGGACAACCGGACAACCCGGTGAATCGGATCGTAGTGGTCGGATAGAGTTCCGCGTACAGGCTCGATCGGAACGTCGTACAATCCGTTTGCGTCAAGCATGCGTCTAGCGGCTTCATATCCGGTCAGCCCGTTCATGTTGGCAACCTTGGACCACTTCTTGAAATTTCCTTTAACTCTGAATTGTGCCCATAAAGAGAACACAAAGGCGACAATAACCAATAAATACATTAATGACATCATAGTGCATTCCTCCACTGTTGTGTAAAAAGTATGTTTACATCGGCGGTCCCTGTGTCAGCAGGAGCCGGATCGCCTCCATGCAGGCAACGCCCCGTGGGATCAATGCGGAAAGTGCTCTGCTGGCCTGGCCTGGTTTCAGCCCGCTAATCATGGGTTCAAGGGCTTTGACCTCGCGCTCAAGCCGCTGCATCTGCATTTCCAGCTCCGCCAGTTTGTCCGAAACGTCAGCTTCGGGAGCTGCTTCATTCCACTTCTGCATCATGGACTTGATCTCTTCCAATGTATATTTCTCATGCTTTAATTGATTGATACGTTCCAAAGCGACTAAGGTTTCATGGTTATACAGCCTGTAGTTCTTCATGCTTCTTGTTTCAGGTGTAATAAGCCCGAGCTTCGTATAATAATCGATTGTACGCTCACTGGTGTTGGCGGCCTTGGCCAGTTCACCAATTCTGTAAAGGGTCATATCCCCATTTTATCTCACCTCACTGACGAAATTCCGCCCGCATCCTGCAGGCTTTCTTCTATTATTTATATACCTAATGATAACAAATCGTAAACCATACAGTCAAACGTCACACTTACTTTAAGTATATGCGGGAGGATGGCTTATGATGCCGTATGTACAACAATTTGCCTCTATAAGAATATACCTCATGGGAGAAGAGTTCAAATGTAAACAATTGAAAATACCCCTTGTTTTAAACCTGACATAACGCGTTATGTAAATGAGTTCTCGTTATTAAGTATTCAAGTGTGAATGCAGAGAAGGAATAAAGTACAAATCAAAGGGGAATTGCAGCCGCGGGTAACGTTTGTAAAGCGGATATAAATTAACATGTGATAAGCATATAAATACACGGTATTTAGTATATATGCTATGCGTGTTTGTATGCAGCTAGGCTTACAGTGAAGAAAGTTCAGAAAATATGCATGAAGTATGGCGGAAACCGGCTGAATAAGGGAGAAACAGGAAGGCGGCTAAAATTAATCAGAGCATTAGAAAAAATAGTCTTGTCAATTTACCTGACTTCTGATTATAATGACATTAAGAGTTTCATGCTTTGTTAGAAAATATAACATTGGGGAGTGGGGTAAAGATGAAAAAGAAATTAGTAATGATGTTCCTGGCCATGGTTACACTGATGGTCTATCCGGTCAGCGCCTTTGCTGCTGAGGGTCCTACGACACCGGCTTTGCAAATCGGGCTGGATACGGCGTTTACCTTCCTGGCATTTATTCTGGTATTCTTTATGCAGGCGGGATTTGCACTGCTTGAGGCAGGTTCGGTCCGGATGAAGAATGCCGGTCACGTAGCAGGCAAGACAGTACTTACCCTTGCGATTGCGAGTGTGTGCTTCTGGGCTGTAGGGTTTGGATTAGGCTTCGGTAACGGCAACGGCTTTATTGGAACTACAGGCTTTTTCTACGGAGGGGAATCACAGGCGTCAATGTTTGAATCGCTGGCATTCTCTGATGTAGCCCTTAATATTAAATTCCTGTTCCAAATGGCTTTCGCAGCAGTATCCCTGGCTATCGTATCCGGTGGTATGGCGGAACGCGCGAAACTGAGCGTATACATTATCTTCGGTATTCTGTTCTCTGTAGTAATCTATCCTGTCGTAGCACACTGGGTATGGGGCGGCGGCTGGCTGGCGACTTTGGAAATGCAGGACTATGCAGGCTCCACGGTTGTCCACCTTACCGGTGCAACGGCAGCTGTTGTAGCGACAATTCTGCTGAAACCCCGTCTTGGCAAGTTCAATAAAGAAGGCAAACCGGTTATTATTCCGGGTCACAACCAAGTGTTTACAGTACTCGGTGTAATCATCCTCTGGTTCGGCTGGTTCGGATTCAACCCTGGTAGTGCATTGTCCCCTATGGGCGGATTCTTCGGACACGTAGCTGTAACTACGAACATTGCTGCAGCTGCAGGCGGTCTGGCTGCACTGATTGCTTCCTGGCTGTACTTCGGCAAATCCGATATTCCTGCCATGCTGAACGGTGTTTTGGCAGCCCTGGTTGCAATCACCGGAGCCTGTGCTTTTGTAGAACCTTGGGCAGCAATTGTTATTGGTCTTGTTGCAGGTGCATTCACATTCATGACTTCCCAATGGCTGGAACGTGCAGGGCTTGACGATCCGATCTATGCTTTCTCCGTACACGGTATTGCGGGGATATGGGGTGCATTGTCCACAGGTCTCTTTGCAACACCTGAACTGATTGAACAAGGCGGACTTGTAGGTGAAGCAGGCCTGTTCTATGGCGGCGGCTTCCACCAGCTGGGCGTTCAGGCGCTTGGCGTAATCGGAACCTTTGCTTTTGTAGCTGTACTGTCCTTTATCATCCTTTATGTAATGAAGCTTGTTATCGGCATCCGTGTTACAGAAGAAGAAGAATTGATGGGTCTGGATATCAGCGAACACGGTACTTACGGGTATCCTGAGCAAATGAAACTGGTTACGGATTCGGAATCCAAAAATCTCAAAGGTTAATTTACTAAAATAATGATATGGAGGCGGACCGTGTGGCTTCGATGGAGTCGGCAGAATGGACGCAGGACAACAATTATATATCCATCGCAACGGCCGGTTCGCCGCTGGAGCTGAAGGCAAGGCGTATTGCCTGCCAGAGGGTGCTTCTTGCGCAGCTGAACGTGATTCCAATTGAGGAATGGATGTCCCGTGTCAATGCCATGCATGACCGTATTGCATTGACGGCGGCAGCCATATGTGAGGCGCAGATGAAAGAGGCGGGCTACGGCCCGCCTCCCTGCGCTTATTCCTTTATTGTCTTCGGCAGTGCGGGCAGACAGGAATCCACGCTCTGGAGTGATCAGGATAACGGACTGATTGTGGAAGGCGAGCCGGATGGAGAGAAACGCAGCTACTTCGGGGCGTTCGGCACCATGATGTCCGATGTGCTTGAACAAGCCGGTTATGAGAAATGCGAAGGCAAGGTGATGTGCTCTGAGCCGCTATGGCGCAAGACATTGACGGAATGGAAGGAGCAGCTGCATAGCTGGATGAACCAGCTGGAATGGGAGCCGGTCAGGTATCTGCTTATTGCCTCTGATATGCGCCATGTAGCCGGAAGTGAAGAGTTATCAGCACGGTGGCGGGAGGCTTTTCATACCGGCTTTGCCGGTAATGATAAGCTGTCCACCGCAGTTCTCCGCAATACGGTCCGGCACAAGGCAACGCTCAATCTTCTTGGCCAGGTACTCACTGAACGTTTCGGAGATCACGCCGGAGAATTTGATATCAAATACGGGGTTTATATCCCGCTTGTGAACATCGTCAGGCACACAGCGCTTCTGCACGGCATACAGGACAATTCAACGCTTAACAGACTGCGTGCTCTAGAGGGGCTTGACAAGTATCCGCATCTGGAGGATATCCGCCGCGCTTTTCTGACTGCTCTGCGGATGCGTGTAAACACCCCCTACAGTGACGTTGAGGGACTGTTGTCCAGCAGTGACTATATAGCCGAAAGTGATCTGAAAAATAAGCAGCTTCTATCTGAATTAAGGGAAAGTCTGCTGATTGTCAGACGTCTGCACAAGGCGCTGCAGCGTCAGCTCCGTTCAGCGGAAAGGAGGTAGTCATGAAGGAGCCGAACAAAGGCGGAGGATTCTGGAATAACCTGAGACAAGGCGGCATGCCATCCGCCATTGCATCCATGAGAGGCGGGGAGTCCGCCCAGCAAACTGCGCAGCAAATGGCCTTTATCCGTTCTCTGATGCGAGAAAAGCGGCGTCCTGAAGTACTGCATACTCCGCTGTCCGAACTGGAGACGGTCATATTCGATTTGGAGACGACAGGCTTTTCCCATCAGCATGGAGATGAAATTTTGTCCTTTGGGGCAATTCGTGTGGTCGGCGAAGAAATTAAGGAAGATGAATGCTTTTACACACTGGTTAATTGCCAGACGGCCATTCCGGAGGATATTACATTGCTTACCGGAATATCAGGGGATATGACAGCAGCTGCTCCTTCCCTGATGGAATGCCTTCACAGCTTTATGACCTTTGTGGGACACAGGGTGCTGGTGGCACACGGGAGCTCTCATGACAAAGCTTTTCTGAATGCGGCATTGTGGAAGACCTCCAAGGTCCAGCTGACCCACAGGGTGCTTGATACAATGATGCTGGCCCGGTGGCTGGAGCCGCACCGGAGCAACTATACGCTGGATGAGCTGCTGGCGGTGCATGAAATTCCTATCCAGGGCAGGCATCACGCGCTGGAGGATGCCAGGATGACAGCGCGTCTGTGGGTCTCCTACCTCCGCGATATTTCCCGGAGACGGCAGGTAGAGACGTTAGGCGATCTGTATGCTTACCTTAGCAGGTCATAAAGGGGACCTCAACGAGCTGGCGGGTGATGATTCCTTCGGCATCAGGCTGCCGGACAATATGAAATCCCTTCAGTTCGGGAATGGTGCCGTCAGATCCGGGAGAGCCGATCAGGTATGCCTGGAACTCAGGGCCGAGGCCGGGAAGCCCCTTTAAGTCCGCTTCAGACGGCCACGGTGCCGAGTTCGGATGGGAGTGGAACAGACCGATTATCTGGGGTTCATTGTACAGAATCCGCACCCATTCCCCGGGATCAGGAACAAAAGAATGCAGCGGGTCTGGCGCTACGTTGCTGACCGGCACATAGCTGTCGATAAGCATGCCGCCCGCTGCGGCAGTCCCCAGCAGGACTCCGCAGGCCTCCTGCGGATAACTGGTCAGCAAGTGCTTCCCCAGCATGTGCTGTACGGAGACACTCAGTCTTATGGGCTGAACTTCTCCATGGTGTGCTGTCATGTATTCACCCCTCTCTCTTCATGGGATTTCGTCATTGACGGAATCCTCTTTTTTTATGTGATCCGGTGGTTTGAAACTGCCATGATTAGGGGTACAATAGGAGCAATCACATCCTATTGTAAAGGAATAGACTGCATATGAGAGCCCGTAATAAAAGAAATCTGACAGTTGTAGCTGTGATTCTTTTCCTGGCCGTGCTTGCCATAGAACGTCAAATGAGACCTGAGCCGGAGGCGGTTGCTGTACTGCAGCAGCAGACAGCACAGGCTGCAAGCGGTGCCGGTGCCGGCCTGATGGCTCCATCCTTTACTCTCCAGGGGAATTCCGGTACTGCATATGAAGTTGGAGGGCCCAGGGAGAAGGCGCTGATGCTTAATTTCTGGGCTTCCTGGTGTGATCCCTGCAAGCAGGAAGCGCCGGAGCTCAACAGAATGGCGCTCAAATACAAGGATGTGCTCGATGTATACGGGATCAATGTGACGAGTCAGGATTATAAGCCGAATGCCGAGCGCTTTATCAAGAAGTACATGCTGGCATTTCCCGTGATGTTCGATGTCAAAGGTGAGGTCTTCGATAAGTATAATGGGGCTGTATTCCCCACTAATGTGCTGATTGACAAAAACGGAGTGGTCTCCGAGGTTATTCTCGGCGTACTTACTCCGGAAGAGCTGGAGCAGAAAATTATCACGCTTACCGGTTCATAAAAGATATTGCTTCAGTATAAAGCCCCCTTGTCAAACGGTATAGACCGTCTTGCAAGGGGGCTTTGCCGATTAGAACTTTAATGGTTAACTACTCCGCGGGGCTCATTGCTGGTTTTTTTATCGTTCTCCAGAGAGATCTGCCCCAGCAGGGCGTAACGCATACTGTCCACCAGTGCTTCCCAGCTGGCTTCAATGACGTTGCCTGACACGCCAACCGTACTCCAGGTATCGTGATAATCCTTGGATTCAATCAGGACCCTTACTTTGGCGGCTGTCTGATCCTGCTCGTCAAGCACCCGCACTTTATAGTCGGAGAGATGCATCTCATCAAGCTGCGGGAAATAAGTCTGCAGTGCCTTCCGCAGCGCATTATCCAGTGCATTTACCGGACCGTTGCCTTCTGCTGCAGTGTAAAGATTTTCGCCGCCGACCTTCAGTTTGACGAAGGCTTCAGAGACTACCGGGCGGCCGGCTGTTTTTTCCACGAGCATCTTGAAGGATTCGAAGGTAAACAATTCGTTCATTTCGCCTGTTGCTTCTCTGAGCAGCAGCTCCAGGGAGGCATCGGCGCCTTCGAACTGGTAGCCCTGATGCTCCAGGTTTTTGATCTTGTCAATAACCTTACGGGCCTGTTCGCTGCTTGGGTCAAGACTGAGTCCCATATCCTGGGCTTTGGACAGGACATTGCTCTGTCCTGCCAGCTCAGAGACAAGCACCCGCTGCTTATTGCCGACAAGCTCAGGCTCAATGTGCTCATAAGTGCGTGAATCGCGCAGAATAGCCGAGACATGAATTCCCCCCTTATGGGCGAATGCGGCTGTGCCGACATAAGGCTGATTCACAGGCATATTGACATTTGCCACCTCACTGACAAAACGGGCGGTGTTGGTCAACTGGGGAAGACTATCCCCCGGAATACAATGGTAGCCCATCTTCAGCTGCAGGGTAGGGATAATGGAGCACAGGTTGGCATTGCCGCAGCGTTCCCCATACCCGTTAATCGTGCCCTGAATCTGGCGGACACCTGCGCCAACTGCGCTAAGGCTGTTGGCGACTGCAAGCTCGCAGTCATTATGCGTGTGAATCCCCAGGGAAGCGCCGGGCAGATGGGTGAATACATTACCCACAATCTGCTGAACTTCATGCGGCAGTGTTCCGCCGTTCGTATCACACATTACGAGCCAGTCCGCACCGGCTTCACGGGCTTTGGAGAGCACGGCCAGGGCATACTCCGGATTGTTCTTGTAGCCGTCAAAGAAATGCTCGGAGTCGAAAATCACTTCAAGCCCCTTGCGTTTGAGAAATGCGATAGAGTCGCCGATCATGGCCAGATTTTCTTCCAGAGTAGTCTGCAGGGCCGTGTGCACATGAAAGTCCCACGACTTTCCGACAAGCGTTGCTGCAGGAACGCCGGCATCGATCATTCTCTGCAGGTTGTCGTCATGTTCTGCTGCCGAGTTTTTACGCCGCGTACTGCCGAAAGCCGTGATTTTGGCATTCAGATGCAGCTCCTTGACTCTTTTGAAAAATTCAATATCCTTGTTGTTGCTTCCCGGGATACCACCTTCAATGTAGTGAACACCCAGATCATCGAGTTTTCTGGCAATCTTCAGCTTGTCATCTGCCGACAGACTGATTCCTTCGCCTTGGGTGCCGTCGCGCAGTGTCGTATCGAAGATGGAGATGGACTTGGACATGAGGGTCCTCCTAAAAAGTGATTTGTATAGAAAGCATCCGCCTAAGGGAAATTAATTTTTATATTATAGCATTTTTACGCGGGAATGTAACAAAGAACTTTACAGGGGATTTTATGCGTATTGACCTTGTGCAGAGGGAGGGGTATGCTGAATTTAACAATGGAAACCCAGAAGATAAGAAGGTAGATGTTGTGCACAATGTGGATCAGTATTACCCGGCGAGCGGAAGGGTTATTCTGCATGTGGATATGAATGCTTTTTACTGCTCGGTGCATGAAGCGGAGGATCCTGAACAATATAAAGGGAAGGCGACGGCCGTGGCCGGAAGTGTGGAGCTCAGGCGCGGCATTATCGTAACCTGTTCCTATGCTGCCCGGAGGATGGGGATTTCCACAGGGATGCAGGTGCAGAAAGCGCTGCGGATCTGTCCCTCTCTGGTTGTCATTCAGCCGAATTTTCATTTGTACCGCAAGTATTCGAATGCGTTCATGCAGATTGCCTACAGTTATACGCCGCTGCTCGAAGCTGTCTCAATAGATGAATGTTACCTGGATATCACCGGATCACGGCAATTCGGAACCCCTCTGGATATTGCCGGAGACATTCAGCGGCGGATCAGGGAGGAGCTTGGACTGCCTTGTTCCATAGGGATTGCCCCCAATAAGCTGCTGGCCAAGATGGCTTCCGATCTGAAGAAGCCTAACGGTATCTCCGTGCTGCGTCTCCGTGATGTACCTGATGTGCTGTGGGATAAGCCGTGCAATGAAATGTTCGGTATTGGCGGCAAAACAGCTGAAAAGCTGCGGAAGCTGGGTATATACAGCATAGGTCAGCTGGCGGCTGCAGATGAAAAAATGCTTATTGACCATTTTGGAGTTATGGGAGCCTGGCTGAAACGGGCGGGAAACGGGATTGATTACGGGACCGTAAATCCTGAACGGGAGCAAAGCAAGTCGATCGGGCATACGACGACCCTGCCCAAGGATGTTGTAGGTCTAGCCGAAGCCAGGCCTATTCTGCTGAATCTCAGCGACCAGGTTGCGCGGCGTCTGCGGAAGCAGGGGCTGGTAGCCTCAGGTGTGCAGCTTACGATCCGGACGCCGGATATGAAGACGATTACCCGCTCCCGGCAGCTCGATGTACCGACAGAGAATGCCGAGGATATTTACAAGGCGGCATGTGAGCAGTTTTCCCGGCACTGGGCCGGCGATAAGCCTGTAAGACTGCTGGGAGTGACCCTGCATGGACTTGCCCCGAAGGAAGAATCGGCGATTCAGCTCGACCTGTTCGATTATGAACAGCAGCCGAAGAAGGAATCGCTGACCAAAGCTATGGACATGCTGCGCAACAAATTCGGTGAGAACGCGGTCGTTACAGCCGGAATGCTCAGTGACAGCCACTCGGCCCGCCTGCGCAACCATAAAGAGCGGGGCACCTCTCTGCAAAAGGATAATCTTCAAATTAACCGGCATGATGAGGACTAAAAAGAGACGGCCGCAGAAGGATTTGGCAGCACGGAATTATAGGGCGAAAATGTAAACGTATTGAAAATTCATTGAAATTGTATTCTATTTATATTAATATGAGAAAAATAACAGGCTGCTGCAGCAGGCTGTATTGTTTAACGGGAGGCAGAGATAAAATGGCTAAGTACACCTGGGTCGAAAAAGATACTTGCATCGCTTGTGGTGCTTGTGGAGCGACGGCCCCTGATATTTTTGATTATGATGACGAAGGTTTGGCGGAAGTTATTTACGAAAACGACGGCAACCGCGGTGTAACTGTGATTCCGGATGATCTGTTCGACGATCTGCAGGATTCCTGCGACGGATGTCCGACCGACTCCATCAAAATTGCTGACGAACCTTTTAACAAAGAAGGTTAATCCTTTTATTCACATAAAGACATCCCTTCGCCGGTGCATTTTCGGCTGGGGATGTCTTTTTTTGCGGCTCCGGCCGATATTAATAATGAAGGAATCATAAACCAGCGGAGGCCCCGATGAAAAATTCGCAGCATCTTAAGGCGTATGTTCAAATGCATCCTGATAACAAAATGGCTTGGTACCTGCTGGGCAAGGAATATGTTAAGAACGGCCAGCAGGGCAAAGCCAACTACTGCTTCAACCAGGCCGGGGAAGTGTATGAAGCTTTTGAACGCAGTAAAGTACCGGCGGACATGCTGAAGGAATATGAGGAAGGTCTGCTGCTGAACGCCCGGGAGCGGCATAAATCCAAGCTGAGAAAACGCCGCATAGCGGTTGCGCTGATGCTGCTCATGCTGGCATTCCTGCCGGCAGCGGTAGCACCGGGTTCAGGTTCTTTTCCGGCAGGGACAGCCAGCAGCGCAGGATCCGGGCCGGTAATTGATGCGCAGGTGGAACTTGCCGAAGAGATACTGCCGGAGCCGGTGATTACCGCCCAGCAGGGCCAGGTTAGGTTTACAGCACAAGGAGCTGGTGAACCAGACTCCAGCCAAGGGCTTGCCAGCCTGCTGCAAAAGTCCCCGGCCCCTTCGGCAACGGCTATCCTGGGCATGCAGCGTTCCGGGAAATGGCTGGTGTGGAACAAGAAGCTTCCACTGACAGCGACTCTCATCAAAAACGGCGGCGGCCAGACCGTATACCAGTCGTATGACCCTCGTGTGTGCCAGTGTCAGCCTCCGGAAGCTGAAGGATTGGCCGGGCGGGCTGCGCAGTGGCAGGAAGACCAGGAGGAGCTGGCAGTATTATGGAGTGCGATGCGTACTTATAAGGAACGCAAAGGCAGCCTGCCGCAGTCGCTGGAGGCATTGGCAGCCCCGTTTCCGGGAAATTGGTTAGGCGGAACAACGCCGCTGATGAAGGAGAAGTTCGCCCGGCTGCGTACAGCAGCCGCTTTGGCGGTGACTTCTTCCCCGCAGGCCGCAGCTGAGCCTTACCCGGAAGATAGTGCGGCAGGCGGAGGTGTTAAAGAAGGATCGGCACAAGCAGGCGGCGCAGCGGAAGAACGGCCTTTTTTCTCCGGACCGCTGACCATAATTGTTGATAAACAAAAACACCGCCTGGCAGTAACCAGCGGCTCGATCATTCTGCGTAACTATAAAGTCGGCTTGGGCGGAGACAAGACGCCTGAAGGGATCTTCAGCATTTCAGACAAGGTGGTAAATCCGAACGGGCGTGACAACGGGGAGTTTGGCAGCCGGGGAATGCAATTATCAGACAGCAATTACGCCATTCACGGGACGGATGAACCGGAGAGCATCGGCAGGGATGAATCGCTTGGCTGCATCCGGATGAGCCGCAAGGATGTGGAGGAGCTGTTCGCAATGGTGCCGATGGGTACGAAAGTACAGATTACCAAAGGGGTTTTGCCTGAGGAGCTGCTGGTTCCGGCGGAACGTTATCCTTCCGGCGCACCTCAAAATCAGACCAACCCCCATAAAGTGTACCACTGGCTGAATTAATTGCCTGCTACAAGGAAAAGTACAACAATAAGCAGAATCAGCAGCACCAGGCTGGCACTGATCCACAGGATGGCTTTGCGGTTAACCTCTTCTTTTTTCTGCTGAAGTGTCGGCGGCTTGCGTTTGGTGGACATAATCGGCATCCTTCTTTCTTTCTCTTGATCGGTGATTACCCTTACATTGTAATGCGTTTACAGCAAAATTACTACACTTTGCGGTCCGCCGCTCTGTCTTTGAAGGGCAAAAAACTTTTCTTTTCACCCGGAAACGGATAAAATTAAGTAGAAACCTACAGAAACGGGGAGTCGCAGGACATACACGAGTAATCCCTTGAAGGAGCGAGAACGGTGCTGTATCGACATTTTGGTAAACCGATTTTTTTTAAAATGGATCCGGAGAAGGCCCATCATCTCGTCATAGGCGGACTGAACAAGGCTGCATGGGTCCCGGGAGGCAGTGCGGGCATGCGTCTGATGTACGGCGTTCCCGAAACAGCCGATATGGCGGTGGACCTGTTCGGACTGCATTTTCCGACACCGGTCGGCCTGGCGGCAGGACTGGATAAGAATGCAGAAGCGGTAGGCGGCTTCTCTTCAATAGGCTTTGGTTTTATGGAGGTTGGAACGGTAACCCCCAAGAGCCAGCCGGGCAATGACAGCCCGCGGTTATTCCGTCTGCTTCCTGACGAAGCGCTGATCAACCGGATGGGCTTCAATAATGAAGGAGCCGATGCGATGGCGGAGCGCCTGAAGGGCCTGAAGAAGCGGAGGATTCCGGTGGCGGTCAATATCGGGCGCAATAAAGTGACTCCGAACGAATCCGCGCATGAGGATTACCGCCAGTGTATCCGTACGCTATATCCGTACGGTGATTTTTTTGTGGTCAATATCAGCTCGCCGAACACTCCGGATTTGCGCAGCCTCCAGCATGGCAGTGAGCTGGCCCATCTGCTGGCTGAGGTGAAGGAGGAGATGGAGCTGCAGCGGAAGAAGAGCGGCACCGCCAAAAGCCTGCTGGTAAAGATTGCACCAGACGTCAGCGACTCCGAGCTGGAATATATGGTACATACACTCTCGGAAGCCGGTGTGGACGGCGTGATCGCCACGAATACTACGCTCAGCCGTGAAGGTCTGAAAAGCGAAAAAGCCGGCGAAACCGGAGGACTCAGCGGCAAGCCGCTGCGTGACCGTTCGACGGAGATTATCCGCAGTATTTACCGCCAGACCGGCGGCAGGCTGCCGATTATCGGATCCGGCGGTATTTTCACCAGCCAGGATGCATATGACAAAATTCGGGCAGGCGCAAGCCTGGTTGAAATCTATACAGCACTCATCTATGAAGGACCGGAGGTTAATCGCAGACTGCATGCCGGATTGCGGCAGCTGCTGCGGCGTGACGGCTTCCGGCATATTTCTGAAGCGGTGGGCGCTGATCATCACTGAAGGATGAATGGACAGGAGGACGAAGGCGATGGACGGCAGGGATTGGGGAACTTTTTTGCTTCCATATGAACAGACTGTGGAGGAACTCAAGGTTAAATTCAAAACGATGCGCGCGGAGCTCAAGAAAAGAGAGGAATACACGCCGATCGAGTTCGTAACCGGACGCGTGAAGCGGCTGTCCAGTATTCTGGAGAAGGCCAAGCGCTTAAACGTAAAGATGGAAGATCTCGAGACAGGCATTGAGGACATCGCCGGCATTCGCATCATGTGCCAGTTCGTGGAGGATATCCGCCGTGTCGCGGAATATATCCGGGCCCGCAAGGATCTGGAAGTCCTTTATGAGAAAGACTATATTACCAATTATAAGGAAAGCGGCTACCGCAGCTTCCATATGATCATTAAATACCCGGTTCAGACTGCTCTGGGCCAAAAAATTGTGCTGGCCGAAATTCAAATCCGCACGCTGGCGATGAATTTCTGGGCCACAATCGAGCATTCCCTGAACTATAAATACCGTGAAAGCCTGCCGGATGAAATGCGGATCCGGCTCAAAACCGCAGCGGAAGCCGCATCCATACTGGACAGCGAAATGTCCAGCATCCGCGAGGAAATTCTTGAGGCACAGAAGACGTTTGAGGAAAACTCCAACATGACGACCCAGCTGCTCAAGGCGATTCATCAGCTGTATTTCTACCATCTGGTGAACGAGGCGATTGAAAGCCAGGAGCGCTTTAATGCCATCTGGCAGACCCAGGATATGGATGCGATGAAGGAATTGCTGGACCATGTGCGTGAACTGCTCTCCAATGCGAAGAAGGATAGCCTGCCGGATGGTCTATGAACCGCTGTATTTGGCTTACCTCGTCTACTTCAACAGGGACAGGGATTACTTCGAATGCCATGAGGTGCTTGAAGAGCTGTGGCTGGAGAAGGAGCGGGACCCGCTATATAAAGCACTTCTACAAGTGGCGGTAGGCCTGTACCATTTCCGTAACGGCAATATCCGCGGAGGCAGGATTATGCTTCACCGTTCCCATGAGGTGCTGCAGAAATACCCTGCCGTAACGCTGGGGATTGAACTCGCAAGGCTGGTGGAGGAAACCGGGGAATACGCGCGGAAGCTGGATAACTATAATGAACAGCCGTTCCCGTATTATGATCTCACAATAGAGATTGCTGATCCCGGACTGCAGGAAGCAGTGGACGCTGCCGCCGCCAGGATTACGCCCAATGTACCGCAGAGGCGGGGACCGCAAAGGCCGGCTTCGGCTTCCCGCCGCAATTAACAGCAAAAATAATAGCAATATACTTCAGGAGCACCCGCAGGGGTGTTCCTTGAATTATTAATCCCCAAATTGAAGCAACAATAGCAGGAGGACGGCAACATGGCGGCACAACTGCCCGGCTCTTTCACCGAGCGGATGAAGGCACTGCTGGGACCGGAATATGAGCAATTTGCAGCTACTTATCAAGAGACACCCTACGGAGGTATCCGTGCGAATACACTGAAAATTTCAGCAGAGGAACTGCTGGAGAAGTCCCCGTTTAATTTGGCACCGATTCCCTGGTGTCCTACCGGATTCTATACGGAACACGGGGCGAGACCCGGCAAGCATCCTTTCTACCATGCCGGCCTGTACTATATTCAGGAACCGAGCGCAATGGCTCCAGTGGAACTGCTTGGGGTCCAGCCCGGTGACCGCGTATTGGATCTGTGTGCGGCCCCCGGCGGCAAATCCACACAGATTGCCGCCAAGCTGCAGGGGGAAGGACTGCTTGTCAGCAATGATCTTCATCCGGACCGGACCAAGGCGCTGGCCAAAAATCTGGAGCTGTACGGAGTGCGCAACGGTATTGTGCTCAATGAAAATCCCGGGCGCATTGCCGAGGCTTTTCCCGGCTTCTTTGACCGGATTCTGATTGATGCCCCTTGCTCCGGAGAAGGAATGTTCCGTAAGGATGAGGATATGGTCAGACAATGGGAGCCTGGGACACCGGACAAATATGCAGCTATGCAGCGGGAGATTCTGGTATCTGCAGCAGCAGCGCTGAAGCCGGGAGGAACACTGGTCTATTCAACATGCACCTTTGCTGCCGAGGAGAATGAGGGGACAATCGGCTGGTTTCTTGCTGCTCATCCGCAGTTTACCCTGGTTCCGGTAGGCGGAACAGGCTCCTTCGCTCCCGGCCTCGGTGAACTGCCGGAAACAGCCCGGCTGTGGCCGCATAAGGTCAAGGGGGAAGGACATTTCATGGCCGTACTGCGCCATGAGGGGACGCTGCCTTCTGCAGAAGAGGCAGGACCACAGCAGGATACACCTCTGCACATCTCCGGCCGGAACAAAGCCGGCAAAGCTGCGCCCTCCGCCAAGGCGGCACTGCGGGAAGGGGCGCGCGGAGGCAAGGGCGGGCGGACTGCCGGCAAATCAAACGGAGCGTCCGGCCGCCAGCAGCAAGGCACAGGAGAAGAAGCCCTGCTGGCTGCTTACAGGGAGTTTGCCGATGAACAGCTTGGCTGGCAGCCGCCGGGTTATCCGGTATGGTTCGGTGAACATTTATACATCTCGCCGCTGCCGAAGGTAGCGCTGGATGGTCTGAAGACAATCCGCCCGGGCTGGTATGTAGGGCATGCCCGCAGCGGCAGATTTATACCGGGGCATCCGCTTGCCACAGCGCTGCATCCGCAGGAGAGCAGCCGCAGCCTTACGCTGTCAAGCAGCAGCGGGGAAGCTGTCTCCTATCTCAAAGGCGAAACCTTGTCCATTCCTGCTGAACGTCTGGCTGTAAGGCCGGGCAGTGCCTTGAAGGGCTATGTGCTGGTCTGCATTGACGGCTACAGCGCAGGCTGGGGCAAATGGCAGGACGGTATGCTGAAAAATGAATATCCCGCAGGCTGGAGGTGGACATAGAAAATGAGAGCATCAGATAAAGGCGGTAAAACGCAGCGTATTGATAAAGTGCTGTCCCACATGGGGATCGGCTCCCGCAGCGACATCCGCAAGCAGGCGAAGCAGGGATTAATTACTGTGAACGGTACAGTGGTTAAAGACAGCGGGGTTCATGTGGATCCCTACAGAGACAATATAGAAGTGAACGGCGAAACTGTCCGCTACCGTGAGTTCGTTTATCTTATGATGAACAAGCCCCCGGGAGTGCTGTCTGCTACAGAAGATAAGCGGGACAGAACCGTTCTTGATCTGCTGAAGCCGGAGTATGCGCAGTTCGAGCCGTTCCCGGTGGGAAGGCTGGACAAAGACACGGTTGGACTGCTGCTGCTTACCAACGACGGCAAGCTTGCCCATGAACTGCTGTCACCCCGCAAGCATGTGCCTAAGACTTATGAAGCCACTGTAGAGGGCGATGTGGATGCTGCGGATATAGCGGCTTTTGCAGCAGGTGTTGAACTGGAGGACGGGTATGTTACGCTTCCGGCACAGCTGACCATTCTCGGCAGAGAGCGCGGCAGCACTACAATTTCACACATATCGCTGACCATTACCGAAGGCAAATTTCATCAGGTGAAGCGGATGTTTATCGCAGTGGGCAAAAAGGTTACATTTTTGAAGCGGGTATCGATGGGGGAACTGAAGCTGGATGATACGCTGCCCCTGGGAGCCGTACGTGAGTTGACTGCGCAGGAGCTGGAGCTGCTGACGGGAGCAGATAGCGGCGGGTAGGCAGCGGTAAATTATATGTATACCGGGTTAATTCAAAGGTACGAGACAGAGAAGGATGGTGGAGTATGAAATACAAGCTGATTGCACTCGACGTAGACGGAACGCTGCTGCATGATGATCACAGCCTAAGCGATGAGAACAAACAGGCGGTGGCAGAGGTAACACGGATGGGCGGACAGATCGTATTATGCACAGGCCGCAGTCCGCAGAATTCGATTCCTTTTATGCTGGAGATGGGTTTGTCGGGATATGTGCTCGGCCACAACGGGGCGGCGACAGTCCGTGTAGAGGACCGCAAAATAATGCATCAGTACGGAATGGACGCGCGCGGGCTGGATCCTTATATTGACTACTGCCGTGAACGGAACATTCATTTTGACGTCAGTACGGCTTTTGATATGTATGTAGATAATGTGGAGAATCTGACCCAGGAAGCTAATTACATGTATGAGCATTTCAAAATTATTCCGGCAGCGCTGCCTGCATGGGAGGATTTCCGCGAACCAGTTGTCAAATTTACCGTCTTCACCCAGCGTGAGAAGCTGGATGAAGCCCAGCGGGAATGGGGAACCTGGACCCAGCAGTACAATATGCTGCGCAGCGGCGAATTTTTCATCGATTTCATGCACCCCGAGTCCTCCAAAGGCAATGCGCTGAAGAATCTGGCTGCAGAGCTCGGAATTGCACAGGAGGAAGTGCTGTCTATCGGCAATTATTATAATGATATTTCTATGCTGACATACGCTGGTATGGGTGTGGCCATGGACAACTCGCCGCTTGAGGTCAAGGCGGCAGCTAATGCGGTTACAGGTACGAATAACGAAAACGGTGTGCGTGACGCACTGGTTAAGTACTGCCTGTCCTGACAGACCTTCAGGATGAAACGGAAAAGGAGCGCAGAAGGAGCCTTGAAGGCTGTCTTCTGCGCTCCTTTTTGCTGCAGCCGGAATTTAGACAAACAGCGAACGGGAAATGATGACGAGCAATATGAAAAGCACCAGAATCGCACCTGTCGATGTAAAGCCAGGAACTACTGCACCCATGTCTGATTCCTCCCTTAGCTAAATCTTGCCCCGGTACCGCTTGGCGCGGCGTTCACGGGATAATGTCAGCATATGCTCAGGGAGGTTCTGTGAACTGGCCTGCAGCCTATTGCTCTTCAATATTGGCTTTGAGGATCCGCAGCCCTTTGGGCAGATGGTTCTTGAGCTGTCCTGAGCTGGCTTTGCCCCAGCCGACAGGCAGGCCATCCACGGTTACGAGGGTCCAGCCATGCAGTTCCGGAGGGACAGGCAGGCTTTCGCCTCTCAGCCATGCATAAATGGACGGACTGTCTGCTTCCATATCGTAGCTGCGGGCAGCTTGTCCGGGCTGAAGCGCCATGGCCAGAGCGTGGGCCGGTTCAATCCGGTTTTTCTTCAGATGGGCGGCATGAAGCCCGGCGCGGGGGACCTTTAATCCTTCCAGCAGTCCGGTGTGCAGCGTCTGACTGAACAGCTCCGGAAGCAGGTACAGCGATTCTCCGAACAGCACCGGCACGCCATGGGCGCTGAAGCCTGGCAGTTCAGCTGATGCCCAGGCTTGAAACTGCTGGTAGGCCTCGCGCACGGAGGAACCTGTCTTCGGTGCATGTTTACCGCGGTTGCTGCTGCGTTTGCTGCGGATCTGCGCGGCCTCTGCCGCAGCCTTCTTGCGCAGCAAAGCGACAAAATGGCCCTCGCCCTTCTCCAGATGCGGCCACAGCCGTTTCTCGGTAATTAACTCCATGTCCGGGTAGGTCTCAATCAGCCGGGCCATATTCTCTTCATTTTCACTGGCGTTAAAGGTACAGGTGGAATAGACCATACTGCCGCCGGGCTTCAGCATCAGGTAAGCATCCTGCAGGATGTCCCACTGCCTGGCCGCACACATCTCAACATGTCCCGGTGACCACTCTGTTATGGCTGACGGATCTTTGCGGAACATGCCCTCACCCGAGCAGGGAGCATCCAGCATGATCTTGTCGAAGACCTCCGGAAACCGGCGGGATAACTCTCCGGGCGTGCTGCTGGTGACCAGCGCATGGGAAATTCCAAGCCGTTCGACATTCTCGGCCAGAATCTTTGCCCGCTCAGGGTGGATCTCGTTAGATACGAGCAGACCTTTACCCTGCATTAGTGCCGCAAGATGTGTGGTCTTCCCGCCGGGTGCGGCAGCGAGGTCAAGCACGGTCTCGCCGGGAAGCGGGGCAAGCAGCTCGGCTGCGGACATTGCGGATGGCTCCTGAATATAATATAGTCCGGCGGTATGGTAAGGATGCCTTCCCGGCCTTGCCGGTTCCTCATAATAATACCCTGACGGGCACCACGGTACAGGTGTAAGTCCGAACAGGGAAACAGTGTGTTCTGCTGCCTTGCTGCCGGAGCCGTGCAGGCTTTTGAGCGTGTTAAAGCGCAGACCCTGGGTCCGCCGTGCGTTGTAGCTCTCCAGAAAAGCATCCGCTTCCTTACCCAGCAGTTCTCTCATGGCCGTGGTATAGGCGGCGGGCAGCTGTTCTTCTGTCATAATCATTCTCCTCATGTCAAAATCTAAGAAAACTTAAAGCTTCATGCATGGCCTTAAAGGTGAAGTTGTCATCTTAGTTGCTGTTTCAGGTGGATACCGATAAAATCATGGTATAGGACCTATGCGTACCTGTGATTGTACATATATATAACTATATCATAATTGCCGGGTCTCACCGTAATTCGGGCAATAGTAAAGGGGATGTACCTAATGAACTTGCTGCAAGCGCTATTCTTTCCTCCGGAGCAGCCCGGTGGTGTCTCTTCCATGATCCCGTATCTCCAGGAGCGCTTCCGTTCCAGCCGCTGGGATATGGACCTGTTCTGGCTGCCCAAGCGGATCCGCGGTAAGGGCCGGGAAGAAATTGTCTTCGCAACCTTTGACTGGACACAGTACGGCGAAAGCCCTGTTGTGCAAAAATATATACAGACCTACAGGGATTATATATGGTGGACAAAGCTGCGGATGAGTAAAAAATACGATCTGATCCATGCGCATCATCCGATTGCGGGCCTTGCCATGAAAAGAATTTATCCGGATGTCCCGCTGATCCAGACGCTGCATTCCAGCTATGAACGCGAGCTGATTCTGAACGGGGTTATTGCCGAAGGGGGCCTGGAGCATCAGTTCCTCGTCTCGATCTACCGTGAGCTGGAGCATGTGAGCGACCGGCTGATGACCGTTTCCCGTGCATTCGCGAATTACTTGATCCCCTATATCAGCGAACCGGCCAATATCGGAATTATTCCGAACGGTTTTGATGAAAAAAGATTCAAGCCTGTGCCGCATGACAATGATATTCCGCAGCTGGTGACGGTCACCCGTCTGGTGCCGGCCAAGGGAATCGATACACTGTTCAAGGCTTGTGCGGAGCTGAAAAAACGGAATCATGAATATGTTCTTCATATTATAGGGGACGGGCCAAGCCGTGCGGAGCTGGAGTCGCTGGCCAAAGAGCTTGGAATATATAATGAAACTATTTTTTACGGATACACACTGCATCCCGAGGAATTTATGCCTTTCTTTGATATCTTTGTGCTGCCTTCGCGGGCGGAAGCCTTCGGATCAGTATTTGCCGAGGCGGCGCTCAGCTGTCTGGCCCTGGTCGGTACAAATGTCGGAGGGATTCCCGAACAGATCGAAGACGGGGTCAACGGACTGCTCGTGAACCCGGATGATGAACTGGCTTTGGCAGAGGCGCTGGAAAAAGTAATCACCGACCCCGGCTACCGCTATGAGCTGTCACGGACGGCATGGGACAAAGCGAAAAGCTCGTATTCCCTGACCCGGGTAGCCAATGAACTGAAAAAAACCTATCTTCAGTATCAGCCCGGGACGAAAGGATGAGGTTATGATTCCATTCCGGTTTCTGCATGCCGCGGATCTGCATCTGGACAGCCGGTTTGCCGGTCTGGCCCGGCTTCCGCAGGCTATACGTTCCTACTTACGGGAATCCACCTTTGCCGCCCTCGGGCGGCTTGTTGGCGTGGCTGTCCAGGAGGAAGTGGATTTTGTCGTCATCAGCGGTGATGTATACGATATCACTGACGCTTCGCTGCAGGGGCAGCTCCGATTCCAGGAGGCGCTGCAGGAGCTTGGCCGTCACGGCATTGAAGTGTTCCTGATTCACGGAAACCACGATCCGCTCGACGGCCCCCGTCTTCAGACTCCCCCGCCTGGGCATGTTACCGTATTTGGCGGGAGAGAGCCGGGCCAGGCGGTAGCCCGCCGGAGGAGTGACGGTAAGGAGGTTGCGGTGGTCAGCGGGATTTCTTATCCTACAGCAAAGGTAACAGAGAATACGGCGCTGAGATTCAGCCGCAAACCTGGAAGCAGCCTGTACCATATTGCCCTGCTGCACGGCAATGTCGACGGCGATCTGCAGCATGAAACCTATTCCCCCTGCAGCCGCAGGGATTTGATCGGGCGGGGTTTTGACTACTGGGCATTGGGCCATATCCATAAACGCAGTATTCTGCATGAACGTCCCGCCATCGTCTATCCGGGCAATATTCAGGGACGAAGCATCAAGGAGACCGGTCCAAAGGGCTGTTATGTGGTCGATGTCAGCACGGAGGGGGCCGCAGAGCTCAAATTCCGAGAACTGGACTTTGTCCGGTGGCATGCCGTCGAGATTTCCATTGCAGGCCTGACCCGGGAGGCAGAGTGGATATCTGCTGTGGAGCAGGCTGTTGAAGCAATCCGGGACAGCCATCCGGGACTGATGTCTGTAGTCCGCTTCCGGCTGACAGGACGGGGGAATGTGCATAGAGTGCTTGCGGAGAAAGGCGCGCTGGACGACCTTCTAACAGAGCTGCAGCGCCGGGAGACCCTCCGCGCGCAGCGGAAGGATTATGCCGGTCTGGTCTGGACTGAAGGCTTTTCGCTGGAATCGGGCCTTGCCGTCGACCGGGTAAAGCTGCTTCAGGAAGACAGCTTCCTCGGTGAAATGCTGCGGCTGTCCGGGAGCATAGGCCAGTCAACGGAAGCAATGGACGAGCTGACCGGCAGTGCGCTGAGGCCGCTGCTTGAAAACCAGGAATTGCGCAGGCTGCTGTCGGCAGTTACTGATGAGGAGAAGCGGAGCTGGCTGGACCGTGCGGCAGAGCTGGGAATTACACTGCTCAGCGGAGCAGAAGACAGCATGGAGGGAACTGTGGAAACCGGCAGAAGAGACGGAACTGAAGTGCTGATTACTGAAGCATACAAGGAAGAAGCCGGGGGAGATGTACCTGGAGATAACGGCAGGGCCGGCAGATCATCCGGAATGGACATAACAGGGCCTGTCCGGGAGGAGCGGGGGGAAGCAGAATGATTATTCAGCAGCTGCAGATTGGCGGCTTCGGCCGTCTGCATAACCGTGAGCTGGAGCTTAAAGAAGGCGTTACCGTCCTCTATGGCCGGAATGAAGCCGGCAAAAGTACAACCATGCAGTTTATCCGGGCCATGCTATATGGAATACCCGGCCGGGTGCATCCGGCAGAACGGTATGAGCCGGTGCAGGGCGGAATCCATGGCGGCATGCTGACGGCCCTGGATGAGGAAGGAGCAAGCTGGAGAATCCGCCGTTATGCCGCAGGCACAGAGGCACAGGGGCGCAGCGAGAAGCTGAACATTACCGTGAGCTATCCCGGAGGCACAGTGGAGGAGCTGGGACAGGCAGACCTGGAGCGCCGTCTGCTCGGGGGAATCTCCCGCAGCATGTTCCGGCAGCTGTTCGCCGTATCGCTGGATGAGCTTCAGGAGCTTGGCGCCCTGCAGTCCCAGGAAATGAGCAGCTATCTGTTCCATGCCGGTATGGGCGGAGGCGGAGAAATTATGCGGGCTGAGCGGAAGCTGATACAGGAAACAGAGAAGCTGTACAAGCCGCGCGGCAAGGTGCAGGAGGCGGCCAGGATCCTCCAGGCCATTGAGAAGCTTGAAGGGCAAATGGCGGAGAGCCGCTCTTATCTGCCCCGGTATAATGAGAATTCCGCAGCGCTTGAATCCGCTGAAGACAATCTGGCTGAGCTGGAGGAGAGACGCAAGTCGGGCGGTGAAATGCTGGCCAAGCTGCGTAAAGCCCAGGAGATCCGCGAATTGTGGCTGAAACGGCGGGAAGCGGAGCTGGAGCTGGCCGGGCTCCCGGTTATAGAGGCATTTCCCGAGAACGGGGCGGAACGCTGGCAGCTGCTCGAGGGGGAGATCCGCGTCGGCGAAGCGGGCATCTTCCGTCTGCAGCGCCAGGAAGGGGAAATCACCGCCGGGCTTGTGGAGTCTGCCCCGGATGGCGTGCTGGCAGCTCAGGGGCCGCTGCTGGAACGGCTGGACCGCCGCCGTTCCAGCTATGAGGACCGGCGCGCGGAGCGGCAGCGCCTGGTCAGTGAGCTCGGCGCGCTGCGGGAGCATCTGGACCGCATTCTGCGCGGCATCGGCGCAGGCTGGAGCAAGGCGGAGCTTGCGGCCTTCTCCGGTGCGGCGGCGGACCGTGAAGCCGCAAGACGCTACGCGGCCGCATTCGCCGGGTACGACCGGCGGATGGAGGCCCGGGAAGCGGAGCGGCAGAGCCTCCGCTCCCGGACCGCTGCCGCCGCCGCTGCGCTGCAGGCGGCGGAGCGCGCGCTTGCGGGTGAGCACGCAAGCGGCGCCGCAGGCTTCGCGGGCCTCGCTCCGCGCAGGCCGCGGGAAGTGCTGCAGCTGTGGGACGAGCTGCAGCAGGCCGCCGAGCGCTGGCGCGAAGCGCAGCTCGGCGGCGCAGGGCCGCACCGCAGCCGGCGCAGCGGCGGTGCGGGAGAACGCCGGTCCGCGCGCGACCGGCGGCTGCCTTTGGCGGGCGCAGCGCTGGCGCTGGCGCTGCCCGCCCTGCTGTGGCTGACCGGTGCGCCGCCGGTCAGCGCCTGGACCGCGCTGGGCCTGCTGGCCGCCGCGGACCTGGCCCTGTGGGCCGGCCTGCTGGCGGAGCGCAGGCCGGGTTCGTCCCCGCCGGGGCACGGCGGGGACGCGGGCGCAGCCGCAGCCGAGATGCTGCGGCTGCAGGGGCTGCTGCTCTCCGGGGCGGAGCCGGAGCGCGCCTTCAGCCGGCAGGCGAAGATGGATGCCGGCTCGCTGGAAGCCGGCATGAAGGAGCTGCGCCGGCTGATGGAGGCCTGGACCGCCTGGCGGCAGCGCGTCGATAAGCTGGAGGGAGAGCGGGAGGCCTGCCGGACGGAAGCGGAGACTTTAACCGGTCAGGAGCAGGCGCTGGCAGCTGAAATGGAGCAGGCCGAGGCTGAATTCATGGAGCTGGATGAAAGTTATGGAACCTGGCTGCGCGAACGCAGGCTGCCTGAGGGGATTTCGCCGGAAGGGCTGCCGGATATCTTCGCCATGGCGGAGCAGGGGAATGAGCTGCTCCGCCAGATGAACAAGTTGTCTTCACGGCTTAAAGATGTAGAAGAAGAATGTATAGGCTATGAGAATGAAGTGCTGGAGCTGATGAAAAAAGCAGGACACTTTGCATCTGGTAACCCGGCAGAGGATGCGGGCTACACTGCAAATTCCGGTGCAGATCCTTCAGTGGCACTGCTTAGCTGGCTGGAAATACGCAAACGGGACTGGGAGCTTCTGAAGGGAGAGCAGCTGCGCCGGGAAAACATGGCTGAACGGCTCCTTGGGGTGCAGGAAGAACTTGCGGAGAAACGCCGGGAGCTTGAAGAACTTAAGCAGCGGAGGGAAAAACTGCTGCAGGAAGGCGGCGCGGAGGACGGCGAGGATTTTTTGCGCCGGGCTTCAGCTGTGCAGCTGCGCACGGAACTGGCCAGATCTGTCCGCCAGTGGGAGCTGGCGATGTTCGGCGGCTGGGAAGGTGAGCGGGCAGAGGGATTACAGCAGCTCCTTGAGCACCATGATGCTGCTGCGCTTGCGGAGAAGCGCGCCGCTGCGGAAGACGCGGTATTACAGATTGAAGAAGAACGAAATGCGCTGCTTCAGCACCGGGGCAAGCTGCTGCAGGAACGCGAATATCTGAAGGAGCGCTGCCAGGAGGATCATGCGCTGCAGCAGCTGGAGGAGCAGCGGTCTGCACTCCGGAATCTGGCCGGGCAGTATGCCGTAACGGCGATCGCTGCCGAGCTGATGGGCCGGACACGGCGGATCTATGAGCAGGAGAAGCAGCCGCAGGTACTGCAGCTGGCCTCTGCTTACTTCGCCAAGCTGACGGAAGGGGAATACCGGCGGATCATTATGACGATGGGCCATAAAGAACTGAAAGCGGAGCATAAGGATGCCGGGCTGCTGGACAGCGGACTGCTCAGCCGGGGAACAGCGGAACAGCTGTATCTGGCGATCCGTCTGGCCCTGGCCGGGACGATGACCCGGCAGGCCCGTCTGCCGCTCCTGTTCGACGACCTGTTCGTTAACTTTGATGAACGGCGCCTGCATGCAGCGCTGTCTCTGATCGGTGAGCTGTCGGCTGCGCGCCAGATTGTAATGATGACCTGTCACCGGCATATTGCTGAAGCGTCGGCACGGCTGATTCCGGGAGCGGCTGTCATCCCCGTGTAAAATGGAATATAGCTCTGCTAAGCGGAAATTCTCCAGCTAATTTTTATTAAAAGAACGATATTACGATGCCAGCGGGAAAAACTCCAGTTAATCATGCCGGATTCGTTCCGGGAGAACAGTCTGAGCACTTTTAGCTGGAGAAATTCCAACTGATGGCCGTAAATTATGAAAAATGCTGAAATTAGCTGGAGAAAATCCAACTAAAATGTGCAGCAGCGGCAGTTCTAATGGACTATGTGGTTTATGCGGTTTATGCGGACTGGCTGATCGAGATCCTCTATAATAGAAGATTGCTGAATGATATCTTTAAGACGTGCCTAATGATGCCTCTGATCTTTGTTCCAACTATGCCTAGAAGGCCGTTCTCTACCTGCCATCATTTCCGCGTCACCCGGATATCCGGCTTCACCGCCACAATGGTGACTCCTTTACTGCCCTTTCCGGAGGTGGAATCGGAAGGCGGCGGTGTTATCGGTGCCCGCAGCAGGGTCACAACCCAGACGAGGGACAAGGCGCCGAATATCGGATAAAAAATCGCGAGCAGCGAGCTGAAGCCGAACTGGCTGAACAGGAAGCAGACGAGCATCAGCAGTGGTGTCACCAGAGCGGGGGCGATCGGCAGGCGCTGCTGAAGCTGAACACCTACGCCATAGATATTGGCCACAAAGGTGCTGAAGATTTCCAGGAAGATCAGCATGAGATAGATGATCTGTACGATGGCTCCGAGCCGGAACGCAATAGTGCCCATAGGGATTTCATACTGCAGGATTCCCGGCATCTGTGAGCTCATGGCAAAATGCGCCGCAAGCAGCATAAATCCGATGCCGGCACCGCCGAGAATACCGCCGCGGACGAGCGACTTCTCATCCTCGGTGTGGCAGGCGAGCGGAACGAGCACAGCCTGGGCCATCCCCAGGTTAAAGGCAGTGTAGAGCAGCGGCGACATCCATGCGCCGAACACACTCCGCCCGGTATCCAGGAACAAAAACCTTTCCGCCCCCGGTACGCCCAGTGTATTAAAGATTATAATCAGCGAGAGCGTAAGCATGAGCGGCACGACCAGACTGTTGATCTGCAATATCCCGGAAATTCCGCGTTTCAGCAAAAAGTAGGAGCCGGTAACCGTCAGCAGCAGCCCGACCTGAAACGGCAGACCCAGATGCTCCTGAAAAATAGCCCCGGCCCCGGCCAGCATAATGCTGTTGACTCCGACCAGGATGACCAGGGTAAAAAGGCTGATGCTGCTGCCGATCTTTTCGCCGAACAGGTGGCGGTTAAAGTCCTCGTAGGAATCCGCTCCGACACGGCGGGCCAGCACCATCATTTTGGTACCCAGCCAGATGAACAGCGCTGTCGAGAGCAAAATGGTAAGCACCGCCCAATGCCCGTACCTGGTGAAGAAGCGGAGAATCTCCTGGCCGGTGGCGAATCCGGCACCTACAATGGTTCCAATATAAGTAAAGGCGATTTGCAATGTGCGGACATGGGATTTCATGAGTCCCCTCCTTATGTGCGGTGAACAAAAAATAACCGGCCCTGCAGGATTGCCTTGTGCAGTCTGTATAGTACAGGTTATGATGGGGAGCAGAAGGACATGACTTCCGGCTTGGTCAAAGCTTGGAGTTATTGTTGCCAGAGAGTAGCAGCTGGAATTATTAAGGTAATGGAGGTTCTTAGTCATGGAAGTATTAAAACAGCGGATTTTACAGGAAGGGGTCGTCATTTCGGATCAGGTGCTGAAGCTGGACGGGCTGCTTAATCATCAGGTTGATCCCGTGCTGACGATGGAAATGGGACGGGAGTTTGCCGGGAGATTTGCGGACGCCGGAGTAACGCGGGTAGTTACTGTGGAATCCTCGGGTATTGCCGTGGCATTTGCCACCGCTTATGAAATGAAGGTGCCGCTGGTCTTTGCCCGCCGCAAAAAAACGCTGCTGGCAGATCCGGATGCCTTGTGCGAGAGAGTCCCTTCGTTTACCAAAGGTATCGTTACGGACATCATGCTGTCCCGCCAATATATCTCCTCTGACGATAAAATTCTTTTTATCGATGATATTATCGCCAACGGGGATGCAGCCCGCGGACTGATCAAAATCATTCAGCGCTCCGGCGCTGAGCTGGTAGGTCTGGGCGTTGTTGTCGAGAAAAGCTTCCAGGCTGGCGCCCGTACGATCAGAGAACAAGGCATCCGGCTGGAATCGCTGGTCAAAATAGAGTCGCTTAGTGAGGGTACGGTTGTTTTTGGAGAGTAACCGGTGACAATTATAGGAACACTGCCTATTTTTTTAACAACTTCTTTTCACCCCATTACTTTTCCTTTATAATAGGGTTTAGACATAGGAGAGGAGGCGTCACAATGGGGAAAGAACCGGTGACAGAGCAATTTTTTATTGATAAATTAGCCGAGGCCAAGGATCATTTCGAGCGTGCGCTGGATTGCAAACATACGGAGTTCGACGATCTGTATCCCTATATGATAGAACATCCTCAGTTTTTCTGGTACAAAAGATATGTAGCCTGGTCTGAGCTTTTGACAATTACAAGCTTGTGCCAAGAACTGGATTTCGACTGGAAGCAGAAGTTCTCTGAACATCAGGTGGAATATCTGGAAGAACGTGTGATGTCCGCTAAAGTTCTTGATTTCTGGTTTGAGAAGAACGAAGCACTGATATAGCAGCTTTATAAGATATACAGAACTGACAGTTCAGTAAGAAATCAGGGCCCAAATGGATCTCATTTGGGTCTTTTTTATGGCAGAACGGCAGAAAGGGGAGGAATTCATATGATAAGTGATGAACAGCTGGATGCCTACCGGATTTCCGGGGAGAGAATACGGGTGGTGCGCGACGCGCTGCCGAGCAATGATATAAGAGGGATCGTGCTGGCTTGGGACGAGTCCCAGGTAATGATCCGCAGACCCAACAAGCATGTTGTGAAGCTGGACCGCAATTATCTGTTCCAGCCTGTTAAAGAGCCCAGACCGGACAATATTTAGAATTTTGTAAGCTCCTGACCGTTGTCATGTCAGAATAGAATATTCTCTGCAATGCAAGACAGCCCCCACCCGGTGTTACCGGGCAGGGGCTGTCTTGCTGTTGTACGGGTAAATCCTAAATGGACAGAGCCATCTGTTCTACAGAGGGGTTCTGCGGAAGAACGCTTAACTCCGGATTCAAGCCAAGATAAGCACGCATCCGCAGCATCATCTCATTCCGGAAACCGGGCCAGAGGATATTCATCTCGCCGACGTATCCCCGGCACGTATACTGGGCTTCGACTCCGCGCTGATCCTGGCGGATGGTCGTAACCTTCAAAGAGTGAGCAGCCAGCTCACGGGTTACCTCCTGCAGCATCAGGGAAGTCTTCTTCGTTGCGCTGGAGACCAGCTCCATATAGAGCTGCGGAGTCTTAAACAGACCGCTCTTACCGATTACCCGGCAATCGCGTTCAAAAACTTTATGGATAAACGTTAGCAGCAGATAGCTTCTGACAAGGGACAATTCGTCTTTGGTTATATCTTCAGGAAGAGTTGGTGTATTTAGGGTAGTTCTCTTGGTAGTCGCCATTATAAATCACCTCATTTATATTATGCGAACTTTTGTTCTTATTATACCTCTTTTCCGTAAATAAAAGCAATATTTAACCAAAAAATTATGTAATTAAATGAAAATAAAAAAATGTTGACTCCAGATTCCTGGCATGGTAAGATCTATCTTGTGGCCGCGAGAGCGAGTCATTGAAATATGCGGTCGTGGCGGAATTGGCAGACGCGCACGGTTCAGGTCCGTGTGGTAGCAATACCGTGGAGGTTCGAGTCCTCTCGACCGCATCATGTTTTACAATGAACAGGTGGTTAAATTGCATTCAGTGCAATTCAACCACCTGTTTTTTATTGTGGCTTTAGCCCATAGGCGTGAAAGGCGTGAAAGATAAATCTATAAGTCCACCTCTTATGTGTGTGGAGGGTACCTCCGTAATAACTGCGGGCACAGTAGCTCCCTTCTTACGGCTCAATGTACTCGGTTTTTCGCATATAATTAGCAACATTTCCTTTGTAATGGCTCAATGTACTCGGTTTTTCGCATATAATTAGCAACATTCCCTTTGTAATGGCTCAATGTACCCGGTTTTTCGCATACAATTAGCAACATTCCCTTTGTAATGGCTCACTGTACTCGGTTTTTCGCATACAATTAGCAACCTTCCCTTCGTAATAGCTAAATGTACTCAGTTTTTCACGTGCAATGAGTTCGATTCCTCAGTAAGAGGATAAAAGGGCGAGGGTGAGAAGTCTACAAGCACAAGCGCCAACCGTGGACAAGCGGGTGTAAGAGTGTAAAAAGAATACGCGATCCATTAGCAGCAACGGGAGTAATAAGTAAGTAACACGTTTAACGGTCAGGTGAGAGTGACAAAAACATTTGGGGCAGGCTGGCGTCATTAGGCACGATATGGCAACATTGGGGATTCTATCAGATAATCCCCCGTTAGACGGGGGCTGGTTCCGGCTATTTTTTTGACAACGCTAATGCACTGCACAGGTGTCCAAGACAGTCCAGTCTCCACGCCGTCAGACTTCCACAACCGCAGGGCGGTAGCAACTAGCTCAGCTGCACCGGCTGTAGTCCGCAGGCTGCTTTCCCTGGTAAAATGATACAGTAGCTGCTGCGGGGTATATTTCTTTGCGGACAGTACAACAACTTTTTTGGCGGGAGTTGATATTGATGATAATTAAAGCGCTGGAAGTTAGCCGGGAAGAAGAGTTTCTGGCTTTTTGCCGGAAGCACCGGGATCAGCTGGATGACTCTTTTCTAAGTGAAGAGGAGCTTGAACGATTTAAGGCTGATGCGGACAATCCCACATACATAGCAGTAAATTCAGACGGAGAGCTGGCGGGTGCCGCCTCGCTGATGCTTAATGATTACAGCCGCAGAGGGCGGAAGGCGCGCCTGAGAATTCTGTATGCGGAACCGGAGGCTGCCGGCGTATACCAGGAGCTGCTGCAGGCTGTTCTGCTGCACGCTGACGGGATGGACAAGCTGAATATTTTTGTTCCAACATTAAATACGGAACTGGCAGGCAAGCTGGCTGGTGCCGGATTTGAAGTAGAACGTTATTCTTTTTTGCTGGTAAGAGGAGGGCAGGAGGTTCCTGAGTTTGTTTTGCCCGGAGGGTATGAGATCAGACCTTTTAAACGGGGAGTTGATGAAGCGTCCTGGTGTGAGGTCAGAAATGCGGGGTTTGCCAAACTCAAGGGCAGTGAAACTCCGGTGACGCCGGAAATGGTGGAGAATATGACTGCCGGAGCAGACTCTATTGAGGGCGGAATGCTCCTGCTGTATCATGGCAGCCGGGCAGTGGGGGTTGTTCGCGGCTCTGCTGATGAATATAAGGATAGGCCGCTAATGAACATTGGGCCGCTCGCGCTATTGCCGGAGTATCAGGGGAAAGGGCTGGGGAGAATTTTGCTGAGAGCCGCACTCCATACCGCCAGAGACAACGGTTACGGCGGAACCATATTATGTGTCAATGCGGAGAACGACCGGGCCAAAGCGCTGTACATCAGCGAAGGCTTCAACGAGGTGGAGGCGGCCGCCTGCTATCGATATGTTGTGCCCGGAGCAGTATAGTTAATCATCCCGGATATAAAATCGGTGCAGGCCTGATGAAGGCAGCACCGATTTTTGCATATACATACTTCTTTTGCACATACCTACTTAATTGGGGGACATACGGTCAACTGTATAAATGTATTTTTACATCAAATGTTTAAGAGACAGAGCAGTGCGGATTCTCAGCTCTTCTTTAGCCTTCTGTAATAAAGCCAGGTTCTGCCTGTGAATGAGCCGAAGGCGAGAATACTGATGAACAGCAGCAGCGTGTTCCACATCCCGAATGTGGTGAACCCTTCTTTTACAATACGTTCCACGAATGCGCTCAGATTGTAGGTATAGAGCAGCAGCATCGGGAGGAACAGCAGCGTATAGCTGAGGGCAATTTTACGTGCATGCTTCAACAGATGGAGCTTGTCGCTGTACAGCTGGGTCTGCGCTTCCCCTTCCGCAGATTCGCGGCGCCAGATCGTCCACTTCTGCAGAGAGGAAGGAGAGCTGTAAGCTTTTGTCCACCCGGCTGAGGTGTGCAGTTCAACAGAGCCTTCATCGGCCACAATCTGATAGTCTGCATGATAGTTCATCCTCCGGGGACTGCCTTTGCTGAAAAAGAACAGCGTTCCCCAGCGCCCGACCTTGTACAGGTTCCAGCCCTGCCGTTCTTTATCCTCCAGCCATTTCTCCAATTTGTCGGGAGAGTACATCCAGCCCAGCTTGAGCCTGACACTCTGTGGTCCGGAAGGTTCCCTGACTGCCGCCTTGTCCCTGTAGATCTGCTGCTCCGGAAGCAGGGTTTTATTGACGGTTCTGATTTTATGAATGGAATAGACCGCCAGTATAAACAGTGCTATTCCCAGAACTGCTGCGGCAAAGGTGATCCACCACATCGGACTTTTCTCTATCTGAAGTGTGGCGCTCCGGAACAGTGAAAGAGAGATAATAATGAGCGGCAGCACAGCGATGGCTGATAAATAAATCATAGTCCCCATAAAGAAATAAGAAATCATCCGGTTGCGCCTGATTATACCCTTTCGGGAAGGATAGGCGTTAATCCGTCCGGGTTCACGTTCATTCCGGAGGACGCTCCATCTGCCCCCCTGCAGGTCTATAGTCCAGCCTTCTGCTGCCAAGAAAGAAGCCAATGAGCTGTTACCTGAAGAATCGTAGCTGATTTGATAAGTGGCAGAGACTGAATTGTCCTTCCGGAAAGAAAACCGCCGCAGCTTCGTGTTCCAGCTATCCAGCCGCCAGCCTTCCCCTGCCATAGACGCCAGCCATGCTTCTGTTCCCGGCAGATCATAGCTCCAGAAGGGCTTTATTACTGTCTTCATAAAAAATCCTCCTCAAACGTGACAGCGTTGCGGTGCAGTTCCTTTAAGCGGGTGATTTCAACGCTCATCACTTTTTTTCCAAGTGCGGATATTTCATATAATGTCTTTCTGTCCTCATCGGCAAATACGGTGATCAGGCCGTCCTTGTTCATTTTGGTCAGTGTTCCATATACGGTTCCGGAGCCCAGCCTTATTCTTCCTCCAGACAGCTCTTCCACATGCTTGATGATGCCGTATCCGTGCCGTGGTCCGGTTAGCGACAGGAGGATGTAAAAAGCGGTTTCAGTCATGGGCACGTATTTTTTGAGCGCTTTTTCAATTGAAGACACAGTGATCACCTGTTTCGTTATGTTCATTTACTGTAATTTTCCAAATACTATGTCACGCTGTGACTATATCACGTTGCGACATATTATGCAAGCAGGGCTGGACGTTGTATGATGTTATACACGGCTGATTCCCGCAAAAGACGGCAATTGTGCACGGCTCTGATTAAACTTCTTCGCCTGTATGGACAAACGAACAGTCGGCATTTCAACGCGCACGTATAATAACCTAAGTCCAACACAGAGGAGTTGAAAAAGTATGTCATCTTTTTGTCCGAACTGTCCTGACCAAACGATTGTGGATCCGCCGCAAACCGTTTATGAAAACTACTACCATCCCCAGCACGTTCAAGTCATCCACCCGGTAGAAATCATCAGACAGCATCACTGTGTTCCGGTCTATCACCACTGCGTCACATACACGGTCAAGGATAAAATGTGTACCGTTTCCGGTCTGAAGAAAAAGTCCCGCAAAAGAAAATAGATCACCCTGCAGGTGTGAGGGCTTGTACCTTGTGAAGCGGAGCTGTACAGCTGTACGACAAAAAAAGCGGAAGGGTTGGAGGCACTGCTGTGCCCCGGTTCCTTCCGCTTTTGTTTTTGGTTATTCGGGAATTTTAATCCGGTTCCTTGTCGACCCTCCTGCGGTCCAGCAGAATCGCATTGATTTCCCCGCCGGCCAGAAGAATCATGGAACTGATATACAGCCAGATCAGCAGAATCATGACACCTCCAAGGCTGCCGTAGGTTTTGGTGAAATCGCTGAATTGATTGACATAAATAGAGAATAGGACGGAGGTGGCAATCCAGCCGATGGTTGAAAAGAAAGCGCCCGGTATAACCTCCCTGAGTGCCAGCCGCCGGCTGGGGGCAATCCAGTAGAGCAAGGTGAACACCAGGAACAGCACCAGCAGCGGTACGGCATACTGCAGCAGATCCCACAGCTTTTGAAATCCGTAGGGGAGATCGAACAGCTGGAACACCTGTGCCTTCAGCCAGCCGCCAAGGACCAGCAGCAGAATGCTGAGCAGGATGACAAAACCGATGATCAGGGTAGCGAGGAAGGCGATCCCGCGTATTTTCCAGAATTCTCTGCTCTCATCAATTTCGTAGGCGCGGTTGAGACCTTTAATGATCGCATTGATGCCTTTGGAGGCCGCCCACAGCGTACCGAGCATCCCGAAGGATAACAAAGCTTCGTTCCGCCCCTGCGCCACATCCTGCAGAATTTCTTCAATCAGGGACACGGCTTCCAAAGGCATAACCTGCTCCAGATCCTTGATCTTGTCCTCCAGTGAGATGTTGGCATATCCGATAAGCGTCATTAGGAAGATTAAGAACGGAAACAGGGAGAGGATCAGATAATAGGTCAGCTGTGCACTGACACCCTGTACATCGTCAAGCTGGATTTTACGGTAGAGCTGCTTCCCAAAGCTGAAGAGTCCCGGTGATGTTCGCTTGTTCATAATTCCCTCCTCTGCACGCTGTTTACCCTATGATATGCATGTACATATTTTTAATATTAACATAAGGGGGGAATTTCCAAACATAGGGGTGTAAGATTGTGACATTTTATATATGCGGGAACAGGTGTTCTGGTTGTATGCTGTATGTAGTTTATATTGAATAATTTTGCAGGAAGGATGATGGTAATGAAATTGACCGCCGGGGAGTTTCAGGAGATCAGACAATGGCTGTACCGCAATGCCCGTCCTTTGGAGCTGGCGAGATGGAATTATCATTTTGAACAGGGAGACGCTGCTGCAGTGCTGGAAGCACTGTCTGCATATCAGAATGAAGACGGCGGATTCGGACATGCGCTGGAGGCAGATTCGTGGAACCCGAACTCGACACCGCTAACCACCGCTACAGCGGTTGAGAGGTTATTGGAGATTCACTGGAACGGTAACGGTCATCCTGTTGTTCAGGGAATTCTGAACTATTTGGATAGCGGTGCGGATATGGAAAATAACAGTTGGGCTAATGTCGTTGCCAGCAACACTAACTATCCTCATGCACCCTGGTGGAACATGGCTTCAGACAGCACCTCCCGCAGTACGTTCAATCCGACCGCCATTCTGAGCGGATTTCTGCTTAAATTTGCCGAAAGGGATAGTAGTCTTTTTGAACGCGGGCTTAGCATTGCCAAGGAGATGCAATCGTTATTTTTGCAGAATCCGGCGATTGAAATGCATCCGCTCATATGTGTGCTTACACTGCTGGATTGTATTGCCGAGGCACAGCTGTGCGGAGAATTTAATTACGGGCAGCTGAAGGATGCAGCCAAGAAGCAGATTACAGTGCTGCTTGAGCGGAATGCCGGAGACTGGAGCGGGTACAGCTGCCGTCCTTCTGCGTTTATCAAATCGCCTGACAGTCTGGGCTATGAGGATAACGCCGCCCTGCTCCAGAGAGAGCTGGATTATTTACTGGAAATCAGAAATCCCCAGGGCATCTGGAATTTAACCTGGAGCTGGGGCAGCTATGAGAAGGAGTTTGCGATCAGCGAGCATTGGTGGAAGAGCCATATTGCCATTGAGAATCTGCTGCTGCTGCAGTCCTTTGGAAGACTGGACAGAATTTAAGCGCTGTAGCGGGCTGCTGCATATTCCTGCTCATAGATGGCATGAACTGTATCCAGGACCTCCCGGCTATGGGCAGTGAATTTCAGCACTGAAATCTGGTCTTTAATCAAAAAGACGCCTGAGTCCCGGCTGTGGCGCCCCAATGCGGCGTTATAGAGAAGTCCGGCTCCGCGGCTGGGATGCGGGAAGAAGTGTTTCATTATGAACTTCATGTAGAAGGGCAACCCGGAAGGTTTCCCGCTCCGGAGTGTATTGTTGCCTCCAGGATCTGCGCTGCGGATCATGATGCCTTCCCGGGCCAGCCGGGGAGCAATTTCATGGGTCCATAGCGAGAGCGCCATTTTGGAAGCGGCATAAGGCCCGAACAGCTTTTTGAATGCGGCAGGGCGCTCGAGATGGGCCGGGTTAAACTGCTTCAGCGTCAGAACGGCATTCGATGAGGTGTTAATAACGGTTTTCAGCTGCCCGTTCATTAGCAGTTCCTTCAGCTCCATAGTGATGATATACGGTACTACAGTCTGCAGCTCATAATGCATCTCCCGCCCCTGAGGTGATAGCTTAAGCTCGGGAAAGCTGCCTCCGGCGTTGTTGAACAGCAGATCGATGGTCTGTTCCTTAGCTTTGATATCCTGCAGCGCGCTCCGCAGGTCTGCGAAGTCAGAAAGGTCAGCCCTGTAGATCCGCAGCAGCTGCTGGTTCACTGCTTCGGTGAGCTGGGGGTCTTCCGCAGGAAAGGATGAGCGGATCAGGGCGATAATCTGCCAGCCTTCTGCAAGCAGCCTGCGGGTGAGCTCAAGGCCGATCCCGTTGTTCGCTCCGGTGATAAGTGCAGTTCCGCGTTGTTGTAGGGTCATTATAACTACTCCTTTATGGATGGATGATTACCGGTACCAGCTTGCTGCATGGCTGCTGTCTGCCGGTCAGTGAAGCCATTCTATAACCTGGAGCCGGCTCCAAGTCAAGCACAGAGATCCATAATAAATCCGCTGACTGTTCAGTTTCTCTGCCCATTGACTTGGAGTCAACTCCAAGTGCTACAATGGTGGCCTAAGGAGATGAGCGTGCATGAAGGAGTTAAAGATAAAAGAAGGGTATTCCATCAAAGAGACTTCGGAGCTGACGGGAATGTCTGAGGATACGATCCGTTATTATGAGAAGATCGGCCTGCTGCCCCGCGCACAGCGTAAACAGAACAGCCACCGGATCTACAGCAATGAGAATATTGAAACGATGAGACTTATGATCTGTCTCAAAAAAACAGGAATGTCCCTGGATGAGATGCGGCCGTTTCTTAATATCTCCCTGAATTCTGATCTGGCACAATATCCGGAGCTGTACGAGAAAATCCAGAGCCACAAACAGAATATCCTGGAGCAGATTGCTTCCCTGCAGCAAATTGTTGATTTTATTGACACAAAGGTTGGTCTGATCGGCAGGGACAATCAAGCTTGCGGACTGTCAGGTGACAGGAAGCGGATGCCCGCCCGGAGCCCGAGGGCTGATGAAATGCCTTAATTTTGAATTCGGGCTTTTTTTACAGCCAGGTACGGCGTTCTTCCTTAGAATAAGTACTATTAATAAAGGGAGGAATGATCATGACGCAAATTACCCGTTCTCCGCTAAAGTACATTCAGGGTTCAGGTGAGCTGTACAGGCTAGGCGCATATTGCAGGCAGATAGGGGCAACGAGTGCGTGCGCAGTAGTGGACCCTTATATTCTGTCTCATTATGGAGACGGTATCGCCCGCAGCTTCCACGAGGCAGATTTGCCGCTGGTGCAGCTTGAGTTCAAGGGCGAATGCAGCCTGAAGCAGGTGGAAGAGATTGCAGCGGGGCTGGATCCGGATGCCACAGTCATCATTGTTGGAATAGGCGGCGGCAAAACGCTGGATACTGCCAAAGCAGTCAGTCACATTGCCAATCTGCCGGTGATCATTGTACCTACGGCCGCATCTACGGATGCGCCGTGCAGTGCTATATCTGTGCTGCACACAGAAGAAGGAGAGCTGGACCAGTATCTCCAATTGCGGCGCAGTCCGGACATCGTGGTTGCTGATGTGGAGATCATTGCCAAAGCGCCGCCAAGGCTGCTGGCTGCAGGAATGGGGGATGCATTATCCACCTATTATGAAGCCCGGGCCTGCCGTAAGTCCGGGGCCATCACGAATGCGGGAGGTACCGGCTCCATTGCCGCCTTTGCGCTGGCCCGTGCATGTCTGGATACACTGCTCGCAGAGGGCGCAGAGGCCATGAAAGATGTACGGCAAGGCGTAGTATCTCCTGCAGTGGCCCATATTGTTGAAACGAATATTTACCTCAGCGGCACCGGTTTTGAGAGCGGAGGGCTGGCTGCGGCCCATGGGATCCATAACGGGCTGTCGGTGCTTGAAGAATGCCGGCACATGCTGCACGGGGAGAAGGTTGCTTTTGCCACACTCGTCCAGCTGATGCTTGAACAGGCACCGGAGGATGAAATCAGCGGAGTCATTACTTTTTGCCGGTCGGTGGGATTGCCGGTAACGCTGTGGGAAGTGGGGATTGCAGAGCCTCAGGAAGACAGGCTCAGGCTTGCTGCAGTGGCCAGCTGTTCGGCTGATAGTCCGATCTTTAATATGCCTTTCCCTGTTAGCCCGGAACAGGTGCTGGAGGCGATTATAGCCGCTGACCGGCGGGGCCGGGAGTCTAATAAAGACTGTTAATAATTACGTGACACTGCCCTACATATTAAGCCTCCAGGTTTCAAACAATGAGAACACTCACTGAAGAAGCCGAAGGAGGCGTTAGAAATGAAGCCTGTTTTAAAACGTTTGAAGAAAGGCCGTTATTTCGTTCAATGTAAATCCCTGTGTTTTGCAACCTTTATGGTAATTTTGGTAACTGTACTGATATCTGCGGGACCGAATGCTGCAGAAGCAAAGACTGTGTTATCCCCGGAGAATTACGGCGGCCAACTAAATTTGTCCGTATCTGTACCATCGGAAACTGACTCCTCAGCCGGCGCATCAGGAGTCACCGCAGATAACGGGAAGGCTCCCGCCCGCAGCCGGGTGGCCATTATTGTCGACGACTTCGGCAACAATATGCGGGGCACGGAGGAAATGTTCGCACTGCCGGTCAAGATTACCGCTGCCGTAATGCCGTTCATGCCAACGACTGAGAAGGACGCCCGGCGCGCTCATGAGCTTGGCTTTGATGTGCTGGTACATTTGCCGATGGAGCCGCGCCAGGGCAAGCCGGAATGGCTGGGGCCGGGTGCCGTTCTGACAAATATGAGCGATGCCGAGGTGCGGCAGAAGGTGGAGGCTGCACTCGATAATGTTCCATATGCCGTCGGCATCAATAATCATATGGGCTCCAAAGTGACCGGAGATGAACGGGTTATGGGCATTGTCCTTGCAGTCTGCAAGGAACGCGGGTTGTTTTTTGTCGACAGCCATACCAATTACCGTTCCGTTGCCGGCAGAATGGCCAGAGAGATAGGACTACCGCCGGTAGAAAATCACATTTTTCTTGATGATGTCCATAGTTCAAGCCATGTCATCAAGCAGCTGCAGCTGGTCAGGGAACGGGCGCTTGACCAGCGTTACTGCATCACCATTGGTCATGTAGGCATCCAAGGCAAAGAAACCGCAGCGGGTATCCGCAGCGGTATCGCCCGTATGAAGGATAAAGTTGAATTTGTCGGCATCTCTGAGCTGGTCCGGGACGAATGGAAATGGAAGGCGCAGCTTACACTTCCATAAGATAAGCAGCAATGCCGTTAGCTATAGCTTCAGCGATCTCCTCTTGGCCTTTCGGAGTACACAGCTTATCGCGGTCAGCAGGACTGCTGATAAAACCCGCCTCAACGATCACCGTTGTGGCGGTTATTTTATTTAACAGATAGAAAGGTTTGCCGGCCCGGGGTCCTGTCTGCACATTATACAGCTTATTGAGCTGGTCCTGGATCGACCGCGCCAGCAGAAAGCTGCGGCCTTCCTGGCGGTACAGCACCAGCGGCCCGTGCTTCGCGGGGGAAGGCGCCCAGTTGATATGGATGCTGACCACTACATTTGCCGGCAGGGTCTCTGCCAGCTCCTTGCGCTGAGCCAGATCCCGAAGGTGGCGGGATTTGCTGCGCAGCCAGCGGTTTTCGTCACTGGGCGCATAATCGCCGGTCCGGTTCAGGATGGCATCGAATCCGTCACTGCGCAGAAGCAGGAACAAGCGGCGGGAAATGGCCAGGGTGATGTCTTTTTCCAGAATATCGCCATGCGAGGTTCCGCCGTCAATACCTCCGTGGCCGGCATCTATCAGGATCATCCGCTGATCATGCCCCAGCATCTGCTGGCGGTGCTCTTCAACTTCGGCCTGTACAGGTGAAGGCGGAGTCCATGCTTCTGCGGCCTCTGCAGCTCCTGAATTTTGTACGAGCAGCCAGACGGAAACAAGGACAATAATGACCCGGCGCAAAATTGCAGTGGATAGCATAAAGTTGTGTTTTTTCAGATTAGACGGATTTGGCAAATGAACAACCTCCTGTTACGGAATAAACTGATTCTTAATGGGTACTTTGTTAGATTGTGCCGTAACAGGCAAAGCTATACGAAAACACGGGTCTCCGGTTTAGATACAGAGGATATGGAGACACTAGGAATAGATTAATAAAGGATACAGGAGGTGCCGTAATGGCTTCCAGCGGTGATGAATTGGTCAAATATATTACGGAAAAAGTAGTGGTGTACATGGAGGATCCCCGTGCCAGCAGGGAGCGCCGGAAGGCTGAAAAGCAGCCGTGGGCGGAAAAGTGGTTCGGTATGCTGCCGCTAGGCCTGTCGATTTGGCGGAGTAAGTGGAGACATACTGATGACAACAAGTAAGAGCTGTTCACAGCGCAAATAACCTTCCCGGATGACGGACGCTAAAGCGGCGTACTGCCCGGGAAGGTTATTTATATTTAATGCGGTGAATTTGAAATATCCGGTGCAGCGCCTAATTTATCAGGTCCCGTCAGTGTAACCGGATGCAGCGTACCGCTCTGCTGAAGGAATGACAGCGGTAAGTACCGTTTGCCGCCAGGTCCGGAGGCGGCATACACAACTGCAGAGCTGCTGGTTGCGATCTTGCCTGCGGCAGGCAGCGTCCAGCGCTGAAAGCCGGTAATCATAAAAGGTGCGCCCAGGGAATCGTTACGTCCTGCCGACTGGAAGGCGACACTTCCATATTGGCCGAGCAGTGCTGCTGAGAAGCTGTCGCCGCTGAGATCCTTGAGCTTAGGGTTTGCCAGCCACTGCAGATCTGCATAGGGATCATCCTGTCCTTTGCCCTTGAATGCTTGAAGGGGGGACAAGCCATTAATGAGACTGGAAACTGTGTCTGTTCCTCGTACAGTTAACTTGAGTACCGCTTCCGTCTTACTGGTACTCCAAGGCAGCACTTCCGGAACCGAGGCGTTAATGTACAAGGTCTCATCATCAAGCACCAGCTGCCACAGGGGCAGAAGCGGAGCATAGAATGCGGTCAGTTCCATTGGACCTGAATAAGCTGAAGGTATAAGTTCTTCCTGCACCAGATACTGGCGCAGTTCAGCAAGGCTGTAAGGTAATCCTGAGGTTCCGGCACCATACTCGCTAAGAACATAACCGCTGCCCTGCTGTGCAGCGGTTATGATGAGATATCCGATGCGCTGCTTATTGTCCATGACATTGACCAGCCAGCTATGTGTCCCCGGACCCAGTGGGTAATACTCTGTTCCGGCGTTCTTCCAATCCTTGAACGGTGCATTAGCAGACAGCTTGCTGATCGTGAGACTTACAAAATCCTGCAAGGAGGCAGGAGAAGGGAGTGACTTCATGGCCAGCGCGGACAGCTTGTCATGAGAGACCGCTTGTGTGACAGTGACCCGGCTGTCCGTGGCTGCATGTACGGATGGAAAAGCAGGGCCGGTCCATAAAACGGCCACTCCCAGGCACAAAAGGAGGAGAAGCCGGATCTTCCGGCCGGAGGCCGCCTTCTGCCTTGTCTTTATTTTCATGTCATTGTTCACCTTTCTGGTTCTATTCGGCTTGCAGTATGACCCTACAGCTAATTGTAGAGGACAAGCCTTAAAAAGGCTGTTGCATGCTGTCGCGCCGGAAAGCGGATATTCGGCGCTTTTTTTGCCTGGTTATGGCGAGCGGGCTCACATTCTATGTGCTGCGCAGATGAAACAGGCCGTAGGTAATGGCGGATACTGCGATCTGCGGTTCATACTGCCAGGCTGTTTCCTTGCGGCGGCGGTTATACTGCTCTTCGATGGCAAGCTTTTTCTCTTCATCCGGTTCCTTCAGCAGCTCTTCATAGTAGATGTCTACAATGCTCAGCTCAAGGGCCAGCCGCTCCCTGGCTTCCTCGGCCCAGCTGTAATCCAGTCCCGCCAGCTGTGAGGTCAAATAAGCTTCAAGCCGGTCCGCACCGGTTTTGACACTCATTTCATAGGGCTGAATATGAATGTTTTCCGGCAGGCGCGGAGTCAGCTCCAGCGCATCCAGCCTCTCGCCAAAGTCCGGCAGAATTCTCCCGCTCGTTAAGGAGATACCGATGAAATGCAGCTCTTCACGCTTCAGATCACAGGTCATTTCCACTTTATAGCATACGCCGAGCCACGGCTCATAGGCAGCCGAGAACAAGGTCGTCCGCTGTCTCTCCCCGGGGTTCTCAAAAAGCTGCAGACACTTGCCCTCGTCCCGGGCTGCGGACCAGATCTGGCGCAGCCGCTTGCTGCCGTAGATGACATCCTCCCGCCGGATCATGCCCGGACCAATCCGGGGCAGGGCCGGAACGATGCCGAAATAACGGGCGAGGATGCCATCCTGGGCATTGCCTGCGCCGCCGGCAGGCGCCGCTCCCTTAGGCGGCTGTGCACCTGCGGGTGCATTAGCAGCCATGTCGGCCCCGGCTTCCACAGCCGAGGCGCCGGTTCCGGACGGCAAATTACCTGCAGCAGGCTGATTTACGCCGACAGCCCGTGCCGCAGGGGGCTGGGCGGCGAGGCTGTCGTATTTTTCCGGATCAAATACAAAGGTGAAGGACAGTGTCTCCGGCGGTGCGCCAGTACGCTCGACGAACCCCCAATAATAAGGGCGGTCGGTAAGCATCCGGTCAGCACGGGGGGAGAGTTTCACCGTCACATGAAGCGGGGAGGATTCGATAATGGAGCATTCCGTAGTTTCCAGATAATCCATGACCTGCTGGCGCACCTGCTGTGGCGTGAGCGTCATAATGTGGCCTCGCTTCCATTGCGGATATCGTTCGTCATCTCTGTAAGCGATTCGCCGATCTGATCCAGCTCCCGGCGCAGTTCCTCATCACTTTTGGATTCGAGCATGATTTTGTACAGGCTTTTTTCCAGAGATTCCTTCTTCTCGAACCGCTCAAGGATAACATCCAGCCCGCCGATAACCATCTCGAACATGTTGATCTTTTCGTGCAGCAGATGCAGAATATGCTCTTCAATGGTGCCTTCGGTAGAGAGGTTATAGATGACGACATCATTCTGCTGGCCCAGCCGGTGGACCCGGCCGATCCGCTGCTCGACCCGCATAGGGTTCCAAGGCAGATCAAAATTGATCATATGATGGCAAAATTGCAGGTTGATGCCTTCACCGCCGGCTTCAGTGGCGATCATCACCTGGGCCCGTCCGCGGAACAGGTCCATCATCCAGTCTTTTTTGCCCCGGTTCATCCCGCCGGAATAGGTGACGCACATCAGCCCGTGATCACGGAAATACTGCAGCAGATATTCCTGGGTGGCGCGGTATTCGGTGAATACGATGACCTTTTCATTCATTCCGCGGATCAGCTCGATTGCTTTTTCCGCTTTGGTATTTGTTTTTACAGATCTTAGGCTCTGCAGCAGTCCCATCATCCGGTCGCGTTTTGGGGAATCTGCCGGCAGCTTTTTGATCAAGTTTACGAGCGTAATGAACACCGCATCCCGGCTGCTGCATACTTCACGCTGCAAGGTTACGAGAGAGAGCATGCTGCTGAGATTGCCGCCGGATTCCTGATACTGGTCTTTGACAAAAGCGGTCACGCCGTCGTACAGCTCTTTTTCCTCGGCAGAGAGGGTCAGCGGAATATTGCGAACTTTGCGTTTGGTAAAATTGACAGGTCCTTCTCCGCGCCGGTTGCGGATCATAACCTTCGAGAGCTCGCCTCTGAGCTGGACCTCATTCTTCGCCTGGCGTTTATCGACAACGAAATTGGCTGCAAAATCCCCCTGATTGCCGAGCTGTCCCGGCTTCAGCAGTGTAATCAGGTTGAACAGCTCGCTGAGGTCATTCTGCACAGGGGTGGCGGTGAGCAGGAGGCAGTATTTTTTGCGCAGCTGCTGTACGAACTGGTAGTTGGTCGATTTCTTGTTCTTCAGCTTATGGGCTTCGTCGATGATCAGCATGTCGAATTCGCTGCCCTGGAGCAGTTCCTTATGCGGATCTCGTTTGGCTGTGTCCAGTGAAGCGACGACGATATCGTTATTCCAGGAATACGCTTTTTTCTGCGCAACAGCACTGATGCCGAATTTGGTATTCAGCTCCCGGACCCACTGCAGGACAAGCGAAGCAGGCACCAGGATCAGCACCTTCGTTACCAGACCGCGCACAAGATATTCCTTGAGGATCAGCCCGGCTTCAATGGTTTTGCCAAGTCCTACTTCATCAGCGAGAATGGCCCGGCCAGACATCTCAAACAATACTTTATGCGCCGTATCCAGCTGATGGGGAAGCGGGGACAGCCCGGACAGATGCTTCATGCACTGCAGCTCGTCAAAGCTGGTAACAAGTCCGGATTCCTCTCCCTGTACGGCCAGACGGGATAAACGCCAGTCGCCCCAGGGGCCGCCTTTGTCCAGCCTGGACTCCAGATCGTGCAGCCAGTTACGCTCAAAAGATAGAGGAACGGGCAGAAGCGGGGCAGTCTCACCGGCTTGCTGCGGCAAGGAATTGCGGGATAAATGCGTCATGTTGCAGTCTCCTCCGTCGCTGTTTCATATCGGTATACGTAGAAGTAGTATGTGCGTAAAAGAGAGAATTCATAACCTTGCAGCCGTGCAGATAAATTCTATAATTTGAAAAAAAGCGAGCAATACAGAGAAAAAGCGCCATGTCCGGTGATTTTTCCGCATGAAGCTACTATTTTCGAAAAAGACCTGTTATACAATATGTGGTATAGTTTAGAGGCTTGAGTACACTATATATTGTTACAAAAGCTTGAATTTCCGATTGTCCTGTTCATTTGCTGGTTGGTTGTTATTGACAAAGGTGACGGAGGCTTTACATATCATGCAGCCGGGAGGTTTTAGTATTGGGTACTATGGAACGCAAGCAGCGGCTTGAAGGCCTGAGTGAGAAAATATTTCTGGACCGTTATGCCTGGAAAGATGCGGATACGAACAATGCCAAGGTAGGCGATGTGGTGCTGGTGCTTACGAAGGATGATCCGAAGTTTCCCACCAAGGAGGTCGGCGAGATTGTAGAGCGCAGCGGCCGGACCGTTACCGTGAAGACACGCAGCGGAGAGCTTGTACAATCAGATGTGGAGAAATTGACGCTTAACATAGAAAAAACACCTGAAGAGATGTGGGACCGGCTGGCGTCAGCCATGGCTTCTGTCGAGAAGACGCCTGAGCTTCAGGAAGAATGGACGGGCAGGTTCCGCTCGATTCTCGATGACTGGAAGCTTGTCCCGGGCGGACGGATCGCAGCCGGCGCAGGGGCAAGTGATGAGCTGACCCTGTTCAACTGCTATGTGATTCCTTCGCCAAAAGACAGCCGCGGCGGCATTATGCAGACGCTCTCCGAGATGACCGAAATTATGGCCCGCGGCGGCGGCGTGGGGATCAATCTGTCCTCCCTGCGTCCGCGCCGGGCGATCGTCAGAGGGGTGAACGGATCGTCGAGCGGTTCGGTATCCTGGGGCGGATTGTTCAGCTACACCACCGGACTTATTGAGCAGGGCGGCAGCCGCCGCGGGGCACTGATGCTGATGATCAACGACTGGCATCCGGATGTGCTCGATTTTATTACCGTGAAGCAGACGATGGGCCAAGTGACGAACGCCAATCTCTCGGTATGTGTCAGCAACGGCTTTATGAAGGCGGTAAAAGAAGATCTCGAGTGGGAGCTTGTCTTCCCGGATACGGCAGATCCTGAATATGATGAGCTGTGGGACGGGGATCTCGATAAATGGAAAGCGGGCGGACACGCCGTTATTCCTTACCGTACCGTCAGAGCGCGGGATGTATGGCATACCATTATTGAATCGGCCTGGAAGTCGGCTGAGCCGGGTGTCGTGTTCATGGAATACTATAACCAGATGTCCAACAGCTGGTATTTTAATCCGATCATTTGTACGAATCCTTGTTTTCATCCGGACACCCGGATTGCCACGGAGTATGGACTTCTTACGATTGAAGAATTGTATAAAAAGACCGCCGGTGAATCGTTCCTGGTTGGAACGGATTTAAGATTAGTCGAACAGGCCCAAGTGGTCGGCGGGAGAAGCTATGACATTCCGGGGCTGCAGATGAGAAGAGCCACGGTATTTCCGACCGGTACGAGAGAGACCCTGAAGATTTCTTTGCAGAACGGTGTGGAACTGTCTGTAACGCCTGAGCATCGTTTGTTTACCGGCTCCGGATGGAAAGAAGCCCGTGCTTTAACTGGTGAGGACCGTGTATATCTGCAGTCCGGTGAAGGCGGCTTTGCGGCTGAAGACACACTTGGTGAGGAATGGGGCTTGTTCCTGGGATGGCTGACTGGCGACGGCTGGATTAGCAGACGCGGTGAGATCGGCATGGTATTTGGTGAAGCGGACAGCGAAGCCATTCCAACACTGATGGCTGCTGCAGAGCGAATTACAGGCGTGACTGCCAAAGCGTTTGACCGGAGCAACGGAACCAAACAAGCTTATTGGTGGCGTAAAGCGTTCCGTGAGCAGCTAGAAGGGCTCGGAGTCAAGGCGGTTAGAGCCGTTGAAAAAGAAGTGCCGGCAGCTCTATATACTGCTTCGCGCACGACGGTTATAGCTTTCCTCCAGGGGCTATTCTCCGCAGATGGAACGGTATATGAACAGGATGAGATGCACCGCACGGTCAGGCTGACCTCAGCATCGAAGAAACTGCTTCAAGGCGTGCAGCTGCTGCTTCTGAATTTCGGGATCAACAGTTCGATTTACAATCTGGACAACGGTTTCTACGAGCTGATCTTAAGCGGGAACAATATTGTGGAGTTCAAAGAAAAGATCGGATTCAAGCTGATTCCCAGAAAGCAGGAGGCCCTCGAAAGAATCGCCAGACCCTCGCGCAAATCAGAAAAGTTTATGTCCAAAGTCGTCGGGGTTGAACCCGGTGATGTGGTAACGGTATACGATATTACCGAGCCTGTTACGCACTCGCTGATCGCAGGCGGGGTTGTAGCCCACAACTGCGGGGAACAAGGACTTCCCGGCTGGGGCGTATGCAACCTGTCGGCGGTCAATCTGTCCAAGTTCTACGATGCTGAAAACCATGATGTGGATTGGGCAGAACTGGCCAGAACGACGCGTTATTCCGTCCGTTTCCTGGATAATGTTATCGACAAGACACCTTATCATTTTGCCGAAAATGAAGCTAACCAGAAGCTGGAGCGCCGCGTTGGCCTCGGCACCATGGGGCTGGCTGAGCTGATGATCAAGCTGAACATCCGTTACGGCAGCCCGGAATCGCTGGAGTTCCTGGACAAGCTGTACGGGTTCATGGCCCGCGAAGCTTATCTGGCCTCGGCGGAGATTGCCGGAGAGAAGGGTTCTTTCAAGGCTTTCGATCCAGAGAAATATCTGCAAAGCGGATTTATGCAAAATATTACCTGGGTCTACCCGGAAGTCGGTGAAGCCATCCGCAGACAGGGCATGCGCAACGTTACTGTAATTACCCAAGCCCCTACAGGGAGCACAGGAACAATGGTTGGCACTTCGACCGGTATTGAGCCGTATTTTGCCTTCAAATATTTCCGGCAGAGCCGTCTCGGCTATGATGAGCAGTTCGTGCCGATTGCCCAGGAATGGCTGAATGACCATCCAGGCGAAGAGCTTCCGGATTACTTCGTAACTGCGATGGATCTGTCGGCCAAGGACCATATCCGTGCGCAGGCAGCGATTCAGCGCTGGGTGGACAGCTCAATCTCCAAGACGGCGAACTGCCCGTCCGACTTCACCGTCGAAGAGACAGCCGAGCTGTATGAAATGGCTTTTGATCTGGGCTGCAAAGGCGTAACCATCTACCGTGACGGCAGCCGTGACGTGCAGGTTCTCGAAACCTCAAAGAAGGAAGACAAAAAGGACGCACCATTAACCGAAAAAGCAGCAGTTGTAGAAGAAAAGGCTCCCGCCCCTGCTGTAACCACAGCTGCAGCAGTAACTCCTGCACCGCAGGCCAATGTAGTAGATAAACAGTACAAAAAACGCCCGCAGGTGCTGCGCGGTGCTACCTACAAGATCAACACGCCATTCGGCATGGCGTATATCACCATCAACGACCTGGACGGCATTCCCGGCGAGATCTTCCTGAATGTCGGCAAAGCCGGCTCCGACGTCTTCGCCATGGCGGAAGCGCTGGGCCGTGTCTGCTCGCTGTTCCTGCGCTACGGCGACCACGGCGAGAAGGTCGAGCTGCTGATCAAGCATCTCAAGGGCATCGGCGGCTCCGGCGCCATCGGCTTCGGCGCGAACCGCGTCGAGTCCATCGCCGACGCTGTAGCCAAAGCCTTGGAATCCCATGTGCACAGTAACGCTCATGATGATCATGTTGCCGCACCGATCGCGGCCACCCTTGCGCTGGAGGACTTCAACGAAGCGCTGAACACAGAATTGAAAGTCAGCCTTCCGGCTGCAGCTCCAGCCGGTGCCGGAGACGGCGGGCATGGCGTGCACAGCCACTCTGCAGCTTCGCGGGATCTCTGCCCTTCCTGCGGTAGCGCATCGCTGATTAATGTAGAAGGGTGTAAAACTTGCGGGAATTGCGGGTATTCGCGGTGCGGGTAGGAAGAAGCAGGTGGTTCTGTTTTAATGAGCAAGAATATACAATTTATGTATAATTATTCAATGAGAGCCGATTCGGCATCTTAAATTAAGGAGTCAACAATTAATATTTAATATCTTGTGAACTCCAATAGTTAGGTGGAGTATAGTTAAATATTGTGGAGTGGTTAAAAAAGACAATAGATGGATTCTAACGTTAAAAAAGTTTAGTGGAAGGATCGCAAAAAGTCTAGGAAGGCCGCGGTAGCTGCTTCTTATTCATTGAACTAAAGGGATTGTTTAAGATCAATAGCGGAGAACCGTGAGGAGGAGATAGGTAAGGCCCGATTAGCTTGTTATGAGGCTAATACGGGCCGATTAATGAACGGGACAAGTAATCAACCAGTTATTTTATTTACTCCATAGTAAACTTCCTTCAGATACTCACAGGTAGAAATTTGGGTTTATAGAACAAATAAACTACAGTTCCCATAAACTTTCTATACATGCTGGAAAGCTCCTCAACCTTGATATCATTTCCATTGATCAAAACCTCATATGAATCCCCATATTCCGCAATCATATATGTGGTGCTTTTATATCCGTTGTACGAATAAAACTGTTTTCGCTTAAGCCTTTGCTCATAGTTGCTTGCAGTTACATCAACAGCTTCTATATTAAGTATGATTCGGTTAGTTGGATATAGAACTTTGATTTTAGACAATGCCATGCTACCATAGCCTTTTGACCTGACTTCGAGGTTTATAGCCAAATATAATACATAAGTCATATCCTGATTAGAGATCAGATAGGCAAAACCAACAAAAATATCATTGTCATAAAAAGCAATAAAATCTATAAAGTCTTTATTAGACTTTCGCAATAAAAGCCACATAGGAATTCTTTCTTTTTCAGGAAATGAGCTGTTATATAGGTGGTTAATCTTAACTAGATCTGGTGAATCTTTCATTATTGTCTCAACTTTAAGATTCATAACAAGTTCCTCCTTTTTATGTGACAATATTTCTAATCATCAGCAGCAGACATGATGCTGTGCAGCATCGCTGCGCTGAAAACGGAGTCTGAACGATAAAATTGCACTTAGTCTGATTAGAACAGCAGCTAATCCATAAGCTCCGAACAGGGCAAAACTCTTCACGATGATTCCGGAAATGGAGGTTCCCACCAGAGTACCTACCATCATGAGTGGTACCATGACTCCGTTTGTTCTTCCAATGTAATCTTGATGTACTTCTTTAATCATCAGTGCACTAAATACAATTTGAAAGAAAGCGAATGCTATGCCCGATTCAATTCTTAATCCTGCAGTAAGCAGCGGCCATAGCACAGTTAGAACACCTCTGCGGTGTCGATGAACCCATTTGGAAATCGTTGCAGCCAGGATTCCTTCAATCAGCATTCCAACCCCTTCTGATGAAGCAAACCATTGTACGCTTTCTTTAGGTAAATGAAGCCAATCAGTCGTTATAAATACATCTAAAGGCTGTGTTATACCAGCCGCTAATCCTACTAACAGATACATACCGGCGATGATTCGTAAGTTATGTTGACCTTTCACATATTGAAATTCCGATTGTATATCTTTTATGACAGATTGCTTAATTGGTACTTGCTCTCTCGAAGAGGCTGGTAATAGAAACTGTAGAAGAACCGCAATTGAAAAAATGACAAATAGTAGAAGGAGGGCATGCTTCAATCCAATAATAAGGAAACCGATATACTGCAGATTTCCTAAAAGAAGATTGACTACAGCCCTCCCCATAATAAAACCTCAAAGTACTTTTACAACTTTACTGGCTGCTGCTATTCAATGTCATTGATCAATTTGGTCATATCAGTACGGAAACTCTCCTCGTATGTGCTTAACATGTTAATGAAAAGTTCTCTTTCTTCATAACTAAGTAACAGGATTGATTTCTCTTCAATTTCCCAAAGTGAACCGATAATTTTATCAGCATACTCTTTACCACTCGTACTCAACTCAATCTGTTTATTGCGTCGGTCTGATGGGATTTCTTTTAACTTCACATACCCTTGTTCCAAAAAAGATTTAATAATCATATTTACACTCTGTTTTGGAAAATAACTTAGTTCTGAAATTAACTTTTGTGTACATTCTTTCGGAGTCTCATAAATAATCTCCAACACAATCAGACTCATATATGTCAGCCCTGATTTCTTAGCGTATTCTTCATATATTTTGTCAATGGACTTCCATTTTTCTGAAAGTATTTCTGTTTGAGCTTTAAGTGTTCTTCTACCCATTTAGCACCTCGTCAATATTCAGATTTATACCTTGCGAATTTCGGCTTTAACACCTTAATGTACCACTCTGCTAACTTGTCGGATACTATTAACAGTATAAATGCACATGCTGCGACCTGCCAGAACGAAAAATTGTCGATACCAAATCCCCAATAGAGCAGGACTACAAACCAGGGTAGCAATGACCAATGAATACAATAAACAGTATTAATGTTTCTACTCATTCGCATGAAAGGTTTAAAATCGTAATTAGAGAATTTCTTTAGTAAAGCATAGTTAAACCCGAAAATACCTATTGCAAGCATAACAACAAAGAAAACATCGACTATGCCAAGAAAATAATAAGAACTATCCGGAGCATACATTCCAATGCCAAAATGGAGTGCAGTAAATAAATATGTCAAACCAATAATGCCGCAAACTGGAGAGACAATGGAGTAAAATGTTTGTTTATCCTTACACTTCTGAAAATAAACCCCCATAATATTGCCTACAATCAAAAAAATGATCCAGTTAAAAAATGGGAAGTAGGTATCTGAATTAGTTGCCCAGAAATACCCCAAAAACAAATCAGCGATGTCATTATCAGTAGACAGCCAACGTAAACTCATTCCGATTAGTGAAGTTCCTATACCAATTAAAAAGACTGTTGTTGATTTCAAATTTAATTTTTTTACAAGCGCCATAAAGAGAAAAGCCAAACCGGCAAACTGTAATATATCGACACCAAAAAAAGCAGTTAATAACCCTAGAGCAATTTCATTTTCATTGGTGGAAAAAGAAACAAGAGATAGTGGCAAAACATAGCGAATCAGATTTAAGACATACCCGATTCCTAGCAAAGTAACTCCACGTCTGAGTAGATCCTTAGGAGTGTTTCTTCTTGAATAATTTATTCCAATTCCCATACAAATCATAAATATAGGTGCTGCAAAGGGACCGCCTAATATATTCTTAACTAGACTTGCCATAAACCCATCATTGTTACTAAGAAGTCCTTCCTGCATATGTACCCACACCATAAAAATTATTGCGAACCCTTTAGCCAAATCCAGTTCTAATTGCCGACCAGTGTTTAATTTCTCATACGAAAAGCAGTTTTTTAACTTGTTAATCATAAGTATTACTCCCTTCAAACTTTTGAATATTAGTCCAATAACATTATAGTAAATAAAATGGACTATTTATTTGAGTATACTTGATAACAGCTTCTGATTCAATACCCTTATATATTGAAAAAGGTATTTAATCGAGACGGTAGGGTAGGAATGATGATCAGAGGCAAGGTAACAATGAGCTATTTGTCTTATGATCCAATGAGCAAAGAAATCACAAATCTCAGGTCTTTCGGGTGTAAATAATCCTGAGGAGTCAAAAATATGTAGAAGATTAGGGATTATGGGATATCTGAAAGGAAAAAGTTCTTAGGATTGATGAAGCAACTGAAGCGAAGTATATTTGTATATTTGAGAATAGGGAGTACATGATCAGGCGATAGACAAATTGAGTGTACAAGAGTTAGGGAGCCCCTTCATACTCATGACGAAGGGGCTCAAGCTGAGACATTTATCATTAAAGCTTTTCTGAAATAGTTAAACTAATGTGTACACTGAAATATCCTTTCGTTTTGGTGATTGAAAAGCGTCCGTGTAGGCGGTCAATTATCCTTTCACATGTTTTGATACCTATTCCTGTTCCAGACAAGTCGTAAATATCATTATTTATTCGATTCTTAATACTAATTATCAACGATTGATCTTTAATACGAAAACTAATTAGTACAGGTTCTGAGTCAGAAGCGTATTTAAGGATATTCGAAAAAATATTATCAAATACCCTTCGGATCGATAGGAGATGAAGTTCAATATCATAGGGAGTATTACACGAATTTATTTGATAAGTGAATCCATTATTTTCTAAAAGTACAATTTGTTCATCTATAAGTTGCTCGAAAAGTTGGGTACCATTAAACCTTTCAAATTCCAGATCATCTTCATCTATTTTAGAAACAGTAAAATATTCAAACAATTTATCAGAGAGATGTTTAATTTGATATGCTTTGTCTCTGCTGTTGTTCAAATATTTCTTTAGGTCTTCTTGCGTTTTATATTTTTCATAAGTGATAATATCCAGATATCCAACCAAAGCAGTAAGAGGAGTTCTTATATCATGCGACATGGCAGTTACGAGTTCTTTATTGGCAATTTTAGCGTTATCTTCGTTTTCTATGCGTTCAATAAACGATATGCGCATTTCATTGATGCTTTCTGCTAAAGATGAAAGTTCATCGTTCCCCTTTATTGTTATTGGATAGTTTAACTCCCCACCTTCTAATATTTTTATCTCTTGTTCAAGGACAGATATATAGGACGTTTTTCTATTTATAAAAATCAGGATTAAGAGAATAAAGCTCAGTGAACATATAATCACATTAACAATGGCTACAATGTTATAAAATTTGTATTCAAAAAAACAATCCATATAAATGGTGGCTTTCATATCCTGAAAGTCCACAGTATAAAAGGTGTCAGTTTTCAAAATATTATTAAACAAGTAACTTTGATTATCTGAAGCGTCTTTATAACCATCTGTCGCAAAAATGAGGTTCACATTTTGGAAAACGTAAATATTTACATACTTTTCATTTCTAACCCATTTTGTGATTTTTTCTTGATCACTAGTTTTTATATGATTCTGATTTACAAATTCACGAAAGTTAGAGATAGCATCTTCTTGTTGCCTTTCAATGAATGTTGTGTTATTTAAATAATCACTAATTAATCCTTCTGAAGTAGTTTGAAGTAAAAAATATACGCCGGTTGAGATTGCGAGTGAAAAGATTAAAGCTAGAAATAGCTTTAATTTAAGTTTGCCGATAAAAAATTCCCTATTCAATACGATAGCCCTTTCCCCAAACGGTTTTAATGTATTCTGGATCTTGAGGATTATTTTCTAGCTTCATCCTTAAATTACGAATATGCACCATCACTGTGTTGTTGCAGTTGATGAAATAAGGTTCTTCCCATACACTTTCATAAATATTTTGAGCGGAGAATATTTTCTTTCTATGCTGTGCCATTAATAATAAAATTTTGTACTCAATTTCTGTTAAAACGATCTCCTTTTGCCCTACAGTGACCTCATTTGAGTAAGTATTGACTGTTAATTCTTTAATGGTGACAGTTTCAGAAGCTGCAGGTTTGTCCTTCCCCTTATATATATAATATCTCCTCAAAAGAGCTTTTACTCTAGACACTAACTCTGTATATGAAAAAGGTTTGGAAAGGTAATCATCACTTCCAGCGGAAAACGCCATGTATTTATCCGAATCGCTTGTTTTGGCAGTTAAAAATAAAATGGGAGCACTAGTTATTTCGCGAATTTCAGTACAGGTTTTGAAGCCTGACTTGCCCGGCATCATTACATCAAGAATGATTAAATCAATGTTGTTATCAACTTTAGATATCGCATCATCACCATTAACGGCCTCAATAACTTCATAATTCTCACTCTCCAGTAATACCCGGACAATTTCTCTGATCTCTTGGTTATCATCAGTAATCAAAATCCTTTTGGCACTTGACATCAATTCTCCTCCAAGATATTTAAGTATGCATTCAGTATAGTCTGTGGGTTGCCATTATACTATAATCACAAAAAAATCTTAAGGATTCTTAAGAATTGCATATGCCGACTCTTAAGATTTTGTCCATAAGATTATCTATGTACTCAACGAAATTAAAAAAAAGCAGTAAGAGAGGTTAATACGAAGTGGAAAAGAAAAAAAAACAAACAATAGGCAGAGTTTCATTGGCGGTAATGGGTGTGCTTCTACTAATCTTGGTAATACAATACTTGCCAGAGATCGTTAAATTGACATTTTCTGTTGAGGATTTTCGGGATTATATACTTTCTTTAGGGCAATTTGGTCCGATAAGCTTTATTTTATTTCAAATTCTTCAAACAGTAATAGCTCCAATTCCAGGAGAAGTAATACAGATTGCCGGGGGATATATATATGGAATATCCTTGGGGACTTTTTACTCGATAATAGGCTTACTTTTAGGTGCAATATTAGCATTCTATTTTACCCGTTATCTGGGTGGGGAATTCATAAAAAGACTACTAAATAAAGAAAAATCTAAATGGATAACAATAATGTTGGATAGTAACAAATTTTCAGTTTTCTTATTTATAGTATTTGTAATTCCGGGACTCCCAAAAGATTTTTTAATATTCGCCGCAGGGTTAACACCGATCAAACCTATAAGGTTCTTTCTAATTTTACTTATTGCAAGATTTCCGTGGGTGTTAGCATCTGCTGGTGTGGGTTCGAATATTTATCAAGGTAATTACTTACCTACAATTATTATTTCTATAGTAGCGGTATTAGCATTCATACTAGGCCTAGTCTTTAAAGATAAAATAATAAATGCACTTTCTCAGAAAAATAACAAGTAACCTTATCAAAGGTGGTCAATGATGTTGAAAAAAAACAATCCTAATGCTCTGACTTATGCAAATCTTTCGTTCGGGTTTCTTTCAATACTTGAATTGTTCAATAAAGAATATATTTTAAGTGCAGTATTTATATTAATAGCGGCTTTTATTGATAGATATGATGGGAAAATCGCCAGGTATCTACAGGTGACAAGTGATATAGGAAAAGAGTTAGATTCATTAGCTGACCTGGTTTCATTTGGGGTAGCTCCAGCATTATTAATATTCCATAAATTCACTTATTCTGAGCTTGGCTCATTAAAGCTTTTTGGAATTGGAATTTTGTTACTGTATGTTATTAGCGGCTCATATCGGCTGGGTCGTTATAATACTGCTCATTATAGCAATGGGTTTCAAGGTGTTCCAATTACTATAGCAGGTACAGCTTTAGCTTTATATTCGCTTTTACCGAACAGACCAATAAATTTACTTATATCAGTTTTTATATTATTTATATTTTCTACTCTAATGATTGCAAAGTTTCGAATTAAAAAAATTTAATCGACTGTAATTAGGGAGGGAAAAGATTGGAATTAACTATTTTGTCATACATGAAGGAATTCTTGAAAAATCCATGTCTAATTGGAACTATGCTTCCCACTCAAAAACATCTGGCGGACAAGATAATCAAAAATATTGAATTTAGTAATGCCAACTATATTGTTGAATATGGGCCAGGTACAGGTGCAGTAACTGAAAAGTTACTTGAATTTAGAAACAAAGAAACTACAGTAATCCTTTTTGAAAAAAATAAGCTGTTCTGTGAATATCTCAAATATATATACAGGAATGAACCTAATCTTTATATAATAAATGATTCTGCGATGAAACTAGAGCAGTTTATGAATTTACATGATATCCCATGGGTGGATTATATAATCTCTAGTATCCCGTTAAATAAATCAACGCGAAGAGAGTATATTAGCATCTTATACAGTTCAAGAAAGAAGCTAATGGATAGTGGGGCTTTTATTACTTTTCAACGTTCTCTTCTTAATAAAAAATTATTTAGTTTGTTTTTTCGAAAGATTGAATTAAATAAGGTGCTCATGAATATTCCTCCAGCGTACATTTTATGCTGTAAAATAGCTGATTATGAAAAGGTGTATAAGAAGAGTTCACTATAAGACTAACTGTGACCTTCGATCTTTGTTCTATCATAAGAATATTGCTGAGGAGAATTGAGATGACAATAGAAATACTTTTATTTTCAGAGCAATTTATTATTGACCCTAAACATGTAGGCTCGTTTTTTCCGAGTTCTAATTATCTGGCAAGCAAAGTCGTTGAGGAGATTGATTTTAATCGAGCTAACTGCATTGTAGAGTTTGGTTCGGGTACAGGGAAAATCACAAAGAAAATTCTAGAATTGCGCAAAAAAGATACGATGATTTTGATTTTTGAACGAAACATAGAATTTTATAAATTACTTTTATACAAATTTAAACATGAACATAATTTGAAAATAATACATGACACAGCAGAAAACCTGGAACGATATATGCGAAAATACAATATTACTCATATAGACTATATAATTTCAGGAATTCCAAGCGAAAGCCTACCATTAAATGAATCTACCAATATTCTTTATTTATCACAAAAAAACATGAAACAAGACGGTAAATTCGTTACAGTTTTACGCAATATACGTAAAAAAGAACTTGTTACCCAATATTTTCATCAAACTAATATAGAACATGTATTATTCAATGTTCCACCGGCTTATGTGCTAAGTTGTGAGCTTGTCGATTTTAAAAAGGGGACCTCGTATGATTCTATTTGAAAAGCTACAAACAAACGTAAATTTACGTCGATTCTTGATTTTGATGCTAATTGCTTTTGTGATTTATCTAATTAGAGATATGTTAAACTTGATATTACTGACTCTACTTATTGCGTTCATTATGAATAGTATTCAGGTACAGCTTAGTAAGCAAATTAGCCGGTTCGTTAACGTTAACAGTAAAGTAATCGTAATAGCTCTTTACATATCCTTTATCGCTGTAATTACCATTCTATTGATTAAATACCTTCCTATCGTTTATGAACAGTTTATTCAATTAGCGACTTTCTTAACGAATTTAAGGATGGATGATTTACCACAAAACAAAATAACCCTCTATTTATTTGATTCTCTTAAAGGTTTTAATTATCAAGCCTATCTAAATAGTGGTGTCGAATATATTTTGAAGATTAGTAATTGGAGTACTAATTTCCTTCTATCCATTATACTTAGTTTTATCTTTATTCTAGAAAAAAATAGAATAATTAAATTTACTTCCAAGCTAAAAGACAGTACGCTGGGATGGATTTATAGGGAGGTTGAGTATTTAAGCGGGAAGTTTATTACCTCTTTTGGCAAAGTGATCGAAGCACAAATTCTGATAGCCTTAATTAATACACTTATTACAGTTATTGGTTTATGGCTGCTTGGCTTTCCCTATCTACTCGCATTAGCGATAATGGTATTTCTGCTAAGTTTGATCCCGGTTTTTGGATTTGTAATTTCACTCATACCATTAAGCATTATTGCGTATAACATTGGAGGTCTGCAGACAACACTATATGTATTAATTATGGTCGCTGTCATACATTTTGCTGAAGGATATTTCCTAAATCCTAAGCTCATGTCGTCAAAGATGAATCTTCCAATGTTTGTGACATTAATAGTTTTATTCTTTTCTGAACATTATATCGGGGTTTGGGGTTTAATAATTGGAATACCCATATTCTTGTTTTTGCTTGATATAATAGAGGTTGACCGCTCTTAAAATTAAATGCTTCACGTTAAGACGATGCGACATTCTGAATTGACTTTAGAGTGGCAGAAGTTGTTGCTTTCAAGGACTCTAAAATCAGGTATGTGGACGTTTGATTAGAACCGTTTTGTGGATGTTAAAGGAGCTAACAGAAACATTCATTCAAATGAACTAAAATGGTTTTGATATAACTTAATATAACGCAATACATACTATGCATTATGCTGCATAATCCACAAAAGCGTTTATTCTCGCTTAAAATGAAATATTAGAGGGTCTCTAACTAGTAGAGCTGATTTTTCTCATTTTAAATGAAACAAAACCCCTTATTCTATAAGGGTTTTCTAACGGTGATTTCTCATTTAAAATGAAAAATCACACTGATAGATATTCCAGAATTAATCGGAAGATGAACATTGATGCACCAGTAATTTTCACCCAAAATGCATACAACAATAAGCTCAAACCGTTGACGGTTTGGGCTTATTGTAATTCTGATAAAATTTAAGTCCCTGTGAAGTGCTGCAACTCCGCTTGGCTGCCAAGATCCATTAAATTAAAAATATTGACCGAATAATACTGTTGATTGTATTTTGTTTTTAATAAAAATTAATATATAAGGTAGAAAATGGGCCATATCGTTATAGTTGAAACTACCACATCCGGTTCGGAAATGAAAATTCTGGAAGCTCCATTATCCATGAATGTGCGTGTCACATTTATTGCAAAGTCTATGGAAGTCCATAGTTATAACAATAAGCATCGAATTTTAGGTATTAGCGACCGGACAATCGGACCGCTTCCTTTTTTTGTTGAGCTGGGCGCGACCTTTCCATTTCGAGTTGATTCCAGCATGTACCAAGAGATTGAAGGAGTTATCTCCCGTCTCTTTAGTGTGCTGCAAATTAATCAGGGCATGATCCATACTGAGCTGATTTTGTCCAAACAAGGGCCAATCATCGTTGAAGTCAACCCGCGCCTGGGGGGCGGATACATTGGAACTTTAATCAGTGAAAGCTATGAAATAGATATTTATCTGCAGATTATAAACCTTGCTCTGGGCAAGGAGCCTATCATTCCGGATATCCCGCAGAAGGCAGCTTCCTTTTATATTCTTTTTCCTGATAAAGCTGGCGAAATCACTGATTTGTCAGGTGAGCTTGCCAGTATCTATCAATATCCGTAAAAAAATTGGCGATAGCGTAACCTACCCTGTCACCGACTTTAAAGGAGATCTTGCTATTGCATTAACCTGCAGCAGTACTCCCGAAATGGCAGCAGGCTTCTGCAAAGGAGCCGTCAGCGCAATTGAATACAGAATAGGCTGAGGAGGATGCACAGCTTGGAAGAACAATTGAACTATTTAAGACACTGTGGGGAGGGGCAAAAGTTCAGAAAAGCAGCGGCTTTGGTGCTGGAGTAGATGTGTATCCAATATAACCAGGGCATTGAAATGATATTTTGATTTTAATTCTGAAGAAGGTGCCAAGTTTGCGATAATGGAAGTACAAGATAAGAAGTCCCATGGCAGAATTAACTTTGAAGTTTGGAGGGGAAGTTTATGATAATTAAGTATCATTGTGTTAATATTTCGTCTATTCATCCGAAAGAGTTGGTTGAGTTCTATAATGAAAAATTAGGAATTCCTATCATAGAACCAGATGAAAATTATGATGGTGTTTCTTTGGGGTTTATTGCAGATGCTCCTGTCATAGTGATTTGGGATGAATTGAAATGGGGGAAATCAAGTGAAGGGAAAGTAAATTTCGTGTTCAATTGTGATGATCTCGATAGAACATTTGAAGAACTGAAGGAGAAGATTACTAATATACAACCGCCAACAACGGCAGTATGGGGAGGCAAAGAACTTGCTTTTTGCGATCCGGATGGAAACAAAATACTGCTTCTGTAAGGATGGAGAGTATGGATTTGTTAGTCATTTAGATTCTTATACCTTTCTTACAACATAGTGTCTGCGTACTATGACTTATCACAAAAAAAGTGATAGGAAGGAAGCAGATAACATGGCAAATGAATGTAATCGTAATGCTATTGGTCCCTGTTCAACCTCGGAAGGGAATACAACAGCAGCTACAGGGAGTGCATCCCATGCTGAAGGATTTCAGACACAGGCTGTGGCTGATACTTCCCATGCAGAAGGCAATTCAACCATCGCAAGAGGGCAAGCCGCTCATGCTGAGGGTCTGCTGTCACAAGCGAACGGAAACGCATCTCATGCCGAAGGATCAGGAACAACTTCCAGTGGCCCATCGTCTCATGCTGAGGGAAACTTAACTGCAGCAACGGGAGGGGCTTCGCATGCAGAAGGGGTCCAGACGCAAGCGGTAGCTTATACGTCCCATGCGGAAGGTAATTCAACTATTGTTAGAGGTGAAGCCGCTCATGCCGAGGGTCTACTAACACAAGCGAACGGTGCTGCCTCCCACGCCGAAGGATCTGGAACGTCTTCCATTGGTCCCTCGTCACATGCCGAAGGAAGTTCGACCGCAGCAACAGGAAGCGCCTCGCATGCAGAAGGGTTTCAGACGCAAGCTGTGGCTGACACATCCCATGCGGAAGGCAATTCAACCATAGTAAGAGGCGAAGCCGCTCATGCCGAAGGTCTGCTGACACAAGCAAACGGTAACGCGTCTCATGCTGAAGGATCTGGAACGTCATCCGAGGGCCGCTCGTCCCATTCCGAAGGGAATGCAACAGCTGCTACTGGCGGGGCATCCCATGCTGAGGGAAACCAGACTCAGGCCAGCGGCGCAGCCTCCCATGCGGAAGGGAGTAATACACGATCTTTAAGCGAAGCTTCGCATGCAGAAGGTTACTTTACTGAAGCGAGTGATCAGGGGGCACATGCGGAAGGCTTTTTCACAAAAGCCAACGGATTACACTCTCATGCTGAAGGGCATTTTACGGTTGCCAGCGGGATAGACGCCCATGCAGAAGGGGATACCACGGTTGCCAGCGGGGGAGATTCCCACGCAGAAGGATTTCATACAGTCGCTAGTGGAGAAGTTTCGCATGCCGAAGGATCAGAAACAATTGCAAGCGGCCCTGGAGCTCATGCAGAAGGTGCAAGAAATACAGCAAGCGGCCAGATCTCTCACGCCGAAGGACAATTGAATGTTGCCAGCGGTAATATTTCACATGCCGAGGGAAGTAATAATACAGCCAGTGGTCCAATTTCTCATGCAGAAGGTCAACAAAATATAGCCTCCGGCCCCATATCACATGCAGAAGGGGTAAATACGAACGCTGGGGGATTTGCATCCCATACAGAAGGATCTGGTACTAGCATTATTAGTAATTTTGGCCATGCCGAGGGGGTTAATACCACTGTTATTAATACAGGGGCTCATATTATGGGACAAAACGGTGCCACAAGATTTCCTTTTTCCTGGCACCTGGCGAATGGTCTTGCTGTCGGACCTACTCTGAACGCCGCAGTAATTCAAGGATCGACAGGGAATTTATTTTTGGATGGCACAGTGATAGCCCCTGCAATGGCAGATTATGCAGAAATGTTTGAGACGACCGACGGCAATCCGATTGAACCGGGATATTTTGTGACTTTGGATGGAGAGCAGGATACCATTAGAAAAGCCAATGCAAATGATGATTACATCATCGGGGTAGTAAGTGCAGCACCGGCAATGATTGCGGATGCGAGTGATCTGCGCTGGCACAACCTCTTCATTAAAGATGAATGGGGCAGAATTCAATATCATGAAGTGTTTATCCCGGAAAAAAGGAATGCGGAAGGGGATTTGCTTCAACCGTCGTACATTAAAACAGAGCCTATCCTGAATCCAGCCTGGGATGCCTCAGCTGTTTATATCCCACGTTTGGAAAGACCTGAATGGGTTGCAGTTGGAGTTGTCGGTAAGTTGCTTGTACGCGATGATGGCACATGCAAACCGGGGGGATATTGTATTTCCAATAATGACGGTATCGCTACCTTCTCACCCAATGGCTTCAGGGTAATGAGACGGACTGGAGCCAATCAAGTTCTTATCTTTATTAATCAGGCCTGGAGTAATAATTAGCGTTAGAATACGTCACAGCAAACAACTGCTCCTTCTGTACACTGTGCGGAAGAGGCGGTTATTTGTTGTATCTTCTTGTTCCTCAGTTGTCTTAGCCTTATTGTAACAAAAATCACATAACACGTCTCAATCCCGGTTAGGAGATTTTCTGGCCGGGATTTTTCTATTGGAAAATATTGATCACGTCCTCCGCAGTCCGGAATACGCGTTTTCTGTTTTAAATTCTACTAAAGGGATATGTAATAATAATAATCTAATGAGATTAAATACAGAGATATTGTAAGGAGTTCTGATCTATTGAATGCAAACAAATTAATAGCAGCAGGCTTGCCGATGATTGCGGTGACGTATGGCTTGTCCCGGTTCAGTTACGGCCTGCTGCTGCCGCACATCAGCGAATCGGTGCATATGGATCAGTCCACCAGCGGGCTGATCTCGTCTCTATCCTATATTGCATACTGCATTTCCATTGCAGCTGTAATGGCTTTTTCCGCTAAGTTCTCTCCAAGATCCATTCTTTTGGCGGCCGGATTATTATCTGTTGTTGGGCTCGGTATCATCTCTGTTTCTCCTGATCCATTCATTCTGGGTTTGGGTATCTTTGTGGCCGGGCTGAGTACAGGGTTGGCTTCCCCGCCCTATGCTGATATCGTTAGCACTAATATAGAAGAGAAGCGGCAGAATCAGACGAATTCATGGATCAATTCCGGGACCAGTATTGGAACCGTGCTGACCGGGTGCATTGCGATTGTCATGGCTGAACGCTGGCGGGAATCGTATTGGATCTTTATAGGTATGGCTATAGTAACACTTTTCGTTAATTATAAAGTTCTTCCGAAACAGCAGGCTCCGAACAAGAAAGAGATACATGCTCCTTCTAAAGAGGAGTGGATGCGTTCTATCCGGTTAATGATTGCATCCCTGCTTCTGGGTCTTTCCTGCACGCCGTATTGGACGTTCTCCAGGGACTATATGCTGACTTTAGATAGTGTTCCCGCATATCTGGGTGAATGGTTCTGGGTGATCATCGGGTTAGCAGGTTTACTGGGGGGAACTGCCGGGGTGTTTATCAATAAATTTGGCCTGTTAAAAGCCTACTGGCTTTCTGTAGCGGCACTTTCAACCTCCAGCCTGATCCTAGGAATGAACCCGGGCAGCATTATTATAGGATTCCTGTCACCCGTTTTGTTTGGCAGCTCTTATATTTTCGTTACAGGGGCCATCATCGTGTGGGGAATCTCCCTGTTCAAAACGAATCCGTCCTTTGGAATTGCCGTACCGTTTTTATTGCTTGCACTGGGGCAGGCGACAGGTTCCATTTTTGCAGGACAAATTGCTGATTCAGCCGGCTATAACACTCTTTTTATCGGGGCAGCTGTAATGGGTTTTGTGGCGTTAGTATTTTGGCCTAAAATAAAGGAGAACTCAAATGGCTGAGGTGAAAAAACGGCTATCCTGAAGGGCGAAAGACGTGCTTTTTATCCGGCGTTTTATTAGCATACTTCAAGTGTTGTAACATTAGCTTTCTTCATACCTGTCATGACAAACTTTCATTATTCTTTAGCTGAAAATCAGAGGTATACTGTTTGAGGAAAAAATCACAGTACAACTACTAGAGGCTAAAGGAAGCGTGTCAGGATGAATAAGTACAAGGTCAATTTGCTGGTTTTGCTCATTACTCTGGGATGGGGGTTTTCGTACCTGTTCATGAAAATGGGCTCGGATTCGATGGAAGAGTATAACTTGCTGGCGCTGCGCTTCGGCATTGCTTTTCTGGTCACGGGATCTGTTTTTTACAAGCGACTGCGCAAGATCGGTAAGTCTGCGGTCGGGTATGGAGCGGTGCTCGGAGCCGTTATGCTTGGGGTATGCGCCTCTATTGTTTTTGGCCTAAAAACTACCAGTACCTCGAACGCAGGTTTTCTGGTGGGGCTTACCGTTATTTTCGTACCTGTATTGAGTGTGATTCTGTTCCGGAAAAGGCTGGAGCGGAGTCATGTCACCGGTGCGCTGCTCGCAATTACCGGCATTGGCTTTTTAACCTTGAACAGCGATTTACGGTTTCATCCTGGCGATATTCTGTGTATTGCTGCCGGAATCGGGAATGCACTGTACATTCTGATATCGGGTGCGGCAGTGAAACGTAATGATTCCATAGCCATCGGTATTTTGTCCCTGGGCTTTACCGGACTGTTCGCGATGATCTTATCGTTCCTATTCGAGTCCCCGGCTCTTCCTGGGACATCGGGTGAATGGACGGCCATTCTGGCTCTCAGCCTGGTCTGCAGCGCCTTTTGCTTTATTGCCCAATCGGTGTCCCTCAAATATATCGCCCCGGTACAGCTGGGGTTAATGTATGCTTTGGAGCCTATTTTCGCCGCAATAACCGCTTATATTTTTGTGGGTGAGCGCCTTACTGCACAGGGATATTTCGGCGCACTGCTGGTGGTGGGCGGAATCCTTCTCTCCCAATGGCTGGAGTACCGGAAAAAGGTTGCCGTCAAGCTTACGTACCCCGTATTGCCTGCGGGTGCAGATCACCCTGCTGCCTAATGACATCATTAAATTTTATTACGTCTGACCTACAGCCCTCAAAAGCGACTAATGTTTTCTGCTGAAGCAGTAGCCGCCTTTGGGGGCTTTGTGCTTGTCCCGTTCATCTCCTTTCATGGATATGTTCAATTAAAGAGTGGACAGAAGAAAGAAATCAGTTTATTGTTATACTTATTACAAGTGTTATAATAACTAAAGAAATAAGGGGGTAATGATGAATCCAATTACTAATAATACGATGCTGGTCAAAAGAACTAATCAGGAGCTTGTCCGGCAGACGCTCAGAACCCTCAAGAAGGCTACAAAAGCTGCGGTGGCAAAAGCTACAGGCCTGAGCCTCGGCACCTGCGGGAATATTCTCAATGAGCTGCTGGGGACTGGTGAGCTGCTGGAGCTGGAAACCGAAGAATCTAACGGAGGCCGCCCGGCAAAGGTATTTCAGTACAATATGGATTATGCCTTTATTGCGTGTATTATCGTCAGGGCCGGAGTGAAGACGCATTCCCTTGAATTTGTGGTCACCAATCTGGCTGGCGAACTGGTAGAGCAGGGGCGAGAGGAACATTTGCCGCTTAATTTTACTGCTATTGAGCAACTGGTGGGCAGGCTTGTTAACGGTCATCCGGAGATTCGCGCTGCCGGCATTGGGGTACCTGGACCGGTTCATCAAGGAATTATGCAGATCAGCGATATTGAAGAATTGATTGATATCGAGATCGGGAGCATTCTCAAGGAGAAATACGGCATTGAAGTTGTAGTGGAGAATGACATGAATCTCACGGTGTATGGATTTTACCACCGGCAGGAATATGAGGATGATAAGACGGTAGCTGTGGCGACCTTTATCGAAGGCAGCTTCCCGGGAGCAGGCATGATGGTGAATGGCCATATCCATAGGGGGAGCAGCCATTTTGCCGGAGAAATATCTTTTCTTCCCTATGGCATAACGCGGGAGGAGCAGTTCCGGCAGCTGCATGACCGGGATACCTTTCCTTCTATAGCCGCAAGTGCATTAAGCAGTCTGATCGCTGTGATGAATCCGGAAGTGATAGCTTTGACGGGGAATCTGTTGCATTCTGCAGATGTGGAAGTGATCCGCCGGGAATGTATGAACAATATCCCGGAGATGCATATGCCGGAGCTTATGCAGCTTAACGATCAGGATGCGGATTATATGCATGGCTTAATTACGGTGACGCTGGAAAGCTTGTCTTACTCATATCAGCTGGTGGAGAAACGGATGTAGAACACGGGCCAGTAGTCCGGAAACTTAAAGAAAAGGCAGGGACAAACCATGAATCAAAAAGAAAGAATGCTTGCAGGACTTCCATACAAGGCCTGGCTGGACGGATTAAGTGAAGAGAGGCTTGCCAACAAGCTCAAAGTTCATGAATACAATCTGCTGCGGCCGGATGAAACCGGAAGAAGAGATGAATTAATCCGCAGCATCCTGGGCAAGACCGGCAAGAATGTGAACGTTGAAGCTCCCTTCCATTGTGATTACGGAACGAATATTACTGTGGGTGAAAATTTCTACAGCAATTTTAACTGCACCATCCTTGACGTCGGTAAAGTTGTTATTGGCGAGAATGTCATGTTCGCTCCCAATGTATCGCTCTATACAGCCGGGCATCCCATTCATCCCGATTCCCGGAATTCCGGGTACGAGTATGGCATAGCGATTACCATCGGCAACAATGTGTGGATCGGCGGTAATGTGGTCGTTAATCCCGGCGTGACCATTGGCAATAACGTTGTCATTGGCGCAGGCAGTGTAGTTACCAAGGACATTCCCGATAGTGTTATTGCCGTAGGCAGCCCTTGCAGGGTGATCCGCGGGATCACGGAAGATGACCGTAAATATTACTTTAGAGACAGAGAGTTCGATGTGCCAGATTACGTGTAATATGGTGCCAGGATGAACGGGCATTCCCGACTATTCATAATAACAAGCCAAGGTCCGGCCTGCCCCGACTTTGGCTTGTTTGTTTATATGCCTTAAGAGCTGTACATAATTGTGAAAAAAAGGTAACTTTGCAGGGAAGCTTTCTGGTATCATGATTAGTATAAAATTTAAGCGAAGCGAGGGATGGACATGCCGCATACGGTTGATTTTAAAAATGTGTCTATAGAAGGTTTGGAGTCATCACCTGTGGCGGAAGCGCTGGCCGGTCTGCGGGCGAACGAAGCGCGTTATTTTATGAACAAGTACAAGCATGAATTTACGGTAGTGCCAGCTGCCGAAAGCCAGGATAATCTTGATTATGTGAACCGGATTCTAAAAGAAGAACGCAATATCGAGTTTGCAGCGAGACCGCTGGAAACGTCGCAGTTTCAGGTGGAGAATATCCGCTTTACATACGTATTTTATGAGGATGGTCTTGGACTAAATGTCATGTATACCGTCGATGATCCCAAGAAGCGGGCTGTCGGGTTCAAGCTGTCCGAGGGGATGGAGGTACCGGCGGAGCTGGAAGGGAAGTTCAAGTTCGCCAGACAGAAGTCCAAGCTGGCCGGGACGATCCGCGGCTCATTTTTTGTGATCAAAAAAGAGTATTAACCGATCGAACTTACAACCGCAGGTCTGCAATAGTGAGAGTGCTGCAGGATTTAGTTGGATTTCCCCCACCTAATTATATCCTTTTATCCTAAATATAAGTTTTAGTTGGAAATTCTCCCGCTAATGTTGCGGATAATGGCTTTTGCCGACTCATACGGTACATTTAAGTGGAGTTTTTCCAATAAGCATTGAATTATAGGTATTTATCGGAGAATTAAATGGAGACATTCCACTTAGCTTGATCTGTACATGCTCCCTAAGACCATCTTCTATAATATCCGGCTAATCAACAGGGCTGAAGAACGTGCAATGGAACCTCAAAATCCTGCTCGGAAGAATAAGCTGCCCCGTACACCTCTTCCAGCCGCAAGACATGTCCTAAGACAGAGAAAAACGCAGAAAAGTTCAGCAAGCTTGGACAAAGTTGCAAAATTTGCGACTTTTTTGTTTTATTTACGTATATGTTCCTTAAAAGAGACTCAGATACATAAAAAGGAGCGATGCATCTTGAACTTCATGAATCAGAATGGCGACAATCCGGTGCCGGGACGCAGGCTGCCGGAGCTCAAGCCGGGGATGTACAAGAAGATTGGAATAGGGTTAGCCGCTGCCGTTGTGTTGATTTTTTTAGGCTCTACTTCGTTTTATACGGTGCAGGAACAGGAACGGGCGGCTATCCTGACATTCGGCAAGTACACGAACGAATCCTCGGCAGGACTTCACTTCAAATGGCCATATCCCATCCAGGAGGTCATTACGGTGCCTGCGGAGCTGACCCAGCGGATCCATATCGGGTACCGTGAGGCAGATGGAGGATCTGTAGCGGTTGAAGAGGAAGCGATGATGATTACAGGCGATGAGAATATCGTGTCCGCCGATGCGGTAGTCCAGTGGAAGATCAGCAATATCCGTGATTATCTGTATAACATTGACGACCCGGACAAATTCCTGCGCAACTCGGCCAGCTCGTCGATCCGTGCTGTGATCGGTTCCGAGAAGCTGGATTATGCCATTACCGACGGAAAGACAGTGATTCAGGATAAGGTCCGTGAGCTTCTCGTCGATCTGCAAAAGAAATACAACACCGGCATACAGATCATTGATATTAAATTCCAGGATATTGAGCCGCCGAGCGGCCAGGTACAGGAAGCATTCCGTGAGGTAACCAATGCCCGGGAAGAGAAGAATACGAAGATCAACAACGCCAAGAAGTATGAGAACGATATCATTCCCAAAGCACGCGGTGAAGCGCAGGCGCTGCTCGAGAGAGCCGAGGGAGAGAAGAAGTCGCGTATCCTGAATGCGCAGGGGGATGTTGCCCAGTTCAACGCCATTTATGCCGAATACAGCAACAACCAGAGTGTAACCGAAAACCGGCTGATTCTGGAGACACTGGAGACGATTCTGCCAGGCGCCCAAATCTTCATTACCAACTCAAACAGTGACACTGTGAACTATCTGCCGCTGAATGAGCTGATGCGCAGCACTCCGGCAGCCACATCTGCCCCGGCAGCGGTTAACCCGCCTGCTTCAGCCGCACCGCAAGGAGGAGATTCCCAGTGAAAAGAAACCATATTATCGCACTGATATCATCTGTAGTTCTGGTTATCCTGCTTGCCGGCTCCATGTATATCGTGAGGGAAGGCGAATACAAGGTAGTCCTCCGCTTCGGGGAAGCGATGCGTACTGTCGAGGAGCCCGGACTGAAGTTCAAGCTGCCTTTTATCGAAAATGTCTCGGAGCTTCCCAAATATCAGATGACCTACGAAAGCTCGCCGACCAGCATCCTGACCAAGGACCAGAAGCCGATTGTGGTGGATAACTATACCGTCTGGAGAATTACCAACGCCTCGCAGTTCCTGAGAACCGTACAATCGGTAGGCGGCGGAATTCAGCGTATTGATGAAGCGGTATATAACTCGGTGCGCCGGAAGCTGTCAGAGGTCAATTATGAAAATATTATCAGTGAGGACACCGGACGGGGCAATATCAACGATGAGATTACTAAAGACGTAAGTGCTGCCTTGACCCGCGATAATTACGGGATTGAAGTGATTGATGTACGGATCAAACGTACCGATCTTCCGGAAGAGAACAAACAAAGCGTATACAACCGGATGATTTCGGACCGACAATCCATTGCCGCGCGCTATCTGTCTGAAGGTGATGAGGAATCCAAGAAGATCACATCCAAGGCCGACCGTACCTCCACTGAGCTGATGGCCCAGGCCGAAGCCGACTCCAAGAAAATCATCGCCGAAGGTGAAGGGGAAGCCGCCAGGATCTATAACCAGGCCTACGGGAAATCTCCGGAGTTCTACAGCTTTTACCGCACACTGGAGAGCTATGTGACTACGCTGAAGAATGAGCCGGTGATCATGATCCCGATTGACTCGCCTTATGCCAGAATATTAATGGGACAATAGCTTCATCCAATATGATTTAATGACCCCCTCGTGTCAGACAACGCCAAGAGACATCACTCCGATGGACTTGAGCGTTGCTTGAACGCAGGGGGTTTTTATCTGCAAAACTCCAATAGTTGAATAAATCAATTATGGTTTTGCTTAGATCATTGTTTTCGGGTAAGGGGGAGAATTAAAATCTAACTATGTAAGCGTTTGCTGCAATCCCTGATTTGAACACAAAAAGGAGTAGATTACATGCTTAGAACAGTAGAGGTTGAAAACGGGACCGTTCAGGGGCTGCCTGCCGCCGACCCCCGGATTACGAGCTTCAAGGGAATACCGTTCGCTGCCCCGCCGACAGGCGTGAACCGCTGGCGTTCACCGCAGCCGGCTGCAGATTGGGAAGGTGTGCTGCAGGCCTTTCAGTTTGCGCCGGTCTCCATGCAGGTAAGGCAGGAAATCGATGACAACAATATTTATACCCGGGAATGGGCCGTGGAGCCCGATATCGCCATGAGCGAGGATTGCCTGTATCTTAACGTATGGACGCCCGCCAAGCACAAAGATGAGAAACTTCCCGTCTATGTATGGTATTTCGGCGGAGGTCTGCAGGTAGGCCATCCGGCCGAAATGGAGTTCGACGGCGAACGGATCGCCAGGCGGGGCATCGTGGTGGTCACGATCAACTACCGGCTGAATGTGTTCGGATTTCTGAGCCACCCTGAAATAACGGCGGAAGCGCCGGGGGCACCCGCTAACTTCGGCAACCTCGATCAACAGGCGGCTACCAGATGGGTGAAGCGAAATATCGCGGCATTCGGCGGTAATCCGGATCTGATTACCATCGGCGGCCAGTCCGCCGGCGGAGGCAGTGTAATGAGCCAGCTCACCTCTCCGCAGAACGAAGGCCTGTTTCAGCGGGCCATTGTTGAGAGCGGTATCTTCACCAACCTGTACCCGGGAACGCCTATGCCCGGACTGCGGAATAGTCTGGAAGAAGCGGAGCAGGACGGTGTCCGTTTTTTTAATTACCTGGGTGTATCGTCCCTTGCGGAGGCCCGGCAGCTGGATGCGGTCTATCTCAGGGACAAGGCTGTAGAGTACCGGGGGTTCTGGGGCACAGTAACCGACGGGGTGTTCCAGGCCGGCAACCCGTTCGAGCTTTTTCTTCAAAACAAACGCTGGATGGTTCCGGTAATGTTTGGTCATACCTCCTCCGAGTTTTTCAGTGTTCCGGATACGGTGACGATAGAAGACTTCAGGAAGATGGCTGCGGACCTCTTCGGCGAAGATGCCGGCACTTTTCTGGAGCTGTGCGGTGCCAAGACAGGCGATGCTATTGAAGAAGCCCGGAAGAGAGCGTCGGTGAGCGGGATTGAGTATGCGATTCGCATTGCTGCACAGGCCAGTGCCGCGAACGGAGGGGAAGCCCAGATATACTATTATAATTTTGATGCCGAAATACCGGGCTGGGACAACCCGGGCACTTTCCATTCGGTCGATCTCTGGTTCTTTTTTGAGACGCTGGCCAAATGCTGGAGACCTTTTGTCGGGAAGCATTACGATCTGGCCCGCCAGATGTGCAATTACTGGTGCTATTTCATCCGGTCAGGCGACCCGAACGGCAGGGACTCTACAGGAGAGGAATTACCACGCTGGGAGCCGTATACTCCTGAAGCGCCATACGGAATGCTGTTTGCTGATGAAGCCGTATTGTCCAGAGAGCAGCCCGGCAGTCTCATGAAGTTTCTTGTGGAGCAATATTGCAAAAAGCACGGTTATGCGCTTCAACAGGGATAAGCAAGACGGCCTGCATTAACCCTTGGCATGCTTCTGGTAGTTTCTCGGTGTGTGACCGGTAATTTGCTTAAATTGCCTGCAGAAGTGCTCCACATTCTGGTATCCACACCGGGACGCTACTTCCGCTATGCTCCGGGCATTGTGGATCAGATATTCTTTTGCCATGCGGATCCGGCTGTTAATGACATCATCCATGCAGGATATTCCAAATGTCTTTTTGTAAATATTCTGGAGATAACCCGGACTGATCTGAAGAAAGTCAGCCATTTTGGAAACCGACCAGTAATTGGCCGGATTGCTTTGAATAGCGGTACGCAGTTCCAGCAGCTTGTAGTACTGAGGTGTAATATTATCCTGGAAGCAGGACTCCCAGAGCTTGTTGAACAGCGTCCGGAGCAGGAGGTCAATGGATGATTCTCTGCAGTCGAGGCTGAAATTGTGCTCAATGACAAGCAGCTCAAACAGCTTTTGGCAGTATTCAGGATCACTCAGGCCAAAGGGGACGCCTAACGGGAGCGGTGATTCTGCAAGATAAGGTTCATCGGATTCGAAGCGGATCCAGTCATTGACGAAGTGACCGGTGCAGGCCCGGTAATAGACCTTTTGCTGCGGACGATAAAGGATTGCACTATGGGCAGGGTATTCCCGGAGACCGCCGTTTACCCAGAATTGTGCCGGAGTCTTGGTGACAACAAGGAGCCAGTGGTGGCCAACGGGGACATCAAGAACAAAATTGCCCGCATGTGCGGTATTGTGCTCAACATAGTGAATATAAACCATATTCGTATTCCCTCCCGGAAAGAAGAAATCGCTTACTTATTCTGGAAAGCGCTGCTTCCATGATAACCGCAGGGCGGTTTCTTTGTAATGTTATCAATAGACATTTATAACGTACTATAAAGTTTCGCTTAGTATAACATGAACAGAGATGCATAAATTAAAGCGTTTTCCTGAAAAATCATAGAAGCCCAATATTCTAAGAATAGATCAATGTTCTATGCCTATATGTCATGGACTTTCGTTAAAGCGCTTTACTATACTGTAAAGGACAAAGCAAAGTGCCTGCCTGGACTTACAACAATAACGGACAAGGGTGAATTAGCAATGGCAAAAAAACAGGGATTTAATCCATATCTTCCGTCATGGGAATATATCCCCGACGCTGAGCCGTATGTTTTTGATGGCAGAGTGTATGTGTATGGTTCGCATGACCGGTTTAACGGACACGCGTTTTGCTTAAACGATTACGTCTGCTGGTCTGCACCGGAGGACAATCTGGCGGATTGGCGGAATGAGGGAGTCATCTACCGGACTACGGATGATCCGCTTAACCCGGAAGGCCGCATGTGCCTGTACGCACCTGATGTCACAGTTGGACCGGATGGCCGCTATTATTTGTATTATGTGCTTGATAAGGTCCCTGTCGTTTCAGTGGCGGTCTGTGACAAACCCGGCGGCAAGTATACTTTCTACGGCTATGTGAAATATGCCGACGGAACACGCCTTGGGGAGCGAGAAGGCGACGAGCCGCAGTTTGATCCGGGCGTACTGACCGAAGGGGAGATGACATACTTGTACACCGGATTTTGCGGTTACGGTGATAAATCCAGACACGGGACCATGGCGACGGTGTTGGGTCCCGATATGCTGACGATTGTTGAAGAGCCTGTGTTTGTTGCGCCAAGCCAGCCGTACAGCGAAGGAAGCGGTTTTGAAGGCTTCGAGTTTTTTGAAGCTCCGTCGATCCGTAAACGGGGGGATATCTATTATCTTATCTACTCCTCCATTTCCATGCATGAGCTGTGTTATGCCACCAGCAGTCATCCAACCAGGGACTTCAAGTTCCAGGGTGTGATTATCAGCAACTGCGATCTTCATATTGACAGCTACAAGCCGGCGGACCAGCCGATGTATTACGGCGGCAACAACCATGGAAGCATCGTTGAAATTAATGGTGAATGGTACATTTTTTATCACAGGCACACCAATGGGACGGCTTTCTCCCGGCAGGGCTGTATTGAAAGAATTGAATTCCGCGGGGATGGCACGATTCCCCAGGTAGAGATTACATCCTCCGGCCCGAACGGGGGGCCGCTGGAGGGACGGGGCGAATATCCGGCATCTCTGGCCTGTCATCTGTTCTGCAAGCACCAGGAAATGTACACTGGCGGCTTCGGTCAGATCGGAGCCTGGATGGACAGCCGGTTTCCGAAGATTGCCCAGGACGGCGGGGATGGAGACGAAGAAACGGGCTATATCGCCAACATGACAGATTCCGCTACCGCCGGTTTTAAATACTTCGCATGCGAGGGAGTCGCCAAAGTTAAAATTAAAGTGCGCGGATACTGCTCGGGTTCTTTTGAAATCAAAACGTCATGGGACGGACCGCCGCTGGGCCGTATACCGGTAGGCTTTACGAATGTCTGGACGGAATACATGACTGAAGTGAACATCCCGGATGGTGTACAAGCACTGTATTTCACATATACCGGCAATGGCGGCGCCAGTCTCGCTTCATTTACGCTGGAATAACCGGAAGAGTGAGCTGAATAGGTAAAGAACTGGAAAGCAGCCTCAGGAGATCATCCGGTGCTGCTTTCTGTATTGCGGTATAACGAAGCTGGAGGCCGGAGGAGAGAATCAAATGGTAAGTGGCGGACAGGAGCACAGATTATGGTACAGCAGGCCTGCTGAAAAGTGGAATGAGGCCTTGCCGATAGGGAACGGGCGGCTGGGTGCCATGATATTTGGCGGTACGGCTGAGGAAAAGCTGCAGCTAAATGAGGACTCCGTATGGTACGGAGGTCCGCGGGACCGCAACAACGGGGACTCGCTCCCCAATTTGCCGGTGATCCGCAAGCTGATTATGGAGGGAAAGCTGCGCGAGGCCGAGGAGCTGGCGGCGATGTCAATGGCCGGATTGCCTGAAGCGCAGCGGCATTATTTGCCGCTGGGAGATCTGCTGCTTTCCTTTGGCGGACACGGACAGCCTGCTGAAGAGTACAGGAGAGAGCTGGATTTAGAGCACGGGATTGCCCGGGTCAGTTACCGGACCGCAGAGGCAAGCTATACCCGCGAAATCTTTGCCAGCTACCCGGATCAGGCGATAGCCATACGGATTTCTACCGACCATAAAGATGGATTATCTTTAAAAGCCCGGTTTAACCGTCAAAACTGGAGATATATGGAGAAAACGGAAAAGTGGCAGAACGACGGTCTGGTGATGGGTGGCGTGTGCGGGGGGGAAGGAGGCAGCACCTTTGCTGCTGTCCTTAAGGCGGTGACGGAAGACGGCACTTGCCGGACCCTTGGCGAGTATTTGCTTGTAGAAGGTGCAAGCTCGGTAACCCTGCTGCTTGCTGCGGGAACTACTTTCCGGCATCCCGATCCCGCTCTTCACGCCAAAAGAGTGCTGGAGGAGCTGGCCCGGGTTCCCTATGAAGAACTGCTGGCCAGGCATACCGCAGATTACCGGGAGCTTTACGCGCGGGTTACGTTAAGGCTGCCGGGGAAGCCGGAGCATTACGGAATGCCGACTGATGAACGGTTGAAGCGGTTTCAGGAAGGGGAGGAAGATAACGGTCTGATTTCGGCCTATTTCCAGTATGGTCGTTATCTGCTCATCGCATCCAGCCGCCCAGGCTCCCTGCCAGCAAATCTGCAGGGGATCTGGAACGACAGCTTCACTCCGGCCTGGGACAGTAAATTCACGATTAATATCAATGCGCAAATGAATTATTGGCCTGCAGAAATCTGCAATCTGGCGGAATGCCATGAGCCGTTATTTGATCTGCTTGAGCGGATGAGGGTTCCCGGGAGAGTGACGGCCAAAGTCATGTACGGCTGCGGGGGATTCACAGCACATCATAATACGGATATCTGGGGAGACACAGCGCCGCAGGATACCTACCTGCCGTCTTCCTTTTGGCCGCTTGGCGCCGCCTGGCTGTGTCTGCATCTCTGGGAGCATTACCGTTTCAGCCAGGACCGTTATTTCCTGGTCCAGGCCTATGGGACGATGAAGGAGGCGGCACAGTTTCTGCTGGACTATTTAATAGAAGATGACCAGGGCCGACTGATTACCTGTCCTTCTGTCTCCCCCGAAAATACGTATAAGCTGCCTGATGGGGAGTCAGGAGTGCTATGCGCAGGAGCTTCAATGGACTTTCAGATCATCGGGGCATTGTTCAGTGCCTGTATCCGCAGTGCAGAAATCATTGGTACGGACGACGCATTCCGCTGTGAACTTGCCGCAGCGCTTGAGCGTCTTCCCAAACCGCAAATCGGGAAGCACGGGCAGATCCAGGAGTGGATGGAGGATTATGAAGAAATGGAGCCGGGGCACCGGCATATTTCCCATCTGTTTGCCCTTTATCCCGGCGAAGCTTTCACTGTGGAATATACGCCGGAGCTGGCTGAGGCTGCACGGGTAACACTCGAACGCAGACTTGCGAACGGCGGCGGCCACACCGGCTGGAGCCGTGCCTGGATTATTAACTTCTGGGCCCGATTGAAGGATGAGAACAAAGCCTACGCCAATGTCCGGGCACTTTTGGAGCATTCAACGCTGCCCAACCTGTTTGACAATCACCCTCCATTTCAGATTGACGGAAACTTTGGAGGGGCTGCGGGGATTGCCGAGATGCTGCTGCAGAGTCATGCCGGAGGCATTAAGCTGCTGCCCGCTTTACCGTCAAGCTGGAGCGAAGGAAGTGTCAAAGGTCTGCGGGCAAGGGGAGGATACACCGTCGATTTCACCTGGTCGGACGGGCTGGTGACCGAAGCCGTTGTGAGCTGCACGGTTTCCGGTTCCTTTTTACTGGAGGCTCCGGGACTTGACTCCGTTACGTTCACGGGAGAAGCCGGCTGCTCTTATACATTCAAGCCCGCGAATTGACGCATACAGAAGGCAATGAGGCCAGAACATTCATGAATATGGAGGTATGAACATGACATTTCAATTAAGCCAGGCAGTAGGAAAGGTAGCGCCGAATGGCAATCCGCTGGTTGGATACAGATACGGGGCCGATCCCTACGCCCTTGTGTACAGCGGCCGGGTCTATTTATATATGACCAATGACGCGCTGGAATATGACGGGAACGGCGGGATTGTAGAGAATACTTACAGCAGTATCAACAAGATTGCTGTGATCTCTTCCAGTGATCTGGTCAATTGGACCGATCATGGCGAGATTGCGGTTGCCGGGCCGGACGGGGCGGCGAAATGGGCAACCCAATCATGGGCGCCTGCAGCAGTCCATAAGGTCATCGGCGGCCGGGACAAATTCTTTTTGTATTTCGCCAACAATGCCAGCGGGATCGGCGTTCTGTCGGGTGACAGTCCGGTTGGACCGTGGATTGACCCTATAGGTGAGGCGCTTATTCTGCGTTCGACTCCGGGAGTTGAAGACGTAACCTGGCTGTTCGACCCGGCGGTTCTGGTGGATGACGACGGCAAGGGCTATATTTATTTCGGAGGCGGAGTGCCGGAAGGAGCATATGCAGAGCCCGGTACGGCGCGGGTGATGAAGCTGGGAGATGACATGATCAGTGTAGAGGGGGCTGCCGAGGTTATTCCTGCCCCGTTCATGTTCGAAGATGCCGGAATACACAAGCGGGAAGGGGTCTACTATTATACCTACTGCTCCAACTTCTTTGATGGGGAGCGCCCTGAAGGCAGTCCGCCGGCGGGAGAGATTGCGTATATGACCAGCGGCAGCCCGATGGGACCCTGGACGTATCAGGGGACGATTTTAAAGAATCCGGGACATTTTTTCGGTGTATCAGGCAATAATCACCATGCAATTTTCCAGTTTCATGATGAATGGTACATCGCTTACCACGCACAGACTCTGTCCAAAGCACAGGGCATTGCCAACGGCTACCGTTCGACGCATCTGGGCCGGCTTTTCCACAATGAAGATGGTTCCATCCGTGATGTGAGAGCTGACTATAAAGGTGTAGAGAGGATTGGATATTTGAACCCTTATGAGCTTGTCCAGGCTGTAACGATAGGATGGAGCGCGGGTGTCAAGACGGAACTAAAGGCAGATAGAGAACAAAGAGTAGTTACGGGCATTGATCAGGGCGACTGGATCGGCTTGTCCGGGGTTGATTTCGGAAGCAAAGGTGCGGCAGCATTCACAGCCAGTGTCATCAGCCTGCAGGGAGGCTCCATAGAGCTGCATCTGGATGACCCTGCAGGCCCGTTAATAGGTGAACTGGCCGTTCCGGCGGCGGCCGGGCCGGACTCACAAAGCGGGCTGAAGACAGAAGTGAGCGGAGCGGAAGGAATCCATGATCTCTATCTGGTCTTTACTGGAACGGAGGAGACTGAATTATTCGAGCTTGTATCCTGGCAGTTTATCAGCTAAGGAAGGTAATTCATTTATAGGCTGCTCTTGAACGTGTGTTCTTTGGAGGCAAGCTTGTCCCGGTAAGCCCGGGGAGAGCTTCCGGTGAGCTGCCGGAACTGTCTGCAGAAATGCTCCACGTTGGCATAACCGCAAAGTGCGGCAACCTCGGCTATTTTGTGCGGACCGAAGCTGAGCTTTTCCTTGGCCAGCCGGATCCGGCAATGGATGACATCCTCCATACAGGAGATGCCGAAGGTTGATTTATATATCGTCTGCAGATAGCCCGGGCTTATATGCAAATATTCAGCCATTAAAGAAACGGTCCATGGACGGCCGGGATTATTGTAGAGCAGCTTGCGCAATTCCAATAAATTATAATATTGGGGACTGAGCTTGTCCTGTGAAGCCTCACAAAGCTTGTTAAAAATAATTCTGAACAGGTAGTCGATGGAAAGCTCGCGATAATCATTAGTAAAGGTGTTCTCTGTGGTCAATAATTGAAACAGCTGATGGCAGTAGCCGGGATCGGGCAAGGAGAACGGGACACCAAGCGGCAGCGTGGTTTCTGTAATATAGGATTCATCCGCATCGAAACGGACCCAGTCGTTAACGTACTTATTGGCGCAAGCGCGGTAATAGATTCTGTGTTTGGGCGGATAAAGGATAGCGGAGTGGGCCGGAAACTCCTTCAGTTCCCCGTTCACTTCAAACAACGCCGCAGTGTGTGTGAGCAGCAAAAGCCAGGCATCCAGGCCATCAGGTATACTGTATTCAAAATCTTCAGAATGAGCGGCATCATATTCGACATAGTGGATCTTAGGCAAGATTTTTCTCCTTTCATTCTTTGGATATATCAATTAATGAGCAGGAAATATCATTGATAGGTATTCATCGTTTCTCTATAATTTATAGTATCTGTCATTAGTATTTATCAACAACCATATGCACCTGTCAATGATACCACAAATGAACGGCAACCGGATCATGAAAAGGAGATGTAACATGAATTCAATCCCAAAACCCAATCAGCCGCTGGTCACTCACATTTATACCGCGGATCCGTCCGCACATGTATTCGAAGGTAAAATTTACATTTATCCTTCGCATGATCTCGATCATGACGGACCAAGTAATGACAACGGGGATCAATATGCAATGGAAGATTATCATATTTTATCGATGGAGAACCTGGACTCGCCGGTGGTGGATCATGGAGAAGCGCTTCATCTGAGAGATGTTCCATGGGCTTCGCAGCAGTTATGGGCACCCGATGCGGCCTACAAAAATAACACCTACTATTTGTTTTTTCCTGCCCGTGACAAAGAGGGGATCTTCCGCATAGGTGTTGCTGCTTCTGCTAGTCCGTCAGGCCCGTTTGTGGCTGAGCCTGATTATATTCCAGGGAGCTTCAGCATTGATCCGGCTGTCTTTATAGATGAAGATAACCGCGCTTATATGTATTTCGGCGGACTCTGGGGAGGGCAGCTGGAGAAGTGGCAGTCCGGAGCATTCAATCCCGAAGCGGAAGGCCCGGCACTGGACCAACCGGCCTTAGGACCGCGTGTAGCCTTGTTGAGTGAAGATATGCTCTCCTTTGAGGAACAGCCGCAGGAAATCTCCATTGTGGACGAGGACGGTAAGCCTATTGCTGCCGGAGATGAGGAACGGAGATATTTTGAAGGGCCGTGGCTCCACAAATATAACGGTCTGTATTATCTCTCCTATTCCACAGGCACAACACATAAGCTCGTGTATGCGGTCAGCGAGCATCCTAAGGGTCCTTTCACCTTTAAAGGAGAGATTCTCTCGCCTGTAATAGGCTGGACTACCCATCACTCCATTGTACAGTTTGAAGAGAAGTGGTACCTGTTCTATCATGACTGCTCGCTCTCTGAGGGTGTGAACCACAAGCGGTGTGTCAAATATACAGAGCTCAAATATAACGCAGATGGTACCATTCAGCCGATCAATCCGTATCCAGAGAGGTGATGAGGAGCCATGTACGGGAACAGCACCGATTATACGGTACAAGCAACAGGGTATGACAAGGAGAGGGACAGCATAGCGCGCGGGGAGATCCGTACCATTGAATATCCCTCCGCAACGGTAGGCAACAACCGCAAAGCAAGAGTATATACACCGCCGGGTTACTCTGCCGCAGAGAAATACAGCGTCTTGTATCTTCTGCACGGCATAGGCGGAGATGAGAACGAATGGTACAGCCACGGCAAGCCGCAGATCATTCTGGACAATCTGTATGCCGATCAATCCATTAAGCCGATGATCGTCGTGCTCCCCAACGGCCGGGCGATGCGGAATGACCGGGCGGAAGGCGATATTTTTGCCCCCGACAAGGTGCAGGCGTTCGAGACCTTTGAATCGGATTTGCTGCAAGACCTTATCCCTTATATTGAAGCGAACTATTCCGTCCTTACGGGCCGCAATAACCGTGCCATTGCCGGATTGTCGATGGGCGGAGGGCAATCTCTGAATATCGGCCTGAATAATCTCGACCGGTTCGCCTGGATCGGGGCGTTCTCCCCGGCTCCTAATACGAAGCTGCCCGAGCTGCTGCTGCCAAAACCGGATATCGCCGCTGAACAGCTCAGCCTGCTATGGCTGTCCTGCGGCGATAAAGACCGGCTAAAGGATATCAGCGACCGCACGCATGCTTATTTATCACAGCATTCCGTTCCGCATATCTGGGTAGAGGAAGACGGTGACCATGACTGGCCGGTCTGGAAGAACGGCTTGTACCAGTTCTCCAGGCTGATATTTTAGCGGCGCTTCTGCAAGCTCCGGCTTCCTATCGCCGCATACTGTACAAAGGTACGCTCCAGGCAGACCATCTGCCCGGAGCGTACCTTTTTTTGAGAGACTCTTTACTCCGTGCAGCTTCAGCCGTTCGGTTTATCCAGTAAAGATATGCCTGCACGATCGAAAATTTGCTTCAGCCGCTGCTCCTTTTCATCACTCCATGGATTTAACGGAGAATGGCTGAAGGTAGGCAGGGGAAGGCCGGACAGGCGGACCGCTTCTTTGATGGTCGGGATAAACGGCTCATCCAGCGCATACAGCGGCGGAATCTGGATCAGCTTCCGGTGATACTCAAGCACCTCCGGCAGGTCGTTATTCCGGAAGCTCTTGTACAAGCCGAGCATGAGCTGCGGGGCGAAATTGGCACTGGCTGCAATGGCCCCGGCTCCGCCAGCCGCGAGGGTAGGCAGCAAATATTCGTCAAAGCCGCAGAACACGGCGAAATCCGGATTGACCTCCCCGACCCGCAGAATCATTTGACGGATATGGCTGAGCTGGTCCACAGTCTCCTTGATGCCGCACACATGGGTATAGCTTGCCGCAAGGCGTCTGACAAAGGCAGGGCTTAAATCCTGACCGGTCAGCGCAGGGAAATTATAGAGCATCAGCGGCAGGTCGGAGGCTTCGGCAATAGCGGCGTAATGCGCGAACAGGCTGTCTTCGCTCAGCTTGAAATAGTAGGGATTTATGACAACAACACCGGTTGCACCGCTGCTTGCAGCATGCCGGGTCAGACGGATGGCTTCTGAGGTTGTGCTGCTGCCTGTCCCGATCCAGACCGGAAGGCGTCCGGCGGTGCACTCTATGCAGAACTCCGCAATTTCCTCCCGCTCTGCGGCATCGAACTGGTTGAATTCCCCCGCCGTTCCCAGGAAGAAGAGGCCGTGTACACCTCTGTCAATCAGGCTGTCAATCAGCAGCTTCATTCCGGCACGGTCAAGCTTCCGGTTTTCATTCAAAATCGTGGGTACAGGAGGAATAACGCCTGCAATGGATTGAATATTTTTCATTTGTTTTTGCCTCCGAGTTTGATATTATAAACATGAGATTATTATAGTGAACCTGCAACACTTAATCAATTGTTGTTTTTTTAGAGAGGAGATTGAAGGGGTGGACCGAAAATACTGGGTTCCCGCTTTGGAAAGGGCCGATTTGATTCTGACGGCGATTTCCAGGAAGCCGGGGGAATATAAACTGACAGATCTGTGCGAGGTCACGGCGATCAACAAAAGCTCCATGTTCTCGCTTCTGCGGACGATGGAGACGCTGAATTGGGTCAAGCGGGATGAACAGGAGGCTTATTTTCTTGGAGCGGGGATGGCGTACCTTAATACGGTGTTTAATGAATCGCATAAGCAGAATTACAATCTGGTGGAGCAATTTTTGCAGGAATCCCAGGAGAGCGTCAAGGCCATCGGGGAAACCTTCCAGCTGTCGGTGCTGGACCGGAATGAAATTATTTATCTAGCCAAGCAGGAAGGGCCCTCGCTGGTGAAGCTGGAATCGAGCCCCGGCATGCGGTTCCCGGCCCATGCGACTGCGATGGGCAAGATGATGCTTGCGCTGCTTCCGCCGGAGGAATTAAGCAGACGGTACCCTGATCATCAATTGTCACCGGTAACCCCGCATACTGTGACAGACTGGACACCATTTACGGCGGTACTGGCTGAAATCCGCCTGTGCGGGTATGCGGTGGATCATGAAGAGATCATTGAGGGGATCTGCTGTGCCGCAGCTCCGGTTACGGATGCTTCCGGTAAAGTTGTTGCTGCCGTAAGCACATCTATGCTTCGCCATGCTTATCTGGATAAGCAGGAAGCGGCAATTCAGGAGGTCATCCGGCTGGGGAAAAAGCTGTCCCGGGGTTAACACCGGGAGCCTGCACAACAATTTAGACGGGAAAGAAGGGCACATTATGGAACTGAGCTTGTCAGAAATTATGAAAGAGAACTCAGGGGAGCCGGTGCCGGTACATACTGCTGCCGAAGGACCTTCCGGCAGTCTTCCGATTACGGGCCATATGCTGCACAGCGCCCCGAGCGGAGAAATTTTCGGCATGAGCCAGAACGCGGGAATGGGCTGGAACCCGCTGCTTCTGAACCGGCCGCAATACCTGATCCTCGGCACCATGGGGGGAATCCGGCGTGAGGACGGCAGTCCTCTTGCCTTGGGTTACCATACAGGCCACTGGGAAATCGGCGTGATGATGGAGGAGGTTGCGCATGAGATAACCGCTCATGAAGGAATCCCCTTTGCGGGCTATGTCAGCGACCCCTGCGACGGCCGCTCCCAGGGAACAGAAGGAATGTTCGATTCCCTGCCTTACCGGAACGATGCGGCCATCGTCCTGCGCCGCTTGGTCCGCTCCCTGCCGACACGCAAGGGAGTGCTTGGGGTAGCCACCTGTGACAAGGGGCTGCCCGCGATGATGCTGGCCCTGGCCGGCATGCATAATTTACCGGGGATTATTGTACCGGGAGGCGTTGCGCTGCCGCCTGTACAGGGGGAAGATGCCGGTAAAGTGCAGAGCATCGGGGCGAGATTCAGCAACGGCGAGCTGTCGCTGGAAGAAGCTGCGGATCTCGGCTGCCGCGCCTGCGCAACGCCCGGCGGCGGCTGCCAGTTCCTGGGCACAGCCGCGACAGCCCAGGTGGTTGCCGAAGCGCTGGGCATGTCGGTTCCCCATGCGGCTCTGGCTCCTTCCGGGCAGCAGATATGGAAGGATGTCGGCCGCCAGTCTGCACGCGCACTGCTGCAGATGGAGCATAGCGGAATTGTCATGAAGGATATCCTGACAGACCGGGCAATACACAATGCGATGGTTGTCCATGCCGCATTCGGGGGATCAACGAATCTGCTCCTTCACATCCCCGCCATTGCCCATGCTGCCGGACTGCGCATTCCGACTGTCGAAGACTGGAATGGGGTCAACCGCAAGGTGCCGCGGCTGGTCAGCGTCCTGCCGAACGGCCCCGTTCCGCATCCGACGATCCGGGTGTTCCTAGCCGGAGGGGTTCCCGAGGTTATGCTGCATTTGCGGAGGCTGGGACTGATTGACGAGTCGGTTCTAACGGTGACAGGCAGGACGCTTGGGGAGAACCTGGACTGGTGGGAGCATTCCGCCAGACGCCAGGACATGCGCAGCCGGCTGCGAGAGGCAGACAGGATTGACCCGGATAGCGTGATTATGAGTCCGCAGGAGGCGAAGCGGCAGGGAATGGCCTCCACAATGACCTTTCCAACCGGAAATCTGGCTCCCGAGGGATCGGTCATCAAGTCGGCAGCCATTGATCCTTCGGTTCTGGACAGTGAAGGTGTCTACCGCCATACGGGAAAAGTGAAGGTGTTCACTGCGGAAAAGGATGCCATCCGCAGTATCAAGCTGGGACTGATCCAGGCAGGAGATATCCTGGCTGTTATCGGACGCGGGCCCAGCGGTACAGGCATGGAAGAAACGTACCAGTTAACTTCCGCCTTGAAGCATCTTCCTTTTGGCAAGTACGTCACTCTGATTACAGATGCGCGGTTCTCCGGGGTTTCTACAGGGGCCTGTATCGGGCATATCGGTCCGGAAGCATTGGCAGGAGGGCCCGTAGGCAGGCTCAGGGACGGCGACTGGGTAGAAGTTACCGTTGATACGGTCAAGCTGGAAGGCAGTGTGAATCTGGTTGGCGACGGTGAGCAGCCGGGCACTGCCGCAGACGGCAATGTTCTGCTGGCTGCCCGAACCGCGCATCCGTTCCTGGCTGTAGATCCGGGGCTGCCGGATGATACCAGACTGTGGGCTGCACTGCAGGCCGCAAGCGGCGGAACCTGGCAGGGCTGTGTCTACGATACCGATAAAATTATTGCCGCCCTCGAAGCGGGCCGGCAAGCATTGGGGTGGAAATCATGACAAAAAGCTTGATTCAGAATCCGATTCTCCGCGGCTTTCATCCGGATCCTTCGATCTGCAGAGCGGGAGAAGATTATTATATCGCCACGTCAACATTTGAATGGTTTCCCGGCGTCCGCATCCATCATTCACGCGATCTGGTTCATTGGCGGCCGCTGACGCATGCGCTTACACGCCGCTCACAGCTGAATATGGAAGGGGATCTGGACTCCGGCGGCGTATGGGCCCCGTGCCTCAGCTATGATAACGGGATCTTTTATCTGATTTATACAGATGTCAAGAGCAGACAGGGGGCGTTCAAGGATACGCCCAATTATCTGGTCACTGCAGCGGATATCGAAGGTCCGTGGTCCGAGCCTGTCTATCTGAACAGCAGCGGGTTTGATCCGTCACTGTTCCACGATACCGACGGACGCAAATGGCTCGTCAATATGCTGTGGGATCACCGGACGGACAGGCACAGCTTCGCTGGGATCGTGCTCCAGGAATATTCCGCAGAGCTGGGGCGTCTTGTGGGTCCGGTGTTTCCAATCTACAAAGGAACGGAGCTAAGATTGACGGAAGGACCGCATTTATACCGGAAGGACGGCTGGTATTACCTAATTACGGCGGAGGGAGGCACCCAGTATGACCATGCGGTGACGGTAGCCCGGTCACGGAACATCGAAGGCCCGTACGAAACGTATCCGGACAATCCGGTTCTGACCTCTGCCGGTGACAAAGAATTGAAGCTGCAGAAGGCAGGCCATGCCAGTCTGGTTCAGACCCATACCAATGAGTGGTACATGGTCCATTTGTGCGGCCGGCCGGTAAAGGACAAATATTGTAACCTGGGCCGCGAAACAGCGATTCAGCGCTGCCGGTTTACGGAGGATGGGTGGTTAGTGCTGGAGGATGGAAGCAACAGGCCTTCTCTTACCGTACAAGGGCCGGATATTCCGGCTCAGCCCTTTGAGCTGCCTGCCGCACGGGATGATTTTGATGCGCCGGAGCTTGATATCCGCTGGAGCACCCTGCGTGTTCCGGCTGAAGAAGACTGGCTCTCGCTCAAAGAGCGGCAGGGCTTCCTGCGTCTGAAGGGCAGAGAGTCGATGAGCTCCCTGCACCGCCAGAGTCTGGTTGCCCTGCGCCAGCAGGCCTTCAGCTGCAGCGCGGAAACTGAAGTTCTATTCGAGCCGGAGCACTTTCAACAGATGGCCGGACTCATTGTTTATTATGATACGAAGGATTATGTTTATCTGCGGATTACTCATGATGAGAAGACAGGCAAGTGTCTGGGGATTGTCCGCTCCGTGGACGGCACATATGAAGATGACATCTGCCCTCAGGTTCCCTTGCAGTCCGGCGCAGGCTGCCGGCTCAAAGCCGTGATCGAGCGTGAGAATCTCCAGTTCTATTACAGTGCCTCCGGAGCGGATTGGAAAGAAATAGGCCCAAGTCTTGATATCTGTCATTTATCCGATGATTTCCCGGCGTATATCAGGTTTACCGGAACTTTTATCGGCATGTGCGTCCAGGATCTGGCCGGGACCTTCCGTGCTGCAGACTTTGATTATTTTGAATACAGGGAACTGCCTGAAAAAGTGTAAAGGCAGCTCACGGATAAGAACTTCCTCCTCCCGGGGGAGGTTCTTTTTCTTTCCGGACAAAAGCAACATTTGTCTATGTGAAAGCAACGTAAAGCTATAGTTTTAAAGTGCGAGGTATGATTAAATGCATACATAATACATCATTTGTTAAGCACATCACTACTATATTCGATTATGCGAAAGGATGATAATGAACGATGAACCAACAACAGCTCGGCTTGAAGCCGCCATTGGGGTGGAATTCCTGGAATACCTTTACCTGGGACATTAATGAGCAGCTGATCCGGGAAGCCGCTGATACCTTCGTTACCGGGGGGTACAAGGATGCCGGATATGAATACATTGTGATTGACGACTGCTGGAGTCTGAAGGAAAGAGATGCAGAGGGCAGATGGGTTGCCGATCCCGATAAATTCCCGAGTGGTATGAAGGCGCTTGCAGATTATATCCATTCCAAAGGGCTTAAATTCGGAATGTACTCCTGTGTAGGCACTCATACATGCGCCGGGTATCCGGGGAGCTTCGAGCATGAATTTCAGGATGCGGAATTACTGGCAGAATGGGGCGTGGATTTTCTTAAATACGATTACTGCTTCAAGCCCAGACATATTTCCGGAGAGCTGCTCTATAAACGGATGAGCCTGGCGCTCAAAAACTGCGGAAGAGATATTCTGTTCTCGGCATGCAACTGGGGCGAGGACAACGTATACCACTGGATCCGTGAATCCGGGGCGCATATGTACCGGTCCACAGGGGATATTCAGGACAGCTGGGAGTCTATCAAGAGGCTGGCCCTGTCACAGCTTGATAAAGCCAGCTTTACAGGGGCGTATTGCCATAATGATATGGATATGCTGGTAGTCGGCATGTATGGGGGCAGCAACAACGGTTTTATCGGAAGCCAGATCGGGGGCTGCAACGATGTGGAGTACAAGACCCATTTTTCATTGTGGAGCATGATGGGATCTCCGCTGATGATCGGCAGTGATATCCGCAAAGCCAATAAGGAGACCAGAGATATCCTCTTGAACAAGGATTTGCTCGCCATCAATCAGGATGTGGAGGGGCGCGGTGCTTACCGCATCAAGCCGGAGCCGCAGTGGTTCCATACGGATGATGTATTTATGCTGGTCAAAGTATTAACAGACGGAGATCTCGCTATCGGATTCTTCAATCTGAGTGACGGCCAACGGGAAATCTCGCTGCAGTTCTGGGATGCCGGGCTGCCCTATGCTTCCGGTAAATCGCTGTCTTTATATGACTGCTGGGAGCACAAGGAAATTGGCGTATTCAAAGAAAGATATGCTCCCGTAGTTCCGGCTCATGACTGCCACATCGTACGCGCCAAGCTGGTGTAAAACACAGTATGAGTATGAATAGGACATGCAGAACGTGCGGAGTTCCCTTGATGACGGACGATGTGGCGATTTATCTCAAGCTTGTTACCCGGAACGCCAGAGACTTCCTCTGTATAGATTGTCTCGGGGTGCAGCTGAATTGCGGACGGGAGCCGATTGAGCAGCTGATTACTTATTTCCGGGAATCCGGCAAATGTGTGCTGTTCCGTTAAGGAGCGCTGTAAGCTTTTCTATACTCGGACGGAGTATGGGAAGTTACTTTTTTGAATACCTTGGAGAAATATAACGGGTCCAGATAGCCGACGGAATAAGCCAGGGATTTGACAGATAATCCGGAATGGATTAACAGCTCACAGGCGCGCCGGATCCTGAAAGCGGTTATATAACCGGAAACAGAAATGCCGTTCACTTCCTTGAATAACCGGAACAAATAGCTGCGCTCAATCTTCACAAAATCTACTACCTCAGGAACAGACAGGGAAGAACGCCAGTAGTTGCTTTCAATATATTCCTTGGCGGACAAGGCATAGTCTTTTTTGAGAAAGGCCCGGGCACTGGGGTAAAACTCCATGTAATAGGTTAAAAGAAGATGCAGTCCCGCATCCGAACGTTCCCGCTCAAACAGCGCTGTCCCGGCAGCCTTGACCTTGTGAAACAAGGGAGCGAAATCTTCCGGCGAGGCTTCAACAACAGGGTGATGGGGCGCAATATTGATCATTGACAGCAGACGGGAGGCTTCAGGACCGTTAAATTCAATCCAGTAATATTCCCAGGGGTCCCGCGGATCCGGATAATAATATACCTCCATATGCGGGAATATCATGAAGCTTTCGCCTGTTTTCAAACAAAAAGTATCCTGATTAATCTTCAAATAACCCTTTCCGCTTACAATATAGTGCAGGGCATACACATCGCGGACCCCCGGACCCCATTTATGTGAATTTGGCGGCTTATACCCGTTTCCTTTTACCAGTGAACCTTCGTCAGAGCTGTAATACATTGAATTCATAATCAGCACCTGCATCCTTTGATATATCTATCAGGGTATAGGAAAATCAGCGGAAAATAAAGAGTCCAATGATTTACTCCCCTTTAACACATCTCATACCTTCCCGTGGTATAACAGAACTAACCGGATAAAAGAGGAGAAGGATAAATGAAGCTCACTAAAGAGGAAAAATCATGGATTCTGTATGACTGCGGCAATTCGGCGTATTCGATGGCAGTGACTACAGCGCTGCTGCCGATTATATTCGGCATGTTTAACAATGTGGACAGCAGCATGGATTTAGGCTATTTTAATTCGATTGCCAGCATACTGGTGGCGGTTCTCAGCCCTATTTTAGGGACGATTGCCGATTACAAGGACCGGAAGAAGCGCTTTTTTATCTTTTTTGCGGCGGTCGGGATATTAGCTACGGCATCCCTTGCCTTCGTCTCCCCGGATAGCGGGCAGTGGCAGCTGCTGGTAGCCTTTTACATTCTGTCAGCCATCGGGTTTGCCGGGTCCAATATATTCTATGACTCTTTCCTGGTAGATATTGCGGATGATGAACGGATGGATAAGGTATCGACAAGAGGGTTTGCGTTCGGATATATTTTTAGCGTCATTCCGTTCGGAATCAGCCTGCTGCTTATTTTTGTGCTGGGTATGGACAAGGCCATCGGGTATCAGATCGGGTTCATTATTACTGCGCTCTGGTGGGGACTGCTGACGGTGCCGATGATCCGGGATGTGAAGCAGCGTTACTACATTGAGCCTGAACCGAAGCCTGTTGCGAACAGTTTCAAAAGACTTGCCGTCACCTTCCGGAATATCCGCCAGCACAAAATTGTATTTGTGTTCCTGATTGCCTATTTCTTTTACATTGACGGTGTGGATACGATTATTAAAATGGTCGTGCCTTACGCGACTGCGGTGCTGGGAACGGATGCCCTGGACACTTTTACCCTGCTGGGCATTCTGCTGATTATCCAGATTATTGCCTTTCCGTGTGCGATTCTCTATGGTAACCTGGCCAAAACCTATTCCGCCCGCAAAATGATCATCGTTGGAATTTTTACATATATCATCTCTTGTATTGCGGCTTTTTTTATTACGTCTGTGTGGCATATTTTCATTCTGGGGGCGCTGATCGGCTCGGCTCAGGGAGGGATCCAGGCGCTCAGCCGCTCGTATTTTGCCAAAATCATTCCCAAAGAAAATTCCAATGAATTTTTCGGGTTTTACAACATTTTCGGTAAGTTTGCGGCGATTCTCGGTCCTGTGCTGATGTCGCTGACGACAACTTTGACGGGTGAAGCGAGCTACAGTATTCTGGCGATTATTCCGCTGTTTCTGATCGGCTTCTTTGTCTTCATCACATTACCTAAGGGGAATTAATATGGAATCAACAATGTCTGAGGCGCCTGCAGCCAAACATCTGATCGTTGTATCCTATGATGCGTTTTCGGAGGACAACTGGGAGACAGCCAGCCGCTTGCCTAATTTGTCTAAATTAATGAAGAACGGTGCCTACAGCAACCGTTTGAAAAGCGTATATCCCACACTCACCTATGTGGTTCATACGACCATCGCCACAGGGATGTATCCGGACAAACACGGCATCCATCATAACAATCCGCTGCAGCCTTTTGTACCGGAGGAGGACCAGCACTGGTTCTGGTTCCGGGAAGCGGTGAAGACCCCGACAATTTATGACGCTGCACGTAAGCAGGGGATGAGCACCGCGGGCATTCTCTGGCCGGTATCCGGCAAATCTTCGATTCAGTATAATATTCCGGAGATCAGGGCGCTTAAAGGCGAGAATCAGGCGCTGAAGGTGCTGCGCAGCGGCAGCCCTGTATACTGCATCCAGATGGAAATGAAGCATGGACGGATCAGGCAGGGGATTGAGCAGCCGTATCTGGATGACTTTTCCACCCAATGTGCTGTCGATACGATCAAGCGTAAAAAGCCCAATCTCCTTATGATGCATCTGATCGATCTCGATGATGCCAAGCATATGTACGGAACAGACAGCGAGGAAGTGCATGAGGTTCTTCTGCGTATGGATCACAGGCTTGGCGAGATCATGCAGGCAGTGGAGGATGCCGGGATCAAGGACGATACAGTCCTTATGGTGCAGGGGGACCACGGGCAGTTCAATGTGCGGTACAAGGTGCATTTGAATACTCTTTTGCAGGCGAAGGGCCTGATTTATGAGGAAAATGGAGAGCTGAGATGGCGGGCGTTCTTCCAGTGCGGAGGAGGATCGGCTTACCTGCATGTCCGGCCGGGGGATGAGGAAGCTGAAGCCTTGGCTCTTGCGGCTGTCGAAGAATATATGAATAATGGGGCCTCAGGAGTAGAGAGCGTGTATGACAGGGACAAGCTGGACCGTATGCACGCAAGTCCGTACACAAGGATTATGCTTGAAGCCAGGCTGGGCTATTGTTTTGACGAGAGCCTGGACGAGCAGGTGGTTGTGGATTTAAAAGCACACGGAATCCGTTATGCCACACACGGCTATTCTCCCGACAAAAGCGGGTACCGCTGCAATATCGTCATCTCCGGCGCGAAGATAAAGCATGATTTTGCTATCGGGGACATCGAAATGGTCGACATTGCTCCGACGATGGGGCGAATTCTCGGGATCGATTTTAGTCATGGGGACGGCAGGGTGCTGGAGGAGATTTTTGCGAAGTAGGCCTGGTGAAGGAAATAATATGTTAAAGAGCAAGCGGACTTCGCAGCAAATGCGGATCCGCTTTTTTGTGCGGAAGATGAATAAGGATCTGGAATGGTGGGTGATGCTCCCTCCTATAACCTTTATGTGAAAATGCAGCACGGCCGCACGGAGGTATAGAGGATCTTAAGATCCAAAAAGTGCAAATCCGGCAAAAGAGTTCAAACCCTGTCTAGGGCTGTTCAAAAAAGTATGATTGTTGGAATGATTCTCATGCTTTAAGGTGGAAAGAGTATATGAAAGGGGGATGAACGTATGATGTTCAGCTATTCATTTATACCCGTTCTGGAAGGCTTATATAGTATGGAAGAAGGTTATGGCTTTGCCGCGTCAGCTGGAGTTTCGATGAATGAGGATTTACGGGATTCATGGCCCGGAGATTATTTCACGCCGCCGGTCCCGACCCTGCTGATGGATGTGCCCAACGGCAATTATAGGGTAACCCTGCAGATCGGTGCACCGGACCGGCCTGCTGTCACTGCAGTAAGAGAAGGAGTGGGGCGGATCAGGCTGGGGGAGCTGGAGACTGAAGCCGGACAGATCGTTACGCGGAGTTTTGCCGTGCATGTAGACAACGGACAGCTTAAGCTTGCCTTTGGAGGAAGTGCGCCTGGTGTGCAGCATGTTAAGGCAGAGCGGGAGACCCGTATCCCTACCTTATTTCTGGCGGGAGATTCCACAGTAACGGATCAGTCCTCCGCTAAATATCCTTACACAGGCTGGGGGCAGGTGATCGGATTATACTTCAATGCGAATATTGCCATTGCTAATCACGCATGTTCCGGCAGAAGTGCCAAAACCTTCATTCAGGAGAGCCGCCTGCTGCGGATTGCCAAAAAGCTGCGCAAGGATGACTATCTGCTGATTCAATTTGCCCACAACGATGAGAAGGAAAAGGGGGAAGGCGAAGGGCCGTTTACGACGTACCAGCACTATCTGCAGCAATTTATTGATCTGGCACGACAAGCAGAAGCGCATCCTGTATTGATATCTCCCATGCACCGCCGGTTCTTTGAGTCAGACGGTTCCATAAGCAATACCCACGGGGACTACATTGAGGCCATGCGCCAGCTGGCTGCCCGTGAAGCCGTACCTTTTGTTGACTTGGCGGCGCTTAGTAAAAGGTATTTTGAGGAGCTCGGGGAAGAGCGCACCAAACAAATCTTCCTGTGGGCCGAGCCGGGACAATATGCGAATTTTCCGGAGGGTGTGCAGGATAACACACACTTCTCGGAAGCTGGTGCCATTGAAATGGCCAGACTGGTGGCCGGGGGAATACTGCAGGCAGGAGTGGAGGGGCTGGAGCAGCATGTGATTGGATATGCGGGAGAAGTGCTTATAATTAACGCGGATTCGTAAATATACGAATCCGCTTTTTGTTTAGGCTTTGGAGAGTTTGCCCGTTCTGAACGGGGCAACCGCTGAGGTTCATTGTACTCGGTTTTTCGAGTACAATGGGCGCGTTTGACGTCGCAGAGGCGCGATGTACTCTGTTTTTCGAGTACAAAAGGCGCGTTGCACGTTGCAGAGGCGCAATGTACTCGGTTTTTCGAGTACAATGGGTGCGTTGCACGTCGCAGAGGCGCAATGTACTCGGTTTTTCGAGTACAATGGCCCCGTTGCACGTCGCAGAGGCGCAATGTTCTCGTTTTTTCGAGTACAATGGCCCAGTTGCACGTTGCAGAGACCCAATGTACTCGGTTTTTCGAGTACAATGGTCTCGCTGCGCGTAGCAGAGCCCGAATGTACTCGTTTTTTCGAGTACAATGGTCTCGCTGCGCGTAGCAGAGGCGCAATGTACTCGGTTTTTCGAGTATATTGAGCGCGCTGCACGTCGCAGAGAACAAATTTACTCGTTTTTTCGAGTACAATGGCCCCGTTGCACGTCGCAGAGGCGCAATGTACTCGTTTTTTCGAGTATATTGAGCGCGCTGCACGCCGCAGAGCCCGAATGTACTCGTTTTTTCGAGTACAAGGGGCTACTTTCTGCTGGAGGACAATTGGGCGTGAGGTAAGGTTTACCTGCAATGCAATTTTACAACAGGGGGTTGTACCTCATGGGCAAACCACCCGCTGGGAGGGTGGTTCTAATTAAACATCATTCAAATTGGCAATAACCGCAGCTGTGAATTCGGCCGTGGAGGCGGTACCTTTTAAATCGCGCGTTTTTACCCCATCCTCCATGGTCTTAAATAGAGCTTTTCCGATCAGCTCACCCGCCGTCTTCAAGGAAGTGTCCGCATGTCTGGCGCTCAACCAGTCCAACAGCATAACGGAGGACAAAATAATGCCAACCGGATTGGCAATGTTCTGCCCGGCTTTGTCAGGTGCAGAGCCATGGGCTGCCTGGGCCATTGCCAGTTTGTCGCTGGTGTTGATGGACGGGGCCAGTCCCAGGCTGCCCACCAGCTCACCTGTCAGGTCAGAGAGGATGTCGCCGAACATGTTCTCCGTGACAATGACGTCAAAATCCTGTGCCCGGCGGACCAGATGAGCGGTCATGGCATCGATATGATAGTCATCCACCTGCACTTCCGGGTACTTAGCGGCGACCTCCAGACAGACGTTCTTAAATAGGCCGCTACCCAGCTTGATCACATTTGCTTTGTGCACAATCGTCACCTTTTTGCGGCGCTGCACCGCCATCCTGAAGGCTTCGTGGGCAATGCGCTCAACGGCTTTGCGGGTGAAGACACCGGTGGATACCACTACGTCCTCGGTAATCTGCCACTCGCCGGTCCCCGCGTACATATTGCGGTCCGAATAGAAGCCTTCTGTATTTTCACGGAAAATAACCAGATCGGTGTCTGCTACAACGCCCTTAATACCAGGCAGATTCCTGGCGGGACGAACATTTGAATAAAGATCAAAGTAATGCCGGAGCTCTCCGCTCGGATTACGGCCTTCCTGATACTCCTGCGGATATGCGGCAGAGTCATGCGGGCCCATAATCCATCCGTGAAGCTTCTCCAGCGTATCCTTGGTCTGCTGCGGCATCGGATTCCCGTATTCTTTAATAGCGGTCCAGCCCATCGGAAGCGTGACGAATTCTATACTCACTTCCGCCAACCGGGAAGCTGCTCCCAGTATATCAACCGCAGCCTGCGTAATCTCCGGCCCGATCCCGTCTCCGTACAGCGCGCCTAACTGGTATGTATTCATATGATCAAATCCTTTCGGTGGGTTGGACAGATAAAGCCGTTCTATTCGCGTAAACTGGAAGGATTATATCCTTTAATCGACTTAAATACACGATTGAAGGTTCTTATATTATTGAATCCGCAATCCAGTGCGACAGTGGTAATCGGATCATTGGTTGACCTGATTTGTTCTTCCGCCGCATCCGCCCGGATGGCATTCAGATAATGCTTGAAGTTCGTGCCGGTCAGACTTTTGAACAGCCTGCAGAAATGAAACGTGCTGAGATTAAAGTGGCCTGCCGTTTCAGCCAGTGTCAAGGGCTGCATGTAGTCTGACTGCAGATATTCTATAATCTTCTGCATCGTCTTCAGATTGGCGGTCCGGCGGTTCTCCTGTTCGCCGTCCAGCTGTGTATCCGGCGCATGGCGCTGCAGCGTCGCAAGCAGCTCCAGCGTTTTGCCGGTAATAATCATAGGGGAATAAGGATCGTTTAACTGCATCTCAGCATAGACCTCGTCGAATAATCCCTTTAGCCGGTCACGGATGCCGGGATTTATTCCACTTTCCTGAATCGTGTCCTTAGTTAAGAAGGAGCTCTTATAGCTGATGTCTGAAGGACGTGCTGCATAGCCGCCAAGCAGACTTGGCTGAAAGACCAGAATATAGAACGTAGCCTGATCCATGCTTTCATACCAATGAATATCTCCGCTGCAGCATACCGCCACCTCCCCCTTGGTTAAGATGGTCACCTCCTGATTGATCCCGAAGCGCACAGAGCCGTCCATCACCAGAACCGCTTCCATATCTGAATGCCAGTGGGCACGGAAGGAGAATTGCTTCTGCTCATGCCTGTAAATCCGCAGCGGGAAGTCCGGGGGATAGGAACGTAATTCATGATAAGCCTTCATCTTATGAGGCCTCCTAAATAATTGAGCAATTTCTGTCCATAAATGAGCAAGGAATGACTTTCTGCAACGCTTATCCGGAGCTATAATTTGAGTCATTCACGGACAGATCATGATTACTTTATTATAAGAGGATGTGGAACGATTGTACAAAACCAGTGAGAATTCATCCCGGGCAGTAGATGGTACTACAGGTACGCCGCTGGGAGGATTCGGAGCAGGGGCCGTCAAATTTTGCGCGCATAACGGAACCTTTGCAGCTGTCACGCAGGCTCCCGCAGACCAGAATGATTATGTACCGATGGGGAGGTCCGGATTCCAGTTCTATTCCTGCTGCGGAGGACAAACCGAGACATTACATATAATGCAGGCTTATTGCTCTAATGGACGCTATGAAGATGACGCAGTCTGGCCGGAGCATAGAGTCAACTTTGGAACATTAGGCAGGATCAAAGTCCGGATGACGGCTTTTTCGCCGCTGGACCCGAAGAATCCCGGGCTTATGAGTATGCCGTATGCCTTTTATGAGCTGGAACTGGAAAATGAATCGGATGACGATGCGGCTGCCGCATGCGCTTTTCATGTAGATAGGCCAGCAGGGCCTGCTGAATATAAGCAGGGAAAAGGTTTTGCTTCCGATAAATGGGCTGTATATGCGGCAAGCAGCGATCCGGAGGCTGTTATGACCTGCGGCGGCGATGACAGCCTGTTTTTCAGCCATGGGGAATATAACGTCCAACCTCTGCCGGATGAACTTGTGAATAAGACAGCTGTAAAGGTTAACCTTGCCCCGGGGGAGACCAAAACAATCCGTTTTGTATTAGCCTGGTATGATGATACCGATCCGGAACGTGCTTATTACCTGAATCTGTATGACAACCCCGGTGATATTGCGGCGCTGGGAATAGAGAACTTTGACCGCCTTAAGGCTAATGCCGATGAGCTTGTTAACCGGATGCGGGGATCCAATCTGCCGGTGTGGCTGCAGAACCAGACTTTGAACACGCTTGCAAATTTATCGAATAACTCAATGTATAAAAAAGACGGAAGAGTCGCGTTTGCGGAAGGGGAGTGGACCTGCTTCGGTACGATGGACCAGATGTGGCATGCGCGGCAGATTGTGAATCAGCTGGTGCCTTTTTTCGCCTGGCAGGAGCTGCGGTACTGGGCCAGAACCCAGAAGGATAACGGGCAGATCCATCATGATTTTAACAGCAGCGGGCCCGATAAATCGGTACTTGTAGACTGGGATGATAAAGATCACAGGGACTACAGGGAAATCAGCAAGTGGGTGGACCTCAACTGCGGATTTATTATTTCTGTCTTTGAAACCTTTCGTGCGACCAATGACAGGGAACAGCTGGATTTCTTCTGGCCTTATATCCAAAAAGCCGGACAGCGGATTCTGGATCAGGTAGAGCTGTACGGGAGTCCTGATTATGCATATACCTTTGACGAGTCCGAAAACTCCTATGATGCCGGCGGGGACCCCAACCCGTATAATGCCAGCCTGTCTGCAGCTGCTTACCGGATTATGATTGTACTTGCCGGGATACAGGGCGAAAAATTTGCAGCAGAGCAGTACCAGACCGCTTATGACACCGTTGTCTCCTCCTACCGGGCCCGTTACCTTAAGCCATCACTGCCGGCAGGCAGAGGCTGTGAATCCTATTTTGCCGGTCAATGGCTGGCCTTGCACTTAAAGCTTGGGGAGATATGGTCCGCTTCCGAAACAGATGCTGTGCTGGAAAGCCTGGACAGCTACTATCATCCCTACTATTGGGGGCTGGGTAATCTGAACGGTACCTACAACGAGTGGACCCCGTATCTTCTTGTGCATTATGGAGGGCTGCTGCTGAATACCGGAAGAGCCGCTGAGTGGGCTGCAATGCAGAAGGATGCCTACAACAGGCAGTATAACAACAGAAATTATGTCTTTAACCACCCCTTGGACATTTTGCCGGCGGCAGCGGAACCTGATTATGCTGCTGCAACGGTTTCCGGGGATAAGCAGTACATCAGCATGCCGGGAATCTGGCGGAATTATTACGATATCGCCGGTTTCTGCCGGGACAGCCATACGAAGGAAATTTGGCTAAAGCCTGTTATCCTCGAGGAGATGGCCCATGAAATGACAGAGGTTATGGTCATCACACCGGAAGGCTACGGGACTGTAAGCTGCAAAGAGAGCGGAGAAGGGTTCCAGAATAAAGAGATTACGGTGAAGTTCGATCAATATATCGAAGTCAGCACCATACATATGGCTGATCCTTACGGGGATAAAGTGACTGTAGCTGTCAATGGAGAGAAGGTTGCATTTACCCGTTCCGGCACCGGCTACGCCAGAGAGCTGCTTATCGAGTGGAACGGGAGAATCGGCAGCAGCGGCATCAGTATCGTAACTGCAGGCGATCCCGGCAGCCCTCCGCCGCCCTTGCCTGCAAAACCATCCACCGGAGCGGATGGCATTAAGCCTTCTGCACTGCGGAGTGCTTACCGCTATATGGAAGCCGAAAGCGCGGATGAAACGGCAGGTGTAAGCCTGGTCACCCCTGTCGGAGGCACCTGGTATGTAACCGACTGCCATAATTTTGACTATATCAAGCTGGACAATGTCGTGTTTGAAGACACCGGTTCCCGGACTTTTAAAGCAAGGGTCTCCAGTACGGCTGCAGATTCGAGGATAGAGATTGTTCTGGACAGCGTGGGCGGAGAAGTCATAGGAAGCTGCCCTGTCCCGTGTACTGGAGGCGAGGGGGCTTGGGTCTATGCGGCCTGTCCGGTTACCAGAACTTCCGGTACCCATCATGTGATTCTGAAGTTTTACGGAAATACGGAGGGCAATCTCCTGAATATCGATAAATTCAAATTCGTTCAGGATGACGGCAGGCTGGACCGGTCGGAATGGACGGCAGCTGCCTCCAGGAATGGTCTGAACGCTTATGCCGTTCTGGATGAGGATGCTGCTGCGGGCTGGAGGGCCTCCTATCAGGCTGACCCTATTCATCTGATTATTGATATGCAGGAGGAGCAGCTGTTCAACAAGATCACATTGGACAGTGATATCGGGGACAATCCCGGTCCTTACCGGTTGTTCGTCTCGGCTGACGGCGTGAATTACGGAAATGCAGTTGCAGCGGGTTCCGGCCGGAAAGAGACAGGATGTACCGAAATTGAATTTCTCCTGCAGAAGGCCCGGTTTGTGAAACTGGTGCTTTCGGATGGGGAAGAAGCCCGGCTCTGGACCATCTATGCGCTGAATGTCTGGAACACTTCAACCACAGCATTGTAATCGTCTCTGATGAACCAACAGTCCTCATCTTATTTAAGGTGGGGACTGTTTGCAAGTGCTTGTACACGAATGGCGAAAAGTCTTTATACACTGTAATAAACAGAAAAATGTTAAAGAAGTTATATAAAGTATATTGTGCGAAACCCCGTTTACTGAGATTATATAGGTTGTCTGAAGATAATCATCCGCCTTAATGAAAGGCTGGACAGGAGGGATGAAGTTGAGCAAATATTTGCTGAAGCTGCTCGCCTATAGTCTTGTGCTGGGCATTCTGCCTACTATAATTATCGGCTTTGCTTCCTACTCGATTGCTTCGGGGGATATGGAGAAGAAGGTCAAGGAAATGAATATGCAGTGGCTGGATCAGACGCAGATGCGTGTAGAGCAAATATTGAAGACTACTGAAAAATCAGCCACCCAATTTGCCAACTCCTCCCTGGTTAAGGAAGCGATGAACAGTCCGTTATCTTCATATAACTTTGAGTCCATCCGGCTGCTTACCAAGGAGCTGTATAACCTGCAGTCCAGCGATGCGATTATTAACCAGGCCTATCTCGTCAGCCTTGAGCAGAATTGGGCGCTCAACCTGAATGTGATGAAGCCGCTGGATCAAATGGAGAACCGCCAGGAATTCATTGACAATGCCAAACAGCCAAAAAGTATATTCTGGTATACAGGGCTGTCTGCTGCAAATACGGATCTTTTCTACGAACCTGTGGAAACGATTACATTGGTGCACAAGATTCCGATCCTGCCGCAGACCGATAAACCGCAGGGTCTTCTCGTCGTAAGTATTATTTTATCGGAGATTCAGGATGTCATGGGGTTATCCTCCAACGTATCCAGCCGGAACTATATTCTGGACCGCGCGGGTGAAGATATTCTCGCTGCTGAAGCAGACAAGAAACGTTATAAAGAGATTAACAGCGCTGTGGTACAGCAGTTACAAGCAGATACAGACCAGCCAGCGGGAATATTTAATACCCGGCTTGACGGGAAAGAAGCGGCTGCCATGTACCGTTCCTCAAGCTATAACAGCTGGACTTACATATCGGTAGTCGACATCGGGGAGATGAAGAAGGATACCCGCAAAATAGCCGGCTTCACTATTCTGGTCTGTCTGGCCATTGTGCTGGTTGTCGTCACCCTTGCCTTGTATGGAAGCCGCCGGATGTATCTCCCGATCAGCAATCTGCTTCATGTAGCCAGAACATACGATCATTCGGACGGGGAACAGCGGTCACCGCGGAACCGGGATGATCTGGAATACATCAAATCCAGTATCCAATCGCTGGCCGGGTCACGGGACCTGCTGGAGAAGCAGATGCTGGGACAGACCAGCCATTTGAAGGAGTATTTCGTATTAAAATTATTTACAGGCCAGATCAGCGAAAACGATTATTTGTTCCGTTCCGAAATATACGGCTTCCCGTCCGGATGGAAAAGCCTGGGGGTTCTTACCCTTCAGATTGATAATCTGCAGGAAACGCGCTGCCGGGAGGAGGACCGTGAGCTGCTGCTCTATGCGGTCAGCAATATTGCCCAGGAGGTTCTGCCTCCTTCGCTCCGCTTTCCTCCGATTACACTGAACCAGTCTCAGGTTACGCTGGTGGCTACGGACCAGGATGACAGGGAAGCGGTCCGGAATATTTTGTACGAAGCCGCAGAGTGTATCAAGATAAACGCGGAAAAGGTTTTGCAGATCAAGGTGAGCATTGGCATCAGTAATCCTTATGTACAGCTGACCGATACTGTGATTGCTTACGGGGAAAGCCTGAACGCCTTGAAGGCACGGATCAGCCTGGGGCCGGAGATTATTATTCATTACGGGGATCTCGGAAGCCAGGGGGGAAATGAACATTATGAATACTCCCATCTGAAAATGCTGGAGGAAAGGGTGATTTACGCCATCAAGGAAATGCAGCCGGAGAGCGCTTCTGAGCTGCTGGGGCAGTACCTCGACACGTTGGTCTATAAGGACCGTGCTCTGTATGAACACCAGACGATGCTTCTGCAGCTGGCTTCAGGACTTTTGCGGATTGCACAGGAGCAGGGGATTCCGGTAAAGCAGGTGCTGGAGGGTGAAAGTGACATGCGGAAAATCTTTCAGCTGCAGACACGGGAGGAGATCATTCACTGGTTTGAATCCAAGTTGATCCATCCCATCATCAAGCTGCTGTCTGATAATTCCAAGATCCAATATGTAAAAATCGCCGACAGGCTCGTCAATATGATTCATGAGCAGTACGATCAGGAGATTACGCTGGAAATGTATTCGAAGATTCTGAATTATCATCCGGTGTACTTAAGCCGCATCTTTAAAAGGGAAATCGGTGTATCGTTCAGTGATTATTTGACGGATTACCGGATGAAAATGGCCAAAGAGATGCTGGAGAAGACGGATATGAAGATCTCGGAAATCAGCGAGAAAATAAAGTATAAAAATATCAGTTCTTTTATCCGCAGCTACAAAAAAACGTATCAGATTACACCAGGCCAATACCGGGAAAACATGATGAACGGAGCGGAGAAATGAAGATTACTATCTTACGAGTCTTATGCTGCCTGATGTTGGCTGCTGTGCCGGCAGGCTGTGGGCCCATGGGCGGAAGCGGGGGGAAATCCCTGCCTTCTTCCGCCTTCAACCTGTCCATCGGAGCCACGCTGATCGGTGAGCTGCCTCCTAATAATAATGAAGTCGAGCAGGCCATCGAGGCTTACACGCAGACGAATCTGCAGATTGAATGGATTCCGATGTCCGCCTATGATGATAAGCTGAGGCTGATGATTGCCGCGGGGGAACTTCCCAAGCTTGTGAAGCTGGGATATTCGCCCGATTATATCGCTACTATAAAAGCAGGCCAATTCTGGGAGCTGGGCCCTCTGCTGAAGGATTATGCCCATTTATCGGCGCTGGATAACCAGTATTATCACAATATCTCCGTGGAAGGGCGGATCTATGGGGTGCCCATTATCCGTGATCTCGGACGTGCGACAATTCAATACCGCAAAGACTGGTTTGACCGGCTGGGGCTTGAGGTACCGGTAACGCTGGAGGATTGGTACACTGTCGTGCGCGCAATGACCCTGGAGGACCCGGATGGTAACGGAAAGCACGACACCTATGGGATGGTCTTGGATAAAAGATACAATACGGATGTCAGTTCTATACTGACCCGGATTTCCGTATCCCAGGGAGGGCCGAACAAGTGGCTGGAGGAGGAGGGGCGCTTCACGCCTGAATTTCTTACAGAGCCTTTTTTGGACACCTTGAAATTATTCAGAAGGCTGTACCGGGAAAAGCTGATTAATTCCGATTTTGTAGTTGTCGATACGAATGAAACGACCAAAATCTATGATTCAGGCCGTGCCGGCATCCAGATTTCCGGAGGCAACGCCCAAAGCTGGATGGACAAGTTGACGAAGACGGTGCCGGAGGCGGAAGTTGATGTGGCTTTTCTTACCGGTCCGGAAGGCAACCGTCTGCCGGGTGAACCGGGAAATGCCGGCTTCTTTGCGATCCCCAAGGATTCTGTCAAAACATTGGAGGAAGTCAGGCAGATACTGGATTTTCTCGATAAGCTGTTTGATCCTCCCATGCAGACAGTGATCAGCAAAGGCATTGAAAGCAGGCATTGGGCTGATAAAGGGGAGTATGCAGAAATTCTGGACAGGACGCTGGATCTGAAGGAAGTGAAGCCTTACCGGGATTTGTTTCCTTATCTTGTGTACGACCAGAGTTCGGTTAAACCGAGTCTGCAGCCCGAGCTCTACCTGAGGACCCAGCAGCTCGGCAGGCAGAACAGGGAATACATCGTTGAGAATCCGGCGCTGACCCTGGAATCCGATACCTACAGGGAAAAAGGCAAGGAGCTGGAGCTGATCATTCTTGACGCAGAAACCAAATTTATAATGGGCATGATTGATGAAGAAGGCTGGCAGGCAGAGCTGGCCAGGTGGCAGGAAGCAGGCGGCACCCGGATGTGCCGGGAATATGAACTGGCTTACAGCAGGACTGTAAGATAGCAGGCGGACAGAGATCCTCGGATCTCATCCGCCTGCTTTTTTGCCGTGCAGAGCCTCCGCTTCAAAGGTTGTATAAAGTGAACTGCATGGATATATGAGGGTTATTGCAGGCCGGAAAACCTGCGGGGAAGCCCTATTGGCAGCAGGAGAGGTGAACAGGTTAGCTCAGCCTTATAGCCGGTCATAACCGGATGAAATAGTATTGGACCCAGATAGCAAACAAAGAAATCAAGGAGGTTACAGAGTTGAAGCAGAACGTAACAACTTCTTCAGGAGTACCCGGCATCAGGGCCCCAAGGGGCAGGATGGGTACCCTGCTGCGGGATATCACCCGGGATAAGTGGTTATATCTGATGCTGCTGCCTGGTGTCATCTATTTTATTATCTTCAAATACGTGCCTATGTACGGGGTATCCATGGCTTTCATGGACTATAAGCCCTATACCGGTTTTCTGAACAGCCCATGGGTCGGCTTTAAGCACTTTGAACGGTTTTTCTCGGAGCCGCAGTTTGGCATGCTGTTCCGCAATACAGTGATCTTAGCCATTTATAATCTGGTCTTCTTTTTCCCGATGCCGATCATTCTGTCGCTGATGTTAAATGAGGTGCGGCGCGCCAGATTCAAAAATTTCATTCAAACGTTAATCTACATTCCCCATTTTGTCTCCTGGGTGGTCGTTGTCGGGATCTTTTACATTCTGCTGACTACGGAAAACGGAGTGCTGAATGAGCTGCTGTATCAGATTACCGGCAAAAAAATCGCTTTCCTGCTTGAAGCGGAATGGTTCCGGACGATGATCATTACCCAGTCAATCTGGAAGGAAATCGGATGGGGAACGGTGATTTTCCTTGCTGCTCTGGCCGGTGTGGATCTGCAGCAGTATGAAGCAGCGAGAATTGACGGGGCCAACCGCTGGCGCCAGCTATGGCATATTACGCTTCCGGCAATCCGCAGTACGATTATTATTCTGTTTATTCTCCGTTTGGGGAGCTTCCTGGATTCGGGCTTTGAGCACATCTTCCTAATGATTACTCCGACCAACCGCGAGGTGGGCGAAGTATTCGATACCTACGTGTATACCAAAGGGATGACTCAGGCCCAGTACAGCTATAGCGCCGCGGTCGGCCTGTTCAAATCGGCAGTCGGTCTGGTATTGGTGCTGGGGTCCAACTGGCTGGCCAAGAAGTTCGGAGAAGAGGGTGTCTACTGATGCCGCTTCATAAACAGGAACGGAGGAGGTTTTAATTATGCATCAAGACAAAACCATGGGGAACCGGATTTTCGATGTGATCAATTATACGCTGTTAATCCTGATCGCACTGGTCTGTGTGTTGCCATTTGTATATGTGTTAGCGGTTTCATTTACGAGCCCGGCGGAGGTGGCCAAGGGCGGACTGATTCTGTGGCCGAAGGAATGGTCCCTGGCCTCATACCGCTATATTTTCTCAACGGATACGCTGTTCCGGAGCATGCTCGTCTCCATCTACATCACGGTAGTGGGCACCTTCATCAATCTGCTGTTTACCTCGCTTATGGCTTACCCGCTGGCCAAATCCACACTCAGAGGCCGCCAGTTTATACTGCTTGCCGTATTGTTCACAATGCTGTTCGGCGGAGGCATGATCCCTACATATTTTGTAGTCAAAGCCATGGGGCTGACGAACAGCTTATGGTCCTTGATGATCCCGAACGCCATCAGCGCCTTCAACCTGATCGTGCTTAAAAATTTCTTTCAGCAAATTCCCGACGGGCTGGAGGATTCGGCCCGGATAGACGGCTGTAACGATGTAGGTGTGCTGTTCAGAATTGTGCTTCCGCTGTCCATGCCGGCTATGGCTACCTTTGGTTTGTTCTATGCCGTCGGGCATTGGAACCAGTTCTTCAGCGCCATTCTGTATATCAACGACAGCACGCTGTATCCGATTCAGGTTCTGCTCCGGCAGATCGTCATCTTATCCCAGGGCAGCATCGGTGACACTTCCATTGATAACACGGAAATTCAGCCATTGACGATCCGGATGGCAGTCATTGTATTTGCCACGGTCCCCATTCTGCTGGTCTATCCGTTCCTCCAGAAGCATTTTGCCAAAGGGGTAATGCTCGGATCAGTCAAAGGCTGACCGTGATTTAAATTAAGCTTGCAGGCTATGAATGTCCATATGTCCTGGTTGCAAGGGGATATGGGCTTACCATAGAAATTTCTACAACCGGAGGGGTTAGGTCAATGAAGAAAAGAATGGCGTTACTAATGGGGGGCACATTACTGGCCACAGCTGTATTGTCGGCATGCGGTTCCGGAAATGAGCAGAATGCGGCAAACGGCAATACGAGTCCGGCCAACAGCAGTACGAACGCACCTGCAGAGGATCATTCTCCGCTGGAGCTTTCGATTGCTGTACACCAGGCTGCTGAAGTACCGGCTAAAGGGAATGCCATGGAACAGGCGATTGAAAAGTATACAAACACTAAGCTGAACTTCCAGTGGATTCCGACTTCAGGCTATGACGAGAAAATTAACGTCATGCTTGCTTCAGGAGAGCTTCCCAAGGTGATCAAGATCAGCTATGTTCCTACCATCGTTGCTGCGATGCAGTCGGATGTCTTCTGGGAGATCGGACCTTATCTGCAGGACTACAAGAATCTTGCGGCTCAGCCTGAAACCTATTATGACAATATTAAAGTAGAAGGAAAGCTGTACGGACTGCCGGTCTTCCGGAGTGTGGGCCGGGCGGTCCTCCAATACCGCAAGGATTGGTTCGATGAATCGGGCCTGCAGGTGCCGAAAACGCTGGATGACTGGTACAACGTTCTAAAAGCCGTGGCGGAAAATGACCCGGATAAGAACGGAAAGAAAGATACTTACGGACTCATGCTGGACAAAGGCTATAATCAGAATGTCTCCTCGACCTTAACCAGACTTTCGGTTATGCAAGGCGGTCCTAATAAGTGGGAAGTGGATGAACAGGGGAACTTCACCCCGGAGTTCATGACCGAAGAGTTTAACGATACCTTGAATCTGTTCAGACGGCTGTATGCCGAGAAGCTGATTAACCAGGATTTTGCTGTAACCGATTCCCAAACCGTGGATAAAGCTTATGAAGCCGGCCGGGTAGCCCTGCGGATCTCCGGAGGCAACGCCCAGACCATGCAGTCGAATCTCGAAAAGGTCGTACCGACGGCAGTTATGGATGCGGTTGCCCTCGAAGGTCCCGGCGGAATCCGGGTTCCTGCGGAGAGCGGCAATGCCGGGATTCTGGCCATTCCAAAGTCCTCCGTAAAAAGCGAAGCGGAAATGAAAAGAATTATGACGTTCTTTGATCAGCTGCTCGACAAAGAGATGGTCAATCTGATCAATAAAGGCATCGAGGGTACCCATTATTCAGTAGAAGGGGATTATACCATTCCGCTGGATAAGGATGCCGATGCCAAAGAAGTGAAGCCTTACCGGGACACATTGCTCCAACGTGGAGAAACGTACAATATGGATAAGCCGATGAAGCAGACGGAGCTGTTCGTGAAGAACAATAAAGTGGTAGCAGAGAACGAAAAATATGCGGTGACTAATCCGGCCCTTACCCTGATATCCAATACCTTTACAGAGCGCGGCAGCGAGCTGGAGCAGATGATTACGGACGCGGAAACCAAATATATTATGGGCAAAATTGATGAAGCAGGCTGGAACGCGGAGGTTGAGAAATGGAAGGAAGCCGGCGGCAGCAGCCTGATGGAAGAGTACAAGGAAGCCTATCTGAAAACCAAACAATAAAGAATAGAAGGTAACCCTAAAACCGTCTTATGCACCTGGAAAGGAAGATAAGGCGGTTTTTAGAACAGTCTTTGAAAGCGCTTATACCGGAAAGGGGATTTACCATATCAGTTAAGAGGAGGACATCCATGTACAAGCGATCCAAAAAGGCCGTAAGCAAATTACTGGTACTGGTCATGCTGGTGACCACCGTGTTTAGCCTGGGGCATGCTCCTGTGCAGGCGGAGGGTGCAGCGCAGAATGGCATGATTGAGGTATGGGACTTCGGAGGTGTTCAGGCAGCGGGAGATGAATATACCAACCATATTACAGTGGATACGCTGAACGGATTAAGCGCCTCTGTCGGGTCCGGCTGGTTTAAAGAGAATACTTCCTTCGGTGATCTGACGGTCATGACGCCTGCCGGCGGAGGTTATCACAGATTATATTATTACGACGGTGAAGCTATTGGCGCGCTATCCTACGGAAAGCCTACTACCAAAACCTTCAGCGACGGGTATGACAGCAGGGGTTCCGTCTATTCTGCGGGTAACGGAGATGCTTCCGCCAAGTACATCCGCCTGGAGAATGTGAAAGCAGGAGACCTCATCCACTTATATGGTTTCGTTACCAACGGGGCCGGCCCTGCAGCTGTTAATTTCGCACTGATCAGCAGCGCAACCGGTGAAGCCGTGACGGGCAATAAGGAGGCTTTCACTTCAGCAGGGCAGATCCTTGAATACCGCGCGCTGGATTCCGGGACTTTGCAGATTTATTATACAGAGTCAGGAAGCCATAAACCCAACATTGCGAGAATAACCAGGACTCCGGGTGTTAAAGTAACCGGTACACTGAACTTGAATGAGCATGTCCTGTCAGGCCATTCAATCGTTTTTCAGAACCAGTCCACCCAAGAGCTCCTTCCCGCAAAGCTGGAGGCTGACGGGACGTATACTGCAGTTCTTACCGCAGGGTACACGTATACAGCAGTCCTCAGAGGTGTCGACTCTGAATATGCCATATCAGATGACTCCAAGACAGTTGCCGTTACAGCTGCCGATATTCACAGCGGCATTGATAATCTTCAGTTACATGTAGCCAGAATTCCTATGGCGAACATCAGCGGAACCATTACCGGATTTGAGGCTGGTTACAGCCTGGATCATTTGAAGATTACCTTCAGTCCACAGGAAGGCAGTCTGGCTCCGGCTGTTGATGCCCGGCTGAATAAGGCAGACCTGACGTATTCCGCAGATCTCCGTGCAGGGGAAACCTATGCATTAGCCATTTCCGGCGTGAACGATTACGGGCTTCATGGAGAGGCAAGTGTAACCATCCATAAGGACATAACCCGAAATATTACGGTTGCAAAAGCAGCGGTTTACACTGCAGCAGGCGCCTTTACCGGATTGCCGTCCGGAGTCGGCATTGGCAGCATCAAATTTACGAATCTGAATGACGGGTACAGTTATACCGGAGAAGTCAGGGATGGAAGCTATACAGTCAAGCTGAGGGATGGTGCCTATGCTGTCACCGCAGTTTCTTCAGATCCCGCCTATACAACTGCCGGACACGTCGTTATCAATGGAAGTGACACTGCCAAGAACATCAGGTTCTCCAGCATTAAGCCGCTGCCGCCGCTTCCTCTGGTACAGGATTTATACGTCGGTGACAGCGCCAAAGAGCATAACTATGCATCTGTTAGGGAAGCACTTGCTGCAGCCGCAAGGATGAATCCGGCCAGTGAAGCAGAGCGCATCACGATTCATATTGCGCCAGGCATCTACCGGGCACAGCTGAAAATCGCAACGCCGTATATCAATCTGGTCAATGCGGATCCCGGCAAAGAGGTTAAAATCACCTGGTACTACGGGGTCGGCTATGATTATTACAGTGCCGGCGCGGATGGGCTGTATAACGAGGACCGGGCTTATGACAAGTATCTGAAAGGCAACCCGGGCAGCTTCAAATGGGGAGCTACCGTATTTGTCACCAGCGCCGCAACCGGATTCAGAGCAGAAAATATCGTCTTTGAGAATTCATTTAACAAATACATTACAGAGGAAGAGCTGGAGGATGGCGTTGAAGTCACGACGATCAACTCGCCTACGAATCTTACGCCAAGAACAGCATCACTGGATGCCAGGTCAAGAGGGGCGACGGAACGGGCAGCGGCCATTGCCGTCGAGGCGGATCAGGCCGAGTTCTATCGGTGCAGATTCCTGTCCAATCAGGATACGCTGTTTACGGGCAACACCCGCCAGTACTACAAAGACAGCTTCATAGAAGGCAACACTGACTATATCTTCGGCTCGGGAAATGTTGTTTTTGACAATAGTACACTTCACTTTGCCGGCTACAGCGATCAGGATTCGGGAGGGCATATTACGGCAGCGAAGCCGTCCTCAGCTTCGGACCCTTCCTTTCACGGTTACCTGTTCAGGGACAGTACAGTAACGGCATCCGGTGACAAATACAAGGCGGCAGGGGATTTCGGAAGACCTTGGGGGCAGGATGCCAAGGTGATCTTTCTGGATACCAGGCTGCAGAGCAGCTCGATCATCTATCCGGAAGGCTGGGCTGGAATGGGCGGCTCCGTCCCTGAGAAGGCAGACTTTTATGAATACAACACAACGTATAACGGTGAACCGGTAGACACATCGTCCAGAAAAGGAAATGTGCTTAGCGGAACAGCAGCTGTGGTGGATGTAACCCAATATTTCGGCAGTGATTGGGTGCCTCATTACTATGAGCCAAGTACATTAACAGCACCTGTCCTGCAGGCAGATGCTGTAAGCCCGTCCCGGGCTGTGCTCAGCTGGCAGGCTGCTGTCAGCAGCATAGGTTCTGTCCTGTATGAGGTGTATCAGGACGGGCACAAGGTGGCTACGACAACTGAGGCGACCTACACGGCTGATCAGCTTGCGCCTTTGACGGGCTATACTTTTAAGGTAACGGCCATCAATACTGCGGGAAATACAGCGGACAGTGCCAGCGTGCAGGTGACGACTGCAGAAGGGGGATTGCCTTCCGCACCGGTACTGGCAGCAGAGCCGGGCAACGGCAGCGCGAAGCTTAGCTGGTCCTCGGTTACGGGTGCCACCTACTACAATGTCAAAGGGCGCACCGCCGGCAGCGCAGGCTATGACATGCTGTATACCGTCAACAATTCAACCGTTACTTCTTACACGTATTCTGAATTGGCCAATGAAACTCCATATCATTTTATTGTAACCGCCTCCAATGAATACGGGGAGAGCCCTGACTCCAATGAAGTGACAGTAACCCCTGGAGCCGGATCCGGACCGGAAGCAGCTATTAAACCGGAGGATTTCACCGGATACGACATAGGCAGCCCGAATATGGCAGGTTCATCCGGTTTTGATGAAGATACCAATCTGTTTACACTTACCGGTTCAGGAACGGGGATTAATAAAAATGCTACCGGACTGGATCAATTTTATATGAAGGCAGTCAAAATCAAGGGAGACTATACGCTGAGCGCCAAAGCAATATATACCGGAGGCCAGCTAGGCCATATGAGCCTTACGCTCAGAGAAAGCCTGGATCCGAACAGCTATCATTATACGCAGGCTGCCACGGCTGCAGGCGGCAGAAAAATGTTCAGATACAGCGGCTCATCCAACGGTTCCAATTCAACGATTCCGATGAGCGGGACGGCGTATCTGCAAATCACAAAGATTGGGGATAAAATCACGTCCATTGTCAGTTCGGCACCCATTCCGGAACATCCGGAGGCCTCGGACACGCTGGCAATCAGCACAGCCACTGCGAAGCATCTGGGCCTGGACGAGAACGGGAACCCGAAAGAGCTGTACGCCGGGCTAATGGTGAACGGTGCCAACGCGGCCTCATCCCTGACAGCCGTTTTTGAAGATGTCAAAATTGTGATGGCTGACGGTACAGTAGCGTTTGATGCCAATGCCGGAAAGCCGGTGGCGCCGAAAAATGTGAATGCAAAGCCCTACAATTCGGGTGCCGAAATTACCTGGGACGCTTTGAGCACAGCAGCATCCTATACGGTGAAGCAGAGCGAACGTATAGAGGGGCCGTTTGAAGAAGCCGTAACGGTCGGAGGCTCGGTCTATAAAGCTTTCGTAACAGGGCTGGAAAATGATAAAACCTACTATTTTACCGTCACGGCAAGCAATGCCAGCGGAGAAAGCGTCCCGTCCGGCGCGGTTAGTGTATCGCCATCAGCATCCGCGGATGTGCCGCCAGTCATCACGATGACTTCACCGGAGCCAGCCGGCGAAGTAACCAGCGCCATTCTGCCGCTAAGCGGAACCGTGGATAAGGAGAGCACGCTCACCATCCATAACAACGGAATTCCGGAAAAACTGGATGGAAGCAAAGAATATCTGACCTTAAGTAAAAACGGGACTTTCAGCGCGAACCTGACTCTGGTACCGGGTGTGAATGAGATTGAAATAAAAGCTGCCGACACCTACGGAAAGGTGACAACCGTTAATTATACCGTTGCTTATAAATACAAAGCGGGAAGCATCGGCTTCTATAGTGCAGAGGAGCAAGCCATTACCGTCCTTGAAGCAGGCAAGGAAATTATTATACAGGCAGAAGTTGAAAACTATATAGCCTCAGCCAAAGATGTCATGCTGGTTGCAGGGCTGTATGACGGGGACAACAACCTTATTAAGTTCATTTGTACCGCTGAGACTCTGTCTAACGGTGAAGCAGATTGGTTATCTGCCAGACTGAAGCTTCCGGATGATGTGAGCGGGTATACACTCAAGGCTTTTGTCTGGGACAATTTCACGGATATGCAGCCCCTATCGGACATTGCTGTACTGAAATCGAACTAATTTGCGGGGAGGAAACACGATGAAGAAGCGGATTCTTTCGGCTGCACTGGGTGCTCTGCTGAGCTTGTCATTTCTGGCAGATGCGCTGCCTGCTTATGCAGACCAGGCCCCGGCAGACATACCTGCATTTCCGGGTGCCGAAGGCGGAGGGATGTATGCCAGCGGAGGCCGGGGTTATGATGTCTACGAAGTGACCAATCTGAATGATTCCGGCCCGGGGTCCTTAAGAGACGCAATCAGCGAAGACAACAGAATGGTTGTTTTCCGGGTATCGGGAACGATTCACTTAACAAGGGCGTTAAGCTTCAGTAACCGTAAAAATATTACGGTCGCCGGACAGACCGCCCCGGGTGACGGGATTTGCATTGCCGGCTTCAACACGGACATCAGCAGCGCGAGCAATATTATTATCCGGTATTTAAGATTCCGGCCCGGCTCGGCCAATATTTCCAGCGAGCCGGATGCGCTGGGCGGCAGAGGCTCGAACTATGTGATGATCGACCATGTCTCTGCCGGCTGGTCTACAGACGAGGGATTGTCCTTTTATGAGAACAATAACCTGACCGTGCAATGGAGCATTATCAGCGAGAGCCTTACTCTATCGGGACACGTCAAAGGAAAACACGGGTATGGCGGAATCTGGGGCGGCAATGCGACCACCTTCCATCACAATCTGCTCACGAGCCATACCAGCCGGATGCCGAGAATCGGAAACGGCAATACGCCCGGAAATATCACCATGTCTAACAACGTGATTTATAACTGGGGTTTTAATAACACCTATGGAGGCTTAACGACGCTGCAGTCCAATGTAGTAAATAACTACTACAAACCGGGTCCGTCCACGCTCCAATCTGTCAAAGGAAGAATCATTAATCCCGGGGACGGCGAGTTCTATGTGAAAGGCAATTATATGTACGGTAATCCGGAAGTGAGCGCAGACAACAGCAGGGGAATTCAGAATGCAATTCCGTCTACCGTGCTGTCGGAGACCCCTTTTCTTAATGACAGTTATTCTACGGTCAAGATTACGGATGCTGAGCAGGCATATAACGATGTGTTACACTCGGCTGGAGCTGTGCTGCCGAGGAGAGATGCCGCAGATGCCAGGGCTGTACAGGATGTGATCAACGGAACAGGCCGGACGATTAACCGGGAATTTGAGGTCGGCGGCTATCCGGAATTACTGTCAGCAGAGGCTCCGCAGGACCGTGATCATGACGGCATACCGGATGCCTGGGAAGATGCCCATGGACTGAATAAGGAGGACAAAGCCGACGGGAAGGCAATCAGTCCAAGCGGGTACAGCAACCTGGAAAATTATATAAACAGCCTGGCAGACATGGCTCATGGAGCGGATAATCCGGTAGTCAGATTAACGTCTCCTGCGTATAACGCTTTATATGAGGAAGGCGGTACAATCAGCATTTATGCGGAGGCTGCCGACACAGACGGGATTGCCAAAGTACAATTTTATAAAAATGACCTGCTGGCCGGAGAGGTGAAGAAGGCGCCTTTCAGCTTTACGCTTGATGATGTGGAGGAAGGGACCTACTTTATCTCTGCCAGAGCCTATGATACACAAGGGAATTCAACCCAGTCCACCTCCATGCCGGTCCATGTTAACGGGCCTGAAATCGCTGGGGAATGGACCTCTGCGGATATCGGCAGCACGCCTGTCAAAGGCAGCGGGAGTCTGGATGACTCCGGTATTTTAACAGTTAAAGGTTCAGGCAAAATCACCGGCAAAAATGACAGCTTCCACTATGTCTATCAGCCGGTCAGCGGCAATGCATCTTTGACGGCCAGACTGGATTCTATTGCTTTGCTGGATAACAATGCTATTTCCGGACTGATGATCCGGGACAGTCTGGAACCGGACGCCGCTGCCGCGCTGATCAGCACCTCGATCGTGAAGGCAGACCGGGATGAGCTGGGGAACGGAGACAAGGACGACACGTACTATGCCACCTATTTTTCATCCCGGATGAATAAGGGGGAGGCGGTCAGGACACTGAACAATGCCGATTATCCCCAGGACTACTTGCCAAGCTTAACGGATAACACCCTGCCGATCTGGCTGAAAATCGAGCGGATAGGCAGTACAATTGCAGCCTTTACCTCCTATGACGGTGAACAATGGACAGAGCTGTACAGGGATACTTTTAATATGGATAAGGACGCCTATATCGGATTTGCAGTCGACGGGACCCAGCCGCAGATTGAGGATAAGTATTACAATGTGGCCAAATTCTCCGATGTACAGATCAGCAATTCATTTACGGTAACCGATGTCAAAATTACTGATGTTCTGGGAAATGAAACTGCAGAGCTCGCCCCGGGGCAGAGTGCAGTGGCTGAAGTTACGGTAAGTAAAAATTCAGTGGCCGCCATGGAGGCTGCAGTTGTTATTCAGCTGTGTGAGGCAAGCGGCAAGGTCATCTCCACTTCATATGTGAAGTCGGCATTTGGGGTCAATCCGGTCAAAACGGTGAAAGCCGTGTTCAGTACTCCGCTGAATCTTACGGGACTACAAATCAAAGCCTACGTAGTGAATAACGTAAAAGACGGACAGATCATTTCTAACCAGTTAGGGGTGGACTTATGAGCAAAAATGTCTATCGGACATTCCTGGCCTGGATCGTGTTCTCGATGGCTCTGCTTAACATAGACAGTTTCCGTGTATCGGCAGATTCAATATTAACGGTAAGCCAGCAGGTAGATCATAGTAAAGTATCTGTAACCGTTCATTCAGCGGCAAATATGCAGGACACCGTAACTATCCTGATTATGCAAAAGCTGACCCATTCCGTAGCCTATATGGATCAGGCGGTGCTTCGTGACGGACAGCATACCTTTAGCACCCTGCTGCCCAAGGGAGAATACTACGGATTTGTGGGCTCCGTAAGCAGCGGTAAGGCAGACTTGAATGAGTTCAGCATCATGCACGAAGAAACCATCACAGGCTTCAGGCCCTTGAAGGCCATTACAGTGGCCAAAGGCGGAAGCTTTGTACTGCCCGGTTCAGTCATCGCTGTCTTTGACAACGGGGCGAACAGGGAAGTCGGTGTGAAATGGACCAAGGTCCCGGATACAGAGACATCAGGGCAGTTTCTGATTACCGGTGAGGTCAATGGAAGCCCGAAAACTGTAGAGTTAGTGCTGAATGTGGGCGAAGCACCAGCGACACCGGAGCCAACAGCCACACCGGCACCAACCACATCGCCAACACCGACAATCACACCGTCTCCATCATCGCCTGCAAACACAGCCCCGCCAGCATCGGGCCAGACTGCGGGGGCAGCTGCAAAACCATCCCCTTCACCAGGGGCAGACAGCCCGGCGGTAACGCTGAATGCAGTACTGGATGGGACTACGGGAATAGCGAAAGCAGAGGTTACAGAAGCGGCGATCAACGCAGCATTGTCCAAAGCTGTATCTGACATTCATGGCCTCAAGACCATAGAAATCATTATGCTCCAAGCTGAAGGCGCCAAGGGATATGAGCCGGTATTACCGTCCAGCGTGTTCAAACAGGGGGATAAGAAGCTGCTGTTTAAATTGACCACCCCTATTGGAACGGTTGAACTGCCGGGCCATATGTTTGAGGAGCAGCTCCCGGAAGGCAGTACCACCGTTTCCATTGTTCTGGCATCCTCAGATAAGTCAGTGATTACGGACCCGTCTGTCAGAAACAGTGTCGGTGATAAACCTGTTATTGAACTGACCGTAAAAGCAGACGGTAAGGCCGTTGAATGGCAGAACAAAAACGCACCGGTCAAGGTATCGCTGCCTTATATGCCGGCGCCGGCTGATCTGAAGAACAGTGAGCATCTCGTCGTCTGGTACATTGACGAGGCAGGGAGGGCAGCTAAAGTATCAAACACGAAATACAGCCCGGCAGAGAGCAGGGTAACCTTTAGTACGTCCCACTTCAGCAAGTTTGCTGTTTCTTATGTATTCAAGACGTTTAATGATGCAGCTGTATTCCGATGGGCTCAAAAGCCGATCGAAGTATTGGCTTCCAAGGGGATCATCAATGGGGTGTCGGATACCGCCTTCGCTCCGCAGGCTAACATTACAAGAGCGGACTTCCTCGTGATTCTGGTAAGAACACTAGGGCTTACGGCTGATTTCAGCGGCAACTTCAGCGATGTCAGCCCGTCAGCGTACTATTATGAAGCGCTGGGCATTGCCAGGCAGCTCGGAATCGCCACCGGCACAGGGAACGGCGGATTTAACCCGGCTGAACCGGTCTCCCGCCAGGATCTGATGGTTCTCAGCAGAAGGGCGCTTCAGATCAACGGTACCGCTGTCACGGAAGGCAATGCTGCGGACCTCCGGAAATACAGTGACTGGGCGGAGCTTTCAGCATATGCAGCAGAAGACGTTGCGGCAATGGTGAAAGAAGGGCTTGTCAGCGGCAGCGGAACTGCCCTGAGCCCCAAAGCCTACGCCAATAGAGCGGAAGCTGCCGTAATCATGTACAGAATCTTCAATAAGCTGTAAAAGATTATTTTGCATAGCAGTACGCCTCCCGTTTCGGGGGGCTTTTTTGCATGCTGGTTGAAGTAGATCTAAGAAGGAACGATTGCTGCGGAGAATGAATGACCAGGTTAGCGGCTTAAAGTAGGGGGCTGATGCAATCTAATGTACTTTGTTTGTGCAGCAGATGACCGCTAAATCGACGAAAAGTAGATTCTATTGCAGTTTGTACAGCGGATATTCAGCATTTAGCTGCTTTTAGTCCACTTATCCGAAATCAAATGTATGAAATACAATGGAATGGACTTTTTGGCGTTACGAAGAGATTCTATTGCACAAAATGCAGGATTGTAGATAAGCCGTGTTATGAAAAAGGGTTTCAGCGAGCACGTACAGCGCACACCGATCAACCTAAGTGGAATTTCTCCAACTAATCCTCCGAAAAATACCCGTATTACTCTGCATGTTGGAAAAACTCCACTTAAATCTGCTGAATGAGTCTTTATAAGCCTTTATCTGCCCGAACAGCTGGAGAATTTCCAACTAAAAGTTATAAATGATGAAAAAGGACAGCATTAGGTGGAGGAATTCCAACTAGGCTGGTGAATCAACAAGCCTGTACAAAGTTCAATCATGCTCCAAAAGCCACGGTTCACTAGGTAAGAAAGCGCTACGTTCCCCGATTCATCACCCGCGGCGTCCGGCCATCCTGCTTCCGGTGTGTTAACGTGTTAGGCTTAGAATTGAAGTAGAGAGCGGCAGAAGAGGCCGGCCTGTGTTAGTTGAAGAAATATAAAAAGCCGTTTTCCCGGTTTCATCCGGGCAAACGGCTTTTCCTTACATGAAGCTGTAGAGGCGTACGCCATGCGGCGGGATGGCCGTCTGCAGCGAGCCTGCGTTAAGCTCCGCTGGCGCTCCGCTCCACAGCTCGGTGCCGGAAGCGGCGCTCAGCCCGATCTGTTCAAGAGCGAGGTTAACAGGCAGCGGGCTGTCGCCTACATTGAACACGGCAGCATAGCGGGTGCCATCGGTATGTTCGGCAGTCCAGACGATCAGATCGCCTTGGCAGAGCGCCTCCTTGGCGCCGTAGCTCTCGCGGTGCATGCGCAGAACCTCTCGGTTCGTCAGCAGCGACATTGTCCACTCGTCGTTGTCCCGCAGTTCGCCGCCGAAGATCAGCGGCGAGCGGAAGATGCTCCACAGCGACATCATCGTCAGCTGCTCGTCACGCGTGAACCGGGTCCAGCGGTCCGCGCCTCCGCCGTCCACGGAACGGATGCCGATGTGGCCGAGCGGCAGCATGTCACAGTCCGGCCAGGAGCCGGTCTGGGGCACGCCCTGCCATTTGCGGCAGCGGTCGAACATATCCAGCAGCAGCGGCCACAGGTCCCAGAAGTCATCGGTTACGCGCCACATATTGGCATGCTCGACAAAGAAGTCCGCATATTCCACCGGAGCGGGTCCGGGGGAGAGGCTGAGCACCATCGGCCGGCCGCAGCGTTCAATGGCTTTGGAGATCAGGGCGATTTCCGGCTGATGGGTGTCATACAATCTGGAAGCTGCGATGTCATCTACCTTAACCAAATCAACGCCCCACTCGGCATATAATTCGAACAGCGAGTCGTAATAGGCCTGTGCGCCTTCTTTCGAGGCATCTACACCGTACATATCCGTATTCCATGGACAAATCGAGTTTGTATGTGCAATATCGCGTGCTGTAGCAGAAGTGCCCAGAACCGGAGTACCCGCATGGGCAGCCTGCCGCGGAATACCGCGCATGATATGAATACCGAATTGCAGTCCGAGGCTGTGCACATAATCAGCCAGCGGCTTGAAGCCTTGGCCGCCCGCTGCAGAAGGGAAGCGGTTCTCGGCAGGCATCAGCCGGGAATGTCCGTCCATCACGAGCGGAACGAACGGACGGTATTGTGAAGAATTCGCAAGGGGCTCATACCACTGAATATCGACAGTGATATAGTTCCAGCCGTATTCTTTGAGATGCTGTGCCATGTATTCCGCATTGCCGCGGATTTCAGCTTCCGTTACGGCTGCGCCGTAGCAGTCCCAGCTGTTCCAGCCCAGCGGAGGCGTAGGTGCTGCAAGCTTATGGTTCATTGTAAATCTCCTTTGCTGATGTATTATTGCTCTCGTCTGTTCCATCATAATCAAGGAGATTAGCAATATCTATAGTAATCTTACAAGTCTGATAGCACTATATTGCGGTCAATCAAAAAACAATCTGCGATACGCAAGGCTTTCGCCCCCGCTGCGGAAATCTCCCGGTGTAACGCCGGTCAGACTGCGGAACGCCTTGATAAAATAACTGCCGCTGGAGTAGCCAACCTGCCCGGCAATCGTTTCAACGCTGAGGGGGGTTCCCCTGAGAAGCTCCATCGCCTTCTCCGTGCGGACCCGGGTCAGATAGGCGCCGGGAGTCAGTCCTGTGCTGGCCGAAAAGCTGCGGATCAGGTGATATTTGGATAAGGAGACATGCTCGGACAGCTGGTCAATGCTGATCATCCGTGAATAGTTATGCTCTATGAATTCAGCAGCACGCCGTACATTCTCCGGCCAGTTATCCCTGTTGCGCAGCGTCGCGGCCTGAAGCCTGGACAATTCAGTCATGAATTGATAAATGCAGGAGGAGGCGATCAGGGGATCGGAGATTCTGCCTGCCGCGGCATCGTTCACAATCATCCGCAGCAGCCGGACGGGTGCGCTATCCGGAGGCAGATACGGGACTTCCCCGGCTTCACGCAGAAATTTGCGCCAATGGGGCAGGATCAGGTCGGGCCGGAACAGCAGGAACAGGAATTCCCACGGCTCGGACGAATCCGGATGATAGTAATAGCGGTGGGGGCCGGGAATTTCAGCGAGAAAAGCCTGTCCCGCCGTAACCCGGTGAGTCCGGTTCCCCGACTCGTATATGCCTTCACCGGAGAGCGTGTACTGGAACAGCAGCAGAGGGCCGTCACTGCGCTCCATTCCGTCCCAGTGATAATCAGGGGTGGTGATGCAATCGCTGCCTGCCGCAAACAAAACGCAGAGCTGAAGCTCCTTATCCTCCGCAAACCGGAAGCCGTAGGTGCCTCTCGGGATATCCATAAACGTCCTCCTTGTTGGAAGGACTTCTTATCTGACGCCCTTCTTCATTCTCTGTAGTTTACCATATCACTTTACTTGCTTTATAAAAACAGACTTTAGCAGACTTTCATTGAAAATCCCGGAAACCTTTGTTACTGTTACAAAAGAAAGGCGAGAAGCTGCGAAGGAAGGTAGACAGATGTCACGGATGAAAGTGTACAGAGCAACAGAAGACAATGTTAAAGTAATCGGTCGGACCTATTACAGCAATGATGTGCGGTGGCTGGCCCTCTCGGGCGGCGGTGTTGAATTTTCATTCCGCGGTAGAAAAGCGGAGGTTACCTTAAAGGGGGATGCCATTGCCCTGACCGGCAACAATCTGGCCCGGGTCGGCATCAGCGTAAATGGAAAGCGGGTCATTGACGATCAGATCGGTCAGCCGCTCAAAACGTATACAGTATTTGAAAGCAGCACGGAGCAGGAAGTCATCATCCGGATCACCAAACTGTCTGAAGCGGCTATGTCAACGGTCGGGATTCAGGAAATTGCTGTTGATGCCGAGGACGGTATTAAGCCAACTCCAAAAAATATACATACCATTGAATTCATCGGCGATTCCATTACCTGCGGCTATGGTGTAGATGATGAGCATGCACTGCATTCTTTTTCCACGGCAACGGAGGATGTCACCAAAACCTATTCTTACCTGGCGGCAGAGCAGCTTCAGGCTGACTACAGCATGGTTTCCTACAGCGGATACGGCATTATTACCGGCTACACCGAAAATGATCAAAAGCTGACCACCCATCTGCTGCCGGATTATTATGAGAAAGTGGGCAAGTCTGAAGGGAAGTTTGAAGACCGCGTGCTGCCGCAGGAGCTGCCTTGGGATTTCAGCACATTTACCCCTGAACTGATTGTCATTAATCTTGGAACGAATGATGATTCTTATACCCAGGACGATCCCGGCAGACAGCAGGAGTATGAGGAACAATATGTCCAATTTCTAAAAATGGTCCGTCGGAACAATGCCAATGCTGCGATTCTCTGCACACTGGGGATTATGGGGGACAGGCTGTATCCTTATGTCGGGCAAGCTGTGGAACAATATACGCTGGACACCGGCGACAGCAAGATTTCGGCGATGAAATTTGATGTGCAGCTGGAAGCTGACGGCTACGCAGCCGATTACCACCCGTCCCGGGCAACTCACCGTAAGGCAGCAGATAAGCTGACTGTGCATATTAAAGAACTGATGAACTGGTAATTTAACAATAACTTGCGGGGAAAGGAGGCGCATACCATTGGAGAATCGCGGAAGATTGTCTGGTACTTCTGCCACTCATGCAAAGCCTGGAATTGGAAAGGCGATACTTTGCATGGGGCGAAACGTTTGACTTTATCGCTGACTAAGCTTTTCTGACGACCGGCTTTGCACCTTATTTCAAATCATACGAATAAGGGGCGGGCACTCATGAAATATATTAACGCATCCAAGGTTTTACCTGAACTGCTGATTAAGGAAATCCAGAAATATGTTCAAGGGGAAACGCTGTATATACCGAAAGAAGAATCAGAATATAAAGATTGGGGAAGTCTGAGCGGCGGAAGAAAGCTGCTGGACCAGCGCAATGCGGCGATCCGTCAAGCTTTTGACAACAACCGCAGTATTGAGCAGCTGGCAGGGGAGTATTTCCTGTCAGCCGAAACGATCAAAAAAATTGTCTATTCGCATAAATAGCAGAAGAGCACTGGTGAAGAGAATTCATCAGTGTTTTTTCGTATGCCAAAGATGATTCCAAGTCATTGTCTTCATATTAAAGTCCTGGACTCAGCCCTTACAATAGACTGGTAACACCAAGAGCAGGAATTGAGCATGAGAAGAAAGTGAGGACCTTTTACAATGACTAATCCCCACAGCAGAAGCAGGCATCTGATTGATCCGGAGATCATTCAGGCCATTGATTTGATACCAACTGCCGATCTTAACCTGGCTTCACTAATGGAATCGCGCAGCAAACAGGCGCAGATGCTACCGCAGGCAGATATAACGGAGCTGTACCCGGTTACCTATGAGATGAAAAGAATCCCGAGTTCCTTTGGCGGACCGGATATCCGGATTGAGATCATAAAAGCCGTAAAGCCCAAGGCTAACAAAATGCCGCTCTACTATTCGATCCACGGCGGCGGTATGGTGATGGGAAGTCCTGCCGGAGACCGTGCAGGGAATGCAGCGCTTGCTGCGCAGCATGGGTTCTGTACGGTATCAGTCTATTACCGTCTGGCACCGGAGCATGTACAGCCCAGCCAGCTGCAGGATTGCTACTCGGGCCTGAAGTGGTGCATTGAGCATGCAGAGGAACTGGGAATCGATATTCAAAAAGTGGCGGTCGGAGGCTCAAGCGCAGGCGCTGGTCTCGCAGCCGGTCTGGCTCTGTTCATCCGTGACCGGCAGGAGTTTGCCATTCATCATTTGCGGCTGCTCAGACCCATGCTGGATGACCGCACGGCTGTTAAGCCGGAGCATCCCTATGCAGGAGAGTATGTCTGGACCCGGCAGAGCAATTATTTTGGCTGGAAATCTGTATTAGGACATGAGCCGGGCCAGAAGTCTGTCAGTGAATACTACGTACCTGCCCGTGCGGAGTCACTGGCCGGGTTACCTCCGACGTATATGAATATTGGAACCGTGGACCTTTTTATAGACGAATGTATAGTATTTGCCCAAAAGCTGGTGCGAAACGGGGTGCCTGTAGAATTGCATGTCTACCCCGGTTACCATCATCTGTCTCCTATGTATCCTGATGCCCATTACTCCATTGAGGGCGCAAGCTCCAGTGAACATGCCCTGCTGAAGGCGTTGCAGCTGCTGTAAAGGGGCACTAAAAAAGCGTACCCGCAAGACGGGCACGCTTTATTTTTACATATTAAAAGTAAGGTGTTTTACATATCCAAATCTGTAAATGCGTAAGGCAGCAGCTCTTTCAGCTTCAGTTCCAATATATCCTGTTTGTCATTAGTTAAATAGACGGGCATATCCGGCGAGCAGAATTCAGCCATAACCTGTCTGCAAATGCTGCAGGGCGGAAGATAATTTTCGGTATCCCCTGCAATCGCAATCGCCTGGAAATCACCTTTGGTATAGCCGTTTGTAATTGCCGTAAAAAATGCTGTCCGCTCGGCGCAATTCGTTGCTCCAAACGATACATTTTCCACATTCACCCCGTTAATTACAGTTCCGTCCTTAAGCAGCAAAGCCGCTCCGACCGGGAATTTGGAATAAGGGATATACGCGGATTTTTTAATATTACGTGCACTTTCCACTAATTGCTCTTTGTTCATAATCATTCACCCTTTTGTAATAAGAATGAACCTGCAAGGTCCCCTTATCGCCAGCATCATGCCGGCAGGACTTCTAATATTATAGATAGAGCGGAAGTTTGTCAATGTGGAGTGCTGTGACGAATGCTCCGGGAATCCGCCTCAAATTCGACAAGGTTTAAATGCGTTTATTTATCTTCAAAAGTGTGTGTTTATGGACTATAATGTTCACTAGAGTTTATATTAATACGTTTTTTCCAAAACACATAAGTCTGGAGTGCTGAACTGTGATCAGAAAAGCGAGTATCATGCAGGTCTACCGGGATAGTTATGAGGAGTATAAGAAGCGTCACGATGAACTGTGGCCCGAAATGGCTGAAGAGCTGAAGAACCATGGCGCACACAACTATTCTATTTTTCTGGATGAAGAAACAGGAAATCTGTTTGCTTACCTGGAGATTGAGGATGAAGCGAAATGGGAGCAGATGTCCCGGACAGAGATTTGCCAAAAGTGGTGGGTATATATGGAGCCGCTGATGGAGACGAATCCTGACCACAGCCCGGTGTCCAAGAACTTGAAGGAAGTATTTTATTTAAAATAAATCAGCAGGGGGCTGACCCGAAGCCATGTATTGGCCCGGGTCAGCCCCTTTTACATATAACCGTTACTCCGCCTGCGCCAGACTCATCTCTACACTCATCAGAATAAAGGCCCCGGCTCCGTGCAGGTCATTTTCGCTGGTCGGGCGGGCGATGTAGTGGGCGTAATCGCCGATGCCTGTGCCGATGCAGATTTTGCCGATCCGCAGGCTGCCGTCTTCGTCAAAAGTCAGCGTGTCGATGACTCCCTGATAGCCTTTCCACGCATATTTCATATACTCAGCTTCCAGGTAACCAAGTCTGACTGCCTTAGCTATGGCCTGCACGAATAGAGCGGTACAGGAGTTTTCCAGCCAGTTGTCCGGGCGGCCGCCTTTATCAATCACCTGATACCACAGTCCGGTAGCCGGGTCCTGGAATTTCACCAGTGCGGAAAGCAGATTCTGCAGAATATTGATCAATGTCTCTCTGTCCTTGTGCTGTTCCGGGAACTGCTCCAGCATTTCCAGCAGTGCTACAGGGAACCAGCCGATTGCCCGTCCCCAGAACTCCGGCGCCAGTCCGGTCTGCGGATCGGCCCATGCCGCTTCTTTGGTCTCGTCCCAGCCATGATAGAGAAGACCGGTAACTGGGTCCTTGGTGTGCTGTTCCATCAGAATCGCCTGATAGGCCATCAGATCAAAATATTCATCCTCGCCAAAGGTTCTGGCATACTGCGTTGCGATAGGACCTGCCATATACAGACCGTCCAGCCACATCTGGTTCGGGTAACGCTCCTTATGCCAAAAGCCGCCTGACGGATTGGTTTTCCAGGTCTTCAGCAGCGGGACCAGGGTATGGAGTGCCTTACGGTAGCGTTCATCTCCGGTCTGCTCCAGCAGATTGAACAGCAGCACGCCGGGCTGAATATCATCCAGCTCGTTGGCGTTGAATTTTCGGATGCTGCCGTCGCTCAGGATCTGGCTGTCCACCCAGTCTTTGATGTAATTATAGTATTCCGGCTTTTTTGTCTCCCGCCAGCATTTCTCCATCCCTGATAAAAAAACGCCCTGATGATAATGGAATCGGTCGGGCGGAAGCTCCTCGGGCTTAAATTTCTTCATGAGCGTATCGCAGGCAAGCTGTGCCCATTCAATCGGGGACAACGAAGCCCCGGTTCCTGTGGTGTCTCCTGAGGATGGTGCAGTGTTAGTCATCAGATTTACGACCTCCTTTTCAATTTAAGCCTATGCTATCACAATAAAACACACATTATTTGCGCATATGGACTAATTCTTCTTATATCTTGCGCAACTGGACAGTGCGGTCTATGCTGGAGACAGATAAGATAGCGGAAGGCGGGCGCAGGATGGAAGAGATCGGTTATAACAACGGCAGGGAGACCTTCTCCGTGTCATACCGGAAGGCGAAAAGCCATCATATGCAGACTAATCATTTTCACAGTACCTATGAGATCTTTCATCTCATGAAGGGCAAACGGACCTTCTTCATCAAAGACAGGACGATGGTGGTGGACGAGGGTCATATTATTATTATTGCGCCGGATGTGCTGCACCGGACGACGGATGCCCAGGCTTCCGGATATGAGCGGCTGGTGATTAATATTCACGGTGAGGAGCTCCCCTGGACAGACGGGATATCCCGGGAATTCATCCGGCCGCTGTTCGCTGAGGACTATCTGATTATAAAATGTCCCCTGCAGGAACGCCTGATGATCGATGAAATCTCGCACAGCATCCTCAGGGAGATCAGGGAGCAGCCCCCCGGCTTCGAGCTTTATGCCCAGACGCTTGTACTGCAGCTGATCATTGCCTGCTGCCGGCAGGTGATCCAGAGCAGCACAGAACCTTCCGAAGCCCCGAGCCCGGCACATGAACGGATTATGGAGGTTGTCCGGTTTATCAACAGCCAGTATATGCAGGACCTTTCACTGCCGGCAGTGGCGGAGAAGTTCTACGTGAGTCCCTATTATTTAAGCCGTTTCTTTAAAGAAGCCACAGGCTTCACCTTTGTAGAGTATTTGAACAGCGTACGGGTGAAGGAAGCGAAGCAGCTGCTTGAGCAGACTTCGCTGAAGGCCAGCCTGATCGCCAGAAAAGTGGGGTTTGGCAGCATAACGCATTTCGGCCGGGTGTTCAAGCAGGTCACGGGCCATGCGCCGCTGTATTACCGGAAGAGGTAGTGTGGCGTCGCCGGGAAAAGAGCGTATTGTACCCGAAAAATTGAGTACAATGGGGCCCGGCGCCGTGAGGAGCGCCCAATGTACTCGAAAAACCGAGTACATTGCGCTCCGTCGCCGTGAAAAGCCCCCAATGTACTCGAAAAACCGAGTACAATACGCCCCGGCGCCGTGAGGAGCCCCCAATGTACTCGAAAAACCGAGTACATTGCGCCCCGGCGCCGAGAAGAGCCCCCACTGTACTCGAAAAACCGAGTACAATACGCCCCGGCGCCGTGAAAAGCCCCCAATGTACTCGAAAAACCGAGTACAATACGCCCCGGCGCCGTGAAAAGCCCCCAATGTACTCGAAAAACCGAGTACATTGCACCCCGGCGTCGCGAGGAGCCCCCAATGTACTCGAAAAACCGAGTACATTGCGCCCCGGCGCCGTGAAAAGCGCCCAATGTACTCGAAAAACCGAGTACAATACGCCCCGGCGCCGAGAAGAGCGCCCACTGCACTCGAAAAACCGAGTACATTGCATCCCGGCGCCGTGAAAAGCGCCCAATGTACTCGAAAAACCGAGTACATTTCACCCCGGCGCCGTGAAAAGTGCCCACTGTACTCGAAAAACCGAGTACATTGCACTCCGGCGCCGCGAGGAGCGCCCACTGTACTCGAAAAATCGAGTACATTGCATCCCGGCGCCGTGAAAAGCGCCCAATGTACTCGAAAAACCGAGTACATTGCGCCCCGGCTAAGGGCTGCACCTAAATCAGCCCATCCCTTTCCTTGATTTCATACACTTCAAGTTGTAAGTGCGACCGTGGGCTTTGCCATATTTGATGATCCGCTGAAGCATGCTGCTATCCGGAAGCTTGGTGAACGGGCAGGGGTCTGGAGCGGTATTTACTTCAAGAATCCATAGTTTAAAATGCCGGTCGATGGCAATATCCACACCAATCTCCTGCAGGCCGGGATAAGCCGTTGCCAGCTGTCTCGCGCACTTTACCCCGATACGCTTCATTTCCGCTATCAATGCGTTGCTCTTCTCTGAGCTTGTGTTGGCGTTCAGCAGCACCTCTGCCGGAAATATAGTTCCTCCCTGGCTGCCGTTGGTGACCACTTTGCGGGGATGGGCGACGCGTCCTGCAAGCCCGGTAGCTTCCCATGCGCCCTTAAGATTCCGCTGCACCATTACCCGGATATCGAAAGGACGTCCCTTATAGGCCAGCAGCCGGACCCCTTTTTGCGCCAGATAGGGTTTTCCTTGAGTTTCACTATGAATTGCCTGGTATGCCCTGCGGTAACCCTTGAATTTGCGCACGACCGTACCTGCCTGATATCTCCAGCTGCTGTCCCCATACCGTTCAACCCGGATTACCCCCTGGCCCAAGGAACCGCAGCATGGCTTGATGTACACCATTTTGTATCTGCCAAGCATGTCCAGGAGGATGGCCTGATCCATTTTTCGAGTTACCGGAATATGTCTTCTTAACTCCGGACTTCGGAGCAGCACCCTAGTCTTCGTCAGCTTGTTGGATATTCGCGTCAGCTGCTTTTTCATCCTGTCCCTCCGTTCCTGAAATGTCTGTAGGCTATTGTACGGGAATACGGGGCTTTTTGATTGGGCGGATGCACAGGAACAGAACACCCGGTTCACATTGTACATATGATTATTGCAGGTGTATATTAATGCGGCTGCAGGTGCGGCCAACAGGAGGCGGCCAGAATGCCGTTCGGCGATTTGCAGAAAAAAGTGCTTGAAGTCATCGGGGAGTTCCCATGGTACAAGGGGCTTCTCAGCGGTGAGAGGGGGGAGTACAGTCTGCAGGATCTTCCTCTGCTCACGTCAGAAATTATGGACACCTATTATTACAGCCGGACCGCCGACCCGTCGCTGGCTGTATACCGCACATCCGGTACAAGCTCAGGCAAAAGAAAATCGATTGTATATTCTGCGGAAGACGACAGGCACTATGTGGACATCAAAACAAAGCTGTATGCCAAACTGCTTGCGGGCAGCGGCTGCAGCAAGGCTTTGGCGGATATGGGCACCGGACATGCAGCGAACACGGCGCTGGCTATTTTTGAACGGCTGGGTATGAAAAGCTGCTCAATTCCGTTCGAGCTCCCGGTCGCGCAGCATATCGAAGCTCTTCAGGATTTTCAGCCGGATTTGCTGTACACAATGCCTTCTATTCTGGATCATATCGTCCATGCTGCCGCAGATCCGCAGTCCTTCGGAATCCGCAAAATCATACTGGTCGGTGAGATCGCCTCACCGGAATGGCAGAGGAATATGGCCGCCGTGTTCGGCCTTGAGCCGCGCGACATTATCGATACGTACGGGTCTATTGAAATAGGCACAATTGCGTATTATGACCATGATGCGGGCCGGTATATTTTTGCAGACGGAATTGCTGCAGAGGGAATCGGGACACAGGAGCTGGGAGGGGAGCTCGAACCGCTGGGTCAGGGCGAAAGTATCCTGGTGCTTACATCACATGTCCGCAGGAAGCTGCCTGCTTTACGTTTTGTTACCTATGATGTGGTCAGGGATTTTCGGCCCGTAGTGATCGACGGTGTGGAGAAGCAGAGCTTTGCGGCCATTGTCAAAAGGGTAGGCAAAGAGCTCAAGCACGGCGAGAAAATCAGCCTGTACGATATCGAACAGGTCGTATACCGCCATCTGAAGGATGCGATCATCCGGGTCAGAGTGAAGAACAACGCGCTGGCAGTCTATATTAAAAGCAAATCCGCAGACCCATCCGTCATCGCGGCGGTCCGGGAGGAGATCAGGGAATGTATTCCGGAGATCGGCCTGATGATCCGCAATGGGCTGCTTGGCGATATTGAGGTGATTTTGGCCGCCGAAGGCGACCAGCTGGACAGCGGTAAGGTCAAGAACAAGAAGCTGTATTATGAGCAGAATGCAGGCGGTCCAGGGATAGACACCGCAGGCGGTATTTTGTCCAAAATAGGAAATACACCGCTCATCAAGCTGAATACGCTGTTCCGGAACAGTAAATTTGAAGTTTACGCCAAGCTGGAGCTGCTGAATCCGGGGGGAAGCGCCAAAGACCGGCCGGCCCTGCGGATGATTACCGAGGCCTGGAAAGAAGGGAGCATAGGTCCGGGTTCGGTCATTATTGAATCGAGTTCGGGCAATATGGCGATTAGCCTGGCGATGATCTGCAGCTGCTTGGGAATGCGTTTTATCTGCGTGGTAGACCCCAGAACGACGCGTACGAACCTGCAGATCCTGAAGGCGCTGAACGCAGAGATTGCTTATGTGGACGAACCGGATCCCGAAACCGGGGAGTTCCTGCCCGCGAGGCTGAACCGTGTGCAGCAGCTCCTGCGGGAGATGCCGGGCAGCTATTGGCCCAACCAGTATGGCAATCCCCATAATTATTTGTCCCATTACCATACAACGATGAAAGAGATGGTGACTGCGCTTGAACGGTTGGATTATTTGTTCTGCAGCGTCAGTACTTGCGGGACAATCCGCGGACTTGCAGAATACGCCAGAGATCACGGACTGAAGACTAAGATTATCGCTGTGGATGCAGAGGGCAGCATTATTTTTGGCGGAAAAAAAGGTAAAAGGCGTTTCCCCGGGCTTGGAGCCGGAATTGTGCCGCCTTTTTACAGACAGGATTTAATCCATCGTAACCTCTACGTCTCGGATTGGGAGATCGTCGAAGGCTGCCGGGCGTTGGCTCAGCAGGAATCGATTCTGGCGGGAGCATCCTCCGGCGGGAATATTGCGGCTGTCAGGCAGATGGAGCAGGAAATAGAGGCGGGGGCCGTCTGCGCGGTCATTCTGCACGACAGGGGAGAACGTTACCTTGATACGGTGTTCTCGGAGAGCTGGGTACAGAGGGAGTTCGGCAGGCGGGACCCGATTAAGGACGGAGAGAGGAGGAAATAAAGTCATGCTGTATTTAAATGATCATGACATTACGGCCATAGGCGTGAACTGGCCTGCATTGGTGGATACCATGGAATCCGCAGTGCGCATTCTGGATTCCGGTGATTTTGCACAGCCGGTGAAGCCTTACCTGAGGTACAACCATCCGCTTAACCGGATGATTGCCATGCCTGCTTACGTGGGCGGAAAGGTTAAGGCTGCCGGAATCAAATGGATCGCCAGCTTTCCCGGTAATATCCAGGCCGGACTACCCCGTGCGCACAGCCTCACTGTATTGAATGATCCGGAGACCGGCCAGCCGTCCGCCATCCTGAACTCCGCGATTCCAAGCATCGTAAGAACGTCATCCATCAGCGGGCTGATGCTCCGCCACTATATACAGGCACGGCAGCCGGAGAACATTCATCTGGGAATCATCGGCTGGGGACCGGTTGGACAGTATCATGTGCAAATGGCTGCTGCTCTTTACGGCGACAAAATTGAACGTATCCGGATCTTTGATATCAAGGGAGCAGATTTGAGCAAAGTCCCACCACCGTATGCGGAACGGGCAGAAGTGGCGGAGAGCTGGGAGGAAGTATATCAGCAATCCAATGTGTTCATCACCTGCACGGTGTCGGCCGAGAGGTATATAGATGTACCCCCTGCGCCGGGCAGCCTTCTGCTCCATGTTTCACTGCGGGACTATCAGCCGGAGGCGCTTGCAGCCTTAAAGGCCATCATTGTTGATGATTGGAATGAGGTCTGCCGTGAGAATACCGATATCGAGCGGCTTCATCTGGAGCAGGGGCTAAGCCGGGACGGTGTCCGGCTGATTACCGATGTGGTCTGCCGGAGCTGCCTGGCCGATTTTCCGGCGGAGGAGCCGGTCCTCTTCAGCCCGATGGGCATGGCGGTCTTCGATATTGCTACAGGTGTGTATTATGTGAATGAAGCAAGGATGAGGGGAATCGGAACGGAGCTGTAGAAGACGGGTTGTAAAAGTAGAGTTGAAAAGCCAAAGCGTACATAAACAGCGTACGCTTTTAGTATTGTGCAGATCGCTTACCTTCGCTTTGTTGAATTCGCTGGAAATAAGCTGGCGGGCAGAATGAACGGTAAAAGTCCCGTTGAATCTGCTGGAAATCGGTTGGCGGGCGAAATGAACGGGAAAAGTCCCGTTGAATCCGCTGGAAATCGGCTGGCGGGCGAAATGAACGGGAAAAGTCCCGTTGAATCTGCTGGAAATCGGCTGGCGGGCGAAATGAACGGGAAAAGTCCCGTTGAATCCGCTGGAAATCGGTTGGTGGGCGGAATGAACGGGAAAAGTCCCGTTGAATCCGCTGGAAATCAGCTGAGGGGCGAAATGAACGGGAAAAGGTCCCGTTGAATCCGCTGGAAATCGGCTGGCGGGCGAAATGAACGGGAAAAGTCCCGTTAATTCCGCTGGAAATCGGCTGGCGGGCGAAATGAGAAGCACAAATACCTCTGAATCCGCAGAAATCAGCCCCAGCAGCGAAATGAGAGGCACAAATACCTCCGAATCCGCACAAACCAGCCGCAACGGCGAAATGAGAAGCACAAATACCTCCGAATCCGCAGAAACTAGCCGCAACGTCGAAATGAGAAGCACAAATACCTCCGAATCCGCAGAAACTAGCCACACCGCGAAATGAGAGGTACAAATGCCTCCGAATCCGCAGAAACTAGCCACACCGCGAAATGAGAGGCACAAATGCCTCCGAATCCGCAGAATCCAGCCACAACGGCGAAATGAAAGGTACAAATACCTCCGAATCCGCAGAAACTAGCCACAATGGCGAAATGAGAAGCACAAATACCTCTGAATCCGCAGAAACCAGCCACAATGTCGAAATGAGAAGCACAAATACCTCCGAATCCGCAGAAATCAGCCACAGCGGCGAAACGAGAGGCACAAATACCTCATAAGCCTAACCATTATGCTAGTTGAAGGACAAATTGCAATTAGGATGAGCCTATATCCTATACATACTGATAGTTTCGATTGGCAGTGGGCACTGTAATTTCACTGAACCGCTAGCTGCAAGGAAAAGAGGGGTGAGGAAAAGCAGAAAAGCGGAAAAGAGGAAAAACAGAAAAGCAGAACAGCAGAAAAGCGGAAAAGAGGAAAAGCAGAAAAGAGAAAAATGAAAAGAGGTATGGAGAGAAGAGGATAAAAGAATAAAAGGAGAAGAAGAGAAGAGAAGAAGAGGATCAGAGGATAAGGGGGCCATAACCGGCCCTTCACTTAATCCCCCCAACCCCCTCTCAGCGCTGCGTCAAATTTGTATTGTACTATTTCTCATATTTCCTAAAGTATCCCCACCCTCTCACCGATATAAAAAAAGTGGGCAGCTATGTCCTAATGATTACATTAATGTTACTTATTTTTACTATTTTCATAGATGAAGGTTTTGATGAATTCAGGCGCTGACCACGCAAAATAACCCTGATTTTTACACCTGACGTAACATCAGAAGGAAGTTTCAGCAATTTTCACGTTGCCGTGCAGAATTTATGTTATCGCAGTTTACACAGGAATATATGAAATAGGATTGACAGGAAGAAGCAGGATACAATACTATTGAATCAATAGTTACAAAAAATTAATGAGTTGTTGCCGAATTTCGTTTCGAAAACGGGGGAACCAATCTTGGGTGAATTATTCTTGAAGGCAAAGGAATATAGGGAACCTTTAACCGAACCCTCAGCTAACTCCGTAGGCATTGAAGGGAGAAAAGGTTTCTGAAAAAGTTCATTTTGTCTCTAATGGGAGCTGCAGTTTTATTCACGTCCACTCCAGTCAGCACATACGCCAGTACATCATCACTGAATAGCGAAGTTCAAGAGGTATTGGGAACCCCTTACCAATGGGGCGGTACTACAACCGCCGGTTTCGATTGTTCCGGATTTATTTTGTACATTATGGAAAAATTCAATTCAGGTGACCTGCCGCGCACCTCAGCCTCGCAAGCCAAAGCCGGCACACCCGTAGCTAAAGATGATCTCCGTGAAGGAGATCTGGTATTCTTCAATACGCTCGGCTCCGGAATCTCGCATGCAGGTATTTATATCGGTGACGGTGAGTTCGCTCATTCTTCCAGCAGCAAAGGTGTAAGAATCAGCAAGCTCACAGACTCCTATTACCGCGACCGTTATGTGACTGCCCGCCGTGTAGTGAGCGAGACCAGCTACAGCAAGATGGCCAACTAATATTTATAAGTATAATCATGTCAAAGAACAAGCTGTCTCCGGCCGCCGGATGTCAGCTTGTTCTTTTTAATATACTTACGGTGAGGCTAAGAGCTGTACACCGCAACTTCCTCCGTCCGGTCGTCCCTCCGGATCTCCAGCAGCTCCATTGCAGCAAAAGCCCTGATTCCGTGCAGGTCGCCTCCGTTTACAGTGAACGAATCGCCGCTCCGGGCAGCCTGGGCCAGGCCGTTCAGCACAACCTCTCCATGCCCCGATAAAATAACCCAGTGTTTGCCGCTATGCAGGCAAGGCATCTCAGGCATCTCATGCCCTGGCAGCAAAAACAGCTTAACCGTAAGCACAACCTCTCCTTCATTTCCGGTCCGGTCCAGGACCATATAATGCCCCCAGGCGGTTTCTCCGTAACCGGCCTCTGCTGAAGGCGGATGCACAATGTCTTTAATGGCATTCGCCTCTTGTTTACCGGCAATCAGGATGCCGTCCGGACTTCCTACAGCAACAATATCCGGAACACCGATGACAATCATGGGCAGCTTCAAGTCGTTCACAATATGTGTATTCCCGCTGTTTCCCCAGATTCCTCCGGGTCCTGTCACCGTCTGCTGCAGCCGGGCAGTCAGCGTATCCCAGCTGCCCAGATCGCGCCATTCCCCTTCGTGACGGAGCACTGCAGCTTTGCGGGTCCGTTCGGCTATTTCCTTGTCAAAGCTGCGTACGGGAAAACCCGGGTACAGTGCGGTGAAGGCAGCCGGCTCCGCAGGGAGTCCCATTTGCTCCAGATGGCTCAGCATAAAGCCGAGCCTGAAAGCAAAAACCCCGCAGTTCCACAGCGCGCCGCTCCTGATCAGCTCCCCGGCCTTAGAAGAATCAGGCTTTTCTTCAAAAGACAGGACAGGGGAATAAGCCGTGTTACCGCCTGGTTTCTCCGGAAGTATGTAGCCATACTGATCCGAAGGATGGGCGGGTCTTGTCCCAAGCAGTACAAGCTCGGCTTGTGAAGCGGACAGAATATCCGTGAACTGATGGAAGCACTGAAAAAATCCGTCATCGGCATACATATCTGCAGGAGCCACGCATATAGTATCTTCCGGTTTAGCCTTGCGGGAGGCATACAAATAAACTGCAGCTAATGCAGCTGCCGTAAAGGTTCCGCGTTTATGCGGCTCCCCGAGAACTTCGTACCTGTTCCCCGTATACCGGCGCACGAGGGATGTCTGGTCCTCATGTGCCACGAACAATGCTGATGGGCTGAGACTGCTGTTCTCCAGCTGCCGGCACACCCGTTCAATCATCGACTCGGTGCCCCCGCCGGGAGCCGGCAGCAGCTTCAGGAACATTTTTGAGCGGACAGGGCCTGACAGCGGCCACAGCCGCTGCCCGGAACCTCCGCATAACAGGATGGTATGCAAGGCTGCCTTCCTCCTTCACGCTTAATGCCTGGCTGGAATGGAATATGCCTTACGCTGATGGAAAGACAAGGAGCGGTAGGAGCGTGCCAGCTTTTGAAGCTGTGTTTTTTTCAGCGTGCCCGCAGGTGTTTTCAGGGATTTATTGCCCGCGCTCTTCAGGATCACTGCGTCCTTATTCCTGCTGTAGACATAATTGGCATACGTCTCGAATTCGGAGAAACCGAACTGCTTTTTCTTGTTGATGCTGCGGATAATGGCGGCATGCCAGGGCATGCCGTGCCGGGCTTCTATTTTCCTTTTGAGCGCGGCCAGCCTGGTTTTCTCGAACAGCATATAGTGGGTTACAAAGGATCTGGGAGAAGGGGCGGCTGTGCCGAGCAGCTTACGGTAAGTAACAAAGTATTCCGGCTGGCTCCAGCTGCGGCAGTAAAAAATGCTTTTCCCGTTCGCCCGGAACCGGTGCGGAGTAATGAGAACTGTATCGGCATCAACAACCAGGAAGAATTTTTCCCGGCAGATATGATCCCCGTTCATTTTCAGCAGCTGCTGGTAGAGCCAGCCTGAACGGTTCCAGCGCGTCGAGGAGTAGCGGATATCCTTTTTGGTAAACGGCAGTACGGTAGTCTCATTTACAAAAACACAGCCTTTGCGCGAGCACAGGCTTCTGATGCTGCTGCTGTCCGGGGAAACGATGTAAATATTGCTGATCGGATGGCGGACATAGCGGCGCAGGCTGTCTATCACATGGGGCAGGGTGGCGAGATCCTTTTCAATGGCCGGGATCAGGACGTCTATAGGAGGACCGCTGACACTCCGGCCTGCAGTAGTAGCTGGCATAGGTTCATCTCCGTGCACAAATTGACACCTCAGCGTCTGCACTAGGATATGTCTGCTAACCCTGTTTTGACCGGGCGGCGGCCGCCATAAAGTTAATCTTCCATTACGGGACAGATGATTTATTCAGCACAGCTCCATCCTGCATACGATACTGTGACATTGTAAAACAGGGCGGGACATCCCACCCGGACAGGAGTGTGCAAGTGTGAAGGATAAGCAGAAACAAACCGGATCAAGCAAATGGTTCAAGACCAAGCTGCTGCTTCGCAACAAGGCGGTGAAGCCTTTTATTCCAGATACCCGCAGATTCAGCAAAGTGAGTCTTGAGCAGATGATCCACAGCTATGGAATGGTCTACGTCAAGCCGGAGCGGGGAACCTATGGGAACGGTGTAATCCGGGCCGAGCAGACCGGGCGGCAGAGCTATACTTATCAATATGAAGAAACCGTCCGCCATTTTGACAGCTTTGATGCTTTTCATAAGAGTCTCGCGAAGAAGACCGGAAGCCGGAAATATCTCATTCAAAAAGGAATTCACCTGCTGAAGCACAATAACCGCCGTTTTGATATCCGTGTCATGGTCCAGCTCAGTCCCAAAGGGAAATGGGAGGCGACCGGTATCATCGGCCGGCTCGGGCATCCGCGCAAAATCGTGACCAATTATCATAGCGGCGGCAAGCCGACCGCGATAGAGAGTCTGCTGTCGGCCCATCTGTCTGAACGCAGGCTTGCTGTGCTGACAGAAGAACTGAATACACTCGGGACCAGGATCGCTGCCCATATGCAGAAAACCTATCCCAAAATGAAGCAGATCGGCGTGGATGTCGGACTCGACCGGTCGCTGACGCCGTGGATTATTGAGGTAAATATGAACCCTGATCCTTATATTTTCAATCAGCTGAAAAATAAGTCGATGTACAGAAGGGTCATGAGATACCGCCGTTTTCATATGGGGAAATAAGGTGTGCAGATTGAACGTGATTTATCGGTTTTGGAATTAGTCGTGACTCCAGTGAATATTTGGACTTCCGGCTGCTATTTTAGCAAAAAGACAGTCCGCTACCCAGAACTACGGGTTAGCAGGACTGCCTTTTTTTATGGCTATGTTAAACGTTATATGTTCTGCGAAAAGGTAAATATCACTGTACGAAAGCTTATCTATTATTTGCGGCAAAGGGGCAGGGATATTCCAAAATATAGTATTATAGTATTGGGAATAAGCCTTCTATATATAAAGGTTCAGAGAGGAGTGATTGTTATGGTTGGCAAAGAAATAAGGGATATAATTGAAAACTATCTTGAGGCATACAATTCATTTGAAATTGAAAGCATGGTTAACCTCTTGCACAAGGATATAATATTTAGGAATATTTCCAATGAAGAAACCACCACGGAAACCAGAGGAATACAAGCCTTTAGGGAATTGGCAGAACAGTCGTCAACGATGTTCACCAGCCGCCGCCAGATAATCACCGGGTACAGTGTCATAAATGACAAAGCAGAGGTTGGAATTGATTATGAAGGTATTCTTGCCGTGGATTTACCTAACGGATTAAAAATCGGGGATAAGCTGCATTTAAATGGAATGTCAAAATTCGAGATTAAGGAAGGAAAAATCTCATTGATTGAAGATTACAGTTGAGTAATACGACGTTTCAACTAAAGAGAATTGATAGCACAATAAACCGCCTTTTTGCCAAGGCGGTTTTCTTATTATAAAAATATGGATCCAACTGCGGCGCTCAGCAGCCCAAGTACCATTACCGAGGCCACCACGAACCAGACGACCCGGCGCGGAAACGATTTGTAGATCATCAGCAGCGAAGGCAGGCTGACCGGCGGCAGAGTAACGAGCAGCGCACCTGCAACGCCTGTGCCAAAGCCGAAGGAAAGGAAGGTTGCAATGATCGGAATTTCGGCTGCAGTCGGGATGACGAACAGGGTGCCGGCAATTGTAAAGATAATAACCGCCAGAATGCCGTTAAAGGCGCCTTCTCCCAGTGCAGGGAACATCCAGGCCCGGGCTGCGCCCAGCACAAGAACTGTAACCAGGTAAGCGGGGACGATCGTCAGCAGCATTCTTCCGGCGCTTTGCAGCCAGCGTATCCAGAAGTTAGCCTCGTGTTCAGCGGGTTTATTGACCAGCTCATCGACCGGCTCAGGGACAGTAGAGCCTCCGGCCAGTTTGCCTGCGAAATAGCTGACGGCAAAAGTCAGGATCAGGCCGGACACAATGCGCAGCAGCGTGAATTTCCAGGACAGCACGAAGGTCATAAAGATAAGTGTCGCCGGATTCAGCATCGGGTTACCCAGCCAGAAGGCAAGCGCTGCCCCGACGGAAACATTTTTTTTACGGAGTCCGACGGCAATCGGTGCGGCGCAGCAGGTGCACATCATTCCCGGAAGGGATGCAAGGCCGCCGAGAGCCGTGCTCCTGAAGTTCGCTTTGCCGAGAACCTTCAACAGCCATTGGGACGGGAGCAGCACCTGAACCAGGGAACCGAGCAGAATGCCGAGAACTGCAGCTTTCCAGACCGCATTAAAATAAGTCAGGGCGTAATCCCATGCGGATTGAAAAGAGGGAGCAGGCATTTCGCCTTGTTCACCGGTCAATATGGATGAGCCGATGGAGTGTTCCGTTATAGCTTTGATCGCCTTGTGGTAGTAAGGCCACCATTTCACATAGGACAAACCTGCTACCGCAATGACAACAAAGACCAGTGCGAGCAGAATCGTTAACCTGGAAGGCTTATAGCCCTTCCCGGGATGCCCAGAAGTTGTGGCAGACATGTCTTTCCCCCGTTTTCCTAAAAAATTCAAGAATAATAGTATAGCACAGGAAGCAGGATTAGTAACTTATATTTTGTCATTATGATGTTCTTCGTGTAAGATTAAAGAGTTAATCATTTCATTTAAAGGAGCTGTGTCTTGATGTCACAAGCTGAACCTATAAAACTGACTTCATTATCTTCCAAAGGCGGCTGCGGCTGCAAAATCGGTCCCGCCGATCTGATGCAGGTGCTCCGCAATCTGCCGCCGGCTGTACCGAACCCGGATCTGCTCGTGGGACTGGATACGAGTGACGATGCGGGCGTGTACAAGCTTAGCGATGAGCTGGCGCTGGTGCAGACGGTTGATTTTTTTACACCGATTGTGGATGACCCGTATTCCTTCGGGCAAATTGCCGCAGCCAATGCGTTAAGCGATATTTATGCCATGGGCGGCAAGCCCCTTACAGTACTTAACATTGTAGCCTTCCCCATCTCCGTTCTGGATAAAAGCATCCTGGCGGATATTCTGCGCGGAGCAGCCGACAAGGTGCAGGAAGCCGGAGCTACGCTCGTAGGCGGGCATTCCATTGACGATAAGGAGCCGAAATTCGGGCTGGCCGTAACAGGGCTGGTGCATCCGGATAAAGTGAGAACGAATGCGGCGGCGCGGGCGGGGGACAAGCTTATTTTAACCAAACCGATCGGTGTGGGCATCCTGACGACTTCGATCAAGAAGGATCAGCTCACTCCGGAAGAGACGGCCCGCCTTACTGCAGTGATGTCCTCGCTGAACAAAACAGCTGCTGAGATAATGTTCTCCTATGATGTGCATGCCTGCACGGATGTGACCGGTTTCGGACTGCTGGGACATGCCTCGGAAATGGCGAAAGGAAGCGGGAAGGGACTCATTATCCGCCAAAATGATGTGCCGATGCTGCCCCGGGTCAGAGAGCTTGCGGAGCAGGGGTTTGTTCCCGGAGGAACCAAGAACAACTTTTCCCATCTGGAAGGCAGTATTCTGTATCCGGAGGAGATGGACCAGCTGAGCCGCTATATCCTGTGCGATGCGGTCACTTCCGGCGGTCTGCTGATGTCGGTCGCTCCTGAAGACAGCGGGGAGCTGCTGGAGAAGCTGATTGAAGCCGGTGTGGAAGCGGCATGTATTGGAGAAGTAACAGAAGAGCACCCTGGGCAGATTAAGGTTATAGCTGCGCAATAAAAGGTGAACAGGAACGCTTCGGAGGAGAGAGAATATTGTTTCAGGATATTACATTAGAAGAATTAAGGGCGCTGCGCAGCCGCAAGGAAATTACGGTTATTGATGTCCGCTCGCCTTCAGAATATAAAGACGCAACCGTGCCGGGCAGCCTGAATATTCCTTTTTTCAATGATCAGGAACGGGCTGAGGTCGGAACCCTGTACAAACAGACAAGCGTGCAGGCGGCCAAGGAAAAAGGGCTTGACATCATCTCTGCAAAATTGCCCTCATTCATTCAAGAGTTCGGGGCGGTGCAGGGAGAGAAGGCGGTGTTCTGCTGGCGGGGAGGCATGCGGAGCCGGACCACGGCGACGGTGTTGTCCCTGATGGATATTCACGCCTACCGGCTGATCGGCGGCTACAAGGCTTACCGTAAATGGGTGCTGGAGGAGCTTGAGCATTACGACCTCAAACCAAAGCCTTATGTTATTCACGGAAATACAGGCACCGGCAAAACCAATCTGCTGCACCGGCTGCGCAAACAGGGTCACCCGGTACTGGATCTGGAGGGGATGGCCGGACACCGCGGCTCGATCTTCGGGCAAATCGGTCTTCAGCCGAGCAACCAGAAAACGTTCGACAGCCTTCTTTTGGAGGAATTGATCGCACTGGAGCAGGCGCCTTACATCCTGTTTGAAGCGGAGAGCAAAAAGATCGGCAAGGTAGTTATGCCGCAGTTCCTGGCCAGCCGGAAGGAAACCGCCGCGCAGATCTGGATAGAGATGCCGCTGGAGGCGCGGGTACAGCAGATTCTGGCGGATTACCAGCCGGAGCAGTTCAAAGACGAATATATCGCTGCCTTCCTCAGTATCAAATCCCGGATTCATATTCCGGTGGCGGCCGAAATTGAGCGGACCCTGCAGGCAGATTTGTTCGGGGAAGCGGTGGCGCTGCTGCTGGAGCATTATTATGATCCGAAGTACGGCCACTCAGCGGGCCAATATGAGAATGTCGAAAAAATCACCTTCACGGTGAATAATCTGGATGAGGCAGAGGCAGCTGTAAACTCCTATTTGAGCGAGCAGATTCCTCAGCTGCAATAAAAAGATCCACCTAATTCCCTTGTTTATCTTGATGGGATTAGGTGGAATTTTTGTTTTTAACGGCGAAAAAATGATTTTATTTGATTAGGGGGAAGTGGAATTTCTCCATCTAATTCTCAGATAAATACCGGTATTTCAATACCAGTTGGAAAAACTCCACTTAAATGTACCGAGTTAGAATTCAAAGGCATATTTCCACTGAAATAGCTGGAGAATTTCCAACTAAAGCTCATAAATGAGGGACTAGGACAGAATTAAGCGGAGGAAATCCAATTAAGCCCAGCAGCACGCCCTTCTCGCGGATTACACAATACCGGCCGAAGATCCTGCACTTTAATCACGGTGTGACGGTCTGACGCAGGCGGGTTATAGCGGACTGTGACCAGCTTATCTTTTTACCGCCTGTGCTTAATAATTCTTACCAGCTGATCCATCACCGCATCAATTTCCTCAACGGTGGTATACCTCCCCAGGCTGAACCGGACAGCACCGCGTGCTATGGAATCCTCTATCCCCATGGCCTTCAGCACAGGTGAGCCTGTATAATCCCCCGCATGGCAAGCAGAGCCTGCAGAGGCGGCTACCTGATCCAACTCATTTAGCAGATCATGTCCTTCCCATCCGGTAAAGCTGACATTTAGCGTATTAGGGAGCTTGTGTTCAGGATGGCCATTAAGCTTAAAGTTATCGCCAAACTCGGCTGTAAGCCGGGAATAGAAATAGTCTGTCAGGACTTTACAGTCATCGTTCAGTACAGAGGCTAATTCACAGGCTTTACCCAGGGCGACGTCAAACATGACATTTTCCGTTCCGGCCCGCCGTCCGTTTTCATGGCCTGCACCGTGAATCAGCGGTGTAAGGATTACGCCTTCTCTGATGTAGAGCGCGCCGATGCCCTTTGGTGCATACAGCTTGTGTCCGGCTAGGGTCAGCATATCAACACCCAGTTCTTTTACATCCAGAGGAACTTTTCCGGCAGACTGCGAAGCATCCGTATGAACTAGAATCTGATGCCTGCGGCAGAGTCCGGCAATTTCCCGGATGGGTTGAAGAGTGCCTGTCTCATTATTGGAATGCATAATGGTGACTAGGATGGTCTCCGGACAGATACTTCGTTCCAATTCCGCCAGATCCACAACACCGCGGGAATCCACCGGTATGTATGTCACTCTATAGCCGTTCTGCTCCAGGTATCTGCACGGATTTAGTACAGCCGGATGCTCGGTGCTTGAGGTAATGATGTGGTTTCCCTTAAGCCTGCAGGCATGGGCAGCCCCCTTGATCGCCATATTATTGGCTTCGCTGCCTCCGCTTGTGAACAGGATCTCACGGGCAGAAGCATTCAGCAGACCGGCTGCCTGGCCTCTGGCGGTTTCTACTGCTTGTTTGGCGGATTGCCCTAAGGAATGCTCACTGGACGGATTGCCGAATTGCTCATAGAGATAGGGCAGCATAGCATCAGCCACAGCCTTATCCACAGGAGTAGTTGCGTTGTAGTCTAAATAGATCATTTGAGTTGCCTCCTTTGCCTGATGGGCTGCGGAATCAGCTGAAACGTGTTTGTTCCGCGGGTCCATTATACTGCAAAAATAAGGCGGATGGCTTTATATTTCCGGTCCGGACCAGACGGAAACCCCATCAATCGGATAATCATGCAGCTCCGGGCCGGGACCGGCTGAGCCTAGCAACAGCTGCGCTCCGGATTTCTTCAGCTTAAACAGCTGCTCGATATGGTATATTCCCGGTGCAAAGGTTCCTGAGCACATGCTTAGCGCAACTCCGGCTGCCACTCTGGCAGTAACGGCTGCTTCATTGTACCCCTGAATGCCCCATTCAGTGAGTACAGCTGTGCCTTGGCGGACTCCGTATGCATCAACTTTGACGGCATATTGTTCAGAACCGAACTTCAGCCTGCTGAATGCTCCCACGGTAAAGTTCCGGATTCTGCGATTGCGGAAGAGGGAGGTCAGACCAAGCTTTTGCAGCAGGGCAATACCGGCCGTGACCGGCCGGGAATCAAAGCACAGCCGGGTAGATACTGAAGGGACGTTAAGGGTTTCAGGCAGGGTCTGCTGGTCAGAAAAAGGAAAACGGTAAGCCGGCCGCTTCCCTATGGGCCCGCCAAAGCTGATAGCCTTCCGGCCGGTAAAGCTGGCTGCGGTTACAGTACTACCTTGCTCCGTCAGCTCAAAGGCGGTTCCCAGACTGTCCACCGTCCATTCAAGAGCGGCCTGGCCGTGGCTGTCCCCCAGTCCCAGCATAATCGAGATATCCAGCTGCTCTGTACTGTCCAATGACTGTGTGGCCTCTTTGGCCAGCAGATTGGTTAATCCGGGGGCCAGACCTACGCTTAGTAAGGCTGTCCCTGGCAGTTTATAGCCATTATCCCCCAGCCTTTGCAGCTGCGTAAGAAAAGCTCCGTTTGCCGTGATATCGACATAATGTGTTCCGCTCTGCAGACAGGCTTCCGCAAAGGAAGTATCCTGCTGGTCCAGACACATGACAACAAGCTTTGTCTGCTGGAGGAAAGCCATATCTGCTTCTCCTGCTGTAAGCTGCATTGGGAGTACCCGGCCGCCGGTTGCCCGGCTGAATTGTTCCGCACGTTCGAGGCTTCTGCCTGCCGCAAATACCCGTCCCGGATACTGTTCCCCGAGCAGGGTGCAGATTTGTGACCCGACATGGCCGTATCCTCCGACAACTACAATATCCGTCTTCATTCTGCGGCCTCTTTGCCCGGCTTAACAGCGAACCAGCCTTCAATCAGGTAGGAGCTGAAAAAGCGCACGGCACCTGTGAACCCGCTGCTGTGGAGCAGATCCTGAAATGTATGCTCCGGAACTGGAAATGAGGTGTTGCCAATGGAGTTCTGAAACCATTCACATTCCTGCTCCGTTATTCCGCCTGCATGCATATGATAGCTCCAAGCTTTCATCTGCAGAGAGCCGGGGATTCTATTGATATCTCCGCATAATGCTGCTGCAATAAGAATCCCGCCGTCCTGAAGACGATCATAAACTTCTTCAAGAAGCTGCTGCTTTTGAGCAGGCTCCTGCAAAAAATGCAGAACCAGGATGCAGGTGGCGGCAGCATACCTTTTGCTATGATCAAGATCCTGTACTGTGCCTTGAGTGAGGCTTATCGCTGCGTTCAGCTGCACGCGCTCCAGCCGCTGTCTTGCAAGCTCCAGCATAGCTTCGGACGGGTCGACGCCGGTCAGCGACCAGTTCCCTCGTGTTCCGAGCGTCAGAAGCTCCTGGCCACCGCCGGCTCCCACGATCAGCAGCTCTGCCTGTGCATCTGATTCACTGTCTAAATGTGCCGCAAGTATATGCTCCATCATTTGTATAGAACGGTATAACCGGGTATTTTGGCGGCAATTGTTGCCTCATAATTATGGACGTCGGGATGTTCCCAGTCTCTAGGTTGATGCGTGGTGTTTTTTTGCATTGTATCGGCTCCTGTCTCTAAGGCTCAATTTTGCGCTCTCCTGTTATAATAAGAGTTAATATTCATTATGAGACTCAGAGCATTATTACGGCTATCCCACTTATCTGGGATAAGGAAAGGACAACCGCATGAAAGAGAGCCAAATGATCAATATACTGAAACAGCTGGACACAGACAGGCAAGAATATAAATGGACATCCAAGGAGTACAGGGAAGCAGTTATCGATAAGCTTCGGAAGGCTGTTCCTTTTACGGCAGCCTGCTGCACCACTACAGATCCGCATACGCTGCTGTCCACTGGTGCAGTTACCGGGCAGGGGCTGACTGAGCTGCATCCGCTGCTGTTCCAGTATGAGTATCTGCGTGAGGATTACATGAAGTATGAGCAGCTGGCAACGGCGACGGTTCCGGTTGCCTGCTTAAGCGGTGTGACGGAAGGGAAGCCGGAGCGCAGCGCACGTTATATGAATGTTTTACAGCCAGCAGGCCTCGGGGATGAGCTGCGTGCGGCACTGGTTTCCGGGGGAGCCTGCTGGGGATTTTTGACCTTGTTCCGCTCGGCGCATGAGCTCCCTTTCCAGGAAGAGGAATGCAGAATCATTGCAGCGGCTGTTCCGTTGATTGCCGCCGTATTGCGGAGCTATGCAGCTGGGCTTCCTTATGATCAGCCGGATACTGTTCCGGAAGACAACGGAATTCTGATTCTGAATGACTCGCTGCTGCAGCTGAGTGCCAATGATGCTGCGAATCATTGGCTGGACAAGCTGCGCCGGCTGGAGGAGCTGGACAGCGGAGTTCTCCCAAGACCAGTTAACGCAGTGTGTCTGCGTGCGCTGGCGGCGGAGATGGGGGACGGAGGAGCATCTGCTCCGGCCAGTCTGTGTCTGCGCCTGGAGAACGGGGCATACCTGACGGTTACAGCGAGCCGGCTGGAAGCGACGGGTGGAAAGAAAGAGCTTGCTGTAACTTTTGTCTGCGCCAAGTCCTCGGACATTTTCCGCCTGCTGGCTGATGCATGTGTGCTGACTCCACGCGAAAAGGAGCTGGCAGAGATGCTGTCCAGAGGCTTGTCGACGAAGGAGCTGGCGGAGTCGCTATACATATCTGCATATACGGTGCAGGACCATCTGAAATCCATTTTCCGCAAAACCGGCGTGACCAGCCGCAGAGAACTGACCACCAGGCTGTTCCCGCATAAATAATCCATTAAATTACCAAAATGAAATAGAGAGGAAAGGGCAGGATATTGAAGGTGACACTTTAGAATCTAACTTAAAGTGAGGATCGAATTCATGAGTAAGCCTTCAGATCAATCCAAAGCGGAGAAAAAGCTTAAATGGTGGCAGCTGTCCCTGCTCGGCGTTGCCGGTACCATCGGAACAGGTTATTTTTTAGGCTCCGGCCTGGCGATTTCAATCGGGGGCCCTGCCGTGCTGCTTGCTTATTTACTGGCGGCTGTGGGCACTTATGTGGTGTTTGATGCACTTTCACGGATGACTGCGCAGCATCCGGAGCAGGGCTCTTTCCGTTCCTATGCCAAAAAAGCGTTCGGCAGCTGGGCCGGCTTCGGCAGCGGCTGGGTGTACTGGTTCTCGGAGCTGCTGATTATGGGCAGCCAGCTGACCGCTTTGTCCATTTTTTCACGGTTTTGGTTCCCGAATATACCGATGTGGGTCTTCGCAGCCGGCTTCGGGTTACTGGGACTGCTGATTGTCTTCTTCGGCAACAAGGGCTTTGACCGTGTCGAAAATGTGCTCGCAGTGATCAAAATGGCGGCGCTTGTTATGTTTCTGGTGCTGGCCGCAGCACTGCTTGCAGGCTGGATCGGCGGAGGAAAATACACGCCAAATGCACCGCTCGGCTACAAGGAGATTTTTCCTGCCGGAGGAATCGGACTGTGGTCTGCTTTTATATTTGCCTTTTATGCTTACGGGGGGATTGAGGTACTGGGCATAATGTCATACCGGCTGAAAAAGCCGGAGGATGCCCCCAAAGCAGGTAAGGTTATGCTGGTTACCCTGGCCACCGTATATATTGTTTCCATCGGCCTTGCGGTGACCATGGTTCCGCTGAAAGTATTTAATCCGAAGGAAAGCCCTTTTGTACTTGCGCTCAGCAGCGATCATCTCGCTTTTGTTCCGCATATTTTTAACGGGGTGCTCATTATTGCCGGCTTTTCGACGATGACTGCTTCACTGTATGCTGTAACCTCGATGATGCTGACTCTGGCACAGGAAGGTGACGCTCCCGGGATGTTCGCCCGCAAATGGAAGGATAAATATCCTGTATTCGCGCTCGGGCTGATTTCCTGCGGGCTGATTGCGGCGATTGTGATGTCGCTGCTCCTGCCGGGAAAAGTGTATGAATACATCACGACGGCCGCCGGGATTATGCTTCTGTATAACTGGTCCTTTATTCTGCTCTCCTCAGGAAAGCTCCTGAAGGCTGATAAGCTCAGCGGAGTCAAACGCTGGATCGGACTTGTTCTGATTGCAGCGGCAGTTACCGGGACCCTTTTTCACAAGATCAGCCGGCCGGGATTCTACATCTCACTGCTGCTGGTAGCCATCATTGGCGCCTGCGATGTTATCGTGCAGCGTATCAAACGAAAGAAGGAAGGCCATGCTGCAGCTGAAGCACCTGAGGAGAAACAGGAAGAAGCAGGAACCGGACACATAGGCAGTTACAGCCCTCCTGCTCATGCCGGTTTCCGGATCAAGGGTATAAGGCTGCGCAGAAGTAAAATTTAAGGCATAAACAGCAGCTTGAAGGCTTCAAATCCGAAGTAAAGCCCAAATCCGACCAGAGACAGTCCGGAGAGGACGGAGATGGCTTTTAACACGGCAGGGGTCAGCAGTTTGCGGAATATGCTTGAGGCGGCAGCCATAGTGACATCCCACAGCAGGATTCCAAGCACAATCGCTCCGCTGTAAATGAGCAGTTGCTGCATCGGATACTCATTAGCTGCTTTGGCAAGTATGGAACCGTAGATGCCGAGCCAAAATAGAATGGACAAGGGATTGAACAGGGACATCAGAAAGCCGGAGAAAAAGGATTTGGTCAGCGTATTCACATTTCCTCTCGTGTCGGCAGTAAGCTCACCGGCATTTTTGATGCTCTCTACCCCAGTGTAGACCAGCACAAAAAAGCCGAACAGCCAAAGAAAGGCTCTGACAAAAGGGGCGTCCAGCAGATGGATAATGCCCATATACACCAGCAGCATGTAAATAATGTCAGCGCTTATCGCTCCCAGTCCGACCATCCAGGCATGCCAGAAGCCGCCGCGGATACCCTTGTCCAATTGCGCCGCATTAATCGGCCCGATCGGTGCGGAAAGTGACAGTCCAAGAAAAATGTAACCGATGAATATGTTGATGGGAACCTCCTCCTTAAACGTTGCTGCAATTAGCTTATTCAACTGGGAGGCTTTGTAGGACATGATGTCAAAAAGAAAAAGGGTGGTCTCTCCATGAAAGGGAAAAAAGGGGCTTTAATCGCGCTTGCCTCCATACCGCTGATCATGACGCTCGGGAATTCAATGTTGCTGCCGGTTCTTCCGCAAATTTCGAAAGAGCTCGGTATTAACGCATTCAAGGTCAGTATGATTATTACGGTATATGGGCTTATTGCTATTGTAATGATTCCGGTTGCAGGTTATTTGTCCGACCGCTACGGTCGCAAAATCGTCATTCTTCCGGCTCTGATCCTTGCTGCTCTGGGGGGGGCAGTCTGTGTCCTGGCCGCATGGTTTATGGATGGCGTATCCGCATACTGGGTAATCCTTGCCGGGCGTCTGCTTCAGGGGATCGGAGCGGCAGGCGCATTCCCGATCGTCATTCCGTTTGTCGGAGATCTGTTCAAGGATGAAAAGGAGGTCAGTAAGGGACTGGGGATTATCGAGACCTCGAATACCTTCGGGAAGGTGCTCAGTCCGATTCTGGGCGCATATTTGGGTACTATTTTGTGGTATGCGCCTTTTATAGCTATCCCGATCCTGTGTCTCTTTTCCTTTGTGCTGGTCATATTTCTGGTCAAAAAGCCGAAGAAGGAAGAGGCGCCGGAGCCCAAGAGCTTACGGCAGTTTTTATCGGAAATCAAAGAAATTCTGCATGAAAAAGGCCGCTGGCTGTATGCCATCTTTGCCATTGGCGGAATCTGCATGTTTGTTACCTTTGCGGTGCTGTTCTATTTATCCGAGACGCTGGAGTCGAAATACAATCTTCACGGTGCGGCCAAAGGATTCGTGCTGGCTATTCCGCTGGCGCTGCTCTGTCTGGCCTCCTATGGAACAGGTAAGGTCATCGGGCAAAATAAGAAGCTGATGAAATGGCTGGGCTTTGGCGGAATGGCATTGCTTACCGCAGCTATGGTTGTCACGGGCTTTTACAGCGGTATTTATTTTATGGTCGGATTATTGAGCTTAAGCGGAATCGGAATCGGTATTGCCCTGCCTTGTATGGATGCGCTGATTACAGAGGGAATTGATAAAGAGAACCGCGGAACGATCACCTCCCTGTACAGCAGCATGAGATTCATCGGGGTGGCCCTGGGACCTCCTGTCGTTTCCCTTCTGATGCCCAGCGGGCATTGGGCGCTGTTCGGGACTATGGCTGCCGTGGGCGCTGTCGGCGGATTATTGACATTATTCGCGGTAAAACCGAGCTCGGGAGAAAAGGGGAAAAGCGGCGGTACACGAAACAGAAGGCCGGCCTCAGTTACAGGAAAGCTTGTTATCAGACAGAAAGCCCGCTGACACGAATACAGAGATGTGAGCCTTGGTCCTGAATACAAACGGACTGAGGCTTTTTTGTTGTTTCACCTGTGAACGGCATAAAAAACTCCCCATATAGCAGCAGGCTTATTGTTCTTTGCCTGTTGACTGTATGGGGAGCGTTTTACAGCTGAAGAGCGATTGTTATTTGTTAGGCTTCAACGGCTTCCGGACGCTTAATTTGAAGCGGCGGAGGAATCAGCCAGCCTTTTTTCTTGTTCATGTGCAGGATTTTCATCCCCAGCGCGGCTTTGGTCGCATGATATTTGCCAAACAGCGCCCCGACATCCTCGCGGATGGCCTGGCCCATCACCTGGCTGCAGGCAACCAGGCCGGCTGCTGTTTCAGCAGCGATTTTTGCAGCGATTTCCTGGTCTGCAAATCTGGCGCCGACCGGAATATCCTCAAGCTTGACTTCGGGTCTGTGCGGCATTGCAGGAGCAGCGGCAATGCCGTTGTCATTCAGCAGCGTGTCACACTCGCTGATTTCCAGCTCCGCCTGATCGATCAGCTGGCCGAGAATTTTCTTCAGATCGTGGTCCCCGGCATGGTTCAAGTAGGCACGGTAACAGGACACTGCGCCCTTCGCCATTGTAGAGGCTGACCAGATGCCGAAAATTTCTCCGTAATGCAAGGGTTCGTCTTTGGGATTACCGCCTAAAATTCCAGTCATAGATAAGCTCCTTTATTGTGAAATGTGAAACAGGAGTAGTATGCCCGTAAACCCAAAGATGTTGCAGCATAATTCTCTGTTACACTTCAATAATAATGGGGAGAATCATCGGCCGGCGTTTCGTTTTTTCATACAGGAATTTGCCCAGCGTATCCTTGATCGTCGATTTCATGACATTCCATTGCCCGAGGTCATTTTTGTTCATTTTGTTCAGCGTAGCGGTAACCAGCTGGTTGATCTCCTCGATCAGGGTTTCGGAATTGCGGATGTATACAAAGCCTCTGGAGATGGTATCCGGCTCGTTCAATAGTCTGCCGTCATTCTGGCTCAAGGTGATCACTGTAATCAGGATACCGTCGGCAGACAGCTGTCTGCGGTCGCGCAGTACGACATTGCCGATATCGCCAATGCCCAGCCCGTCAACGAGAATCTGTCCGGCAGGCAGCCGGGCAGGCTGGCGGACGGTCCCGCCGCTCGACTCCACGATATCCCCGTTTCTCAGGATGAAGATTTTGCTGCTGTCCACGCCGACTGCTTCTGCGAGCAGGCTGTGGTGATGCAGCATGCGGTATTCACCATGAATCGGAATGAAATATTCCGGCTTCATGAGCGTCAGCATCAGCTTGAGCTCTTCCTGGCTGCCATGACCCGAGACATGCAGCTCACTTCTGGAGCCGTAAATCACCTTCGCCCCGAGAATGTACAGATTATCTACAATCCGGGCCACGTTGCGCTCATTGCCGGGAATCGGGTTCGCGGCAATCAGCACCGTGTCCCCGGCTTCAATTGCAAGCTGCCTGTGGCTTGAATTCGCCAGCCGGGATAGCGCGGCCATCGGCTCGCCCTGGCTGCCGGTACAAAGCACGGCAATTCTCTCAGGTTCCAGCTTGGCTGCTTCCGCCGTTTCCACCAGCATGCCTTCAGGAACGTTCAGGTATCCCAGCTCCTGGGCGACTCCGACGACGTTGACCATGCTGCGGCCGAGCAGAGCCAGCTTGCGGCCGGTAAGGGCCGCCGCATCCACAATCTGCTGCAGCCGGTGGACATTGGAGGCGAAGGTGGATACGAAAATCCGCCGCTCCGCCTTCTGGAACGCTTCCTCCATATGGCCTCCTACCAGCCGCTCGGAAGGGGTGAAGCCGGGACGTTCTGCATTGGTGCTCTCAGAGAGCAGAAATCTGACGCCCTTTTTGCCGATTTCCGCCATTTTGTGAATATCCGGGTACTGCCGGTTCACCGGGGTCATATCAAATTTAAAATCGCCTGTATGAACAACGGTTCCCTCCGGTGTATCAAATACGACGCCCAGGCAGTCAGGAATACTGTGGTTAGTTTTGAAGAAGGTAGTGGTAATTGAGCCGAAATTCAGTGCAGAATCTGCATCAATCGTATGCAGCTCTGTCTGGCGAAGAAGGCCATGCTCCTTCAGCTTGTTCTCGATCAGTCCCAGGGTCAGGCGTGAAGCATAGACCGGTATATTGAGCTGCTTCAGCAGATAGGGGATGCCGCCGATATGATCCTCATGGCCGTGTGTGACCACCAGTGCACGAACCTTGTCGGCATTGCTGAGCAGATAGGCAATATCGGGAATGATCAGATCTATGCCAAGCAGGCTTTCATCCGGAAATTTTGATCCGCAATCTATGACAATAATATCTTCGGCGTATTGCAGAAGATACATGTTTTTGCCAATCTCATGTACTCCGCCTAATGCCGCAATCCAAAGCCGGTTTCCAGACATTCGCATGATAAGCTCCTCCTCTTGAATTTGCCTATATTATGCATAAATGCCGAAGGAATTATCCAAGGCTTATAGCAGAACTAAGATACCCGGCCCGTTTTGCCGGATGCGGAATACAGCTTGAGCCTGGAGCCGATATACGGCATGAACAGATTGAGGAGCGGACCGCCCAGCAGGACAGTAGCCAGTGTCCCGGGTCCTATCGGCCCTTGCAGCAGCGCGGCCATGGCCAGAAAAACTACATAAATCGCAGTTCTTGCGCTCAGAATGCTCATCCCGGTCTTTTGGCGCAGAATTAACATCAGCCGGTCCAGCGGAATCGGTGCAAACCGGGCATGCAGGTAGACAGCCGTTCCCAGCCCGATCAGCACAAGCCCTGCTGCCAGACAACTGATCCTGCCGATCAAATGCTCTGGCTGCAGCACAACGGTAACCAGCAGATGCCACAGATCAATGCCGAGACCGGTAATAAAAGCGGTAAGCAGCCCTGAAAATTCAGGCATCTGCCTGACCATCAGCGCATTGCTGAAAATCATGATAAACGCCAGAATGACCTCCCAGCTGCCTATGGTCAGTCCGGCTTGTTGTGACAAACCCACCAGCAGAGCATCATATGGCGATACACCGAGGGAGGACTGGATTGTAAGGGTAATCCCGAGGGAGAGTATGATAATGCCGGATACATAAAGGCTGAATCTGGCCGCAGTGTTACTCATTAATCAGTGTTCTGGTCATCAGGACATGGGGAATGCCGTCTTCCATGAACATTTCTGAGGAAGTAGTGTAGCCAAGCTTGTGATAAAAGCCTTCCGCCTGGGTCTGCCCGTGCAGCTTAACCTTGCTGATCCCTTTGTCTGCGGCAATCTCCTCCAGTGACTGAATGATAACCCTGCCGAGTCCGTATTTGCGGAATGCGGGGAGCAGACAGATTCTTTCCAGCTTGCCCAGACCCTCCACCTCTCTGATTCTGCCGGTCCCTGCAGCCTGGCCGTTATGGTATACCAGAATATGCGTACAGCCGGCATCCAGTGTATCAAAAGCATCGAATTCCTCTTCCAGAGGCACGCCCTGTTCCTTCACAAAAACCTCTTGTCTAATTTCCTTAGCTGCCTGCAGCTGCGGTTCCTCTGTAATGATCACTGTACTGGTATTCAATGCTCTTCAGTCCTTTATGATGGATTTCTTAGGCGGGACAAGTCATAATTCAATTATCCGCTTTATAAAGTTACTCCAATAATGTTGTATATGCAACAAAAATATAAACTGGGAGTTTTGCAGATGAAAGAAATCCTCCGTGAAATTGGAATGATCGCCAGGGCGCTTGATTCCATCAGCAATATTGAATTTAAGGAAATTGATCTCACCCGGGGGCAATATTTATATTTGGTACGGATCTGCGAGAACCCGGGCATTATTCAGGAAAAGCTTGCTGAAATGATCAAGGTGGACCGTACAACGGCCGCCCGGGCGGTGCAGAAGCTGGAGCTGCAGGGGATGATCGAGAAGAAAAGTGACGGGGAAAACAAAAAAATCAAAAAAATCTACGCCACTGACAAAGGCAGGGAGGTCTACCCTTTTCTGATGAGAGAGGGGAATTACTCCGACAGGATGGCTCTGCAGGGGGTTTCTGACGAAGAAACAGAGACGCTTTATAAGCTTCTTGTAAAGGTGAGAAAGAATGTGGAGGCCGACTGGGAGCAGGTGAAAAAGGGGCACAAAAGAGATTATTAAGCCACAAATTTGCACATGGGCAAAAAATATGGTCTAATTTTTATATAATCTAATCCCCAGCATTTCAGTCTGCATAAGAATAATAGAGGAGGCGATTTTATGTTCAAAAAGCTGATACAAAAGGTGATTCACTCTGCCCAGAATTCGGGACACCACAAGCATTCCAGCAGTCACCGGGGAAGGAGAGGGAACGCTCATTATTCCAGTTCCGGTAAAAAGCGCATGTCCTACCGTTATTCCAGCAGCGGTTACAGGCCGAAAAGAGGCAGCTCTTCAGATTACCGTCACGGCAGCGGGCATAAGGGGCATAAATATTACAAGAACAGATACGGAAGCTCCAGCTGATTCTTTCCTCAGCGGAGCCCCGGAAGAATCCGTTCCAAATCGGAGACGAACCCGGAAGTGTCCGGATAAGGGTTGCCTTCTTCAAGCAGCCTGAGGAGAATTTCCCTGAGTTCACCGGAGAGCTGTAATTCTTCCATCCAGCCTGCTTCCGGAGCATCGGGTTCAGGGCTGAATTGAGAGTAAAGCATGAAAAGCATCAGATGTCCGATATCATATAAATCCGACTGTATCATGGCAGGCTTTGACGGTGTTGTACTGTTGAAGCCTGCTTTAATCTGCTTATAAAGATCCGAACCGCTGTTACCGAGCGGAGCCGAAAGGCCAAAATCGATTAAATAGAGCTGATCTTCCTTCATAATTACGTTCGGTATACGCAGATCGAGGTGAACAAAACCTTTATCATGTATATATTTCACGCGCTCCATCAGCTGCAGCGTCCAGTTTACGGTATCTCTTTCCCCGAACGTCCTGCCTTCTGCAAAAATGGAGTCCTCCAGCGTTTTCCCTTCGATATAATCGATTACTAGCGATACAGAGCGCTTTTCTTCAAAAAAGTCCCGGCAGGCCGGAATGAAGGGATGCTCAAGCGCTGACATCACTTCTTTTTCCCAGGCCAGCATTTGCTGCCCGGTTCCTTTCTTGCTCGGCTTGGCCTGCTTGACCGCTACGGTCTGCTGATGCTGTTCATCCAGGCACCGGTAAGTAATACCGTAGCTGCCCAGCCCGATGGGCGATATCACTTTGTATCTGTCACCGATATAACTTCCAGGCTGAAGGGGATAATCTGTCCAAGCCTGGAGAAATCCTTTAATATATTTGTACACGCCGATTAACCCCTTTGTGTGTAAAACCGGATCGAATAGGAGAGAGTTGTGAACATGAATAATAATACAACAGTAGTATACCGGTTTAGCCGGATGGAAGAGCAAGAGGCAAGACAAATTGCGGATTGGAAATACGAGCCCCCGTATTCCATGTATAACTCGAACGATCCGGAAGATATCGGGGAGCTGATGGACGGTTCCTATTACGCTGTACATACCTATGACCATGAACTGATCGGTTTCTTTTGCTTCGGCCAAAATGCCCGGGTTCCCGGAGGAACGGAGCAGGGATTGTACACAGGAGACCATGTGCTTGATATCGGGCTTGGGCTGAAACCGGAATATACGGGAATGGGACGCGGACTTGGTTTTCTGAGAGCAGGTCTTGACTTTGCCGCAGCCGAATTTAAGCCTGATAAATACAGACTGACTGTCGCCGCATTTAACAAGAGGGCTATCTCCCTGTATCACACCGCCGGATTTAATGTCATAGGTGCCTTCATCAAGCAGAATCCGGGCAACAGCATGGAATTTGCAGTCATGGAATTAGGCTGATTATAATTACCGCCAAAAGGTTGTACAGTCTGCCTTATCCTCAATGTTAAACCGGATCATTTGCTCAAGTAATGCGTAATCAACCGGCCCGTTCCACTTGATGCGTACCAGCTCTTTGGTGTGATCATAGCCTGCCTGCACAATGTCCCCGCTAAACCGGTTAATCCCCGCCTTCTCCGGAGCGACAGCCAAATGCTGCTTGGAAACGCTGAAGCCTATGATAAACGTCCCGTGGTGAGTGAACATAGGCTGTTTCCAGGCGATTTTGGGTTCAAGTTCGGGGAATGTCTCCGATACCCACTCCAGTACCTCTTCCGTCCGCTGCCTGTTCTCCGGGTCAGCTATCTGTGCTGTGAACTCCGCAAAAACCTCCATAATGTTTCCTCCTGTACTGGATCATTTTATTCTTCCGCAAGACGCCCGGACACGATTAGTATAACAATGATTTATATCACTTGCCAGAACTGCGGGTTAACGGGATTCAGTTGACGAACCGGAAGTGAAGCACCTATAATAATTAGTGTATGTACTAACTAATTAATATAAATGTTAATGTAATTGGACAACGTTTACTAAGCTAAGGGAAGCGGTGAAATGATGGAGACAAAAGCGGCTTTAAAGGTACTGACAGGACAGAAGGGCGCGGAGTTGGGTGATCTCTTCGGAATTTTCTTTGAGGATCTCAATCATGCGGCAGACGGGGGGCTCTATGCCGAGCTTGTACAGAACCGGTCATTTGAATTTGATCCTATCGACAATAAGGACTATCATGCATTAACAGCCTGGGAGGCTGTGCAGCGGGGGAATGGACAAGCTAAACTTACGGTAGAAGACAGCCGGCCTTTAAATGAACGCAACCTGCATTATGCAGTCATCGATATCGTGGAGGAAGGCAGCGGTGTCGGAATTATGAATCTCGGGTTTAACTCGGGGATTCCGGTCAAGGAAGGCGGGCAATACCAGTTCTCGATGTACGCCCGCCGCGACGCAAGCTTTGACAGCCCCTTAAGCATCCGGATTGAAAGCGCTGACGGCGGGGTTCACGGAGAAACCTTCATCACGGTGAACAGCACGGAATGGGCCAAATATGAGGGCGTTATTGAGGCAAAAGCTACCGATTACAGCAGCCGGCTTGTTGTTCTGGCCAAGGGGAGCGGCAGGGTGTACCTGGATATGATCTCGCTGTTTCCGGAAAAGACATTTTTGAACAGACCCGGAGGCCTGCGGGAGGATATTGCGTTGCTGCTTAAGGATATGAAGCCGAAGTTCATGCGTTTTCCGGGCGGCTGCCTTGTCCATGACGGCTCTCTGAACCCGGATGACCGGGATTCGATGTACAGATGGAAGAACACGCTCGGTGATGTAGCCCAGCGGCCGGCCAGACGCAACAACTGGAGCTATAACCAGACGCTGGGGCTTGGCTATTATGAATACTTTCAGTTCTGTGAGGATATCGGTGCCAAGCCGATCCCGGTTCTGCCAGGGGCGTATGACCCGCATCATAAACGGATCGTTCCGGTCGGTGAGCTGAAGCCGTGGATCGATGATGCGCTGGATCTGATTGAGTTTGCGAACGGGGATACAAGTACGAAGTGGGGCGGTATCCGGGCTGAACTCGGGCATCCGGAGCCTTTTGGACTGGAATATGTCGGTATCGGCAATGAAGAAGTGGGTGAGCCGTTCTTTGAACGGTATCCGTATTTCCACAGGGCGATCAAAGAGAGATATCCTGATATTAAAGTCATCAACTCAAGCGGACCGTTCTCGGCCGGTGCGGAATATGAGCGGGGCTGGAACTCTGCCAGAGAACATCAATCCGATCTCGTAGACGAGCATTACTATTCCAGTCCGGAATGGTTCCTCGCCAACCACCACCGTTATGATCATTTTAAAGGTGATGAACCGAAGGTTTTCCTGGGGGAATATGCTTCCTGGGGCAATACCTACTATAATGCGCTGGTGGAAGCTGCCTTCATGACCGGCCTGCAGAACAATGCCCATGCGGTAGGACTGGCCTGTTATGCGCCTATGCTCTGCAATGTGGATTATGTCAACTGGAAGCCGGATATGATCTGGTTTAACAATCATGAAGTATACGGTACAGCCAATTATTATGTACAGAAGCTGTTCATGAACCATCAAGGGGATCACTTGCTTGGAGTTGAAGCTGAAGGGTTCGCGCCTCCACAGACCAGCGGCAATCCGCCGATTACCGGAGCGCTGACACTGGCGGTGGATGCTGCTTCGGCCAGGTTCTCCGGGATTACCCTGACGAATAATTTGACGGGTGAAGTGAAGACATTCGGCAGCTCCTCATCAGGGATTACAGTGTCAAAGCTGCCTGACCCGGCGCTGAACGGCAAGGATCCTGAAGTGTTTGAGCTAGGCGTAACCGATTGGGAACAGTATACGCTGAAGCTGAAGGCCGTACGGACTGCGGGGCATAAGGGGTTCCGGATTTATTTTGGCAAACAGGATGAAGCAAATCATCTCTTCTGGGAGATCGGCGGCTGGCAGAACCAGGATTCCATTATTACCTCAATTGTGCAAAACAGGCACACTGCCCTGACGCACACAATGTTCACTGTGGAAACTAATGTGGAATACGATCTGACACTGGAGGTATCAGGAAGACATATCCGCTCCTACATCAACGGAGAGCTGTTCAACGAGACGGAGGATAAGCTTCCGGTCATTGAACCTCTGTACTACACGGCAAGCCGGGAAGAAGCAACCGGAGACATTATTCTTAAGGCTGTAAATGTTCAGGGGCAAAGTATTGCAGCAGACATCGGGCTAATTGACTTGCCTGGTGAAGGCATCAATATTGAAGTTTATGAATTGTCCGGACACCGTCCCGAAGACGAAAATAATTTTGAGCAGCCGGCGCTGGTCTCGCCCAAACAGCACAGCCTAAGTGCTGCTGGCAGCAGCTTTAGTTATGAATTTCCCGAGCAGTCCGTTACGGTTTTCAGAATCAGCCCGAAATCTTAATTGTTTTTAGACCTTACAGCAGAGCCCCCAACTCCGGAGAGAAGGGGGTTTTGTTATTTTAATCAGGATTCGATGTCAATTATGGTCTCCATAATTCATTCAGCGGTTTAAAGGAATTTTTCACGGTCATAAACAGAGATTGCTACATCTTCACGGACCGCTTCTTTGAGGTATGGCATGGCGGCGATGAGGGTTTCGGTAGTGTTAATAATTTTCTCTCCTCTTATGTTACCGGCAGGTGCAGTGTTAAATTTGACCGCTTTACGTTTCCTGAAGCAAAAATTGTGTCGAAGGCCAGTAAAATATATAATATAGAGGTGGACTTTGATTACAGAGATCCTGCAGAAGCATAATAGAGCGGGGATCATACATACCAAAGGAGAATGGAATGTGAATGAGAAGCTAAAGCAAGCATATGACAGGCTGGGGCTGCCTGAAAACGTATCCAGAGAAGAGATTAATAAACGGTTTGATCTGCTGCTCAAACGGCGGCGTTCCAAATCAAAGGATGAGGAGAGATCGGCACCGGAGGAGGATTTTCAGGCCTTCAAATTCATCCTTGATACGCTGGATAAGCAGGAGATTCAGGAAGCCGAAGAGCAGCGGCTGGCGAAATACGGCAAGCTGTCCGGAGCTGCAAGCAAATGGGAAGACTTCATGCGGCTCTACAAAACTCATGTGATCATCTCGGTTATTGCTATCATTGTTCTTGCTGTTGCAGGAAATGCTATTTATAAGAATGTGCAGCATAAAAAATATCTGGCTTCCCTGCCGCCGCTGGATGCAACGATTATGTTCCTCGGCAATTTCGGCGTACAGGACCCCGACGGGCAGACGGCTGCGCTGGATCAGGCTATTGTGGAGCAGTATCCGGAATGGAAGCGTGTGGAGACCAATATGGTCTATCTGCCGCGGACGGGACCCGGTGTGGACAGCTTTGATATGAATTATATGCAGAAGGCTGTAGTGGAGCTGGCTGCGAACCATCCCGACATCATTATTCTGGATGAAGCAACACTGCAGTGGATCGGCGGACAGGACGGATTTCAGAATCTGGAATCCCTTGTCACGGACGGGACCTTGTCCAAAAATGACACCCGGCTGAAGTGGGGAACGAATGAAGAGAGCGGCGAGGAAGAGCTGTATGGCGTGGATATCATAGATTCGGAGTTTGTAAAGGCCCTGCCGATCAACCATGCTACCGAAGAAATGATCATTGGTGTACTCGGTGAAGATGCCGTGGATAAGGCGGCCGGCCTGATCAAACATATCACTGCCAAGAGCAGCGGGGAGTAGGCTGAAGCCTGTTTGTCCCAATAAAAATAACCCGTGTCCCCCAGTAAACCAGGGACACGGGTTATTTGATTTACAGCTGAATTACAAGTCCGGAAGACAGGCTGGTAATTCCGCCTGCTTCAAGGAGGCTTGTCTTAGCGCTCCAGCCGGTAGCCGCCGTGGAACACAGGGCCGACATATTGATTGAATGCATACCCATTCCGGATTGCCGCCGAAACAAAGTCCTTGGCTTTGGCAACCGCTTCTTGAACAGACAGGCCGTTCGCCAAGCCGCCGGTGATGGCAGCCGCGAAGGTGCAGCCTGCCCCGTGGTTATAGGCCGGTTCAATTTTGGCAGTTTCCAGCACGGTGAATTCGCTGCCGTCGAAGAAGATGTCAATGGCCAGGTCACCGCCGAGGGCTTTACCGCCCTTAACGACAACATTTTTGGTGCCGAGCTTGTGGATCAGGCGGGCAGCTTCTTTCATTTCGTCAATGGTGGTCAGCTTGCCGAGACCGGAAAGAACGCCTGCTTCGAACAGGTTGGGAGTGGCTACGGTAGCCAGCGGAAGCAGCAGATCGCGGATGGCGTTTGCACTCTCCGGATTCAGCACCTCGTCTTCCCCTTTGCAGACCATTACCGGGTCAATGACAACATTAGTCTGCAGGTTGTCTTTGATCGCTTTTTCTGCAACCTGTACAATTTCCACGCTTCCCAGCATACCGGTCTTCATTGCGTCCACAGGACCGCCGGCGAAAATCGTTTTGAGCTGCTCGGCAACAAGGGGAGCGTCAACCGGATAGACATTGTGATGCCAGCCGTTGTCCGGGTCCATGGTTACGATAGTGGTTAATGCGCTGAAGCCGTAAGTGCCGTACTCCTCAAAGGTTTTGAGATCGGCCTGAATGCCTGCGCCTCCGCTGGAGTCACTGCCGGCAATGGTTAAGGTTTTGATGATTTTGTTCAAGGGTAACGTCTCCTTCTTGTATATAAATGGTCGTACTCTGATTCAGAAGAATCCATACTCCCGATATTATAACAAAAATCATTGTCAGCGTCCGCAAAAATGCGGTTTTCAGCATATTGCTTTGTGCGGAGGCGAAAACACTTCATTCCGATACGGCTTTTGCATCTGCTGCAGGAAGGTCCAGTGCACCATGATGGGCTGTGAAGAAGCCGATAACCGGTTCCAGCAGTGCGGCTTCAGGAGAACCGGCAGACAGGCGGAGTTCGATCCGGCGGACCCTATGCCCCCATTCGCCATCCTCATAATAGGCAGCGCCTTCGCTCAAATAACCGTCCTGGCCGGCTGCAATCGAATAACGGACAGTCCGCAGGTCTGCGCCCTCCGTGCCCAGCAGATAACGGTCTGAGAATTCCAGCGGCTCATAGACAGGGAATCCGTGTTCCTCCGCCCAGGCGGACTTTTCCGGGAAATAAGTGCCGATATCCGAGATCGCGCAGCCCTGGCAGCTCCAGGTATTATCATAGTAGGTGAGCGTCTGCTGCGGCTGATCCGGATCCTCAAAGGTCACTCCGTAAGAACCGTTGGCACCGGTGTTCGCCGAAGGGATCCAGCCAGCCGGAGCAAGCAGCAGATAACCGCTCCCGTTATCGGTGAAATAGACTCCTGCCGCCTGAGGCTGATTCTCCATTGAAGGCAGGAGCGGATAGCTCATCCCGGGGAGGGCAGGCAGTGCTGTATGCACCGGCCTGGTGCCGTCATCCAGACTGGGGACAGATTTTATGAATAATAAGGGCAATGTAACCGCCTTGCCGTCATTGCTGGATGAGGGGAATTTAAGAATCAGGTTCTTTGTATTATCGGGTGCAGTGCTTGGGACAGCATGTGCGGCTCTGTCTGTCGTGATAGCGGCTGATCCGTTATCACCGGACCCGGCAGATTGGTTAGTGCCGGTACAGCCGGCCAGCAGACCCGCGGCCAGCATGAGCACGGCGGCATAAGTGAGCAAGTGTGATTTTATGCACTGCGGATTTTCCGGTTTATTCACTTGAGTCTCATTCCTTTTCAGCATACTGTGTTAAGATGGGACTGACGCCATATTTGTTCCAATCTTAACCACTATACTATTTTTACATATGAAAGCTTTTGCAATTTTGTAATATACAGGTGACAAATCTAACATCCGGACGGACGGCAGCACAGAGGTTGAATGCAATCCGCAGGTGTATTGGGTAAGAGCAGGGGTCCTTGTTCTCCTGAGATGCATATCTTTATAAAAGCTCAGATTTACCGCGATATAAGGAGGGACCAGAAGTTCATGATAGACATCAGCCTGTGCATGATCGTCCGCAACGAGGAGAACAGCCTGCCGCGCTGCCTGGCTTCGGTGGAGGGGATTGCCGATGAGATCATCCTTATAGACACCGGCTCAACGGACAGGACCAAAGAGATTGCAGCTTCCTTCGGAGCGGTGATTTACGATTTTACCTGGATCGATGATTTTTCGGCGGCCCGGAATTTTGCATTCAGTAAAGCTACAAGAACTTATATCCTCTGGCTTGATGCCGATGATTATCTGAAGGAGATTGACCGGGAGCGGTTCAGGGCACTGAAGCAGAATCTGCCGGACGGCATTGACAGTGTGAATATGCAGTACAATCTGGCTTTTGACGCGGAGGGCAACGTTGTTACGTCTTTACGCAGGAACCGGCTGGTCCGCCGCAGCTGTAACTTCAAGTGGATTGGGCCAGTGCATGAATATCTGGAGGTCTACGGCCCTGCTTACAGCAGTGATGTGTGCATTACCCATGACAAAGACAAGGTCTACACAGACCGTAACCTGAGGATTTATCAAAAGCGGGTTGAGGCGGGCGAGGTGTTCTCCCCCCGTGACCAGTACTATTATGCCAACGAACTGCGCGAGCACGGAATGGACGGGGAAGCCTGCCGCTATTATGAGCAGTTCCTGGAGGATGGAAAAGGCTGGATCGAAGATAATTATATGGCCTGCCTGCGGCTGGCAGAATGCCGTGAACGGCTGGGAGACAAGCAGGGTGTTTTTGACGCATTGTGCAGGACGCTGCAGTATGATTTGCCACGGGCTGAGTTCTGCTGCCGCCTCGGAGCCTGGCATCTGGACAAAGGGCAATTGAATCAGGCAGTCTATTGGTATGAGCTGGCGGTCCAGCTGCCGAAGCAGAATGATTCTATGGGGATAAATAATGAGGCGTTTTCTACCTGGCTGCCCAATCTTCAGCTGGCATTATGCTATGACCGTCTGGGGCAGCACGAAAAGGCAAATGCTTTTAATGAGACAGCGCTGAGATATTATCCGTCCCATCCAAGCATGATGTACAACCGGAATTATTTCAAAAACCTGCTGGGTGACAAATACAAGGAGCCCGGACAGCCGGCACAAGAACAATAAAATGCAAAAAAAGAGGCTTTTCTTACTATTCAGGTAAGGAGCCTCTTTTTTGTTATTGTCTGCGTCAGCAGCCTATGTTCAGCCGTCTGCTCTGAAGTAACTGTTCCTCAGGGGCATAACAGCTCTTGAAGAAATGCCGGACGAAGCGGTATTCATAAAATTAAGGACAGCCTGTTCCATAATGCGGACGCTGTTCTCCCAGGTCCATTTGACCGAATCTGCTTCACCCTTCGAGGCAAGCTTGATTCTGAGCGGATGATTCTGAGCCAGTGTAATTATATCCTCAGCCAGCCGGTTTTCATATCTGTAAGACAGCAGGCAGTTCTCGGCATGACGGGCATATTCCAGATTGCCGCCCGAATAGACGGACACCAGGGCAGCTCCGCAGCGCATGGCCTCCAGCCCCGGCATAGAGCCGGTATCGAGTGTGCTGGAGCTGACAAAGATATCGGCGCTGTTATAGTGGTAGCACAGCTCTTCATCATTCAGCGGGGTATAGAACCGGTATTTGCCGCCGGCTTTCATAGCCTGCAGTGTATCCGAAGAGTAGAACTCATCAGGCGGACTGATGAAGTTGATATTCACACCGGGAAGCTGTTGTTTAACCATATCAAGCTGCTGGATCATATAATCCTGTTCCCTGTGCCAGGAGAACGTGTCCTCATTTTTACGGAGAATAGCTGTAATGTTCAGCGGCTCCTGCAGCATATGCCGGAAATGGTAATTCTTAAACGCTGAACTGATGCCTACGGGGACAATGCTGCCTTTGATTCCATGATTGATCTCAATTAATTCCTGCTGCCAGTGGGACAGTACGATCAGGTTGTCCGTAATATGGTAGCTGGGGAAGGAGATGTTATTCTCCGGCAAAAATACAGGCTCATAACACAGCGAGAGACGGACATGGAGTCCCTTGCCGTTTTTGCTCGCAGCCTCTGCCACAGGAACGGTTGTGTAAAAATTCGAAACGATGACGTCGCTGACCGGAAAATCAGATTCCCGCAGCACTGTATGCGGAGTCCGCAGCAGCGTAGAATGCACTGTATAAGACACGGCGCCTTCCAGGGGCATAAGGATCACAACCTCATGGCCCAGCCGGGTGAGGCCGTTGGTCAGCTCTACAAGCATCCTTTGGGCGCCGCCGTGGCATAAGGTGAGAATGGGGAATGTGAACCTCATCGCTGATCCGTCCCTTCTGATTAAGCTTTGGTTACCCGTATGTATACTATTTTATTCGTGGCAGGCAGTGATGGTGAGCGGATTTATACAGGCCAAGTAACAGATGGCAAATGCATTTACACGGCCGTCCGGCTGAGTGGCAAGTCAGGTGAAGGCCGGGTTTCGCAAATGGTGAGAGGCGGGTTATATGATAATAGGGAACGACCCAGGAGGAGGGATTGCTGATGAACAAAAATGGAGACAAGTTTGCTGCGGAGCTCGCAGTGGAGGATTTCAGATACAGCGAGAAGAACGAAAAGCTGGTAAAAAAGAGCTTTTGGAGCAAAACGAAGAAATTTGCCGGCAAAATACCGTTTACCAAAGATGCAGTTGCTATGTATTACTGCGCCATCGACGCTAAAACCCCGATGTGGGCCAAAGGTATCGCCTTTGGTGCACTGGCTTATTTCATCTCGCCGATTGATGCCATTCCCGATGCGCTCATCGGATTGGGGCTGACGGATGACGCGGCCATTATTGCCGCCGGCGTCCGGGCCATTGCCGGCCAGGTAACCGACGAGCACCGCCAGAAGTCTGAGGAGTTTTTTGAGCAGGAGCCAGGGAAAGCAGTGGATAAGAATTCACAGATGCAAAGCTAAGCCGGGGCATGGAAAACTCATAAGTGTTCGCGAAAAACCGAGTATAATGGGCCACGGCGAAGGGAAAGCAGCAAATTGTAAGTGAAAAACCGAGTATAATGGGCCACGGCGAAGGGAAAGCAGCAAATTGTACACGAAAAACCGAGTATAATGGGCCACGGCGAAGGGAAAGCAGCAAATTGTACGTGAAAAACCGAGTATAATTGGCCGCTTCGAAGAGAAAGCAGCAAATTGTACACGAAAAACCGAGTATATTGAGCCACGGCGAAGGGGAAGCAGCAAATTGTATGCGAAAAACCGAGTATATTGAGCGATAGGCCATTCGATTCAGGTTAACAGTTATTGCTAAAAGGTGCAGCCCCGGCTGCACCTTTTTTTAACTTTCTGCAGTTACGCTGCCCTTGGACAGCTGCTTGGTTTTGTATTCCTCGCCCCAATCCCGCATCAGCCGGATGATCGGAATCAGCGTACGTCCGAATTCAGACAGCGAATACTCGACCTTGGGCGGCACCTGATGATACACTTCCCGGTGGACAACGCCGTCCTCTTCCAGCTCACGGAGCTGCAGAGTCAGCATACGCTGGGTAATGCCGGGACATATTCTCCGGAATTCATTGAATCGCTTCTTCTCGTCCATGAGATGGTACAGCAGCACGCCTTTCCATTTCCCGCCGATGACATCCAGAGTGAATTCAACAGGGCAGGCTGTTCCCTGTCCATCCGGGCATTCACCGAACCCGCCTTTTCTGTTACGCATAATTACCCCACCTTAAAGTATCGATTTGTATACTACATAACATAAATGTACGTACCAAAATTAAGCCTATGTACTCTACTATTATGCATGTAAGCAGAAGCCAGTCAATCGAAACTTGCTGGGATGAAAGAGGGTCTGATTAATGGAGACCACTGCGTTAACCAAACAAGAGATCCTGTCCGCTTTTGAATTCAACACGCCGCAGACAAAACACGGCAATCATCCGGACAGGTTATTCAAAGGGTCTGAGCAGGATCTGCAGCTTGAAAACCTAAATTAAAAAACCTCTCTGCCGAAGGAACGGGTGAGAAACACGGTTCCTTGAAAGAGAGGTTTTTTTATGAAAATCCTTACAAGTGTCGAAAAATAATTGAAAATTTGCTGAAAGTTCTGATAGTCTAGAGGAGTAAGGATTACATAGGATTTTCAATTTAGGATTGAAGGGATTCCTGCTGTGTGAAAATTATCCGTATTATTGCTGAAGTTGCTGTATTGTATGTGTTCTTTCTGGCTGGAGAGTATCTGCAGAAGCTGCTGCATCTCCCGGTTCCGGGCAGTATCGTCGGCCTGCTGCTGCTCTTTGTATTGCTCCTGCTCAAGATTGTGCCGGTAAAGCTGATTGAGAACGGCTCTTCATTTATCATGGCGTACCTTCCGATGTTTTTCATTCCGGCAACCGCTGGAATTATGAATCATCTGGATATCTTCAGCGGCAGAGGCCTGCTGCTGATCGGCATTCTGGTGGTAAGCAGTATAATTACGATGGCTGTAACGGCTCATTCCAGCCAGTGGATTGCCTCCCGCAGCGCGAAGGGGACCGGCAGACGCAGTTACCGCCGCACCCTTCTGAGAGAGAAGGGCAAGGAAGCATGAAATATCTGATTGCCGCCGGCTTTATCCTGCTCACTGTCGCTGTTTATATCCTGATGTCCATGCTTTACAAGCGTTACCGTCTTCCTGTTCTTTTGCCGGCGCTGACTGCGACTTTTACAGTTGTGGTGCTGCTGCTGGGCTTTGATATTTCCTACGACACGTACATGACCGGGGGAGAATGGATCAACCGTCTGCTGGGACCAGCGGTTGTGGCGCTAGCTTACCCGCTCTACAAGCAGCGCAATGTGCTCTGGAAGAACCTTCCGGCAGTCCTCGGCGGAACAGTTACAGGACTGCTGGTCGGAATGTTCAGCGGGCTGCTGCTGGCCGCATGGTTCGGATTCTCCAAGCTGTATGTGCTGTCTGTACTGCCCAAATCCATTACTACCGCCGTAGCCATCCAGATTTCGGGAAGTCTTGGCGGAGACTCTTCGCTTACCTCAGTATTCGTGATGATTGCCGGATTCACCGGGGCGATCGGCGGTCCTTATATTATCCGTGCGTTCAAAATCCGCGGTGAATCCGGCATCGGCATCGGTCTGGGCACCGCGTCCCATGCGCTTGGCACGGCCAAGGCGCTGGAATATGGAGAGCGCGCTGTTTCCATGAGCTCAGTGGCGATGACGGTGTGCGCCATTGTCGGTTCCATCGCCTCGCCGTTCGTCGCCTGGATTGTCTATCATTAAGCTCCGGCTTAACTGTTGACCTTCAGGCGGATGACGTTCCAGGAAGCTTTCGGAAGGAGGGCAGTGACGCTGCCTTCCCCGGCTGCTGCATTTCCCCGGTTGTGAGGCAGCACATTGCCGGGGTTGCTCCGTGTGTTGCTGGCATGAATATCTTCATGTTCAAGTACAGTATGCTGGAGGACGCTAACGTTCTTGAAGCTGCGAAGATCAAGGGTAAACTCCATGCCTTCAGTCAGATGGCGGTTTACCGCAAAGACAGTAACTTCTCCGAGTTCTTCGTTATATACACTGACTGCTTCGAGATAAGGTACGTCCGTGAAATCCTTGGAGTCATACACCGGACTTGTAATCAGCGGGTGCAGTACCGTACCGCGGCCGTAGAGCGATGCATGCATATAAGGGTAATAAGTCGTTTGCAGCCACAGCGGACCGCCGTTTTCGGTCATAATCGGAGCAATAACATTGATAAGCTGGGCGATACAGGCCATTTTAACCCGGTCTGCATGCTTTAGCAGTGTAATGAGGCAGCAGCCTACGACTAGGGCATCCTCCATGTTGTATTCATCTTCAAATTCAGGCGGCGCAACCTGCCACAATTGATCAGCGCGGCTCGTGCCCTGGGTTTTCCATACGTTCCATTCATCGAGCGAGAGGTAGATTTTCTTCTTGCTTTTCTTTTTAGCCTTGATATAGTCGCACACGGCTGCTACACTGCTGATGAACTGGTCCAAATCCAGTGAGCGGGCCAGGAAATTCGGCGTGTCATCTTCATGGTTGTTATAGTACTGATGCAGCGACAGGAAGTCCACGTTATCATAGCTGAGATCAAGGACTGTGGCTTCCCACTCGGCAAAAGTAGACATGCTGCTGCCGGAGCTTCCGCAGGCTACGAGCTCAAGAGAAGGGTCGACCCAGCGCATCGCTTTGGCGGTTTCGTTGGCGAGTCTGCCGTACTCTACGGCTGTTTTGGCGCCAATCTGCCAGGGACCATCCATCTCGTTGCCCAGACACCAGGTTTTGAAAGCATGGGGCTCCTTGTAACCATGGGAAATCCGCAGGTCACTCCAGTAAGAGCCGGAAGGATGATTGCAGTATTCTACCAGATTTCTCGCTGCATCAATGCCGCGGGTGCCGAGGTTAACGGCCATCATGACCTCGGAGCCGGCCAGCTTGGCCCAATCCGCGAATTCGTTAGTACCGATTTGATTTGTCTCAGTGGTCCACCAGGCTAATTCAAGAGAGCGCTTACGGTCAGCTTTTGGACCCACGCCGTCCTCCCAGTTGTAGCCGGAGACGAAGTTGCCGCCAGGGTAGCGGATGATCGGGACGCCTGCTGCACGCACAGCCTGCAGGGTATCACCGCGAAAGCCGTTTTCATCGGCGGTCGGATGCTCAGGGTCATATATGCCGCCGTAGACTGCCCGGCCCAGATGTTCAATAAAGGAACCATACACCCGCGGATCAACCTCAGCCAGCTTGAAATCTTTGTCGACGATCATTTTTGATTGTATTGTCATTGATATACACTCCTTCGCAAGGGATTAATAATAATATTAATTGATTCACCTATTTGATGATTACATAATACGAATGAACCACTATAATAAGCAATATAATTATTCAGGATTAATATAATTACTAATTCAAATGTCTTGGAGGATAATACTTATGTATCTGACTACCGATTCTGAATCCCTCAAGGTGTATGAAGCGCTGGCCAGTGAGGTCCGCCTGCGGATTATCGATCTGCTAGGTGTACAGGAGATGCATATCAAAGAACTCGCCGCCAAGCTGTATCTCAGCAGTGCTATTGTCAGTTCGCATGTAGCCAAGCTGCAGAAGGCTGGCATTGTCAGTTCCAGGATGAAGCGGATTGACGGAGGGACCTACAAATACTGCTCGCTCTCGGCTAATTTTCTGCAGGTTAAATTATCGGGTGCCAAAGGCATTGCCAAGAAGGTCGTCGAGGTCTCGGTGCCTGTAGGGCATTATACGGATCTTCAGGCTTCACCCACCTGTGGTATTGCCACAACCGAAAAGCTGATCGGATACTATGATGATCCGCGGTATTTTCTCGACCCCGAGCGGGTGGATGCAGGAATCCTGTGGTTTGCCAAGGGTTACGCCGAATATAAGGTGCCTAACTATCTTTTCAGGGACCAGAAGGTTCAGGAGATTGAAATTTCCATGGAAATCGGTTCGGAGGCACCGCATGTAAATGAGAAATGGCCTTCAGATATTACCTTTTCCCTGAATGGAGTGAAGCTTGGCAAATGGACCAGTCCCGGCGACTTCGGCGTGATGAGAGGCCGGCTTACCCCGGCCTGGTGGAATTCCGATGTGAACCAGTACGGCCTGCTGAAGGTGCTCCGCATCAATGCGGGGGGGACTTATATTGACGGGCAGCAGATTTCGGCGGTTACGCTTAATGATGTGCAGTGGCAGCAGGACCAGTGGACCTTCCGCTTTACAGCAGAAGATATCAGCCGTAGGCGGGGCGGGCTGACCTTGTTCGGGCGCGGGTTCGGGAATTACGAGCAGGATATTGTCTTTCGCGTGTATTACGAGTAAAAATGATGGCTGTGCAAAACCTCCTGCACGAAAAAATGTTTGTAAAACAGGCTAATGGGTAACTATAACTAAGTAACCATTACTGAAGAAGCTTAAGTAGAGCTATCAAACCTATAGGAGGAATTCACATGTCAGATCATACTCAGAACGAAGCGGACATCCGCAATAAGGAAAACAAAGACGGCGATTCCTTGGCAGAACGCAAAAAGATGGAGAATGGCGTAGATATCGAGCCGGAGGCCGATGATTGGGTTGCCAAGCCTGCAGAATCCGCGCACCCCGACCCGCTTCCCAAAAACTAAACTGCAGCGATGCATGTGTTGACAGACCATCCTTACAGGATGGTCTGTTTTTATTTTTTTGCATAATTACCGGGCTTCCGGGTATTGAGAAGCCTTTTGCAAGTAAGGTATACTGTACATAAGTACAACCTGAGCAACTCATAATATTGTCTGAGATCGTCGCAGATTCATCTTGTCTCAAGCAATCCATCTTGCGGGGAGGAATTGAAATGCGCAGTCGGGATGACAGCGGCCGCTACCGGCACAAACGTGCGGACACGCTGACAGGACAATTCGAGAAGAGATACAGCCCGGATTTTGGGGTGCGCAGTGATCTGAGGCTGGAAACCCAAAGAAGGCTGTATGACAAGGAGCCGCTAACGCCCATGATCCGGGAGCAGCAGCTTAAAGAAGAATAAGAGAGCAAGTCTCATCCTTTCAGTATCAGGGCATAACCTTCAGGTTATGCTTTTTGTTTTGCAATTTTACTGCATAACCCCTGCAGGGGGATGGCATACTAGCTTCCGGATGGCCTGAATGGAAATTATTATGGGAGGAGGCGGAGGTTATTACCTTTTTACCGGAACTTCAAGCGGGGGATCCTGCAGCATTTGCTGTGGCGGGGTCCTATGCTTTCTATTTTGTTATTTACTCGTTTCTGGGCTGGGTGCTGGAGGGAAGCTATAATCTATACAGCGCGGGCACCTTCCGGAAGGAAGGGTTCATGAAAGGGCCGTTCAAGCCGATGTACGGCTGTGCGCCGCTGCTTCTGCTGGCGGCCCGGGAGCTTGGATTGCCGGTTCCGGTTCTTCTGGTGCTGGCACTTGTCATCCCCTCAGCCGTTGAGTATATCAGCGGATGGCTGCTGCTGACGTTATTCCACAGACAATGGTGGGACTATTCCGGTATGCCGTATCAATTGCAGGGACATATCTGCCTCAAATTCTCTTTATACTGGTGGGGGCTTGCGGCTGCCTGTATCTTCCTGCTGCATCCGGCTATACAATGGTTCTACTTGCGTATTGAAAAGCTATGGCTGCCGGTCCTGCCTTTGGTTGTACTGCTGTTCCTCAGTGATCTCCTGTGGACTTTCCGGGTCCGGCGGCGGGCGTTAAAGCGGCTGGGGCTCGGTTAAAAGCAGCGGTAATGGAACTGTCCCAAAAGAACATCTTGCGGCCGCACGGCTAAGGGATGTTCTTTTTGATCTGCGCGGACAAGGAATAGATGCACGGAATGTCAAATATAGTGATAAGGGTTTCCTGACCAGAGGAGGATTATGAATGCCAATGTCTGATTATTACCGCCGGCTGCGTGAGAAGCTGGGGCAGGGGCTGTTGATGATTCCGTCAGTGGCCGCTGTTATCAGAAATGACCAGGATGAGATTCTGTTCATCCGTAAAGGCGGAGAGCAGCTGTGGGGACTGCCTGCAGGCGCGGTTGAACCCGGAGAGACTCCGTCCAGGGCGCTGCGGCGGGAGGTGTTCGAGGAGACGGGACTGATGGTTACGCCGAAACGGATTATCGGTGTGTTTGGCGGAGCAAAGTACGCTTATGAATACAGTAACGGTGACAAGGTTGAATATGCAGTGACGGTTTTTGATTGCATTATTGTAAAAGGGGTTCCCCACAGCATCGACGGTGAGGCAGAGGAGTTCAGATTTTTCAGGGAAGAAGAGATTCCTGAAACCGCTATTCCATTTCCGAAGGAAATCTTCCTCAAGGATGGCGGTACTGAAAAAGCAATATTTGAGTAGAAACATCAGGAGCAGGATCGACTGCATACTTCAAGCTTGCGGAGGACAACCATTAAAATGAGAGCAAGACTGATCTGCGGCTGCGCGGTACTGCTGGTCATGGGGCTGGGATCAGCGTCCAGAGCATACAGTGATGTGCTGCCGCTGTTCATTGCACAGCATGCAGGGGACGCGCTTTGGGCAGGGATGATTTATTTCGCCTTTCGCTTCCTGCTGATCCGGCAGGCCGGGTGGTGGTGTCTTATCTTCAGCCTCGTCTTCAGCTTCGGCATAGAATTCAGCCAGCTCTATCAGGCGGAGTGGATCAATGGTCTGCGTTCCACATTGCCGGGAGGGCTGATCCTGGGCAGGGGATTTCTATGGGCCGATCTCCTCAGGTACACTGCAGGAATTATGATCTGTTATGTACTGGACCGCAGTCTGATGCGCAAATAACGTCTGATTTGGAGATGAACCCCGGAACATGACAATGACAAGTAATCTAATCATAGTCTGCCTGCTTACCATGGTTATTAACACCGCAGAAACGTTATCCTACTCCGTGCGTTACGCCGGAGTACGGCTTAACAAGATCGCGATTGCCTTATCCTTAACCGGCATTATTGTTCTCGTATCCCGGACCGCCAACATGATCCAGGCACCGCTGACCGCCAAATTTGTGGACGTAGCCAATAAAGCTGCTGCCTCGGGCGGGAGCTTCCCGCTGCTTAATTATTTGCAGATCATTATGCTGGCCGCTTCGCTTGGAACCTTGATCGCGATCGGACTGTTCCCTACATTCGTCGGACTGTTCGGAAGAATTATTTCCAAGCTGGAAATTGAAGGGTCCTTGCCCAAAGTGCTCAGCAGTGTCACTGTAGGACAGCTTAAGAATACCCGGAAATATATCAGGAAGCCGAAAGTCGGATTGGTAAACTTCCGGTATCTGGGTATTCCTAAGCGGTTTATTATTATGAATATCTTCGTGACCGGGTTCTATACAGTAGGTGTCCTGTCCTCATTGTACGCAGCGCATCTGCTGCCTCAGTTCAGCACGACAGCTTCCCAGGCTTCGGGTCTGATCAACGGGATGGCCACCATCATGCTGACTGTCTTTATCGACCCGCAGCTTGGAATTATCACGCACAAGGCCACAGAAAATGTGGAGTACCGTGACCAGCTGGGGAAAATCTATGTGCTCCTGATGGGTTCGCGGTTTCTGGGGACGCTGCTGGGACAGCTCGTCCTGATTCCGGCTGCCTACCTTATCAGCTGGCTGGTACAGCTGATTTGAGTGACTGGACTGTACCACCGATCAAGCCGCAGACTATAACGGTGAGTCATTATTTCGGCAGCTTGGCCTCGGCAGTCCTGAGAATGGAAGCTATTTGCTTCTCCCAGCGGTAAATCTGCTGTCCCATAGTGCGGATTTCGCCCATCTTGGCATAAGACTTCTTCATTGCCGCAGCCGCCGCAACAGCATCGCCGTTCTTGACAGCCGACTTGTAGCTCTTGTCAGCTTGGGAGCGCACGGACTTCGCCGCACTGACCTTCTTATTCTCTGCGGTAATCTGCTTCTTAAGCGCAGCTGCCGGAAGAAGGGCATCCTTGGCTGGTTTGACCTTGGCCGCTGCAGCGGCCCGTGCTTTGCTGAGCGCTGTGGTCTTCGCCTTTACCTCAGCCTTGGCAGCTTCAGCAGCAACCTTGAGCTTGTTGCGCTTGATGTCCAGCAGTGTTGCAGACTTCAGGTTCTTGGCTTTGCGGGCTTCCGAAGCCTGCTTTCCGAGCGATGAATACTGCGTCAGCAGCGGAGCATGCTTCTTCTGTACAGCCTCGGCTTCTGATTTCAGCTTGTTCAGCAGCTCCAGATCGGTGGACTGCAGCTGCTTGTTAATTGCGGCAAGATCAATATTGTTCTGTTTGCGGAGCGCCTGGGTTGCTGCGTTTTCAGACTTTAGCGTAACCTGAAGCTCCGTGTAGTTGCTGTACAGGGAATGGATTTCATCCAGGGCAGAATCCCAGGCTTCCGCCGCAGCCTGCGGCGCGTAGCCTGAAAAGAGCATCAATACAATCAGCAGCCCTGTCCAACAGCCCGTCCTGCCTGCCCTGCCCACCCTGTGTTCAGCGTATAACCTGTTCAGAAAATTCACTATTAGATCATCTCCTTAATTACACTCGTTAATCAGACGAAAAAAAGCACCCCCAAGAAAGGCAGATATGCCTGTCCTGCGAGGTGCTTCGCCCGCTCAACGCGTATTATTTGTTCCTAACTATAACTTGAAATTAATGGATGGTCAAGTGGGAACAGAACCTTCGTTCGCATTGATCACGAATAGGGCAGCGTTTAGAGATTTATTACATTATACGGTATAATTGTTGTGGATTCCGTAACAAAAGGAGGCATAAATTGAGTATAAACTCCAGTCATACCAGCGGCAGGACCGCATTAGTTACCGGAACCTCCAGCGGCTTCGGATTGCTGACTGCTGTAACGCTGGCGGGTAAAGGTTATCAGGTCATCGCAACCATGAGAGACCTTAGCCGGAAGAATGAACTGCTCAGCCAGGCTGAACAGGCAGGCGTACATAAGCAAATTCACCTCATGACAATGGATGTGACAGACTCCGTATCCGTCCAGTCGGCCGTTGCTTCCATTACAGAAGCCTATGGCAGAATTGATGTGCTGGTCAATAATGCAGGATTCGCCGTCGGCGGCTTTATTGAAGAGGTAAGCATGGAAGAGTGGCGCCGGCAGATGGAGACCAACTTCTTCGGCCTGGTGGCGGTAACGAAGGCTGTACTGCCCGTGATGCGGGAGCAAAGAGAGGGCCTGATTATTAATGTCAGCAGTGTAAGCGGCCTGTCCGGATTTCCCGGATACGGACCCTATGCCGCTTCAAAGTGGGCCGTGGAGGGCTTCAGTGAAAGCTTGCGCCAGGAGATGTCTCCCTTTGGGGTCAGAGTAGTTCTGGTTGAACCGGGATCCTTCCGTACCCCCATCTGGGAAAAAGGAATAGGAGGTATTCAGGTCAATGAAGCATCCCCGTATAAAGAAAAGCTTGAAGAGGTGCTGCGATATTCCCGCCGGACTGCAGAGACTGCGCCGGATCCCCGGCAGGTAGCTGATCTGATCGGGCGTATCACCGCAATCTCTGCACCCAAGCTGCGGTATCCCGTCGGCAAAGGCTCCCGTATGCTGATGATCGGCAAGGCTCTGCTTCCCTGGAAGATGCTGGAGCGGATCATTGCCAGAGGGCTGAAAGGCGCCAATTAGGCCGCGCCCTGCAGACACTGGCGCATTGCCAAATTTCATGAGTTTGAATAAAATGAAGGTCCGGTCTATTTTTCAAAAAGCGAGGTGTAATTATGCCGGATAAAGTAGGACTGCATTTATGCTTCGATGAGCATGGACGTGAAATTGAAATTATTGATGTGACTCCGCTGTCACGGGATCAGTACCGTATTGAGGAAACACCGATTTTTAACCCCGGTATTGCCCTGGGTGATATTATCAGAGTGAAGGAAAAGCAGGGCGTATCTTATTATGTGGAAACTGTGCAGAAATCCGGCTACCGGAGACATGCCTGGCTGCTCAGCAGAGAGGCGGCCTTTTCCCGGGATATCAAAGACTTTACACAGCTGGTAACAGAGCATGGAGGAAGATGGGAGCAGATTTTCGGAGGTCTTTTTGTAATTCATATGCCGCGTAATACTATTATTGATGTTGAACTGGAAATGTCCCGGATTATAGAACGATTTGATCACTAATACATACAGGTGAGGTGGCAAATGAAGAAATTTCTGAAGCAATGGGTACCCAGTATCCTGATCGGGGTGGTACTCTCTCTGTTTATCCGGACGTATGTTGCCGAAGCGATGCGGGTGCCGACAGAGTCCATGGTGCCTACCATCGAGGTGAATGACCGTCTTGTAGTCGAAAAAATGCTCTGGCTGACTTCGCTTAAGCACGGGGATATCGTGGTATTTACACCGCCGGTACAGGATGAGCTCCACAAAAGATACGTTAAACGGCTGATCGGTCTGCCTGGTGACACGCTGGAGATCAAAGACGGTTCCCTGATCCGCAATGGCGAGATTATCGGGGAACCGTACCTGAAAGAACCGATGACCTATACCTTTGGTCCCGTCACTGTTCCGGAGGAGCATTATTTCTTTCTCGGGGACAACCGTAATGTCAGCTATGACGCCCATTTGTGGCCGACTCCATTCGTAGCCAAGGACAAGCTGATAGGCAAGGTTATCGCTGACGTTAATGATTTGTTCTAGGCATTACTTGAAGATTGGATAATCTACTACTACAACTTCTTCTATAATTCCTTCAAGCAGCCCTACAAAATGGCGGTGCGCCGGGTGCGGGCCATATGCCCGCAGGGCTTCCTGATCTGTAAAGGTCACGCGAAGCCCCAGCGTATAGCCGTGAATATTCTCCGTTTCTTCCGTGACGTTTACGCCAGCCGTAATATCCACAATCCCCGGAATTTGCTCTTTTAATGCAAGCAGTGTCCCTACCAGATGCTCTCCGTTTTGCGGATCGTATTGCCCGTTGAATTTAAACGCAACCAGATGCTCGAACATGGACTTCCTCCCTTTAGATAAATTTCCTCCTAAAATATCATATAGATCTTATTCCCTAATGTACATTGTTTGCGTATCGGATGGTTCTCCCGGCCTCTGAAGGGCGGCTTGAGCGGCTAAAGTCAGGGATTCTTTTGAACTAGGTGGATAAGGCGATTGTGACTTTCACCATATTGTAACACTGTACGCTTTTGAATATGATCAAGATAGTTAAAAGGAAATATTTCCTGTGCATGAAAAAGGGGTGCTGAGTTTGAAAGTCCATGTCACTGATTTACAGCACGGCGATTGTCTTACGACAGACACTTTCAATAGTGTGGGCCTGCATATCCTCCCAAAGGGAACGGTAATCCGCCGTGAGGAAATCTCGCTTCTTATACGGCAAAGAATAGATTATGTGGATATTGACATCCAGAATATTTTCCATCCGGCTGACGGAAAAGTTCCGGGGCACGGATTGGATGAGGAGTTTGATCAGGCGATCCTGAGTTACGAGTCTATATTTCTGGAAACGCTGAAGCGCGGAAGCTTTACTCCGTCCATGGTGGATGATACGCTGCGGCCGCTGCTGGAGACACTGGACCGGGAAAAGGATGTCGTAGCGCTTCTGCTCCTGCTGGACCGTGATGACATTGATACCTACCATCATTCACTCCAAGTCGGGCTGCTGTCCTATTACATAGCTTCATGGCTGGGTTATTCCAGGGAAGAACGCTATAGAATCAGCCGCGCAGGCTACCTGCATGATATCGGCAAAAGCCAGGTGTCCCTGTCCATCTTAAATTATGCCGGGTATCTGACTGCTGCGGAAGAGGAGGAGCTGAGACGCCATACCTCCTACGGTTATGATATTATCCGCGGGTCCATGAAGGATGAAGGCACGGCACTGGCCGCACTGCAGCATCATGAATACGAAGACGGGAGCGGATATCCGAACAGAATCAGCTATAAGGACATCCATCCGTATACCGAAATTGTATCTGTAGCGAACCTGTACCTGAATCTTACCACCTCAAGACTGAACCGGCCCAAGCAAGGACTGGTCAGCGTGCTGCGCCAGGTGCATGAAATGGGTTTTGGCAAGCTGAACGGAAATGTGGTGCAGGCGCTGACGACACATATGCTGCCAGGCTTTTTAGGCAAAAATGTGCAGCTCAGCAACGGGGAAAAAGGTATGATTGTGATGAACAATCCGCTTGATCTGTTCAACCCGCTGGTTAAGGTTAATGATACCTTCCGAGATTTGTCACGGGAGCGCAGCCTGACAGTTGATGAGGTTTTTGCCTGACTTGTAGTGCCCTATTGCGAAAACAGGTTATCCTTCGGGTTCCGGAAAGGACAGGAGGGTAGCCTTTTTGGGCTGTGTGCCATATTTGAATTCCGCCCATAGATTGGCTATGATTAATGAAAGATTGCTATACTCCTTCAACCGGGAAAGCCTCCGGGTGAAGAGAGCAGAAGAGGAGAATTGATTATGAGTACCGGCAGCAAGATCGAAAATTTCAAACAGCTTAAGTATGATCTGACCCGTTTTATGATGATTTACAAGTTCGCTCTGGAGGAAATGGAGACCAAAATTGAAATCCTCAAGCAGGAATTTCAGATGCTCCATGACTACAGCCCTATTGAGCATACCAAATCACGCCTTAAATCTCCTGAAAGCATCATGAACAAGGTGATACGCAAAAACTGCGGGATCTCCTTTGATAATATAAAATCAAGCATCAAAGATATAGCGGGATTACGTATTACCTGTTCGTTTATCTCGGACATTTACCAGGTCAGCGAAATGCTGCAGAAGCAGGATGACCTGAAGGTACTGGGCGTGAAGGATTATATCAAGAACCCGAAGCCTAACGGCTACCAGAGCCTGCATCTGCTGGTGGAGGTTCCTGTATTTTTGTCAGATTGCCAGGAGCATGTCTGCGTTGAGGTGCAGATCCGCACGATTGCGATGGACTTCTGGGCCAGTCTTGAACATAAAATTTTCTACAAGTACAGCCAGTCGGTTCCCGAGCATTTGACCAGGGAGCTGAAGCATGCGGCGGATAAAGCTTATGAGCTGGACCTGCAGATGGAGCGGCTGCACCGGGAAATTAATGAAATTAAGGATGCCCAGGCTGATGATACCGATGAAGAGCTCAAGCAGATCATCCTCAATAACCAGCAGTTTAATCTCCCGGCTAATTTCATCAAGCTGTTAGGCGAATAAATCATTGCAGAGGCTGGCGGCAGCGTATAGCATGTACTTAATACTACTCGGTTTGAGATGGGAGGGTACATGTCTATGGCTGCATTTGTCACAGACCTGGACGGGACGCTGCTGACGTCGGAACAAAGGCTAACGGACTATACAGTTCGTGTTCTTACGGAAGCAATGGAACAGGGGGTGATTGTCAGCTTCGCGACTGCAAGAGGTTATGTAAGCGCCGCCAGTGTTGTGTCGGAGATTGCCTGGAGGTTCCCGGTTATTCTTTATAACGGAGCTCTTATTTACGATACAATGAACCGGCAGGTTGTTGACGGGTACTGGCTGGATGCAGTTATTTCCGGGGAAATCATCGAGACCGGCCGAAGGAGCGGGATTACGCCTTTCCATTTCACAATGAACGATAGGGATGAAGAAAGGGTATTTCATGAGCCGCCGGCAAGGGCAGGTGATGTTTGCTTTTATAACAGCCGTTTGGGTGACAAAAGATTCCGGGAAACTGATAAGCTTGAGGTAATGGACGGGCACCGGACGCTGGTCATTACTTATATTGGACTGCTGGAGGAGCTTCAGCCGGTGTACAATGCAGTACACGAGAGATTTGGAGCAGAGATTCAGATTCATTTCATCAGGGACTTGTACATAGAGGATCATTATTTTCTGGAGTTCAGCCATCCCAAAGGCAACAAAAGCGACGGTTTGAAACTGTGGGCACGGCACCTGGGTCTGGAGACTAAAGACATCCTTGTATTTGGCGACCATTTGAATGACCTGGGGTTATTCGCTGCTGCCGGAACCCGTGTTGCAGTGCAGAATGCCCACGAAGAGCTTAAAATGCTGGCGGATACAGTCACTGCTTCCAACAATGAGAATGGTGTGGCTGTGTTTCTGGAGAAAACTCTAAAAAGGGAGAGATGTTAAATGAGTGAACACAATCTTCGGACGGTTACAGTGAATCAGATCGGATATGCTGCGGACAGCCGGAAAACCGCAATGTTTACCGGTGAAGGGCAAAAATTCCGGGTCATTCATGAGGATACCGGTGAAGTGGTATTTACAGGTCAGACTGGGGAGAAGAGAGCAGACCCGGCAAGCGGCGTTAAGGTGCATGCCGGCGATTTCTCGGAGGTGACTGCAGCCGGAAGATACCGTATCGAAGCGGAAGACGGTGGGGTGTCGGCAGCCTTTGTCATTGGCGATAAGCCGTATCATGAGCTGCAGCAGGGATTATTGAAAGCCTTTTATTTCTACCGCTGCGGAACGGAGCTGGATGAGGCATTTGCCGGTCCTTGGGGACACAAGGCCTGTCACCTCTCAGAAGGGATTGTATACGGACAGCCTGGACTTACGCTGGACAGCTGCGGCGGCTGGCATGACGCGGGAGATTACGGTAAATATTCGGGACCGGGAGCCAAGGCTGTTGCCGATTTACTATTGGCTTATGAGCTGTATCCTTCAGCGTTCAGCAGCAGCGTGCCGATTCCGGAGAGTGACGGGGTTACGCCTGACGTGCTGCTGGAATGCAGAGTAGAGCTGGACTGGCTGTTCAAAATGCAGGAGTCCGGCACCGGCGGAGTCTATCATAAGCTGACTACTTTGAGCTTTCCGGGCCTTGATGTCATGCCGGAGGATGATACGGCAGAGCTGTATTTCTCGCCGGTGTCTGCAACGGCTACAGGGGATTTCGCCGGTGTGATGGCGATGGCGGCGCGGATCTACAAGCCGTTCGACGAAGCTTATGCGAACCGGTGTCTGGAAGCAGCCCGCCGTGCCTGGGAATGGCTGGAGAGCCATCCGCAGGTCCCCGGCTTTAAGAATCCGCCGGAGATTTCAACCGGGGAATACGGGGATGATACCGATACCGATGAGCGTTACTGGGCGGCAGCGGAGCTGTACCGGACAACCGGGGAAGAGGTATACCACCAGGCGCTTCAGGCGCTCGCACAGCTGTCCTTTCCGAAGTACAGCCTGGGCTGGGGAGATATGGGCGGCTATGGCACATTTGCCTATCTGCTCAACGGGGAAGCAGCGGCGGAGACTGCACTGTATGCTTCCCTCAAGGAAGGGCTGCTGGCCGAAGCAGAGCGGCTGCTGCACCAGAGCCGTGAGGACGGCTACCGCATCTCCCTGCTGGAAGAAGATTATATCTGGGGCAGCAATATGCTCGTGATGAATAATGCCATGCTGCTCCTGGCGGCAGAGCATTTCAGCGGTGACGATGCTTATGCAGATTGTGCGCTCGATCATCTGCATTATCTGATGGGCCGCAATGTGCTGGATATCAGCTATGTGACCGGTTTTGGCGACCGTCCGGTCATGAACCCGCATCACCGCCCGTCGGTGGGCGACAATTTGGAAGCACCGGTGCCCGGTCTGGTGTCGGGCGGTCCGGACCGCGGACTCCATGATGAGTACGTGGCTGAGCATCTGCAGGGCCGGCCTGCCGCCCAGTGCTTTGCAGACCATGACCTCAGCTACTCGACCAATGAGGTGACCATTTATTGGAACTCGCCGGCTGTGTTCGTAACTGCGAGGTTTAACCAGCAGGCGTGAACCAATGGGCTCAGCTATTATAGAGCTGCTTAAGCGGTATAGGGTGCGGGTGGATAGGGGATTATCTCCGCAGGAATTATCGGAAATTGAACAGCGGTATCAAATTGTATTCCCGGATGACTTGCGTCAATTGTATGCTGCAGGACTGCCGGTTGGTGATCGCTTCTTGAACTGGCGCGACGGCTCATCAGCAAATGTTGAACGAATCCGCAGATCCTTGAATTGGCCGCTGGAAGGCATGATTTTTGATGTTATGCATAACTCTTTTTGGTATCCCGCATGGGGGGATAAACCGGACTTACCCGAGGATAGAGTAAGAATTTGTGAGCGGGAGTATTCAAAAATTCCAACATTAATTCCGATTTATTCTCACAGGTATCTCCCCTCCAATCCGCCGGAGGCTGGTAATCCTGTATTCTCAGTGTATCAGACCGATATTGTCTATTATGGAGAGAATCTTCTGGAATATTTCAAGGTGGAGTTCGGGGACAAGCCTCACGGGGCGATAGAGTTTGACCAAATAAAACCTATCGATTTCTGGAGCGATGTGATGGGCTGAGCAGGTTACAACCTATCACCTTGCGTACCCGGAGATATCAATTACTTGGAAAAGCTAATGCTAACGGACCCTGGTTCCGTTATTTTGTACTAAAGGTGTGTTTGGGAATTCTAAACATTCCTGTAAACGCTAAGTTTTTGGCTTAGACAAAAACAAGGGCGCCTCGTATGATGGGGGTATAAGGGGTCCGAAGCCCAAAACCCATCAGGAGGCGCTTACTATGAAGTCTAACCGAAACCATACAACGAATCAACGTATTGAACGAATTACTATGCAACATGCCGTGGTCGGAATCGATATCGCTAAGGATACGCATGCCGCACAAATGACTGACTTTCGTGGACGTTCCCTGACTCCGCGTCACCTGTCTTTTCCAAACACGCTGGAAGGCTTTGAGAAACTCTTGCGCTGGGTCAAAGAGGTTCAGTCAAAACATCGGCTGACGTCCCTCCTCATCGGTCTGGAGCCCACCGGACATTACTGGTTTAACCTCGCGAATTGGCTGCTTCAGCAAGGGATTGAGGTGGTACTGGTTAATCCCGTAACGACTCACCGCAATAAGGAAAATCGGGACAATAGCCCATCCAAGAACGATCCAAAGGATGCGCTTGTCATTGCAGACGTCGTCAGCCGAGGGTATTATACAGACTACGTGACTCAGGCCGCAGCGTTTGAGCGGCTAAAGACACTGATGAGCGACAGAGAATACTGGGTGAAGCAACTGACAAGTCTGGGTAACCGGATCGTCCGCTGGATTGACCTGTACTTTCCGGAATTCCGCCAAGTCTTCCCGGACTGGACGGTGCTTCGGTCGCTGGCATCACTCCGCGCTTGTCCATTGCCGTGCGACCTAAAGAGACTGAGCGTCGACGAAGTCATTGACCATTGGCGCGAACAAGGGATGAAGCGTGCCTCCGGTGTCAGCGGCAGAGCGAAGGCAGCAGCCTTGCTGGCAGCAGCAAAGCGAAGCATTGGGGATACGAGGGCAACGGAAGAAGCCCGGCAAGACAGCTGCCGCCTGCTTCAAACCTACGAGTACGTGAGCGCTATGCTAGGTGAAATGGATGAGGCCATCCAATCGGTCTTGACGGAAATCCCCTTGGCCGAGCAACTACGGAGCATCTGCGGGCTTGGAAACATGACGCTGGCAGCCGTCCTGGCCTCGGCTGGCGACCTGCGCCTCTATGCGCATGGCAAGCAATTATTGCGACGAGCCGGCCTGAATCTGGCCGAGTGCACCTCTGGTAAATTCAAAGGGCAAATCAAGCTCTCCAAGCGTGCGACAGTATGCTCCGTAAACATTTATACTGGGGGATGCTGGGCCTGGTGCGGCAAAATCCTGATTTCAAGCGGTGGCATGCGAACAACCAGGCGCGAGGGATGAAGAAACAGGCTTCGCTGTTTAAGCTGATTGGCAAGTTGGCCCGCATTCTGATTGGCATGGTGCAGCGAGAAGAAACCTACCGCAGTCCACTTCCAGCCCCGGCTGCCGCGTAAACCCGAACCACGGGCATTGACTTATTCGCAGGATTGTACAGCATAACGTGCACAAAGAGAACCGAATACGCGGTCCGGAAGGGCTTTGACCCGTTAACTAAACGCTATCGGTCTCCACGCCATGGACAGGTGTAACGAAGGAATGTAAGGGCATAGACCCGTTGAGATCTGGGAGGGTGAACCTCCGTGGGCCAAGTGGAGTGTGCAGGAATCGATGTGTCCAAAAGCACGTCATGCGTTGCTTCTGTTCCTGCATGCCCGCCAGCAGACTAACGGCTCAACCTCCACCACAAACCAACCATCTCCACCGTTTCATGACGATGAAATCCTGCGAATGAGTGAGTATTCGTGAGAAAACCCCTTAAATACGAGGGACGGACCCTGGATCCGTTATTTCATTCGAATGGGCTTCATTTACCCGTCATTTAGCAGAATAAAGGAACTACGGTCCGTTAGCGATGGAAACGGGGCAATTTTCGGCAAATAACGGACGCAGTGTCCGTTAGCGCGCGAAAGAGGACGAGGCCTATAATGGATGCGTCCGCAGACATAGAAATCCAGCAGAGAAACCCAAGACCACTGAAAGATCTGGGTTTCTCAATACTCTGAAGCACAAGCCAGCGGCTTGTGCTTTTTGGCATAATGTCTATGAAACTCGCAATAGCTAATTTACAGGCTTGTATGCCTTAGCAGCATTATGTACTCGATTTTTCGCATATAATCGCCTCGTTCGCCCCCCAGCAGCCAACTGTATTCGATTTTTTGCATCCAATGGGGCAACTTTATTCGAGCATCGCCACAGATGGCCGAAGCTGCAAAGTTGGAATGAAACGACGTATATACAAGCTTCATTAATCGTTTATAATGGGTAGATATGGCTTGGAACTACAAGGAGGTTGAAGAATGGCTGCACCCGCAAGAGCAGAAGCCAAGTCCGGCAGGAAGATTAGCCTGACCTTGCTGCTGATCGGCCTGGTGACACTGGTTTTTGTGCTGACCACTACGATTTTGCTAGTCGCTTCTTATAAATCGAAAAAAAGATCTTTAATCGATACAACGCTCAGCTTAAATCAATCCAATGCCCAGCGGATGAGCAAAACTGTGGATTCGCTGTTCCGTTCCATGCGCACGAGTCTCGCTTACAGTGCCGAATCCCTCTCCAAGATGAATGCTGCTGAGCCGGAGGCGATTGATGATTATCTTGAACTTATGCAGAACAGCAGCAATTATTTTAATTCGGTAATACTCGTATCTGCCGATGGCATGGTCCGCAGCAGCGCTCCACAGTCATTGGGGATCACCGGACAACAGGTAGGCTCCCCCTCAGTTATTGAAGCGCAGCAGCTGAAAACCTCTTTTTTATCAGAACCGCATATCTCTGCCACTACCGGAAAAATGCTTGTGTACATGAGTGAGCCGATATATGACGCGGAGAGGAACTATCTTGGACTTATCGGAGGAACTATCTACCTTCAGGATGACAACATACTTAATATGATTTTTGGTAGCAGTTCAATTGACAGCTCCGGTTCATACTTTTACATAGTCAGCAAAGACGGGCATCTGCTGTTCCATCCGGACCACAAGCGGATTGACGAGGATATTAGCGGCAATGAAGTGGTGAAGCAGCTAATGGAGGGACAGAGCGGGCAAATGCAGGCGATTAATGTCAGCGGTATCTCTATGCTTGCCGGTTATTCCAGTGTTCCCGCCAGCGGCTGGGGGGTTGTCGTGGTTTCCCCTGAGCAAGTTATTCAAAAGCAGCTAGTGAATTATCAGCGCAAAATACTCGCCTACACAATTATTCCCTTTATGATTCTGCTGCTGTGTGTATTTATGCTGGCACACCGGCTTGCCCGTCCTTTTGTCTATCTCGCGGATCTAATGAGTACAATGGGCAAAGAGAAAAAGAAGCTTCCCCAACTGAAGCCGCACTGGAACCGCGAAGCGGATCTGTTGAGACAGGCAGTTGTCATTGCGTGGACGGATATCCAGAAGCAGACGGATCAGCTGACACAGGTGGCCATGACGGATCCGCTTACAGGACTCACCAACCGCCGGTCACTGGAGAACAGCATTAACCAGGCCATTGCTGCCAGGATGCCTTTTTCGCTGATTGTGCTGGATATCGATAAATTCAAGTTTGTAAATGACACCTACGGCCATCTCGCCGGGGATGAGGTATTGAAACATTGTGCGCATATCCTTAGTACCAGTATCCGGCCAGGGGATGTATGCAGCCGTTACGGCGGTGAGGAATTTATAATTATGCTTCCGCGCACAAAGGCCGGGGATGCCTATGTTGTCGCTGAACGAATCCGCAAGTCGCTGGCACAAAGCAAAGGGCCTGTTGAACGGCGCATCACCTCATCCCAGGGAATCGCACATTATCCTACCCATGGCAGAAATCTCGAAGCATTGCTCAATGAAGCTGATCAGGCGCTGTATTCCGCCAAACACCTGGGGAGAAACCGTACAAGAATTGCCGGAGAATAAGCACACAAATGAGCATCTTCCATCCCGGAAGGTGCTTATTTGTGATTCCAGAAGGAGTCCCGTCACCTGGGCATAGGCGGATGCATACCCTATTGCAGAACGACAAAAAACGGTCAGCAGAAGGGAAGGATTGCACGGTGACTCTGAATAAGGATTACACATCGCCCAATACACAATTCAGCTTTGATGTGAACGGCAATACGTTATTTAAGAAGGATGCTTGCAACTATATTAATGTCTTGTCGGTGAAAGATCTCAATACGCTTGACAATACATCGCTGCTTGATATTTATCTGAGCAAAGCCAATGTCGTAGAACCGCATTACCATCAAAATGCCGCAGAACTCGTCTATTGTATCTCCGGGGCAGCTGTAGTTTCCTTAATAAACCCATTCACCAATGAGCTGCTCCACTTCCCGATTGCTCCGGGCCAGGTAGCGAATGTGCCGCAGGGCTGGTGGCATTATGAGGTAGCTACAGTGGACTGTACGCATCTGCTGGCTATTTTTAATGCACCTACACCGGAGGTTATTCTGGGTTCGGATATTCTGAAGCTGACTCCTGCCAATGTGCTGGCCCATACTTACTGCCTGAATGAAGCCAAAGTAAAGGATACGCTGGCGCCGGTGAAGCCGAGAACGTTCATTGGACCGCCTGCAGACTGCTGTGAACCAGCCAATGTCATGGCTGAAAATGCTGCTGCTCCCAATATGCCGGCTTACCAGTATCCAGGTACGCAGCCGGTGGCTCAGGGCTACGGATATCAGCATTATCCAATGCAAGGTTATTATGCGCAGCCTTATGCCCAGCAGTATCGTGAGCAGCCTTACAGCCAGAGCTATCCAACGTATCAGAACCAGGCCGTCCAGGAATAGCAGTCCGTACTTAACAAGAGAACTCCCGGAATAACCTGCCGGGAGTTCTCTGTATCAGGCCAGGCGGACAAGCACACGGCCCCTGGTATTGGATTTCAAAATGTCTTCGAGTGCAGCGGGCAGCTCTGCCAGCCTGATCTCACGGTCGACAAGGCTTTCCAGGGTATCCGGCTTCAGATCACCGGCCATCCGTTCCCAAATCATCTGCCGTTTACCGGCAGGGCAGGAGACAGAGTCAATCCCCAGCAGGCTTACACCGCGCAGGATAAACGGCAGCACTGATGTCGGCACCGCAGTTCCGGCGGTAAGTCCGCTTGCGGCGACCGCGCCGCCGTAGGCGATTTTGCTAAGAATGGCTGCCAGCGGTTCACCGCCGACAGAATCAACAGCCGCCTGCCAGCGCTGTTTATCGAGCGGCTTGGCCGCGCCGCTGCCAACCTCCTCGCGGGAGAGGATCTCGGCCGCGCCCAAAGCCAGCAGGTAACCGGCTTCCTCAGTCCGGCCGGTGCTGGCTGCGACATGATAGCCTTTCTTAGCCAGCATGGCTACGGCCGAGCCGCCTACGCCGCCGGTGGCGCCGGTGACAAGCACTGTACCTTTATCCGGAGCGGCTCCCTGATCCTCGAGCGCCTGAACCGACAATGCGGCAGTGAATCCGGCAGTCCCATAGATCATCGCTTCACGGAGGCTGAGTCCTTCCGGCAGAGGCACAACCCATTCCGCAGGAATCCGGGCATACTCGCTGAAGCCGCCGTAATGCGATACGCCGATGCCATAGCTGGTGGCAATTACCGGCTGGCCTTCCCGGAAGCGGCTGTCTGTTGAGGAGACTACAGTCCCCGACAGATCAATCCCCGGAACAAAAGGGTAACTGCGCACGATGTTGCCGTTCGGAATGCTGGCCAAGCCGTCCTTATAATTGACGCTGGAGTAGGCTACCCTGATCAGGACTTCACCGGCGGGCAGATCTTCCAGAGATAACTCTTTTACCTGAACCGTAAATTGTTCCGATTTGTCTACAACCAAAGCCTGAAATGTATCCGGCATAAATTCTCGCTCCCATTCTTGTACGATCTGTAATGTAAATCAGTTATATAATATTTATTCTGACCGGTCAACTTTTTAAGTGCTATGATATATTATACATTAACCTGATTGGTGGAGGGTCCTATGGTACGTTACAAGAAATCCGAGGAGAAACGCAAACAGATTCTGTCTGCTGCTTTTCAGGCATTATCTGAACACGGCTACGATTCCGTTACTTTGCAGACGATTGCGGATTACGCGAAGGTCAGCAAGGGCGTTGTGCATTATTATTTTGACAATAAAGAGGCTGTCCTTATCGAACTGCTGCAGTGGCTGACCGGCAAAATCTCAGCTAAAGAGCAGGCCGCCGTAGCAGAACAGCAGACCGCAGAAGGCAAGCTGGTTGCTTATATTGAATCGGCATTTGCGGGGCCGGCCCAAAACCGTTCTTTTTACCGTGTATATTTAGATTTCCTCGCCAGAGCGAGCAGGATACCTGTCTACAGGGAAATTAATCAGCGCTTCTATGACAGCTGTGCTGCGATCAGTACGGAAGTGCTTACCCTTGGACAGCAGGAGGGGATTTTCTCGAAAAAGCTGACTCCTGACACCACGGCACCGCTCATCCGGGCGGTCATCGACGGCTGTCTGATCCAGTGGCTGATGTCAGGTGACGATGAGCTTCATGCGGCATTCAAGGACTCCTGCCATGCGGCGGTTATGAAGCTGCTCAGAAGCTGAAACAGACATAATGCACTCTAACATAGCGTATAAGCAGATGAACCTGCTGGCGGAATGCCTTGCGGGTTGTTTGTGTGTCTGGAAAATTATACAATTAGAATGATATTTCCATTTTCAGGAGGCTTAATGAACAGAAGAATACACATTATGGGTGCTTCAGGCTCCGGAACAACTACACTCGCACGGGCCTTGGCCGCAAAGCTTCTGTACACCCCTTTGGACAGTGACGACTATTTCTGGGAGCGCAAATTCAGTGTGCAGACTGAAAAACATGAACGTTTGCGGAGGATTAGACAGGACTTAGAGGACAGGGAGCCGTGGATTTTGTCTGGTGCGGTATGCGGCTGGGGCGACGGGCTGAAATCCTGTTTTGATCTGGTCATTTTTTTGTGGATTCCTCCGAACCTCCGGCTGGAGCGCTTGCGGGCAAGAGAGTATGAACGCTATGGTGAGGACAGCCTGCCTGGCGGCAGTAAATATGAGGATGTGCAGGCATTTCTGAAATGGGCGGCTTTGTATGATACAGCGGGTGCGGAGGTACGCAGCAGAGTGCTGCATGAGGAATGGCTGTCCGGGCTCCAGTGCCCGGTACTGCGGCTGGTGGAGGATTTGTCAGTCGGAGAGCGTGTGGAAAGAGTGCTTGACTATCTGGGGCATAGCGGGGTACACAGTGCAGGAGAGTGATTTTACAACAGGATGAAAGAGGGAACTGTATGTTGAAATTTGTACGTAAACTGCTGCTGCCGGGAATAGTATTGCTTATCCTGACGGCCTGCAGTAACACCGAAACCCAAACCATCCGTCATGATTATACGTTTACTGGTGAGAGCGAGACATGGTCGGCGGAGTATATCCAGACAGCCTGGGAGAAGTATATCATTCCAGAAGATGAAGACAAACGGGTAGAATATGAAACCTCCAAAAAGTATAATTTTGAGCTTCGGTACAAGGGAGAGCAAAGTGATCTGGAAGATATAAAGCAGTTGCACTATAAGTATGAAGGAAGAGGCGGATCTGGAAGCATGAACATGGAAGGCCCCATTCCGGCAGAGCTTTTAAAGTCGGGCGCTTCTGGAACCGGGACAATGTTAAAAGAAGATTCAATAATCAAAGTAAACGTCGACTGGGACGGGAAGTCGGAGCAGTTTGAGCTGCGGGTGAAGGAATAATATCGGATGATTTATCCGAAGAATGGACAGCTTTAATAGTACGGCCAATGACTTTTTTTGTGAGAGGAAGCAGGAGCATACCCATGGTAACTATAAAAGAAATTGAAGCGGATTCTCTGGAAGCATTAAATGAGCTCTACAGTGAGTTGACAGGCGTAACCGCTAATCCGGGCAAACTGAAGGAAACCTTCAACATGATCAAGGCGGACAGCCGGTATATATTACTCGGTGCGTACACAGACGGTGAGCTGCTTGGTTCGTTAATGGGTATTATCTGCCAGGATCTTGTCGGGGACTGCCGGCCGTTTATGGTTATTGAAAATGTTGTTGTCTCCTCACGCGCCCGGCGCCGGGGACTCGGCAAACAGCTCATGACTGCGGTCGAGGCCATTGCCCATAAGCGAAATTGCTACTATATCATCCTTGTTTCCGGCGAGAAACGTAAGGAAGCGCATGTTTTTTATGAACGGATGGGCTACCGGGATGAGAAGGTGGAGGGTTACCGCAAGCATTTAACCTCGCATTAAAATGGGCACGGGAAGCTGATTACGGTTAACGTAATTCAGCTTCCCGTGCTTTTGTAATGCCTGACACCTATGCGCCAGATGAGCAGTGAGAACGCAAGAAATGCGGAACCGGCCGGGAGAGCAAGATATCCGGGCCATGATGGATAGCCCCAGCCGCACACCGCAGCCGCAGGATAAAAGCTGATGAACAGCATCGGCAAAAAGAAGCTGAACACCGACTTCAGTGCCCGCGGCATGTGCGGCTCCGGGATGCGGGTGATTTGATAGCTGGCATTAGTCAGCAGATAAATCCAGTCCAGCCCTTTGATTGTGAAAAAAGCGAGCCCCGACGTAAGCACGAATACCCCGCAGTACATGAGGCAGCCGCCGGCGAGCGCCATGACCAGGATGCCAGTCTTACCTGGAGTAAGTGATACACCAAGTTCCTCCAGCGCCCAGCCTGCTGCACAGATTCCGGTAACCGGACGCACTAGCCGGTGCAGGTGGAATCTGGAGGCTGCAACCTGTACGAAGAGGGATCTGGGACGGAGCAGCAGCCGGTCAAAATCGCCGGAGCGCAGCAGATACCACGGAAAATAATCAAAGCCGCGGCAGAAACTCTCCGCAAGCCCGAACGAAGCTACTGCCAGGGAGTAGACAAGGATGATGTGGGCTACGGTCCATTCGCCGATGCTGCCAAAGCGGGAGAACAGCAGTACAGTGGAGATAGGATCGGAGACGACAACGACAAACACCTGGATCAGCATCAGCCACCAGCCTTTATACTCCATCCCGGACAGCAGGTGCATCCTCAAGAATTTGAAATAGACTTTACCTTCTGTAATCATCGTATAAGATCACCCTCCCTGGACAATGATGCTTTTCAGTTTGCGGTTCATCATGAACCGGCCGGCTGCAATGAAGACTACGCTCCAAAAGAGCTGCAGGCCGATCCCGGGCAGCGCATCCGCTGGAGCCATACTGCCTACATACAGCTGGACCGGGATATCGGCGAATCCGCCAAAAGGCTGAAAATAGAGAAAAGTCTGCATGAAATCAGGCCAGAGCCGGAGCGGAAGGTAGGTGCCGGAGAGGATGTCGCTCAGCAGCAGCAGCATAGAAGTCGGACCGTCGCCCCAGGTAATGTTGAGCCGGATTGCGGTGACAAGCATGGCGAAGGCGGAGCACAGGACAAAAGCCATCCCTACAGAGAGCACAAAGAACAGCAGTCCCGGGATGGAAGCGGGTCCGCGCAGGGCATAGGCGGCAGGCATCAGCAGTCCGGCACCTATTGTTGCCAAGCTGCGGATCCATGAGGTGCCGAGCTTGCCGGCGGAGCTTTTGACGAACCAGTGTGTGTATAAGTTCATGGGCCGGCACAGTTCAATTCCGACGTCGCCGTTATTGATTTTTCCCATAATCTCGCTGTCAATGCTCATAGCCTGCAGTACGAACAACCCTTGGGCCAGCCATACATAGGATATCGTCTGCGCGAGACTTAGCCCATTATTGTTCCACGCTCCGTTGTCGCTGTATGTATAGAACACGGTGAACAGCACGCACTCCATAAGGCCCCAGAAGACGCCGACCATTGCTCCGGATAAAGCCGCTACCCGGTACTGCAGACCTTCGGCCATCCGGATCCGGAAGAGCGAGCCGCACGCCCGGGCGGTGGATCTCAAGTTCATGTTGCACCTCCTGATAAACGTAAATTATAGAATTGAACAGTGCTGATTTAACTCCTCAGACTAAAGACAGATCATTGTACATAGCAGCGATCATAGCGTCTGTGTTCACTTTCATGACAACCTCCGGCGCATATTTTGCCTGCAGACCGGCAAGTTCCCCGTCATACAGCAGCTGGCCGCGGCCGATGACCATAACCCGTTCGCACAGTGCTTCGATATCATCCATGTCATGGGTGGTCAGCAGCATCGTGACGCCGTATTTACGGTTTTCCTCTTTCAAAAAGTTGCGCAGCGCCAGCTTCGATACCGCATCCAGCCCGATGGTCGGCTCATCGAGGAACAGGATGGAGGGACGGTGCAGCAGCGCCGCAACCAGCTCACAGCGCATCCGCTGCCCAAGTGAGAGCTGTCTTACCGGAGTTTTTAACAGTGCTTCCACTCCAAGAGCCGCCGTGAGCCCGGACAGTCTGGTTTTGTAGTCGCCTGGCGGTATGGCATAAATGTCCTTCAGCACCTCAAAGGAATCCGCCACCGGCACATCCCACCACAGCTGTGATCGCTGGCCGAACACAACCCCGATTCGTGAGACATGCTCTACACGGTTTTTCCACGGAACCTTGCCCATGATGGTACATTCGCCGCTGTCAGGCGTGAGGATGCCGCTCATCACCTTGACAGAGGTAGATTTGCCGGCGCCGTTCGGCCCGATGTAACCCACCAGCTCACCTTCAGCAATTTCAAAGCCGATTCCGCCGAGGGCCTCCACCTCCGTAACATTGCGCATAAAAGCACCCTTCAGCAGACCCCATTTTCCCTCAGGCCGTTTGTACACTTTGAAGCTTTTGCGGATATCCTTCATTATGATTTGCATTCCATTCCCTCCTTCGTGCAGAAGATCATATCACCGGGGAGGAAGAACCTGCCAGCAGCACTGAGCCTGAATAGGATTCTTATCCGGAAGGGAAGAGGGGGTGGATCATTTATTTTCTCCGTTTTCCATAAAATTGCTTGCTAAGTTGACATTTCCGTGCTATAGTAATTTTATAGTAAGCGCCAGGGAATTGGGTTTTTTTTTTGTAACATATATAACCTATATAACTAACGTACCGGTGATGATAATCGCCGGTATTTTTGCGTTCACTTGGTGATTTAATTTGCTGTACATACGTATGAGTATAATTTTATAACAACAATAATATATTATTAATAGTTATTTATTTATTGCAAAACGATAAAATATGTGTTAAAGTCTGTTTAAATTAAATCACAAGTGAGGGGTTTTTATGGAACGAGGAACAACACTCTTTTTGAAGGCTGCGGTGATCCTGATCGGTATTCCGATTCTGGCATTGTGCATTTTTGTCGTGCCGGGGATTGCTGAATTTGCGGCAGAATTGTATCCCGACTATGCGTATATCAGGTATCTTATTTTCATTGATTTGTATGCGGCGGCAGTACCGTTCTACATTGCGCTGTATCAGGCTTTCCGGCTGCTGAGCTACATTGATAAGAACAAGGCTTTTTCTGACTTATCCGTCCGGGCCCTCAAAAATATCAAATACTGCGCAATTACCATCAGCTGCCTGCTTACTGCAGGGATGCCGCTCTTTTATCTTATGGCAGAAAAGGACGATGCCCCGGGCATTATTGTCATTGGACTGATCCTGATTTTTGCCTCCATGGTGATTGCCGTGTTCGCCGCGGTTCTCCAGAAGCTGCTGAAGGAAGCTATTGAACTAAAATCAGAAAATGACCTTACGGTCTGAGGTGACAATCATGGCGATTATAATAAATATTGATGTAATGCTGGCCAAAAGAAAAATGAGTGTAACCGAGCTGTCCGAGCGCGTGGGAATCACCATGGCGAATCTGTCCATTCTGAAAAATGGCAAAGCCAAAGCTGTGCGGTTATCCACACTGGAGGCGATTTGCAAGGCACTGGACTGCCAGCCCGGGGATATTTTGGAGTATAGAAGTGATGGGGACACGACAGACAACGGTTGAAGTAAATACAGCAGACACACCAGCACCTGCAGCCCCTGCCATATGATGGCGGGGCTATTTTTAATTAAAGTAACCGGAAAAACGGGAAAGAAAAGTCTCTGGTGGTGGCGGGTATGGAGAGGTAAGATGGAGAGGGATAGGTTTAACCTCCGGGGTGGCTCAATGTGCTCGGTTTTTCGAGTATAATGGGCTGGTTTACCCTCACAGGGGCCAAATGTACTCGGTTTTTCGCGTATAATGGGCTGGTTTACCCTAACGGTGACTCAATGTAATCGGTTTTTCGAGTATAATGGACTCGTTTACCCTCGTGGTGACTCAATGTGCTCGGTTTTTCGAGTATAATGGGCTGGTTTACCCTAACGGTGACTCAATGTACTCGGTTTTTCGAGTATAATGGGCTGGTTTACCCTCGCAGTGGCTCAATGTACTCGGTTTTTCGCGTATAATAGGCTGCTTTACCCTCGTGGTGACTCAATGTACTCGATTTTTCGAGTATAATGGGCTGGTTTACCCTAACGGTGGCTCAATGTACTCGGTTTTTCGAGTATAATGGACTCGTTTACCCTCGCAGTGGCTCAATGTACTCGGTTTTTCGAGTATAATGGGCTGGTTTACCCTCGCAGTGGCTCAATGTACTCGGTTTTTCGCGTATAATAGGCTGCTTTACCCTCGTGGTGACTCAATGTACTCGATTTTTCGCGTATAATGGGCTGGTTTACCCTAACGGTGACTCAATGTACTCGGTTTTTCGAGTATAATTGACTCGTTTACCCTAACGGTGGCTCAATGTACTCGGTTTTTCGAGTATAATGGGCTGGTTTACTCTCGCAGTGGCATTTCGTGTTCGGATTCGATTAACATTGAGAAAATAGTTAGAAGCAGCGACTGAATAAAGCAGTAGATTTTGAATAGTAAGTGAGAGTGAGGGAGGTCGGCAGATAATGAGCACTACATTTGAGGTGTATCCTACGTCTTCTTACGTACCCAGGATTACGGAACTATTGGCGCTTGCCAATCAGAAACTGCAAAATTTTTTACAACCGTTCGAACTGAAGACTGCTCCTGTAATCAGTGCACGAATTGGAGAGACGATAGTTCACACCAACTCATCCACCTTTCTGAACGCGCAGTGGGAAGAGGAATATGCCTGGTTTTTTGTGAATGATGCTGATGGGGGGACGGATGCATATTACAGTATCGTTAATGATTTGGATGTTGAGATATGGACTGAATACCAGGACAGCGGCCTTCGTTATACAAAAGTCCTGCATGCGCTCTCTATAGGCTATTATTGGTCCTTCCGCCGATCGTCAGGCCAGCCTGCAATGATCAATGTGGCCTACGGCTTTCTAGCTGCAGCCATGGCAGAACTAACCGGCGGATTCCTCTTTTCGGATGATGGTGCCTGGACAGGCGACCCCAGCCTTGCAAGCGAATTCGAAGGCCGGTATTTCAATCCTGCCAAAGCTAACAATTATGGAGACGCCCTCTGGTATGCAAGGTGCCTACAAAGCCTCATTGAGGAATATGGAGGAAAGCAATATGACCCGGGCATAACGCTTTTAACCGAACATGAATGGGAAGATAACCGAAGATTAACTTACGCACCATCCGGACGTACTATGGGGGAAGGTCCGGCGAAAGGTGACACTTTGCTCATTTTACATAGTGAATACCTCAATTATCCGTATGCCATCATTAACCGCAGTCTGGTGAAGCCGGATGAGCCTGCTCTTATTCGGATTTTAAGGCTTACAGATGTCAGAAGAGTGCTTGATCTTTCCGGACAGCCTGTCCATTCTGTTCAGGAGATCGATTTAAAGCCGCTGCTGATGAATCCTGAACTGACTTTTTGGTATAACCCGGTGTTGGGGAAAAACGGGGAGAATATTTTTAGACAGCTGACAGAAGCCTGAGTTACGGCGTTTTTACATCCACGCTCCTGCTGATTTAACTCATATCGAATAACAGCCCGGCAATCCGGTTAAAGGTTAGATAAGGCAGCGGCAATCAAGCAGAGTTATGCTATATAACCGTAACAAAACTGCCTGCCTCAAATCAGACAGAATAATTACTCCGCTGATGCAAATCCTAAACCAAGCCTAGCCGTAACAGTTAAATGAGAGTCAAAAAGGACGGAGTGCAAAGGAGTTTCTTATGACCGACGACAACAATAATAACCAGACAACTTCAAACACCGGCTGGAATTTCGATAACAGCTATGCCACTTTGCCGGAAGCAGCCTTTACGCTGCAAAAGCCGGTACCTGTCCGTGCGCCGCGAATGATTATTTTTAATGAATCGCTGGCTGAAAAGCTGGGACTCTCTTCAGAAGAACTAAAGAGTGAGGCCGGTGTTCCCATATTAGCGGGCAACCAGATTCCCGAAGGGGCCTTGCCGCTTGCCCAGGCTTATGCAGGTCATCAGTTTGGCCATTTTACGATGCTGGGGGACGGAAGGGCTGTGCTGCTTGTCGAGCAGATTACTCCGGACGGGGAACGTTACGACATCCAGCTAAAAGGCTCAGGAAGAACCCCTTACTCGCGGGGAGGAGACGGGCGTGCGGCGCTGGGACCGATGCTGCGTGAGTACATTATCAGCGAAGCTATGCATGGTCTCGGTATACCTACAACCCGCAGCCTGGCGGTGGTTGCCACAGGAGAACCGGTGATCCGCGAGACCCATCTGCCGGGAGCCATTCTGACCCGGATCGCCGCCAGCCATTTGCGTGTCGGGACTTTTCAATATTTTGCAGCGCGGGGTGTTGTCCAGGACCTCCGTACGCTTGCAGATTATACAATTAATAGACATTACAAGGATGCTCAGTCAGAGGAGAACCCGTATCTGGCACTGCTGCAGCGGGTGATCCGGCGTCAGGCAGAGCTTATTGCCAAATGGCAGCTGGTTGGCTTCATCCATGGCGTAATGAACACGGATAATATGGCAATTAGCGGACAATCGATTGACTATGGGCCGTGCGCATTCATGGACGTCTACGACCCGGCCACTGTATTTAGTTCTATTGACCGCCAGGGACGTTATGCCTACGGAAATCAGCCGGAAATTGCGGGCTGGAATCTGGCGCGCTTTGCTGAAACCCTGCTGCCGCTGCTGCATGAGGATGAAGAGCAGGCAGTCCGGATTGCTGAAGAGGCTGTCTCTGATTTTTATGAAATCTTTAATCGTAAATGGTTGGCTGGCATGAGGTCGAAGCTCGGGATTTTTAACGAAGAGCCTGAGGATGAACATCTGGTTCAGGAGCTGCTTACAGTAATGCACAACCACCGGGCAGATTATACCCATACTTTCCGCGCGCTAACTCTGGATCAGCCGGTGGAGACGGCTCTGAATGAAGCCCCGGAATTTACGGCATGGAAAAAACTGTGGCAGGCACGGCTCGGCAGACAGCAGCAATCAGCAGCTGATTCACAGCAGTTGATGCGGCACAGCAACCCTGCAGTCATTCCGCGTAACCAACGGGTGGAGGAAGCATTGGAAGCCGCTGTGGAGAGAGAGGATTACAGTGTAATGGAGAATCTGCTGAAGGTGCTTGCACGGCCCTACGCACACTCGCCGGAACAGGAAGAATACGCGGCAGTCCCTGCTGCATGCAATCAGCGTTACCGGACATATTGTGGAACTTGAGCTAATGTACTTCAGACCGTACTCTAACAGGGTGCGGTTTTTTGTTGTGCAGAAAGTTGAACAAGCGCGGACACGGGGATAGGTGGGCTGCCATAGATGGTGTATAAAAGGGGTGCCTCCCGGAATCAGCGGGAAAAGTCCCGTTGAATCGCTGGCAAACGGCCGCCGCACTGAAATCAACGGGAGAAATCCCGTTGAATCGCCGGCAAACGGCCGCCGCACTGGAATCAACGGGAAAAGTCCCGTTGGTTCGCCGACAAACGGCCGCCGCAGTGAAATCAACGGGAAAAGTCCCGTTGAATCGCTGGCAAACGGCCGCCGCAGTGAAATCAACGGGAGAAATCCCGTTGAATCGCCGGCAAACGGCCGCCGCACTGGAATCAACGGGAAAAGTCCCGTTGAATCGCCGGCAAACGGCCGCCGCACTGAAATCAACGGGAGAAATCCCGTTGAATCGCCGGTAAACGGCCGCCGCAGCGAAATCAACGGGAGAAATCCCGTTGAATCGCCATATAGCAGCCACTGAAACAGCAGAGGTTTCTTAGCTTTTAATATACTTTTATTAAAATCATCTTTTACCACCGCCTCAGCTATCCGCCTGTGATACACTGGGATCAATTGTTGCCTTTTATCAATATTGATAAAATCAAATTTAATGGAGGTATGTGGATGGAAACAATGTTCCGCTATAACTGGATGATCCGAGAGGAATGGTACAAATGGTGTGAACAGCTGAGTGAGGAGGAGCTCCTTAAGCCGCGTACAGGCGGTGTGGGCGGGATTCTGAAGACGCTTTTTCACATTGCGGATGTCGAGTGGAGCTGGGTTATGTGCATGGAGGGCAAACCGGATTTTGAAGAGGATTTTGCGGAGTACAGCAGCCTGCAGCAGGTGAGGGCATTAGATGCACGCTTCCGGCCTGAGGTGGAGCGGTTTGTCCTTGGCTGGCATGAGGGGCTGGAGCGGAACCTGCTGGAAGATCATTATAAGGCAGAAGGCGAACGCAGCCACGCATGGGGAGAAATTATGCGCCACATGATCGCCCACGAGATTCACCATATCGGGCAGCTGTCCGTATGGGCCAGAGAGCTGGGCAGAGCGCCTGTCTCGGCTAATCTGATCCGAAAAGGCCTGGCAGAGTTTCTCCCGGGCAAAGAATCAACCGTAGGGTAATGTATATAAAATGGCGTACTGGGCCAGACCCCTCACAGCGACGGAGGAAACCAGAGATGGCGCAGGTCCACCCAGCCCTGGCTGTTGAAGGTAACGCCCCGCACTGAGGGAAGATATGCCGTTTCGATCGGCTTCTCATATAGAATATGCAGCTGATGACCTCGGGTCAAATGGTCTTCAATAATCCTGAAGCCTTCTGCTCTGGCCGCAGCATCGGGCTCCCGTGAGATCAGCTTCAGCCTGCCTTCGATATCCGCGCGGATCCGGGGCTCCATGTGCTGGGAAAGCGTCAAATATAAATCGTACAGCCGGAGCTGTTCATCCTGATCGCGCAGCAACGAGAATACAATCAGGTCGGACTGCAGGCGGACAGGACCCTTGAATTCCTCTGGGGAGACCGGTAACACGGTACTTTCGTACCCGCTGCGGCCAAGCTTCTCCGCCACATAGCGGGCATCTCCGGCATACTGCGGAATTGTGGCAATCTGCAGGTTTACCTTTAAATCCGCAGCCAGCGGACTGTCTGACGTCAGAGGACTGTCTTTCGTCAGAGGATTGTCTATCGAGAGAGTCTCATCCAGGCAGGACAAAATATCAGCACGAAGCAGGGGATCACTCAGTGGTCCCTTTTTTTTGGTGTTGCAGGTGACAAATTTACGCACCGAGGACTCGGAATGAATCCGGCTCAAGGCGCCGGAATTTTCTGCAGACGGATTTGGAATGACATGAAAAGACGATCCCGTCCCTGCCGCAGGCAGCGTAATCCCCCAAGGAACATAAATGACCTCCACACGGTCGAGATGGGCCCGCCCCTGGAAATAGTAAGGAAACACCTCCAGCACACAGCAGTCATCATTCATCTCCACGACCTTGAAGGGACCTGTCCCTGCCGGCCGGCGTCCAAAGCTGCTCTCATCCTGATTCTCCAGATCACGGGGAACGATGGCAGCCCGGCTTGTACAGAGAAACGGAAGGAACAGCTCATTCGGCTGCTTCAGTTCAAAGCGGACGGTTAAGGCATTCAGGGCCTTCACCTTCCGGATTTCTTTGAATATAGAACTATAAAGTGTACGCTGCGAGGTTTTCATCATCCGCTCAAAAGAATACACCACATCCTCGGCAGTCAGCACGATGCCGTGATGGAACAGCACCTCTTTACGAAGATGGAAAGTCCAAACCGTGCGGCTCTCATCCGCATCCCAGGCATGGGCCAGGCCGGGAAGCAGCTTGTCCTGCTTGCTGCTCCGGCTGACCAGCCCGTCAAACACATGGCTGGATACAAAAGACTCCGCCTGCAGATTCATATACAGCGGATCAAAGGTGTGGAGCTGCTGGGTGACGGGCAGGCGCAGGGTATCAATCACTTTGTCGCTGCGGATTTCTTCATGATGTCCAAAGTAGGCCAGCAGCCAGCCCTGCAGCGTATCTTGAAGCGATGATGCGCGCGCATGACCGCGTATCCCTTCAAGAGCGCTGCTCATGTCTTTGCTGCTGATGGCCATCTTCATGGACTGCAGGGCAATCTCTTCGGCATCTGCCAGGAAGGCAAGCCGGGAGCGCCGCCCGCGGCCGCGGCTGGGTGTCCAGCGGATCCAGCCCTGCCGGGCCATTTTGCCGATGACATGCAGGGCATTGCGGTGCGTGCAGCCAAGAGTCTGTGCCAGTTCATCCAGAGTGACGGCAGCTTCCGGAGCTCCTCCATGCTGTGAATGCAGCTTCAAAAATTGGCTGTGCAGCTTCATCGAAGCCCGCCTCCTTTACAAAATAGGAAATTATCCGTAATTTCTTTCTCTTTTTCTTCTTATTTTATCAGCTAGAATCAGGATAAGAAAGCAAGGAAATGGAGGATATTACCATGGATAACAATCATGCTGCTGCAATGGGACCGGCCGGCCGGGCGCTGCTTGCCGCACTGCTGCTGGCTGGAGTACACCAGTATTTGTTCTGGGGCAAGCCGCCGGGCGTTTCTTATCCGCTTTTTGTATGCCTGTTCTATGCATTTATGCTGTACTTTGCCAAGGATAAGCTCCGCAGACAGACCTTGTTTGGCTATGTCTGGTTGGGGTCCATAGTTCTGCTGTCACTTACATACGGGCTGTTCAATAACTTTTTTTTCTACGGGCTTAACTTTCTCATGATTCCGGCGCTCATACTGCTGCATATGACTTATATGCTCAGCTACCGTAATCCTTCCTGGAGCAGCTTCAAGCTGATCGGCGCTGCAGCGGAACATTTTTTCGCCCAGGCGCCGCGGCATCTGCCGACGGTATTCAAGATCTTCCGCCGGCCTGGCGGAGACAGTGCCAAAAGCGAACGCAAGCAGGTGCTGATCAAAGTGCTCATCGGTCTTGCTGTCTCCTGTCCGCTGCTGATCATTGTGGTGTCACTTCTGTCTTCTGCTGACGGGGTGTTCAACCAGATGCTGAATAGCATTCCCGAGCTGCTGGATATGGTTTCCTTCGGTGAAGGCTTTACGCGCATCCTGTGGATTCTAGTGCTGGGGCTGGGAATGTTCGGATTTTTATGGGGGTTTGTCGACTCCAAGGCTTATGACTGGAATGTTCCGGTCCAGAAAGGGGATCCGGTCCCTGAACCCTTCACCTTTAACCTGGACCCGGTGGTCATGACAACCATTCTGACGGTGATCAATGCGGTTTATGTGTTGTTTGTATGCCTGCAGTTCACCTACCTGTTCAGTGCATGGGAGGGAATTTTGCCGGAAGGAAGCACGTATGCCGATTACGCACGAAGCGGATTTTTTGAGCTCATTCTGGTGACCGGTATTAACTTTGTTATACTGCTGCTGGCGCTGTACACTCTGGGTGCAGTGAAAACCGGGCTGCAAAAAGGAATCAACATTCTGCTCTACATTCTGGTTCTGTGCTCGATGGTGATGCTTTATTCCGCCTTTACCCGGCTTGCGCTGTATGAAGAAGCGTACGGTTACACCTATATCCGCTTTCTGGTGCATGCCTTTATGATTTTCCTGGGGCTTCTGATGGTGCTCACCGCAATCCGGATCAGCCGGGTGAAGTTTCCGCTCGCCCAATGTTATATTGTGCTTGGCATGCTGTCCTACGTGTTGATGAATTATATCGGGATGGATTCCATGATTGCGGACAAAAATATACAGCGCTACGAGGAGACGGGGAAACTGGATGCCGGATATTTAACGGGCCTGTCCTGGGAAGCCGTTCCGAAGCTGATTGAGTTCAGTAAGCAGCATGACGGGATGCTGGACAGCCAGCTGGCTGAAAAGCTGAAGCATAGAGGCGCAGAAGCCAAGTGGCCTTCATTTAATCTGGCGGAACACCGGGGCGAACGGGCGCTTGTGCGGTATTTTCAATAAATGCTTTTGAAAGATACGTCCGTATATGTTCTACTTAATGTATTGAAAATGCTTTAACAGTAGAGCAATAAAGGAGAAGTCAGTGATGCAGTCCATTATAGATATCGGGACCGTCCGCAGTCTTGCCGCGCAGAATGGTCTTACGGAGATGTTCACACAGGAAGTAATAGACGCTATGGAACTCCGGCGGTATGCCGACAGGGAGGCAGTCTGCTCGGTCGGTGACCGGCTGGAAGGGATGTTCATCCTTGTTCAGGGCAAGCTCAAAATTCATACCCTGCTGCCAAACGGTAAATCCATGCTGGTGCGGTTCGCCAGGCCCATGTCTGTCATCGGGGATGTGGAGCTGCTGCGCCAGTATCCGGTAAAAAATGAAGTCGAGTCTGTCGGCGACAGCCTGCTGCTGGTAGCAGGGCGCAAGATGCTGCTGAAGGAGATGGAAGAGAACACGGCGCTGCTGCGCTTTTTGCTGGGGGAGCTGAGCCATAAAATGTACACCCTAGGCCAAACCTCGGCGCTGAACCTCCTCTATCCGGTGGAGAACCGTTTTGCCAGCTACCTGATGTCCCTGTTTGCAGACACTGTAGGCGGCCACCGCGTGGAAGAGATCCGCACCTCAAGCCTGACGGAGACGGCGGATTTGCTCGGCACAAGCTACCGGCATCTGAACCGGATTGTGCACCGTTTTATCGAAGAGGGGATTATCGAACGCAAAAAGGGCCGCCTTAGTGTGCTCGACGCAGACAAGCTGGCCATGCTGGCGAACGGGAATTTGTATGAGTAAGGGGTGGTCAGGAGCAATAAGAGGGAGAGGTTTCAATGAAGGTCAGACTAAGCAATTATAATCCGGACTGGGCCAGGTCTTATCAGGATGAAGCTGATTTTCTTAAAACTATATTTACGGATGAAATTGTACGCTTTGAGCATTTTGGCAGCACTTCAGTGCCGGGCATGAAAGCGAAGCCTGTCATTGATATGATGTGTATAGTTAAAGACATTAACCGTGTGGATGTACATAACAATACCATGATTTCGCTCGGCTATGATGCAGCTGGAGAATGGGGGATTCCTGGCAGAAGGCTTTTCCGGAAGGGTGGAGAAGAAAGAACGCATCATATCCATTGTTATCAGACAGACAGCCCGCAAATTGAGCGGCATCTTATATTCAGAGATTATTTGCGAGCCCATCCGGAAGAAGCAGCAAGATACAGCCGGTTTAAGGAAGAATTAGCGGAACGGTTTGACCATACCAGCGAATACAGCCCTGCCAAAAAGACATTTGTGCTGGAGATGGAGCGGCTTGCATTGGCTTGGTACGATCAAACCGGGACAAATAAGTGACGGCTGACCTTAAAACTGAATAATCACATTCCCCTTCTTTCGTTCAGTCTCTACATATTTATGGGCATCCGGCAGCTGCTCCAAAGGATACCGGCGGTCGATCACGGCTTTCAGTGTCCCGCTGCTGGTGAGCTCCATGAGATACGTCAGATTCGCTTTATTTTGCATAAGCCCGGCCGTAGCCACAATAGCCCTTTTCCCTTTAAAAAGGGATGTCCACATCATTTGCATCAGGGTAGACATACGGGGTTCGGTAGTCAGATACATTCCGTTGGCCGTAAGCACACGCTTGCATTCTGGGAAAAAACGTTTGCCTACAGCATCAAAAATAACATCAAAAGCCTTATGTGTCTTCGTAAAATCTTCCCGGGTATAATCAATAACGAAATCTGCCCCTGCTGCTCTTACCAGACTTTCATTGGCACCGGAGCAGACAGCGGTCACTTCAGCGCCAAAGAATTTTGCCAACTGCACAGCGTAAATACCGACAGCTCCCGAAGCGCCATTGATCAGCACTTTCTGCCCTTTCCGCAGCTGAGCCTTATCTCTCAGAAACGTCAATGCAGTAGCGCCTCCATCACAGACGCCGACAGCCTCTTCAAAGGTAATGTTGTCCGGTATAACTGCAAGCGGGCTCTCTTCAGAGAGACATTTATATTCGGCGAAAGCCCCGAAGCTTTTGACGCTCATTCCCAAGACGCGATCCCCCGGCTTAAAATGCTTTACTTCCTCACCGACTGCTTCAACCACACCTGCTAATTCAGTTCCTCCTACAGCAAACTTTGGCCGGGACAGCCCGTATAACAGTTTGATCATAAACGGATTGCCTTGGCGGAAGGCACAGTCAGACGGCCCTACTGTGGCAGCTTGAATGCGGATGAGCAGCTCCTTGCTTCCTGGCGACGGTTTCGCGGTTTCTTGCAGGGTAATCACTTCCGGCGGACCATACGAATGTTGAACCATGGCTCTCATGGGTTTCCCCCTCCTAACGGTAATTTTACTGCAAATGGACATTTACAAGAGACCCCTGACGTAAGAAAATGGATAGAGAAGATGATAGCGGACAAGGAGATGAAGGCAAGGGACAATGAAAGACATTCTGTACAAATACATGTCGAGATGGACTTCGCTCAGCCAGGAAGATCAGCAGGCCATAGTGGATGAAATCCGTGTGGAGGAATTTACCAGGGGGACTGTTCTCTTTAGCCAGGGAGATCATCCTGCGGCATGCTATTTCATCTTGAAAGGCTGTGTAAGGCAGTATTCGATCGATGAGGATGGCAGAGAGGTAACGTCAAATTTTTATACCGAAGAGCAGGCCATCGCGATGTTTAACCAACACAAGGCGGATAAGTCATCGGAGTATACTTTTGTGTGCACAGAAGATTCGGTTATGGTCGTTGGCGCTCTGGATGCGGAACAGGACATGTACACCAAGCATCCTCAATTGGAATCCATGACCCGCAGAATGATCGAAGTTAACTTTAGCCAGGTCCAGGATGAATTTGCTGCATTTATCGCTTCTTCGCCTGAAGAACGCGTCAAGACTCTTCTTGTCAAACGCCCCTTTCTTATCGACCGGGTACCCCAACATCAGCTGGCCAGTTATCTCGGCATTACTCCGGAGTCGCTAAGCAGAATCAAGAAGCGGATCCAGTGAGATTTTATCTGCTAGGAATACTGTTATTGTAGGTATGGGGAGGTTGCCCTGCATTGACTTAAGTCAATTATTATTGAATATGGAGGATCAGCACATGAAGGATAACAACAATTTGCTGACTCAGACCCTGGCTGATGTGGAGCATGTAAAGGTGCACGGGAGAACAACAGGCTGCCTGGCTCCTTTGACTTTGTTCTGGACGGGGAGTGCTCTGGAGCTGAACCTTACGGGTACTGAGCTATGGGTAGAGATTGAGGCGGATTATGATTTGTACGAGCCGTGGATTTGCATGGAGATCAATGGGGTTCCGGTGAGCAGGCAGATGGTCACGGGAGGGCGGCGCTGGATTCCGTTATTTCGGGGCATGAGTGCAGATAAAGTGAAAAATATCCGGGTGATCACTGAAGTGCAGGCGATGAGCGGCGATCCTGCCTGCCTTTTTCAAATTCATGCGGTGAAATATGATGGAACATGTCTGCCTGTTCAGGAGCAGCCTTACAAAATAGAGTTCATAGGCGACAGCATCACCTCAGGTGAAGGAGCGATAGGTGCCAAGGAAGAAGAAGACTGGCTTCCGGTGTGGTTCAGCGCTGTGCAGAACTATACGGCGATGACGGCCAGATCGCTGAACGCTGAATACCGGGTGATTTCACAGAGCGGCTGGGGAGTGCTGACCGGCTGGGATAACAATCCGCAGATGAATATCCCCCAATATTATGAGCAGGTATGCGGCCTGCTGGCCGGGGAAAGAAATGAAGCTTTGGGTGCGAGGACTGCTTATCATTTTGAAGCCTGGCAGCCGGACGCCGTCGTGGTTAATCTCGGGACCAATGATGGAGGCGCTTTCTACAGCCCTGGGTGGAGGAACCCCGTGAGCGGGGAGATCCATAAGCAGCGGTTAAATGAAGACGGCACGTTTAACTCCGATGATTTGGCTGCCTTCGAGCAGGCCGCATGCAATTTTCTTATAAAGCTTAGGCAAAAGAATACACATGCGCATATCGTCTGGGCATACGGCATGCTTAGCATTCCGATGATGCCGGCAATTTACCGTGCCGTAGATGCGTACGTACGATTGACCGGTGACCGCAAAGTGTCCGTGTTTCAGCTCCCCAATATGACAGAGGACACAATGGGCGCAAGAAGTCACCCTGGCGTAAAGGCTCATGAGAAGGCTGCTGAAGCATTGACAGGGTATTTGAAAGAATTACTGGCCTAATAATATAACCTGACGTAAAAGTTATTTCTGCAAAACAGCGATAGTCGCGGACTTTGTTTACAGTCCCGGGATTACCGCTGTTTTTTGTTTTTCGGAATATTTTCAGCAAACGTTCAGTCCGGACTCAGCCCGGATTAAGGAGCGGACGTTAGAATCAAATCACAGACGGAGTGAAGCAAGGATAACAGCAGTATTGAATACATATAGACTCGGAGGTAACACCTATGCTCAAAGGAATTCGCGCAAAAATATTACTGGGCTTTGCCGCAGTCATTGCCGTTTTTATCGTGGCCATTGCCGGAAACATCCTGTTTCATGGTAAAGTAACGATGCTTACAGATGAGATTAACCGCAGCTACAGCAAGCTGTCGCTGGTACAGCAGCTTACGGACAACATCCGGCAGGCGGACGGGCTGGGTGCCAGGTACGTAATGAGTAATACCGAGGAGGAAAGAAATACATATCTCACTGCCTATGAAAGCATGGTTCCGGAAATACAGGACGCGGTATCAGCGCTCAAGGCTGCCGGACTGAATGAAGCGGAGCTTGCCGGGATCAGTAATCTGGAGACCGAGTGGAACAATTACCTGGCAGTTCTGGAAAGGGCCTTTGCATTAGCCAAGGAAGGGAATTTCCCGAATGCGCAAAAAGAATTCACCAATCTCTCCCTGGATACGATTATGGATTCCCAACTGGTATTCGAGGATACGCTGAATGGAGAGATCCTGACAGCGCAAAACGAGGCCGCTTCTCACCGCAGCTCCGCAACGGGGATCAGTTTTGGGGTAACGGCACTTTCCGTGCTGCTCGCTGCAGCAATTGCGCTGCTGCTGTCAGGCAGAATTATCCGGCCGCTCCGCGATGTGAACCGGCAGCTGCAGGAAATCGCCGATGGCGAGGCCGATCTTACCCGCAAGCTTTTGGTGCGTACAAAGGATGAGATCGGAGAGCTTGCCCATAACTTTAATAGGATGACCGCCAATCTGGGAGCCATCATCAGACAGGTAAGTCTTTCAGCCGACGGACTGTCGGCGTCTTCCGTCAAGCTGACCGCCGACAGCGGTATGACAGCAGGAGCTACGGAACGGATTGCCGGTATCATGAACACATTAGCTGCCGGCACGGACAGGCAAATGAACGACTTGCAGACAAATATGACCACCATTGCCGAAATGTCAGCCGGGATTCAGCAGATCGCCGTAAGCATGCAGGATATCTCCGAAGCCTCCGTGCGTTCCACTGAATCTGCGATTGCCGGGGACCACTCGCTAGAGGCGGCAGGGGCCCAGATGGAAGCGATCAGCCGTTCCATCCGCTTCTTGTCGGAGCAGGTCTTGGGCTTCGCGGACCGTTCCCGGGAAATTGGCAGCATGGTGGAGGTCATTAAGGGCATTACCTCACAGACAAACATGCTGGCGCTGAATGCGACCATTGAAGCGGCGCGGGCCGGCGAGCAGGGCCGGGGTTTCGCTGTAGTAGCGGACCAGGTCCGCAGGCTTGCTGAACAATCCGGTGAATCCGCGAACCTGATTGCCGCCATGGCGGCAGGGATACAGGCAGATACTGATCATGCAGTAAAAGTGATGAAGAACAGCATGGGCGAGGTGCAGAGCGGTACAGCAATTATTGAGCATGCCGGCCGGTCCTTCAGGGAGATCCGTGCCAGTATTGATACATTGGCCGGACAGGTGTATGAGGTGTCGGGTGCCGTGGAGGAGATTACTGCAGCTTCGGATGAGATTGTAGCTTCCATCCGCACGGTGACAGAAATCTCGGAAACGACGGCTGCCAACACGCAGCAGGTTACGGCGGCCTCCCGGGAACAGCTGGCCTCGGTGGACCAGATTGCTTCTTCAGCAAGTGCGCTGAGCAGCCTGGCACAGGGGCTGCAGGGGCTGGTGGCCCGGTTTAACATCTAATACACACGCAGTGATAGGGCTCCGCCGGTTCTGGCGGGGTTTTTTTAGATGATGAAAAATACAAAAAGAGAGAGATCTATAGAGAAATATCCGGCAGTAAGGGTAATGAACAGTAAGAATTTAGGTGTGAGCGCAATAAGAATGGACCGGGGAGGGGACATTAATTGAACGGTACAATAATGGCTTTTATTTAATCCGAAGGAGCGTGAACATAATGAGCGATTGGATCCAAAAGATTACAGATCAGTCCGGTGAGCTGACGGATGAGGAGACAGTGTCACTCAACAAGCTGCTGGCCTCTTATTTTGAAAGGCCGGTCTTGTTCACCGAGGAAGGGTTAGCTTCCTTTGCGGAAGAGGAACTGGAGATTATCCACGATACCATGAAGGGCCTTATTCTAACCAAAGCTTCGCTCGCGGACATTCAGAGCATCACCGGTAACCCGGAAATAGATTATCCTCAGGAAGTGTCGTTCGGCAGCATAGATAAGGCTCCTCCGGCACGCTAATCGACAAGTAGGAGGCAGTAGCGATACAATGGGTGATACATCCCTGCAAGGAATGAAGGAGGTACACCTGTGACATCACTGGTAGTGAACGATATAACAGAACTGATCGGCAATACGCCGGTTGTGCGGTTAAGCCGCTTGACCGGTCCCCAGGATGCGGAGCTGTATGTGAAGCTTGAAATGTTCAATCCCAGCGGCAGCGTCAAGGACCGGGCTGCGTATAACCTGATTCTGCAGGCAGAGCGGTCCGGGCTGCTGATGCCAGGCGGAACCATTATCGAGCCGACCAGCGGCAACACCGGCATCGGTCTGGCGATGAATGCGGCGGCAAAGGGCTACAAGGCGATTCTTGTTATGCCCGATAACATGACAAAGGAACGGATCAATATCCTGAAGGCTTACGGTGCAGAGGTAGTGCTGACACCGGCGGCGGAGCGGATGCCCGGGGCAATTGCCAAAGCGCTGGAGCTCGGGGAGCAGATTCCCGGCAGCTTTATTCCCCAGCAGTTCGAGAACCGGGCGAACCCGGACATTCACCGCACTACTACGGCTCCGGAAATTCTGGAGCAGATGGACGGCCGGCTGGATGTATTCGTAGCCACTTCGGGAACCGGCGGCACCATAACAGGGACCGGTGAGGTACTGCGGAACCATCTGCCGCAGCTTCGTGTTGTCGTGGTTGAGCCGCAGGGCTCCCCTGTGCTCTCCGGCGGACAGCCCGGCCCCCACAAGCTGGTCGGCACCAGCCCCGGATTTGTCCCTGCCATCCTGAACACGGAAGTGTATGATGAAATTGTTCAGGTGACAGATGAGAATGCGCTGGAAACCGTGCGCAGCCTGGCAAGCACAGAAGGCATATTAATCGGTCCTTCCGGCGGCGCAGCAGTATGGACCGCGCTGCAGGAAGCGCGCCGGCTGGGCAGCGGCAAGCGGGTGCTGTGCATTGCCCCTGATACAGGCGAACGTTATCTGAGCATGGGTATATTTTAAAGTGTAATGAAGAAAGGGACCGCCCGTCACGCCTGCGTGGCCGGACGGTTTTTTTTCAATGCATAGCCCAGCCTGAACAGTCCGTACCCCAGCAATGCTCCCGAAGTATTCAGAATCAGATCGTCCACATCAAAGGTTCCGATGGAGAACAACACCTGCGCACACTCCAGTGTCAGGCTTAATCCGAAGGCTTTGAACAATACTCCTATACCCGTAATTTTTTTGCTGCCGGATAGAAGCACCAGAAATATGCCATTCGGTATGAAGAGAGCTATATTCCCCGTTAAGTTGATCAGCGAATGTACTGTCATCCGGTCAAGCGTATTCAAGATCGTGGCCAGCGGAACAAAATTGGCCTGAGCCAGCCGGCCTGCTATTTGCTCCGGACTCCGCTGCAGCTGCTGCCACAGAAAAGCAAAGTCGATGTGGCCGAACTTAAATAAAATAATTTTAAATATTGCATACACGTACAGGGCAAACAGTGCCTGCAGAATGATTGTTGTGATTGTTTGCGCGGATGATGATTTCATTTCGTTACCCTCACTTTATCAGGAATGACCGGGGAACACCGTTACGATGACACCCTCCATGTTGTTGCCCGAAATCTCATAACGGCGGTCAGCCGGTACAGGGATAGACGTGTAGCCGGAGACGGGATAATAACTGATTTCGTAGGTTTTACCCGCAAGGGTTGCAGAAATGCTGCCTTCCCTGCTCAAATATTCCAGATACTCCTCAAGGGTAAAATTTTTCTGCTGCATAATCAGGCTGTGCGGCAAGCCGACATAACGGAAATGCCACGGTTCATAATGAATCCCGGTAATGGATACTTTGTCTTTGGGATACCGCAGAATGAACCCGTATTCCGCAGCATGGTCCTTCAGCCATGTTCCTTCAGGTGCGCGGCTCATTTCAGCTTCGGTTGATCCGATATCCAGCGATAATCCCAGATTATGTTCACTGTGTCCGGGCGGCAGAGCGTACTCCGCACCCTTGTCCTCATAGAGCTGCTGCTGTTCCGCCTCATCCCTGTACCCGCTGCTGATCATAAAATGCGTGACCCCGTCTTCGGCGGCAGCAGCTACCATTAATGCAAACTGCCGGGCTACGGATCGGGACAGCCTGACTGTAGTGTCGAACAGACCGTAACCCTGTACCAGCTCTTTCTGGTCCCATAGGTTGACTACATCAGGCTGAACTGCTCCTTTATGGATAGCATATTGTTTGTTGACCAGCAGCAGGCTGCCCTCATGGATCTGTTTCTGATCAATAACCCTTAGATTGGTCCCCCGGGGGTCAGACAACATCAGTTGCCCTTGTGTCCGTTCCCGCACCTCTGCGGTATATTCCGGTTCCTTATGTAAGACTTCATATCCGAGCAGCAGTATGATCACAAGCCAAAAAACCCACTTCTTCATCTCTCTTTCCTCCTTAACTGTGTCTACACAGAATAGGGGAAGCAGATTAAATAGAAGTGGGGGTAAAGTTAAAGTTTTTCTTAAGTCAGAATAAATACGGCCAAGAGTTAGGTTGCGAGCGGCAGCCGTACCTCGAACAGCGTGCGGATTACACTGCTCTCGGCAGAGATCGTCCCGTGATGCTGCTCTACAATATTTTTGGCGATAAACAGTCCAAGTCCTGTACTGCCTTCCCGGTGCGTCCGGGCCTTGTCGCCTGTATAGAACATATCGAACAGATGCGGGAGCTCTTCCGGGGGGATGCTGTCACCGTAATTAATAACCTGCACAACAGCCGCATCTCCTTCAACCCGGCAATGGATATCGACGAACTGTCCGTCCTGCCCGTAGCGGACCGCATTGGCCAGCAGATTCTCAAAAACGCGTGCCAGCAGCTCGCCGTCACCCTCAATCTGCAGCTGCGCTTCAGCGTTCAGCCGGGCCGTAAGCCCGTTATTTTCAAAAACAGGATAGAGCTCCTCGCTCAATTGGTGAAGGAGCTCGCTTAGATCAAGCGGCTGCTTCTCGAGGGTCAGCATTCCGTAGTTCATTCTTGTGATTTCAAACAGCTCATCGATGAGCTTTTCCAGGCGCTGTGATTTGGTGAAGGCGATGGACGTGTAGTGTTTGATTTGATCCGGGCTTAGCTGACTGTCCTTAAGAATCAAATCAAGATACCCGAGGACAGAGGTGAGCGGCGTCCGCAAATCATGGGCTAAATTCAGCACCAGCTGATCCTTGCTGTTCTCGGCAAAGTCTCCGCGTTCCACGGCTTCTTGCAGTTTTTCACCCGCCAGATTAAGGTCCGCAGCGATATCTTCGAACTCGTCATTGGATGAAATATGCAGCCTTCCGGTAAAATCACCGTTAGCAAGCAGGCGGACCTGTCCGGAAATTTCCTTGAAATAACGCGCATAAGGCTTGGTGAACAGAAAGAAAAACAAAATGGCCAGCGGAATAAACAGGATCAGGAAAAAGTTGAAATCCCCTATAGAGCGGATCATTTGCCGGACCTGGGCCAGGGGATCCTCCAAACGTACCCGGGAATAGTACTGCTGCAGCAGTTTGTAGAGCAGGTACGTGAGTATTCCCGAGCAGGACATGCTGAGCACGAGCAGCCAGATCATTTTGAAGCGGAAACTGCGGAACAGGTTAGCCATTGAAAGTATACCCGACCCCCCAGACGGTTTTTATCCATTTGTTTTTGGTTTGCTCTTCACCGAGCTTTTTGCGCAGCGTACGGATATGCACCATCACCGTATTTCCGCTCTCATAATAGGCTTCCCCCCATACCTGCTGAAAAATATGCTCTGCGCTGAACACTTTTTTCGGATAGCTGGCCAGCAGATGGAGAATATCAAACTCTTTGGGCGTCAGCTCGACGGGATGTCCGTACAGAGTTACTGAACGGCAGTCGTGGTCTATGATTAGTCCCGCGATTTCGATTACAGGCGAACTCCCGGCGGCAGGCTGAACCGGCTGATTCAACTGCAGAGAGCGGCGCAGCTGGGCATTCACCCGGGCTACAAGCTCCATCGGATTGAACGGTTTGGTCATATAATCATCAGCGCCGATCACAAGCCCGGTGATTTTGTCGAGATCCGAGGTCTTTGCGCTTAAAAAGATGATCGGCAGCTGATACTGCTCGCGGATTTGCCGTGTGACTTCATGTCCGTTCAGCCCAGGCATCATGATGTCCAGAATGGCCAGATCTATGGAATGGGTCTGTACAGCCTGAACGGCTGCCCTCCCGTCGGTTACCTTGATCAGATGATATCCCTCTTTTTCCAGATGCAGGGCGACCAGATCAGCAATTTCCGCATCATCGTCGGCGATAAGAATCGTAATCCGTTTCATTTCTAATCCGCTCCTATATTGATATGGCTGTATGTTTTCAGCGTGTATTTTCTTTTAGTGTAACCTAACAGCCGTTCTTTCGGAAACTTCCGGTTTCACACATGCAGTTAGCAGCGCCGGCTGATGGACGGTATAATAGCTAGTGGACCGATCACTGAACACAACAGTTTTATTTTAAAATACTTAGAATTGTAACATATCTCTTGCAGCTATAGCCCGAAAGAGTCATGAGCAAGACTGCCGGGCCATGTTATTCTATGAATCAAGTTTAGGGAGGGGACAGCAACGTATACCCGGATCAAAGTGCTTATCCTGCTCATTCCAACCATCATGGTCGGGATATGGGAATGGGTGCGACATCAGTTTCTGATGCCTTATATCTCCATGGATATGGGGAATTACCTGACACCAGTGCTGGTGTTCATGTTCAGTATTGTACTGCTGCTGCCGCTGTTCTCACTGATGGAGCGGAATCAGAGAGAGCTGGAGCAGGAACGGTCGGTCAAAACCGCGATGGAAGCCAGAGATCTGCTGGCCAAGGAGCTGCATGACGGAATGGCCCAGTCCCTGTTTCTGCTGTCCGTTCGGATTGACCGGCTGGAGCAGAACCGCAAGAACGGGGAGATTAGTGCCGAGAACGTTGAGCAGATCCGCAAAACAGTGCACGAAGTCAACCGTTATGTACGGCAGGCTATTGTCAATTTGAAGGTTCCTGTCTCGGATATAGCGGCATTTTCGCTGGAACAGTCGGTAAAAGAGCAGCTTGCCGCCATCTCAAGCGAGGTGATGATTGAGGTATCACTAGACTGGCGCTTGCCGGAGCAGGCACTGACATCTGCGGAACAGGCAGAGCTGTTCTCCTGCATCCGTGAAGCTGTGATTAATGTGCGCAAGCACACCAGGGCAACAATGGTGGCTGTAACCGCTCAAGGAGACGGAGAGTGCTGGAAAGTATCTGTAACCGATGACGGCGGCGGAATCAAGCATGACAATCCTTTTGCCGTGAGCGGGAGCTACGGGCTGCAGATTATGCGGGAACGGACAGAACGCATGGGCTGGCGGCTGGAGATTAAGTCAGGTCCCGGCGGTACAACGGTGGAGATTACGAAAGGGGGAACCTTGGAATGAGCAGCTGCAGAGTGCTGATCGTAGACGATCATGCCCATGCACGTGAGGCGATGAGCGAGATTCTGTCGCTGGATGAGCAGTTTGAAGTCATTGGCGCAGTCGGAAGCGGTGCCGAGGCTCTGGTCTGGACCGGGCAGTGGATGCCGGATCTGATCCTGATCGACATTGAGATGCCGGGCATGGACGGGCTGGAAACAACACGCCGGATCAAACAGGAGTACCCTTATGTCAAAATCGTCATTGTCACCGTGTCTGATGAAATCTCATATTTGTTCGAGGCACTGAAGCAGGGGGCGCAGGGGTATTTGCTGAAGAACCTGGCACCGTCAACCTGGATCGAGTATTTGCAGGCGATCGTCAGTGAAGAAGTTCCCCTGAGCCGTGAGCTGGCTTTTCAGATTTTGAAGGAATTCGCTGTGACAGCCGTCAAGGAAGAACGGGAAGCATTAACGGCACGCGAAAAGGAGATACTGGGCTGTGTATCCTCCGGTTCAACGAATAAGGAAATTGCGGGTCAGCTTGGCATCTCCGAGCATACCGTCAAAAATCATCTTAAAAACATCCTCCAAAAGCTCCAGCTCCAGAACCGCACGCAATTGACGCGGTATGCCCTGGAACAAGGGCTGGCTTCGCGGGAACGCGATTTTCCGCGAAAGAAATAAACATACTATGAGACACATACAGAGAGGGAGATACCCATGAAATCAATTATCCGTAAAATCGCAGCGCTCGCTGCACCGTCCCTGGCAGCTTTGATGCTGTTCGCGGCAGTAGCCAGTGCGCATGTAACCGTTGCGCCGGCACAGTCTGCAACAGGAGCCTGGGAGACTTATACACTGAAAGTTCCTTCAGAAAAAGAGTCGGCCACCGTGCGGATCGACCTGCGTATTCCGGAAGGGGCGGAGTTCAAGCAGTACGAGCCTTCTCCCGGCTGGGACGTAACCATTGAAGGAAACAAAGTCAGCTGGATCGCAACCGGAGAAGGCATTTTGGCCGGACAATTCCAGCGTTTCTACTTCACAGCCAAAAACCCGGACAGCGCGGGCGATATCGCGTGGAATGCCTACCAGCATTATGCTGACGGCAGCCTGGTGCAGTGGTCAGGTGAAGAAGGCTCGGCGACTCCGCATTCGGTCACTGAAATTGTGCAGAGTACCGCAGGCGACAGCGGACATTCCCACGGTGCGGCAGCTGCGGACGATCACGGCTCCATGGACATGGGCGGACAGGGTTCAATGACCATGGACGAACACAACAAAATTGTGGAAGGTATGGACAACAGCAGCACCTCACCGCTGATCTATATCGCAATCGGAATCTCCCTGGTGGCCTTTTTGCTGGCGGCCATCAGCTTGCTGAGAGGACGTAAGGATTAAGCATTTTGTTAATGTGCTGCAGCTGCGGATCTCCTCATCCCTGAAAAGGGTGAGGGGTTCGCAGTTTTTTTGTGCGGAAATGGCAGGGAATAAATGAGATGAAGCGGGCGTGATCCTCTGCTGGAGGATAGAGATTGGTCTCCTGGGGGAAATGCTTATCATGCCTTGGCAATCTCCCGATCAACCTAAATGGAAATTCTCCATCTAATTCGATGGCAGCTACCGATATTGCAGTTCTAGTGGGAAAAACTCCAGTTAAAAGTACTGGATTAGTCTATCGAGGCCTTTATTCGCTGTAATAGCTGGAGGATTTCCAACTAAAACTCATAAATGATGAAAAAGAAGCGGTTTAGGTGGAGGATTTCCAACTAAAGCGGATGATCAGGGAAAAGGAGGCGGGAGGAACTGGATGGAACAAAAAAGCGATAAGGAATCATTCCTTGTCGCTTTTTATGGAGAATTTAGAAATGACTTTGCGGTTGGCCAGTTCCTTCAGAGCCTGCCGCAGCTGATCGGGAGAAGGATTCACAATTCCGAGCTGTTCCTGCAGGAAAGCCAATTCTTTTTCGTTATTACCATGTTTGTTGTTCATGCGGTTCACCTCATTTTTGATTTTACACCAAAATCCGTTCTCATGCTCCGGTACCTCCTGTTATTTTTAACGCTGTGCTGTTCTGATATACTGGTTTTGAGCTTGCAACTACGATTATAAGGAGCCGAAAAAGTATGGCAATCCTGAGGGATATAGTAGCAAATAATACTTATGTGGAATTTTTATTTTTAAGTTGTATACCGGGGGAAGATGAGGGCTGCCAGCTAGCCTTTACCTATTGCCGGGACAATCACGTCGTTTACGAACTGGCTTTTGGCTGGACGAACCTGACGATTAAAAATTATATTGAAGTAACCTCTAAATTTCCGCTTGAAGCGCTGAATGATTTTATACTAAACAATCTTTATACTTCGTTCGAAAAACATTTATACGGTTTGGAATGGACCGGATTAGAGGAAAGGAATACCTATGGGATTAGATTTTCCGGTGCCCATCAGGACTTTTCGTTGAAGGTTACTGATGCTGCAGTGCAGCAGTTTGGCCGTGAGCTGGAGGCGGAGTGGAGAGAGGGGCAGCAGATGACCCTAAATTTCGCCTGAAAATACAATCAGTTGCAGGTTGTACATCAGATTCCCCGTATGGAGGCGTTTTTGCCCCGGTTGTGAGGAGGTTAAAATGAAAGATTTCAAACTGTTAATTATCATTGGTATCATCATCATTGTATTGATAATAGCGGCTGCCGCCATAGAGCGGCTCAAAACAGAACGTACTGCGGCTACCGCCTCATCCGGTGTTCCTTATAATCTGGTTACTACGTTTAAGGGGGATGCGCGCAGCAGCCGGGCGTTCACCTGGTATACCGGCGACCCCGGCGCAGACGGATGGCTGGAGATTGTTAAAGGCAGCCCATCGTCGTTCGCTGAGGGGGCTGTGATCAGGACCAAGGCAGTTCATTCGGTAGTGAAGACGGACAGCGGTAAAAAAGGAGTACATAAAGCGGAGATTACCGGCCTGGAACCTGGGACCATGTATTCCTACAGGGCTGGCAGCGGTACGGATGGGGAATGGAGCGGGACGTTTCAATTCAGTACAGCAGAGAAGGACAGCGGGAGTGTAACTTTTATCAATGTTACCGATTCCCAAGGCGCCTCAGCTGCCGATTTCAAATTATGGGGACGTACGCTGGACAAGGCGTTTCAGATCTTCCCGGAGGCACAGTTTATTGTGCACAATGGAGATTTTACAGAGGAGCCGGGGGAGTCTGGGCTGTGGAATAAGTTCTTCAGCAATGCGCAGGGTATAGTGGGCTCCATTCCGCTGATGCCGGTAACCGGGAACCATGATGAGATCGACGGGCAGACGGAGGAGTTCACCTCGCACTTCAATCTGCCGGACAATGGAGCAAAGGGGTCGGTTCCCGGAACCGCCTATTCTTTTGACTACGGCCCTGTGCATGTAGCGGTGCTGAATACCGAGAGCCATCTCAAAGCCCAAACCAAATGGCTGAAGGAGGATCTCGCGGGCACGGATAAGCCATGGAAAATCGTTGCGATGCACCGTCCTGCATACGGGGGCAGCACTTACAAAAAGATAGAGGACTGGACAGCGGTTTTTGACAAATACGGGGTTGATCTTGTGCTTCAGGGGCATAATCATGAATATTCCAGATCTTATCCGCTGCTCGGCGGCAAAATTGTATCCGGACAAAAAAGTGCAGCAGGTGCTGCTAAAGGCACTGTGTATGTAGTCACGAACGCATCCGGCGGCAAATTTAACGAGAAAAAAACGGAACAGTTCTACCACAAGGTTCATTTTCAGAATGAGAAGCAGATGTTCGCCGGCATTTCCGTCCGAGGCAATCAGCTTACTTATCAGGCGTATGATGTGGACGGCAGCAAGCTGGATGAATTTGTGCTGAAGCATTAAGTGAAGAGGGCTGACCCGAAAGCTATGCAATGGCTTGGGTCAGCCTTTGTTGTATTGGAGGCAGGGCTGCGGATGTATGCGAAAAATCGAATGCGATGCGCTACTGCGTAGTCAAACGGGCAAATGACGTCAGCTACAACGTCTGCCCGCTGTCCACTGTAATAATCTGGCCGGTCATCGCCTCCTGGGCAAGAACGGAGCAGATGAAGCGGGCAATATCTTCAGGCTGGGCTATCTGCTGCAGAAGCAAATTTGGTGCGAGCTTGTTCATCTGCTCCTCACGGCCTGCCCACCACCTTGTGGCGACAGCACCCGGCACTACACAGTTCACCCGGATCTCAGGAGAGAGTGCCCGGGCCAGCGATTTGGTCAGGCCGTGAACCGCTGCTTTGCTGACCGCGTAAGGGAGCGAGGAGCCGGAGCCGGTAGTCCCGGCAATGCTGCCCATATTCACAATAGCGCCCTGTCTGCTGAGCTTCATATAAGGCGCCACTGCACGTGCACAGAAGAACATTCCTTTGACATTGACCGCGAATAATTCATCCCATATAGCCTCGGTTACTCCATCCAGGTCTTCAAGCGCAAGATGTCTTGTAATGCCGGCGTTATTCACCAGCAGATCAATGCTGCCGCAGGTCTCCACAATTTGTCTGGCCATCTCCTGCACCTCATGCTCCTGTGAGACATCAGCCTGAACAGCGATGGCTTGGCCCCCGAGCTCCTTGATGCAATTTACGGTTTCCAGTGCCTCCGCTTCCGAACGGGAAAAATTTACGGCTACAATAGCTCCGGAAGCGGCAAGCTCCAGGCTTGCTGCCCTGCCGATACCTGTCCCGCCACCCGTTACCAGCGCTACTTTTCCTGACAGTTTCATAGTTCTCCGCCTCAGTTCTTGAATAGTTATGATTATATTTATATTTTATAGAGGGCATTGGATTTTGTATAATTGAATTAACTGAATGGAAGGTTCAAAATATTTGAATTATATAGAGGTGGAAAATGGACTTCAAAGCGATAAAAACCTTTCAGACCATCATTAGAACCGGAAGCTTTAACCGGGCTGCAGAGGAACTGAATTATGCGCAGTCCACAGTCACGATGCAGATTCAGAAGCTGGAAGCGGATGTAGGCGTTCCGCTGCTTGAGCGGGGGAAAACCATCAGCTTAACTGAGGCGGGCAGATTCTTTTATGAACAGAGCAACTTTTTGCTAAAGGATATGGAAAGGCTGCAGGACAGCCTGACAGAATATGCAGCAGGTACTGCCGGAAAGGTCCGGCTGGGAGCAACAGATCCGACAGCCAGCTACCGTCTGCCGGTGCTGCTGCAGAAGTTCATGAACCTGTTCCCCAAGATGGCAATTAGTGTGGATATTGCAGGAACTGCGGCGCTTACAGAAAGGCTGCTGCGCGGAGAGCTGGATATGATTCTGTGCTCACCCCCGGAGTTTAACAAGGAGCTTCACTATGAGCCGCTATTTACCGAGGAATTTGTGCTGATCCTGCCGGACGGCCATCCCCTGACTGCCGAACCGCTGCTTACACCGGATCATCTGCGCGGACACCGGCTGCTGATCACGGCTTCCGGTTGCCCATACCGCAAAAAGCTGGAAAGTGTGCTTCAAGAATATGCCGGCCCGCCGCTGGACACGATGGAAATCGGCAGCATGTCTGCTTTAAAATTTTATGTGGAGAAAGGGTTAGGGATAGCGCTTGTACCGGAGGTAACCCTTCACCCGCTTCCTGAAGGGACGGTAATGCGGGCATTGGAAGGAGGGAGAGTAAATATGACCAGCGGTATAGCCTGCAGATTGTCTGACTATCCGCTGAAGCCGGCGGGACGGAGCCTGTATGAGTTTCTGAAGGAGGAACTGGCTGAAGTAACTTCGAAAAATGACCGGGAAGGTTCACGCTAAAAAAGGAGCTATGCCGCCATCTGTACACGGCGAAGCTCCCGGTAGGCCACTTTTCTATTGCAGCCGATATTCACCTGCGGGCAGGCATCTTTTTCAGCTTGAACGTTTTGACAATCTCCGGAACCTCATCATTTACCATACGCTGCAGCAGGTCAATCTCTTTTTTATATTTCTCGTAATCATAGTCAAAGCCTGTTTCATCGAGAAAAGCGCCCGGGAGTTCACTTGGAACGGTATACGCATAAATGCGTCCGCCACGCTCGGCCAGGAAAATGTACGGGGATTCATCATAACCTTCGTTACGCCACTGCTCCAGTGTCATTTTGAACACCAGCAGGTTTAATACATCCTCATACACTTTTCCTTTATATTTAAAAAGAAAAAATACGCCATACTCTGCATCGGCAAGCTTTTTGCTTGTTTTTATGACCGTGTATGTCTTCCATGAATCGGGCAGCGTGATGCTAAATCCGTACACAGGGTCACGATACAAATAATTAACGGGTTTCTTTGCAGCTGATTTTGAAGTCGGTTTTTTGGCTGCTGATTTCGGTTTGCGGGCCGGGACTGGCATAAACTTCACGCTCCTTGCCTGATTAGTATCGGACAACAACATAATAATCAGGATATTCATCCGGAACGCATAAGGTTTGGACATCTGCCCGAAGACAGAAAAAAGCCCCTGCTGCTGACTCTGTCCAGCTTGCAGAAGCTTTATAATTTCAGGCATAATAATAGGCCTTATAACACACATAAACCTGTATTATTGATAGTTTCATCAATAATACAGGTTTATGCTTTCAGCACTATACCCATGTTCTTCTCAGACTCCTTATCCTATCCTTTGATCTCAGCCGGGTAGAAATCGTCCGAGGCGGCAGTAAATTTGCCTATCCTGCACATTAAATCTTCTCTAATCCATCCTCTGTCAACGATAGGACTCATGTTCAACATTTGAACTTTAAGAAGTTCATACCATTTCGTTCGGGAATGAATGGAAAGCTTTAGCGTCAGGATCAAAGATATAGTCTCAATCTCAGGGATTACGCTGCCAAAGACTGCTTACGAATGAAATTTACTACCCGTGAAGCGTTCCTTCCAGCAGTGTATGTGTCCTTGAGTTGATGTCTAAAGTATACCCCGAAGCCGGGCAGGAGTAAAAAGGCGTATACCTCTAATCTGGGGATATTTTGCATTAATACCTCATGTAAGCGCTATTATTCTGGAGGATTCTTTGTTTTTTAAATTTTAAGTACCGGGTTGTTTCCTTGGTTCTTCATGTATAATGGACCTAATGGTAACGTACGGGGAGGTTTACGTCTGTGAAAGCGGCCATATTCTATTTTTCCGGCACAGGTAATACTGAGATCATCGCAGGACATTTTATGAGGGCGCTGCAGGAAAGAGCAGTCAAGACACAATTGTTCCGGATGGAGGACATCCTCAACGGCAAAAGAAAGGCAGATTTCGGGGAATATGATCTTATCGGCCTTGGGCACCCGGTGTATGGTTTTGGAGCTTCCAGAATTGCGGAGGAGTTTGCAGCCCGGATTCCGGCAGGCAAGGGAACCGGGGCTTTTGTATTTAAAACCGCATCCTCACCTCATTATGTAAATTACAGTGCTTCAAACCGCATTCTGCTGAAGCTGGACGACAAAGGGTACACAGTTTTTCATAACTCTCTTTTGGCGATGCCCTGCAATTTTTATATGAAATATGACGACCGGCTGAACAAACAGCTGTATCTGACTGCGCTGAAAAAAATAGAGGTGTATGCAGATGAAATCGCCTGTGGAACTCCCCGCAGATTAGAAGTTAATATTGTGCTGGAGAAGATACTCAAGAAAATAGCGGACTGGGAAGAGAAAAAAGCGGGAAAGGCCTTTGGTAGAGGACTGAGGACTACAGAGGACTGCACCATGTGTCTTAAATGCGTTAGAGGGTGTCCGGTATCTAATATTTCTGGTACAGCTGAAAAAATTACCTTCGGTTCAAATTGTCTGCTCTGTATGCGCTGCATCTACTCGTGTCCGCAGCAGGCGATCTTTCCGTCGCGTCTGCGGGGCTCAGTAGTGAAACCATTTAACGGGGGCATTAAGCTGGCTAAATTAATGACTGATCACGATAATGACGGTTGTTTTGTGAACGACCGTTCCCGAGGATATTACAAACATTTCATTGCCTATATCAAGGAATATGAAACTATTCCCCAAGCAGAAGAAGAGGAGCGTACACAGAAATGAAGCTGTTTCAGATAAAGACGGCACCGATTGGTGTTGAACGGATTGCGGAGTATCTGGAAGACAATTATGTATGCATAGGGTACCCGGGGCTGGGCGATTTGGAGTTTGCCGGCCGGGATGAGATCCGCAGCCGGCTGATTCAAGCCGTAGCGGTTCCAGGTGCGGAGATCGAAGCTGCGGCAGAGGCTTTGGATACGTTTGTTCATAGTATGGAGGATGGCGATTATGTGGTGGTTGCAGACGGGGAATGGGTCCATCTGGGTGATCTCGGAGATTACTTCTATGACGATACCTTTGATCAGGCAAAGGACGGCCGCTGCCACCGGCGGGGCGTAACCTGGCTGAAAAGCCTGCCGCGTACAGCAGTAAATCCTGAGATCAGCAAGCTGCTGGCCGAAGAAGCATTTGTCTCCCGCTACACAGGAACGCTGCCATCCGCAAGGCTGGATTTGTGGATCGCCGGTTCATCTGCGGAAACAGCAGGCAGCGCGGAGAACGCGGGTAATAACGTCAAAGTCGATGCAGCTATCATCTCGGAAGCTATAGCTGTTCTCCGGGAGGCGTTGCACAGCAGTGACACGGACAGAAGAGAGCGGGCAGCGATAGCCATTCTTCAGTATGCCAAATAAGCCGGCAAATATGCACAAACACAAAGGGCATTCCGGTACTGATCCGGAATGCCCTTTGTTACACAAGTAAAGACTATAGATCAGATGAACTCGACAAATTCATGAACAGGCTTGCGGTAGCCGCGGGGTCTGATCTTGTGCTTGTTGTCTTTGCCGATCGTAATCATCAGTGCAGGAACGAAATTGTCCGGTACACCGAGTGTAGCGTTAACAGCCGCCGGATCAAAACCGATCATCGGGCACGAATCCCAGCCTTTATCTTTAGCAATCAGCATAAACTGCATCGCTGACAACGAGGCATTGCGGATGGCTTCATCACGCTGGAATTGGTCATTCCCGATATATGAATCATTGATGGATTGGATGGTGCTGTCATACTCCGCCTGGCTCATGGCACCAAGCAGCTTAAGACCGCTGTAGATTTCCGGCGCCTGCAGGTAGGCATTTTTGTCTCCATATACCATGATAACAGCAGAAGCGGTATGAATTTTATATTGATTGTTGGCATCCTTGCGTAGCTGTTCCTTCAGAACCAGATCAGTGATGACTTTATAATGCGTATGCTGCAGATTGGAGCTGGAAGGAGCGAGCCGGGCAAGGGAGAACATTTCCTCCAGCTCTGCACGCGGAATACTGATGTTTTCTACAAAATTCATTGCGGATCGGCGGTTTTGAACCAGTTCTGAAAAGGTACTCATGTTAAATGCCTCCGTTTACGGTATGTATGGGTTAGTAATCATAAATAGCTAATATTTATAAATAAACTTACTATTAGTTACTTACTTGCTAAAGATATCATGGGCGGGAGTTGGCGTCAATAACTAAATCAGCATTATGGAAAAATTATCATTACACAGCATGTAATTTATTAAATATTTCACAAGAGAAGTGATTATAATCACAAAATTAGGGTCTAAAGGCAAAAAGATTGTGACATTTATAACATAATAGGTGTTATAATAGTGGAATGGAGTATGTGTTTTATTATTTAAGCAGTTAAGCTAATGCAGAGGAGAGCACAAAATGTCAGAATCAAACAATCAGACACATCCAGAACAAGTTACAACGAAGTCTAACACCAATGAGAATGTTCTGGACCAGCTTTTGAAGCCCGAGGTTCAGGAATCTTTGACCGTCCTGATCGAGCAGCTTCCGCAGATTACACAGCTTGTGAGCGTGCTGAGCAAATCTGTTGACTTTGTACAATCGGTTGCAACGGACGAAGTACTTAAAAATGATACGGTAGGTGCAATCAAGGAGCTTTCCGAGCCGGTAGTAGGTTCGGTTAAGAATATGGCAGCTACAGTAATTGAGGCGAAGGACCGCGCTGAAGCAAGCAGCGAGACCATCAGCCTTTTTGGTCTGATGAAGATGATCAAGGATCCGCAGGTTCAGAAGCTTCTGCGTTTCATGAACGCCTATCTTCAAGTCAGCGGCGAACGCAGCCAGAGTAAATAGACCTTAATATTTCATACGCAAAGAACGGGGGAAACATCAAATGTCAAAACACATCGTTATTCTTGGAGCAGGTTACGGCGGTTTGCTGAGTGCTTTAACTGTACGGAAATATATGAACAAAGCCGAAGCGAAAGTGACTGTTGTCAACCAGTATCCTACCCATCAGATCATCACTGAGCTTCATCGTCTTGCCGCAGGCAGCGTAGCGGAAAAAGCTGTTGCCATGCCGCTTTCCAAGCTGTTCGCAGGCAAAGATATCGATTTGAAAATTGCCAAGGTAAAGTCCTTCTCAGCAGACAACAAGCAGGTTAAGCTGTCTGACGGTTCGACCCTCACTTATGATGCGCTTGTTGTAGGTTTGGGCAGCGTAACCGCTTATTTCGGTATACCGGGACTGGAAGAGCACAGCATGGTGCTTAAATCCGCTGAGGATGCCAACAAAATTCATGCGCATATCGAAGACCGCATCCGTGAATACTCGAGAACGAAGAACCCGGCTGACGGTACCATCCTTATCGGCGGCGGCGGTCTGACCGGCGTAGAGCTTGTAGGGGAAATTGCCGATGTGCTGCCTCAGCTCACCAGAAAATATGGGGTTGATCAGCAGGAAATCAAGCTCATGCTTGTAGAAGCAGGACCAAAAATTCTTCCTGTACTGCCTGACCACCTGATTGAACGCGCCACTGCAAGCCTTGCTGCCCGTGGAGTTCAATTCTTGACTGGACTGGCTGTTACAAATGTAGCCGGCAATGTCATTGACCTGAAGGACGGACAAAAAATTGTCGCCAATACTTTTGTATGGACCGGCGGCGTTCAAGGGAATCCGCTGGTTGGCGAATCCGGTCTTGAAGTGAACCGCGGCCGTGCCACTGTAAATGAATTCCTGCAATCGACATCCCACAAGGATGTATTTGTTGCCGGTGACAGCGCGGTCCTGTTTGCGCCGGACGGCCGTCCATATCCGCCAACGGCACAAATCGCCTGGCAGATGGGTGAGCTGATCGGATATAACCTGTTTGCACACCTGAACAATAAATCCTTTAATGTGTTCAGCCCGATTAACTCCGGTACACTCGCCAGTCTTGGACGTAAAGACGGTGTGGCCATCGTGGGCGGGAACTCGACTCCGCTGAAAGGTCTGCCTGCGACGTTGATGAAGGAAGCAAGTAACATCCGTTACCTGTCCCACATCCATGCGCTGTTCAGTCTTGCTTACTAAGAGGCAGGCATAATCATTGATTTGCCGCAAATCCCCTTCATATGCGTGAAGGGGATTTTTTGAGTACCTAAATTTAATGTTTTCATAAATTGAAAGTGTTTTCACAGGCAGTGTTTTGCTATAATGGTATTGCTTTATACCCTAAGAAATTCCATAGGAGGCCTTTACAGATGGCATTTAAAGAAAACGATATCATTTTGTTTATCGGGGACAGTATTACGGATTGCGGTCGCAATTATGGGGACCCTTCTTCGCTGGGTACAGGTTATGCACTGATGGCTGCTGCGCGTCTTGGACTGCAGTATCCGGACAAGAATCTCACCTGCATCAACCGCGGAATCAGCGGCAACCGTGCCATTGATCTGCAGCAGCGCTGGGAGAAGGATTGCCTCGAATTGAATCCGACATGGGTCTCAATCTATATAGGCATTAATGACACCTGGCGTTACTATGATTCCGGACAGGAAACAACGGCAGAGGAATTTACAGCAATATACCGTGACCTGATTGAGCGGACCAAGAAAGCCACTGATGCCCGTCTGGTGCTGATTGAACCATTTGTGCTGCCGGTACCGGAAGACCGCAAGGGCTGGCGCCGGGATCTTGATCCGAAAATTCATGCCGTACGGGAACTCGCCCGTGAGTATGGTGCACTCCTCGTTCCGCTGGACGGCCTTTTTGCAGCCGCTTCCGTCAAAGCAGCACCGGCCTACTGGGCAGGAGACGGCGTTCATCCTTCACCGGCCGGTCATGCGCTCATTGCTGATGCCTGGCTGAGAACTGTCGGTGCCATCCGTTAGACAAGCCATTTCTTACCTTTAGACGTGTACATATCAACCGGCCGGGGCGGCTTGCTGCCCTTGAGGGCCGGTTTTTTGTGCGTATAAGAAGTATATATTTAGTGGGGGAAATGTTGCGCTGCTGTATAAGCAGACGGGAATTGGCCATCAGTTTATTCTGTTACTCATAAATGGTATAATCAAAGGATGTCTATGACTGAGAAATAAAAAATAGATCCCCCGCTAACCTACGATGAGAGGAATATGAATATATGATCTGCGATAACGAGCAAGACCTGCAAGGACTTAAGGCAGCGGGCAAAGTAGTGGGCCACACGATTGCCGAGATGAGAAAAAGTGTACAGCCCGGGATGACAACTGCCGAGCTGGATGCAATCGGTGCGGAGATCATGAAGCAGTTCGGGGCCAATTCGGCGCCGCAGGTGACTTATAATTTTCCGGGTGCCACCTGCATCAGTGTGAATGAAGAAGCGGCTCACGGCATTCCGGGTTCCAGAGTAATACAGGCTGGTGATTTAATTAACATCGACGTATCTTTGGAATTGAACGGATATTACGGAGATGCCGGAGCATCTTTTCAACTGCCGCCCTATAATGAGAAGATCGTACATTTATGCCGCAGTGCAGAAGAAACGATGATGAGCGTCATCAACCATCTCAGAGCCGGGATGAAGGTCAATGAGATCGGCCGGGTAATGGAGCTGGAAGCCCGCAAACGCGGGTACAAGGTTGTCCGCAATCTGTGCAGCCACGGAATCGGCAAATCCCTGCATGAAAAGCCTTTTGAAATCCTGCCTTACTATAATCCGCGTGCCGGGGCTGTGCTTAAAGAAGGCCAGGTTATAACAGTTGAGCCTTTCCTCTCGACCGGAGCTGATTTCGTGGAGCAGCAGCCGGACGGCTGGACCCTCAGCGTTGCCGACAACAGCAGGGTAGCCCAGTATGAACATACCATTGTGGTAACCAAAGGCAAGCCCGTTATTCTGACCGGCGTTTGATCACTGCCATCCTATAATATCAAGGGAGGTCTGCCGCTTGCGGATCGCATGTATACTTTTTGACGGAATCACGTTCCTTGACTTTGCCGGCTTCTACGATGTCATATACCGGCTCGGACAATTTGAAGCAGGAAAAGGGCTGGAGTGGGACATATGTGCGCCTGCAGAAGAGATCACGGATGAACTGGGGCTGACTGTCAGGGCAGGAAAGGTGCTGCCGGATTTATCACAGTATGACATGGTTTTTGTGCCTGGAGGCATGGGAACGAGACAGCTCAGATATGATGAGGGCTTCCTTGACTGGCTGCGCGGCGCGGCGGACGTTCAGTATAAAGTATCCGTATGTACGGGTTCCCTGCTGCTCGGTGCTGCAGGATTGCTTCAGGGGCGGAGTGCTACAACGCATCCTTCTGCTTATGAACTGCTGAAGCCGTACTGTGCAAGTGTGATCAAAACCCGGATCGTAAAAGACGGTAACCTTCTCACAGGCGGCGGGGTGTCAACTTCCATTGACATGGGATTGTATGTGCTGTCGCTTCTGGCGGGAGAAGAGGCCATGCTTGCGGTGAAACAGCAGATTGATTACCCCTATATTATGCAGGGCATCATTGAGAAGCAATAAAAGGCAGCGCTGCAAGATTGACAATGGTTCAGAATGTAACTATCATTGTTACATCCCATGCTTGTTTTTTGTTTGAGGCACCAAAGGAGAGATTGACATGAACATCAGCACCAGGTTTGCGGTTGCTATTCATATTTTGACTTTAATAGATGCAAATAAAGAGGGTAAAAGTACTTCCGAATGGATTGCCGGCAGTGTCAATACAAATCCCGTGGTTATACGGCGCATTACTGGTATGCTGCACAAGGCTGGCCTGGTAGATGTCCGTCCGGGAGTGGCAGGCACAAGCCTCAGCCGGGAGGCGTCAGAGATTACGCTGCTGCAGATTTATAAAGCGGTCAATGCTGTGGAGGAAGACTCATTGTTCTCGGTGCATGAACATCCGAACCCGGAATGTCCGGTAGGGAAGAACATCGCCGGAGCGATTGTTCCGGTATTTTCCCTGGCCCAGAAGGCTATGGAGAACGTACTGCAGGAGGTTACACTGGACCAGATCGTGAATCAGATTCCCGTATCCTGACGGAAGATGCGCAAGCTTTAAGGGCCGGAGCCTGATCCGGTCTTTTTTTGCAGCTGTACGGGGTTGAACATTATAGGATGTGTACAAGTGAAGTCAATCAGACAATTTTAAGTAAACCTTCAGCAAGAATTTAGGTGTTTTTAAGGTTGAAAGAGTATAGTAAAGATCTCCACCCCCCAGTGGATTATATATTGCGCAGATCCTGTCGTGCCTCGGCAGGGTCTTTTCCTGTCTGCTCCTTTACACATAATTCCAGATGGTTTAGACTGACACAGGAAGATTACGAAGGAGAAGACAGGGATGCCGGCTTATGAAGTTCTCTGTAAGGTTATATTTAAAAGGGGATGCCTATGAAGAGCAAATCATTATTATCCGTATTGGCGGCCAGCATTGTGCTGGGAATATCTTTTATTACCGGTTGTTTGCTGATCGGGAATGATCTTAAAGAGAGAAGTGCGAATATGGAACAGTCCCAAAACGGAGCCGGAGTGACGGCCGGACCGCTGATGACCATTCAGGAAACCGCCGGATTTCTGGGACTGAGTGAAGAGCAGGTACTGAATATTATGAAAGCTGAAAATGCTATTCTAAGCAATAACGGAGTGTTTACAGGTATGAGGCTTCCTTATATCAAGGTGGATGACCAGTTTTTGTTCAGCCGGGCTGACTTGCTTAGTTGGGTCCAGCAGGCGACCGCAGAGAGAAGAGTATATAGCGGGGTCAAAATGCTCCATTAATTATTAAAATAACATCTATAAAGATTGAACTTGAAAATATCCTATTAGGAAATAGGGCGGAGGAGAAGTTTGGAACTGTAGGAGCGATAGCGTCCGCCTTTGTTTGCGGATTTCAACCGCGTAGACGGGTAAAATCAAAGAAATCTGCTGACAACAGCGGCCGGAAGTCCAAAGGTTCTCTGGAGTCACGACCATTCTAAATAGAAGAATCACTAGTTCAATCTATATAGATAACGGAGGAACCACTGTGGAACAAATCGCAATTATTTCTGATATACATGGCAATCTGACTGCTCTGCAGGCGGTGCTTGCGGATATCCGGAGCCGTAACATTTCACGGATCTTCTGTCTGGGGGACATCGTTGGCAAAGGACCGAGCTCTGATCTGGCTGTTGATCTGGTGCGGACGCATTGTGAGAAGGTGGTCAGGGGCAACTGGGATGAATTTATTACCGGAACTGATGAGCTGGATATGATAAAATGGCACCGGTCGCTGCTGGGAGAGGAACGTCTGGACTACCTGGCAAGCCTGCCGTTCTGCATCGAATTCCGGATGAGCGGCAAGCTGATCCGCCTGTTCCACGCCTCACCGCGCAGCGTGAACGAAAGAATCCAGCCCTGGGATGATTATGGCAGCCGGCTGTCCCTGTTTGAATCCTCCGTGATGTGCGGGGAGCCGCTGCCGGCAGATGTAGCGGGATACGGTGATATTCATAACGCTTATCTTCAGCACCTGGAAGGGAAAGTACTGCTGAATGCCGGCAGTGTGGGGAATCCGCTGGATCTGACCCAGGCCTCATACGTGATCCTGGAAGGAGAATACGGTAGCGGTACAGCGGCGCCGCTGAATATCCAGTTTGTTCGGGTTCCTTATGATATTGAGCTGGCGGTGTCCCAGGCTGAAGCCTCAGGGATGCCTGATATGGTGCCTTATATCCGTGAGCTTAGAACAGCGGAATACCGGGGGAGAACATAAAAATGAAGTCTGCCTTTCTCAGGCAGGCTTTCAGGCCGTTGTGAAAGTCCCGGCAACCGTATGTTGTGATTTTGATTTCATACGACACCGCGTTAACATTGCCGGCTCCAACCATCACCTCACGCGCACCAGAACATACTAATGACTTGGAAATCCTAATGCTAACGGACTCCAGATCCGTTATTTTGCATTAGAGGTGGGACGCAGTGTCCGTTAGCGTGCGAAAGAGGACGAGTCATCTAACGGATGCAGTGTCTGCAGACTAGGAACCCAGCAAGAAACCCAAGACCCTTAAAAGAGCCGGGTTTCTCAACACTTTGGAAGCCTGCCTCCTAGAGGGCAGGCTTTTTTGCTTTTACAGAAAAGTAATTGACAAACTTATAGAGTGCAACTAAACTAAAGTTAGTAAATATGTAACAGGGTTAGTTACAGCTGTGAATGGGGATATCACTAAGTGCAAAGAATAGGCTTTATACAACAGATCAGTAACGGAATTCAGAGAGTCCAGGGGGAGATAATATGACAGCAGCTAAATTACATGAGGAAGTACAGATCGGCCTAGTACAGATCAGGGTCAGCAATCTGGAGCGTTCGCTCGATTTTTATGAGAATGTCGTAGGATTGCAAGTCCTGCGCCGGCAAGAGCGGGTGGCGGAAATGACTGCAGACGGCAGCCGGGTGCTGCTTATTCTGCGGGAGATTGAGCATGCGGTGATCCCTCGCCGCAGCTCATTCGCCGGACTTTATCATTTTGCGATCCTTCTGCCTGACCGCCCGAGCCTGGGGCTTGTGCTGCGGAACCTGATTGATTCCGGGATTCATATCGGACAGGGGGATCATCTGGTCAGCGAGGCTCTGTATATTCAGGACCCGGATAATAACGGGATCGAGCTGTACCGGGACCGGCCGAGAGATACCTGGCAGCATGAGCCTAACGGCAACGTCGTCATGACTACAGATCCGGTAGATGTGGAAGGCCTTTTAGCGGCTTCAGAAGGGCTGGCGTGGAAAGGTCTTCCGGCAGGCACTACCATGGGCCATGTCCATTTTCACGTCAGTGACCTTAGTTTGGCCCGTACATTCTATGTGGACGCACTGGGCTTTGAGGTTACCACCAACTTTGGAGATTCGGCACTGTTCATTTCGGCAGGAGGGTATCATCACCATATGGGCCTCAATATCTGGGCGGGGCAGGGTGCACCTGCAGCACCGGCTGATGCTCCGGGAATCGATTATTTCACCTTGCTGCTGCCGGGTGTACAGGAATGTAATGCTGTCGCAGAACGTATGCGCAGTGCGGGTTATACTGTGACTGGAGATGGGCAGGGAGTGACTGTAACTGACCCGTGGAATATCGGGATCAAGCTGCTTGTAAAGCCGTAACATACATGGAACAGCAGCATTATATGTGCAAATAAGAACAGGAGGCGAAGCCGGATGAATCCGGAACCGCCTCCTGTTTGTCTGCTGCGGATGGTATTAATGTTCGGGTGCATTAATATCCGGTTCATGTACCGGCTGCTGCATTACCGATCCGTCCTCAAGGCGGAGCCAGGTATCAAATTCCCTTCTGCCCAGAGTCAGTTTGATTACGCGTGCACCGCGCATAAAGCCTTCTTTTCCATAAGTATTGAAGCCTGTAGCCCGCCCGTAAGACAATCTTATCCCGTGCAGGCTGCCGGTGAAATCATTGACATGATCATGCCCGCAAAAGGTGCCGGCCACATCGCCCATCTCAAGCAGCGCTGTAAATAATCCGGAATTCACATGCGGTGAGCATACCCGCTCGTATTTATGCCCGTAACAGGTCTGTGTGTTCCACATCTCCAGATATTCGGGAACCGGAATATGAAAGAATGCCAGTGCAGGCAGTCTGGGGTTCCTGTTCCGCGGATTCAGCCGCTCCGATTCACCCGCCAGCCAGTTGATCTGATTCCGCCGGACCCAGTTATAGCCCGGAATTTGTTCATGTTCGGAATAGGCGCCGGAATCCAGAAAATAGAGCAGGGCTGCAGAGCCGCCGCCGGGACCTCCGATCTCAAGCGTGTAATTGCCTGAACCGGAAAGCTCCTCAGGGCCGGCTGCGGCCAGGCATTGTGGATGCTCCAGGGCAATCTTCATGAGCTCTTCCCGGGAAATCCGGTTTTCGGTGTCGTGATTGCCAAATACAAAGGCCCAGGGAATACCGGATTTCTCTGCTGCGTCTACGGCCCCGCGGAAAGCGGCGGCAGGATCTTCGCAATCTTTTTCGCCTGGTGACACGGGGCCGGTATAAATCAGATCGCCTGTGAACACGACAAGATCCGGCTGCTCTGCCTCCAAAATACGCTCCATCAGTTCCCGGGTACGCTGGTCTTCAGCCCTTCCGTCCATCCAGTGCAGGTCGGTAAATTGGACCATCGTAAAGGTTCCGTCCTCCCGGAAGGCTAATTTTTCACTCATACGCTAACTCCTCTCTTAAGCGGCAGATCAGCCGATCCACACGCGCTGTGTGAAGTGGTCGCCGGAGTTCCGTCCGATCATAATATCAAACTCTCCGGGCTCAAACACGTACTGGTTGTCCCTGCCGTAGAACATCAGCATATCTCGTGTAACGGTAAAAGAGACCTGCCGCTTCTCATGTGCAGCCAGGGATACCTGGAGGAAACCCTTCAGTTCTTTGACCGGACGCACGACACTTGCGCTGACATCACGGATATAGAGCTGTACGGTTTCTTTGCCGGCGATGTCTGAAGTGTTCTCCACGACTACGGACGCGATGGTGTCTCCGGTATTTTCCACGCTGAAGCTGCTGTATTCAAAGCTGGAATAGCTCAGGCCATAGCCGAAGCAGAACAACGGATCATTGGGGCAATCCAGGTAACGGCTCACATAGCGGATCTGCGGATATCCGGGATCAAAAGGCCGTCCTGTCTGATAAGCATTATAATACACCGGAATTTGTCCCACACTATACGGAAAGCTCATCGATAGTCGCCCGGATGGATTGTAATCCCCGAACAGCACATCTGCCAGGGCATTCCCCGATTCGCTCCCCAGGAACCAGGCTTGTACAAGGGCATCGCTGGCTTCCAGAACAGGCTTCAGCTCCAGCGGACGTCCGCTGAATACGATGGTGACTACACGTTTACCGGTTTCCTTCAGACGCAGGATCAGTTTCTCCTGATTAGTGGACAGACGCAGGCCGGATTTGCTGGCACCTTCTCCGGTATCATGCTGGTTCTCCCCGACAGCAGCGAGAATAACATCACAATCCTTCAGCCGGTTATAAGCGTCCTCGGTTTCATCTTCAACATCAAATACGCCCTCAAGCATGCTTCCCAGCTCACCGGTCATAGCAGTAAGAACATCTGCAGCTGAAGTTTTCCGGACAATTCCCTCATAAAGGGAGACCGCGGAATCCTTCACTGTACCAGACCAGCCTCCGAGCACCTGAACAGAGGTGGCGAAGGGGCCGGCCAGTCCGATCTTCATGCCGCGCTGCAGAGGTAATGCAGCCTGATCATTCTTCAGCAGCACTACTGAGCTTGCCGCAAGCACACGGGCGGCCCGGCGGTGCTCCGGATCCGGGCCGGCAGCCTCGTCGGCTTCGGGATCAGCATCCTTGAACGGATTCTCGAACAAACCGAGTGCGTCCTTAAGCTCCAGCACCCGGATGACCGCTTCATCAATCAAAGTGCTGTCCAGCTTGCCTTCTTCTACCAGGGCTGCGGCATGATTAATATAGTGGGTGGACATCATCTCCATATCCAGGCCCGCAGTCAGGCTTTTTTCAGCTGCTTCGCTGCCGTCCTGTGCGGCACCGTGGGGAACCAGCTCATTGACAGAATTGAAGTCAGCGATGGTTACGCCGTCAAAGCCCCATTCTTCCCGCAGAATGCCGCGGAGCAGCTGTTCATTTCCGGAAGCCGGGATACGGTCTACCGTATTGAACGAAGCCATCACCATGGCTGCACCGGCATCTATGGCTGCTTTGTAGGCTGGCAGATAATATTCGCGGAACACACCGGAAGACATGTCTACCGTGTTATATTCGCGGCCGCCTTCCGGGGCGCCATATGCGGCAAAATGCTTCACGCAGGCTGCAATCCGCCCCTTGTCTTTGAGGTCCATTCCCTGATAGCCGCGGACCATCCGTTCGGCCATCCGGGCATTCAGATAGGGATCTTCTCCGGTTGTTTCCATAACCCGTCCCCAGCGCGGGTCACGGACGAGGTCGGTCATCGGCGAGAACGTGACATGAATACCGGCAGCAGCGGCTTCTCTGGCGGAAATTTCAGCAAAACGTTCACAGGCTTCCAGGTCAAAGCTGCAGCCCATAGCGAGCGGAATCGGCAGAATGGTCCGGTAGCCGTGAATCACATCCGCCATGAACAGCAGGGGGACAGGCAGGCGGCTGGAAGCCAGATGGCGGGTCTGCAGCTCAATCACATTTTTGGCGCCAACGCCGTTCAGCACACTGCCGATGCTGTTCATGACATGGGGCTGAATGTTCAGCTCCTTGAAAGGTCCGGTCAGATCCACGGTATCATCCAGCCCCCAGTAGTGGGGGCCGAGCTGGGTTAATTGAGCCAGCTTTTCCTCAAGCGTCATCTCATTTACCAGCTGTTGAATAAACGGTTTGGTCATTGCTAACTCCTTCTTCCCGAATGTACAGGTTATTGTGTGATATGGATGTGCAGCTCACTGTCGGTGAGTGACAGCAGAGTATTTTTGTCTACACATGCAGCACCATGACGATAAGGATTGGAGCGGCTTGTGGCGGTAACCGCTTTTCCGTCCCCATACAGTTCAGGTGTCCGGGAAGCGCCCGGGCTGATGTGATATACAAAGGTGAATGTGCGTCCGAAGCATTGGTAGGTAAAGCGCAGGCCGTCCAGGCTGGCCGGCAGTACCGGATCGATAATCAGCTCCCCGGGAGTAAAGCGGATGCCCAGGATGCCGGAGATAAGCTGATTCAGGTAAATTCCGGGGCCGCTGGAATAAAGCCGCCATCCGCCTTTAACCTCTACGCTTCCAGTGCGCAGCTGCCCGAAGTTCTCATCATAGCTGTACCGGTCGGGAAATTCCCCGTCTGAGCTGCTGAAATACATATTGCTCTGCCGGAGCTTTGCATTGGGAACGCTGTCCCGGATAAGGACCGGGTTAATCTGGAACAAGCCTTCCCAGGCCCGGTCCGCTTCCCCCAGCTTGGCTGCCGCTTCGAGATAGCGGATGTGGGCATGGACATACTGCAGGCTGATCTCACGTCCGACATTGGCGGCCTGCTCGGCACGGCGGAAGACCGTGCTTACACCGCCCGCATAACGGGCAGGCCGGTCCATAAGACGTACGCCGTCCGGACAGGCCAGATGCTCATCGATCAGGCGGAGATTGATTGCAGCCTGAGCAGGGCTGACCAGCTCCGCAATAATACTGCGTGTCATAGGCAGCAGGCGGTAACGGATTCCGGTCCCGTTGTCCCGGGGATGAAGCATATATTCCAGTGTTTCTGCGTCTTTGAACAGTGCAAAGCCGGCAATAACATCATCCTTGATCAGCAGGCTGTGGAAGGAATTTTTCATCCCCTCGGCCATATCGGCCAGGCTGGCCGAGAATTCAGGATCAAAGTCCGTAACCTGCGACAGATTACGTATGACCTGGAACGCCAAAGCTACTGTCCAGGCGCTGACGAGCTCTGTTTTCAATGCTTCATTGGCAGGCTGCAGCGTATCATCCCAGTCACCGCCATCATAGGAGAGAAGGCAGGTGCCGTTAAGGAAGCGCTTACGGATCGTTTCCACAGCAGCCTTCACATGCTCCAGCAGTGACTCGGATTGCGGGGCCGGCATTGCATTATCCAGGTGGCGGTATCCAATCTGTTCATGAAAGACAGACTGATCGCCTGTAGCCATCACATAGTCGCCGATGCATTTCAGCGGCCAGAACACTACATCGCCATGCCATTCATGGGAATGAACCGGATGGCGGTCGAACATGAACCACTGCGGCCATTCCCGGGTCTCCCAGAGCTGGTGGGCGAACACCTCCAGCAGCACGTTTCTGGCCAATTCATAATGCTGGGTCATCAGGAAGTATTCCATCGGCCCCTGACAGACATCACGGGTGCCCCAAGCGGCTCCGCCAGGCTGTTCAAGCCCGTGCGGCACAATAAAATGGGTCATGGCATTATGGGTGTACCACCATGCGGTTTCATTCAAGGCCTCAATCCGCTTCTGCTCACTTCCTTCAATTTGCAGCTTGAACCGGGAACTGAAGTTTTCATAGAATGTGCCGTATTTAGCGGTTTCCTCTTCAAAGCGGTAAGGCAGGACCCTGCTGCTTTCTCCGGAAGTAAGCCTGCCCTGCATAACCAGCTGAAAGCCGGCGGACTGCTCCACCGTTATTGTAAGCAAAGTTCCGTTGCGCGGTTGACCATCCTCATAGAAAATCCGGTCGTCACTAAACATGTAAGCGGTACCAGGTAATTGAATGTTGTAATGAAGGCCAGGGTAAGGATGGCTTTGCTGCACACTCTCCTCCGGAAGGATCTGCAGTATTCCGTCTGCCTGATTTACCTGCACAGACTGAACAAATTCATGTTCTCCCATCACCAGCTGGTTAGTCAGCAGGAAATCGTAGGACCTGCCGGACCCGGATTGTACCTGAAGGGCTATATCCGACTGGTGAGCTGCGGTAAAGCTGGTAACTGTAAGCGTATCGCCATTCAGTTTATAATGCCATCTGGCAAAGTTAACGCCCATTTCATAGGCCGCAGGCAGCGTTAAAATGCGGTAAACTCCTTCAACGCGGATATAAATGCGCTGACCTGTATTCTTGAGAATATTCAGCAGGCCGCGCGGCGTGGAGAGCAGCTTGTGGAAAGAGGTGTTGCCCGTTACAGTCTGGCCGTTAAAGATACCGTACATATAATTTGTAGATGAAATCAGGTTGTTATCGATCTTTTTATCATCCAGCAGGGTGGTGATAATATGCCCGTGCGGACGTTCCACCAGCAGCTCCTTGGACTGCAGGACGACATGGACGTGATCCGGCGTGAAAAAGGATAAGAGCTGACCGTCCTCATATTCCTCCAGCCTGCGCTCGGGATACATCGCATCGATCTCTTCCCGGGACCATTGCTCTGAGACATAAGGCTGGCCGAATCCGGGGTGGAGCGCAACAGCTTCACCTTCCTGGAGCGGTGCAAGGGAGTTCCAGTCTATAGCGGTATAAGCATTCCGGATCTCGGAGCCGTACTCCAGCGAGGTTACTGCATCAGGGTGGGTCTCACGGAAGAGGCCGTAGAAGGCAAATTCACGCGGTTCATTCAAAGACATCTGTTCAGTCTGCAGCCCTGTGTAGGATAATTCGAACTGATAATTCCGGCTTGGCAGTCCGCTGTGCAGCACTTGCGGTACATTCTCAGCCTTGTAGGACAAGCCGAAGAACTGCATGCCGTCAGTGGAATAGGCAACCGCCCGGGTATTCAGTACACCCTGCTGTAAATAGGGGAAAGCTGAGCCCTGCGGCTGGTTCTGGCGGGAGCATACTGCAAAGCCGTTAGGCCCTTCCCAAATGCTGTGGTCCAGATACTGGCTCATATACAGCTCATTGGACAGCACGCCGCCTTTGTCCGCAACGCCGATGTCCTGCCCGTAAATGATATCTACCGTTTCTCCATTTCCGGAGAGCAGGATGTGCCAGAACCAGATTCCGTCAGCAGCCGGAACAAAAGTTACACGGTAATCAATCTCCTGAGCGGAGCCTTCAAAAACGAGCTTATCCTGGTTGTAAGATAGTCTGGAACGGGAACGTATGCCGAGCAGGGGGTAGCTGTTGATCCCCCCAGCCGTATGCACACGGAGATAAATGTTGTTGGCCGACCCGTCTACCGGGTTGCCCTGATATTGGTTAATAAGGGTGTGTGCATGCATGAATTCGAAGATATCACCTGTAGGCAGGAAGCTGTAGCGCGAATCTCCCCGGCTGAAGCCGATCAGATGGCTGTGTTGTGTGAAAATCATAATAACCCTCGCTTTCCAGTGCTTGGTTATGACATGTTAATGGAATGAAGGGGAGTTCATCACAGGATGTCATAAAGAAGGGTAACCTGCTTCACGAAAAATACAATAGAAACGTTTCCATACTGAATACACCTAGATCTTAGTCCCAACCTAAAAAGTTGTCAATAATGTTCAAAAAAATAGTTATTTTTGTACAAACGAACAATAATGTGTTAGATAAGTACTTGAAAAATTTTTAGGAATTCTGATTGACAGCGCATACATTTTGGGAGTATATTCTTCGCGAGGGGAGTTTGGTGAAAACAATGGAAACGTTTCTATACTGTCATTTCCGCTTTATGAATGTTCAAACTGGAGGTGGGCTCATTGGCAAGTTTTAAGCGTGCAGGCGGGAATTTGATCCGGGAAGTTGTAAAAAACAGAGTCCTTTTTCTGATGCTGCTGCCTGTCATTCTGTATTTCGCGATTTTTCATTACGCGGTAATGCCGGGGGCATACGTCGCATTCGTAGACTACAATCTGAATAAGGGGATCTTTGGCAGTGATTTTATCGGCCTGAAGAATTTTGAATTCCTTGTCCAGAACGGTGATCTCTGGAATATTACCAAGAATACACTGCTCTACAACCTGGTCTTCCTAGCCCTAGGAAATATCATTCAGATTGTATTTGCCATTATGCTGGCGGAAATATCAGGCAGATGGTTCAAGAAGATTTCACAGTCCGTCATTCTCCTGCCTAACTTCATTTCCATGGTAATCGTTGGCGTGTTTGCCTACAATATTTTCAATTTCAACTCCGGTTTTATCAATACGATATTCGCCGGCGCCGGTCTGGAGCGTTATGAATTCTATTCCGATCCCGGGATCTGGAAATATATCATTGTAGCCTTCAAGATCTGGGCCGGTACCGGCTATGGCATGATTGTCTATCTCGCAGCGATCACAGGGATTAATCATGATTTATATGAAGCCGCTTACATGGACGGCGCGACGACCTGGCAGCGGATCCGCTACATGACGCTTCCGATCCTGAAGCCGACCTTTATCCTGCTGCTGCTGTTCGGAATGGGCGGAATCCTCAAAGGCTCCTTCGACCTGTTCTATAATCTCATCGGCACCAACTCGGTACTGTATCCGCAGACAGATATCATTGATACGTATGTATTCCGTTCCCTGGTCGGACAATTTAACTTCTCCATGGGGGCGGCAGTAGGCTTCTATCAATCCTTGTTCGGCCTGATCCTGGTGCTGGTAGTTAACTTTATCGTCCGCAAAGTTGAACCGGACAGCGCCTTGTTCTAAGTTCAGATATGTAAAGGGGTGATTATAGTGGCAAAGACAACCATCAAGCAGGACTCCGGCAGTATCTTCATTAAACTGATCAGTTACATCTCCATTACCATTTTTGCGCTGTTCTGCTTATTTCCCTTTGCCTTAATGATTTCTTCCTCGTTCATGAACGAGCAGGAAATTGTCCGGGAGGGATACAAGCTGCTGCCGAATGAGCTCTCTTTTAAAGCATACGAAATGCTTCTTAGCAACTCTACACAGCTGATCAACGCTTACCAGGTTACGATTTTTATCACTGTAGTAGGTACGGTGCTCGGGCTGTTCATGATGTCGATGGCCGGGTTCGTGCTCAACCGCAAGGACTTCAAATACCGCAACTTTTTTTCTTTCCTGATCTACTTCACGACACTGTTCAGCGGCGGTCTGATCCCCACCTATATTCTGATGGTCAAGCATCTTCACTTGAAAGACAGCCTGTTCGCCATGATTCTCCCCGGGGTGGTCGGTGCCTGGTCGATCTTCCTGATGCGCAACTTCATGAAGGCGATTCCTGACTCCCTGTATGAATCCGCAACTATCGACGGGGCAGGCGATTTCCGGATCTATTGGCGGATATTTATTCCGCTGGCGGTCCCGTCCCTGGCGACAATCGGACTGTTCTCGGCCCTCGGCTTCTGGAATGAGTGGTACAACGGAATGCTCTATATTGATACGCCGGAAAAATATCCGCTCCAGTACTTTTTGCAGCGAATGGTCAACCAGACGAACCTTGGGGCGTTAATCAACTCGGGGGCAGTGATCAATACGGCTGACCTGCCGACCCAATCCATCAAGATGGCTACAGCTGTTCTGGCTACCGGTCCGATCATTCTGCTCTATCCGTTTGTACAGCGCTACTTTGTATCTGGCCTCACCATCGGGGCAGTAAAAGGTTAATGGATGCTTTATACAGGGCATTTATTATAGATCATATTTTCTAAAACAGAAGAGAAAAGGGAGGCTTACCTAATGAAAGGTAAAAAAATTGCGTCTTCTTTAATTGCTGTACTCATGCTTGGCGGATTGCTGAGTGCCTGTTCTTCGGGCAATAATGCATCCAATAATGAACCTGCTAATAGCGGGGCTGCGGAAACTTCCTCTAACGCGGGTGGAGTGGATACTTCTAAAGAAGCTAAGCTGGTATACTATCTTTGGGGCAGCGAAGGGGTTACCAATAAGGATATTATTGCCGAGATTAACAAAAAGCTTAAGGCTGACCTCAACACTACGATTGAAGTAAAGTACATCGACTGGCCGGATACGGCTACCAAATACCCGCTGCTGTTCGCTTCCGGTGAAAAGTTCGATATGTCTCATGCCTCACCGGGAGCGCCGGTATCTTATTTTACCCTGGCCAGCGAAGGTGCTCTGGTGGATATTACGGAAATGCTCGACAAGGTTGCTCCTACATTAAAGGCGGAGATCCCGGAAAGTGCCTGGCAGAATACCAAATATAAAGGCAAGATCTACGGAGTTCCGAGTTTATACAGTGAATATACGCCTGCCGGCTATGCCTACCGTTCGGACTTGCTGGAGAAATACGGCATGGACAAAATCGATTCTATCGATGACATGGTAAAATATATGGATAATGTCGTCGCCAATGAGTCCTTCCCGCCAATCAACGGCAAGGCTGAGGATGCGCAGAATATGTACAGAATGCTAGTAGATACTACGGATATGTGGCTGAATGCGCCTGGCATATCGTCCGTGGAACTTAATCTCGTTACCAAAAGTCCGGAGGATTATAAAACAGTCTTCCATCCGGCATTCACCCAGGAATTTGAAGATTGGGCTGTGAAGATGCGGGAATGGGCGGACAAGGGCTATTGGGCAAAAGATGTTTTATCCGCATCGCTTGGCGGTAAAGAAAACTTTAGAGCGGCGAATTCCGCAGGTTATCTCACCCATGCCCAGGACTGGATCGGCCAGTATGGCGCGGATATGAAGGCCCAGCCTGAATCTGATCCTTACTTCTTTACTTTTGCTGAAGCCAATAAAAAGATCAAACGCAAGATGGGTGTGGACAACTCGACGGTTATCAGCACAAATTCGGCCAATCCGGAACGGGCTCTGATGGTGATCGAGAAGTTCATGACTGATGAAAGCTACTATAACCTGATCCAGTACGGAATTGAAGGCAAGCACTACGTGATCGAAGACGGAACCCTGAAAAAACCGGAAGGATTCAATGAACAAACCGATGGCGGCGGTTTCTCGGCCTGGTCCCTGCGCAATGACAAGTTTGTCATTCCTACCGAATCCGAAAACCCGGTCCGCAACTCCCTGTATGCTGAATGGGATAAGGTAGCCATCGATGATCCGTACAACGGCTTCAGCTTCGATCCGTCGAATGTGACCACAGAGATTGCTGCCATTTCCAACGTCAATTCACAGCTGGGCATCCAGCTGATGCTGGGCAAAACCAGCAAAGATCCGAAAGAAGCTGTCGCAGATTACCGTGAGCAGCTGAAAAAAGCAGGAGTCGACAAGGTCATTGCCGAAGTAGAAAAACAATTGGCTGATTTCGTTCCTGTCAATTAAAAGAAGGTAAAAGGTGTGGGGGAGCTGTCGGTGCATAGCTCCTTTACCCCTAAATGGAGGAATATAGTGGACGTAAATATCAAGGATATCGCGCGGATTTCCGGTGTCGGCATCTCAACGGTTTCCAGGGTGATTAACAATAAGGGATTGGTGAGCAAGGCCACACGGGAGAAGGTTCTGAGTGTTGTCAAGGAATACAATTATATTCCCAATTCCAATGCGCGGAATTTGAAAACTACGGAATCCAAAAATATCGCCCTCATGGTCAAGGGAATTACCAATCCCTTCTTCTCCACTATGATCAAAGAAATTGAACGCCAGGTCAATTTGCGCGGCTATCCTTTTCTGATCCAGCAGGTAGAAGACGGGACAGATGAGATTAACGCTGCCATTCAGCTGGTGAAAGAGAAGAATCTGTGCGGGGTCATCTTTATGGGCGGAACCTATAATCATTCCGAGGAGAAGTTCAGGCAGCTGACGGTGCCCTTTGTGCTGACAACAATCACCTCTACGCAGGAGGTGGACCCGGGGATCTTTTCCAGCGTGATCATCAATGAATGGAAGGAGGCCTATAAGGCCACCAATTACCTGATCTCACTGGGGCATACAAATATCGGATTTCTGGCCAAGTCGCCATTGTTGGATGAAACAACGGGTAACCGCAGGTTTTTGGGCTACAAGCAGGCTCTCACCGAACATGGTCTGTCTTATGATGCCGGCCTTGTCGGAGACTGCGAATATAGTCCGAGCTCGGGATTTGATGCGGCGCGCAGGCTGCTTAACAAGAATAAAGGGATGACGGCCATTTTTGCCGCCTCGGATACGATTGCCATCGGTGCGGCCAAAGCCATGCTGACCGCCGGGCTCTCCATCCCTGATGATATCTCGATCCTTGGATTTGACGGTATCGAAATGGCGGAGTATTATCATCCTTCTCTGGATACAATCAGCCAGCCGGGGACAGAAATGGCCTTATCCAGTGTGAATGTCCTGTTCGACCTCATTTCCGGACGCTCAGGCCATCAGCATCTGGTCTATGATGCCGTACTGCTCAAAAGAGGCTCCTGCAAAATGATCAAAGCCCATTAGAAGCCGAAGAGGACATCCGGTGTTTTAGTAAAAGCTATGAGAAGCAAGAAGCAGAGGCCGCTCTGCTTCTTTTTTGTACTTCAAAATTCGGGTATACTATTCTGAAATAACAGTGTCCTTTTTTGACAATAACATACGGGGGATGATCAAGCGTGGAGACTTTTCTGGCCGTGCTGCTAATGCTTGCTCTTATTGCGGCTTCCAATATCGTGAACCGGTTTATCCCGTTTGTTCCGATTCCCCTGATCCAGATTGGATTGGGAATTATTGCTGCGCTTGTACCGACGGGAATACATATGGAGTTTGAGCCTGAGCTGTTTTTTATTCTGTTTATTGCCCCGCTGCTGTACAATGACGGGAGGCGGACACCCCGGGATGAATTATGGAACCTCAGGGCACCTATCCTGCTGCTGGCCCTGGGTCTTGTCTTTGTAACCGTATTTGCCGCCGGATATGCCATTCACTGGATGATTCCGTCCATTCCGCTGGCGGCAGCCTTCGCACTTGCGGCGATTCTCTCGCCGACAGATGCTGTTGCCGTCAGCTCGCTGGCCGGAAGAGTCCATCTGCCCAAGAGCATCCACCGCATTCTGGAAGGCGAGTCCCTGATGAATGACGCTTCCGGGCTGGTTGCTTTTAAATTTGCAATTGCAGCGATGGTTACCGGCGTATTCTCACTGCCCAAGGCGACGCTCAGCTTCATTATGATTGCGGCCGGCGGACTGCTGCTGGGAGCGGCGCTGTCCTTCCTGCTGATCCGGCTGAGTATATTTATCCGCAGGTTCGGCATGGAGGATGTCACGATGCATGTCCTGCTGCAGATCCTTACACCGTTTATTATTTATCTGGTCAGCGAGGAGATGGGCGTGTCGGGAATCCTGGCCGTTGTAGCCGGAGGGATCGTCTATGCGATCGAGAAGGACCGTGCTGCATCTCCGCAGTATAAGCTGCAGCTTGTATCGGCCAGTACCTGGTCGGTGCTGCTGTTTATCCTGAACGGGATGGTGTTCCTGATTCTCGGCGTATCGGTTCCGGATGTGGCCAGGGTCATCATCGTGGATGAATCCATGAATAATTTTATGGTGGCAGCTTATGTACTGGCGATCACGCTGCTGCTGCTTGTGCTGCGGTTTCTCTGGGTATATGCCTATTCCTTGTTCGAAAGCCGCAGGCTCAGGACAGACAAGGCGCCGCTGAAGGCGCAGCTGATCACCTCAATTTCCGGTGTGCGCGGAGCCGTAACGCTGGCCGGGGCTTTCTCGATCCCGCTGGTTCTGGGAGACGGCTCCCCATTTCCCGAACGCGACCTGATCATTGCCCTCGCCGCCGGGGTTATTCTGGTGTGGCTGGTCCTGGCCAGTATATTCCTGCCTATATTGGCAGGGAAGGAGGAGATTGCTGCTGAAGCCCCGGATTCGAAGAGCACGGAGCTGGCTGCAAGGTCAGTTGTGATTGATGCCGGAATGGCGATGCTGCGCAGCCTGGCTGCAGAGAATCCGGGTTCTTCAACCCAGCCGGCACTGCTGGAGTTTACCGATAAGATCGACAGGCTTTGTGCTCCCAAGACAGAGAACGATATCGCTGCCGAGAAGTTCCGCAAGCTGGGGGTTCAAGCACGCCTGGACGGTCTGGAGGCAGAGCGGGCAGCACTCCGGCAGATGGTGGAAGCAGGGAGCATTGCCACTCCGGTTGCCGCCCGGATGGAGCAAATTCTGGATCATACAGAATCACTGCTCTGCCGCCGGCTGGATACGCAGATTAAATTTTCGTTTACGGAAATCCAGCGCCTGTTCTCTGGGCTGTTTTCCGGCCGCCTGGATGGGGAAGAAGGCCGGAAGGCCGTCCAGAATGCCGAGAGCGCACGCCAGGCCAAAATCGCGATGTGCCAGGCGGCAGTGTCCGCGGTCAGCGGGGGAATCAGTGATGAGAACCGTGCGGCTGCGCAGCGGGTGATTGACAAGTATGAGCGGCTGGAGTCGCGGCTTGCGCAGGGCGAAGGCTGGAGCAAGGATGGTATTATTGATGATGAGAAGCTGGAGCTGAAGCTCAAGGCGATTCAGGAGCAGCGGGATACCGTGCAGCAAATGTATCAGGAGGGCGCAATTAACCTCAAGATTGCCGGCAGGCTGCGGCGGTTTGTCGATCAGCTGGAAACATCGATTTGGGAGGATTAACATGGGCAAAGCTGAAGCAACCGGATTGTCTTTCACAGAGATCGGGGAAGAGCATCTGGAAGATGTGCTGGATATCTACAATTATTATGTAATGAATACGACCGTATCTTTTCATACGGAGCCGCAGACTTTACAGGAGATGCGCCAGGCAGTATTGAACGGGGATCACCGCTTTAAATCTTATGCCATCGTGCAGGACGGCAGCATGCGGGGCTATGTGCTTATTGCCAGACACAAGAACAAGCAGGCGTATGACACATCCGGCGAGATCAGTATTTATCTGCGGCCGGGCCAAGGCGGACGGGGTCTTGGCGGGGAGGCGCTCAGCTTCATAGAGGAACAGGCCGCGGAACTGGGCTTTCTCGTGCTGGTCGCTACCGTCTGTGCAGATAATGAGCCAAGCCGGCGGCTGTTCCTGAAGCACGGGTATGAGCAGAGTGCCCTGTTCAGGGAGATCGGGTACAAGTTCGGCAGGTGGCTGGATATTGTCAGTTATCAGAAGATTGTGGGATGACTTTGTTCCTAGCTTATATTGCGACTGACAGCAACTTTAGGTGCGGATACTCTTTAGATGTATTTCATACAACTAAAGACATCTATTTTTATACAGGAAGGGTTTTAGTTGCAGTTTCTGCAATTAAAAACCCCCTTTAACCGCAAAAGGAGCCTTTACGTCATTTTTAATTGCACAGAATACAGTTAAGTTTCTGAATCCGGTTTTTGGTCGTCTTTTAGCTGCAGGAAATACAATTATTTGCTGTTCATGCCTTAGAACTGGTGATGAAAAAGCCCGTCCACCTCACAAGGATTAGATCCCTGCAGGCGGATGGGCTTTTTGCGGTTTATCTGGCCTTGCGGCGGAGCATCTGCCCGAGCACTTCACTGAGCACGAGACCGGTGGCGATGGCTCCCGAGAGAAGCAGAGCCTGCACCGCATACTGGATGGCCTGATTGTTGTCATTTTCCACGAAATTGCGCATGGCATCATAAGCCAGTCCTCCCGGGACCATGGGGATGATTCCCCCGACGCTGAAGATGATGACCGGCATTTTATAGTAGCGGGCAAAAAATTGGCTGATGACACCGACTACCACTGTAGCGGCAAAAGTGGCAATTACCGTATCCAGCTCTTTCTCAAGCTGCAGATACAGGATCCAGCCGACCATCCCGGCAAAGCCGCACTGCAGCAGCGCACGTTTCGGTGCATTGAACAGGATACAGAATGTGGCTGCGGCAATAAAGCTGGTTATTAGCTGCAAAATCATGAACGGTTACCTCTTTCACATGGGTGTTCAACCTGCGGAATCTTCGATTCTAAAAAAGTGACAGCACAAGCCCTATGCCTGTCCCAATCGCAAAAGCGGTCAGAAACGCATCGGCTCCCTTGGACAGTCCTGATACCAGGTGCCCGGCCATCAGATCACGGACCGCATTCGTAATAAGAAGTCCCGGAACAAGCGGCATAACGGAGCCGATGATGATCTTGTCCATTTCCTGGCCGATCCCGAATTTGACGGAGAAGAAGGTGATCAGGCCAATCAGGAACGAAGCGGAGAATTCTGCAAAAAACCTCACCTGTACAAGCCTGTGCAGGTAGATGACAGCGGCGTAGCCGAGTCCTGATACCAGAAGAGCCGGAAGGGCATCCCAGAGGCTGCCTTTGAACATCACGGTGAAGCAGGCGCCGGTGAGGGCCGCGGCAGCGATCTGCACCCATATAGGATAAGCATGGGCCGAATCATCCACTGCGCCGAGACGTTCGCGGGCTTCGGCTGCGCTCAGCTGGCGTTCACTGAGCCGGCGCGAGATGTCGTTGACCTCGGAGACCTTCTGCAGGTCGGTGGTCCGCTCAGCGATCCGGAACAGCTTGACCGGCTCCGTCCGGCTCGTTGTGAACATAATGATTGTTGGCGTCACGTAGCTGTGCGCTCCCGGGAATCCGAGTGCCGCCGCCATGCGCGTCATCGTATCTTCCACCCTGTAGGTTTCCGCGCCGCTCTGCAGCATAATTTTTCCGGCCAGCAGGCAGAGATCGATAATGTCATGCGCGGAAGTATTGATGTTATTGCTTGTGCTATCCAACTTCTTTCGATCCTCCCCTGGAATGTTATCTATTTCTGATTGTCGCCGTAATTTCTGAAAATATCAAGCTTTATTCATTTATTTTATTTTTGAAATAAATGTCTGGGCGGTGTTCAGCTGCAGAGTCTATTTTACAGGCCGCTAAGGAGAGAACAGTTATTTTTCAAGGGTGCACAGACCGGTTGCCACACCGCCGGCGAAGATGGTCAGGATGGAATGAAAGAAGGTTTCCTTGGAGATCAGCACCCCGCCAGCCCCGATGATCAGAATATCGGACAGGAAAATGATGGCGCCAATGTTAAGCGGGACATACCGGTGAATAAATTTGGCAAGCAGATCGGTGCCTCCGGTGCTGGCTTTGAACCTCAGCATCAGCCCGACCCCCGTTCCCATCAGAAAGCCGCCGAGAATGGCGCTGGAGATTGAACCAACCTCGATATAGTATAAAAAGTAGAACTGGAGCGGACCCAGCAGTTCAATCAGAAATGATGAAATCAGCAGGCCCAGCACACTGTTATAGAATATGTCCCGCTCCTTCACCCAGGCCAGCAGGAAAACAGGAAGACTGCACAAAACAATGGCCAGTCCGATTTTGGCGCCGGAGAGATAATTCATAATGAGGGCGATGCCGATAATCCCCCCGTCGAGGATTTTATAGGGAACTAGGAAAAAGTTAGCAGCAGCAGCGATCAGCAGACTTCCAAGAACAATAACGGTAAACCTTGGGATCGGGCGCATAGTCAACATCTCCATTTTAAGCATAAAGGCATGTCTTAATAAGTATGCATGGAGTTGGGAAAAAATAGCTGTTCTGCAAAGCTCATATTCCCCGCCATTGATGATCTTATGAAATAGTACTTGCGGGAGAAGATATAAGCAGATATATTAATAGTAATATTTACGATTAAAATAAAAATGTAGTAAAGTGAGTGAAGAACGGATGGATTTTACATACAAGATTCTGGAAAGTGATATTGATCTGCTGGCAGCTGCGCTGTCGGAGGTGAAGGTAGCAGTTGCTGTAAAAGACATGGAGGAGGATGTGCTGGAGAGCGGAGGACGGATTATTGAGTATACACCCAACTCGGTACGTATCCGCGGGCTGTCCTACTGCCGGAGAATGTATGAATTTCGGGCCCTTTCCAGATAAGCTGGCGTTGTGATGCGATGAGCAGGAAGGATAGAGGAAAATCAGGTCAATGAGCTTAAGAAACCGGGAGCATTATCTGAGCTGCAGGTGCGTTGAAGGCCGGTTTAATGTCCGTATTCTAGAAAAATGTTTCGTGGAGCGTGCCGAGCTCAGCCGTGGATTGTGTTCAGATCAGCCATGGAGCGTGACCAGATCAGCCATGGAGTGTGACCCTATCAGCCAAAGTGGAAATTCTCCAGCTAATTCTAAGGAAACTGGCGCTATTACAATAGTAGTGGGAAAAACTCCACCTAAAAAGTACTCAATAAGCCTCCAAAGGCTTTTCTCATGCCGATTAGCGGGAGATTTTCCAACTAAAACTCATATTTGATGAAAAAGGAAGGGATTAGGTGGAGGTTTTCCAACTAAGCCCTAACTCGGCGTTCAGCTTTTTCCTTATTATAGTGTTAACCGGCTAATGCCTAAACCAGACTTACCGTGAATACCGCTTCCGGTAGCGCAGGGGGGATATACCGACCTTGCTCGCAAACCGGCGCGAAAAATAAGCGGTGCTCTCAAAGCCCGTGCGGTCCGCGATAGCAGCAATAGGAATTTCCGTCTTCAGCAGCAGAAGCTTGGCCTGCTCCAGCCGGTAATCTGTCAGGTACTCCATCGGCGTCAGCCCGTATACGCGCTTCATGCAGCGTGTCAGATAATTGTAGTGGAAATGGAGCGCCTCTGCGAGAACTGTGTTTGTGAGGGCTTCAGTGTAATGATTACGGATGTATGCCTCCGTCTGCTCGGCAATTTCGGCAGCATGGCTCCCTGAGGCGTCCTGCTGGGCAAGATCCATCATCCGCAGCATTTCTTCAAAAATCCGCTGCTGCTGCCAGACGGCGCTGGATCTCCGGTCGCGGGTGAACTGCAGGAGCTGGGCTGCCTGGCCGCTTGGCTCAGCCGGTCCCGGAAGCGGGCCGAACTGCGGCACACGGATCGTATAGGGATAAGTAAGGAACTGCTGAAAATGGGTATCACGGCCTGCGTACACAGGTTCACCTTCAGCCTCCAGCCATTCTGCAACTGTGTGAAAATGAATCCATACGAAAGAGGTTGTCTCCTCGCACGGCTTGACGCTGTAATGATAACGGTCCGGGAGCAGCAGCAGCGTATGACCTGCAGGAACCTCCCACTGCTTGTGGTCTTCTCCAAGATAAAGGCAGCCCTGCTCCACAAGAATCAGGTCGAATTTTCCCATCCGGCTGCGGTTCGGATGCTGCTCTCCGGGCTGATATACTGTATGTCCGCATTCCAGGAAGTAGGGAAAGGGCGGGGCTGCAAAATGAATATAAGAAGGGCTAAAGCTCATAAAGTGCTCCTTTCAGATAGGTACAGTTCCCTGATGTATAATCTAAAGTTGTCTAAGAGATAGCGTGTGAAATAGTACAAAAACAGGGTTGTGTATGATCCTGTTTTTTATTTATTTTAACGTCTATAATGGCAAATAGCGAGAACGATTACATGCAGAGGAGAATGATCGATGAGCAAAGCGGCAGAGACTGTGTACAAGGACAACAAGCAGACCGTCAAAATTCAGGATGAATTCTGGGGACGTTATATCCGGCTGGTACAGGATACCGTCATTCCGTATCAATATGAAGCGCTGCATGACCGGGTGCCGGAAGCAGAGCCCAGCCATGCCATTGCCAACTTTGAAATCGCTGCCGGCAGAAAAAGCGGAGAATTCAAAGGGTGGGTGTTCCAGGATAGTGATGTCGCCAAGTGGCTGGAGGCGGTAGGATATTCTTTAAGCATCAAGCCTGATCCTGAGCTGGAACGGCGGGCTGATGAAATTATTGATCTTGTGGGGGAGGCGCAGCTGGAGGACGGCTATCTCAATACGTATTTTATTATCAACGGCCTGGACAAACGGTGGACGAACCTGCAGGATTGCCACGAGCTGTACTGCGCAGGGCATTTCATAGAAGCGGCTGTGGCTTATTATGAAGCTACCGGCAAAGACAAGCTTCTGAACATTATGCGCCGTAACATTGATCATATCGATTCTGTATTCGGGCCTGAGGAAGGCAAAATTAAAGGCTACGACGGCCATCAGGAAATTGAACTGGCGCTGGTGAAGCTGTACCGGCTGACAGGTGAAGAGAAATTTCTGCGTCTGGCAAGCTTCTTTATTGATGAAAGAGGACAGGAGCCGAATTTTCTCCGCCAGGAGTGGGAGCAGCGGGGACGCGTCACCCATTGGTCGGGCAAAACGGACAGAATGGATCCTGCGTACAACCAGGCCCATCTTCCGGTGCGCGAACAAAGTGTAGCCGTAGGACATTCCGTGCGTGCTGTCTATATGTATACGGCAATGGCCGATCTGGCTGCGATTACCGGAGATGAGGCACTGCGCGAAGCCTGCAAAAGACTATGGAGCAATATGACGGAGAAACAGATGTATGTTACCGGAGGGATCGGCTCTACGCATCACGGCGAAGCATTCACCTTCGACTATGATCTGCCTAACGATACGGTGTATGCGGAGACTTGTGCTTCTATCGGCCTTATTTTCTTCGCGAAGCGGATGCTGGAGATGATTCCGGATGCGGGTTATGCGGACATTATGGAGCGGGCGCTCTACAACAACGTACTCGGTTCCATGGCGCAGGACGGCAAGCATTATTTCTATGTCAATCCGCTGGAAGTATGGCCGCAGGCCTGCAGCTGTGATCCGGGCAAACATCATGTCAAGTCAGAGCGCCAGGGCTGGTTCGGCTGTGCCTGCTGTCCGCCGAATGTAGCCCGTCTGCTGACTTCGCTGAACCAGTACATTTACACCGTTCACGGGGATACGCTGTACACAAATCTCTATATCGGCAGTGAGCTGAATGTGAAGCTTGGCGGTACCGAAGTTGCTGTCAGCCAGCAGAGCAGCTACCCGTGGGAGGGAAAGGTGTCATTGCAGCTTGATCCAGCAGCTTCCGGGGAATTCGGTCTTGCTCTGCGGGTGCCTTCCTGGAGCGAGGGGATCGAAATTAAGATTAACGGAGAAGTGCTGGAATCCGCTGAACGTCAGCAGGGGTACGTGATTATCCGCAGAGTGTGGAATGCGGGTGATGTTATTGAAGCCGAAATTCCGATGGAAGCACACCGCGTTTATGCCCATCCTTTATTGCGTGCAGATGCCCAAAAGACAGCCATTCAGCGCGGACCGCTGGTCTATTGCCTGGAGTCTGCCGATAACGGGGAACCCTTAAGCTCCGTTACACTGGATGAAACAGCAGCCTTCAGTGAGACCTTCGATGAGTCCCTGCTTGGTGGTGCAGTTGTGGTAGAAAGCAAAGGCTTCCGTGTGGATCAGCAGGGCTGGAACGGAGGCCTGTACAATAGAGTAAAGGCGCCGGTAAATGAGGTCAAGATTAAGGCCGTTCCTTATTATCTGTGGGGTAACCGCGGCAGCGGCGAGATGCGGGTATGGATTGCTGAAGGCAAGGCGTAAGCCAAAGAATTACTAATAGTTAATAGTTTTTAAAAAAACAACCCGGAGTTCACCGCTGATACGCGGAGAATCCGGGTTGTTTTTTATAGATACCGGAAAGATATTGTTTTATCCCTTCCTAATACCGTGAATCTGATTAGCCAAGCTCTACAACCACTTGGTGAACAGCGCCGTCACCTACAGGTGTAATGATGTTACCTTCAACAGCAGCGCCGTCGAGTGTCAGGCTGGCAACGCCTTTGGACACGTGGTTCGGGTTCTTGATCGTGATCACATAAGTATCTCCACGGAAGACGCGGGTGATTTCGAAACCGTCCCACTCGGCAGGGATACAAGGATCTACCTTCAGGCCGGCAAAATCAGCTTGAATACCAAGAATGGATTGGGTAATGGCTACATAGTTCCATGCAGCTGTACCTGTCAGCCAGGAGTTTTTCGCTTCCCCGTGGCGCACAGCGTCTTTACCGGCAATCATTTGCGAGTACACATAAGGCTCCATGCGGTGCACTTCACTGATATCTTCCAGGTAAGCCGGAGCAATCTTCTTGTAGATTTCGAAAGCTCTGTCGCCGTGGCCCAGTACAGTTTCAGCGATCATGATCCATGGGTTATTGTGGCAGAAAATACCGGCATTTTCTTTGTAGCCCGGAGGATACGTGGAAATTTCACCCAGGTTCAGATAGTACTTGGAGTACGCAGGTTGCTGCAGCACGATACCATAGTCCGTATCCAGATGTTCCTGAACGGAAGTCAGCGCCTTGGCAGCTTGACCGTTCTCTACACCGATACCGGCCATAACGCAGATCCCTTGCGGTTCGATGAAGATTTTACCTTCTTCGTTCTCTTTGCTGCCGATCTTGTCGCCATAGTGATCGTAAGCACGCAGGAACCAGTCTCCGTCGAAACCGTGAGTCAGCGTGATTTCACGCATGTTCTCGATTTTGGCTTCAGCGTCTACAGCTACATCGTCAAGACCGCGCATGCGGCAGATTTCAGCATAGTCCGGTCCTACGAAGACGAACAGACCAGCGATAAAGACGGATTCAGCTACACGGCCTTCGATGTTCGCAGTAGTCTGGAACGATTCACCCGGCTCGGTGGAGAAGCAGTTCAGGTTGAGGCAGTCATTCCAGTCCGCACGGCCAATCAGCGGCAGGCCGTGAGGTCCGAGGTTGTTGGTCACATGCTCGAAGGAAACCTTCAAGTGCTCGAACAGGGTAGCAGTGTTATCAGGATTGCTGTCGAACGGAACCTGCTCATCCAGGATGGAAGTATCTCCGGTTTCTTTGATGTACGCAGCGGTTCCAAGGATCAGCCAGAGCGGATCATCGTTGAAGCCTGTACCGACTTCGTTGTTGCCTTTTTTGGTAAGCGGCTGGTACTGGTGATACGCGCTGCCGTCTTCGAACTGGGTAGCGGCGATATCAAGGATACGCTCTCTGGCACGCTCAGGAATTTGGTGTACAAAGCCGAGCAAGTCCTGGTTGGAATCGCGGAAGCCCATGCCGCGGCCGATTCCGGATTCGAAGTAAGAAGCGGAACGGGACATGTTGAAGGTAACCATACATTGATACGGATTCCAGATGTTGACCATCCGGTTCAGCTTGTCGTCGCCGCTCTGGATTTGGTATTTGGACAGCAGGTTATCCCAGTGTGCAGCCAGAACAGCCAGTGCTGCGTCCACTTGCTCGTCTGTAGCGAACTGCTCGATGACAGCCTGTGCCGGCTTTTTGTTGATGACATTCAGGGATTCCCATTTCTCTTCTTCCGGATTCTCGATATAGCCGAGAACGAAGATGAAGCTTTGCTCTTCGCCAGGTTCCAGCGTAATGTTCAGGGCATGGGATCCGATTGGGGACCAGCCGCTGGCTACGGAGTTGCTTGCTTCACCGGAAGCCACTACCTGCGGGTTGTCCAGACCGTTGTACATACCCACGAAGGATTCACGGTCGGTATCGAAGCCGTCAAGCGGTTTGTTTACAGAATAGAAAGCATAGTGGTTTCTGCGCTCGCGGTATTCGGTTTTGTGATAGATTACGGAGTCCTTGACTTCAACTTCACCGATGCTCAGGTTGCGCTGGAAGTTGGTCATATCGTCTTGAGCGTTCCACAGACAGAACTCGGCAAAAGAGAACAGCTTAACGGTTTTCTTCACATCACCGGTGTTCTTTACGACAAGGCGGTGAACTTCGGCGTTGTGGCCCATAGGAACAAAAGCCAATTGGTTAACGGAAATTCCGTTGCGTTCGCCGGTAATGGAAGTATAGCCAAGACCGTGGCGGCATTCGTAGAAGTCGAGGTCACGTTTTACCGGCATCCAGCCCGGAGTCCAGAAATCACCGTCATCATACAGATAGTAATAGCGGCCGCCTGTGTCCAGCGGAATATTGTTATACCGGTAACGGGTAAGTCTTCTCATGCGTGCATCACGGTAGAAGGTATAACCGCCGGCAGTATTGGAGATAAGTCCGAAAAATTGCTCGTTACCAAGGTAGTTGATCCATGGATAAGGTGTTTTTGGAGTATTGATTACATACTCTTTGCGGATGTCGTCAAAGGTTCCGAATTTCATGAGAGAAAAGTCTCCTTTCGAATGTGAACGCGCGTTTACAATGGTGAGAAAAAATTCCCTTGGGGCAAAGGGAGTTTCTCATATCAATTATCAATGATGACGGTACTACTTCTTGGGCGGCTGGCAGGAATCTCTTTCGACCAGCCGGGCCGGAAAGCTGATGGTACTGAAGGTCGGCTGCCGGGAATCACACAGCTCAATAACCTTCTCTACAGCAGCCTTGGACATTTCATAAATCGGCAGACGGACAGAGGTCAGCTTGGGATGAATGCGTGCAGCGAGCTGCACATCATCGAATCCGGCAATGGAAATATCCTCAGGTACGGAAATTCCATGCTCGGAGAACGCTTCCATGGCAGAGATAGCCATATCATCATTAGATGAGAAGAAGGCGGTCGGCAGTGTGCCGCCGGAAGCCAAAAGCTTGCTGACTTCTTCGTAAGCAGCTTCCTTCAGGAATTCTCCCTTGAGAACGAAGCGCTCTTCTACAGTCAGGCCATGCTTCTTCAGCGTATCTTCATATGCCGCATAGCGTTCCCGTCCGGAGTAAGTGTTCATCCGCCCGCAAATCATGCCGATGTCTTCATGGCCAAGGCCAATCAGATATTCAATCGCTTCGACTGTGCCCTCATAGTCCTTGGAGTTCACAATAGCCAGATGATTGCGGTCCAGATGCTCCGACATAATCTCCGAAATGTCATAATCGATCAGCACCAGCGGAGAATCAAGGCCCACCATTTCCCGGACGATATCAATATCCTTCTGAGTGCCGACAATGATGCCGCCGTCAATCCGTTTCTGCAGAAAAGCCTGCTTCACTTTGAGGAAATCGTCAGGAGAGTAGACGGTGTGGATCAGCACATAACAGCCGCGGGCATTCGCCGTGTCGACTACGGCATCGACGAAAGGCGCGAAATAATTGTTCTGATAGATCCGGGTCGTATTCTCTTTCTCGTTCATGCTGATGGCGAAAAGGCCGATGGTATCGGTCTTCTTGCCGGCCAGGGCGCGTGCAAAGCTGTTCGGCTCATACTGATGCTGCTCGATCACCTTCAGCACCTTGGCCCGTGTCTCTTCAGGGACGTTGGAATAGTTGTTGATCACGCGGGATACCGTGCTTCGGGAAACCCCGGCGAGCTTCGCTATATCTTCGCTGCGCATAATGCCCCCTTTTCGTAAACGCGCGTTTATGAGCCTATTGTAAATTAAAATGCGGCAGAAAGCAATCGTCGAAAATAAGAATTTTGGCTTTGCATTAACGGCTGCTTGTAGCTAAGCCCCGGCAGAGAGTAGCAGTTATTGACCGTGATTCAATGAAATAGGCCCAGGAAATTATTGCATATAGCGGGAGAAGTCCTTATACTCCAATGTAGGAAATTAAAATTTGAACTAACGTGAGGGGAGTTTGACCAGGTGAAGAAGAAGATGATCGCAGCATTAACAACTTTTGCACTGCTTGGAGGAATGGGAACCGGAGTCTACGCCGGAGCCAACCTGCAGGAAATCAAGGCCTATCTCAACCCCGGAATCAAATTTAAGGTAGACGGCAAGCCGGTACAGCTTCAAAACAGCAGCGGTGCAGTCATATCCCCAATTTCTTATAACAATACAACATACCTGCCTGTCCGTTCTGTGTCAGATTTGCTGGGGGTTACGGTGAACTTTGACGCAGCGGCCAATACCATCCTGTTAGGCGAACAGACGGAAGGCGTGTCCATCGCGGCCGGATTCAAGGATACGTCCTATCGTACCAAAGACCCTGCCAAGACCGTCTATAAGGACAAGGATTACAAAGATGTTTATTTTGACAATGGAAGCGGAACCCGCGGCAGTTCCTTTATGCTCTACCCCAATAAGAAATACCAGAAATTATATATCCAGGTTGCCGCCATTGGTCAGGATATCGAAGAGTTTTTCGTTAACGACTCCGATACCGACGCTGAACTCGTAGGTAAGAGCATTGCGGTTGAGGATGGTCTGACTACGATTGAAGTGAATATAGCGGGTGTGAGCTCACTTTTTGTGCACGCTAAGGTCGTGAACGGCGGGTCGATGTTCATTCCTTTGACGACATCTTATTACAAATAACGATTTCGCCTCACACTCTATTAACAATGGAATGCTAGATTAAAGGTACCCCCATCTTTTGTATGTAGTATATACGCGCTGACTCACTTGGCCCTGCCTTCCGGCGGGGTTTTTTTTGTTAATAAGCTGGCAGGGAGGCAGGAGCAGGTTCAAATGAAGGCTGCATAGCAGCAGACACGAGTGTGTATAAGAATTTTGCGGAGAAAGTGTATTGTAGTGGATTTCATGGCCAGGATGAATTGCGGTGTGCTGTCCCATCAGCGAAAGATTAAGGTTGTTCTGGAGGTATTGGCCTAAAGCAGAAGGGGGAGGCAATCTTATAAAAAAAGATTGCCATCCCCGTACATCCTATGGTATTATAAATTTCGTTGCAGGACGGTAGCTCAGCGGGAGAGCACTATCTTGACAGGGTAGGGGTCATGGGTTCGAACCCCATCCGTCCTATATAGAAGTACCAGGAAGAAAGCCTTGGGTATCAAGGCTTTTTTTGTTTTTCTATGGAATCATTGAGACTGCTGCTTGTATAAAGGTTATGGGTTGGGGACGGATTGGGACGGTTTTTTAATGATAGAATGAAAATGAGCTTTAGTTCTTTTATTCCATACAAAAAAATAGGCCGCCCTCTGCCCGGGATGCGACCTATTCTTGTCGTTAGTGCCTGTATTTGATTAGCCGTCCTTAAAAGCGGCTGCGCCTGAGAGTCGTGTTCCTGCACGGCTCTCTTTGTATTTTACGTCATTTCCGGCTTCAACGCACACCTCTCAAAACATCAACGGCAAAAAGAAAATCAGAAATACAATAAGTACGATGACACTGCTGATCCTGCTCATTAAGAGGTAGGCGTCGCTGGGCTCTGAATCCCCTTTGACCATCCAGCCGTAACGCATATGCCAGCCCATTGCCGGAAAGAAAATATTTAACAGCGCGACCAGCACGAAAAGAATAGCGAAAAATTCCATGTGGCTCATCCCCTTTGGCTGCATCTCTAAAGTCAGGTTTGGACAGGAGTTGACCGGACTCTATCTTTATGGAGCAAATGAGTAGTTTTGAACAATATACCGGATGACATAAAAAGCAATGATGAACAATGAGGCCACAGTAAGCAGGGTGGAAACAATGACTTTATCTGAACGTCTGTATTTACTCATAACATCACCTCGGGTATCTTTTTGTAAATTATACCATAGTTGGGCGGCGCATATTTCGGTGTTAAAGAATAAACCGCAGTTCAACGAATGTCACTGCTGCGGTAAAAGGTATGTGCTATAGTAAAATGAATGATAATACTGGAATAAAATTCCGGGGTCTAACCTTTTTGATTTACAAACATTTATCGCAAAGGATGATCATTTGAAGGAGATTTATCAGACAGAAGATCAAGTTAGTTACTTTAAAGGCGAGGAATCGCCGGAGGAGCGATGGAAATGATAATGCCCGTTCATATCGTAGCTGTCGGAGGAATCGTGGAAAATGAGCAAGGAGAAATCCTGCTGGTCAAAACGTACCGTGGCGGATGGGTATTCCCGGGAGGGCAGGTGGAGGCCGGGGAGACATTGACGGACGCGCTGGCCAGAGAGATCAAGGAAGAAAGCGGAATAGACGCAGTGGTTTCAAATCTTATCGGAGTGTACTCCAACACAGGAACATATAAGGGGTATGACGGGGTAACGGATGTTCCGACTAAAGTGATAATGGATTTTACGTGCAAGCCTGTAGGCGGTGAACTGGGGACGTCAGATGAAACCTCCGACAGCCGCTGGGTGGCGAAAGATCAGGTGCTTAGGTACATAACCAGCCCGGTGATCGTCACGCGTTATCAGGCGTATCTTGATTTTGCCGGAAATGTGGGCTATATGGCTTATGAGACAAAACCGGAGTTTAAGGTGTCGCTGGAAAGAAACATTTAAAAATACTATAGACTGTGGATTATAAAAGCCCCCTTAATCGGGGGCAGCAGCTGTAAACTCACTTCTGTCCAGCACCCAAATCATAGATAACCGCCATAACCCTGCCCGGCATTAACCACGACTCCCCCTCAAAGCTGCTGTCCTCAGCAATAGTTCCTGTTCCGTATAACCATGCTGCCGATGCTGCAGCTTTTCAACCAATGAGTCTCTGGCTTCGTAATCTTCTATATAATAGATGTAACCGGCGGAGCTTAGAGCGTATCCGTTCTGCTGCGGGAAAAATGCATTTTATACATTAGATTACTTGAAAATCGGGGGGAATCCCATTCTAGGTATTTGGTGCAGCAGAATTCAGGAATATGGAGGCATTTCAGCAAATTCAATAGATCAGACTTGGCCTGATTTTAAAAGAGGGTTGGATAGACGAACGCTCTAAGAAAGCACTTTTCCACAAAATGTATAATCAACCTAGCTGTATTTCCTGCAACTAAATCGCCCTCTTTTCGTCGGGGGAACGCTTTAGCTGTACTTTCTGCAGTTAAAAATCACCAAATCCTATAAAAGAAAGTTTCCGGGCGTTTTTAATTGTACAGAATGCAGTTAAGCCTATAAATCAGACTTTTGACAATCTTTTAAATGCAGAAAATGCAGTTATCCGCTAAGCGCTGAACAGTCGCCCGTTTAACAACCCCCCATTCCGTCAAAGCTGATAAAAAGCTGGCAACAGGAGGGATTAGTATGCGTGGCACTATGGCTCGCCGGGTTGGGATGGCGCTGGTTCTGCTGCTTGGGGCAACAGGATGTACGACGTCTTACCAGGCACCCGGGTATGTAGAAATCCAGAGGATGACTGAGCTCGATGGGGGACCGGATCTGCTTCAACAGGATCGTCCGTTATCTCCGGTAATGAGGGATGTGTATGACCGCTCCATTCCTGAGGATGTGTATTCAACGCAGTAGCCCCGTAACTATACAGAAAGCCGAAAATTCTGTATAATTGGTCAACTATCATTTGGATAGCAAAGAGAGGAGACCGAAGGATAATGGCTGCAGAAATTGTGCATGTGACATCAGAAGAACAGCTCCGGCTGGGGCTGGATATCCGCAAAAAGGTGTTTGTGGAGGAGCAGAAGGTACCGGCAGATTTAGAAATTGATGAGTATGATGTAATCGGTGATAATGCACACCATATTGTGATTATGGATGAAGGCCTTCCGGTAGCTACCGGACGCTTGATTTATTATAAGGCGGGAACCGCCAAAATGCAGCGTATCGCCGTGCTCAAGGAATACCGCAGCAAAGGGTACGGACGGGTTCTTTTACTCGCCATGGAGGAGCTGGCCCGTGATCTGGGGCTTGAATTTTCGGTATTGGACAGCCAGTGCCAGGCAGAAGAGTTCTACAGCAGGCTGGGATACGAAGTGATCTCCCCGGAACCGTTTTATGACGCCGGGATTTTGCATGTAAGGATGCAGAAAGCGCTGTAACGATTAAGCAGATACATACGTTTTCCAATTCCGGGACAAGCTACAGGTGAGCCTTTTGGCCAATCCAAGCGTGAAGGAGAGAATCCTTATGATTAACAATGAACGCGAAAGATTTGTGGCAGCCCGGCGTAACGGTGACGGTGACCTGACCAGCTTCCAGACCTCTACAGGACGTGTGCTGGAGTACCAGCAGGCGCTGCAGGAGGTTCAGGCCGGTGGGATTGCCGGTGTGAACGTATTTAAAGGCAGAGATGGTGAAATGTATATCCGCGGCGATGCAGACGGTGATCCGACGAACAATTTGGACCAGCTTCCGCAATTCTAAGCCGCATCTCATAAAAACGGCCAGGCAGCGTAATTGACGTTGTCCGGCCGGTTTTTTTGCCCTTTTTTACAGTGAATAAATCTTATGCTGCTCCAAAAAATCCATTTCACCCGTCCTGCCCTCAAAATCAGGTTTCCGGTCACTGTAATGCATGAGCAGAATCAGTCTGCGCACATCTTCAGGCAAGGACATCAGTTCCTTGAGCGTGGTATGGACATGGCCTGGTCCCGTGAGCTGGCAATCATGCAGTATCTTCCGTACGCCCTCTTTGCGCACAAGCTTAAGCAGGAGCTCAGGCTGGAATGTCATATCCGCACTGTAAAATACATCCTCATTCAGCAGCAGCGAGTAGCTGTCCCTTCCCTGGATATGCGGGGTACGGATCAGTTTAAAGGTGATATCCTCGGAAAGTTCGCAGTAGCGATCCGCCTGCAGTGGCTTAATCTCAAACATATCCGCCAGCCGTTCCGCCCGGGCTTTGGCCGCCAGACCTTTTTGAAGAAGATGCTGCCATAACGGATCAACCAAGGTTTCGCTCAGCAGCAGCCTCATTTTCCTGCCATGGTCCTTCATGCTGCCCGCAAGGCTGGCAAGACCGCCGACATGATCATCGTGAATATGCGTAATCAGCACCGCATCAATTTCGTGGAAGCTTTTGCCCATTTGCCTCATCGCGGCGGGTGCTGTAGTTCCGCAATCAATGAGCAGTGTATAGCCTTGCCCCAGCAGCAATCCGTTATTATTATAGTAGCTTTTGGAAAAAGCATCGCCTGTACCCAGCATTTGCAGGTTTACAACATTCATCACAGGAGGCCTCCATCTATCCGTGTTTTCTTCAAGGTTTCGCACTTATGAAAATATAGTAACACTTTTCGTGAAAGTTATGAAATTTTTGCCGGACCCCGCGCAACTTGTGGCATGAACGGAAGTATATATTAACAGCATGAATTACTTGGGGGTCTCTAGCGATGAGATGGAAAAAAATTGCTCTGTGCGTATGTGTATTTTCCCTGATGGGAAGCTCAATGCTGTTCGCTGATGCAGTAAGTCAAAAAGTCAGAGTGTGGAGCAATGGCAAAGAGCTGGCTGACGGGGGCTATTTAATAGACGGCAAAACCTATATTCCGGCCCGGGAAGCAGGGGGAGTCGTCAACTGGGACGATTCAGGCAAAGTAACCATTATTAAACCAAACGTGCATATTGTTCTGTTTAAGGGAGACACTGTGTTCGGGAACGTAAACGTCGGCAAGCTCAAAATCAAGGTGCTGACACAGGTGGACAGCCTTACAGAGGATGTAGCGGCCGTGAAGGTTGCCATAACCGATCCGTCCGGGAATGTGAAGGATATCCAATCACAGGAGCTGAGCGGCTCGAAGAAGGATAATTTCTGGTTCCCGACTTCGGAATTCACTTATGATTTCAAGGAAGCCGGGAAATACCGGGTAGGCTTTTACATCAAAGCTTCTAAAAATGCAGACTACGTACTTGTCTCGGAGAAGGTCATCACTGCGCTGCAATAACGGTTTTGCTGCCCTCAAATTGACCTGAACTTGTCTTACGTGTTACGATACCAAATGTAGGATAATTCAATTTAAAGTGAGGTATTTCAATGAGCGATCACAAACATGAGCATGGCCATGAACATGGTGAAGCATGCGGTTGCGGACATGATCACGACCATGAGCACGAGGAGTTTGTGCTGACCTTGACGAACGAGCAGGGCGAAGATGTAGAAATGGTGCTGGTGGAAACGTTCGATGTAGGCGAGAAGCTGTACGCTTTGCTGCTTGAACGCGAAAACCCTGAAGCTGACGGCATCATTCTGCGTATGGAAGAAGAAAATGAAGAAATGGTGCTTTACAACATTGAAGATGAAGCTGAATGGAACGCTGTTGAGGCAGCTTACAATGAGCTGCTTGCACAGCAAGAATAGATTTCAGTGAAGTATATCAGAGACACGGCTGACCTGAGCAAGGCAGCAGTCTCTATGCACGAGAGGCTTGATCAAGAGCAGCGGTTCTCCGGTAACGGGGGATGGCTGCTTTTTGCTGTTCTACATGCAAAATAATAAGGCCGTCCCGAAAGTCATGGGGGACTGTTCGGGACGGCCTTGTGCAAACTCAGGAAGCAGACAGCCTGTTAGGAGATCGGCTCAGCTTCGACAATGACTTTGACAAAATTGATGCTGCGGTCCTCGGGGCCTTTAACCGGCAGCCCAATTTCCACGTGGTCGATGATATAGTCAATGTTATCCTGGGTAATAACTTCACCGGGAAGCAAAATCGGGATGCCCGGAGGATACACATAGATAAATTCAGCAATGATATAACCGGCTGACTCCCGGAACGGAACAACCTGGGTATCGGCATAGAAAGCATCTCTCGGGATCAGGGCAAGCTGCGGAATTTCCGGTACCTGCACCTTAAGCTCGTAGATTTCGCCTTTGCTGTAGTGAATGGCTGACAATACCCGCAGGGCGGAGATCAGCTTGTCTACCGATTCCTGTGTATCACCAGGGGTAATCAGGCAAAGAATGTTATACATGTCGCTCAGTTCGACTTCAATATTATACTTCTGGCGCAGCCAGTTCTCTGTTTCATAACCGGTGATGCCCAGATGGCGGACGTGAATATTAAGTTTGGTCGGATCAATATTGAAGGTGGCTTCCGTGCCGAGAATCTCTCTGCCGAAGCTGTACAGGCCGTCAATATTGTTAATCTCATTCCGGGCATAATTGGACAGTGCAATAGCCCGCGCTGCCATTTCATGGCCGTTCAGGGCAAGATTGCGTCTGGAGGTATCCAGGGATGCCAGCAGAACATATGAAGTTGAAGTTGTAGTCAGCATACTGAGAATCGTCTGTACCCGCTGCGGGTTCACCAGACCGGTCTTGGCATTCACATTGAGCACGGAGCTTTGCGTCATCGAACCGCCCAGCTTGTGTACACTGGTTGCCGCCATATCCGCACCGGCCTGCATGGCCGATACCGGCAGATCCTCGTGAAAATGAATCAATACCCCATGTGCCTCGTCCACAAGTACGGGAACGCCGTAGCTGTGGGCCAGATCCACAATCGAACGGAGGTCGGCGCAGACGCCAAAATACGTTGGATTGATTACTAGAACGCCTTTAGCGTCCGGATGACGCCTAAGAGCCTTTTCCAGCGAGCTGGTGGTAATGCCGTGGTCTATCCCAAGATTCTCATCCTGAACAGGAGAGACGAAAATAGGCTTGGCTCCGGAGAAAATAATCGCCGACATCACAGATTTGTGAATGTTGCGCGGCACAATAATTTTGTCTCCTTCCGAGCAGACAGAGAGGATCATAGTCATGATGGCATTGCTCGTGCCTTGTACGCTAAAATACGTATAATCGGCGCCGAAAGCCTTCGCAGCCAGCTTTTGAGCTTCTTGTATCACGCCTGTAGGCTGATGAAGATCATCAAGCGGTGCGATATTGATCAAATCTATGGATAGAGCGTTATCGCCGATAAACTCACGGAATTCGGCATCGGTTCCTAGCCCCTTCTTATGCCCGGGAATATGAAATTGAACAGGGTTTCCGGCGGCATGCTTTTTAAGAGCGGTGAAGAGGGGAGTACGGTGTTGATCCATTTAATGCTGTCACAACCTTTCGCGAAGAGTTATTTTACAAGCAAGCATCAGTATAACAAATCAATCAGCATAATACTAGGATGTGATGAAATGTCTAGCAAAGAAACAGAACGTGTGCATATCAGTCTGGCCACCCCGTTTATTGTCGAAATGTGGGTCATCATTTTTCTGGTGGGTTTTGTGAAAGGCTCGCTGCTGGTAGCTTTGCTGCCTGTCTATATGGAGAATATTCTCGGCTTGTCAGTGACAACGGTCGGCCTGGCATTTGCACTGCAGTATTTGGGTGACAATCTTTTCCGCAGCCCTTCGGGCTGGGTGATGGGGCGGATCGGGTACCGCTGGACCATGACAGGTTCTTTGCTCCTGATCGTTATTGCTGTCGGCATGATTATTTATGCCAAAGATGCGGTCTCCCTATCCGCAGCCTGCCTTATTTTTGGAATTGGAACATCACCGCTGTGGCCTTGCACGATGACAGGGATTACTGAGCTGGCCGGCTCCACGCAGAGCGGCAGCAGCGGAGCGGCGATGGGCGCGGTGGAGATGGCTTCCCTTGCGGGAACCGGCATCGGACCGATCGCTGTTAACTTTCTGATGGATCACGGTGGCCAAAGCTACCGCATGGTATTTCTGGTGCTCATGGGCTGCGCAGCCGCAGTTGCCGCTGTGGCGCTTCTGCTGCCGTCAAGAATTGGCGGCGGCCAGGCATCCCGGGAAGTCCTGCAGGATAAGCTGGCAGCTGGAGCAGGTCCTAGGCAGCAGCCGCTCCACAATCTTATGCAAAAGATACGGGAGATGAGCGGCTCGCTGAAGGTGAGCCGGTGGCTGTTCCCGGCACTGTTCCTGCAGGCTTTCGCCATCGGCCTGATGACCCCGGTAGTGACGTTGTTTGCCCATTCCGAGCTGCATGTCTCGCCGAACCAGTTCAGTCTGCTGCTAATTGCCGGAGGGGGGATAACAGTCCTTGCCCTGATTCCGGCAGGAAAACTGGTTGACAGGTTCGGCACTTCTGTCTTCCTGAACACCGGATTTATGCTTGCTGCGTTTTCGCTCGCTTTTTTCTCCCAGGTACGCTGGCTTCCGCTGGCCTTCTGTGCTGTAGCTCTGGTTGGAATCAGCTATGCCCTGATCCTGCCGGCCTGGAATGCCTATATCGCCAGACATGTCCCCAAGGGAGAACGGGGCACGGTATGGGGCTTATTCCTGACGCTGCAGGGCTCCGGGATGGTGGCCGGTCCGGTACTTTCCGGCAGACTATGGGATTCCGTCAGCCACAGTGCGCCATTTCTGGCCAGCTCGGCAGTGATGCTGCTGCTGTTCGGCCTGCATCTGCTGATCGTCCACAGAACAAAATTGAAGCAGACAGGATAGCCTGAGATTACGGATTTCTTCTAACTTCCTAAAAAACAGCAGCAGGCGTTTGGAAAGGGCGGGACGCGGGTAAAAATAGTCAATAAACCAAGTTACCGCTACATAATATGAAGTATAAAATAAGAGTAAAAGCAAGCACGATTTTTGTTAACAGGTGGAGGTCCGGCAGTCGGTTTTACTCTGGGTCAGGTTCATGATACATGCTTTGCCGGAGGCGGAGCTGTTAGGGGGGAGTGCCGTGAATAAACACGATGAAGTGGAGTACTGCAATGTGGAGCTGCGGTTTGAGAGACAGCATATCCAGGATCTGATCAAGGATTTGATTAAAGATGGCTATTCCCTGTACTGGAGCGAAAATGAGAATGTATTTCTGATCTCGGTACGCACGGGACGCAAGCTGGTGAAGCTGCGCTTCCAGCGGATCAAGGACGGATATAAGCTGGTAGGGGATTACATGATCCGCGATGCCCGCCTGTCTGAGTGGATGGAGAAGCTGATTGGCGATATGCGGGGGCATGCTGTAGTGAAGCGGTTCCGTGACCGTCAGATTATTATTGAGAATATTTTATTCGGTGAAGTCATCCGGCTGGTGGAGATTTCCGGTTATCAGCAGCGGGTGCTGTATCAAAAAGGTCCTCTGCTTACAGATCAGGAGCTGAGCAAACTGTTCTATTCCGCCGAAGGGGAAGAAAGAATCCGCCAGCGGAAAATAGAGGTTGATGAGCAGCTGGACCGACTGAATGAGGCGATGCGCAGCGGGGATTCCGAAGCGGCTGACGCCTGCATGGCCCGGCTGGGTGTGCTCACCCGGGAATTGAATATGCTGGAATGGTAACAGCTGATATTGTGCTTCAGGGCATCCCTAACCGGGGTGCCTTAAACTTTGTAATGCAAGTTGTTTACAGGGGTTCACTTCTGGCGGCAAAAACGGTAAAATAGTCATTGTGAGCAATTTCCTGCTTTATAGCGGATTTTGTCAATGATATTGATCTCTCTTTCGCAGAGCGGGCTTTGCTGTCGGTGATAAAGGATGGTATTGTTATACTGCGAGAAATGGAATTCACAAAAAATACAGGGTGCAAAGGGTGGAGGACCAGATGGCAAAACAACAAATCGGCGTTATTGGCTTGGCGGTAATGGGTAAGAATTTGGCTCTTAACATCGAGAGCAGAGGCTTTAGCGTATCGGTATTTAACCGTTCCCCGGAAAAGACTCATGATCTTATTGCCGAAGCAGAAGGCAAAAACCTTGTCGGCACATTCTCTGTGGAAGAGTTTGTGCAATCTTTGGAAGTGCCGCGCAAAATTCTGATCATGGTACAAGCCGGTAAGGCTACCGATGCAACAATCGAGCAGCTTCTGCCGTATCTTGACCAAGGCGATATCATTATCGACGGCGGTAACGCTTATTTCCCTGATACGGTTCGCCGCAGCAAAGAACTGGAAGAGAAGGGCTTCCGCTTTATCGGCACCGGGGTATCCGGCGGCGAAGAGGGCGCGCTCAAAGGACCTTCCATTATGCCTGGCGGTCAGGAAAGCGCATATAAACTGGTTGAACCTATTCTCACGGCAATTTCGGCCAAAGTGGACGGAGAGCCTTGCTGTACATATATCGGACCGGACGGTGCGGGACACTATGTAAAAATGGTGCACAACGGCATCGAGTACGGCGACATGCAGCTGATTTGCGAAGCTTACCAATTGCTGAAGGATGTGCTCGGCCTTGATGCCAAAGAGCTGCACAGCATCTTCAAAGAATGGAATAGCGGCGAGCTTGACAGCTACCTGATCGAAATCACTACAGATATCTTCGCACAATACGATGAAGAAACCGGCAAGCCTATGGTTGACGTTATCCTTGACGCTGCCGGCCAAAAGGGAACCGGTAAATGGACAAGCCAAAGCTCGCTGGATCTTGGCGTGCCGCTGTCCATGATTACCGAATCCGTATTCTCCCGCTTCCTGTCCGCAATGAAGGAAGAACGCGTTGAAGCCAGCAAAGTGCTGAGCGGTCCGGAAACCGAGCCGTTCCAGGGCGACAAGGCAGAATTCATCGAGAATGTGCGCAAGGCGCTGTTCGCAAGCAAAATCGTATCGTACGCACAAGGCTTCGCACAGCTTCGCGTAGCTTCCGATGAATACGGCTGGGATCTGAAGTACGGAAGCCTTGCCAAAATCTGGCGCGGCGGCTGCATTATCCGCTCCCGTTTCCTCCAGAACATCACAGATGCTTATGAAACAAATCCGGAGCTGAAAAACCTGCTGCTGGATCCGTTCTTCAAGGACATCATGAGCTCTTACCAGTCTGCATGGCGCAAGGTTGTAGCAGCTGCTGTAACCCAAGGCGTTCCGGTACCGGGCTTCGCAAGTGCGCTGGCTTACTATGACAGCTACCGTACAGAGCGTCTGCCTGCGAACCTGCTGCAGGCTCAGCGCGACTACTTCGGCGCACACACCTTCAAGCGTGTCGACAAGGAAGGCGTCTTCCACCACAACTGGATCGCTGAATAATTATTGCGGCACAGCCGCTGGTATCAAGCGGCCCGAAAGGCCCCCCGCTTCCGGGCAGCCTTTCGGGCCTTTTTCTATTACCAGCTTAGAGAACATAGAAGTCCATTGTGTAATGTTTTGGCCCTGTGTTATGATATGACAAATGTTGCGGTTGGAGGGTAGACATGGCTGGGGATATGGATGAACATCAGGAAACTGTCAGCAGCAGTGCGAACAGAAGCATTATCCTTGTAGGCATGATGGCCACAGGGAAGTCAACGGTCGGCGCTTTGCTGGCAGAGGAGTTAGGCTATGAGCTGGTTGATCTGGATCATGTTATAGTTGAGAGTGAAGGACGCAGCATCGCGGAAATTTTTGCCGAGGGCGGTGAAGCGCAGTTCCGGAAAATTGAGTCGTCTGTGCTCCGGAAGATGCTTGAAGGGGAGAGAAGAGTGATCTCGACAGGCGGAGGCGCAGTACTTGCCCCGGGAAATGCGGAGATCATGCTGGAAAAGGGACTTGTCGTTGCACTGACTGCTGCGGAAGAGGAGATCATTGCCCGGGTCAGCGGAGACCAGGCGCGGCCGCTGCTGGCCGGCAATGCGCAAGAACGGGTGCGCACGATTATGGAGCAGCGCCGGAACGCGTATCGCTTTGCACATTGCACGGTGGATACAACGAAGCTGAGTGCCGCAGAAGTGTCGCAGCATATTTTAATGCATTACCGCGGTTGAGCTTTTAAGTGTACTTGTGAGCAGGGATTATTCCTCTGCAGTTTCATACCATTCGATCATTCCGCCGCTCATATTGGTGCCTTTATAGCCGAACTGCTGCAGATACTGGCAGACACGCTGGCTGCGGGCGCCGGAACGGCAGATGAAAATAATTTCCCGGTCTGCAGGCAGTTCTTCTGTATGCTCCGGGATCAGACCCATCGGAATATGGCGGGCACCGGGAATCATCCCGAAAGCGACCTCGTCATCTTCGCGGACATCAATCAGGATCAGCTCTTCTCCTGCTGAAATCCGCTGTCGCAGTTCCTGCGGCGTAATTTGGGGGATATCATTCATAGTTGTCTGTAACCTCATTTCTTCAGAAGAATGCTTTTATGATAACACAGGAGCAGAACGGCATGTCAAACGGTGCAGTACATATACTAATACTTAATCTAAGGAGAGTCTGAACTATGGATGTTATTGTTAAGCCTACGCCTTCCCTGCAAGGAGAATTTGGGGCCTTGTCGTCCAAAAATTACACTACACGTTACCTGCTGGTCGCCGCCTTGTCCGATGGCGTCAGCACAATCTACCACCCTGCACACAGCGAGGACAGCGATGCCATCCGCAGATGTATAGCCGATCTTGGAGCCGAGCTGACTGAGGACGAGGAGAAAATCGTAATTAAAGGCTTTGGCCGCAATCCGAAGGACGTCAAGGAACTCAATGTAGGGAACGCGGGAGCGGTTCTGCGTTTTCTGATGGCTGTGGCTGCGCTGAGCCCGGAGGTTACCTTCGTAAATACCTACCCGGATTCACTGGGCAAGCGTCCGCATGACGACCTGATCACAGCGCTCGGCCAGCTTGGGGTTAAGGTGGAGCACAATGATGGTAAACTGCCGATTACGATCCGCGGCGGCAAACCGGCTGGCGGACGGATTACTGTATCCGGAGCAGTCAGCTCCCAGTATCTCAGCGCACTGCTATTCTTGACCCCGCTGCTTGCGGAAGACAGCGAGATTGTCGTACTGGATGACCTGAAATCTAAAGTTGTCGTCGGCCAGACGCTTGAGGTGCTGGAGCAGGCGGGAATTGTCGTTCACGCGGCAGATGACTATATGTCCTTCAAAGTGCCGGGCGGACAATCCTACCAGGCGAAGTCCTATACTGTTCAGGGCGATTATCCGGGATCGGCTGCTGTACTTGCTGCTGCGGCAGTGACACAGTCGGATGTGAAGATTCACCGGCTGGCTGAGCGCAGCAAGCAGGGGGAACGGGCGATTGTGGATGTCCTGCGGATGATGGAAGTGCCGCTTACCCATGAAGACGGCACGGTGCATGTACAGGGGAACTGCCGCCTGAAGGCAGTGGAATTCGACGGTGATGCGGCAACAGATGCTGTACTGGCTATGGTGGCCGCGGCAGTATTCGCCGAAGGCACCTCGCGCTTCTATAATGTGGAGAACCTGCGTTACAAGGAATGCGACCGGATCACAGATTACCTGGCCGAACTGACCAAAGCAGGGGCTAAGGTGGAAGAACGGCGTGACGAGATCATCGTCCATGGTATGCCGGAAGGCGTGGAGGGCGGCGTTACGATAAATGCCCACTACGATCACCGGGTAATTATGGCTCTGACCGTAGTGGGGCTGCGTGCACGCCAGCCGCTGCTGATCAAGGATGCGCATCATGTTGCGAAATCCTATCCGCAGTATTTCGACCATCTGCGTTCGCTTGGCGCCAACGTGGAATGGGTACAATAGTAGGAGGGGCTTGATTTTACAGGTGTTGAGCGGGCGTTGAGCCTGATGACTCTATCGCGTATACGAGATGACATCTGTAGTGATCGCTGTGGCAGCTTCCTGCTGGCAGGATGATCTGGTGGCAATAAGACTGTTATTGAACAATAATTACATCTTAAAGGACGCTTAAGGGGGAATTCGAGATGAGTTTTGAGAATCCGAGCCGGGAGCAGATTGGCGATATACTGGCTTCCGCAGGTAACATTGCTGTCGTTGGCCTGTCCGATAAAAGTGACCGTGTCTCCTACATGGTTGCCTATGCGATGCAGAGCCGCGGCTACCGCATTATCCCGGTCAATCCGACCGTTGACGGAGATATTCTGGGTGAGAAGTGCTACCACACGCTTGCCGAAATCCCTGAGCCGGTGGATATTGTCAATGTGTTCCGCCGGAGCGAATACTGCGCTGAAGTGGCCCAGGAGGCAGCGGACATCGGCGCGAAGGTGCTGTGGCTCCAGCAGAGCATCATCAGCCAAGATGCCGCTGACATTGCGGAGCGGCACGGCATGATTGCGATCATGGACCGCTGTATCAAGGTCGAGGAAGCGGTCACGATGCATGGCCGGAGGCGGGGGTAAGATTTAACTCCTGAAATTCGGCTGGTTATCGCTATAACCTGCTGCTATACTTAAAAAGACGAAGAACGTCCTATATCCGTGTTAATGATATGCTCCCCATATAGTAGACAGGTGAAATAATAAAAACCTGTTACTGTATGGGGAGCATTTTTATGGAGCGAAAAAACATTGCAGCAGCTGAGAAATTAGCGATTCTTCAGGAAATTAAAGAGGGAGTTATCGGATTAAATGCGGCAGTCGGTAAGTTTGGTGTGTCGAAGAGTTCCATCCAAGAATGGAGACGGCGGTACAAGGCGTACGGCTACCCAGGGTTGGAAACCCGTACCCATAACCGGACCTATTCCGCAGAACTTAAACGAAAGGCCGTGAAGGATGTTCTCGAAGGAGGCTTGTCTCAAACCCAAGTCATTTACAAATATCAAATTGCAAGTCAAACCCAACTCGCGAACTGGATTAAGAAGTATAATGGTCATAGCAAAAGCTTAACCGCAAATTCGGGAGGAACGAAAGCGATGACCAAGGGGCGTTTGACGACATGGCAGGAGCGGATCGACATTGTGCAGTACTGCCTTGCACATCAACTCGATTACACAAAGACGGCAAGTCAATTTAAGGTGTCTTACCCGCAAGTCTACAGTTGGGTGAAGAAGTACCAGAGCGGCGGAGATGACGCTTTAAGGGATGGTAGAGGACGCACCAAGGCGCCGGAAGAGCTAACGGAGGCGGATCGCTACAAGCTTGCCATGAAGAAGCTGGAGTACGAGAATGAGCGGCTCCGTGCGGAGAACGCTTTGTTAAAAAAGTTAGACGAAATCGAAAGGAGGCGACTTTAAGTTCCGTTCGGCAAGAGAACATCTATCTGGCTGTTCAGGCCGTTCAACAAGAGGGATACGGCTCCATTCAGCTACTGTGCGAGCTTGCAGGCATTGCACGGTCAAGTTATTACAAGTGGCTAAGCCGCACACCGAGTCGCCAAGAGAGAGACAATGAGAAGCTAATGCAGGAGATGCTTCTCTTGTATGAACAAGTAGAACGGATCTATGGATACCGCCGACTGGCACTTCATTTACGAAGGCAGATGAACCAACCGATTAATGCGAAACGAGTATACCGTCTCATGAAGCTCCAGGGCATTCAGTCGGTCATTCGCAGAAAGCGAAAGACGTACGCGGGTTCTACCCCTCAGCAGGTTGCAGAGAATTTGCTGAACCGTGAGTTCCATGCTGAAGCGCCGAACCAAAAATGGGTCACAGATGTCACCGAATTCAAATATGGGAGCGGAAAGAAGGCTTATTTGAGCGCTATATTAGACCTGCACGACAAGTCCATTATTTCTTATGTGCTAGGGCATTCTAATAACAACGCACTGGTCTTTGAGACGTTTGAGCTAGCGGTACAAGCTGCCCCCCAAAGTCATCCCCTGCTCCATAGCGACCGCGGGTTTCAGTATACTTCCTTGAAGTTCAAGGAAATGGTAGATAAAGCTGAAATGAAGCAAAGTATGTCCCGTGTAGGCTGCTGTATTGATAATGGACCGATGGAATCTTTCTGGGGGACTCTAAAATGTGAGAAGTACTACCTACATACCTACCGGACTTTTGAAGACCTCCAAAAGGATGTCGAGAACTACATTCACTTTTACAATAATGAACGGTTACAGGCAAAACTAAACGGCCTCAGTCCTATAGAATTCAGGACCAAGGCCGCTTAAAACTCTTTTATTATTTACGCTGTCTACTTGACGGGGTGCAGTTCATAACGGGTACGGGGCGTTCTTTTTATTTTCCGGGAGGGATGAAGGGTGGAGTTTGAAGAAGCGCATAGGTTATTTGTTGCCGGGCACGCAGGCGCAAGGTCGGGGGAGCGGAAAGGAAGGCTGCTCAGGGGGCACAATTTTGCAGAAAAGCTGTTTTTGCAGAACGTATGGTGGCCGCTGTTCGGGGCGCTTGGGGACCTGCATCCGGAGTACGAAGTGTATGACTGGAACAGGAAATCGCAGTTTCTGGACTTTGCTTTTTTGCCGCCTGGCGGTGCTCGGTTCGGGATCGAGTGTGACGGATATCAGAGCCATATCAAGGATATGGACCGCGAGAAATTCTGCTATGCGCTGAACCGTGACACTTTTTTGACAGGGCTTGGGTGGAAGATGCTGCATTTTTCGTTCGACGATATTCAGCAGCGCCCCGAGGTGTGCCGGATGCTTCTGCAGCTGGTGCTCGCACCTTATTTAGCCCGTCCGGCTGCCGCGCAGCAGATTTTGTCCGAAGAAAAGGAAGTCCTGCGCTTCGCCTGGCGTATCGGCAAACCGCTGCGGCCCAAGGACGTGTCGGATCATTTTGGGATTAACTTCCGGACGTCTAAGCGGCTGTTGAACTCCCTATGCGAAAAAAGACTATTAAAACCGGTAGCGTCTAATGAAAGAACAAGATATTACGAGCTGAAGGCCATGCGCCCCGACAAAATTGGTGAACAGGGGTCAGCGGAGCAATAACTGCACTTCATACAGCTAAAAGTAGTGTTTTTGCCATCATCTGCAATATAGCTGCACTTTGTACATCTAAAAATCGCAAAAGTGCTTCATTAGGCGGATTTAGCCGAAAATAAGTGTACAGAGTGCAGTTAAAGACTAATTAGTTCCCTGGGGAGCAGCTTTAACTGTACAAAGTACAAATAGAGCTGGGAGCAGGGAGCAGGAGCAGGAGCAGGAGCAGCAGGGAGCAGAAGCAGGGTTGAGCCGGAGCCAGAAGCGCAGATGTGGGATAAGATATTACGAGCTGACGGCCTTGCGTTCCGACCAAATTTGGTGAACAGGAGGCAGCGGAACAATAACTGCACTTTATACAACTAAAAGTGGTGATTTTGGGATCAATTTCGATATAGCTGCACTTTGTACATCTAAAAATCGCGAAAGTGCTTCATTAGGCGGAATTAGCCGAAAATAGGCGTACCGAGTGCAGTTAAAGACTAATTAGTCCCCTGGGGAGCAGCTTTAACTGTACAAAGTACAACTAGAGCTGGGAGCAGGAGCAGGAGCAGGAGCAGGAGCAGGAGCAGGAGCAGTAGCAGTAGCAGTAGCAGTAGCAGTAGCAGTAGCAGTAGCAGCAGCAGCAGTAGCAGGGAGCAGCATCAGCATCAGCAGCAGCAGCAGTAGCAGTAGCAGCAGTAGCAGTAGCAGTCACAGCCCCAGCCCTGAACCCAACTTCGGAGCATACCCCCCTGTTCAACAGTTACTGGAACCCGGGTATGATGCAGGCCAGAGTACACGCATTATTCCCCAAATAAAGTTCACACAAAGCTGTCAAACGTGATATTCTAATTGTTGGCGTTATCTTTTGACAAAACCTGCCGCAGCGCTTACCATTCAGTATAGAAAGAAAGGAGAGGGTCGCCTTGAATTGGCTCGGATCTTTGCAGCAGCTGGGCAGAGCCGTTATGCTTCCTACCATGGTGCTTCCGGCGGCAGCCATTCTGCTGAGTCTGGGCAGCTTGCCATGGTCTGAATGGGGACTTTCTTCGGTGTCTGAAGTAACTACATACGCAGGGCAAGGCGTTTTCTATTTCATGCCATACCTGTTTGCTGTCGGCGTAGCGTGGGGGTTGTCCAACCAGGCGGGACCGGCGGGGCTGGCTGCGCTGGCTGGAATGTTTACTTACGACCGGATTGTGACCCATATGGGCAGCGGTGAAGTTCAGCCTGCAACATTAATCGGAATTATACTCGGGATTATCGCCGGCGTGGCGCATAACCGGTTTAAAAATATCAAGCTGCCGGAGGCTATCCAGTTTTTTGGGGGGTCGCGGTTTGTTCTGCTGTTTATGGGTTTGTTCTCGGCCTTGTTCGCCTGGCTGATGCTGGGGATCTCACCGGTGCTGCAGCACGGTCTGGATGTACTGTTCCGGGATATACAGCTGACGGGCGGATATAGTGTGTTCATCTATGGGGTACTCTACAGGGTACTCACAGCATTTGGACTGCATCACATCCTTAATAATGTATTCTGGTTTCAGCTGGGCACCTTTACCACTCCTGACGGCAGTGCGGTCGTGCAGGGGGATTTGCCGCGTTTTTTTGCCGGTGACCCTACAGCAGGGATCTTTATGGCCGGACTGTTTCCGATCATGATGTTCGCGCTGCCGGCGATAGCATTTGCTATCATCCAGGAAGCGCGGGAGGACCTGAAGCCGCAGATTAAAAAGACTTTTTTACGCGCAGCCATGGTCTGCTTTTTGACAGGGGTGTCTGAGCAGATTGAGTTCGCGTTTCTGTTCGCCTCGCCGTATCTGTTCGCGCTGCATGTATTCATGTCCGGACTTGCTATGGTGCTGACCTATTCGCTGGGTATTCATCACGGGTTTTCCTACTCCGCGGGGGCAATTGATTTTTTCCTCAATCTTCACTTGTCGCAAAAAGCCTGGCTGCTGATTCCGATCGGGATCGGTTACGGGATTATCTATTATAATATTTTCCGCTGGGCAATCCGCCGCTTTCAGATACCTACGCCAGGGCGCGAGGAAGGCTCGGAGCTCGGAGACTGGGCAGGCAATATACCCTATCAGGCTCCGCTCATACTGGAGGCGCTTGGGGGCAAGGAGAATATTGTTCAGGTGCAGGCATGCATCACACGGCTGAGATTAACGGTAGGCAATGACCGGCTGATCGATACGGGAGCACTCAAAGGACTGGGCTCTGCCGGGATTATCAAGCTGGGCGGCGGTAACGTGCAGGTCGTATTCGGTACGTACTCGGAGCTGATCCGCGAGGAGATTGACAAGCTGCTGCTCCGCGATCTGCCCCAGGTGCTGTTCAGTGCCCCGATGCAGGGCCGGATGATGCCGATCGAGGAGGTGCCGGATCATATTTTTGCCGCCAAGCTGGTGGGTGACGGTGTAGCCTTTTTCCCGGAAAAAGGAGAGCTGGTCTCGCCTGTATTCGGCAAGGTGATGCATGTGTATCCTACAATGCACGCAGTGGGCATTTCCACGCCTGAAGGGCTGGAGGTGCTGATGCATATCGGGATCGACACTTCGCAGCTTAAAGGGCCGTTTGAGGCGCTTGTACAGGAAGGTGACAGCGTGGAGCCGGGGCAGCTGCTGGTTCGTTTTGACCTTGGCTATCTGCGGGAGCATGCGGCCTCACTCGCCACACCGATGGTGATCACCAACCCGGACCGTGTTAAATCCTGGAGCTATGCTCCATTCAAAAATGTGAAAAAGGGGCAATCGTCGGTAATGTCCGTTGTATTACATGAAAGTAACGTTGGAGGGATCGAAGCATGATACAAGGCATTGGCGCTGCAGCAGGTGTTGCTATCGGGAAGGCCTTTGTCCTGCCGAACTGGGAATGGAGCCTGCCGGACACGCAGGTGAATCCGGTCGATCTGGCCAAGGAGTTCGAACGTTTATACGAGGGGATCAGAACCTCCAAAGATGAGATTGAGTATATCAAAAGAGAATTCCGGGAGGTCGTGGGGCCGGAGGAGTCGAGTATTTTTGACGCCCATCTGGCCATCCTCGATGATCCTGTATTTATGAGTGAAATCCGCGGAATCATCGAACGCCAGTACAAAGCGGCTGAGGTAGCGGTGAAGGAAGCCATTGACCATTTTGTAGCGATGTTCGACCTGCTGGATGATGAATATATGAAAGAACGGGCAGTAGATATCAAGGATGTCGGAAACCGGCTGCTGAAGCATTTGCTGGGCGCGCCTGAAGTAACCCTGCCGTCCGATACCCAGCCTTATATCCTGGTGGCGAAGGAGCTGTCTCCTTCCCAGCTTGCGCACTTGAATCCTACCTATGTGCTGGGAATTGTCACGATGATGGGCGGCAAAACTTCCCATTCTTCGATTATGGCGCGTGCGCTCGGCATTCCGCTTGTAGCGGGTCTGGAGAATAAGCTGCCTGCACCGATTCAGACGGGTGACATGCTCGTTATTGACGGGGACTCCGGAATTGTCCAGCTGCACCCGGATGAAGAGATTGTCAAGGATTATGCCTCCAAACGGGATAAGCTGCGCAAAAAGAGAGAACAGCTCGAGCTGCTTGCGACTGTGGAAGCTGTCACCAAGGACGGCGTGCCGCTGCGGCTGGCAGGAAACATCAGCTCGGTCAAGGAGCTTGATCTGGCGCTGAGGTACGGGGCGGAGGGCGTCGGCCTGTTCCGGACTGAGTTTTTGTACATGGACAGGCATTCCTTCCCTACAGAAGAAGAGCAATTCGAAGTCTATAAACTGGTAGCGCAAAAAGTGGGAAGCAACACGGTTGTCATCCGTACACTGGATATCGGGGGAGACAAGCATCTCGATTATTTCCAGCTGTCTGAGGAGCAGAATCCGTTCCTTGGCTACCGCGCCATCCGGATCAGCCTGGACCAGAAAGACATGTTCAAGACCCAGCTGACGGCAATTCTGCGGGCGAGCCATTACGGTAATGTGAAAATGATGTTCCCGATGATCTCCTCTGTTGAAGAGGTGCAGGCAGCCAAAGCACTGCTGAACGAAGTGAAGGAAGAGCTGGACCAGCAGGGGATTCCGTATAACCGTGAAATCCCAGTCGGCATTATGATCGAGGTTCCGGCAGCGGTAATGATCGCTGATTTGCTGGCTGAGGAAGTGGACTTTTTCAGTATCGGTACGAACGACCTGGTGCAGTATGTACTCGCTGTAGACCGGATGAATGAACAGATTGCCCACATGTACCACCCTTACCATCCTGCAGTACTGCGCATGATCCGATTGACGGTGGAAGCCGCGCGGAATGCAGGCATTGATGTGAGTGTGTGCGGCGAGCTGGCCGGAGATGAACGTTCCCTGCCGCTGTGGCTGGAGCTGGGGATTTCCAATCTGAGCATGTCGCCGCAGGCGCTGCTGAAGGTCAAGCACCGTACGCTGAACACGCTGGCCGCGGATGCCAGAGAAGTAGCCAAAGCCTGTTTCCGGCATCGTACAAGCCAGCAGACGGAAGAGCAGCTAAGTGCTTTTGTCAGCCGGGGCGGCGTTGTACCGGGAACACGCGGAGACAGCAAAGAAAAAACATCCTAGATTATTGGAGCGTTAACGGGCCCGGCAGCTTGCCGGGTCTTTTTTTGTGTCCGGGTGTCAGCGGAAAAAGTAAAACCGTTTGCTCCTATACGCAGTCAATATATAAAGAGCTCTACAGAAGGCAAGGGGTGAGGACATTCAGGTGATCGATAATATTATAAAAAATACGGCTTTATCTGCGGATGACGAAGCGTTATTCTTCCGGCAGGTTGCCGGGGAGAAGCGGAAGCTGTACGGAATTGCCTTCAGCTACCTCCGCAATGAGGCCGATGCGCTGGAAGTTTTGCAGGAGGCGACCTGCAGGGCATGGATGCACAGAAATAGCCTGAAGGACCCGGGACGCTTTGTCCCATGGGTAACCAGGATTCTGATTAACTGCTGCAATGACGAACTGAAACGGCGGAAACGGATGTCATCCCTGCAGCCTGTACAGCAGCAGGACGGGATAATGGAGATGAAAAGCGACCGCAGGCTTGATATGGAGCAGGCGCTGGACGGAGTCAAGCCCAAATACCGCCAAGTCCTTGTTCTTAAATATTACCGGGATATGACTTTGAGCGAGATTGCCGAGGTTCTGAATAAACCGGAAGGTACGGTCAAGACCTGGCTTAACAAAGGACTGAAGCAGTTAAGGGACAAAATGAACCGGAAAGGGGGGCTGTAGCATGGCAGAAATTGAAGAAAAGCTGCTCAGGGATTATTTTCAGGAGATGGACAGTACAGCTGATGCGGTATCCGACATGAAGCTGGATGCTGCGATCCATCAAGGAATCCGCAGCGGCAGAAATAAAGCATCGGGGCTGCGGAAAAGTTATGCGGCGGCGGTTCTTGTGATATTGGCTGCTGTGCTTTTAGTAAGTATTCCATGGATCTTTGAGCAGATGAAGCCGCAACAGGCCGTGCAGACACCAAAAAGCTGGGGGGAGCTGGAAGTGTACCGCCAGGTCATCGGGGATAACTTAACGGTTAGTTCCGCGCTGGATGCCGGCTTTGTGCAGCAGGTAAACTTCCAGTCTCCTGAAGCTGACGGTTTACAAATGACAGTCAACGGGGTAATTGCAGACCGGCGTGGGGTCATACTGCTGTACACTCTGGTTAACCATACAGATCAGAAATTTATGTATCCCAGGTTTACTTTGAAAAAGAACGAAGCTGCCCTGAATGATCTAACTTCAGAAAGCTTTTCCGGTGCTAACAATAACTCCTTGCCGGATGGCGGAGGAATCCGTAATGTGATGCATATTCCATGGGAGAATCTGCAGGAAACGCTGCCGGATCAGGTTTATGCCACATTAACAATGATGCCCGCCGACGATAATCAGCATCCTGTTCAAGGTGCCAATGGTGAGGTGAAGCTGCAGCGATTAAGTGTAATGATCGATCTGGATGAATCTGCAGAATATGCACAGGGATCAAGTGTGGAGTTAAAGGCTACTTTGTCTGTGGCCGGACAGAAGATCCGGATGAATAACGTATATATTGGTCCGACAGGGATCTACATGAACGAGGTTTATGATGGAAAAAACACAATGAAGATATTCGGCTTGTATGGTCTCAAAATGAAAATTGGAACGGGGACGCAAATGGAAGAACTCCGGCAGAACACAGCGTATTCATATAACGGCGGCCCTTTACATTACGTATTTGCCAATGATAATATGCAGCCCGGGGAACCGGTCAGGTTGGAGATTGAAGGGCTGTATGCCATTGAAAAGACGAATCTTGAGGTAGTCATCAATACCGAAACAAGACAGATTCTGAAAGCGCCGGATGACCGGCTGAGCTTGTCGGAACGTATGGATGGCGCAGATTCGGGAGCATTGATTCTTGATCTAACCATGCCGGCTGCTGAAGAAGATACTGACCAGAGCGGAAGTGTTTCTCTCGATTACAATTTTGTAGACGGGGAAGGTGCCGGGCGTTGGCTTGAGCCGCGTGTAGAACAGTACAGTTCATACATGGAATACAGAAATAACGGCAAGGAGAGTGTGGCTACCTTTTTTTACAATCTGGGGGCAGAAAAGCTGCCGCAGCCGCTAACGTTCAAGCTTAATTATTATCCGGGCCTGATTACCGGTGATGACAGCCTGCGAATCAGATAAGCACAGTCGCCAATAAAACAAAGCAGCCCTGCTCCGCACCTTTCGGTGAAGCAGGGCTGCTTATTTTACAATGACCTAAACTTATTCCCCGGCCAGCGCATCGCAGAACGCCTTGCCGTATGGCGGCAGGTCAGGCGGGCGGCGGGCGGAAATAATGTGGCCGTCTGTAACGACGGGTTCATCTTTCCAGATGGCCCCGGCATTCTCCATATCATCACGGATGCCCGGGGTGGAGGTGACGGTTACGCCGTCCAGAATTTTGGCGGAGATCAGCACCCAGCCGGCGTGGCAAATTTGGCCGATCGGCTTCTTGGCCGCGTTGAAATCCTGTACCAGCTTCAGCACGGCGCTGTAGCGGCGGATTTTGTCAGGAGCCCAGCCGCCCGGTACCAGAATACCGTCATAATCGGCAGCACTAAGGTCGTCCCAGGAATACTCTGCTTCAGCAGGTACGCCGTATTTGCCGACATAGGTTTTACCTTTTTCCAGGCCTGCCAGGTGAACCTCTGCGCCTTCTTCCCTTACCCGGTATACGGGATACCAGAGCTCCAGATCTTCGAATTCATCGTCAACCAGCGCTATTACTTTCTTTCCGGTCAGTCTCATCATGTACAGCTCCCTTCCCAGACGTAATGCATATCCAGTTCATTCTATCAAATTTGAAGTTTGAAGTCACATATCGCTATGCAAAGATTAGAGTAATTTCCAAATAAATCATTATATGCAAATGAGAAGGTTTTTGAAGGCAGGGGGGCGAATATAGCTATTAAAAGCGAAGTCCCGTGTACAAAAAAACTGAACCTGAGGTGTGGGAGATGAACATAGATCATTTAATGAAGAAGACCTGCAGCTGTGGCGGTGTCATGACTATACATATGCATACCCTGATATACAGCGCAAGAGTCAAAATTACGGATGTCCCGGTATATACCTGCGGCAGCTGCGGACGTTATGAACCGCTTTTGATGATCAAGCGTGACTTAGGCCTTTTGATCGGAGAACTGGCCGGGTTGCCAGAGAGAAGGCATCTTTCTTTTGCCGACCGCAATGAATGGGCCGCCCTGCTCAAGGAAACTTTTGCCTCCGCAATGTTCATGGGCGGAATGACCGAATTGGAGGAAGCGATCCGCAGCGGAATAGAGGGAAGAATTGATCTTCTGCTGGATGTATACCGTGTTGCCGCAGAGCTTGCTGACTATGATTGGATGGAAGAAACAGGAATCAGGCTGTCACAATTGACCCAGCATTCCACAGAAAGCGCTAAATGAAAACTTTTTCTGCAAAAATGATGAAAAACTTTCACGAAAGTTGGATTTTTCACGCGCTTTTTGTTACCATAGGAGTATGTTAGATTAATTGCTGTAATTCAGCCTGAAATTGAGGCCCGAGTTACTAGATTTTCCCTATATGATACGCAGCGCGCACTTTCTGAAAGAAATTTGAAAGGAAAATGAAGCGTTATCATTGCACAATTGTACAAAGTGTCGTATCATAATTTTAATTAGTCGAACGATAAAATTTATCGCAATGGAGAGAGTAATTTGACGGTAACCATTTACGATGTAGCTCGGGAAGCAGGCGTATCTATGGCTACGGTATCACGGGTTGTGAACAATAACCCCAATGTGAAACCGCAGACCCGGAAGAAGGTTTTTGAAGCGATTGAGCGTTTGGGCTATCGTCCGAATGCCGTGGCGAGAGGTCTCGCCAGTAAGAAAACAACAACCGTAGGGGTTGTAATTCCCGATATCTCCAACTCGATTTTTGCTGAAATTGCACGCGGAATTGAAGATATCGCCAATATGTATCATTACAATATTATTTTGTGTAATGCGGACAAACGCAAAGAAAAGGAAATCCGTGTCATCAACACTTTGCTTGAGAAGCAGGTGGACGGGCTGCTCTTCATGGGCGGAACCGTAACCGACGAACACATTCAGGCATTCCAGACTTCTGCAGTTCCTATCGTTCTTTGCGCAACCCGCGATGAGAAGGGAACCTACCCGTCGGTTGATATCGACCACGAGACTGCAGCCTTTGATGCCGTGAATACGCTTATCCGCCACGGTCACCGCGAAATCGCCATGATCAGCGGTACGCTGCAGGATCCTGCGAACGGCTATGCCCGTTTCCAAGGCTACAAGAAAGCGCTGGAAGCAGCCGGTATCGAGTACCAGGAAGATCTGGTGCGCATCGGTAATTACCGTTACGAATCCGGTGTCGAAGCCATGAAATACTTCCTCGGTCTCAAGAAGAAGCCGACGGCAGTATTTGCTGCAACCGATGAAATGGCGATTGGTGCCATTCACAGCATCCAGGATGAAGGCCTCAAAGTACCGGATGATTTCTCGATCATCAGTGTCGACAATATCCGAATGGCATCGATGGTCCGTCCTCTGCTGACTACTGTAGCCCAGCCGATGTATGATTTGGGTGCGGTAGCGATGAGACTTTTGACCAAGCTGATGAAGAAGGAGACGGTAGAGAATCCGCGGGTTATTTTGCCGCATGAGACGATTCTCCGCTTGTCTGTAAATCACGTGAACAAATAATTCAATAGAAGTACGCAGAAAGCTCCTTCGGGAGCTTTTTACGTTGGGAGGATAGCTATGAGTGAAGTGACCGGAATCATTGGAGCGATGGATGAGGAGATTAAGCTGCTCCTTGAGCATATGGAGAATAGAAGTGAGACAGTAAAAGCAGGGATTAGGTACTACGAAGGTGTAATTATGGGCAAGTCTGTAGTTCTCTGTAAATCCGGGGTAGGCAAAGTTAATGCAGCGGTTACTACCCAGATTCTGCTGGATGCGTTCGGGGTATCCCGGGTTCTGTTCACAGGAGTGGCAGGTGCTGTTCATCCGGAGCTTAACATTGGAGATATCGTGATTTCCTCCCGCTGTATCCAGCATGATATGGACGCTACTGCGCTGGGATATTCAAGAGGCGTTATCCCTTATCAGGAGGTTTCCACTTTTACGGCGGATTCTGGACTGGTTAGGCTTGCGGAACAAGCCTGCAAGGAATTGAAGCAAAAATATGTAACCGGTATCGTGCTCTCGGGAGATCAGTTTATTGCAAGCAGAGAGGCGGTCAGAGATCTTCGGGAGGAGCTGAACGGAGCCTGTGCCGAGATGGAGGGGGCCGCAGTCGCGCAGGTATGTTATATGAACGAGGCTCCGTTTGTCATTATCCGCTCGATGTCAGACAAGGCTGACGGTTCGGCACATGTGAACTACCGTGATTTCACTGCAGCAGCTGCCGAGCGCTCCCATTCGATCCTGGAATACATGCTTCAGGCGCTGTAGCAAGGAAATCTTTTAATACATAAAACGCTGTCTGAAACGTACTCTGTCAAAAGTCTCCTGTGAAGACACTGGCACTTCCCGTCCGATCCGGACCATAAGGCAGTTGGCTGGATGTGAGCATATTTCCGGATCATCCGTAGCGTACCATACCATATCTGCGGTTTTCATCAGCTTCTCCATCATTTTCCGGTAAGCCCATACATCAAGTCCGCTGCCTTTGAGGTCCCAGTGCCAATAATATTCTGTCGTAAAAACAATACAATTCTCCAGCTGTTCCTCCTCAAAAGCAGTTGAAATCAGAAGTTTGCCCAGGCCGCTCCCCCTATAGCTATCGGCGACTTCAATGGCCCCGAGCTCAATAAGATCCTCCATCCCCCCCTGTGACCACAGCTCCAGCTCATCCGGGTAGTGGAACGTAACATAACCTACGATTTGCCCGTTATCAGCAGCGGCAATGATCCGCCCCTCAGGCAATCCCGCAATTTCTATGAGCGCTTCATGCTGTTCCCGCGGCTTACGGAAGGCATCCAGCTTTGGATGCATGTCCAGTCCTTTCAGAACCTCTGGTGTTAACGGCCCGCTGACGGTGATGACTCTATCATTATGTAAAAGCGTATGGGAGACGGGGATTTTGCGGTGTTCCATAAATGGGCTCCTTTCTATCTGAAAACCATAATATCCGCTGACTAAAATATGGAATGTAACCGCTTCCTGTGATATACTGTTTCCGACATAAAACATTCACAATTGCGATATTGACAGCACCTTGTATGAGAAAAGATCCACCCTTAAAGCTTAAATCAAACAAGTAGGGGAGGCAAGTGCAATGGGGCAAGTCCACAGCGAAATTATACCGGGACGTGTGCAGCAGGCGAATATGAAGGATTATTCCCGGTCAGTCAGCGAATTCCGGTGGGAGGATGTTGAAAAAGAATTTACGTGGTACAGCACCGGAAAGGTGAATATGGCTCATGAAGCCGTGGACCGCCATGTACAGGAAGGCCGGGGAGGGGCAACAGCCCTAATCTACAGCGATCTGGTAAGAGAGGAACGGTATACCTTCGCGGATTTGCAGGAGCGGTCGAACCGGTTCGGCAATGTACTGCGCAAATACGGTGTCGGCAAAGGAGACCGTGTGTTTATTTTTATGCCGCGGAGCCCTGAGCTGTATTTCAGCCTGTTGGGGATTCTCAAGATCGGAGCTGTAGCAGGGCCGCTATTTGAGGCGTTTATGGAGACGGCGGTCAAGGACCGGCTGGAGGACAGCGGAGCCGTGGCACTTGTGACAACGCCGGAGCTTCTGCACAGGGTGAAGCGTGAAGAGCTCCCGGAGCTGCGCCATATCATTATTGTGGGCGGTGAGCCGGATGAGGAACAGGGACTGCTCAGTTTTGAAAAAGAGACTGCAGCCGCTTCCGCAGAGCTGGAGCCGGAATGGCTGACACTTACGGACGGTCTCATCATGCACTATACCTCAGGTTCAACAGGTAAACCTAAAGGCGTCTATCATGTTCAAAAGGCAATGATTCAGCATTATTATACAGGCAAAATTGTACTGGATTTACGGCCGGATGATATCTACTGGTGCACTGCAGATCCGGGCTGGGTGACAGGTACATCTTACGGGATTTTTGCACCTTGGCTGAACGGTGTAACCAATATTATCAGGGGAGGACGCTTTAGTCCGCAGGACTGGTATAAAACGATAGAACGTTACGGCGTTACGGTCTGGTACAGCGCCCCTACGGCTTTCCGCATGCTGATGGGAGCCGGGGAGGGCAGCCTGCAGGGCATCGACCTAAGCAGCCTGCGCCATGTGCTCTCTGTAGGAGAGCCGCTGAATCCTGAAGTAGTGCGCTGGGGTGACAAATTTTATCAGCAGCGGATTCATGATACATGGTGGATGACAGAGACCGGTGCCCAGCTGATCTGCAATTATCCGGGGATGGACATCAAGCCGGGCTCCATGGGCCGTCCGCTTCCGGGAATAGAAGCGGCCATTTTGGATGACCGGGGCAATATACTGCCGCCGTATGCAATGGGCAATCTGGCGATACGGACGCCCTGGCCCTCCATGATGGGAGCCATTTGGAACAACAAGGCCAAATTCGACGAGTATTTCCGTATACCCGGCTGGTACATCTCCGGAGATTCAGCCTACATGGATGAGGATGGGTACTTCTGGTTCCAGGGGCGGATTGATGACGTGATTAATTCTTCCGGGGAGAGGATCGGGCCTTTTGAAGTGGAGAGCAAGCTGGTGGAACATCCTGCCGTCGCTGAGGCAGGGGTAATCGGCAAACCCGATGTGCTCAGGGGAGAGATCATCAAAGCTTTTATTTCCCTGCGGGAAGGTTATTCTGCTACGCCGGAGCTGAAGGATGAAATCGCCGCATTTGTCAAAGCAGGCTTGTCAGCCCATGCCGCACCGCGTGAGATCGAATTCAGGGATAAGCTGCCCAAGACACGGTCAGGCAAAATTATGCGCCGGGTACTTAAGGCCTGGGAGCTCCACCTGCCGGCAGGAGATTTATCAACGATTGAGGACTAACGAAATGAATATCTGTTACAGCATAAAAACACCGTTCCCTGAATTCTCAAGGGAACGGTGTTTGTGTGTACTGCTAAAGAGCAGGGGAGCGTACCAGCTACTGTGCGTTTTGTGCATTGGCCTCAGTATTGGCTTCACCGGCATTGTTACTGCTGCCGCTGCCCAAAGGAACCTCTGCATTAGCCGGCGGCTCAATGATGATCATTCCGGGATCTTCTGCATTTTCCGGAGGAGCTTCCCCTTCCGGCGTCGCCTCTGCACCCGGCATTACTTCCGGTTCAGGCGTTGCCTCAGGGGCCGCGGCAACGGATCCGCCAGCCACACTGGTGGAAGATGTCTCATTACCGGCAACGTCCACTGCAGTTACGTAGAAAATGGCACTCAAGCTGCTAGGAGTTCCTGGTGAGAATACGGTTCTATCCCCGACTGAAATGGTAGCCTGCTTCTTGAAAGGGCCTCCGTTGATGGAACGGTATAACCTGTAGCCTACAACATCCGGTGAACCGCTTGGTTCAAAGTCAACCACAGCTTTGCCGGAACTGTAGGATACCGTCACTCCGCGCGGAGCAGAAGGCGATGAACCGTCATCAACCCGCGGATCAACCTCGGTCGGGAAATCGGTTTTGGCATCGGACGGCATATAATACTGCAAGGATTCATGTTCTTTCATTCCCTTGAACGCTTCGCGCAATTCCTTTACGAGATCCTGGATCGGCTTTTCACGTTTGACAACGATCTTCTCTCTGAGGAAATCGTCGGGCGTGCCCTCCAGCGGAATATAGTTGACACCGTTATAGGAAATGAACTTGGCTCTGGAGATTCCGTCATCGCTGTCTGTAGGCACAAATTCAGCATTAAATATGTCTGTAGTGAATTTGTCCGTTAAATCCGTGGGCAGCTTGCCGCTGTACGCGGATACGGTCTTCTTTACGATGCCTTCAGGCTGGGCGAATTCCTTGGTCACGAACAGCTCAGGCTGCCTGTCGATGACGGCGTTCATTACCTTCGCCCACAAAGTCTGGGCCTGGCGCTTCTGGGTGTCGCCCTGAAGGGTATTAATCTGTTCTTTGTAACCTACCCAGATGCCAAGTGTGACATCCGGAGAATATCCCATGAACCACACGTCTCCGTAGTTTTGCGTGGAGCCCGTTTTGCCGACAACCGGCACATCATCAAAATGTTCATACTCTTTTTTGACTGTAGATGCCGTACCTTCCGTAATGACAGTGCGCAGCATATCTGTCATCAGGTAGGCGGTTTGTTCAGAAAATACCTGTTCTGGCTCAGCTTTGTGCTGATAAATAATTTTGCCCTGCGAATCGACGATCTTCTCGATCATATAAGCATCGTTAAAAGCACCCTGGTTTCCGATTGAAGAATAAGCATTAGTCAATTCCTCAACAGAGACGCCATAGCGCAGTCCGCCGATAACCCCGGTCTGTGCGTTATAATCATCCTCCTGGAGCGTAGTAATCCCCAGCTTCTTGGAGAAGGTCCAGGCGTTCTCGATGCCGACCTTCTCGATAAAGAGCTTGAGGGCAGGGAGATTTAATGATTTGTTAAGCGCATAACGGGCTGTGACCAGACCCTGATAACGGTTGTTGGCATTCTTCGGAATATGAAAGCCTTTGGAGCCGTCCTTCAGAATCACCGGAGCATCATCAAGAATGCCGGCAGGCTGAATCAGTCCGGCGTCAAGCGCCGGCAGATAGGCTGCGATGGGCTTCATGGTGGAGCCGGGCTGGCGGACCATCTGGGTAGCATAGTTCATCTGCTCAATATTAAAGTCACGGCCTTCGATCATACCGAGGATGGCACCAGTTTTGTTATCAATCATCATGCCGGCCGTTTGTTCCTTGCCCCGGGACTCACTGTCTGCAGTGAAGTTCTCGCTGTTCTCGGATACGCTGTGCATGGCACTGTACACTTTTTTGTCGATTGTAGTATATACACGGTATCCGCCGGTCATAAGCTGCTGCCGGGATTCCTCCAGCAGTGCGGTATCGCTTGCAGCATCCGCCGTGTTACCGTCTGTACCGTTTGCCGCTTCATTGAGCGACAAAAGAATCTCCGCTGCCTTGCGCTCGGTTTCCAGCATCAAATAAGGATACGTGGCATAAGCCTTCTTCGTATGCGGTGCCAGGGAGCCTTTGATATCAAAGAGGAGTGCTTCATCATATTGGGAGGTAGTGATCTTGTTCTCTTCCAGCATGCGGCGGAGCACGAGCTTCTGACGTTCAACCGCCCGGTTGAATGCCGTCTCATTGAATTCGCCTACTCCGTTAAATGCGGAATATCTGGAAGGCAGCTGCGGAAGTCCGGCCAAATAAGCCGCTTGGGCCACATTCAGCTTATCCAGATCATCCAGGCCAAAAATTCCCTTGGCCGCTGCTTTGATCCCGAACACATTATAACCGTTGGAGCCGTTACCGAAGGGTACCTTATTAAGATAGGCTGTGAGGATTTCCTGCTTGGATAAAAAACGCTCCAGCCGCAGTGACAGCAGTATTTCCTTCACCTTACGGTCTTCCGTGCGGTCAAGGTTCAAAAATACGCGTCTGGCCAGCTGCTGGGTCAGGGTGCTTCCCCCTGTCTGAACCGATTCGTTAAGCAGCTTCTGCTTAACAGCACGCAGGGTGCCTGTAATGTCAATCCCCTTATGCTCATAGAAATTATTGTCCTCTATAGCGAGAACGGCATCAATGACAAGCTGCGGTATATCATTAAATTCAATAAGCCTGCGGTCTTCTTCCGTCCGCAGCTGACCGATCGGCTGGCCGTCACGGAAATAAGCAAACCCGGTGATGGCGTTCTGGCTGACCTGCTGCTGAATCAATTCCTGGGAGCGCACAGGATCGTCTTTCACTATGGAAGTGACATATCCTGCGACGGCACCGCCGGCAAACAGAATGCCCAGAATACCGAGTATAAACATCCATTTTACGACAGATCCGAATCTGCGGAGCCAGGATCTGCGCGCCGGACGCTGTTTTGCGTTCTTCTTTTTATTCTCTTCAACCATCGACGATAATCCTCCTTTTAACGGAACTATTATAGCACAATTTGCCGATTTTGAATGCGCTTCTACCCAAAGTGGCTTTTTGAATGTAGTTGACTTGGGAAATCGCTGTATGTTATAAAATTACTCAATTGGATATTATAAATGCATAGAAGGACATCAGTAGAAGGGAAGCCAGGTGTTTCAGAGAGCCGGTGGGTGGTGTGAACCGGCAGCAGGCCCCTTTGAATTACAGTCTGGAGCAGTCCGGAGGAAATGCAGGCATACTGAGTGCCTGTCCAGTAGTCCGGAACCGGGGCATACCCGTTATCGAAATGAAGTGAAAGATCCCCGATTGTTCTGCAGATGCAAGGGATCTTTAATTAGGGTGGTACCGCGAGTCTTTTGCTCGTCCCTTGGGGATGAGCAGAGGGCTTTTTTTGCGTTGTCAAAATAACAGGTATACAGGAGGCGTATTTATGAAATGGGAGGCTTTGAACTCTGCACAGCAGCAGGAGGTGGAGAGGCAGCTGGACGTATTTTCACGTGGAGCAGCAGAGATTGTACCTGCGGAGGAACTGAGAAACAAGCTTATCAAATTCGTGGCGGCCGGCATTCCGCTCAAAATTAAGCTGGGACTTGATCCGTCCGCACCGGACGTCCATATCGGACACACCGTTGTATTGCATAAGCTCCGCCAGTTTCAGGAGTCCGGTCATCAGGTGCAGCTGATTATCGGAGATTTTACCGGGCGGATAGGAGACCCTACAGGAAAATCAGAGACACGCAGGCAGCTTAGTGAAGAGGATGTGCAGCGGAATGCCGCCACTTACAGGGGGCAGGTTTACAAAATTCTGGATCCTGAAAAAACACAGCTGCTCTGCAATTCGGATTGGCTGAGTCCGATGACTTTTGCGGAGGTGGTCAATCTGGCGGCAAAGGTAACAGTGGCGCGGATGCTGGAGCGCGAAGATTTTACCAAACGTTTTCAGAACGGCCAGGCCATTAGTGTGCATGAATTTTTCTACCCGCTGATGCAGGGAATGGATTCCGTGGTCAATGAAAGTGATATTGAAATTGGCGGAACGGATCAAAAGTTCAATATTCTAATGGGCCGTACGCTGCAAAAGGAACAGGGAAGCGAGCCGCAGGCCGTAATTTTAATGCCGCTGCTGGAAGGGCTGGATGGCGTGAGAAAAATGAGCAAAAGTCTGGGGAACTATATCGGAGTTGATGAAGAGCCTGCCGAAATGTACGGTAAAACGATGTCCCTGCCGGATGAACTGATGCTGAGATACTACGAGATGGTTACAGATCTCAGCAATGAGGAACTGAGTGACTTAAAAGCTGCAGTGTCTTCAGGTTTAGCTCATCCCAGGGATGTGAAAATGCGCCTCGCCTATACACTTGTCCGTATGTACCACGGGATAGAGGCTGCAGAAGCCGCCGCTCAGCAGAATTTCATAACGGTATTTCAGCAGCGTGCTCTGCCGCAGGAGGCTGCGATTTTTAGCGTCAAGGCCGGAGAACTTGAACAAGGCAGGGTTAAGCTTGTGAGACGGCTCACTATGGTTGGCTTCGCAGATTCCAATAGTGAGGCAAGACGGAGCATCCGGCAGGGGGCTGTGAAGCTTAACGGGGTGAAGCTGGAAGACGTGAACGGGGAGATTGTCCCGCAGGAAGGAGATATCCTTCAGGCCGGCAAGCGGAATTTTATCAAATTAAGCTTGATGTAACCCTTATACCTCTCAATCCGCCCTTTTGCCCGCTTAAGACGGATAGCATGCCATTGCACTCGAAAAACCGAGTACAATGGGCCTGTGTAAAGGGAAGGCGTGCCAATGTACTCGAAAAACCGAGTACATTGGGCCTGTGTAAAGGGAAAGGGGGCCATTGTACTCGAAAAACCGAGTACAATGGGCCTGTGTGAAGGAAAGGCGTGCCATTGTACTCGAAAAACCAAGTACAATGGGTCAGAGTAAAGGGAAATCGGGCCATTATACTCGAAAAACCGAGTACAATGGGCCAGCATAAAGGGAAATCGGGCCATTGTACATGAACGTTCGTTTCCCGTAATATCCGCTGACCAAGCCACTGACAAATGGCATTAAACAAAAAAAGCCACCGGAAAATCCGGTGGCTTTGATCGAATCCGCTGTTCGCGAAATCTTAACGGTTGTAGAACTCGACGATTTGTTTCTCGTCGATATCTTGGGACAGCTCAGCACGTTCTGGCAGACGGATGTATTTACCTTCGAAAGATCCGTCAGCAGATTCCAGGTAACCTGGAAGGTGGGAACGGTTGTCCAGAGCTTCTTTGATGGAAGTCATGGAACGGCTTCTTTCGCGCAGGCCGATAACGTCGCCGATGCTTACACGGTAGGAAGCGATGTCGACTTTTTTGCCGTTAACGGTTACGTGTCCGTGAGCTACCAACTGACGTGCGCCTGCACGGGAGTTAGCAAAGCCAAGACGGTAAACCAGGTTGTCCAGGCGGCTTTCAAGCAGGAACATGAAGTTTTCGCCCGCGATACCTTGCATTTTTTGAGCTTTGGAGAACAATGTGCGGAATTGTTTCTCGCCCAGGCCGTACATGTGACGCAGTTTTTGTTTTTCCAAAAGCTGCATTCCGTAGTTACTTACTTTTCTGCGTTGGTTAGCGCCGTGTTGTCCTGGAGGGAAAGGGCGTTTCAGGTCTTTGCCTGTACCGCTAAGGGAAATGCCCAGACGGCGGCTGAGTTTGAATTTAGGTCCGGTGTAACGTGCCATGTTATAGTAGACTCCTTTATAATTGAAATTTCATGGTAGGGCCTATTTGTGCCGCAATCGTATCCGTGAAAGCGTGTATTGGTTTCACTCTGCCGGGGAAGTTCAGCCGCTGCCCTGGCAGTAACGAGATGCGTGAGGGTGACACAACGTTACGCCCAAGTAAGACTTCTTATCAGTCTTGTTCAACAATAAATATTATATGAAAATGATAGGTAAAGTCAAGGGCAACTTTAAAGAGATTTTGTCACTCTTTGTCGTTAGTTCTTTGGTCCTAAAAAAAATCCCTCTGTTCAGGAAAATATAATGCATTAAAGGAGGAAAGGGAGTAAAATGTAGCTAATTATATGTAGTCGGAAAGTTTTTAACTCGAGTAGTAAAGGGGAACCTCTTATGTCAGATCAGGAAGCATGTGGTCGTAAAGACAGTCGCATGCTGCTAAAGGAGAACATGCAGTCCGGTGGCGTGATAAGCGACCCCGCAGCATGGCTTAGGGAAACGGATCTTGTGTCCCATGATTTCCCTTACGTAGCCCAATTGATTGCAGAAAGCTATGATGAATGGCGCAGACTTTCTGTCCCCCCCTTCGCGGAATCCTGGGACTGGGGTGTTTTGAATTTTGAAGGCAAATGGATTGAATCTATATATAACGGCAGTAACGGGGAGAGCAGCTGGAAAATGCAATGGGCAGAGGCTTCCGGACTAAGCCTGCTCTCCCGTGAAGTCTGCACCGCGCGTGAACAGGTGAACGGGGAAACGGTAATGCTTCTAACACTGCCGGTATTTACAAGAGGCCAGGGAGAAATCTTTGCCCTGCTCGGCTGCGCGATGACCGCTGAACAATATGATCAGGGAGGACGGTATACGGCCGAAGCGATGGCTATGCATTACCAGACCTGTTTTTACCACAGATTTGAGCATCTGTTTGTGTCTGATCTGGCCGGAGTGCACCAGCATGCCGAGCGGGAGAGCAGCAGGCGTTCCCTGCTGTTCCAGATTGTCCAGCGGATGCATGACAACATAGATGTGGATGCTGTGCTTACTGAAGTGATTGAGAGCATCTCGGCTATGTATCCGGCAGCACGGCTTGAGCTTTTTATGTCACAGGATCACCGCAGCACCCACCCCAAGGTCAAGCCGCTGCCGCTGCGCTGGAAGAAGGATGACGTACGCGGAAGGGCTTTTAAGGAAGGGACCCTTGCCCTTGATTTCGGGGGGGAGAGCTGCTCCCATGTTGAAATCGGGCTTCCGCTCGGAGGAAAGCAGGGGGTATACGGTGTTTTTCATATGGTAATGGACAAGCCCGCGTTTACTGAAGTGGACCAGCGGTTTCTGGGTATGGTTGCAGATACGGCGGGGACAGCTTTTGAGAATGCCAAGCTCTATGAACGTTCCAACCAGCTGATCCGTGAGCTGCGCATGAGCAATGAGCTGACCCAGCGGCTGAATCAGAGCCTGCGGCTCGGCGATATTTTTCAATATGCGTTTGAAGAGTTGCTGGAGATGTTTGCCGCCGACTACTGCTGCATCCTGCATATGAATGAAGAGAAGGGCGGACTTGAGGCTATCGCCTGCAATTACCACCCTCTGCGGAATGAAATGATCTCAACGGGGGACGGCATCGGCGGCAAAGTCTACAGTACAGGCGAACCGGTCATTCTGTCGGACTATTCGGCAGCAGGGGGGCCACCCTCCAGGCTAATGGATGCGACCTCCTCACAGTCAATGATTGCCACACCGCTGAATGTGGGCGGGGAAGTGCGCGGGGCGATTATACTTACGCACAGGGAAGCCCATTATTTCTCCTATGACAGCTTCAGGCTGCTGCAGGCAATGGCAGGGCATATCGGACTTGCCGTAGGCAATGCCAGACTGCATGCAGAGGTGCGGTATCTGGCCAACCGTGACAGCCTGACAGGGCTGTATGCGCGTCATTACCTTGATGAAGAGATTAAGGAAAGACAGACCAAGGACTTCTGCGGCTCGCTGATTGTGGTAGACATTGATCAGTTCAAGCTGGTCAACGACACCTACGGCCACCAGAAAGGCGACAAAATCCTGAAGCAGGTCAGCGAGATTGTAAAAACCTCGATCCGCCAGGGGGATATCGCTGCAAGATGGGGCGGCGAAGAGCTCGCGGTGTATCTGCCCCAGCTTGGAGTGCAGCAGGCTGTTTTTGTAGCTGAACGGATCCGCAAGCGGGTGATGGGGGAGACGGAACCCCGGGTTACCGTATCCTGCGGGATCGCGGAATGGAGCTGGACGGATGACCGTGTGAGCGTGGAATCCCTCTTTTACCGGGCCGATATGGCGCTCTATGAAGCGAAGAACAACGGCCGCAACCAGGTCGTCATTGACAAAAGAACAGATAATGCGAAGAATCCTTTGGCTTAGGCCGGAAGGGTTCTTTTTTTACTTTGAGATATATTAAAGGAATAATACTGAAACGACGGGTTAGATGCTCGCCTTCGCATAGCCGTCTCTTTTTCAGGATTAGTGGAATTTCTCCTTCTAATACTCGATAAAAAGCTGAGAATACGATGGCAGCAGGAAAAACTCCACTTAAATCTGTCCATTTCCTCTCCAGAGGCAGAATTACCCGGAAACAGACGGAGAATTTCCAACTAATTAACGTGAAGTACTAAAAAAGCTGAAATCAGGTGGAGAAATTCCAACTAAGCTTAGGAGCGTACCACCATACACAATTTATATAAAAATTCCGTTTCCGTATAACCTCTGCCCGCCGGGTAACCCTATAAGGGATGGTCACTTTAGAAAATATACTCGGAACGGGAAGGCCTGAATGCCATGAAAAAATCTGTATTCCTCCGCAAGGCGGCAGGAGCTGTTGTCCTGATAGTATGCTGCTTGTATACCGGGGGCTGCGGGGTCACCGGGAACAAGCCGGCTGATGAAGACCTGAGCCTTGTGCTGGCCGGGATGGACGGCAGTGATCATGTATCTTTTGAAGGGGCGGCAGGCCTCTTGATCGGCGGCAGGACAGTCGCGGAATCGGCACTATACTATGGAGGCAAAATTGAAGATCACAACAAGGTAAGCCTGCATACTTTATTGCCGGACAGCCAAGAACAGCCGAAGACAGCAGGGACCGCGGACATACAGCATTTTGAACAGAGCCATCCTGCAGCACCGTCCTATTACACACGCCTGGAAAAAAAAGACGGGGCATGGGCCATGCTGTCATCCGCACCTGAGGAGATGGAGAGCAATCCGCTGCCTGCATTGAATCCCCTGGGCCAGCTTGAAGAATTGGAGGCCAGGAAGAACCAGGTGACAGAGGAAAGCGGTGCGGCCAGAGGCACCAAAACACTGCGCATAGAGCTGACTCCGGCAGAAGCCAGAGCGCAGCTTACTGATGAGCTGGAAAGCCGGATGCAGGCGATCCGCCCCGCAGATGCCGGCTTGAAGACACAGGAAGGTGAAAGTCAGCCGCCGGAGGTGACAAAGGCACTGAACGGCTTATGGGAGCAGAAGAACACGGAACTGCTGCAAAAGCTGGAGCAGGCCGACATCCGGTCCGTCTATTACCTGAAGGTGGACACGAGATATAACCGGCCCAAAAGGCTGACTTGGACCCGGACGGTGAGCTACCCCGGTGCACAGGAAGCCGATGAGGAGACCTATGTGACCAAAGTGGATTTTTACGGCTACCGGTAAAAAAACGCCAGCAGGGGAGAAAACCTTGCGCTCTCTAGAGGGCGTGCTACAATATAACGGTATGTTTATTTTAAGCATGAGGAAGGAAGAGAGAATATGAAGGACCCAAGAATCCAGAAGCTGGCGGAAAACCTTGTCGGTTATTCCGTTAATGTGCAGCCGGGCGAGAACGTGCTCGTCGAAATGATCGGCAGCGAAAGAGATTTAATCAAAGCGGTTGTAGAGGAAGTCGGCAAGGCCGGAGGACGTGCATTCGTGCAGCTCACCGACCGTACGGTTCTGCGCAGCATGCTCAAATATGCCACTCCTGAGAGCCTGACCACATGGGCGGAAATCGACCTGAACCGGATGAAGCAGATGGACTGCTATATCGGCATCCGTGCCGGGGAGAATGTCAACGATCTGGCTGATGTGCCGGAAGAGAACATGAAGCTCTACAATTCCCTTTATTCGCATCCGGTACATAGTGAACAGCGCGTAAAGCATACGAAATGGGTGGTGCTGCGCTATCCGAATGCAAGTATGGCCCAGCTGGCCAATACGACAACAGAAGCGTTTGAAGACTTTTACTTCGAGGTCTGCAATCTGGATTACGCCAAAATGGACAGAGCCCAGGATGCACTCGCTGATCTTATGCGCAGAACGGATAAGGTCCGCATTTCAGGTCCGGGAACCGAGCTGTCCTTCTCCATTAAAGGAATCGGTGCCGAGAAATGCTCCGGCCAAAAAAATATTCCGGACGGCGAAGTATACAGTGCTCCGGTCCGCGATTCCGTAAACGGTACAATCAGCTACAATGCAGCGACACTGTATAACGGAATAACCTTCGAGAACGTGAAGTTCAAATTCGAGAACGGCAAAATTGTGGAAGCGACCAGCAATGACACCGCACGCCTGAACGAGATTCTGGATTCCGACGACGGTGCGCGCCACATCGGGGAATTTGCAATCGGCTTTAACCCGTATATCCTGCATCCGATGAAGGACATCCTGTTCGACGAGAAAATTGCCGGGAGCCTGCACTTTACTCCGGGACAGGCATATGATGTTACAGACAACGGCAACCGCTCCTCGATCCACTGGGATCTGGTGCTGATCCAGCGTCCGGAATACGGCGGCGGAGAGATTTATTTTGATGATGTACTGATCCGTAAGGACGGAATCTTTGTTCTGCCGGAACTTGAAGGTCTGAATCCGGAAAATCTGAAATAAATTTTAAGGAGTTTTGCATTTTAAGAAAACGACTTGCACGAGTAAGCGGATTCAAGGTATCATGTAATTGTTTATATAAGACTTATGTTCATATCAAGTTGCGGAGGGATTCTTATGTCCAGTAACAATGCGGCAATCGTCGATATTGCCCAAACAGCAGGCCGGTTCAATTCATCAATCGTTCTTCAGGCGGACAACAAGTACATTGATGTTAAGAGTATCCTTGGATTGTTCACTACACTGGTTTCCAGCCAAAGCTACGAGCTTCATGTTCACGGCACGGATGCTGAAGAAGCCAAGAAGGCAATGAGCGAAGTATTTTCCAAACACGGCTTGAATTTTACAGTTGTTGCAGAGTAATACTAATATCCGGAAGACGTCCTGCCACTGACGGCAGGGCGTTTTTAATATATTAAAAACTGCATTCTTGTATTGGTTACCGATTTCGACTAATATTAAATAAAATAGCATTAGCAGCAGTAACTTTTGGACATGGGGGGGAAATTGCATGACTTCATCGGATTTGCAGGAACAGCTTAACCAAAAAGCGATCACTCTTCTACAAGAAGATGCCGATAAAATTCAGAAGCTCATCGAAGTACAGATGGAGAACCTGGCGACTCGTTACTGCCCTCTCTATGAGGAAGTGCTCGATACCCAGATGTACGGCTTCTCCAGAGAAGTCGATTTTGCAGTCAGAGCGGGACTCGTTCCGGAAACCACCGGCAAGACGGTGCTGAGCGAGCTGGAACGCAATTTGGCTGTACTCTATGAAGCTCTGAACAAGAAAGCGGAAGAGCGCGAGATGTAAACGGCAAGTCTCATCCATTCATAAAAACGCACATAAGGACCATTTGGTCTCTCATGTGCGTTTTTTTTAAGTCCGCGATCACCGATTGATTAGACGAGGAAAAAGGAGACACCCAAAATCAAATATACGGCGAGCAGTAAAAGTCCCTCGTACCAGTTGGTCTGTCCGTCCTGTATGATCGATTTGGCAATGAATACTGAAACAGCTATAGCGACGATTTCAATAATTGTAAAGACGATATCCATCGTGTTGCCCATAAAGTAGCTGGCAAAAATCAGTACCGGGGCGACAAACAGTGCGATCTGCAGACTGCTTCCTACCGCAATTTCTACGGCTGCGCCGATCTTGTTCTTCATAGCCAGCATGATTGCAGCGCTGTGTTCAGCAGCGTTACCGATGATCGCTACCAGGAAGGCGCCGACAAACAGTTCGCTGAATCCGAAGCGTTCGGTCAGTGTTTCCAGCGTGCCGACCAGCCACTCACTGACAAAGGCGACCATAACTGTGGCCAGAATCAGATACAGAATCGATTTGTTCCGGGACCAGACGGGAGGATGTTCATTAGGCAGTTCCTCGGCGTTGTCATCCGTGACATCGGCCAGGTATTTTTTGTGTGTAATCATGGAGAAGATCAGCCAGGCTATGTAGGAGGCTATCAGCAGTCCTGCAACGACTAGACTCAATACTTCTGTGTCCTGCTCCGTAATGGAATGGGTGTTGAAGAACATTGCCGGTACAAAAAGAGCGATCACGGCAACAATCATCAGTGAACCGTTCAGCCCGGCGAGTGTCACGTTGAAGTTCTGAACCTTGAATTTCAGGCCGCCGGCAAAAATACTCAGACCGAGGACGAGCAGCAGATTGCCGATAATGGAGCCGGTGAGGCTGGCTTTGACCATGTCGAACAGCCCTTCCTTCACCAGGAAGAAGGCGATAATCAGCTCCGCTGCATTGCCGAAGGTGGCATTAAGAAAGCCGCCCAGTCTCTGGCCGGCATAGTGGGCTACACTCTCTGTCGCCCGGCCGAGAAAACCGGCTACAAAGATGACGGCGACAGCCGACAGCACGAATTGAAGCGTGTGGTCCCAGGCTGCATAGTGGGCGATAGCGCTAAGCAGAAAAGTGGTGACCAGAAGCGCTGGAGAAATCCATTTTTTCATGACAGGAACACTCCAATCTATATGTAAGGTTAAATTCATATCTCAATATACCCAATTCCATGCGGAGTGTAAACGGAATTGAGATAAAGTCATTTGCTTTTTAGCCTGTTTTCGAATTACAATAATTGATAATGAGTGTAGGGGGGATATGGCATGGCAGAACAACTTCAACTTGAAATGGGAAATATACGGATATCGAATGACGTCGTCTCCAAGATTGCCGGATTGGCAGCCCTGGAGACTCCGGGTATTGCAGCCATGTCAGGCGGCTTGTCAGAAGGCTGGGCGAAGCGCCTAAGCGGCAAGAACGTGCAGAAGGGCGTTACCGTTGAAGTGGGACAGCTGGAAGCTGCAGTGGATTTGCGGATTATCGTTCTTTATGAGACCCCGATCCACGAGGTGTGCCGGATGCTTCAGCAGAATGTACGCGAGGCTGTGGAGAGCATGACAGGCCTTCACATTGTAGAAGTGAATGTCAAAGTGGAAGGCGTTGCCTTCAAGAATGACGAGATTTCCTAAGCGCTGAGACGCTGCGGGAACAAATGCGGAAAAAGGCAGTCCGGGAACATTATCCGGACTGCCTTTTTCAAATTAAATATCCCTATTAGCGGGTACGGCGTCTTACAGTCGTTACTGACTTTGTCACTTCCTCTTTGGCAGGCTTGCCGGTCTCTCTGGAAATGCTGAGCATGATGCCCATACACAGCATGGTTACCAGGAGGGAAGAGCCGCCATAGCTGATGAACGGCAGTGTAACGCCTGTTAACGGGATGGTTTTGGTAACCCCGCCGATATTGACGAAGGCCTGAATGGCGATCAGCCCCATAATCCCTATGCCGACCAGGGTGCCGAAAGGATCGGTACACCGCAGTGCGATCAGAATGCCCCGCCAAATAAAATACAGATACAGCAGCAAAAAGATAGAGGTTCCTATAAAGCCGAATTCTTCACCGATCACGGCAAAGATAAAGTCTGTATACGGATAAGGCAGGTAATGCAGCTTCTGCACGCTTTGACCAAAGCCGGAGCCGCCTGTTCCTCCTTCACCCAGGGCAGTCAGTGACTGGACAATGTTGTACCCGTCACCCTGGGCATCTTCAAACGGATCCAGAAAGGCTGATATACGGCCTTTACGGTAATCCTCCTGGACAACGACTTCCCCGGCAGATGGTGACAGGGAGTCAATGGCTGTCTTGGCTCCCAGGACAATGCCGACACCCAGAACAAGCAGCGCAATTGAAGCCAGAATATGCTTCATGCTGGCACCGCCCGCATAAATGACAAGCCCGCTTGTCGCTACCAGGATGAGGCAGGAGCCGAGATCCGGCTGCATCATGATCAGTCCGGCTACAATTCCGACAATAACCATCACCGGTATGTATCCTGTCCGCAAATCTCTCAGCCGTTCGCCTTTTTTGGTAATCAGGGCAGCCAGATAGAGGATGATCGAGATTTTGGCCAGCTCGGTAGGCTGAATCCCCAGCTTACCGATGCTCAGCCAGCTTCGTGCACCGTTAATCCGCTCTGCAGAAGCTACGATCAGCAGAAGTATCAAAGTAAGGAGAAAGATCGGCGCATACCATTTCTTGAATTTGCTGTAATGAATATTCATTACGGTGAACATCACAAAGGTTCCCAGGGCGACCCAGATTACCTGTTTCTTCACAAAATATAAGGGATCATTTCCAAACTTTTCGTTGGCAAGCGTCAGGCTGGAGCTGGAACTGAACACCATCACCAGTCCGAAGCCGACAAGCAGCAAAGTAAGGATCAGCAGCTGGAAATCGGGCGTTCCTCTTTTGGGCAGGCTGACTTTTTTGGTTGTCTTTCCCTTCGCGGCACTCAAGCTTCCAGCAGTTCCTTCAGTTCAAGTATATGCCTCTTGGCAGTATCCAGCACAGGCTGAGGTACCGGGGATTCATACTCCAGGCCGTGAGGAAAGGTAGCTTTGCCGAGGTATACCGCTTCAATTGCAAGGATGGAATCCGGCTTCTCCAGCTTGCCCTCTACAGCGCGCGTGTTGACCCGCAGAAAATACTCTCCGCCGTTCTGCCTGTCTTCGATTTTGCAGTCGTAAGTGGCGCGGTAATATTCCCATTGCCAGCGGATGAATCCTGCTTTGGCCGCGCTCTCGTCCAGATAGAGAAGGTCGCTTTTCAAGCCTACAAGGCCGGTGTTCTCAAAAATCATAGCGCACATATCCCCCTTATCAAATGGAATGATTGTTTAATGATCAGAATTATTGATGTTCTCCCTCATGATAGTATGTTTCCATGGGTTGTGCAAGGTAAGCCGGGCCTATGAATACCCACTTTTTTGCGTTTCTGCTACAATGGAAGAAATATAGCTCTTTGCGGCCGGGACCGGAATAAATGCAGGACCTGCTGGCCTGGCCGGAGCGGGTTATGGGAGAAGGGAATGGACAATTATGGAGAAGCTATCATTTGAACAGCTGCTTCCGGAAATGGTGAAGTGGCGCCGCCATCTGCACCGTCATCCGGAGCTGTCTTACCAGGAGAAAGAGACATCGGCCTTTGTGGCGGGGAAGCTGGCGGAATTCGGGATCGAAGTGGTCAGAAGCAGCACCGGTTACGGACTGACCGGAATTCTTAAGGGCAGTCAGCCGGGCAAAACAGTGGTTTTGCGTGCCGACATGGACGCACTGGCCATTACGGAAGAAAATGAACACGAGTATGCTTCACAGAACAAAGGCGTTATGCACGCCTGCGGACATGACGGTCACACGGCGATGCTGCTCGCGGCAGCTTCATACTACAGCAGCCGGCGGGATGAGCTGAACGGTGAGCTGCGCTTCCTGTTCCAGCCTGCCGAGGAGATCTGTCCCGGCGGAGCACAGGGAATGATTGCCGAAGGCGTGCTGGAAGGAGCAGATGCCGTATACGGCCTGCATCTGTGGACTCCGATGCCGGTGGGTACAGTCGGAAGCGCTCCGGGCCCGCTGATGGCTTCTGCCGATGAATTCTTTATCGACATTATCGGTAAAGGCGGGCATGGGGGCATGCCTCACCGGACGGTTGACAGTATCGTGGCGGGGGCAGCGCTGGTAACCCAGCTTCAGAGCATTGTCAGCCGGTCCGTTGATCCGCTGCGGCCTGCTGTGGTCAGCATCGGCACGATTCAGGGCGGAACCGCGCAGAATATTATTGCCGACCGCTGCCGGATTACGGGGACAGTCCGGTCCTTTGACGAAGAGACCCGTTATCTGATCAGAGGCAGAATCGAAGAGATGACTGCCTCGGTAACCGCAGCTTACGGCGCCGAGTTCAAGCTGGATTATCTGATGGGCTATCCGCCGCTTGTGAACCATGAAGAGGAGTTTATGCGCTTTTTCCGGACAGCCCCGGAGGCGCTTGGACCGCAAGCGAGTGTAATTATGATGGAGAAGCTGATGCCGGCGGAGGATTTCTCTTATTATGTCAGAGAAATTCCGGGCTGCTTCATCTTTGTGGGCGCCGGCAATCCCGATAAGGATGCGGTATATCCGCATCACCACAGCCGGTTTGACTTTGATGAAGACGCCCTGCTTCATGGAGTGAAGCTGCTGGCAGCCATGGCGGATTCCTGCCTGAATGAATAAAATACGTATATTATGAACGGGCTGAGGAAAACCTACTTCCGTATATAGGAACTTGACAGGAGGGGTTATCCTTGAAGACCGTTCAAGAAGTGATGACTGCACAGCCGGCTACCGTTACGCTGCTGGATAATATCTATGAGGTTGCCGTCTTAATGAGAGACCATGATACCGGGTTTATTCCCGTGGTCGATGCGGATGACGGCGTCACTTTAATCGGAGTGATCACAGACCGCGATCTTGTCATCCGGGGGTATGCGGACAAGCATTCCGGTTCCACCGCTGTGGAAAGGGTCATGAGCCGGGAGGTTATTTCTGTCAGCGGGGACACTTCGGTGGATGAAGCCGCTGAACTCATGGCTTCGGGCCGGATCCGCCGGCTGCCTGTAACCCGCGGCAAGCAGCTGATCGGCATCGTGTCGCTCGGTGATCTTGCCGTCAAGAACATCTTCGCTGATGAGGCAGGAGAAGCGCTGAGTGAAATATCGCAGCGGCAGCTGCATTGAATAAGCACATAGGGGAGCTCATTTCCGCATCTTGCGGAGTTGGGCTTCTTCCTGCTGCTGTTTATTAAGAAGTGACCGAGGAGGAAAGCTATGAGCGCACAGGGAGCCTGTATTACCCGCAGAGACCGGACGGTTCTGCTGGAATGCAGCCATCCGGGGTTTGACGAGGCCAGAAAGGAGCTGGCGGGCTATGCCGAGCTGGTCAAAAGCCCGCCCGTCTACCACACCTACCGTATCTCACCCCTGTCACTATGGAATGCCGCAGCTGCCGGATATACGGCTGAGAGAATCGTTGCGAGCCTGAAAAACCTTTCCCGCTGGGGAATCCCCGCTGGACTGGAGGACGAGATCAGAGGTCTGCTCTCCAGGTACGGAAGCCTGGAGCTGCATGCAGACGCTGTGAATCCGCAGAGTATCATGCTCCGTACAGACAAGCCGGGCATTCTGGATGAACTGGAGAAGCTGAATACGCTGACTGCGCTGGGACTTCAGCGCAGCCATTCATTAGAGAGCAGCTTCCCTGCCGTGCAGCGGGGACTCCTGAAGCAGGAGCTGACAAGACTTGGTTATCCGGTTATCGACTATGCTGGCTACCGTGAAGGTCAGGTGCTGGACATTGCCTGGAAAGGAGACGGGCAGGGGGAGGCTGGCCGCTCTGACGCTTCATTTAGGCTCAGGGACTACCAGCAGGAGGCTGTCCGCCATTATCAGGGTACCGGCGGAAGCGGGGGCAGCGGTGTTGTGGTGCTGCCCTGCGGTGCAGGCAAAACCGTTGTAGGTCTTGCCGTTCTGGAAAGCCTGCAGTGCGAGGCCCTGATTCTCACCTCCAATGCAACCTCTGTAGAGCAGTGGCGGTCCGAACTGCTGGAGCGGACCAACCTGCCGGCATCCGATGTCGGGAAGTACACCGGTGACCGGAGGGAAGTGCGGCCGGTAACTATAGCAACCTATCAGATGCTGACTCACCGCAGTTCAAAGGATGGTCCGTTCCTGCATATGAACCTGTTCAATGAGCGGAACTGGGGACTGATTATTTATGATGAGGTTCATCTGCTTCCGGCCCCTGTATTCCGGGCGACAGCGGATATCCAGGCCACCCGCCGGCTGGGGCTTACGGCTACACTGGTCAGAGAAGACGGCCGGGAGGGGGATGTATTCTCGCTGATTGGACCTAAGTTTTACGAGCTGCCATGGAAGACACTGGAGGACCAGGGCTGGATTGCCTCGGTGGAGTGTGTGGAACTGATTGTGCCGATGGCACCGGGCCTCCGGAGCAAATACATCTATGCAGGAGGAAAAGAACAGTTCCGGCTTGCCTCGGGCAATCCCGCCAAGGCGGAGGCGGCTGCGCAGATTGTGGAGGCGCACGCCGGTGCTTCGGTGCTGGTTATCGGCCAGTATCTGGATCAGCTTGAAGAGCTGGCGGAACGCCTGCAGGCGCCTTTGATTACCGGGAAGACGCCGCAGCGCGAGAGGAAAGAACGGTATGCAGCATTTAATGAAGGGCGTCTGCGGGTGCTGGTGGTTTCCAAAGTGGCTAATTTTGCCGTGAATCTTCCCGATGCCTCCGTGGCGATTGAGGTGTCGGGCGCCTTCGGCTCACGGCAGGAGGAGGCACAGCGGCTGGGCCGCATCCTCCGGCCGAAGCCGGATGAGAACAAAGCCTATTTCTATACGCTGGTAACCGGAGACAGCCGGGAGCAGGAATTTGCACTGCGCCGCCGGATGTTTTTAACTGAGCAGGGCTATGAATATGCAGTGAGAATGATAGAGCGGCAGGAGGAGGAAATGGCATGATGAAGCTGTCATCTGAGGCGCAGGAGGTGCTGCAAAGGAGCTGTGCTGCTTATGCAGCACAGCCCTTTGCAGCGGACAAGGCAGAGCGGCTGCGTCCGGCGGCCCTCTGCCGTGCCGAGCAGCAGCTGGCTCTGCTGGAGCTGCGCCAGGCAGGGATGCTGGAGCTGCGCCGCAAAATATGGGGCGAGCAGCTGTATCAGATTCCGGCAGAAAGGCTGGCTTCCATACAGCAGACCTGCTTTCCTTATGTTCCACGTGCTGTACCGGACAGTGCGGTAGCTCTTCAGTCAGCCACAGGCGCGGGGCTTACGGGAGAATTGTTCCGGGCATTGCTGTTCACCGCGCGGGAAGGGCTGCCCTTGACCGGAAAAGGGGCCATACACAGCAAAAAAATGAGCCGCCTGGCTGCAGGATTGTCGTTACAGGAGCATCAACTGGCGGATCTGATATCCCCGGATGCAGGCCGTGCGCATCCGCACCCGCTGCCGGCGATGGTCATCGTTGACCTAATGCTGGCAATGGGGCTCGCCTGCCGGAACCAGACGGCTATCGTTCTGGATTCCGGGAGGCTGAAGAGCTGGTTCGGGCTCACTGAAGCTGAAATGTCAAGCCGGCTATACGGCGTTATACTGGAACGTTACGGGCAGCAGTCAGCCGATCTGCAGCATTTCCGTTATTTTATCTCCGCTGCCGGATTCGCGCCAGGGCAATGGTATTCCTTAACGGAGGTTGTTCAGGCAATGGCCGCTTACGGACTTTGTGTACCGGGACCGCAGCTGGAAGCGGGATGTCTGGTATGGCTCAGAGGACTGGCGGCGTTCGGCTGGTGCGAGCTTGGAAGCGGAGAGGGTGGCGATGCATGCTTCCGCTGGACAAGAATGAAGCCGCTGCCGGAAATTGGCCCGGAGAACGGATGCCTGGATCGGCCGGAAGCAGCAATGTTTATTGTACAGCCGGATTTCGAAGTGCTTGTTCTCCCGGAAACCCCGTTTCCTATCCGGTGGAGGCTTGCCGGATGTGCCGAACTGCTGCACAGCGACGACCTGTGGAGCTTCAGGCTGACCCAAAAAATGCTTGAAGCTGCTGCGGAGCAGGGCCGCTCTCCCGGGGAGGAAATAGCCTGGCTGGCTTCCCATGCGCACGGGGGATTGCCGGGACAAGTGGAGCAGGCCCTGAAGCATTGGGCCAAAGGGATCGGACGTACAGAGCTGTCAGAGGTTATTCTTCTGGCTTGCCGGAATGAAAAGGACGGAGAGGTCATTGCTGCCCATCCGCGGCTGCAGGAGAGCCTTACCAGAGTGGGGCCGCTGCACTTCATTGTCCAGCCGGAGGAGGTCGCAGCGGTCCGCAGGGAGCTGGCAGGTTCGGGGCTGGCGCCGCGCTTCAGCGGGGGCCGGGAAGGGAAAATGCCGGAATCTGATTACTTGCTGTCTGAAGCTGCCGCGCAGGCTGCAGAATTTATCCTCCCGGACACAGAAAATTCCTGTGGGCTATTCGGTAATAAAGTTACACTGCAGCTGATCCCGTTCGTCTCTGCCGAAGCGGAAGAACTGATGCTGCCGGGCCGGACGGCTGTGCCGCAGATGTGGTTGAAGGAATGGCGGCAGTATCACGGCTCGACAGCGCAGAAGGTGATGGAGCAGGCCCTGGAATGGGGAGTAAAGGTCCGCCTGGCACTGGAAGACCGGGTTCACGAGTTTATTCCCGGCCGAATCCACTCCCGCCCCTGGAGAGTGACGGGCTATCTGCTGGATTCCGGGGGGGCAGACGGAATGGAGGCGGAGCTGGCCGCAGGGGATTGGCAGGAGATGATGCTCCTGCTGCCCCGGGAACGGAGAATTTCCTCTTCTTCTGAGGCAGGCGGATATGTTATGATAAGATAGTCTACAGCTACAGTAGACCATTAACGTAGAAAAGAGTTGAAGTTCATGAGCGTAGCTGAAATGAATACGGTCGATATGGCCGAAGTGCTTACTTACGCCTATGAATTAGGCGATATGATTAATCAATCCGCTGAAGTATCGGATTACTTATACTGGAAAGGCCGGGTTGCTGCCAACCCGCAAATCCAGGCCATGATTAGAGTGCTGGACAGCAAGAAGGAGCTGTTCGAGGAGACCCAGCGGTTTGGTCATTTTCACCCGAATTATCATTCGGCCAAGGATGAGGTTACAGCGGTAGAGCGGGAGCTTGAACAGTTCGAAGAGGTTGTACGCTTCAAGCTGGCGGAGAAGACGCTGGATGATATCCTGCACTCGATGTCGGAAGCGATTGCCTTCTCCGTATCGGACAGCATCAAGGTGCCCAGCAATGATCCCAACCCCAAAGGCGGATGCGGCAGCGGAGGCAAATGCTCTTGCGGATAAGCCCTCCAGAAAGAGACAGATAGAAAGGCGGATGAGCTTATGTTTGCGGAACGGACAGGATATATCGTGTGGGTTAGTGACGTCAAGGCGGCACGCAACCTGGAGAAATACGGAACTCTTCATTACGTATCCCGCAGGATGCATTACGCGGTTATGTATGTGAATGCGGAACGGGCAGAGGAAGTTATGAAGAATGTCCGCAGGCTCTCCTACGTGCGCAAGATCGAGAGATCTTACCGTAATGAGCTCAAGACGGAATATACCAGCAACGGACAGGACAAGTCCCGTTACTACGGACTATAAATTCCGTTATTCAGAGGAACAGGCGCCGACGGCGCCTGTTTTTTTGTACAGCGCTTAAGGGATCCGGCTTAAAATCTCTAGGTAATTTGCCCTAACTATTTTATCGCAGCTTAATACTTCCGGTATATGCTTGTACAGAGTGACAAAATTCACGAAGAAAAGCACGCAGGTGATAAGATGATTAAAGATTGGGCATTGTCCAAAAAGCTATCGGTAATTCCGCAATACCTCCAGCACATGAACGGAAGAGTGAAGGGAGAGGTCAAAGAGCTGGGGAGACTGGCCGCACTCCTGGATATTATGAATAATGAACGTCTGGATACTTATTTTCAGCCTATATTGCAGCTGCACAGCGGCCAGACCCTGGGGCATGAGGTGCTGAACCGGCCGCCCAGCTCAGCCCAATTCCCTACGACAGAGCAATTTTATGAATTTGCCGGGCGGACGGAGCAGATGTACCGTTTCGAGCAGTACTGCCGGCGGATGTCGCTGTCCCGGTATGTGGATAAGCTGCCGGCGGCGGACAGGGGGAGCGGAAAGCTGATTTTTATTAATGTGCATCCGGGGGTGCTTCATGATGCCCGCCACAAAAGCGGAGAAACTCTGGGGCTGCTGCATTCACTGGGGCTCTCTCCGGAAAAGGTAGTCTTTGAACTGACTGAACGGCAGGCGGTGCAGGATTATGTAAGCTTCGAAAAGGTATTGTCCCATTACCGTACCCAGGGCTTCCGCATTGCTGTGGACGATGCAGGCTCGGGATACAATAGCCTCAAGACACTTGTCTATCTCAAGCCGGAGTTCATCAAGCTGGACAAGTCCCTGATCCATGGAATACACGGCAGCCGTGAACAGCAGGAGCTGCTGGAGCTGGTCAGGGAATATGCGGCCAGATCAGACACAAAGGTCATCGCTGAAGGCATTGAAACGGCGGAGGAGCTGGAATTTTTGCAGCGTTCCGGGATCGAATTCGGCCAGGGATATGCGCTGGGCAGGCCATCACTGCTGCCGGTTCAGGGCGCTTTCCCGCCCGGTGATCATCACAATCCAGAGTTAGAGTTGGGAGGCTACAGGTATGTTTCTGCAGATCGGAGAAATCGCCGAGCAGATTCCGGAGATTTCCTGTCATCATAAATGCGAATATGTGGATCAGGTTTTTAAAAGCAACCCGCAGCTTCAGGGAGTCGCCGTATGCGAAAATGGCCTTCCTGTGGCGCTGATCATGAGAATCCGCTTTTACCAGCAGATCGGGACCCTTTACGGTTATACCCTGTATATGGGCAGACCTGTAGAGCTTGTCATGGACAGAAACCCGCTTGTCGTGGAATACAAAACGCCTATCACCGAGGTCAGCAGGCTGGCCATGAACAGAAGCGACGAAAATCTGTATGATTACGTGATGGTTATTCATGAGGAGAAGCTGTTCGGGGCTGTCAGTGTGAGGGATCTGCTGCTGAACTTTGCCGAGATCCAGGCGGTTGCCGCCAGTTTTCTGAATCCGCTGACCGGACTTCCTGGCAATCTCAGCATCAATGAGTGGATGGTAAAAACGCTGCTGCAGGAGCAGTTCAGTGTGCTGTACATAGATCTGGATCATTTTAAAGCCTACAACGATACCTACGGATTTAAGGAAGGGGACCGGATGCTTCAGGCGACAGCAGAGATATTGAAGCATGCTGCGCTGCAGCAGGGCGGGTTCCTGGGCCATATCGGCGGGGACGACTTTATTATTTTTATCAACCACTATAACTTTGAAGAATGCTGCAGGTCGATCATCTCGCAATTTGAGACGGCCGTTCAGGATTTTTACCATGCCGGACATCTGGCCCAGGCTTATGTACTGACAGAGAGCCGTTCGGGTGTAATGGAGGAAATTCCGCTCGTCTCCATCTCTGTGGCAGTCGTGACCAACCGCTTCCGGCGTTTTGAATCCCCCCAGGATCTTTCGGGCGAAGCGGCACGGCTGAAGAAAAAATGTAAAATGATCAAGGGCAGCAGTTACGTGGATGATGAGGATTATGCGCTGCTGCAGGACTGCCGCTAACTATTAACTATACACTCCGGGATCTGTGCGATGCTTGAACAACACGCCCTGATGCGGTAAGATTGACAACAATAAGAGCATGCCAAGACCCTTTATTGTGGAGTGTGATGAGGATGCAGGGTAAGGGGATGGAATGGTGGGGGGCTTATGAACCCTTTCATGTCATGCTGAAAGATTACAGAGTTGCCGACATCGTGATCACCGATCATGCGAAGAGCCGTTACCTGGACCGGATCAAGCAGGAGGACAGCCTGGATGAGGAGATTGGTGCATGGCTGTGGCGGAGCCTTAAGGAGAACCGGGTCAAGCCTTATCTGCAGAGTGAGCTTAACGCCTATCTGATCGAAGAGGATATTGTGATCATAGCTGAATTCAAGGAGCTTGAGGGGGTTACAAGCCTCTCCGGGCGGCCGCTTTATGTTATGGTCATCGTGTCCTTTTTGGGCCGGATTTCGGCGGCACCCCAGCTGCGGGATCTGCAGGCTTATTTTGCCCGGCTGCGCAATTCACGCCGCATGAAGCTGGCGAAGAAACGCCGCAAACGCAGATAGAAACCGGCAAGTTACCTGGAAGGCATGCGGCTTAGGGCTGCATGTCCTTTTTTTGGTGGTTTGTCCAAAGCTGCGGGTACATTTAAGCAGAAGCAATCAATTACTGTGAAGGAGCTTTCAGGTTATGAATTTTCATCAGCTTCATATTTTTTATACGGTTTCGGAACGGGGGAGCTTCTCGGCTGCAGCCCAGACGCTGCACATGACACAGCCGGCGGTGACGATGCAGGTGCAGGCGCTGGAGGATTATTTCGGCACCAAGCTGTTCGACCGCTCCAGCAAAAAAATTATTCTCTCTGAAGCCGGCCGTGCGCTTCTTCCTTATGCCAGGCGGAGCATCATGCTGATGCGCGAAACAGATCAGGCGATGTCGGCGTTTACTCATATGCTGGAAGGGCGCCTGCAGCTGGGAGCCAGCCTGACGATCGGCGAATATGTGCTGCCGCGGCTGCTCGGACCTTTTGGCAGGGAGTATCCGAATATTTCGATCGTCATGAAAGTGATGAACACCTCGCAGATTATGGAGGAAATCAACAAGCACCAGCTTAATTTCGGACTGATCGAAGCGCCGGTGGCGCATCCGGATATGGAGGTAGAGCCGGTAATGGGGGATGAACTCAAGCTGATTGTGCCGGGAGATCACCCGCTGGCAGAGAGGGAAGAGGTTATGCTGGAGGAGGCGCTGCAGTATCCGTTTGTGCTGAGGGAACAAGGATCGGGCACCCGGCAGGTGATGGAGGAGCAGCTGATGTCCAAAGGACTGGACTCCAGCGCAATGAAGATCGTGATGGAGCTTGGAAGCAACGGTGCGGTGAAATCGGCGGTGGAGGCCGGACTCGGTCTGACGATAATTTCCACTTCGTCGGTCAAACATGAAGTCGCACTGGGGTTAATGAAGATTGTGAACATCAGCGATGCATCCTTTAAAAGGCAGTTCTATGCCATACATCTCAAATCGACGCTGCTGCCGATCTCGGCTGTTACCTTTCTTACCTTCCTGCGCCAGCACTCCAGCGGGCAGTAAGAATACTGAACAAAATACCAAGCAAAAAGGAGTGTCCATTATGCAGCAGGAACCGGGGAGATGTGATCTTCACACCCATACCTTGTCCTCTGACGGCAAGCAGCCGCCTGCAGACAATGTGCGGCTGGCCTACGAGAAGGGGCTCGCAGCTGTAGCGATAACCGATCATGATACGGTTGGCGGAATCGCGGAAGCTTTGGAAGCAGGCCGGAAATACGGAATTACGGTAGTACCTGGAGTCGAAATCAGCTCGCGTGCCGGAGGCAAAGAAATTCATGTGCTCGGATACTTTATCGATCATGAGCAGGAGCTGTTTCTGTCGCGTCTTGCCGCGCAGAGAGATACCCGGGACCAGCGGAATGAGGCCATTATCGGCAGGCTGAATGAGCTGGGAATCACAATTACGCTCGACAATGTAATCCGGGGAATTGGCCGGGAGCTGAAGCAGGGCGAGAGTGTCGGGCGGCCTCATATCGCCGACGAGCTGGTGCGGCTGGGGGCAGCAAGTGACATGCGCGATGCCTTTGATAAATATCTCGCTGAAGGCGCAGCGGCCTATGTATCTCCGCCGCGGATTGCCCCGGAGCTGGCCTGCCGGTGGATCCTGGAAGCCGGTGGCACGCCGGTGCTGGCCCACCCCGGCATTTACGGGAATGATGAGCTGGTCCGCTCCATTATCGCCGGCAGTGAGCTGCGCGGTATCGAAGTATACCACTCGGACCACGGACAGGCTGAAGAAGAAAGATACCTTGCCATGGCCGGGGAGTACGGCCTGCTGGTCACAGGCGGCTCGGATTTTCACGGTGCGCGCCAGGGTGTCATTTTTCACGGGGATATCGGCAGTGTGACGGTTGGTGTTGATGTGCTGAATCAGCTGAGGATTGCGAAGAAGTAGACCGGGAACGGTGAACTGTTTAGAAACTGCAAAAAACCCCCATATCCGGGACGTTTGCTATCCCTGGAACGGAGGTTTTTTGGCATGCAGACAGATATAGTTCGGCGGCTGATTAGGCGGCGGGAGCCACCAACTATCTGTTCTACCGGGTACCGCAAGATGATCTAAATGGCCTGGGATTCTCTAACGGACCGAAGTTCCCTTATTTGCTCCATTTAACGCCTTTTAAAGGGCTAACGGACCCTGGTTCCGTTATTATCTGATTTCGATGATGATATGGGATTAGCTGCAGCAAATAACGCCTCCCCGGTCCGTTAGCTGAGCAAAACGCTCTTTTAGGTGCAAATAAAGGATCCTCTGTCCGTTAGGATGTGAAGCCTTCTGCTGCTAGCTTTTCAGAGCATTCGGCAGGCTCTTGATACGCTCCTCATCCGGTGTGACGAAGAGGGTTTTCTGGTGATCATAAATGACAAAGCCGGGCTTTGCGCCGCTGGGCTTGCGGACATGACGGATCAAAGTGCAGTCAACCGGAACACTGCTGGATTGCTTCGCCTGACTGTAATAAGCCGCCAGCTGCGCCGCTTCCTCCAGGGTGGCATCACCGAATGTTTCGCTGCGGATTACGACGTGTGACCCCGGTATATCCTTGGTATGCAGCCAGGTGTCATTGGCAGAAGCCAGCCGGTTGGTGACGTACTCGTTCTGCAGATTGTTTTTGCCGACATAAATGTCAATGCCTTCGGATGAGGTATAGACCTGCAGGGTAGGACGGGTTGTTTTTTTCTTCTTTTTTCCTTTTTTGCTGCGGTCGCGCATATATCCCTGGCTCACCAGCTCGTCGCGGATTTCTTCGATATCATTCAGTGAGGCATGGGCCAGCTGCTGCAGCAGTGTCTCCATATAGGCAATTTCCTCATGCGTTTTGGTCAGCTGTTCATCGATAATCAGCAGGCTGTTCTTGTATTTGTTGTATTTCTTAAAATAACGCTGTGCATTGTCCGAGGGAGTCAGCAGCGGATCCAGCGGAATGGTGATTTCCTTTTGCTCCTCGTCATAGTAATTGATCAGCTTCGCTTCCTTGTCCCCTTTGTTCAAGGTATGCAGGGATGCGAACAGGAGCTCACCCCAAATCCGGTATTGGTCAGCATCCTCCGCCTCCTCCAGATCCTTCTGGAGATTGGCCAGCTTCTTCACATTTTTGCCCCGTTCATTGCTGATAAAGCGGATCAGATCGCTTACCCGCTGTTTTACGGTATCGCGTTCTGCTTTATCCCCGTAGTAATCCTCCAGACAAGTGCTGATGGAGCTGTACTGCTTCACAGGGTCATTATTTAAGGTCAGAGGAACTGCTGAGAAAATGGATTTGCCTTTGGCGTTATGTCCGATGATCGGCGCGAAGGCGAAATCCTTAACCGGAACCATAACGGACCGGAAAGCTTCCCAGAGTGCCGCAGGCTCTAACGGTCCGCCCGATTCCGAAGCAGCTTCCGGGCTGACCTTCGCTGCTCTTGTCACAATCTCTCCTGCAATCAGAGGGCTAATTCCGCTAAAGGCATGCACGATCCAGCCGGCAGGGTCGGCTGAAGGTGCAGGTCCGCCTGTTCCGGCGGCTTTTGGCTCCTCCAGTGAACGCAGCAGTCCGGCGATCTCTCCCTCTATCATTTCTTCGGGTTCTTCTTCAAGGTCCTCTGACAGAAGCGCAGCTTCCTCTGCCGAAGTCATTAAGGCCAAGAAGGCTTCCTTACCTGTCTCCAGCGGATTCAGCTTATGCTGCTGCGGCGGCTCGGTATAGGCGGCACCAGGCATCACTACCCGGTAGCTGCTGATGGAAGGCGTAACGTGGTGAATCCCGTCAATAATTGTGCCGGTGGACAGATCGGTCAGGATGATATTGCTGTGCCGGCCCATCAGCTCGATAATGATTTTTTTGGCCGAGACATCGCCGAGCTCATCCCGTGTCCGGATATTGATGTGAATAATCCGCTCCATGCCAACCTGTGTGATGCTCTCGATGGTCCCGCCTTCACAGTGCTTGCGCATCAGCATGCAGAACATCGGCGCCTCCGCCGGGTTGATCGTGCTGCGTTCTGTCAGATGCAGGCGGGGATAGGTCGGATTGGCCGACAGCAGCAGCTTGCCGCCGCCGCCGGCGCCGCGCAGAATGAAGATAAGGTCGTGGGTGTTAGGCTGATATATTTTGCCGACACGCGCACCGGTAAAAGGCTGAAGCTCGTGCACGATCGCTCTTGTAACAATACCGTCTAATGCCATGTTAAAGCTCTCCTGTCGCATGATAATAATGTTCTCTTCTCTATGATGCCATACTTTAACACTTTCGCGCAAAAGGAAGAGCCCTGTTCAGTGATATTTTGGGACGACCTTGAATACACTTGGTCATGAACAGGTGGAAAAGCTGTGCGCCGCCGGAAGTCAAGAAACGACCGGGAGGGGAAAGAAAAGTTATGGAACAAAAAAGTTGGCACAGGCTCGGTGCGGAGGAGCTGCAGAAGTTGTTCAGCGTTCATCCGGGTGCGGGCCTAAGCGGGGAGGAAGCCGCAGAGAGACGCAAGGAGAGCGGGTATAACGAGCTGTCGGAAGGAAAGCAGATCTCACCGCTGACCTTGCTGCTTAACCAGTTCAAGGATTTCATGGTGCTTGTGCTGATGGGGGCAACGCTGGTATCCGGTCTGCTGGGAGAATATCTGGATGCCGTAACGATCGTCGCCATCATTGTGCTTAACGGTGTGCTGGGGTTCGTCCAGGAATTCCGTGCCGAGCGGTCACTCCGGGCGCTTAAGCAGCTCTCGGCACCTTCGGCAAAGGTGCTGCGTGATGGCCGGCAGGAGACCATTCCGGCAAAAATGCTGGTGCCCGGCGACATTGTCCTGCTGGAGAGCGGAGACAGGGTTCCGGCTGATGTCCGCTGGCTGGAGTGCAGTGCACTCTATGCAGAAGAATCCGCACTGACAGGAGAATCGCTGCCGGTATCCAAGCATGCGGAAGCCATTCATGCTGAGGAGATTCCGCTCGGCGACCAGAAGAATATCGGCTTTATGGGCACAATGGTGACCCGCGGAACAGGCAAAGCGGTGGTAGTCCGTACGGGTATGGATACCGAGATGGGCAAAATTGCCGACCTGATCCAGAATACCGAAGCGCAGGAAACACCGTTGCAGCACAGGCTGGAGCAGCTGGGTAAAATTCTGATCTATGTCTCGCTTGCGCTCACGGTCGTAGTTGTGCTTGCCGGCATCCTGCACGGGCAGCCTGCTCCGGCGATGTTCCTTGCGGGAGTCAGCCTAGCTGTCGCAGCTATTCCGGAAGGGTTGCCTGCCATTGTTACCATAGCGCTTGCCCTCGGTGTCCAGCGAATGATCAAGCGCAAGGCTATCGTCCGCAAGCTGCCTTCCGTTGAAACGCTGGGTTGTGCTTCCGTCATCTGCTCGGATAAGACAGGGACGCTCACCCAGAATAAAATGACCGTCACACATCTCTGGAGCGCCGGCCGCGATATGGAAGTAACCGGCGAAGGATATGCCCCGGTCGGACAGGTTCTGTCCAAGGGCAGACCCGTAGATCTTAAGAATGACCAGAATCTGCGGCGGCTGCTTCAGGTAGGGGCCCTGTGCAGCAACGCTGAAATCGTGGAAACTTTTCCCGGAGAGGCACGCGGCAAGCGCAAAGGGAAGGATAAAGTTACTGAAAATGATAAAGAGACTAACAGCCCGTCCGTCTGGGAACTAAAGGGCGATCCTACCGAAGGGGCGCTGGTGGCTTTATCGGCCAAAATGGGCCTTACCGCACAATCACTCGCTGTAACCTACGGGCGCGAAAAGGAATTCCCGTTTGATTCGGAGCGGAAGCTGATGTCAGTTATCGTCGGCCATCCCGGCGGTCGGATGATCTGCACCAAGGGGGCACCGGATGTCCTGCTGGGCAACTGCTCTTATATGCTGTGGGAAGGCGGGGTAGTACCCTGCACGCCAACGCTCCGCCAGAAGGTGCTGGAAGCAAACGAACGGATGGCCTCCGGGGCCCTGCGGGTCATCGGCATGGCTTACCGTGAGCTGCGTCAGGGAGAAACCGTGGACAGTGAGAAGGAAGCGGAGAGCCAGCTGATCTTCATCGGCCTCACCGGGATGATCGATCCGCCGCGGAAAGAGGTGCGTGATGCAATCGCCGTAACACGCCGCGCCGGCATCAAGACTGTCATGATTACCGGGGACCACGGGACGACGGCGGAAGCTATTGCCCATCAGCTGGGCATTCTGCAGCGCGGAGGAACCGTGCTCACCGGCAGCCAGCTTACCCGGATGGACGATACCGAGCTGGATAAAGTATCCGATAATGTATACGTATATGCCCGTGTATCTCCGGAGCATAAGCTGCGGATCGTCAAATCCCTGCAGCGCCGCGGGCATGTGGTGGCGATGACCGGTGACGGAGTCAATGATGCTCCGGCGATCAAGGCTGCAGATATCGGGATCTCCATGGGGATAACCGGAACCGATGTTACCAAGGAAGCGTCATCGCTGATTCTCGGGGATGATAACTTCTCGACGATCGTAGCCGCTATTGAAGAGGGGCGCAGCATTTACGAGAATATCCGCAAATTCATCCGCTACCTGCTGGCCTCCAATGTCGGCGAGATCCTGACGATGTTCTTCGCGATGATGCTTGGGCTGCCGCTGCCGCTGGTGCCGATCCAGATTCTGTGGGTTAATCTGGTTACCGACGGGCTGCCGGCTATGGCGCTTGGCGTCGACCAGCCCGAGAAAGATTTGATGGAGCACAAGCCGCGGGGAGCGAAGGAAAACATCTTTGCCCGCCGGCTGGGCTGGAAAATTATCAGCCGCGGTCTGCTGATCGGCCTTTGCACGCTGGCTGCCTTCTGGCTCACTCTCCGCACTGACCCAGGCAGCGCCCAGCAGCTGATCCGGGCTCAGTCGGTTGCCTTTGCCACGCTGGTTATGGCGCAGCTGATCCATGTGTTCGACTGCCGCAGCTCACGCTCCGTGTTCCACCGCAATCCGCTGCAGAACAAACCGCTGGTGCTTGCCGTGCTGTCATCCATCGTGCTTATGCTCCTCGTTATGTACATTCCTGTGCTCCAGCCGGTCTTTAAAACAGTGGCGCTAAGTTTCCGCGAATGGTGCCTTGTGCTCGTCATGGCCGGTATTCCTACCTTCGTGATGGGGGCGGGCAGCGTCTGGGGCGGCAAAAGGAACCGCAGCCGCACCGGCGGGCGGCCAATGATAAAAAGTACAAAAATTTCGGCATAAAATCAATAGCCTCGTCCCGCTCCTTTAAGGTATGCTAAGTTCACGTCGAACTTTTAAGGCTGTACTTAACAAAACTTTTAGGAGTGGACCTTTCAATGGAATTTACAAAAATGCACGGCCTCGGAAATGATTTTATTGTCGTATTCGGTGAGCAGGAGCTGCCAGCTGATGCTTCAGAGCTTGCGGTTAAATTGTGCAACCGGTTCTTCGGTATCGGAGCCGACGGCCTGGTATACATTCTGCCTTCAGAACGCGGTGATTATATGATGCGCATCATGAACTCGGACGGCTCGGAAGCCGAACAGTGCGGCAATGCGATCCGCTGCGTATCCAAATATGTATATGATAAGGGACTTGTCAGTTCGGAGCAGATCGTAATCGAAACAATCGGTGCAGGCGAGCAGAAGGTGACCCTGAAGGTAAAAGACGGTGTTGTTGAGACAGTTACTGTGGATATGGGAGAACCTGTACTGTCCGGAAGCCAGATTCCTGTTGCCATCGATGCCGAGCCGGTACTGGATCAGCCGATTGAAACAGAGGGAACGGAGTTTAAATTCACCGCCGTGTCCATGGGCAATCCGCACTGTGTGATCTATGTGGACGACGCTGTGAGCTTTGATCTCGGCATCTGGGGACCAAAGCTGGAGGTACATCCGCTGTTCCCGCGTAAAGTGAATGTGGAATTCGCAACTGTACGTGACCGCAGTCATGTGGACATGCGTGTCTGGGAACGCGGAGCGGGTCCTACACTGGCATGCGGCACTGGAGCCTGCGCTACGCTGGTTTCCTCCGTGCTCAACGGGCTGACTGACCGTTCAGCCCGGATCAGCCTGAAGGGCGGAGATCTTTACATTGAATGGAACGAGACTGACAACCATGTATATATGACCGGGCCTGCCGAGGTCGTTTATACAGGAACCGTCGAAATCTGATTTAGTATTCGGATTGAAATATCCAAAAATTTTGATCAGGGATAGTCCCGGGGCTGCTGCTCCGGGACTATCCCTTTTGTCATTCCTGCTGATCCGAATAATGGCAGGGTCAACCGTGAATAATAGGACGAGCTTAAGAGAGAGGGGGATTGCCCGGTGTACGGGAAACGTCGTTCAAAGGAAAGTTCCGGGACAGGCGGTTCCGGTCAAACCCGCAGCAGCAGTGCCCGGAGTTTGTCCGGCCTGATTGAAGAAAGTATAGAGAATATCCAGTCAGAGCTGGGGAACAGTCCCGATCTGAAGGTCCGCAAGTTTCAGATCGGCGGAGCCAGTCCGGTCAGGGCTGCCGCAGTCCATCTGAGCGGATTATCAGATACGACTGCCGTAAACGAATTTGTGGTCGGGTCCTTGCTCGAGAATACAGACGGCATCACCGGCGATGCGGCAGACAGCGATACAGATCTGAAAGAGCTTATTCTGAGCCGTGCATTGGTTATCGGCGAGGCAGATGTGAAGGAGGAATGGAATGACATTATGCTGTCGGTATTATCCGGCGATACGGCAATCCTTATTGACGGCTATACAGCTGCCATTATGTGTGAGACCCGCGGCGGCGAATGGCGTTCTGTAGAGGAGCCGTCTTCACAGGTGGTGGTGCGGGGACCCAAGGACGGGTTTGTGGAATCTATCGGAACCAATGTGTCATTAATCCGCCGGCGGATCAGGTCACCGAAGCTGCGTCTGGAATATATGAAGATAGGGACGGAGACCCAGACCCATATCGGACTCATGTACATGAAAGAAATTACGAGTGAGGATCTGGTCCGTGAGGTCCGCCAGCGGCTGGAGCAGATTGTAATTGACGAGATACTGGAGTCCGGATTTATTGAGGAGCTCATCCAGGATAAGACGATCACACCTTTTCCTACAATTTATAATACGGAACGCCCGGATGTGGCTGTTGCCAATCTGCTGGAAGGCAGAGTGATCATCATTGTGGACGGGACGCCTTTTGTACTGGTGCTGCCGGCGGTATTCACCCAATATTTTCAGTCTGCTGAAGATTATTCGCAGCGCTATGACATCGCCATTCTAATGCGGCTCATCCGTTATGTGAGCTTTATTGTTCTGATTCTCGGACCCTCTGTGTATATCGCCCTGACTACCTATCATTATGAGATGATTCCGACCACACTGCTGATCAATTTACTGTCCCAGCGGGAAAATGTGCCTTTTCCGGCCTTTGTGGAAGCCTTGGTAATGGAAGGGGCCTTTGAAATTCTGCGTGAAGCCGGTGTCCGGATGCCCCGGGCGATTGGGCAAACCGTGTCTGTGGTAGGTGCACTGATTTTGGGCTCGGCAGTGGTGGAAGCGGGAATCATAACGCCGATCATGGTCATTGTAGTGGCGCTTACCGGTATAGCCAGCTTTGCAATCCCAGCATACAACATGTCTATTGCCGGCCGGATCATCCGTTTCGGTTTTCTGCTTCTGGCCGGCGTGTCCGGATTTTATGGCATCACCCTGGGGCTGATTGTGCTGGTCGCACACATGAACAGCCTGCGCTCCTTTGGCATTCCATACCTGTCACCGTTTGTACCGCTGTCAGTAAAAGGGCTAAAGGATACCCTCATTCGATTGCCGCTCTGGTCCATGAGACCGAGTAAATCCCCTCAGCAAATGCGAGCTGAGATGCCTAAATATATGAAAGTAACAACAGGACAGGACTTCCGGCTGTCCCCGGCCATTGTCAAAAACAGCAAACCACAAGAGCTCCATACGGAAGGGGAAGAGCAACAAGATGATAAATAAGGTTGTCTCTCTGACACTCCTTGCCTGCCTGCAGCTTCTTCTTCCGCTGGTTCTTACCGGCTGCTGGGACAGTGTCGAGCTGAACAGACGGGCTATAGTCTCCGGAGTCGCAATCGACAGGGGGCCCACGGAGGAGGAGAAATTCATATTATCCTTTCAGGTTATTGTCTCGGAAGAGATCTCCGGAGAAACGACGAGAGGCACCGCCCCGGTCGCCGTTTATACAGGCAAAGGACGTACCATGTTCGAGGCGCTGGCCAATACGTCGCGGCAGACTGCCCGTTTTTTATCGCTGGGCCATATCCGTGTGCTGGTGATCTCCGAAAAATTCGCCCGTGAAGGCATTAAGGATATTATGGATGTGCTTGAACGGGAAAGTGATACACGGCTGACCAGCCTGATTTTTATCTCCAAAGGCCAGGAGGCCAAAGACCTGATGACAACCATGACCGTATTCAGCAAAATTCCTGCCAACGATCTGGTGGAAAAGCTGGATACGACCTCCAAGCAGTTCGGCTACAACTACCGGATGGAGGTGGATGATGTGATCAGAGGCATTCAGATCAGGGGAGGGGGACCTTTAATTAACGGCGTGCATACTTCGGGGGACAGGGAAAAAGCAGCCTCTAATGATAATTTGAAGACCATAACCCCAGGGGCAGTTTTACGTGTTTCGGGTCTGGCTGTCTTTAAAGATGACAAGCTGAAAGGGTGGCTTCAGGGAAATGAGGCGCTTGGCGCCGCCCTGATTCATAACCAAATAAAAGAATACCCTTCACTGATCAAGGATCAGAGGGGAGGGTACATCGCTTTTAATGTGTATCATTCACAGCTGGAGCTGGGGGTAAATGCGTCCGATCCTGAGCATCCGGTCATCAACATTGAGATTTACCAGCAGGCGGCTTTAAAAGAGGCTTCCAGCCCGCTGGACCTTACTTCCCCGAAGGTTCTGGAGGGGCTATCGTCCGGCCTGCAGGCGGAAACCAAAAGACAGATTGAGGCGGCAGTTGCTGCGGCCAGGAGATACGGCAGTGACGTTCTGGGGTTTGGTGAAGAAATGGAAAGGGAGAATCCGCAGGGTTGGAAGAAGGTGAAGGACCGCTGGGAAGGGATTTTTGCTTCCTGTGAGGTCAACATTGATGCAGATGCTGTAATCAGGCATACCGATATGCGGAACAATTCGTTCCAGGTGAATCAATAACGTAAAGAAGGTGACGTATGGGGACTGTCAAAATCGGCCTGACCCAATTTTTCAGCATTACACTGCTGTTTGAACTGGGAACGGCACTGGTCGTCAATCTGGGGATGGGGGCAGGCAGAGACGCATGGATTTCGATTCTGGTCGGGGCAGTGGCGGGATTGGTCATGTTTGCGGGTTACACTTATCTGTACTGGAAATACCCGGATGAGCCTTTTACTTCTTATGCGCGGAAGCTGCTGGGCCGGCCGCTCGGGGCGGCAGTTGCGGTGCTGTATATCATTCTGTTTATGAATCTGGCGGGCAGGGATCTGCGCGACGGCAGCACCATGCTGGCGATGGCGACTATGCATAACACACCGCTTTTTATTTTGAGCACACTTATGATTATGTCAGGGGCTTACGTTCTTCATAAGGGGCTGGAGGTGCTGACCAGAACCTCGCTCGTCTTTTCCGCCATCGTACTCCTGATCGGTGTATTCAGCATCATTTTGCTTACACTGTCAGGTTCAATTAACCTCAACTATCTGCTTCCCATGCTCGAAAATGGCATAAAGCCGGTTCTGGTATCCGTAATCCATCAGAATTATATGTTTCCGTTCGGGGAAATGATCTGCTTCACAATGCTGATGCCCCACTTGTCCAATGTCAAAAAAGGACCCTGGGCCATTGCCGCTGCCATGCTGTTCGCTGCACTGCTGCTGAGCCTGACGATGGCGATGAATATTTCTGTGCTTGGGGCAGATATTGTGAAGCGTTCCCCGCTGCCGCTGATGCCGGCCATCAGCAAAATATCCATTTCGGATTTTATCCAGCGGGTCGATATTTTTGTGGTTATGGTGCTGATTATCGGCGTGTTTTTCAAAATGGCGGTGTTTTTCGCTGCCGCACTCATCGGCATTTCCGAGCTGTTCAAAATTCCTTACCGCAGGATGCTTTACCCGTGTGCCCTGATCATCCTGTTTACCTCCATGCTGGACGCCCGGAGCTTTATCGAGCATCTGGATGAAGGCGGACGGCTTCTGTATGTGGTTTACCCGTTTTTTATGGTGGGCATTCCCGTCATCCTGATCCTCATTGCCGCCGTGAAAAGCTATTTCTCCGCACCGCGCTCCGGCTGAGTGCCTTTGAACCAGTATATTGCGTCGGAGATGAAGAGGCTGAGCAGCATGACCGCGGCAGCAAGCTTCTCAGAGGCGGTATACAGGAGGTAATGGAAAATGTAGCTGATGTTGTGCATCCCGTAACCGAACATCCAGTCGCCCAGATACAGATAACCCAGGGAAAGCGCGGACAACAGCAGAATAACGGTATATTTGCGCAGCAGCTGTCTGCGCACTTTTTTTCTCATGCAGCTTGCTCCTCTCAAAAAAAGAATACGGCTAGTATGAGGCAAAAGGTGTTCCGGCATACAAGGGGCTGCGGCGTGATGCAGTTTTTGGGCCGGGCCTTCTTATCAACCAACCTGTTTTATGTTACATTAGTATGAAACTAATGACAGTATAGGGGAGGTTCTGCGGTGAAGCCGGATTTGCGCTCTGCGTGGAGTAATCAAGTTTTGGTCGGGGACGGAGCAATGGGGACGTTTTTATATCAAAAGGGGTTCCCTGTCGGCATCTCTTATGAAGAATTGAATCTGACCTCTCCCGAGGTTATAGAAGATGTGCACCGCAGCTATATTGAAGCGGGAGCGGTATTGCTGGAGAGCAATACGTATTCGGCCAATTATGACAAGCTGTCCAAGTTCGGCCTGGAGGACAAGGTGGAAGAGATCAACCGTGCAGGCGTACGCATCGCGCGTAAGGCGGCTGGAGAATCCGGATACGTGGTAGGTGCCGTAGGCTCAATCCGGGCCGGCAAACGGGCGAACCTGTCGGGCTCGGAGCTGAAACGCTTTTACGCCCAGCAGTTTGCTGCGCTGCTGGAAGAACAGCCGGACGGGATCATGCTGGAGACCTTCTATGATGTTGAGGAGCTGCACTTGGCCTTGAGGTCGGTCCGCAAGCTGAGCACGCTGCCGGTAATCTGCCAGCTGGCCGTAGATGAAACTGCGCGTACCCTCGACGGATTCACACTGACCGAAGCGTTTCATATTCTGGAGCAGGACGGGGCCGATGTGATCGGCTTCAATTGCCGTACAGGTCCTACGGGCATCAAACGGGCGCTCCGGACACTTCAGGGAAGTCTTACCCTTCCCGTATCGGTCTATCCCAATGCGGGGATTGCCGATTATGTGGACGGGCAGTACCGCTACGGCGCGACTCCTGATTATTTCGGGCAGATGGCCCCTGTATTTGCGGATATGGGCAGCCGGATTATCGGCGGATGCTGCGGCACTACCCCGCAGCATATTGCAGAAATCTCTGCGGCACTGCGCGGATATGTTCCGCAGCCGCTGCCTGAACCTTCGGTGAAGCCGAGCGCAGAGCGCATATCCGTGCATGAGCATCTGGGGGAGGATGCGGACGGAAGCAGCGCAGAACCGAATCTGGTAGATCTGGTGAAGGAGCGTCATACTGTAATTGTTGAACTGGACCCTCCGCGGGACCTGGATATTACCAAGTTCATGAAGGGCGCAGAAGCACTGCGCAGAGCCGGCGCAGATGCGCTGACGCTGGCTGATAATTCTCTGGCGGTAACTAGGATGAGCAATATGGCGCTTGGATCGCTGGTGCAGTCCCGGACGGGACTCCGGCCGCTTGTGCATGTAGCCTGCCGGGACCGCAACCTGATCGGTACCCAGTCCCACCTGATGGGCTTCGATGCCCTCGGCATTGACCATGTACTGGCAGTAACCGGTGACCCGGCCCGATTCGGCGATCTGCCGGGCTCGAGTTCCATTTACGATCTGACCTCCTTCGAAATTATCCGCATGATCAAGCAGCTTAACGACGGCATTGCCTTCTCCGGCAAACCGCTTAAAGCGAAGGCCAAATTTGTAATCGGCGCCGCATTTAATCCGAATGTGAAGCATTTGGACAAGGCGGTACAGCGGCTCGAGAAAAAAATTGCATCAGGCGCTGACTATATTATGACCCAGCCGGTCTATGATCCTGAACTGATTGTGCGGATTGCCAAAGCGACCGAGCATCTCGATATTCCGATTTTTATTGGCATTATGCCGCTTGCCAGTGGGCGCAATGCGGAATATCTTCACAACGAGGTTCCCGGGATTCAGCTGTCTGATGAAGTGCGGAGCAGAATGCAGGGCCTGGAGGGTGAAGCCGGCCGGGCTGCAGGTGTAGCCATAGCCAAAGAACTGCTGGATACTGCCACAGCGCATTTTAACGGCATCTATTTAATGACACCGTTCATGTTCTATGAGATGAATGTGGAGCTGCTGGAGTATATTTGGGAGAAGCAGGGGCGCAAATTGTCCCCCTTGTTTCGCTAGTAATAATCAATTACAATAGTGTAATGGATGTGATTCCGTTGTCATTTAGCATGACCGGATACGGTCAATCATCCCTGCAATTCGGCGGTTACAAGATTACATTCGAAGTCAAATCGGTGAATAACCGTTACTGCGAAGTAGTGCTGCGGATGCCCCGGAATTGGACGGGTTATGAGGATATGCTGCGAAGAAAGGTTCAAAGCCATATCAAACGGGGCCGGGTGGATGTCATCATTAATAGAGAGGTCACGGAAGAGGCAGCCTCTGTACAGGTTCTCAACCGTCCGGCAGTGAATTCCTACCTGAAGGCGGCGGAAATTCTCAAGCGTGAGTTTGGAGTTTCAGGGGAGCTGACTATACGTGAAATTCTCTCTATGCCCGGTGTAATGGAGCTCAAGGATGAAGCTGCGGCCGAGGCCGTGCATGCTCTGGAGGATTATTCAGAGGTGCTTGAATCAGGGCTGGAGCTGAGCCTGCAGTCACTGCTGGAGATGCGTGCGCGGGAAGGGCGTCATCTCGCGGCTGACCTGACGATGAGGCTTGGCCGCCTTGAGGAGCTTCACGCTGAAATGGCTGCACTTGCGCCGACAGTCGTAAATGAATACCGTGACAAGCTGCGCCAGCGGCTGAGCGTGCTGAATGACGGGACGTTCCCTTTTGAAGAGCATAAATTCGGAATGGAAATTGCTATCTTTGCCGACCGCTGCAACATTGATGAAGAGCTTACCCGGCTGTACAGTCATTTTGAACAATGCAGGGCGCTGCTGCTCAGTAACGAGCCGGCAGGCCGCAAACTGGATTTTCTCATTCAGGAGATGAACAGGGAGACGAATACAATCGGGTCGAAATGCAATCATCTGACTCTGGCGAACCTTACGCTTGAAATGAAGGCGGAGCTGGAGAAGATACGTGAACAAGCAGCGAATATTGAGTGATCACCGGTATCTGAATCAAGCAAAGATGTAACTTATGGGGGGAACAACCGGAACATGGCAATCAAATTAATCAACATCGGCTTTGGAAATATCGTATCGGCCAACCGCATTATTTCCATTGTCAGCCCGGAATCTGCACCGATCAAACGGATTATCCAGGAGGCCAGGGACCGGCATATGCTGATCGACGCGACTTATGGACGCCGGACACGGGCCGTCATTATTACAGACAGCGATCATGTCATTCTCTCGGCGGTTCAGCCGGAGACAGTGGCACACCGCTTATCAAGCAAAGATGACGATAACGATGAATAACAACAAATGGAGTGTATTATGTCAAAAGGATTGCTGATTATTTTATCCGGCCCTTCCGGCGTAGGCAAAGGTACCGTATGTACCGCGCTGAGACCGAGGATGCCTGAGCTGGTCTATTCCGTTTCCGCCACTACCCGCAATCCGCGGGAGGGCGAAGAGAACGGTGTCAACTATTTCTTCAAGAGCAGAGAAGAGTTTGCGGACATGATTGAACGTGACCAGCTGCTTGAATACGCAGAATACGTGGGCAATTATTACGGTACTCCGCGGGACTTTGTGGAGCGTACGCTCGAGAGCGGCAGAGATATTATCCTCGAAATTGAGGTTCAAGGAGCCCTTAAGGTGAAGGAGAAGTTCCCTGAAGGCATCTTTGTATTCCTGCTGCCTCCATCGATGGACGAACTGAAGGACCGGATCCGCGGCCGCGGAACGGAACATCCGGATGTGATCAGCCACCGCATGTCCGTTGCAGAGGATGAGATCGGCCTGATCCGGCATTACGATTATGCCGTTGTCAATGACGAGATTGATCTGGCCTGTAAACGAATAGAAAGCATTATTATCGCCGAACATTGTAAGGTGAGATGACATGCACTGCAAGCAACAGATAGATGAAATCACAGTAAACAGATGAAGAGGTGTCTTACGTGCTATATCCATCCATTGATGAAATGATGAACAAGGTCGACAGCAAGTATTCCCTGGTTGTCGCTGCAGCCCGCCGGGCAAGATTGCTCCGTGAAGGCGGCAAAACCGATGTCAAAGTGCCTAAATCCCACAAATTTGTAGGAGTTGCACTGGAAGAGATTTATGAAGACCGTATTGTTGTAACCCGCGGCGAAGAATAGTCTGCATTGCCCTGCTATACCTATTGTGGAAACGGACACTGCCTGCAGTCAGGGCGGCGTTACCGTTTCTTCTTAGGTTAGGAGGCCTGCACAATTTACAACTCTCAACTGACGGCCCGTTCGGGGCTGTTCCTGACAACCGGAAGGTTGTTATTTTTTTAAGCGGATTTTCGGATTTTGACGGAAATGAATCATACCAAGTTATCAGTTTAGGCAAGGGACAGGGGGAAATCATGTTGAACAGCCTGAAGGGTAAACGAATCATCCTGGGAATTACCGGTGGGATAGCTGCTTACAAAGCGGCTGCCCTGACCAGCAAGCTCACGCAAAAGGGCGCAGAGGTGCATGTTATTATGACTGCTTCAGCCAAACAGTTCATCACCGAGCTGACATTGCAGTCACTGTCCAAGCAGCGGGTATACAGCGACACGTTCCAGGAGCGGGATCCGGAGGCGATAGCGCATATTGATTTGGCCGACACTGCGGATCTGGTTCTGATTGCACCGGCTACTGCGAACATCATCGGCAAAATGGCCCATGGCATCGCTGATGACATGCTCACCAGCACGCTGCTCGCGGTTACGGCGCCGGTGATGGTTGCTCCGGCGATGAACGTCCATATGTACCAGCATCCCGCTGTGATCAGCAACATGAAGATCCTCGCAGAACGCGGTATTCAATTTATTGAACCGGGGGAAGGCCTGCTGGCCTGCGGTTATGTGGGTAAAGGACGGCTTGAGGAGCCCGAGACGATTGTACGGGTAGTAGAGAATTATCTGGCACAGCGGGACAGCACCGCCTCAGGACCGCTGAAGGGGAAGAAGGTTATGGTCACTGCCGGCGGAACCATTGAGCGCATTGATCCTGTGCGGTACATTTCCAATGACTCATCGGGAAAAATGGGCTTTGCGGTAGCCCGCGCTGCGCGTGCGCTGGGTGCGGAGGTAACGCTGGTGGTTGCGAGAACGGATGAAGCGCCGCCGCAGGACCCTGCCATCGAAATCGTCCGGGCATCATCGGCCCAGGACATGTACGAGGCTGTGTCCGGCCGCTGGAGCGATTGCGATATATTGGTCAAAGCGGCAGCGGTGGCGGATTACCGGCCTAAGGAGAGCGCGGGTTCCAAAATCAAAAAAAGCGGGGACACCCTAACGCTGGAATTGGTGAAGACTACAGATATACTTGAAACGCTGGGCCGGAGTAAAAACAAGCAGTTCCTGATCGGATTCGCCGCCGAGACAGGAAATGCGGAAGTCTATGCCAAGGACAAGCTGGTCCGTAAAAACCTGGATCTGATCGTGGCCAATGATGTCGCTGTGGAAGGAGCGGGCTTTGGAACGGATACGAATATCGTATCTATATATGATGCTGGCGGCCTGGTGCTGGATCTCCCGCTGGTCTCCAAGGATGAGGTAGCCCGCCGTCTCATGCTCCTGGCGGCAGAACGGACCTCTGGAGCTGCACTATAATGGATATTGCCAAGGTCATTGTCGATGTTCCTGTGCGCAGCACTGACCGGCCGTTTGATTATCTGATTCCGGGAGCATTAAAGCTGTGGATTGAGGTGGGCAGCCGGGTGGCGGTTCCCTTCGGGCACCGCACGGTCCAGGGCTTTGTAGTCTCTCTGGAATCCGGTGAGACGGGTTCTGTGTCCAAGCTGAAGCCGGTCCAGGAAGTGCTGGATCTGATGCCGCCGCTCTCTCCAGAGCTGGTAGAGCTGGCGGACTGGATGAGCCAAAGGTATGCCTGCAGAAGAATATCCGCACTGCAGGCCATGCTTCCAACTGCACTCAAGGGCAAGGCGGAACGGCTGATTTCTCTCGGGGAAGCCGCAGAGTCTTCCGGAGTGGCGGAGGACGAGCTGTTTCCGATGTTTCTGGACACAGACCAGGAGGAGCAGCAGATTATCGATTTCGTAAGGCGCAGCGGTGAAGTTTCCATGAGACAGCTGACCCGGAGTTTTCCTGAAGCGGCGGAGACGGTGAAATTTATGCTCCGCCGGGGCGTGCTGGCCGAAACCCAGTCCATCAAGGATAAGATGGGCAAAAAGAAGCTCAAAGCTGTAGATCTGGCCATTGGTGTTGCGGCTGCGCGCGAATCGCTTGCCAGCTTTCCGGCTCGTTCGGCCCGGCAAAAGGAAGTGCTCGCTTTTCTGGTCGAAATGGAGCCGATGCTGCCTATGCCGATGAAGGATCTGCTGGCCGTGCTGCAGGTGACAGCCGGGACCGTTAAGGCGCTGGAGGATAAGGGATATATTGAAATCAGCGAGGTTGAGGTATACCGTGACCCGTATCGGGGACGGGACTTCAAGCCCAGTACGCCGCTGCCGCTCACGCCCGAGCAGGAATCGGTGTATAAGCGGATTACCAGAGCGGTTGATGAACAGCGCCATGAGGTGTTTTTGCTGCATGGGGTTACCGGCAGCGGGAAAACAGAGATTTATCTGCAGTGTATCCAGCGTGTAGTGGAACAGGGCCGGCAGGCTGTCGTCCTGGTTCCGGAAATTGCGCTCACACCCCAGATGGTTGAACGGTTTAAAGGCAGATTCGGCAGCGGAGTAGCGGTGATGCACAGCCGCTTGTCTGTAGGCGAAAGGTATGATGAATGGCGGAAGATCCGTGAGGGCAAAGCATATGTGGCCGTAGGTGCGCGTTCAGCGGTGTTTGCTCCGTTCGCAAATCTCGGTCTCATCATTATGGATGAGGAGCATGAGAGCTCTTATAAACAGGAAGAGAACCCGAAGTATCATGCCCGTGATGTCGCTGTCCGCCGTGCGGAGCAGGGCGGTGCCGCTGTAATTCTCGGTTCTGCCACCCCTTCGCTGGAGAGCTATCATGCGGCCAGGTCGCAAAGTGATATTCATTTCTCGCCGATCCTGCTGGAGATGCCGACACGGGCGCTGGGCAATGAACTGCCAAAGGTGCATGTTGTTGATATGCGAGACGAGCTGAAAGAAGGCAACCGTTCCATGTTCAGCCGCAGGCTGCACGCTGCACTTGCAGACAGGCTGGAACGCGGTGAACAGACCGTGCTGCTGCTGAACCGCAGAGGCTTCTCAACGTTTGTCATGTGCCGGAGCTGCGGTTATGTTGCCGGATGTCCGGAATGCGATATCTCGCTGACCTACCACAGCCGCAGCGACAATCTGCGCTGCCATTATTGCGGTCATGCCGAGCCGGCGCCGAAGATATGTCCGGAATGCGGCAGTGAGCATATCCGCTTTTTTGGTACGGGAACACAGCGGGTGGAGGAAGAACTGGGCAAGCTGTTTCCGGGAATCCGGGTGATCCGGATGGATGTAGATACGACCACGGAGAAAGGCTCGCATGAGAAGCTGCTGAACCAGTTCAGGGACAAAAAAGCCGATGTGCTTCTGGGCACGCAGATGGTCGCCAAAGGCCTGGATTTCCCTGATGTTACGCTGGTTGGTGTCATCACGGCGGACTCCGCATTGAATCTGCCTGATTTCCGTGCGGGAGAAAAAACGTTCCAGCTGCTGACTCAGGTGGCAGGCCGGGCCGGACGGCACCAGCTTCCGGGTGAGGTCGTAGTCCAATCCTACACACCGGAGCACTACTCCATTGTCCATGCCAGCGGCCATGACTATAACTCTTTTGTGCGTGAAGAGCTCAAGCACCGCAGGGAACTGCACTACCCGCCATACTGCAGGCTCATTCTTGTGACGCTGTCCCATGAGCAGCTTCCGCTGCTGCTCAAAATGGCCGAGAACTACGCGCTGAATATCCAGGGCAAAGCAAGGCAGCTGCGCTGGTACGGCAGTCTGGACAAGCTGTCTTCAGATGCGCTTGATCTTTTGGGACCGGTAGCTTCCCCTTTGCCGCGGCTGAAAGGAAGATACAGGTTTCAGTGCATTATTAAATGGCGGGGTTCCATAGATGCAATCGGGTTAGCCAAGCAGGTGGCGGAAGAGCTGGAGGATTCGGTACGGGATAACGGACTGCAGATCAGCATAGACGTCGACCCGCAAATGTTGATGTAGTTGACCTGCGTGGTACAATGGGAATGGATTTTCACATGACAATGTTTAGAACAAGGAAGGTGTTTTTATAATGGCTATCAGACTGATCGTAAAAGAACCGGATGAGGTGCTTCATAAGACAGCAAAGACGGTAACGAAGGTAACGCCTAATGTGCAGAAGCTGCTTGATGATATGGCGGATACAATGTACGACGCGGAAGGCGTGGGCCTGGCAGCTCCGCAGGTAGGTATCCTGAAACGGCTGATTGTCGTTGATGCCGATGAAGAGCACGGGCTGATCAAGCTGATCAATCCTGAAATTGTCAGTACGGAAGGCGAACAGTTCGGGCCGGAAGGCTGCCTGAGCATTCCCGGGCTCAACGGTGATGTCCGCCGTGCGGAGACTGTCACTGTACGGGGCCTGGACCGTGAAGGCAATGAGGTGACCATTACAGGCAGCGGACTGCTCGCCCGGGCATTTCAGCATGAGATTGATCATCTGAACGGTGTATTGTTTACAGACATTGCCGAGAAGGTATATGAATACACCGCTGACCACAGTGAAGCAGGGGAGTGAAACATATGAAGATCGTATTCATGGGAACCCCTGCCTTTGCGGTTCCCTCCCTGAAGATGCTAGTGGAAGAAGGTTATGAGGTCGTGGCTGTTATTACACAGCCTGACCGTCCGCAGGGCCGCAAGAAAACATTGGTACCTACACCTGTGAAGGAAGCTGCCCTGGCACTTGGCCTGCCGGTGCTGCAGCCGGAGCGGCTGCGCCGGCCGGAAGCTGTAGCTGAGCTTGCCGCTTATGAGCCGGATCTGATTGTTACGGCGGCTTATGGTCAGATCCTGCCCAAGTCGGTGCTGGACCTGCCGGTAAACGGCTGTGTCAATGTTCACGGATCACTGCTGCCGAAATACCGCGGCGGAGCGCCGATTCAGCGCTGTATTATTAATGGTGAAACAGTGACTGGAGTAACGCTGATGTATATGGCTGAAGGCCTCGATACAGGAGATATGATCTCCCGGGTCGAAGTGCCGATTGAGGATGACGATACATCAGGAATACTATTCGAAAAGCTCAGTCTTGCCGGCCGTGATCTGCTGAAGGCCGAAATGCCGCGTCTGGCAGCCGGCCGTGTAGAAGCTGATCCTCAGGATGACAGTGAAGCAACCTACGCGCCCAACCTGACCCGTGAGGATGAACGGATTAACTGGAATGCGGATTCACTCAATATCTATAACCAGATCCGCGGTCTTGTGCCGTTTTCCGGAGCATTTACGCTCTGGAACGGCGAGAGCTTCAAAGTATGGTCAGCTGCAAAGCCGGTTGTCAGCAGTGATGGAGCAGCGGCACCGGGGACTGTGCTTGCGCTGAACGAAAGCGGTGTTGAGGTGAAGACCGGCAATGGAACGCTGCTGCTGACCACCGTGCAGCCGGCAGGCAAAAAAGCAATGAGCGCCGGCGATTTCAGCCGCGGTGCAGCCATGAAGCCAGGGACGGTGCTCGGTTGAGCGCGGCCGGCAAAGGCGGCGCGGGCCGCAGCAGTAACAAGAAGGCAGCTGCTTCCGCACGCGAAGTAGCGCTGGATATTCTTGTCCGGGTGGAACAGGAGGGAGCTTACAGCAACCTTCTTCTGAACAGCAGTCTGCAGAAATCAGGACTAAGCCGTGAAGATGCCGGACTTGCCACTGAACTGGTGTACGGAAGCATCTCCCGCATGATCACGCTTGATTATGTGCTGGACGATTTTGTAAGCAAAGGTATAACCAAGCTGCAGCCCTGGGTACGCAGCCTGCTGCGCTTAAGTCTGTATCAGATTATGTATCTTGACCGCATCCCTCCGCATGCAGCAGTCAATGAGGCTGTTAACATTGCCAAGAAGCGCGGGCATCAGGGAATCTCAGGTATGGTGAACGGAGTCCTGCGCAACGTGCTTCGTGCAGGTGAGCTGCCGGTGCTCAAAGCAGGGCTGAGCGAGGAAGAACGGATTTCCATTCTTCATTCCCATCCGCTCTGGATGGTGCGCGAATGGAGTGCCCAGTACGGCCTGGAGACCGCTGCAGCTATGTGTGCGGCCAACAATGAGCCGCCGGCGGTCAGTGTACGCGTAAATACGACGATGATCAGCCGTGAAGCACTGCTGGCCCAGATGCTTGAAGCCGGACTGGATGCTTCCGAGTCCATATTGAGCCCGTTCGGTATTGTTGTAAAAGGCGGCGGCAATCTGGCCCTTACCTCCTGGTACAGTGACGGTTATTTATCCGTACAGGATGAGAGTTCGATGCTCGTAGCTGAGGCTGTAGCTCCGGAACCGGGGATGAAAGTGCTGGATTGCTGCGCTGCACCCGGCGGCAAAAGCGCCCATATGGGCGAATTAATGAAGGACCAGGGCAGTATTTATGCCAATGACCTGCATGAACACAAAGCAAAGCTGGTTACAAGCCAGGCGGAACGTCTAGGCCTGGACTGCATCACAGCAGGAAGCAGCGATGCGCTGGATCTGGCACAGTCGCTTGAGGCAGCTTCCTTTGACCGGATTCTGCTGGATGCGCCCTGCTCCGGTCTGGGCGTCATCCGCCGCAAGCCGGATCTGAAATGGCGGAAGCAGCCCGAGGATGTGGCCGGCATAGCCGCCCTGCAGGGCGAACTGCTGCAGTCCGTCTCTAGGCTCCTGAAGCCGGGCGGCGTGCTGGTATACAGCACCTGCACCACAGAGCAGGCGGAGAACAGCCGTGTAGTTTCGGAATTTCTGGAGAATAATTCCGGCTTTGCATCCGTGACTTTTAATTCACCGGTATGGGACCGGCTCAGCGGCACGGCGCTTGCTGAAGGCGAAGGGATACAGCTTCTGCCGCAGCATTATGGAAGCGACGGTTTTTATATTGCACGTATTGAACGACTCTTGTAAAATAGTAGATCTGCATCGTAATGAGAGAACTCCCGCCCGCAGGACTTTGTGCGCGGCGGGCTTTTCTTTTACCGTCTCTGAAATTTGTGTTAAAATAGGAAGAATGAGAAATAATACGCATATGGATATCATTAAGCGTATTGCAGTTTATCAATAAAATACGAAAGCACAGGTGCTAACTATAATGAAACCTTTAATATATGATTTTTCTCTGGAAGAGCTGCAGCAGTGGGCCAAGGATAACGGTGAGCCTGCTTTCCGCGGCGGCCAGATTTTTGACTGGCTGTATGTGAAGCGAGTGAATGACTTTGAATCCATGAGCAACTTGTCTAAGGCGCTGCGGGCCAAGCTGGATGAACAGTTCAGTATCAATGCCCTGACTGAAATTACGAAGCTGGAATCGAAGGACGGTACGGTGAAATTCCTGTTTGGACTGCATGACGATCATGCCATCGAAACAGTTATTATGAAGCATAACTATGGCAACAGTGTCTGCGTAACAACACAGGTAGGCTGCCGGATCGGCTGCACCTTCTGTGCATCAACGCTCGGGGGGCTGAAACGCGACCTGACAGCAGGTGAAATTGTTGCCCAGGTTGTCCGTTCCCAGCAAATTCTGGATGCCCGCGGTGAGCGCGTAAGCAGTATTGTAATTATGGGTACAGGCGAGCCGTTCGAAAATTATGATGCCACCATGAGATTCCTGCGCCTGATGATTCATGAAAAAGGCCTGAACATCGGCCAGCGCCACATTACCGTCTCCACCAGCGGAATTGTTCCGAACATCTACAAATTTGCTGATGAAGATACCCAGATCAATCTGGCGATTTCGATCCATGCGCCTAACGATGCATTGCGCTCCAAGCTGATGCCTGTTAACCGCCGTTACCCGTTTGACGATGTTATTGAATCACTGCGTTATTATCAGGCCAAGACCGGGCGCCGGATCAGCTTCGAATATGCCCTGATCGGCGGGGTCAATGACCAGCCGGAGCATGCGAAGGAGCTGGCCGGCGTGCTTAAGAGCATGCTGTGCCATGTTAACCTCATCCCGGTTAATCATGTGCCTGAACGCAAATATGTACGGACTTCCCGCAATGATATTTTTGAATTTCAGCGTATTCTGGCCGACCAGGGTGTGAATGTAACGATCCGCCGTGAGCAGGGCCATGATATTGCGGCCGCATGCGGACAGCTGCGCGCCAAACATATGGAGTTGAGGTGAGGATAGTTGATCAGAACAGTTCATGCCAGCGACATTGGCCGGGTACGTACGGTAAATGAGGATTCTGTCTGGATCGGCGCCACGCGCCACGGTTATACACTCGGCATTATAGCCGATGGAATGGGCGGACATTTGGCTGGAGATACCGCGAGCAGGCTCGCTCTGGAGAGTATGAGGAGCACGCTCGATGAACTTCAGCCCGAACTGTCAAAGGAAGAGCTTGGAACTGCGCTCTCCTCTGCAATTAAGGAAGCCAACCACACCGTTCACAGTGAGGCTTCGCGTGACGAGAAGTACCACAACATGGGTACGACTGTTGTATCGGTTCTGCTGAAGGGGACCGCAGGCTATATTGGCCATGTCGGTGACAGCAGAGCTTATCTTGTGAAGGACGGTGCTGCATTTCAGTTAACCGAGGATCATACGCTGGTCAATGAGCTGTTCAAGAACGGCCAGATCAGCCTGGAGGAGCTTGGCAGCCATCCCCGCCGCAATGTACTGACAAGAGCGATGGGGACGGATGCAGAGGTAACTGCGGATCTGGCGCCTGTCAGTCTGGCGCCCGGTGAGCTGCTGCTGCTGTGCAGCGACGGGCTCAGCAATTTTGTCAGCCAGGAGCATCTGGGCAAGGTTGCAGGAATCCGGGAAATATCCTTAGAGGAGAGAGCGGATCGCTTGCTTCAGCTGGCGCTGCTTGCCGGGGGTGGCGATAATATCAGCGTCGCTTTGTTGGAACATCAAGGAGAGGCCGCTGCGCCCGAGACAAAGGAGTGGAATAGATGATCGGTCACGAACTGGGCGGCCGTTATCAAGTCATCGAACGGATCGGTGGAGGTGGCATGGCGCTTGTATACAGGGCGCATGACATCCTGCTTAACCGGAACGTCGCCATTAAAGTATTGCGCAATCAATTTGTGCATGATGAAGAGTTTATCCGCAGATTCAGACGGGAAGCTCAGTCCGCCGCATCTCTGTCTCATCCGAATGTGGTCAGTATATATGATGTAGGGCAAGAAGAAGACATTCATTATATTGTTATGGAATATATCGAAGGCCATAATCTGAACGAGATTATCAAAGAACGGGCGCCGCTCCAGGTGGACGAGGCGGTACGCATCGCTTCACAAATTTGTGATGCACTGGATCATGCACACCAGAATCAGATTATTCATCGTGATATTAAGCCTCATAACATTCTGATCGGACGTAACGGAAGGGTGAAGGTAACGGATTTCGGGATTGCCCGGGCGGTTACCTCGACAACGATCACCCAGACCGGTTCGGTAGTAGGTTCGGTACATTATTTCTCACCGGAGCATGCCAAAGGTGTAACTACCGGAGAGAAATCTGACCTTTATTCATTGGGTATTGTATTATACCAGATGCTTACAGGAGTATTGCCGTTCCTGGGCGAAAGCCCGATCAGTGTTGCGCTGAAGCATCTGCAGGAGGAGTTCGAAGAGCCGCGTGTGCTGAATCCGCTGATTCCGCAAAGTGTGGAGAATGTGATTTTGAGATCCATGCGCAAGAACCCGGATGAGCGTTATCAGTCTGCCAAGCAAATGCTGCAGGATCTGGAGACCTGTCTGCTGCCAGAACGGCGCAGCGAAGCCAAAAGCACATTCCATGATGATGACGAGGATGAGGACAGAACGCGGATTATTCCGGCGATCAAACCGCTCCAGCGTGGTCTCGGTGCCCGGAACAGCGGGGAAGACCGCCTGCGCAGTATGGCAAAGGAAGAAGATGACGAACCTCCGGTTCCATCCAAGCGGAAGTGGGGACGTCCCGCATTATGGATCGGACTTACTCTGTTTATACTGATAGCAATGGGCAGCGTGGTTTGGTATGTGAACTCCAAATTGTCGGTGGCCGAGGTTACCGTACCTAAGGTTACGGGCTACGAGCTTGAAGAAGCAACAGCTATGCTGGCCGAGGCGGGACTTCTTGTAGAAGATCCGCCGACAATGGAATATAACCCTAACTTTGCAGAGAATGTCGTATGGGAACAGAACAAAAAAGAAGGCACGGTAGTCAAAGAGGGAACTCATATTATTCTCAAGGTAAGCACCGCGAAGACCAAATACTATGTCCCGTCCTTATCCGGAAAAAGCTACGATGAGGCTGTTCAAGCGCTGATTGCGGAAGGTGTGGCACAAAGCCGGATCAGCCAGGATCCGCGTTTCAGCGAAGATTTCCCGGAAGGCCAGGTAATCGGCTCTGAACCGGCGGAAGGAAACGAATATGATCCGGAGACAGCGGCGGTCAAAATCATTGTCAGCAAAGGCGAAGAAAGTATAGAAATGCCTGACCTCATCGGCTCGTCGGAATCCCAGGCGAAGAAGCTGATTGAAGGTGCCGGCCTGGTGCTGGATGAAGTCAAGGAAGAAGCCTCCTATTCCATCGAGAAGGGAAAGGTCATGGAACAATGGCCTTATGAGGAAGGCGACCTTGTCTCCAAAGGGGATAAAGTTAAAATCTCCATAAGTACGGGATTCCCGCCGGAAGCATTGAACTATACCTTTAATGTGCCGGTGGCACCGTCAAGCGACGGCAAGAAGACACAAATCCGCATTGTGTATTCCGATGCCCGTAATGACGGTGAACCGCAGGAGTGGGGAACACGCACGATTGGGAAAAGTCAGGTACTGTCTGTGAACCTGGTTCTGGCGCCTAACAAGGATGGAGCGGTCTCGCTTTATCAGGATGGCGAGTATATTGAAGCTTTTGAAATCCGGTATTCGGATGCCAAGAACGGCACGGTTCCGCAGCCGGAGCCTCCGGTAACAGAGACGCCGGCGCCGCCAACTCCGGCACCGACAGAAACGCCGCAGCCTGATCCGACCATTGAGCCGGAAATTCTGCCTCCGGGATCTGAAGAGGAAGAAGAGGCGGATGAGACTGCCGGGAATGTAGATCAGACAGGTTTTGTTACGGAGAGTCCGAACAGTAATGCCAGCCTCAAAGCGTTAACGAACAACGGAAATAACGGCAAAAAGGAAAAGCATCAGAACAAAGGCAACGGCAAGGATAAAGATTATTAAAGAGGAATAGACAGCTGCTGAACCGTCATGAATGCGGGCAAGGCTGCTGCCGCCAAATGACCCGGGGATATGAGCTTGGGTCATTTGTGCAATCTCAGGAGAGGAAGGCTCAACATGTATGCCTGAAGGAATCATCATCAAAGCATTAAGCGGTTATTATTACGTCAAGCCGCTCCAGGACGGGTCTATTGCCACCGGGGAGGAGACTGTACAATGCCGGGGCCGGGGGATTTTTAGAAAGAAGGGAACTGCGCCCCTTGTCGGGGACCGGATCATTTATGGTCTCACCGAAAACGGTGAAGGCACGGTTGATGAAATTCTGCCTCGGGAATCCGAACTGATCCGTCCTCCTGTAGCTAATGTTAACCTGGCGGTGCTGCTCTTCTCATTGCGTGAACCGGATATGAATCTCAATCTGCTCGATAAGTTCCTGGTTCATATTGAACACGCGGGACTGGAGCCGCTGATCGTACTTACGAAGCAGGATCTGGCCGATGACGATCATGAAGCGACCAGAGAGGTCAAGGAACTCTATGAGCGCATTGGTTATGAAGTGATGGTCACCAGTTCATTAACCGGCTCGGGAAGCGAGCAGCTGCGGGACCGTCTCGCCGGGGGCGTAAGCGTCTTCGCCGGACAATCAGGTGTCGGCAAATCAACGCTGCTGAACCGGCTCGTGCCAGGACTTGAGCTTGAAACAGGTGAAATCAGTCTTCGGCTGGGCCGCGGGCGTCATACTACCCGCCATGTGGAACTGATGGATATCGGCAACGGCGGCTTCGTAGCGGATACTCCGGGATTCAGCCAGCTGGATTTTCTGGAATTAGGGGTGGAGGAGCTGTCGGTATGCTTCAGGGAATTCGCATCCTATGCGGAGAATTGCAAATTCCGCGGCTGCAGCCATCTGCATGAGCCGGGCTGCCGGGTTCTGGATGCTGTTGAAGCAGGTGAAATAGCCGGCAGCCGCTATGAACATTACAAACTTTTTTACAATGAGATGAAAGACAAAAAGCGGAGGTACTAAAGACATGATAATTATCGCCCCATCATTGTTGTCAGCGGATTTTGCAGCACTGGGTGCTGAGGTTGCGGAAGCGGAGAAGTGCGGAGGGGACTGGCTGCACGTGGACGTCATGGACGGGCGTTTTGTTCCCAATATCACACTGGGGCCGCCGGTAGTCAAAGCTGTAAAGGCAAATACCTCGGTGCCGCTTGATGTTCATTTAATGATCGAAAATCCGGAGCGCTACATAGCTGACTTTGCCGCTGCAGGCGCATCGGTAATCACTGTACACGCCGAGGCCTGTGTACATCTGCACCGTGTGGTGCATCAGATCAAGGAGCTGGGGCTTATGGCGGGTGTTGCCATTAATCCCGGTACTCCGGCTTCTGCGGTCCGTGAGGTGCTTGAGGATGTCGATATGGTGCTGGTTATGACCGTCAATCCCGGTTTTGGGGGACAGGCCTTTATTCCGGGTACACTCCGTAAGATCCGCCAGATCCGCGAGTGGGCGAATGAGATCAATCACAGCAATTTGCGCATTGAGGTGGACGGCGGAATTGCCGAGGAGACCGCTCCTTTAGTGGTTGAAGCCGGTGCTGATGTTCTGGTGGCAGGCAATGCCGTGTTCGGGCGGAGTGACCGTGCAGCCGCGATCAAGGCGATCCGTGAGGCAGCAGGGTCAGCCGTCCGTTAATCTGTGTGCGGATGAGAGTGAAGGTATAGGCCAAGTTGTCGGCGCATAAATATGGTTACATGAGCAGAAATCTCATGTAGCCTTTTTTTGTTCAATAAGGGAGGTCTGCAGTTCGTTTACGTATGCATAAAGACTGGAAAGTCTCCTACTGTACGCGCATGAATTGATGGGAGGGTGAAGAATGAAATTTTACACGTTTAAGCTGCCGAAATTTTTGGGAGGTTTTGTCAAGGCAATATTGAATACTTTTCAGAAAAGTTAAGCAGGTAACAGAACAGAAGACATGAAAAAAAGCACCTTACGAATGTAAAGGGTGCTTTTTGTTTCATATGAGATATCACCAGGTCTAGGAAAATCCAAGACTAAACGCGTTCAACTTTACCGGCTTTCAAAGCACGGGTGCTGACGTATACGCGTTTCGGTTTACCGTTCACGAGGATGCGGACCTTCTGAACGTTAACTCCCCAAGAACGACGGTTGCGGTTGTTTGCGTGAGACACGTGGTTACCGCTGCTCGGTTTCTTGCCGGTTACAGTACATTTGCGGGACATAGATTACACCTCCTTGTTACTAACACCTGCATAAAACAATACTTAAATATAATATCACAGCAAAAATTGCTACGTCAACCGATTCAAAAACATTTATTTCTTTATGCTATTATAGTACAATGTAACTTAGTGTATTATGTCCAGTTAATCATAGAATTGATTAGGCATAAAGTTAGGAAGGGGAATTCTCATTGAGTAAGCGTTCTATAAACGGAACAGATTTTACCGCAATGGTACTCGCCGGTGCGGAAAGGCTGCAGCAGCATGCAGAGCACGTCAATTCCTTGAATGTGTTTCCGGTACCGGATGGAGATACGGGAACCAATATGAACTTAACGATGACTGCAGGCGCGAACGAATTGAAAAAGAATAATACCGCATCAGTCGGTCAATGTGCAGGCGTGCTTTCCAAAGGCCTTTTAATGGGCGCGCGGGGCAATTCCGGCGTTATTTTGTCTCAGCTGTTCAGAGGTCTCGGACGTTACGCTGCCCAGTATGATGAGCTTAACACGCAGCAGTTCGCGGCAGCGCTGCAGACCGGAGTGGATACAGCTTACAAGGCTGTGGTCAAACCGGTTGAAGGCACCATTCTGACCGTAGCCAAAGAAGCTGCAAGACATGCGGTGTATTTTGCCCGCCGTACAACTGATATCAACGAACTCATGACAGAAGTATTGACGAGAGCGAAGGAAGCGCTGGCGAATACGCCGGAGCTGCTGCCTGTGCTAAAGCAGGTTGGCGTCGTAGACTCCGGCGGACAGGGTCTGGTGTACATTTATGAAGGTTTCCACCAGTATCTGACGAGCGGAAGCACTGCTGAGCCGGCCCCTGTACAAGGACAAGCTCCTGCTGCCGTTCCGGTTTCAGCGGCTGCAGCGCAGCCTGTGCTGACCAAGCATGAGGCGGTGCCTTCATCCGTGCAGTCGTCTGCCCAGTCCCAGCTTCATACGGAAGATATTGAATTTTTATATGATATGGAGTTCTTCATTAACCGCCAGCTTGGCGTGAATGCAGGAGCGGATTTTGATGAGGAAAAATTCCGGAAAGCGTTGTCAGTCAACGGAGACTCCATAATTGTAATTTCCGATGAGGAGACCATCAAGGTACACGTGCATTCGAAGACACCGGGAGATGTGCTTAACCTTGCGCTGCTCTATGGTGAAATTACCCAGATCCATATTCTTAATATGCGGGAACAGCACCGCGATCTGCTGACAGCAGGGATGGACATTGCGCCGATGCCGGATGTTTTTGCAGATATTCCTGAGGAAAAAAGCAGCGTACAGGCACCGGCCGTTCCACCGGCGGATGACCTGGCTCCTTACGGCTTTATCGCTGTGTCTTCCGGCGACGGTATTTCTGAAATTTTCAGGAGCCTGGGTGTCGATGCCGTGCTGGCAGGCGGTCAGACCATGAATCCAAGCACAGAGGATTTCGTTAATGCGATTTCATTAATCTCCGCAAAGCATGTGTATATTCTGCCGAATAACTCCAACATCGTGCTCGCTGCACAGCAGGCCAAGGATCTGCTGGAAGGGGAGCGGGAGATAACCGTTATTCCGAGCAAGAGCATCCCGCAGGGAATTGCTGCTGCGTTTGCTTTCCAGGAGGATGATACTGTAGATGCCAATACCAGCAACATGCTTGAGGCCATTTCACAGGTTAAATCCGGGCAGGTAACCAATTCCGTACGGGACACTGTTATTGAGGAGCTGGAGATCAAGGCAGGCCAGTATATCGGCATTTCCAATTCCAAAATTGTTGCAGCTTCCGATGACCTGCTGGGTGCAAGCCAGGCTCTGCTCTCAAGCATGCTGGAGAATGGTGATGAGATCGTCACTGTCCTGACCGGTGCAGAGACAGAGAACGGTGTCACTGAAACTTTAGCCGGCTGGCTGGAGGAGAACTATCCGCAGGTGGAAGTCGAGATTCATGAAGGCGGGCAGCCGTTGTATTACTATCTTTTCTCGGTTGAAGCCTAAGCTCAAGCTTTATTCCTCTATTTGCGTCAAAGCATTTTCCGCCGCTGCGCGGAACAGCTTAAATCTTGTTTGGGGAGGAATTCCATGAGTCGAACCGTTATCGTCACAGACAGTACTTCGGATATCCCGCCGGCACTGGCGGAAGCTTACGGCATTCAGATTGTACCGCTGACCCTGATGTTCGGTGAAGAGTCTTACCGGGATAATGTCGATATGACACCGGAGCAGTTCTATGAGCGTCTTCCGCGTGCAGCACAGCTGCCGACGACCTCTCAGCCTTCTCCGGTTGAATATATGAATGTGTACCGCACCATCCTGGAGCGTAATCCGGGCAGTGCAATTCTGTCTTTCCATATCTCATCCGGGCTAAGCGGGACCTATCAGTCAGCGGTTTTGGCGAAGTCCATGCTGGAGGAGGAGGGGGAGGCCATCACTGTGGTGGATTCCCTGTCCGCTTCCTACGGTTTCGGGTTTATGGTAGTAGAAGCGGCGCGCCTAGCCAAGGAAGGCAAAGAACCGCAGGAGATTCTGGAGACTGTGGAGAAGCTTCGCCAGTCGCGCAAGCTATATTTCCTGGTCGACACGCTTGAATATCTGCAGAAAGGCGGCAGAATCGGCAAAGCTTCAGCGTTTCTGGGAACGCTGCTCAATATCAAGCCTATTCTCTCTATTGATGCAGAAGGTATTATTTATGCGGTTGAGAAGGTAAGAGGCCGCAAAAAAGCAATTGCCCGCATGATCGAGCTGTTCAAAGCGGACCTGCCGGGAGTGAACAAAATCAATGTGGCCGTGGGTCATACGGCTGAACCGGCATACGGCGAAGAATTCCTGAAGGAATTAGCCGGGCACTTCACCCTGGAAGAGCAAGTGCTGACCAACATCGGCCCTGTTGTAGGCAGCCATGTCGGCAATGGTACGTTAGCCGTATTTATCTGGCCCGCGTAAATAGGGGATGAACATGCAGCTATCACTTGATGAAATCGAAGTAAAACAAATAACTGGCGTGAGCGCTCAAAAGCAAAGCGAGCTTCACGCCTTTGGCGTCTTTACAGTGAAGGATCTGCTGGAATATTATCCGTTCCGTTACGAGGATTTCCGTCCGCGTTCGCTCAGTGAGGTCAAGCATGGTGACAAGGCAACCGTGGTGGCCAAGGTGATCGGTATACCTGTACTGCAGCGGTTCGGGGGCAAATCACGCCTCAGCTGTAAAGTGGTTGCCGAGCCGTGGATGTTCACCGCCACCTGGTTCAATCAGCACTATATCAAGGAGCAGCTGACAGTGGGGCGGGAAATCGTTATTACCGGCAAATGGGATCAAAAGCGTAACGCCATTACCGTCACAGATTATGAATTCCCTGACCGCGGGGAGGGAAAGACCGGTACTCTTCAGCCTGTATATTCTGTCGGAGGCAAGATCACACAATCGTGGATCCGCAAAAGCATCAATCAGGCGCTGCTGCAGTTCGGTGAGCTGATTCCGGAAATACTGCCGCAGGTCATCCTGCGGAAATATGACTTCATGCCCCGCAAACGGGCTGTAGCTACGATTCACCGGCCGGAGGATACCCGGGAAGGCCAGCAGGGCAGGCGCAGAATGGTCTACGAGGAGCTGTTCCTGTTTCAATTGAAGGTACAGGCTTTCCGGGTGCTCACCCAAGGGAGAATGGACGGCGTGGTGCACACCGTTGATAATGCAACTGTCCGCCAGTTTGTGCGCAGCCTGCCTTTTGAGCTGACGGATGCCCAGAAGCATGTAGAACTGGAGATTCTGAAGGATATGCGCTCCCCATCCTGTATGAACCGGCTGCTTCAGGGCGATGTTGGCTCTGGCAAAACCGTACTGGCGGCAATCGCGCTGTTTGCCACGGTGCGGTCGGGGTTTCAGGGAGCGCTTATGGTGCCGACTGAAATTCTGGCGGAACAGCATATGCGCTCCCTGACGCGGATGTTCGAACCGTTCGGCATCACAGTCGGGCTATTGACAGGCAGCGTGACCGGGCGCAAACGCAAGGATCTGCTTGCATCCCTGCAGATGGGCATGATTGATGTCGTTGTAGGCACGCATGCGCTGATTCAGGATGACGTATTCTTCCGCGGGCTGGGCCTTGTGGTCACGGATGAGCAGCACCGTTTCGGAGTCAACCAGCGCAGTATTCTGCGCCGCAAAGGTTATAACCCGGATGTGCTGACGATGACGGCAACCCCGATTCCGCGTACACTGGCAATTACAGTATTCGGTGATATGGATGTATCTACCCTGTCCGAGCGGCCGAAGGGGAGGGTCCCGATTACTACCTATTGGGTAAAACATGATCTGATGGAGCGGGTGCTGAAGCTGGTGAACCGCGAGGTTGATCAGGGACGGCAGGCTTATCTGATCTGTCCGCTGATTGAAGAGTCCGAGAAGCTTGATGTGCAAAACGCAATTGACCTGCATGTCCAGATGTCACAGAACTTTCCGAATTACTCGGTCGGACTGCTGCACGGACGGATGACTCCGGGCGAAAAAGACGAGGTTATGCGCGCCTTCTACAATAATGAGATTCAGCTGCTTGTATCTACGACAGTTGTAGAGGTTGGCGTCGATGTACCTAACGCAACGCTTATGATCATCATGGATGCTGACCGCTTTGGATTGTCACAGCTGCACCAGCTGCGGGGACGTGTCGGAAGAGGGCAGCATGCTTCCTACTGTGTGCTTGTAGCCGATCCGAAATCGGAAATCGGCCGCGAACGGATGACGGCCATGACCGATACGGATGACGGTTTTGAAGTGTCGAGAAGGGATCTGGAACTTCGCGGTCCGGGGGATTTCTTCGGAACGAAACAGAGCGGGCTGCCGGAATTCCGGCTGGCGGATATGACCGCCGATTTCGAGGTGCTTGAGCAGGCCCGTGACGATGTCGCTGAACTGCTTAGGGATGCTTCCTTCTGGACCTCAGCCGATTATGCTCCGCTGCGCGGCTATCTGCAGAAGGAGCAAATATTCCAGGGCGATATTATTGATTAATTAGGCACATGCCGCCGCCGTCCCACATATACTGTGAATGATTGGATATGACGGGAGGTGCTGCATTTGGGTTACCAGCAATACGGAATCAGCCCGCAGCTGGTTGAACGGATCAAGCTGAAGATGAAGAATACGGCTGTCAAGGAACGCATTAAGAACATGATTAACGGAATCTCCAAGCAGGAGCTGCAGGATACCGCGGTTGTTCGCAGACTGGTGAAGAATGCCGCTTCAGTCCTTAATGAGAAGCTGACCACCACGCAGGAAGAGCAGATTGTAAAGTTCGTGATTGCCCAAAAAATTGATCCTAACAATACGTTTCACCTTATCCGGCTATGGGGTATGTTCCGCTGAAGAAGCAGGCCAGTCCTTACATCAGGCAAGCAAAAAGTCGTTCCCGCTAAGAGCAGCGGGAACGACTTTTTGGTGTACGGATATTTTCCATAGGTCAGCTGATATTTTTACGGAACAGGTCACCCGGATCCCGCCCGCTTGCCCCGCGGAAAACAATCTGGCTGTCCTTGTCATACTGCCGGACGATAGAGGTCAGCTTCTCCTCTTCCAGCCTGCTGGCCAGACAAAATAAGGTGCCGGGCTGGCCTGCCGGACCGGAGGCCTGGACAAGCTTGGCTTCGCGCTCCAGCGATTCCTTCAGCGCTTTGCTGATCTCCTCACAGCGGCGGCTGGTAATCCACACAGCCCTTGAGCGGGACAGGTCCCTCAGTGAAATTCTTACCCCTTCAAAGGCCAGAAGATAGGCAATGATGGAATACATCGCCTGATCCCAGCCGAATAAAAAACCGCCGCATAACAATATGGCACAGTTGAACAGCATAATGGCTGTTTCAGCATATTTAGGCGGGCCGCCCTTCAGCAGCAGGTACCCGGGATCGCCGGCCGAGCCGGTGATCCCGCCAAAGCGGATGGATATACCTATGCCTAAGCCAAGGCACAGCCCTCCGGCAATGGCTGCCGTAAGCGGTTCTCCCGCAACCGCCGGGTAACTGTGGAGTGCCAGGGAGCCTGCTGTAAGGCAGAGCAACCCGAGCATGGTATACAAGGCAAATTGCAGGCTGATTTGTTTGCGTGACAGCAGAATAAACGGCAAATTGAACAGGAACAGGAACAAGCCCAGCCGCATTTCAGTCATATGTGAGAACAGGGCGGAGAGTCCGGTAATCCCCCCGGGAATCAGCTTGTGCGGAATCAGGAACAGCTCCAGTCCGACGGCGGCGAGCAGACCTCCGGCAACGATCGAGAGAATACGGACAGGTTTGCGCTGAAGCGGGGAATAAGCTCCGCTTGTGCGTTTGTTCAAAGGTATTCCTCCCATCATCAGAAACTTATTTTTGTAAATCTGAACGGGTGAGGTTTAATATGCTTTGTCCACATAATTGGAAGTAAATTTGAGCGGATGCAGCCGCAGGCGTTTTAGGATGATATAGATAAAAGGATAAAAAGAAACACTTAGAAGACAGGCCGCAGATTCCGGTGTCAAAAGCGGGGTGGATCCATGATGGGATATGCGGACTCCCGGTGTATAGCTTGGCTTCGGCGGATGTAACCGCACCGGCTGTGTCAATTTGTGCTCATATTGCTGGATTTGCGGGGTTCTTCCTTCATACTCTTCCTGATGATGAACGCCGAAGGATGCAGCGAGCAGTGTGAAGAGAACCATGGGGATCAAACTTATGCGAAGCAGCTGTTGAAAGGGTTTGCGTCCCAGATATGCTATCATGGATTCACCTCCTTACTGTATGTAGTATATCTAAAGCATAACATAGGTTACGTAAGGGGCCAAATCATTAAAGCTTTTTGAGGGTTTGGTATTTCTCCATTTGTACTAAGAATTACCTGAGTATTTCTGGGTAAACTCCATATGAGTGAAAATAAAGCGCTGAAAATGGAAGGAGCTGATGGCTTGAAACCGGAAAATACTTCAGATAAGGTTCAAATGTCCACACCGTTTCATACCCTGGACACGGCAGAAGTGCTGAAAAGGCTGGAAACAGAAGAAAACGGCCTGTCTTCAGGCCGGGCGGGCGAACTGCTTACCCGTTACGGCAAAAATATGCTGCAGGAAGCAAAGCCCAAATCACTGCTGGCTAAATTTATCGAGCAATTTAAAAATGTCATGATCTTTATTTTGCTTGCTGCAGCAGTGCTGTCAGGCATCCTGGGAGAATGGACGGATACCGTTATCATTCTGCTGGTTGTCGTATTGAATGCCGTGCTCGGAGTGATTCAGGAGAACAAGGCGGAGCAGGCCCTTGAAGCGCTGAAAAGCATGTCATCCCCGATGGCCAGAGTCCGCCGTGACGGGCAGGTACGCGAGATCAAAAGCGAGGAGCTGGTGCCGGGCGATATTGTACTGCTGGAAGCGGGTAACGTGGTACCGGCGGATGTAAGGCTGCTGGAAACCGCCTCGCTGCAGATTGAAGAAGCAGCATTGACTGGAGAATCATTGCCTTCGGATAAGCAGACCGGTGTGCTGGAAGGGGAGGATCTCGTCATCGGTGACCGGAGCAATATGGCCTATATGAGCAGCAGCGTGACCTACGGCAGAGGCTTGGGTGTTGTTACGGCTACGGGTATGTCTACTGAGGTCGGGAAAATCGCCGGTTATATCTCCGGGGCAGAGACTGAAGTCACCCCGCTGCAGAAGAAGCTGGATGAGTTAGGGAAGTATTTTACCTTTATTATCCTTGGAGTCTGTATCGTTATCTTTGCGGTCGGGCTTCTTCAAGGCAGAGAAATGCTCGATATGCTGCTGACTTCAATTTCGCTTGCCGTGGCTGCGATCCCCGAGGGGCTGCCCGCCATTGTGACGATTATTCTGGCCCTGGGTGTCCAGCGGATGGCCGGACGCAAAGCGATTATCCGTAAGCTTCCGGCAGTGGAGACACTCGGCAGTACAGAAATCATCTGCTCTGACAAAACAGGAACGCTGACACTGAACAAGATGACTGTCGAGAAACTTTACATAAACGGACAGACAGTGGAAGCGAATGCCGCGCTTAAAGAAATGCCGGGCGGAGAACTGCTGCTTCAGGCCATGGCGCTGTGCAACGATTCCAGTATCGATGAAGGAGAGGGCCAGGGGAACACAGGGAATGCTGATGCCAAGCCGGGAGGCGGTTCGCATAGTAAAAGCGGCAAAAAAATAATCGGTGATCCGACGGAAACAGCTCTGGTCGACTATGCGCTGAGCATCGGTATTGACAAAAGAGAGCAGGAGAACAAGTATCCGCGCAAAAAAGAGCTGCCGTTCGATTCGGACCGCAAGCTGATGACCACCATTCATGTAATGGAAGGCGGTACATTCCGCGGATTGACCAAAGGCGCACCGGATGTGCTGCTTTCAAAGTGCACCCATATTTATAAAGAGGGTCAAATAGTGCAGCTTACTGGCGAGGACTCACGTTCCATCACTGCCGGAAATAAGCAGCTGGCGGATGAAGCGCTGCGAGTGCTGGCTTTTGCATTCCGTGATTATACGGAGCTTCCTGCTGATCCTTCACCGGAGACATCAGAGCGTGAGCTCGTGTTCGTCGGGCTGACGGGTATGATTGATCCTCCGCGGGAAGAAGTGCGTGAAGCGGTCGCTGTCTGCCGTCAGGCGGGTATCCGTCCCGTGATGATTACTGGTGATCACCGGGATACAGCTGCAGCGATTGCCAAGCGGCTCGGCATTATCGAGAGTGACGAAAGTGTCCTTACAGGCCGCGAGCTGGATAAGATCAGCGAGGAGGATTTTGCGGGCAGGGTTGCAGATTATTCCGTGTATGCCCGTGTCTCACCGGAGCATAAGGTGCGGATCGTCAAAGCCTGGAAGAAAAAAGGGAAAATCGTCGCGATGACCGGTGACGGCGTGAACGATGCCCCGGCATTAAAATCGTCAGATATCGGGGTGGGAATGGGGATTACGGGCACCGATGTCGCCAAGGGCGTATCGGACATGGTTCTTGCTGATGATAACTTTACGACAATTGTGGTTGCTGTAGAGGAAGGACGGAAAGTCTACAGCAATATCCGTAAAGCCATTCAGTTTCTGCTCTCCGCGAATCTCGGAGAAGTGCTGACCCTGTTCATTGCCACATTGATCGGCTGGCGTATCCTGGAGCCTATCCATATTCTCTGGATTAATCTTGTTACGGATACCCTTCCTGCGCTGGCACTGGGGCTGGAGAAAGCCAGTTCAGATGTAATGTCAAGAAAACCGCGCAAATCCAGCAGCAGCATTTTTGCCGGAGGTGTGGGGGCAGGGATTATCTATCAGGGGATCATTGAAGCTGTGTTGACGCTGCTGGTATATTACTGGGCGCATACCCATTATGATGAGGGTGTTGCGGTGACCATGGCTTTTGCCACCCTTGGCCTTCTGCAGATTACACATGCATTCAGTGTAAGGTCCAATACGAAATCACTGTTCCAGATCGGCTGGTTTACCAACAAATACATGCTTGGCGCCTCGGTTATTTCCGGGCTGCTGCTAGTGCTGGTCATTATCATCCCGGGACTGAATGACTGGTTCGGCGTGCAGCATATGAACGGAATGCAGTGGCTCATTGTCTGTGCGGCTGCCCTGTCGATCATCGTTATTGTTGAGCTAATAAAGCTGTTCATACGTATGAGCGGGAAAGGCAAGAGCTGGGATTAGGTTAAGCGTGCTTGCTTCAGCATACAATAAAGAGCTTGGAATTCCTTGAAGGGAATCCAAGCTCTTTGTTACATCAGGGAGTCTAAAGCACACGCTGCATGTGCAGCGTTACATTTTCCCAGTATCCGGTATCCAGTTCACTAATCTGTACCCCCGGTTCGCCCCATGTATGGATAAACTTCCCGTCTCCAATATAAATGCCTACATGGCCAGGTACGGCGTCGCTTTTAAAGCGTCCCGGGACCGTGAAGAAAATAAGATCGCCAGCTTTCAGCTCATCCCGGGATATCCGTCTGCCGACGTTATCCTGATCCCGGGCGAGGCGCGGCAGTTCAATGTCAAACTTTCTGAATACATGTCTGGTAAAAGAGGAGCAGTCAAATTTTTTGGTGTCCTCATAAGAACCTGCGCCAAAGTCGTATGGAACGCCAAGAAATTTTTTGGCATAAGAAACCAGTTCTGCTGTATCTACATTGGATGCACTTTGAATCCTTAACGTTCCCGGGGCATGATTTCGGTTATCAGCTCCGGCATCCTTATCGGTAGGTGTGGCAATATTAATCTCTCCCGTGGTCGGATTCCAGCCTACCTCTGTCTGCAGGAGCTTGGAGAGTGCTGTAGGAGTGATGTAAATCTGGCCGTCGCGGCGAACCGGCGCATCGGGCAGCGTAAGCTTTTGTCCCAAGGAAAAGACTTGCTTGGAGTTCGGACGCAGCATGTACATTACATCCGTGTAGCCCAGCTTGACGTAACCGCCGCTGGAGGTGTCGTCTTTCATCCGGTAGCCGATCGATGCTGCAGCAGGCTTGAGCGGAATCCAGAACTTTCCCTCTTTGTCAGTCACATGAGATTTCTCATAATAGCTGCCGGCAAAGGTACCGGAAGGAGTAACTGAATTCACCTTAGGTTTCGTCTCGCTGCTGTAAGACCCGCATGCGCTGGCCGTCAATGCTGCAGCGAGCAGCATGGCAGCCGTGAAAAACTTTTTGTGGTTCATAATTGTCATGTTGGCACGCTCCATGTTCAAATTATAAGAACAGTTTGCGCAGTGGCCGATTTTTTATCATAGGGGATTTGTGCGTGAATTGTAATATTGCGCCAGTTGAAATATATGGAGAGATCATAAAGGATTGACGGATATACAGTGTCCATATAATATAAGTTTAATAGATTTGCTGTACTTAATGTGAGACTGATGTAAGCTTTTGCTTTAATGCTTTTATAGATGAAAGCGATAATGCTGGACCGCTCACTTTGATGCACGCGCTGATACCGTAAAAGAAAAGGGGTTATATGATGAAGAAAAAGAACATTTGGTTAGGCCTCAGCCTGTGCTTGATGCTGGTAGCATCCGGATGCGGAAGCAACAACGCTGCAGTCAACACGGACAACGCCGCTAACACAGGGAATACGGCAGCCAATGCTACCAATGCGCCGGCGGATACGGAAAGCACGGACTCCTTCACAATTGCCATTTCACAGTATGTAGAGCACCCGTCGCTTGATGCCACTCGTGAAGGTTTCCTGGCTGCCCTGAAGGATGCCGGAATTGTTGAAGGCGAGAACCTGAAGGTGGATCTGCAGAACGCACAGGCCGACCAGGCCAACAATCTGTCGATCGCACAGAAGATTGCCGGAGACAAGAATGATCTTGTGCTTGCCATTGCCACACCATCCGCCCAAACGGTTGTGCAGAACGTTAACAAAGAAACACCGGTCCTGTTCGCAGCGGTAACAGATCCGCTGGATGCCAAGCTGGTGACCGATCTTGAACATCCCGGCGGCAATGTCACCGGAGCTTCCGACACCAATCCTGAAGCTATTACGCGTCTGATGGACTTTATCGCCGCACAATTCCCGGACGTGAAGAAGCTCGGGCTTATCATCAACGAAGGAGAGCCGAACGCAGTAGTGATGTCGGGTATCGCCAAGGAAGCGCTGGATAAGCACGGCATTGAGCTTGTAAAAGCGGCAATTACGAACACTTCCGAAGTGAAGCAGGCGGCTGAATCGCTTGTAGGGCGTGTGGACGCATTCTACATCACCCTGGACAATTCGGTGGTAAGCGGCGTGGACACTATTATCCAGACTGCCAATGACAACAAAATCCCGTTCTTCTCGGCTGACCGTGATACCGTTGAGAAAGGTGCTTTTGCAACAGTAGGCTTCAAGTACTATGATCACGGATACCAGGTGGGTGAAATGGCTGCAGATATCCTGAAGAACGGCACGAACCCTGGGGATATGAAGGTAACGATGCAGGAGAAGCTGGATCTGATCCTTAACCTCAAGGCAGCGGAAGCACAGGGCATTGAAGTTACAGATGCCATGAAGGCTGAAGTTGTTGACCAGACTAATAATATCATTCAATAAGAGCCAGACCAGATGGGGCGATTCCGGTGGGAACGCCCCTTGCCGCTTGAAGGAGGAAGTCACCCATGTATAATTCGATGATCGGGGCCGTGGAACTGGGCCTGCTTTATGCTTTTATGGCTTTAGGTGTATATATTACGTTCCGGATTCTTGATTTTCCGGATTTGACTGTGGACGGGAGCTTCACAACCGGCGGAGCGATTGCTGCAGTGATGATTACTAACGGCTATTCTCCGTGGCTTGCCACATTTTGTGCCCTGCTGGGAGGTATGCTTGCAGGGATGTGTACAGGCCTGCTGCATACCAAAGGCAAGATCAACGGGCTGTTGTCGGGGATTCTGATGATGATTGCACTCTATTCAATTAATTTGCGTATTCTGGGCAAACCTAACGTTTCGCTCATGGGAGAGGACACATTGTTCAGCTCTGTTAATCTTCTGCTCGTAATGCCGTTTGTAGTCGTGCTGGTCAAAATCCTGATGGATCTGTTCCTGCGGACGGATCTCGGTCTTGCCCTGCGGGCCACCGGAGACAATGCCCGGATGATCCGCAGCTTTGGAGTCAATACACATACTACGACAATTCTCGGCATCAGCTTGTCCAATGGACTGGTAGCACTTTCGGGAGCGCTGATTGCCCAGGAGTCTACCTTTGCCGATTCCTCTATGGGTATAGGAATGATTGTTATCGGTCTGGCTTCGGTTATTATCGGGGAAGCGATCTTTGGAGCAGGAAGCGTGTTCAGGGCTACGCTGGCAGCAGTGCTGGGCTCGATTGTCTACCGTGTCGTCGTTGCGCTCGCCCTGCGGGTGGAATGGCTGGAAGCTTCAGATCTGAAGCTGATTACCGCAATAATAGTTATTGTAGCTCTGATGTTCCCTTCCGTTCAGCGTCATCTGAAGCAGAAGAGCACTGCGCGCAGAAGAAGCGCCGAACTTGCCAAGCAGGCACAGCTCGGCAAGAAAGGGGGAGCAGCGAATGCTAAAGCTTGATAATGTATCGAAGCTGTTCAATCCCGGCACACCGGATGAGAAGATTGCACTGCTCGGGATTGATCTTGAACTCCGGGCAGGAGATTTTGTAACCATCATCGGCAGTAACGGTGCAGGCAAGTCCACCCTGATGAATATTATCTCCGGAGTTATGAAGCCGGATCTCGGTGAAGTACGTATTGAAGGAAGCCCGATCAGCCACCTGCCGGAGTTCCAGCGGGCCCGCTGGATCGGACGGGTGTTCCAGGATCCGATGGCAGGTACTGCACCGCATATGACCATTGAAGAGAATCTGGCTATGGCTTACAAGAGAGGGCAGAACCGGGGATTATCCTTCGGGGTCAGTGCCGCAAAGCGCTCGCTGTTCCGTGAACAGCTGAGCCGGCTGGGCATCGGTCTGGAGAACCGGCTCAGAGCTAAGGTAGGCATGCTCTCAGGCGGTGAACGGCAGGCGCTGAGCCTTCTGATGGCTACCTTCACCCAGCCGCAGATTCTGCTGCTGGATGAGCATACAGCCGCGCTGGATCCCTCACGTGCCGAATTGATTACCAAGCTGACCGAATCCATCGTCCGGGAGATGAAGCTCACGACCCTGATGGTTACCCATAACATGGAGCAGGCGATCCGCCTCGGCAACCGGCTGATCATGATGGACAAAGGATCGGTCATTCTTGATATCGATGAATCCCGCAAAAAGGATTTGACGGTAGAAAGACTGCTCGGAGAGTTTGAGACGATCAGCGGACATAAGCTTGCGGATGACCGGATGATGCTCGGATAATGAAATGGCCGGCTTCAGCGGGAATACTACGGCACCACACCCAAAAGACTTGGACTGCAGCAACGGCTGCGGTCCAAGTCTTTGTCTCATTTTGATCTAAATTTGCGTTAAAGCTTCTCTAAGCTGCGCGAGATGACGTTCTTCATGGATGCCGATAAAATCCACCCATTGCGCCACATCCATCAGTCCGAATACCGGATGCGGATATACCTTGCGGTTCCAGAGCGCCTCTTCGCTCTCCGCAAGCACGGCCTTAAGTTCAGCCCGGGACTGATCCAGCCGGGCACGCAAATCACCTAAAGGAATGAATTCCTCTGTAGGGACAAGATGTGGAGGTGCGTCAATGAAGCGGCTCCGGTCGAGCGTCAGCTGATAAGGCTTTGGTTCTGTTACGGTCTCTTCACTTGCAGTAAGTGCCTGGACAATACCGGCGGTGATGGCTTTTTCCATCAGATACAGATGCTCCATGATCTGGACGGGAGACCATTTGCCCCCGGCGGGTTTGGTATTGAGCGTCTCTGCGGACAGCCCGGATACGGCGTCATAAATCTGTCCGCGGATCTCTTCATTATGTGTCATCATCATTCACACTCTCCTCATATGCAAGAATAACTGCGGGTTTTTGGAGCCGGAAGTCAGGTGGACTTGTCTAACCATATTATCGCTGTCCCCAGAGCTTGTCAAAAATAGCTGCCGTCCGATTCACAGCCCAGTATGGGAGGTAAAGGTAAGGGAAACAACTTAACTGGAGAGCGCAAACACCACTGTAGGAGGAATGGAAAATGGCAGATAAAAAGCTTGAAGGAAAAGTAGCGATCGTAACCGGGGGCGGCTCAGGAATCGGGCGGGCTACCGTTCTTGAATTCGCCCGCAATGGCGCGAAGGTGGCTCTGCTCGACCGCACAGTTGAGAACGCTGAGAAGGTTAGACAGCAGATCGAAAAAGAAGGCGGAGAGGCTATTGTCATCGAATGTGACATTGAACAGCCTCAGCAGGTGGAAGAAGCGGTGAAGCAGGCTGCCGAAAAATGGGGACGGCTGGATGTTGTTTTTGCCAATGCCGGCATTAACGGTGCGATGGCGCCGATTGAAACGATGGATATCGAATCCTGGGATCAGACGATTCATATCAATCTGCGCGGAACCTTTGCGACGGTTAAATATGCGATCCCTTATCTGAAGGACAACGGCGGCAGCATTCTTATCAACAGCTCCATTAACGGCAACCGCGTGTTCTCCAACATCGGATTTTCGGCGTACAGCACCACCAAGGCAGGTCAGGTTGCTTTTATGAAAATGGCTGCGCTGGAGCTGGCCCAATACAAAATCCGCGTGAATGCCATCTGTCCGGGTGCGATTAAAACGAATATCGACGATAACACGTATCCTTCCGATGATCTGAAGGAAGTACAGATTAAAGTCGAATTCCCGGACGGCGACCAGCCGCTCGAAGAAGGACCGGGACGTCCGGATCAGGTGGGCAAGCTGGCCCTGTTCCTGGCTTCCGATGATTCGGACCACATTACAGGTACAGAAATCTATTGTGACGGCGCAGAGTCTCTCCTGCACGGCTGATCAAAAGTCTAATCAGGGACCGGCAGGAATAGAATAGACTTGAATAGTATCTCCTTCATTCAGAAACGGATTTCCGTATCTGCTGCATGATGTGCTGCCGTGCCCGGCAGAAGCCACCCTGCAGCAGGAGCGGCAATGCCGTTTCTTTTGTTCCAAATAAAGATAAGCAATTCCCCGGTTTTCAGTTATACTGTTTTTATCTGTTTTCATTCCACATTATAAGGGGGAGCCATGGATATTAATATTGATTTGCACACGGAATCGATAGTCAAGCTGCTTGTGGCCATGCTGTTCGGGCTGTTCATCGGTATCGACCGGCAATTGAAGCAGAAACCGCTGGGGATTCGGACCAGTATGGTCATCAGCATCGCCAGCTGCCTGGTGACTCTGGTCTCCATTCACGCCTATGACAAGTTCGGCGGTGCCGAGCACCCTACGATGGACCCGATGCGTCTGGCGGCACAAATTGTGAGCGGCATCGGTTTTCTGGGCGCCGGCGTTATCTTGCGCAGAGGCGGGGATGCCATCTCCGGTTTAACCTCGGCGGCGCTGATCTGGACGGCTTCGGGAATCGGGATCGCTGTGGGTGCAGGCTTCTACCTGGAGGCCGCTTACGCGGTTGTTCTGCTGATGTTCGCTGTTAATGCCGTTCCCCTGCTGATTAAAGCGGTTGGGCCGGAGGTTCTGAACAAGCATGAGATTTCTGTCAAAATCATTATGGAGCAGAACTATGTGCTGACAGAAGTGATTCAGAAGATTGAGGGGGGCGAGCTGACTGATACCAGAAAAAACAGACATCACGGGCGCACGATCCGCCGGATGAAGATCAAGGATCTGGATGACGGCCGGCAGCTGATCGATATGGTACTGTCCACTCCCGACCGGGATTACGCTACAGAAATTTACTATGATGTGAAAAAAATCGAACACGTAATGAGCGTGGAAGTAGAGCAGCTGTAAAAAGGCCATGTTTCTGCTTGGGCAGATGTGGTAATCTAACATGTGGAGAGTCATTTTGATTTTTTCGAAGGGAGAATTACTAAATGTCGATTACAGCATTTGAAGGACAGTATGAAGGAGAGGCGGCGGTCTGGTTAAAAGCCGGACGTTATGAAGCAGCTATCCTGCCGGGGATCGGCGGCAACCTGATCTGCTTCCGGGATACCGAAAACGGTTACCGTTTCCTGCATGAGCCGGGAGCAGAAGGGATGGAGGACTTCAAGGCCAGCCCGGGAATCCATGGGATTCCTGTACTGTTCCCTCCTAACCGTTATGAAGACGGGGAGTTTCCGTGGAACGGCAAAACTTACCGGCTCCCGGTAAATGAGGAGGCAACAGGTAACCATCTGCACGGATTTTTACATACGGCAGCTTGGGAGGTCGAAGAATTCGGCAGCGGTAAACATGAAAGCTTCGTTACGGTTGCCATCAAAGTAGATGAGAATCATCCGTCTTATCAGTACCTGCCTTTCAAATATACGGTTAAGCTGCGTTACACGCTTGGCGAAGGCGGTTTATCCCAGCAGCTGCTGGTGCATAATGATGGGGAAGAGCGGATGCCGTGTCTGCTGGCATTCCATACGGCCATTAACGCGCCGTTCGCCCCGGACAGCGCTGCACAGGATTACCGTGTGAAGCTGACCATCGGCCAGCGCTGGGAGATGAGTGACCGCATGCTGCCTACAGGTGCTTTCCAGGAGCTTACGGCTGATGAAATCGCCATGCGCGAAGAAGGTGTGAATCCGTTTTATGCATCCATGGACAACCATTACACAGCTGTTCCGCAGAACGGCCGCAACCGCATGGAGCTGAAGGATACGAAGTCCGGTGCGACTCTTGTATATGATGCAGGCACTTCCTACAAGCAGTGGATGATCTGGAATAACGGTGCAACAGAAGGGTTCTTCTGTCCTGAACCGCAAATTAACCTGGTCAATGCGCCTAAGGTGGATCTTCCGGCTGATGAGATTGGCTTGTTCGGTCTTGAACCGGGCGAATACTGGGAAGAGACAAGCCGTCTGTATGTAAAATAACTTAAGCTGATTCATATTTAAGTGAATAGAACGGGGAGCAGTGAACCAAACTGCGCCCCGTTTTTTTTTGTGCGCTAAAATTATGCTGATGATAATGGATTTACATTATTTTTACATACAGTTAACAATTTAAGGTTTCTTTAAGCAAGTTATCGTATAATGTTCGCCTAATACATGCTTATCTGCAGATTGGAGTGGAAATGCTGTGCGAGCTTTACTGCCGGACAAAGGGCTGGGAAAATTGCTGTTAGCGCTGCTGGCGGGCGGATTTATACTTAACTTCTTTATGCAGTCAGCGCTGCTTAATATGAATATATACAGTGTACTGGAATGGATAGGTGAATTTTACGGGCTGTATCTGGCCGGGGGGCTGTTGTTGTTCTGCGGCCTTCTGGTCTGCTCCATGCTCTTGCCTAACCCATACATCGGACCGGCCGCTGCCGGCCTGCTGATGGTAATCACCGGCTTTGCAGGCTATCAGAAGCTGTCCACAACAGGCGAGCCGCTGTTTCCCTGGGACTTGATGCTGCTTAAAAATGCCGGAGAAATGAGCAGGATTGCCCAAGGAATGGTCTCTCCGCTTATGCTTGCAACAGCCGCGCTCCTGGTGGCAGGATTAACCTGGCTGATTATTAAGCTGCCCAAGCAGCGGATCAGCTTGCAAATCAGGGTACTGCTCACTGGCGTTTCTGCGTCAGCAGTCGCCGGTTTTATTTTCCTGGTCGGCTCCCAGTCCCAGATCTTTACCTCACTGAAATATGAAAATATATTCTGGAACCAGAAGGTCAATTACAGCCAGAACGGATTCCTGTTTGCCTTTGCCGGCAATTTGCGCCAGAACCTCATGGAGGAGCCGGAGGGCTACAGCCGCGATGCAATCGCTGAAATTGCAGCCAAATATAACGCATTGCCGGATGTGCCGGCAGCCGCAGGGAAAGAGGAGCAGCCGAATATTCTATTTATGATGGACGAGGCGTTTTTTGATCCCACCCGCCTGCCGGACTATCAGTTCAGTGAAGATCCGCTGAAATTCATCCATCAGCAGCAGGGGAAGGTTCCCTCGGGGCTGATGCTGTCACCTGAATTTGGCGGCAATACGGCAAACATTGAGTTTGAAGCATTGACCGGCATGTCAATGTACTTTTTGAAGGACGGCTCGATCCCGTATCAGCAGCGGATTGTCAAAATGTCCTCGCTGCCTTCCATTGTCAGCATTCTGAAGGAAAGGGGATACCGGGCACTGGCGCTGCATCCGTTCGACGGCACCTTTTATAACCGCAACCGGGTCTATCCGGTCCTGGGTTTCGATTCCTTTACCAGTGAACAGGATTTGGAGCATGCGGAGCGGATGACGCCAGCCGGTTATATTACCGACAAGTTTGCTGTAGAGGAGGCTGTGCGCCAGCTGAAGTCCTCCCGGGAGCCGGCCTTTTTGCATCTGGTGACCATGCAGAACCATTTTCCTTTTACCAAGGGACTGAACGGGCCTAACACGATTAAAGTACAAGGTCTGCCATCAGCCTACACCGATGAGTTCGAAACCTATGTGCAAAACACCAAATTGACGGATGAAGCCCTGGCTTATCTGCAGCAGGAGCTAAAGACCATAGAGCGCAGGACAGTGGTTGTATTCTGGGGAGACCATTTGCCCGCTTTATCCGCAGGAATTTATAGGAACGCAGGCTGGGACAAGGAGCCCAGGCTTAAACATGAAACGACATTGCTAATGATGGCGAATTTTGAGCTGCCTGCTGAACCGCTGGGAACGCTCAGCCCCGCTTTTATCGGACCTGAGGTGTTCAGGCTGACGGGCCAATCCCTGCCGGCTTATTACAAGCTGCTGGAGCAGGTCCGAAAGGAGCTTCCAGGCTTAAGCAAAAATGTGCTGATCGGCCCTGACGGCGAACGGAGTGAATTGGACGCGGCTCAGCAGCTGCTGCTCGATGACTACCGGATGGTGCAGTACGATATGCTGGAAGGGGAAAATTACGCGCAGAGTCTTTTGTTCTAACAGGGATTTTTTGTCTGTATTAACAGTATGGGCATGTTATAATAAATGGATATTTGTTTACGAGGGGGTGCCATAGTTGCAAATTATTGCCATGCTGACCATGCTGATTGATCATGTCGGCTACATATTTTTTCCAAGCGAGCTGTATTTAAGGGTGGTAGGACGCATTGCGTTTCCGATTTACTGCTACTTGCTGGTGCAGGGGCATATACATACATCATCACGGCCCCGTTATCTGCTGCGTCTGTTCCTGATTGCTGTGATCACCCAGATTCCTTACAATATGGCACTTGATCCCGGCGGCTGGAATGTAGTCTTCACACTGCTCCTGTCAGCTATAGTGCTGGTGATCCTGGATAAACTGCCTAACCTTTGGCTCGGGATTCCGGTTGTCATTGCGGCCGTACTTGTAATGGACTATCTGCCGCTTGATTACAATGCCTACGGGCTTTTGCTGGTGCTGATTTTCCGCTATGCACGTTCGTACTGGCTTGTTGCAGCCCATTTTATACTGAATGTATTTTTCCTCTTCTACTACAACTGGCTGGTTCAGATGGCAAGCATTCTGCCGACCCTGTTCATTGCCTTGACCCCGGGGGCACTGAAGGCTTTGGAGAAAAGACGGATTCCGCGCTGGGTATGGTGGTCCTTTTATCCGGCTCATTTAGCTGTACTTGCTATTGTTAAGATTATACATTACCAATATTGGGTAACTATAGATTGGCGGAGTCTGCTAACTTTGTAAATAATGCACTTTGGGCTGTCTATGTTAAATCCTTCCTCTTTATGAGATGATGGATAGATTTCACAAATTTAATGCTAGAGGAGACATGCTATGAAGAAAATGAAAGCAAGAGCAAAATGGTTGGCCCCGATTCTGGCGATTCTGCTGGTTCTGGCGGGCTGTCAGCCGGTAGCCGGGTTTGACGTCAACAAGGCGCTGCTCGGAGACCTGGATGTGAAGTCTTCTGAATCCAGTATGACTTTATCGGTGAATGCGGTTCCTGCTCCGGGAATCAGCAGTGAAGATCAGGAAGTGGTAGATCTCATTAATTCCTTTTCATTGGACCTGGCTCACGTAAAACTGCAGAATAACGGAAATGTATCCGCTGCAGGCACGATCGGCTACAAGCAGTTAACGGTTCCGTTTAACCTGTATATGGATCAGGAATCTATCCTTTTTACAGCGGAAGGTGCAAAGCAGCCGTACTACATCCCGCTCGAAAGCTATGAAGCAGCGCTGGGTGCTGAGGGGTTAGATCCTTCAGGTGCGCAGAATATTAGCAAGCTGTTGACACAATTTGTCGTGAAAAATCTTCCGAATCCGGGCACGATCAGCGTTGCTTCGGTGAGTGAAGCTGTCTACGGCGAACAGCTGAGCCTGACTAAGCTACATACTGAAATTACAGGTGAAGAGCTGCCGGCCCTCTTGAAAAGCTTTTTGAAATCCGTATCACAGGATACAGAAGGATTTAAGGCTTTGCTCAGCGGTCTCTATGATTACTTATATCCTGTTCTGATGGCTTCCGGAGCGGATGCTGCGCTGGATGATCTTGGTTTGGGAGACATTCCGCTCGAAGATAAAGAAGGTGTAGTCACTGTGGTCCATGATGCGGCCAAACTGGCAGTGGATGCCCTGCTTCTGATGTATGACAAACAGGTTGCCAAACTCTATGAATCTGATCCTGATCTCGCGACCATTCTGGGCAAGGATACAAAGCTCAAGGTAGATCTGTTCGTAGACAGCGGTTTCCATGTCCGTAAGCAAAACTTTGATCTCTCCGTTGCCATTCCGGCCAGTGAGTTTTTACCGCTGCAAAGCATCTCTCTGAAGTCAGAGACAGAAACCTGGAATTTAAACGGTCCGGTTACTGCTGATGTCATCAGTAAAGAAGGGGCACTGGATTTCTCGGCAGAACCTCCTACACCTGGTGCGACCCTGAGAAACTTTGATCCGGAATCAGCCGCGTATAATCTGCTCAAGAATGATCTGGGCATCACTGCTAAATCGCTCGTCATTATGCCTGAAGATGAATACTATTATCCGATCGTTGAAAATGGCACCACTTATGTTCCGCTCCGCTATGTAGCAGAGGATCTCGATGCTGTAGTGGAATGGGATGCTGCCAACCGGGCCATTGTTGTAACCGAAGATGTATACGGCGACCAGCTTGTATTCAAAATCGGCTCTGCACAGGCTACGATTAACGGCAGCGCAGTGCAGCTTCCAAAACCGGTATTCGTTGACGAATACGGAGATGGCTATGTGCCGCTCCGTGTGCTGGCAAAGGGTCTGCATGCTACGGTAGAGACGGATGAGTACGGATATATTTATGTTAACCGTCCGTAATTTAACGTAAGCTGCTACAAGACAAAAGGGGCATCCCAAAAGCCATGACATGGCTCCTTGGGATGCCCCTTGTTTATTTCTTGAAATCCAGTCCTGCAGCTGACAGGGCTTCACGTAGCTGTCTGATCGTCTTGGGTCCAAGGCCATGCAGCTTAAGCAGCTCAGATTCGCCCAGCTCAGCAATCTGCTCCAGAGAGCTGATGCCCGCATGTGTAAGCGCCCGCCGGGCCGGTTGCCCCATCTTGGCAGGAAAATTACTGCCATCCATGAATTTACCGTTCTGTTTCAATCCAATCCCCCCTATTAACAATAACTAGTGTCTGGTAAGGATAATTTCAAGCGACACCTTGCTCCAGCCCTGTTCCCTGGCCATGCTGCGGATATAACCCGGCATAAAGCCGCCCTCCATGTTTTCCCATAGCTTGTACCCGGGCATTGCTTTGATTTCTTCCAATACACTGCCGGCAGTACCCGCAAAATAGTTCACATTCAGCCTGGACATGACCTCAGCCATAGAAGCCTTTTGGTCCTCGGTAAAGGGGGCATCCTGCAGCCGTTCCAATGCTTTATTATACGAGTTCCTGGCAAAGGTCTGTTCGGCATAAGTTTTAAAGTGGAGCAGATTAGCGTCTTCAATTCCATTTGCCGCAGCCCAGCCCTCTACATTAACTGCAGAGGTTTTGTACGTAACTGCACGTGAAGCCGGATCAAAGGTCATTTCCCCGTATTGGTGAGGATTGACTGCCATCGCGCTTGTAGCGATATCATATACGGTAAGCAGGCCGGAGGATGAGTCTCCGGTGATGGCTCCGGGATCCCTGCGGATATCCTGCATATGGATATGTCCGGATAATACAAGATTCAGCCCGTTCTTGCGCAGCCGCTTCAAGGATTCCTGACTGTTATTCAGTTTAAAACCGGAGACAGGCATGGAAGTGTGGCTGAGAAGATTATGATGCATTACTGTAATGATGGAGGCATGCTGCCTGGCAGCTTCCTGCACACAATCCTCGATCCAGGACAGAGTTTCAGGCAGGAGACGGCCGTCTGTCTGCGGAAATCCGTACTTTTCGTTGTTATGGTACTGGTTGCTGTCCAGCATCAGCAGCCATAATCCGGGGGCGGCATTTACAACATAGCTGAGGCTGTTCTGGTCTCTGGAAATGGCCTCATTGTAACCAAAGTCACCGTATAAGCGGGGGAAGTCTTTATCGGTGATATGCTCTGACTTAAGCTGCTTATCATTCTTGAAGGACCTCGCCCACGGATTGTTCAGATCGTGATTGCCTGGAATGACATAGACGGAAGTTCCCGACGCCTCGACCTGCTTCAGCTTCTTTGTAAGCTCTTTATGGCTGCCGGCTTCGCCGTTGTTGGTTAGATCTCCGCTTAGGATCACGAATTCCGGTTTCTTCTGCCGGATGTCATGGACAAACGCTTCGGTCAGTTCATCGCTGTAAGGCAGCATTTTACCGTCTCCGCCATTGACATAGGTTTGAAAAGCTTCTCCGCCGTCTTCCAGTGCTTTATCCAGATAGTGGAGGTCGGTAGCTACCCAGAAGGAGACGGGGCCATTTGATGGTTCCGGCTGTGCAGCTGTCTCCAGTGAAAATACTGACGGTTCTGTGTCCTTGCAGCCAGTCAGCACAATACCTGTCAAAATCAGTGCGGAAAGGGCGGATACGACGCTTTTTTTCATCATTTGAACCTTCCTTCTGCATTTTTGCGGAATCATTGTAGCTTATTTATGACCGGATTGTATATCAGAAATGCAACAGCGTTTAAATAACTGCCGGGATGATTAATGAAATTAGGATGGAGTGTATAAATCATCTCATTACAGCGACAATAAGTGTTGAACTATAGTAGTGGCGGGCGCAGGAAAGTTTTATGAAAAAGTTATTGTTTTTTTGGAATTTAAGTGTTAAGATTTAAAAAAGTTAGTTACTAAATTAAATGGAGGTAGTTATTTTATGTCGAAAAGCTTTTTGGATGCCGTAAAAGAAAGACGTTCCGTATATGCCATCAGCAAAGAATCCCCTATTTCAGACGACCAGATCAAGGCAATCGTTGAAGAGGCGGTATTACATAGCCCGACTTCATTTAACTCCCAAAGCTCCAGAGCTGTTGTTCTGCTGGGAGAGCAGCAGGATAAACTGTGGGATATCACAACTGAAACGCTGCGCAAGATCGTTCCGGCTGAACAATTTGAAGGTACTGCGCAAAAGCTTGCTTCGTTCAAAGCGGGCTACGGTTCCGTTCTGTTCTTTGAAGATCAGGCAGTGGTGAAGAGCCTGCAGGAGAACTTTGCCCTGTATGCCGAGAACTTCCCGATCTGGTCTAACCAATCTTCCGGTATCCTGCAATTTGTCGTATGGACAGCATTTTCCGAAGCCGGCCTTGGCGCATCCCTGCAGCACTATAACCCGCTTATTGATGATGAAGTGAAGGAAACCTTCGGTATTCCGGCAGAATGGAAGCTGATTGCCCAAATGCCATTTGGTAAAGTAGTTACTCCTCCGGGCGAAAAAGAATTCCAGCCGATTGAAGACCGCGTAAAAGTGCTGAAATAAGGGGGTTACTCCCTTTGTTTAAAACCTCCTGAACCTGGCTAATTACTACTATAGCCTGATGAGGGAGGTTTTTGTATGCCTTGGAATAAGGATGATTATCCGGATTCACTCAAAAATTTCATGGCCCCTGTACGCAACAAAGCCATCGAAATTGCCAATGCGCTTCTGGATGAAGGGTACGATGAGGGCAGGGCGATCGCCATTGCCACGGCCCAGGCCAAGGAGTGGGGCGAAAATCATGACAAGCAGATCCGTAAGAAAAATACCTGAAAATTCTATACTTCATTGACCGGTTAACAAAAAGAGGAGCAGACGCCAGCGTCTGCTCCTCTTACATATTCAAGTCAACTTTGTATGCTTGTCCAACAGACGTCCGTGTTCAGCACTGCCTTATTCAGCAGCAGGAGCTTCTGTTGCAGCAGGCTCTGCACTTGCTTCAGGGCTTGCTTCAGGAGCCGTGGTAGCCTCAGGCTCATCGGTCAACGTGTTGGTGATCTTGGCATTGGCAGTCAGATCCTGCAGCCAGGTTGTGGACATCTCGGATACCTTCTGCGAAGTAAGAGTGTCCTTGATTTCCTCTTTCTTCTCTTCGAGAGTATATTCCTTGGCTTCCTTACGGTCAGTCACTTTAATGATGTGATAGCCGTAATCGGATTTTACAGCACCGCTGGTTTCGCCGACTTTGAGCGCGAATGCGGCATCGGAGAATTCAGGGACCATATCGCCTTTTTTGAAGAAGCCCAGATCGCCGCCGTTATCCTTGGAGCCGGTATCTGTGGATTTTTCTGCCGCCAATGCTGCAAAATCAGCACCTTCAGCCAGCTGCTTCACAATAGCATCAGCTTCTTCTTTGGTTGCTACAAGAATATGGGATGCCTGAACCTCTGCCTCCTGATTAAGAGTGGCTTTGTTCTCGTCGTAGTATTTGGTGATCTCTTCGTCAGTCACAGTGACCTGCGGTTCCAGGATTTTGCGGATTTCCACCTGCAGCGGCATTTGCTTTTTCAGGTCGTCGATCGTCATGGAGCTTTGTGCCAGTGCGCTGTTCAGGGCATCTTCACCGCCGAATTGCTCTGTGAGATCTGCAATCTCTGCATCGATATCGGCATCAGTTACAGTCACATTCGCCTTCTTGGCTTCTTGACCGACAAGAGTAGTTGTAATCAGGTTCTGGAGCGTTGCTTCCCCGCCGGCTTCCACCAATTTATCATAAAGCTGTGCTTTTGTAATATCAGTACCGTTAACGGTAGCGACAGCTGTCTTATCGCCGCTGTTTCCAAACGGGGGCTTGATCAGTACAATGATCAGGGCTGCTGCAAGAACAAGAGAAGCGATCATCCAGCCTTTGCCGCCTTTGGAGGTGGAAGCTGAAGGAGGAGTTCCTGTACCGCCGACTTTATTCATAACAGGTACGCTTGGCTGAGCTTCAGCAGCTGGAGCTTTCTTGGCTTCCGGAGCCGGAGCGGCCTCTTCAGCCAATCCCTCATTGTTATTTACGGAAGAGTTGTTCTCCTCCGGTGCTGCATTGTTGTCCAGGTGTTCGTTTTCAAAATCTTTTTTGTCCATTATAATTAATGACTCCCTTCGATATAGGTGTTGCCTGTCTTTCTACAACTTTACCAGAAATACGGTTTCCAAACCTTAAGAAAGTATAAAAAAGCGGAATTATCTTTTAAGAATTTATTAAGAAAAATAAAAAAACCGGAGATCGCATGGCTTCACCACGCGCTTCCGGCTTATTTTGAGGGGATATAAGAAACCACAACCGGCATTCGTCCGGTGTACTTATATCCGCACCTATAACCGCTTAAGAGCTGAGGCTTCTGAGCTGATGGCGGATACTTTCCTGCTTCCGTCTCGGGACACGGACATTTTTGGCGTACAGTCCCTTTTCTCCAAAATAGATGCAGTCGTCTTCGATGCCGCTGATCTTATGCAGATTCACATAGCAGCCTCCGTAGACATGGTAATAACATGAATTGGACAATAAACGGTTAAGCTGCTCGGCAGTCATTCTCTTTTTGATATTGTAGTTTCTGCCGTGAAAAATGACCAGGTCGTGATCTCCGACCTTAAAGAACAGAATGTCCGTCTCCACCTCGAAGTCCTCATATACGTTTCTGGCTTCCAGCAGGCTGCTCATTCGTGTTCCCCCTTTATTAAAATTAACATGGATGTTAGCGCTTTCATTATAGCATATCTCCCCGGTTTTGAGAAGTCTTATTTTTGAAATGTTTTTTGTTAATTTTCACGTTGCATTTGTCATAGACGCTGAAAAACGGTAAATTATATAGATGGCTGTATTTTTAATTAATACTTAAATTCATGGAGGGGGATCATCTAGATGAATGAGAATACTAAGCTGCTGTTATTTACAGGCTCCTATGCAAATGCCGCAGAGAGCGGGGTTCAGGTGTTTGAATTCAACGGAGAAGCAGGGGGTACACTTGTACTTCTGGATAAAGTAGAGGGTATCACCAATCCTACCTTTGTAAATGTAGATCCTGAAAAGCTGCGGCTGTATGCCATTGGGGAGATTCCGAACGGGGATGGCGGAAAACAGGGTGAGGTGGTTACCTTCGCCATTGACCCTAAAGAGGGCATGCTGACTGAACTGAAGCGGATTAAGACGATGCCGTCCGAGGGAAAAGGTCAAACAACAACCTGCCACATTGCAAGAGAACCGGAAGGCGGACATCTTGTCGTCTGCAGTTACCACGGCGGAAGCATCGGGTTAATATCGCTGGATGAAGACGGCCAGCCTCTGAAGCTGATTGATACAGCACAGCATACCGGCCATGGTGCGCATCCTGAACGCCAGGACCGGCCGCATCCGCACTCCGCGGTATTCAGTCCGGACGGTCGTTACTTGTTCGTATCAGATCTTGGCCTGGATATTATCCGTTCCTACCGGATTGACCGGGAAACGGGGACGCTTGCGGCTCATGGAGAGACCTCACTTCATCCCGGGGCCGGACCGCGCCATTTCGTCTTTCATCCGGACGGCAAATCGGCTTATGTAATCAATGAGGTGGACTCCACCATCACTTCGTTTACATATGATGAAGCTGCAGGCACACTGCAGACCATAGCGACTGTACCGACACTGCCTGCAGATTACCAGGACAAAGAAGAAAATACCTGCTCCGAGATCGCCCTCTCGGCGGACGGGCTGTACCTGTACGGCGCCAACCGCGGTCATGACAGTATCGTCGTATACGCTGTGAATCCTCAGACTGCTGAGCTGACGCTGGTCGAGCATGTATCCACCCGCGGAGGCCACCCGCGCCACTTTACCGTGACGCCTGACGGAGGTTATCTGATCGTAGCCAACCGTGATGCCAACAACCTGGTTGTCTTCTCACTGGATCAGGCAAGCGGAAAGCTTACCTTTACCGGAAATACTGCGGAGGCTTCCAAACCGGTATGCATCAAGCCGGCGGTATTTGCAAGATAAGACCTGGTACGTATAAGCGGTTATAATACGGCAAAAGGAACAGCGGGAGCAGTATGTCCCGGTGTTCCTTTTGAATTGCCGCTGATAGGGTATCATTACAAAATGGCGGAAGGGCTGTCCCCTTATTTAAGGGAGACAGGTTTAAGCGGCACGACCGTGGAGACTGCCGATTTGAAGAGGACATTTTGCCTGCCGTCACCCTGGCCCTGCAATGTGATCGTGTAGGCATCGTAAGAGGTTACGGTGCCCTGCATTTTGACTCCGTTCGTTGTAAAAATCGTTACGGGTACCTTTGTTGAAATGCATTGGTTCAACAAACGTTCCTGCAGTTTCAGGCTTTCCACTTTGGCAGCACTCCATCTTTTAGGAATTGAATTACTTTTTCAATTATAGCATGGGAAAGACCTTCTCAGGAAATCTCCCCGGCAGGCCCAAAATAGACAAGGGGGTACATATGCTTTATTATCGTAACTGGTCCAGAGGTTTTCGCAATTTTTTAGGGTTCGCTTTGGCTTTTGCTGTCATTGCAACGTTAGTCATGCTGAATTTAACGGCTGGTTTTGATAACATGATCATTGATTTCATACAATCTATGGAGTCCCCGGCACTGACAGCCTTCGCCAAGGGGTTATCGCTGGTCGGCTCCTCCAGGCTTGCCATCGGCATTGCGCTGGTTACGATGCTGCTGCTGTTTTTTGTCCTGCATCACCGGATGGAGCTGGTTCTGTTCATATGGGTCGCTGTTGGCTCATATACACTGAATACAATGATGAAATTGTGGTTTCAGCGGGAGCGGCCCAGCATTCACCGGCTGATTGAAGAGGTAGGATACAGCTTTCCCAGCGGACATTCCATGGCAGCCTTCTCTATGTACGGAGGAATCGCTTATCTGCTTTGGAGGCATATGAGAAATCACCTGCAGCGCATATTTCTGATTATATTTACGGTGCTTATGACAGGAGGGATAGGCTGGAGCCGGATCTATCTGGGTGTGCATTACCCGAGTGATGTTATCGGCGGTTATGCGGCCAGCGGTGCCTGGCTGATGCTGTCTATCGGTATCTTTGAGGCTTACCGTAAATCGCGGCAGGTCTGAGCGGTCCGCTGGCATAAAAAAAACGGATACCCGCAATCTGCGAGTATCCGCAATTCATTTTTATAGATATACGGCGTTCAGCCTTCGCGCTTTGCAGACAGCAGGAAGCATCTTACGGGGTCTTTTCTCCTGAAGGATGCCCTGTCTGGCTGCCTGTACGGGACTGCGCAGCGCTCTCAATACTAAGCTTCAGCAAAGCCGGTAATCCGGCTTTCAGTTTTTTGAGCTCATCCGGATTCAACTGGCCCTTCTGAAGGGAATCATCCAGCTTCCGGCCTGCCGCTTCGCTCAGCTTTTGAATATACTGGTCTTCAGTCCAGCCCTTTTTCTCTTTGGCAATAGCATAAAGGGTTTTTCCGTTCTTGAGACTGGTTACCAGTTCAGCCCGGTCCATTTCCAGGAGTCTTGCTGTTTCATTCACTATGAAATGTCCTCCGGCTCTGAAGCCTCGGGCTTGGTGTGGATGCGGGTGATGGCCTTTACCGGATTGCACGCTGCTCTCTGCAGGTGAAGTTATAGTTCCCGCGCTGCTATCCCCATAAGCAGCTGCCGGAGCAAGACTGAGCATAACGGCTGCTGTGAACACTGTAATTCTGGAAATCCTGTTGCTCATGTTTTCACCTCGTGTGATGGATGTGGGAACTGCTGTACATAGTATCTCTGGAAGCTTAAGGAATTCCGTAAGCCGGTTTAAGCCATACTAAAAATTCGCCGGCCCCCTGCATGGGTAATGAATACTTGTACCCTATTAGAGATTGACCGAAGATCACAAGGATATACATACATCGCATGAAGAATATGCAGTTACTAAATCAAGGAGGGATGGTTTTGGCGTTTGGTGCCCGCATACTCAAAACAGGAATGGCAGTTACGCTCGCACTTTATTTATCCGTTCTGCTTAATTTCAGCTCGCCTGTAGGTGCGGCGATTGCAGCGATTTTCGCCATGCAGCCCTCCATTTACAGGTCCTGGCGTTACTTTTTGGATCAGATTCAGACCAGTACGATGGGAGCGGTTATCGCGCTATTAGGCGGGATGCTGCTGTCCAATGAACCTATAGCAGTCGGGCTTGTATGTATTCTGGTCATTATGATCAGCATGAAGATGAACCGCGCCGACACCATTGGCCTGACACTGGTTACAGTGATATCCGTGATGGAAGCTTCAGGGCAGTGGGAGTTTGCGTTAACGCGTTTTTTGCTTACACTGACTGGTATTGTGTCTGCTTTTATTATTAATATTACGGTTTTTCCGCCGAAGCCGCGCAAACAATATATACAGCAGATAGAAAATGTCTTTGCCAGCCTGTCCCTGCTGCTGCGTACTGCAGTTTCGCATGAGATGAAGGAAAGTGTATTCCGGGATGAGAAAAATGCCCTTGCGGGCTCCATCAAATCGCTGGCAGACAAATACGCCTTATTCGAGGAAGAGCAGAAGCAGCTGAGAAGAGCCAAGTACAGCCAGACCCGGCAGATGGTCGTATACAAAAACCTGCTCAATTCGCTGCAAAAGGGCTTTGAGGTGCTAGAGGCTGTGGATCAGCATTATTTTCAGGCGGAACGTACCGAACGTACCGATGAATTGTTCGACAGGCATCTGGAGCAGCTGATTAAATATCATGAGTATATTTTGCTCAAATTCGAAGACAAGCTGAAGCCGGGTGCGAACGATTCGGAGCCGCTGGGAGAGGATAATGACCGTTTTCTGGAGGCCGCAATCCGCGGATATAATCCCGAGAAATCCGGACAGCTGCGTCTTTCAGTAGTTGCTGCCGCTATCTATGATTATGGATATCAGCTGGAACGGCTGGATAAGGTTGCGGAGCATATCAACCGAGCCCATGCCGAGGATAAGGAATAGTTAATTTCACGAATGAAATGCAGCCTTTAAAAGGGGATGAATTGCAGTGGAGAAACAGGAACAGGAATGGAAGGAAGAACAAGCGAGGGTGACAGACATAACGGCTCTGCTTAAATCCCATATCCGCGGGCTGTCGGAGGAGCTCGGGCTCCACCGGACAGATGTAGTGGATATGCGTAAAGATTTCTGGGAAGAAGTGACAGTGAATTTCAGCAGCCCGGATGATCTGGGTGAAACTTCAACAAGCCTGCGGCAGCAGGCGCAAATTCTTAATGAGCGCGAACGCCATCATTTACAATCCAGCAAAGCACTCAAAAAATATAAAAAGCTGGTCGTGTCCCCCTATTTCGGACGGATCGACTTTGCAGAGACCTCGGATGCAGCTGCCGAGCGGATTTATCTGGGAATCGGTTCATTGATGGAGGATAACGGCAATTTTCTCATCTATGACTGGCGTGCGCCGATCTCCAGCCTGTATTACGACGGAGCACCCGGACCGGCATCCTATGATACTCCTGGAGGGCTGGTAAGCGGAAATATGGAGCTGAAGCGCCAATTCGTGATCGATGAAGGCGTAATCGAAGTGATGTTCGATACAGGTATGACTATCGGCGACGAGCTGCTGCAGCAGGTGCTCAGCCACAGTGCGGATGACCGGATGAAGAACATTGTAGCGACGATCCAGAAAGAACAGAATGCGGTAATCCGCAATGACAAAAGCCGAATGCTGATTGTCCAGGGTGCTGCAGGAAGCGGCAAGACCTCAGCGGCGCTGCAGCGTGTAGCCTATCTGCTCTATAAATACCGCGAGGTGCTGCAGGCTGATCAGATGCTGCTTTTTTCACCGAATCCGCTGTTTAACAGCTATGTATCTACAGTGCTTCCGGAGCTGGGCGAGGAGAACATGCAGCAGACGACCTTTCAAATGTATCTGGAGCACAGGCTGGGCCAGGAGTTTCAGCTTGAGGACGTCTTCAGCCAGACCGAAAGCCTGCTGGGGACACCGGATGGCCCACAGGCTAACCTCCGCAGGGAGGGAATACGCTACAAATCCTCCGTCGCTTTCCTGGATGTGATCCGCAGGTATGTGGACATGCTGGAACATAAAGGGATGCTGTTCAAGCCATTAACCTTCCAGGGTAAAGCGGTGGTCAGCAAGGAGGAAATGGAGCGCCAGTTCTACACCTATGATTCCAATATCAGACTGGCGAACCGGATTGATCTGATGACAGGCTGGCTGCTCAAAAAGATTGCCGCATTCGGCGTAGAAGAGCGCAAGGCTGCCTGGGTTGAGGAGCAGATTGAGCTGCTCGATACAAGTGACTACCAACGGGCTTATCAGAGTGTGCGCCGCAAGGGCGGTGCGCATGATGAAAGCTTTGATGATTTTGAAACCGAGAAAAGCCAGCTGGCCCGCTATGTCGTCAGCCAGCGCCTGAAGCCGCTGCGCGGCTGGACCAAACGTGGGCGGTTCGTCGATGTAAAAGGGCTGTACAGCAGGCTTTTCTCCGACCGTGATTTGATGGACAGCCTTAGCAGCGGCAGCGCCAATGAGCTTCCGGAGGTCTGGGATGACATCAGCCGGCTGACACTGAAATCCATGGCTGCCAATGAGCTTGCCTATGAGGATGCGACACCGTTCCTGTATTTGAAGGAGCTGAGCCAGGGCTTCCGCACCAACACGCAAATCAGGCATGTGATCGTCGACGAGGTTCAGGATTATTCGCCGTTCCAGCTGGAATTCATGCGCCGCCTGTTCCCGCGGGCGAAGATGACTGTCCTCGGTGATTTGAACCAGGCGATCTATGCCCAGGGTGAAGTGCTGGGGGAACTGGCAAGCCTTGTCAGTGTCTATGGAGAAGAGAATACGGAGGTCATTTCCCTGACCCGAAGCTACCGTTCGACTTATGAAATTGTGGAGTTTACGCGGGCAATGATTCCGGGGGGCGAACGGATCGTTCCGTTCAACCGCAAAGGTGAGGTGCCCCTGCTGAATGTGGTGGACAGCGAGTCCCGGCTGCTGGAGGCCATAGAGAAGGATATTCTCGACCTGCATGCCAAGGGCTACCATTATGTGGCGGTTATCTGTAAAACTGCGGAGGAAAGCGCAGAAGTCCATGACAAGCTGCAGCATAAGATCCCGGTGAGGCTGGTGACAAAGGATACCCCTAACTTCCAGAAGGGAACGCTGGTGCTGCCGGCCTATCTGGCCAAAGGTGTGGAATTCGACGCGGTTATCATCTACGACGGGTCGGAAGAAAAATACGGACGGGAAAATGAACGCAAGCTGTTCTATACCGCCTGCACACGGGCCATGCATCTGCTGCACATTTACAGTCTTGGGCAGCCGAATCATTTTATGCCTGCGTCAGTAAGAGAATCCGTAGCCGCAGGCCGGCTGCAGGACTGAATCCATTCATAGAAGAAGGCCATTCCGCACAGTATTCACTGGCGGGATGGCCTTTAGTGTTATAGAGTGATATTAACCGTGTTTACGGGCGCGCCAAGGTGGAACTGCTGTTGGCCAGCCGGCTGCGGCGCCGGTTGAACAGGATAACAATATAAATGACCAGCAATAGCGCTGGAGCCAGCGCCGAATAGCGGTACATGACGGCGTAGGAGTTATACAGCGCCACCGAGCCGAGCAGCATGGTTCCGACGGCAACACCAAAATCCAGGGAGTTGAAGAACATGCCGTTGGCCGTTCCGCGCTGTCGGGCGTCCACAGACTGGATCATCCAGGTCTGCAGGGCCGGCTGCATCGACCCGAAGCCGATGCCGTAGCACAGTGCAGCAGGGAAGAGGGCGGCAGTGGATGAAGCAAAGGAGAGCAGCAGCAGACCGCCGATAATGAACAGGCTGCCTGGGATCAGCAGGGCTGCCGGGCCGAAACGGTCATAGATTTTACCGGACAGGGGCCGGATAATTACGATTGCAACAGCATTAAACAAGAAAAAATAAGCGATATGATCCAGGTGAATCTCAGCGCCGTATAAAGCCAGGAAACCCAGCAGTCCGCCATAAGAGATGGACAGAAGCAGATTCAGGATACTGGGAATCAGCAGCTTGCGGAAAACGCCCCCTTTGGGACCGGTAACCGGTTCAGGAGCAGGTTCCTTATGATGCGCAGGCAGGCCTCTCGTTAAGCTGTAGCCGAGCGGGACAATCAGGGCAAGCGCCAGTCCTGTGCATAGGAGAAGCGATCCAAACCCCGGCCCCTGCAGCAGGCTGAGCCCGATCAGCGGGCCGGCGGACATGGCCAGACTTGTGGACAATCCGAAGTAGCCCATACCCTCACCCATACGCCGGATAGGGATAACATCAGACGCCATTGTCGGAAAAGCTGTGCTGGCCATTCCGAAGCCGATGCCGAACAGCATACGCATCAGCAGCAGGATGACAATGGTTCCTGAAAAGTAATAGCCGATTACAGCAGCCAGGGAAATGGCAAGCCCCAGGAAAATCAGCAGATTGCGGCCGCCTTTTTCCATAGCCTTGCCGGCAAATAAACGTGAAGCAATTGCGCTGAGTGCGAACAGGCTGGTAACAAGACTCACCTGTACAGAAGAAGCATTCAGATTCCCCTCGGCATACACCGGCAGGGTGGAGAGCGTCATCTGCAGACCGATAAACAGCAGCAGATTACATACGGTAAGCATGATAAAAGATTTGGTCCATAAACGGTCAGATGTGTTAGTCAATATTGTTGCTCCTATTCTTGATGTGAATTTCCGGTGTTGTGATAGATCAGCTCCAGCATGCCCCGGAGCTCTTCCAGCTGCTGCGGTGTGAGGCCAGCAACTGCGGCATTGATGTTCTGCTCTTCCAGCTGAAGTGTGCTTTCAATAAGCTCCTTGCCCTCCTCTGTGGCATACAGCAAAAAAGCCCGCCGGTCGCTGGGGCTCGTGGATTTCGTTATAAATCCCTTCTTTTGAAGCAGTTCAACAATCCGTGCGGTCGTAGGCTGGTCCTTGGCGGCAGCGGCGGCCACTTCTTTCTGGTTAATCCCGCCCCGGTCCGCAATCATCAGCAGCACCGACCATTGTTCAGGGGTAATATCATAGGGCTTCAAAGCCCGGGCAAAACCATTGGAAATCCGCCGGTGGGTGGAGCCGAGCAGAAACCCGAGGAATTGCTGCGGTGAGGATATGGGCATCATCCATCGTCCCTTCATAAATACTTGTTTTGACAATTATAAATATAACAAGTAAATTTGTCAATGCAGATTAAGGATCAGAGTGCAGCAAAAAGCACCTCCCGGAAAATGAACAAATCCGGCAGGATCCATTCATTTCTGAAGAGGTGCTTGTATCAGCTAAATAACGGCTTATTTGGCTTCTTGCGGAACAGTTTCCCAGTCCTTCAGGAAGCGCTCAATGCCGTTGTCAGTCAGCGGGTGTTTCCACAGCGATGGAAGCAGGGAACCAGGGATCGTAGCGATGTGTGCACCGGCGATGGCCGCCTGCTCCACATGTGCGATGTTACGGATGCTGGCTGCGATAATTTCGGAAGTCAGGCCGTAGTTGGTAAGAATGGTCTTCAGGTCTTTGATCAGCTTCATGCCATCCACACCGATATCATCCAGGCGTCCGACGAACGGACTGATATAAGTTGCGCCGGCTTTGGCAGCCATCAGGCCTTGAGCGGCGGAGAAAATGAGGGTAACGTTGGTCTTGATGCCTTTCTTGGTCAATTCATAGCAGGCAGCCAGTCCATCTTCCGTCATTGGCAGCTTGATTACGACATTCGGTGCCCATTCCGCAATTTCCAGCGCTTCCTTAAGCATTTCTTCTGTCGTAAGGCCAATAACCTCGGCGCTTACCGGACCAGGAACAATCTCAACGATTTCTTTGATGACTTCTTTGAACAATCTGCCTTCTTTGGCAATCAGCGAAGGGTTGGTCGTAACGCCATCCACCAAACCGAGGCGTGTAATACGTTTGATTTCTTCAATATTTCCGGTATCCAAGAAAAATTTCATTGTGAGTGTTTCCTCCCTTGATCTCTTATGGATTGACAAACCGTAAGCACAACTTCATTATGAATCATGCCATCCAAAGTTTCAACTGTTAATATGAATATTTCAAATTAACTTTATAGATTGTGATAGATTTTTCAGTTCTGCCTACCGGACCATTTCCCGCTGCCTGCACTCCGTGATAATATAGTAACGGTATTGCGTAACTCGTATGGAATGGCAGGTGGCAGGAATGATTACTGTAGTTGCGGGAGCAGCTGTATTTTTGCTGTTGGCCGCCGGACTTCTCGCTTATCAGAACAGCAGGCTGATTGCCGAACGGGAAGCTGCGGAATCTGCGGTCCCGACCGGTCTGCTAATGTACTCTATATATTATGAGGACTTTGCACACCAGGAGGAGAGGCCGGAAGCTGTACCTTTATTTCAGTTTACTGTGCTTTCGGCGCCGGACGAACAGTTCGCCAGCGGGGAGCGGGGCACGACAATGGCACTGTGCCGGGTTCCTGCCGGAACAGGCGAAATGACGCTGACGGATGCGGAGAGCTGGATGACAGGGAATATCCGCAAAGCTTCAGTTCAAGGCACACTGTACAATTACACTTCGTATACAGACAATGCTATGCGCAGAGGTGAAAAAGAGCTGGTCAAGAGTTTGCAGACTGCGCTTAAGGAGGAAACAGGCTATGCAAATCATTATAAATAATGTCGCTGTCTCCGTCCGTCAAGGTGATATTACACACTTTGAAGGCGATATGATTGTAAATGCCTCGAACTCGGGACTCTACGGAGGCGGCGGAGTGGACGGTGCGATTCACCGGGCCGGCGGACCGCGGATTGCGGAAGAATGTGCCGAAATCCGCCGGACCCAAGGGGGCTGTCTGCCTGGGGAAGCTGCTGTTACAAGTGCCGGCAGGCTGCCGTTTAAGGGAATTATACATACGGTCGGACCGATCTGGAAAGGCGGGAACGCCGGCGAAGCGGCTACACTGGCTAACTGCTATATCAGCAGCCTTGATCTGGCAGGTGCCAGGGGAGTGCGCAGTATTGCTTTTCCTAACATCAGCACCGGGGTCTATAACTTTCCCAAAGACTTGGCCTGCCGGACAGCGCTCCGGACGGTTACTGAATATGTCAATGCACAGGACCCTCTTGTTTTTCCGCTGAAAATGATTTCGTTTGTATGCTTCGAGCATGAGAATGCCGAGTTATATAAGGAAACGCTGAAAAGTTATACTTAACCATCATCAAATTGAGACAAAGAGAATTTGGACAATAGCGGAGGGAAACGGATGGCACCAATAACTGAAGTGAGTTTTACAGAAGTCGGTCCGGAGAACAGGGATTTGCGGGCGTTAATTGAAGATCTGGACGAGGATTTGAAGGCGCGTTATCCGCATGAGACCATCTATGTCGTCGATTTTTCCGATCCTAAAGTAAAGGAAATGACGTTCGTAGTGGCTTATCAGGGGGGAAGGCCTGTCGGCTGCGGAGGGCTCCGGCCGCTTGATCCGCAGAGCTCGGTGATGGAGCTGAAGCGTTTTTATGTGGATCCGGGCTGCCGCAAGCAGGGGATTGCGAACAGGATGCTGCTGGATCTGGAAGCAAGGGCACAGGCGGCAGGCTGCCGTGAAATCAGGCTGGAGACCGGTATCAAGCAGCCGGAAGCGATAGCACTTTATGTGAAGCACGGGTACCGGCCGATTGATTTGTTCGGACCTTATATTGGGGATCCGGACAGCCTGTGTTACGGGAAAGTTTTATCCTGACTGGGGCCACTCAGGCATGATATTTGCCGGTAGGCTCATTAAGCACCCATTCCAGCATGATAATCATATCCTCAAGCCGGGAGATTTGGGCGCTTAAGGTTACATTCTGCGGATCATCTGCGGCGAGCGGGGCCTGGCGTGACTCCAAAGCTCTGCGCTGCACCGTTAATTCGTTAATTTTGGACTGGATTTGATTTTGGGTTCTCATCCGGGATCCTCCTGGTGATTATAGATTTAAGTTTAATATATTATAACGGATAACATGGGGGTAATGAAATGAGTGTCAATGTAAAGCAGCTGGCTGCTGAAAAAGCGGTTGAGTATGTTGAGGACGGAATGAAGGTAGGGCTGGGTACGGGATCTACTGCGTACTGGGCAATCCGCAAGCTGGGAGAACGGGTTCAGCAGGGATTGAAGATTACGGCAGTAGCCACCTCCCGCGCTTCTGAGGAGCAGGCCCGTGAACTCGGTATTCCTCTCGTTGCTTTTGGCGATATTGACAGTCTTGATCTGACGATTGACGGTGCAGATGAGCTGGACAGCAGGCTGCAGCTGATCAAAGGCGGCGGCGGAGCGCTGCTGCGCGAAAAAATTGTCGCGGTGAACAGTACACGCATGATCGTGGTAGCCGATGAGAGCAAGGCTGTAGAAACGCTGGGCAAATTCCCGCTGCCGGTTGAGATTATCCCTTTTGCCTGGGAATGGACGCTCGCGCAGCTGAATAAGCTGGGCTGCAGTGCGGCGCTGCGGCGCAGCGGGGATGACCTTTATAAGACAGATAACGGGAACTACATCGCTGATTGCCGCTTTGACACCATTACTTCAGCACCCGAGCTGGCGTTATCCCTGCAGAGTATTCCAGGTGTTGTGGAACACGGGCTGTTCATCGGAATTGCCGATATGGCCATCATCGGGAAAAACGACGGCAGCATTGAAATTGTTGAGGGTGAGAATCATCTCTAAATCTCCGCATAAACGGGTGATAAGGAAACGTGGACAACCGCGCCGGATTTGGGCGTGGTTGCTGCTGTTTTTATACACAGGTGCTGTTGTCTACTGGATGTTTATCGGATTTGGACGCACCATTCATACAGACGGAGGGCTGCAGTACAATCTTGAACCTCTCCGTACAGTAAAACTCTATTTCGATCTGGATAACGGGGTGCCGTTCACAGGCAGGCTGGTGAATCTGCTCGGGAATGTGGCTGTATTTGTTCCGTTTGGCATTCTGCTGCCGCTGGTAAATGCAAGGCTGAACTCCATAATCCTGTTGACCGGATATACAGTTCTTTACATTCTGATTCTGGAGACCATGCAAATGCTCCTTCGGGTAGGCAGCTTTGATATTGATGATCTCCTGCTTAACATGCTCGGGGTCTGGACAGGGTATGTGCTGCTGCGATTGAAGAAGAGACGGTAAACAAGAGAAAAAATCTTAAAGGAGACTTTTATTATGCTGATTGATTTGAAGCAGCGTGTTAACTCGCCGGAAGTGGCTGAACTGCTGGCGTATGCTGTAATTGATGACCCGGAGGCGCTTCGCCGCACCTCTGCCGAATATAGTGAACAGGCTGCGCTGCAGCTCTGCGGCTGGGAAGAAGAGGAGGTGCTGGTCGGCCTGCTCGGCTTTGAGGAAACCGAGGACGGGTCTCTGGAAATCCGTCACATTGCCGTGCTTCCGGAGAACAGGGGGAAGGGATATGCCCGCGGGATGCTCCTTGAGCTTTTGACCGCCCGGGAACCGCGTTACCTTCTGGCAGAAACGGAGGATGAAATCGCAGCTGACTTTTACCGCAGCCTGGGGTTCATGGTATACAGCCTGGGCGAGAATGCAGCCGGGATCGAAATGTTCCGCTGTGTCTATGAGGTCGAGGAGCAGGAAGACGAGGATTAAGCCCTAGATGACCGGTTAATGCAGCTCTGTTTGCCAAATTTGGCAGGTGAATTGTCCTCCTGGGATGCGTGCAGCTTAAGCGAAATGGAATGAACTTGAATTAACCTAATGGAATCTATATAAATGGAATTTCTCCACCTAATTCTTCGGCAAATACCGGAATTCCAATACTAGCGGGAAAAACTCCGCTTCAATGAACTGGCTTAGTCTCCGGAGGCATTTTTTCGCTGAAATAACTGGAGAATTTCCAACTAAAGATCTTTAATTGTGAAAAATGACCAAATTAGGTGGAGGAAACCAACTACATTTGAATTACTCCATGAATTATAAAAAGAACCTCTGCAAGTTCCCGGATTGAACGGTAGACAGCAGAGGTTTTTGGTGTGCATCAGCATAAAATTACCGGGTATTGCTTATGTACAGGTTCTAACGCAGCTTGGCAAAATAACTGCGCAGCGCCCAGCCGCGCTCCTGCCGTTTCTTATACTTGGGCAGTGAACGGTAAATGGCAATCGACTCGGCAAACGCCTGCTTCGCATCTGCATCCCGGCCCAGTATCTTGTACATGGAGCCTGCCAGATAATAAGCTTCGCTGGAGGAGGACTGGATCTCCTGGAACTGGCCGACATAATACAGCGCCTTGTCCTGGTCAATGCCGCGGAATGTTTCAGCCAGGCGGAGATAAGGCTGGCCGTATTGTGCCCGGCGGTTAATCTCCAGACCCTGCAGCATTTGCGCTTCCCCCTCGGGAAGGAGTCCAAGCTTCAGATTGACAAACCCGAGCTCCACCCAATACTCAGCGGACTGTTCATAGCGGTCGGCGATCCCGGTCAGCAGCTCCTTGGCTTCACTATAACGTTTGCGCTCGGACAGCAGACGGGCCAGTTCAAACTTGGAGGAGACGTCGTTGGGGTTCAGCGATATTGTGGTCCGCAATCTGGAAATCTGCCGGCTTCTGCGGAATGGCTTGGAGATGCTGGGGAAGAGGCCGACATAGCGGCGGTCCAGAAAATACAGGATAACCAGCAGGATGATTAAGGCGATGAACGGGTTGCCGAACAGTTGGAAAAGCAGAAAAAAGCCGAATATTTTGATCATGAATTCCCTCCGTTATAATGGTGTTACCAAAACTTTTAATGACAGCTAAGCTGCAAGGCAGGATAATTATACCATGTCTTTACAGCGATAACATATACGGAGAATAAGCTGAAGTGGCATACCCTATGCCGCAGAGTGTCCATAGTAAGAGCATGGGGAAAAAGGGTGAAATCCGTAAATTTGACCTGCTGATCCCGGTTAAGACTCTGATTCCTTTCGCCATTCTCTCGGCGTCTTCCCCGTAAACTTGCTGAAGATTTTGCTGAAATACCGCCCGTCCTGGTAACCGACCATCTCGGCGACGGAGGAAATTTTATGCTGCCCTCCGGAGAGCAGCAGCTTGGCGTGATCAATCCGGACCTTTTCCAGATATTCCGAAATATTCTCGTTAAACATTTGCTTGAAGCGCCGGGAAACATATTCGCGGCTAAGAAAAAACTCGCCGGAAATTTCCTGCAGCGTCAAATTGTCCATGTAATGAAGGTCGATATACCGCTTAATCTCATAAATGGCGTTGTTCTCCTGCAGCCGGGATTCCTTCAGAATGCCGGCAATTTCTACGAACGCCTCTGTCCACTCCCGCCGCCATTCTTCCAGTGATAACCGTCCGTTTTTATCCAGCGGGAACAGCCCGGGGAAGGAGGAGGGAGCGGGCTCGCCGGCTGGCGGCGCCGTATCCTGAAGCAGCCGGCTTCTCAGCAGCTCGTATTCGTACCGCCAGTATTTCAGATCCTCCCACGTGACGGCCTGCCGCCGGACAACCGCATCAATCCAGCCGGAGACCGCCAGCCCGATCTGGGCAGCGTCTCCCCGGTGGACCGCTGTCGTGATTCGGCTGGCATAATCGGCCAGCACGGTTCTTTGGGCAGGCGGCATGGAGGAGGGCCCACCGAAATGATAGATCGGTGTATCATCCAGAAACGAGATCCCGCGCGCGGTTTGAAGTGTCTGCTGGAAGCCGGTGGGAATGCCCTGCGGGAAGGACACCCTATCTCCGCAGGCGAAGCGGAAACGCGCCCCGAGCACCCTGTACAGAGCGTCATTCATCGCTTTCAGCTTACAATCTGTCTGCCCGAGCTCTCCGGTCAGCAGCAGGACAAGACCGTAATTCGGGTCCGTATGTTTAAAGGCATAGCCGTTGCGGACAAGGCCGATCACCTCATTGCAGATATTGCCCATCAAAAAATGCAGCAGATCCGGATTGCGCCCGAATTTACCCAGAACGGTGCGCGGAAGCGGATCGGTCAGCAGCATTACAACCTGGCATTCCACCGCCGCAGACCAGCCGAACGCAGCGCGCAGCTCATCTGCGGCTCCAGGCTGGGAGCCGGGCCGGGAGACGAGGGCCGAGAGCGTTTTGTCCCAGTACATAGGCAGCGTTTTGTTGATCTCTACCTCCCTCTGAATATTGAGACTGCGGGCTTCTTCTTCCCTGCGCCAGGCTGCTGAGGCCTGGCTGAGCGCCTCAAGCAGCTCGCTGCGGCTGATCGGCTTCAGCAGGTAGTCCATTCCGCCGTGCTTGATCGTGTTGCGGATGTAAGTGTAATCGTCATAGCCGCTGATCACGATCACTTTGGAGGACGGAGACTTGTCTTCAATCCACTTCAGCAGCGCCATGCCGTCCATATTGGGCATTTTCATATCGGTGAAGATAATCTCCGGCCGTTCGCGCACAATCAGCGTCATCGCTTTTTCCCCGTCACAGGCCTCCAGAATGTCCGTAATGTTAAATGCCTCCCAGTCCACAAGCAGCCGGATAGAATCCCTTACGTCGGATTCATCATCGACGATCAGTACTTTCATGGTATATCGCTCCTTCCGTCAGGGGGATTCCGATGTGTACGGAGAAGCCGTGCGGCTCCGCATGTCCGATTGTTACAGCTGCTTTATCGTTAAAGAAAAGGCGCAGCCGGGAGATGACATTGATCAGGCCGATGCTGCCGCCTTCTGTGCCGCCCGGCTGTTCACTGGCAATCTGCAGCTGAAGCTCCAGCAGCCGCTCAGGGGTGACACCGGGACCGTTATCGGTGACCGTAACGCTGAGTATTTGACTGCCGCCTTCCACTGAAATGGTGATCTCAGCCTGTTCCGCCGATTCGAAGCCGTGTTTGAAGCAGTTCTCGACAAGCGGCTGCAGGATCATTTTGGGAACCGGCGTGTCAAGGGCGGCGTCCCTGCTGGTTACAATGCGGTAGCGGAGCCTGTCCTTGAACCGCTGCTGCTGCAGCTCCAGGTAAGCCTGTGCATGGGCAATTTCCTTGGATAGCGGAACAACTGGTTCTTCCGTATTCATGTTGTAGCGCATCATCAGGCCGAGGGAAGAGGTGAGCTCGTAAATCCGCGGCACCTTATGGTGCAGGGCGACCGAGCCGATAGACTGCAGCGTATTAAAAATAAAATGCGGATTAATTTGCGCCTGAAGCGCTTTCAGCTGATTATCCTTGTTGGCCAGCTCCAGCCGCAGCTCCCGCATAATCAGATTATCGATCGTATCGACCATGTTTTTGATTGCGCTGCCGAGTACGCCGACTTCATCACTGCGGTCCGGATCGCTGTCAAACTGGAGCTTTCCGAGCTTGATCTTGCGGATCGATTCGGTCAACCGCTTGATCGGAGCCGTTACCATGACCGAGACGAACAGAGCGGCGGCGATTGCAATGAACAGAAAGGTCAGCAGCACAAGCATATTGATCCGCAGCACACTTGCCGCATTGCTGTACAGGTAGCTGTCAGGAATCTGCTTGGCGACGATCCAGATGCGTCCGATCAGCTCGAACTTCTCGAAAACGACGATGCCGTTGAAGCCGTCGTCCCCGCGCCAGTCAAAGTGGCCGGCCCCCGTGAAGCTGTAGCGGGCATGCTGCAGCCAAGCATAGTCGGGTTTGGTGCCGATTTCTTCTTCCCTGGAGGTATAGATGGCAGTTCCGGTGTCGTCCAGCAGATAGATATTCTCCTGGCCCTTATCATAAAGCATGTTCATGATACTGCGGAATTCATCCAGCTTGAAGTCGATCGACAGCACGCCGATCCGTTCCTTGAGCGGTGCCCGGTACACCGGACGGTGAATGGTAAATACGGTGTTGGAAGGGCTGTACGGAAATTCCTCCATGCCGTAATTATGCGAAGGATGGGGCGGCTCCAGAAAAGGATCGTTTTTATCAAGCGGCTGCACGAAATGACCGTCTAATCCGCTGCTGCCCGGCCCGCGCTTCAGATAACCGTCGATCAGCAGCCAGGACTGGTCGGCGAGATCGGAATACAAATACACCTGCTGAATATCCCTGGCGGACTGCTCAATGGCGTGCAGGCCGGAATAAATATTGTTCTCTACCATAAAGTCGCTACGTCCCTGCACCAGAATGTTATACAGGCTGTTCGTCATCCGGATGTTGTTGTAAGCGTACAGGGAGATATTGTTCATTGCGTTCAGCTGCCCCATAAGGCTGGTGGTCCCTTGGCGGACCGTGTTTGAATTTTCGCGGATGGAATCATCTTTTAAGGAGAGTTTGGTGTAAAAATAGGAAATCAGGATGGAGGCGGCGATCGGCACCAGAATGGCGGCCATCAGAAAGACGCTCAGCTTGTAGCGTATGCTGCCCCGGAAGCTGCGGTATCTCAAAAGCGTTCCCCCTTACTCCGCGAATTGGTTTACAGTCTAGCACCGCTTCCAACAAAGGGTCAATAGGCTTTCTTGGCTAGGCGCGAAAAAAAAGACCGAGGTCACAATCTTACACATTTTTGGTCAACATCGGCTGTATTCCCGCTCACGGTAAAGTTAGTATACTGATCGTGTGAAACGCTTACAAGATAATACACAGGGAGGTTAAGGTATGAAAAAATGGTCATCCCTACTGATGGCAGGCTCGCTGTCGCTGGCGGTATTAACTGCCGGATGCTCGGGCGGAGGCTCAAATGCGGGCAGTGAGGCGAATAGCACGGATCCCGATACAGCAGGCAGCAAGGATGAAATTACACTCTACACTATTCAATCCACCAATCCAAATTTTAAGGCCTGGCTGGATGAAGCGCAGGAGAAAAGCGGGGTCAAAATCAATTGGGTCGCCGCACCGACCGATTCAGATACCCGTCAGCAGAAAATTTCCACCATCCTTTCTTCGGGCGACAGCACTGTGGACATTCTGGAAATCAACGATGAAATGGCCACTTCCTTTAAAAACGCCGGCTGGCTGGACCCGCTGCAGGATACGGTGCTGACTGAGGATATTATGAAGCAGCTGCCACAGGGCTATATGAAGGATATGCTAACCTCCGCCAAAGGCGATGTGTTCGGCGTCCCAAGCTATACTGGCTATCTCGCGCTGTGGGTCGACCAGAAGAAGCTGGATGCAGCCGGAATGACCTCAATTGAAACCAAAGAGGATTATGTGAATTTTCTGAAGGCTACAACGAGGGACGGTCAGTACGGCTACGGCGGCTCCTGGGAAAAGACATACGTTTCTAACGAAATTGCAACCTTTGTCAATTTGTTCGGTGGCGACTACTATGACTGGACCAATGAGAACAGCCGCGAGGCGGTCAAGTTTATGTACGACATGGCCAATACTTGGAAGGTGACGCCAGTCGATCAGATTGCGGACAAATATGAGCAGATGAACCAAAAATTTATTGACGGCAAATACGCGTCTGTGTTCATGTGGGGGACAGGCACGGATTATAAACAGGCGAACCGGTACGGACCTGATCAGATCCATATGGTTAATATGCCCGAATTTGCAAAACGCAGCATTTTCACCGATTCCTGGAGTTATGTGCTGAATTCGGCTTCCAAAAATAAAGAGGCGGCAATCAAATTTCTCCAGTATGTAGCCAGCGAGGACGGCGAGCTGAGCGGCTGGAAGAATTTTGACCGCTACCCGGCCAGAGCAGACGTCTCAGCTAATGAAGCGGTGACCGGCGACATTAAGGAAATCTATACTCTGATCCAGTCCACCAATGAGGTTCACGGACGCCCGATGCTCCCGCAGACGATGGAATTCATCTCCGAGATGGGCACGCTGTTCCAGAACTATATTCAGGATAAAATTACGCTGGACGAATTCTGCCAGAAAGCGCAGGATGCGGTTGAACGCTACCAGTAACGTCCAGCTAACCTTAAATCAACTGTAACTATCATACCGCAAAGGTAGGGCAAGCAGCGGGAGCGCCGGCTCCCGTCACTTGCTCATCCGAGCCTTGCCGCAGGAAAGGAGGCGCTGTCCATGTATGCCAGCCGAAAATATTGGGCGATAGCTTGGGTTCTAGTGCTGCCCGCGCTGATTATCCGGGTGTTCACGACCATCTATCCCATCATTGAAACGTTCCGCATCAGTCTTTACGAAGTCAAGCTGCTGCGGGGGATCCGCGAGTTCGTCGGCTTCGGTAACTTCATTGAAATGTTCCAGGATTCCAAGGTGATCGCCTCTATCGAATTTACGGCCATTTTTGTAGCGGGCTCCATGATCGGCCACATCGTGCTGGGTATTGCGCTTGCGCTTATTCTCAATATGAAATTCGCAGGGCAAAAGGTGCTGCGGACGATTGTGCTGCTGCCCTGGGCCATGCCCATGGTGGTCATTGCTATGGCCTCAAAGTGGGCGTTCAACAATGAATACGGGCTGATTAATGATTTTGTCCGCTGGTTTAACCCGAATTTTAGTCTGGACTGGCTTATCCATACGAATACGGCACGTTATGCCGTCATTGCCGTTGACCTGTGGAAGGATTTACCCTTCTTCGCCATTTTGGTGCTGGCCGGGCTGCAGTTTATTTCCGCAGAAATGTATGAAGCAGCCAAAATTGACGGGGCAGGCCACGTCCGTTCATTCTTCAGCATTACGCTGCCTCTGTTGTCCCGCAATATTCTGATGCTGAGCATTTTCTTTACAATGTGGCGGATAACCTCCTTCGACGTCGTGTATGCGATGACGAGCGGGGGACCCGGAGAAAGTACTGCACTGATCGCCTACCGGGTAACAACCGAGGCGTTTACGAATCTCAACACGGGCTATGCCGCCGCAATTGCGGTTGTGCTGTTTCTGGTCATGGCTCTGCTCAGCGGGCTCAGCATGTCCGCAGCCAAACGCGTAGACTACTAAGGAGCGATGTACGATGACGACCCAAAACCCCAGACCGCTGCCGCTCACCCTGCTCATGTGGGGCCTGGCCCTGATCGTAGCCTTTCTGATCCTGTTTCCGCTCTGGTGGATCTTTATTTCCTCCATTACGCCAGCGGGGGAGCTGTTCTCTAAACCGATCAAATATTGGCCCGATCATCCGACGCTTGCCAGCTACCGCTATCTGATTGAGAATGTGGGGCTGCTGCCGAAAATTTGGGATACCGCCATTATCGTCGGACTGTCGATATTGATCGGGATGATCGTGTCCGTTATGGCTGCCTTCAGCTTCGCCCGGTTCCGCACCAGGGGTCTTGCCGTTGCCGTCGGCTTCCTGCTGGCATCCATGCTGATTCCCGATGTCGTTACCGCCCGTCCGCTGTATGATTTCCTGCGCAGCGTGCATCTGTATGATACGTATACGGGGCTGATTATCTTATATATCAGCGGCATTCTTCCGTTTACGATTCTGATTCTGCAGAACTATCTGAATGATATCCCGGTTTCGATCGAGGAGTCGGCGGCCATCGACGGCTGCGGTTTTTATCAGTCGCTGATTTACGTTACCGTACCGCTGCTCCGTCCGGCGCTGGCAACCGTCTGTATCGTCAACTTTATTACATGCCTTAACAACTTCTTCACGCCGCTGTTCTACTCGAACGGAATTTCGGTGCTGTCCACAGCCATTACGCAGCTGCCGCTTAGAGACAATATGTACGCTGTGCCGTGGGACCTGGTCAGCGCCATGGGGTGGATCATTATTGTGCCGATTATCGTCTTCGTCGCGATCTTCCAGAGACAGATTATGGAGGGAATTATGGCTGGCGGAGTTAAAGGCTGATTATAAGCTAAGAACGCTGTCAAGGAACAAAATAAGTGTACGAGAGAGGAGTCTATACTATGGTTGAACATCCGTTTGTGGGAGGGCTTACAGCGCTTCCCCTGCTCAAATCCTGCCGGAGCCGGGCCGTTAACGCTGAGAATCCGAAAGGTGAAAAAGGCAAGGGAGGCATGGCGGCCAGCCATCTCGGCCCTTCCCGCAAAGGCTCTCCCTGCATCCGGGACGTAGCGTCCGGCGCAACTGCCTTGCTGGCTGATATTGAGGGTCCCGGTGTCATCGAACATATCTGGATCACCGTCACCGACCGGACTGAAGCAGACACCTTTGTCTTAAGGGACTTGGTGCTGCGCATGTATTGGGATGATGAGACTGAACCTTCCGTAGAAAGCCCGCTCGGGGATTTCTTCTGCAGCGGTTTCGGGCGAGGCTGCACCGTCAATTCCCAGGCGATTGTCGTCAATCCGACACGGGGCTTCAACTGCTACTTCCCGATGCCGTTTAGGCGTAAAGCGAGAATTGAAATCGAGAACCAGCATGAAGCGCCTATTCCGGCCCTTTTTTATCAGATCGATTACTGCCTGCATGATGAATTGCCTGAGCAGACCGCCTATTTCCACGCCCATTGGAGGCGGCAGCGGATGACCAGCAAGGCAGAGGATTACGTCATTCTGGACAATGTAAAGGGCCGAGGACAGTACGTGGGAACCTATATCGCGCTGACGACCCTGGAGCGGTATTGGTGGGGAGAAGGCGAAATGAAGATGTATATCGACGGGGACGACGAATATCCGACGATCTGCGGTACGGGGATGGAGGATTATTTCGGAGGTGCCTGGAGCTTTGCGACACAGAAGGACGGAAAGACAGTGGAGAACACGTACTGTACGCCTTACATGGGGTACCCGTATTATTCTGCTCATGACGAGGCCGTTCATAATTTCTATCATAATGACGACGCGCCGCCGATGCGCGGGTTCTACCGCTGGCATATACTGGACCCGATCCGGTTCCATGAGGACCTTAAAGTGACGGTTCAGCAGATCGGAGTCTACAAAAAGGGCTTGTTCGAGCGTCAGGACGATGTAGCTTCGGTCGCATACTGGTATCAGACAGAGCCGCACCAGCCGTTCGAACCGCTGATGTCCAAGGAAGAGCGCTGGCCGAGATAAAGCTAAGGCAAGCTGAGAATTGGGATACCGGCAAGGACCCAAGGACAGGCGCAGGCAAATATTTCTTCGTATCTTCCCGCAGGGACTGGCGTTTATACTGGTTATAAAGCCATCTTGCGACGAAGGGGTAGACAATGCGATGAGGTCCAAGCGATTTATATTAACCGTAGCAATACTCCTGCTCACTGCTGCTGCTGCTGCGGCCTGCGGGGGGCGAAACGGAGTCATCTATGAGTCAGACGCAGGAAGAAATCAGTTGGGAAATAGAGGGGAATCTGTGCGGACGCTGAAGATTTTTAATTTTAAGGTGGAGATGGCAGAACAGCTGAATGCACTGACGCAGCGATATCAGGAAGAAACCGGCGTGCAAATTGAGCTCGATACCTGCGGCGGGGGCTGCGATTACAGCGCGGAGCTGAAGACGAGGTTTAACTCCGGCGACAAGCCGGATCTGTTCTTCGTGGCAGGATATACCGACCTGGACCTCTGGCAGGAGTACCTTGAGGATCTTAGCGATGAACCGTGGGCAGAGGAGATACAGGAGCTGGCTAGACCCGGCATTATAAAGAATGGGCAAATCTACGGGATGCCGCTCGCGATGGAAGGCTGGGGTTTTATTTACAATAAGGCCCTTTTCCGCAAGGCGGGAATTGAAACCGCGCCGGTGACGCTCAGCGGGCTGAGAGCAGCGGCGGAGCGGCTTCAAGCAGCCGGCATCACGCCGTTTGAGAACGGCTACGCGGAATGGTGGGTCCTCGGCAATCATCTGCTGAATACTGCATTTGCCCTGCAGCCCGATCCGGAGAAGTTCATTGAAGAAGCCGGCAGCGGCAGCGCCAGGCTGACCGGGAATGAAACGTTTGAAGCCTGGCTGGATCTGATTGACCTCACGCTGGAATATGGTCAGGAGGCACCGCTGCAGACTGATTATTATACTCAGGTGGTTCATTTTGCAGACGGACAGGCGGCGATGATGCAGCAGGGGAGCTGGACGCAGCTGCAGCTGGATAAGCTGGCTCCGGATCTGGACATCGGCTTCCTGCCAATGCCGGTGAATGATGACGGCGTGAGGATGGATAAACTTCAGATCGGGGTGGCGAATTACTGGGGCGTGCTCAAAAGCTCGGCAATGAAGGAGGAGGCCAAGGCATTTTTACGCTGGCTGGCAAGCTCCGGTGCCGGCCGGAAGTTTGTCGTGGATGCGAGGCTGATTCCCGCCCTTAAGGACATGTCGGTTCCGGAAGGCCAGTTAGGGCCGCTGGCTGCGGATATCATGTCATATATGAAAGAAGGCAAGACGCTTCCTTGGTTGTGGCAGCGCTATCCGGGGTACGAGGCGACCACCTCACAGATGAGTGTGCAGATGCAGGCTTATATCGGCGGACAGATCCGCCGGGAGAAGCTGCTGGCTGAATTTCAGCGGATATGGGATACGGCCCGGAGTTTCGTGCATTACCCGCCGGCGTAACTTCCGTTTTTAACGCATACTAAGACGTGTATAACTGTATAGATATTTTAAAGCAGAACAAAGTAACGAATTTAGTTGCTTTGTTCTTTTTTTTCCTTAAAGTGCAAAAAAACTGTTTAGGAATGGAAGGAACGGTTTAAATAAGGGATAACATATTGCGCAACGACGCAAAGTATACGCAAATTATATGCAATTGGTGAAGATTACGGAAGGAGGGGGAACATTAATGAGCATGACGGTACATAATCTTATGGCTTTCAATCATCAATTTTTTAGACCTCAACCCGTGGTCGAGCCAAGGCAGCAGAGAACGGAAGAGAAGACTCAAAGCTTTCAGGATATCCTGAACGAAAAGCTGAGAGCTACCAGCGAAATGAAACGGTAGAAGTTATAGACTGAATTTAGAAGTAAAACAGAAGCCGGACATGTTCCCCTTGGGGCGCTTGTCCGGCTTCTTTGCATTATGATCTGACCTCATAAAATTGGCAGCTGCCGCGGGAATAATACGTCAAGTCGCTGACCCGGGACTGGATCACAACATCGGTATCGGTGAAACGTACGACGGTAGCGCCGGAATTCACCAGGTGATCATCCTGAAAGACACGGACAGGCAGCTTGCGGTCAACGGCCTCCTGCAAATCCCGGTCAGTCAGCAAAGGACGGTTGATGGGCATGGAAGTACTCTCCTTTTGTCATTAAATAAGAGGAAATAAAAATAGTATACCTGCGCAGGTGTGATAAATCCAATACCGGCAGCAGAAACTGTAGAACCGTCACCGGCCTCACCGTAATTATTTCCACCACAAATCGGAAGTTTGCCTCCTCAAAAAAATCATTCCTCTACTGTACACTAAGTCTTGTAAGAGAAACCTTTGAGAGGGGTACAGAGGAATGTATAAAGTAAAGAAACTTGCGTTGACACTGGCTTCAATCATGCTCGTCAGCACGCTGGCCGCATGCGGAGGCAACAATAATGCAGGCAGCAACGCAAACAAAGAGAATGCAGGTAACAACGCAGCAAGCACAAATGCTCCGGCGGCAACTGAAGATGCTGCAGAGCCTGCCGAAAAGGTAGAGCTTTCATTCTGGACACTCGGCAACGTCAACTATGAAGAGCTGGCGGCTGAGTACACAAAGGAACATCCGAACGTTACGATCAAAATCCAGAACACCGGTGACCAGACGGCCCACCACAACAACCTGACTACAGCATTGTCGGCAGGTTCCGGCGCACCTGATATTTTCCAGCTTGAAATCGGTTTCATGGAACGTTTTATCAGCGCACAGGACAAATTCTATAACCTGAACGATCTCGGTGCCAAAGACATTCAGGCGAATTACCTGGACTGGAAATGGAAACAGGCTTCCTCCGTTGACGGCAGCTTCCAGCTCGGACTTCCGACAGATATCGGGCCTACCGTTGTCTACTACCGTACAGATCTGGTTGAAGCTGCAGGACTGCCGGCAGATCCGGAAGGCTTCAGCGCAGCCATTGATACCTGGGATAAATTTGCGTCTGTAGCCAAGGCGTACAAAGACAAAACTGGCAAGTACTTCTCCGACTTGACGGACCTGACTTACAACGCGCTGCGTGACCAGTCTGCAGATGAAATTTATTTCAGCAAAGCAGACGGCAAGTTCATCGGCGACACTAACCCGCAGGTGAAAAAAGCCTATGACTTCACAGTAAAAGGGATTCAGGAAGGTTGGATCAGCAACTATCTGCTGTGGTCGCCTGAATGGGGTCAAGGCATGAGCGACGGTTCCTTCGCCGTAGTTATGGGGCCTGCATGGATGGCAGGTAATATCAAGAGCAACGCACCGGATTCGTCCGGCAAGTGGAAAATCGCCCAGCTGCCTGAAGGTGCAGGAAACTGGGGAGGATCTTTCATCACCTTGCCTAAGGAAGGCAAGCATCCCGAAGTGGCCTATGATTTTATCCAATTCCTTGTGAACAAAGACAGCCAGCTGGAATCGTTCAAAACCAAAGGCCTGATGCCTTCCATTCCTGCACTGTATGAAGACCCTGCTTTCGTTGATTTCAAAGATGATTTCTTTGCCGGACAGCAGACTGCCGTTGAATTCGGTAAAGCTGCAAACCGCGTAAAACCGGTATACTACGGACCGCTGCATGACCAGACTGACACGTTCTTCAAGAACGCGCTCAAGAATGTAATCGAGAAAAAAGCGGACCCTGCCAAAGAGTGGGACGAAGCAGTTAAACAAGCGAAGACCCTGGCAGAACGCAGCTAGGATCATTCACGAAAGAATGGTATCCCTGAAAGTCCGGATTCATGGAGAGCTTCATTCTCTGTGAATCCGGATTTCTGGAATTTACAGGAGTTTTCTTATCTTCCCTGGAGGTGTGACATGGCACAGCCCGTAATTACGAGTCCGCATGCCGAGAGCAAACGCCCATTTTTAACTGAACAAAGACGGAGCCGCATCACTGCATATACCTTCATTTCCCCGTTCTTTATTCTGTTCTCGATATTCGGACTGTACCCGATATTCTTTACCTTCTATTTATCCTTCTTCAAGTGGGATGCCCTTAATCCGATGAAGTTCGTCGGTATGAAAAACTACGAGCTCGTAACGAGTGATCCGACGTTCTGGATTTCCTTCTCCAATACGCTGATCATGGGGCTTATGGGCACGCTGCCGCAGGTGCTTCTGGCATTGCTGCTGGCGGTTCTGCTGCACTCTGGAATGACCAAATTCAAAAAGACCTTCCGCATTCTGTATTTCATGCCCAACATCACCTCCATCGTTGCTGTAACGCTCGTCTTCAGTACACTTTTCGGCAACAACGGGATGATCAACTGGATGCTGAACGGACTGGGACTCGACAGTATGGCGTTTAACTCCGGCTGGTGGGGAGTAAAAATTGCAATTTCCACAATGGTGATGTGGCGCTGGACGGGCTACAATGCAATCATTTTCCTCTCAGGCCTGCAAAGTATTCCGATGGATCTGTACGAATCTGCGCGGATTGACGGGGCGAACAGAAGACAACAGCTCTTCTCCATCACTCTGCCGCTGCTTAAACCGTTCATTATTTTCGTATCCCTGCAGTCGACGATCGGTGCCCTTCAGCTCTTTACAGAGCCTTATGTATTCCTCGGTCAAGCGGGAACAGGTTCCACCCGTCAGGAAGGGATCACTATGGTTACCTATCTTTACAGCGAAGCTTTCCGCAACGGATTCTTCGGTACAGCGGCAGCTACGGCAGTCCTGCTGTTCCTCGTTACAATTCTATTCTCCATCCTTAATATGCTGATTTCCAGAGGCACAGGCGGAGACACTGGGAGGAAAAAAGCGTGAGTACACTGCGTATGTTCAGAAAAAAACCGGATGATCTCGGCTTCTTCGGCAAATTGGGCTTTTATTTCCTGCTGATTCTCGGCGCGCTGATCTCTGTCTTTCCGTTCTATTGGATGTTTGTAGTCGGCACGAATGACAAGGGGGCTGTGTTTCATGTGCCGCCGCTGCTGACGGTAGGGGACCAGTTCTTCGATAATTTCAAGCGGGTGCTGGAAAAAGCGGACTTCTTCCAGGCGCTCGGCAACTCGCTGTTTGTATCTTCAATGGTAACGGTATCGGTTGTGTTCTTCTGCACACTGGCCGGTTATGCTTTTGCCAAATATGAGTTTCCGCTCAAAAATATGCTGTTCGTGTTCGTTATCGCAACACTGATCGTCCCGCAGCAGCTGGGTGTACTGCCGACTTACGTAATTATGGCCAAACTGCACTGGATCGACAGCTACAAGGCGCTGATTGTGCCGGCGATGGTGAATGCCTTCGGGATTTTCTGGATGCGCCAGTACATCTCCTCCGCTGTGCCGACAGAGCTGATTGAAGCGGGACGCATTGACGGCGGCGGACATTTCCGGATCTTCTGGAATATTGCCGTTCCGGTAATCACTCCGGCCATGGCGACGCTTGGCATCCTGAACTTTATGACGGTATGGAATGATTTCTTCTGGCCGCTTGTTGTCCTGAAGAACAAGGAACATTATACGATTCAAATCGCCCTGCAGCAGCTGTTCACTACACGCGACGGGCTGGATTACGGCATGATCATGTCAGCGACCTTTACGGCTACACTGCCGCTGCTGATCGTCTTCCTGCTGTTCAGCCGCTGGGTTATTGCCGGACTTACCTCAGGCGCAATTAAAAGCTGACACAGTTTTTTATGATTAACAAGGAAACAGGAAGTCCCTTGAAGAATAATAATGGGCAGAGACAGCAGGAGGAAGGGAAGGAACTATGAAGCTCCGCCGTAAAATTTTGTTCGCTATTATTCTTCTTGTGTTCATTCCCGTAATCGTGATGGGCATAGTTACATATGTGAATTTCTCCAATGCCATGGAGAAGAAATCAAGCAATTTCTATTGGATCTCCCTTCTGGAGACAGACCGCAAGCTCAAATTTGCCCTCAGCGAAATTTCGAATATTACCAATTCGGCGATTATTCAGCCCAAAATCCAGGAACCGCTCAAGCAGCGGGATTTTGTACTGACCTATGACATCAAGCAGGACATTAATAACCTGCTGATCAATCATCCAATGATCACTTCGTTCAGCCTGTACGGCAAGGACCGGCTGCTCTATCAGTATAACGCTCCGATGTCCTTCAGTGAGATGACCCACCAGAACTGGTACCGTGCTATGGAAGAGGCGGAAGGCCGGCCGGTATGGTCCGGGCCCGGAGAGAACGGTTCAGAAAATTCCGGCAATCCCGTGCTGGTGCATGCCAGGGTCATCAAGGATTCTTTTTCACTGGAGGATATCGGTTATCTGGTCGTCTACGTCAAGCCTGATCTGCTGGACCAGATCTTCTGGGAAGCAGCCACGCTGAAGAAAGGCGATATTCTGCTGGTCAATAAGCAGGGGAATATCGTATTTAACAAATCCGGCGAGCATATCGGGCAGCTGACCCGTTTTCCTTTTCTGGAGGAAGGGTATGCCAAGGCTCAGGACTATTACATCGACAATTATCAAGGGGAGAAATCATTGATTACTTTCCTTCCTTCCCATAATCCCGAATGGAGTCTGGTAGCGATCACGCCCATGAACCTGATCTCCTCGGAGTCGGATTCCATCCGCAATCTGGCTATTATTTTGTCCACAGTATCTTTGCTGTCCGCCTTCCTGTTTGACCGCTATTTCATCCGCAGGCTTGTGCGCAGCATCAACAGTGCGGTCAACGGCATGAAGCGGGTCAAGCAGGGAATCTACACTCCCATTACGATTCCTTTGCGCTCGGATGATGAAAGCGATCATCTGATCGACGGCTTCAACCGGATGAGCGCGCAGATCAGCGAGCTGATTGAGCAGGTGCAGACCGAGCAGGGCCGCAAGAAGGAGGCGGAGATGCAGGCGCTGATGGCGCAGATCAACCCGCATTTTATATACAATTCGCTCGAATCCATCAACTCGATGGCTGTGCTGGCGGGGAACAGGGATATCAGCAAAATGGTTGTATCGCTCGGCAGGCTGCTGCGGATCAGTATCAGCCAGAACCAGGAGCTTATCCCGCTGCAGATGGAGTTTGAGCATGTCCGGCATTATCTTGATATCCAGAAATTCCGTTTTGAAGACAAATTCTCGTACCGGATTGATCTGCCTGACCCGCTTAAGCACGTCATGACCCAGAAGCTGATCGTACAGCCTATTGTCGAAAACGCTTTATATCATGCCATTGAGCAGATGGAAGAGCACGGAAATATAACAATCAGCGCGCATGAGACAGGAAAGGATATTATTATCATCGTGAAAGACAACGGCCCGGGCTTTGATCTGCCTACACTAATGAGCTTATGGAACAACGAGCACAGCAATCCCAAAAAGTACAGCGACAGCGGCGTTGGACTGAAGAACGTGCATGAGCGGCTGAATATCCGGTTCGGCAATCCCTATGGCATCCTAGTATGCTCCTCCCCTGGCTTCGGTTCTACAATCTGTATCCGTATTCCGAGAATCCAGCCATGAACATAAACAGACACGGGATGAAAGGGAGGCGGGCAGCCGTGAGATGGGTGATGAAATGGGGCTGGATTCTGCTCTATATCCTGCTGATGGCCGGGGCGGTATTGTTCATAAACTTCGGCTACAGGGAGCCGATAGAAGATAATTCCCCCGAGAAAATCACATTGACCTTCCGCCACTTCTGGATCAAGGAGCATGACCGGCCGCTGCTGGCGATTTATGAAGAGGTGGTTCAGGAATACCAGAAGGACCATCCCAATGTCAAAGTGAATTTCGAAGGGCTTGACCAGACCATTCACCGGGAGCAGAAGCTGAAGAACGAGATGGTGACCGGTACGCCGCCGGATATGTTTGTGCTTTTCGGCGGTGCAGAGATTGAGCCGTATGTACGGTCCAACAGGCTGATGGATCTGACCGATTTTGTCATGGAGAACGGTCTCAGGAACCAGTTCAGCGATCTGCATCTGTGGACCTTTGATAATCATATTTACGGACTGCCGATTGAAGGGAACGCCGAGCCGCTCTATTTTAACAAAACACTGTTCAACAAACTGGGGATCAAGATTCCCGAAACGGTAGATGAACTGGACTCAGCGGTCCGGAAACTGAAAAATGCAGGGGTTATTCCCTTTGCTCTCGGCAATGAGGACCGCTGGCCAGCGCTGATTTTTGCCCATTATCTGATGGACCGGTACGCCGGACCTGAACTGATCCAGAAGCTGGTTACCGGCGAAGATCACGCTACTTTTCAGAATACAGCCTATTCGCAGGCGTTCCGGCATCTGGAAAAGTGGATAGGGGAAGGGGCCTTCAGCCCGTCCTCCAACGATTTGTCGCCGGAAAATGCGGTGAAGCTGTTCACCAGCGGCCAGGCAGCCATGTATCTCAACGGCAACTGGGATATTAATTTGTTCTCCGGTAACGAAGCACCTCCCGGTTTTCAGAATGAGGTGGGGGTCATTCCGTTCCCTGCACTTGCCAAAGGGACAGAGCCTTCCATCGCGGGCGGATATACGATCGGAATCGGACTATCCTCGAGCCTGACCGGTGCCAAACGTGAAGCGGCGCTGGAGCTGATGAAGGCCTTTTATACGAAAGAAATTCAGACAAGGATTGTGTATGAAGGATTGAGAATCCCTTCCATGCGGATTGCCTTTGATCCGGAGAAGACCGGACCGGTATTTGCACAGGTTATGGAGATCATGGACAAGAACAAGCAGAGCTTCGTGCCATATGACAATCTGCTGTCTCCTGAAGTCAAAAAAACCTTCCTTACTGTCATTGAAAATATGATTGACGGAGGGATAAATGGGGATGAGGCGCTGAAGGAGCTGCAGACTTCCTCACAGCAGTACTGGAATCTGATCCAAAGCTCGGCAGTTCAATAATTCTTGGGGGTGTGGGGGCAATGAGTGCACGGCAAGAGAGATACAAAGTACTGCTGGTGGATGATGAGCCGATTATTCTGCGCAGCCTGAAGGTGGCGATTCCGTGGGAAGAGCTGGGGCTTACCATAGCGGGAGAAGCAAAGAACGGAGAGGCTGCCCTGCGGCTGATTGACGAAATTTCACCGCAGATCGTGATCAGTGACATCCGCATGCCGGTGATCGACGGAATTGCCCTGATGAAAGAGGTGCTTCCGCGCAGCTCCAAGCTGATCTTCATCTTCATCAGCGGCTACGGCGAATTTGAATATGCCCGGGATGCGCTGCGGCTGGGTGCTTTTGACTATCTGCTGAAGCCGATCGACCATGATGAACTGACGGAAATGCTCAGCAGGGCGAAGCAGAAGCTCGATTGGCAGAAGGAAAACGAACAGCTTATGCATTCGGTGCAGATGCTGTCGACACTGGCCCGGGAGCGGATGTTTGCCGAATTTACCCTGGGCAATCCGCGTCCGCTGCAGCATCTGAAATGGCTGGAGAACAGCGAGCTGGACGGCGAATATTTCATGGCGGTGGTCCGGCTGGACGATTACGCTGCCCTGACGGCCAAATGGAGCGCCGAGGAGAAGCATCTCTGGCTGTTCGCGGTCCGGAATATCCTGGAGGAATGGTCTCTGGATAACGGGGCGCTGTCTGTCTTCCCGTTCTACAACGGGGAGTGGGTGCTGCTGTTCCCGGGAAGCCTCAGTGTGGGCAAACGTGAGCTGGGAGAACAGCTGATTGCCGGGATCAAAAGATATTCCAAACTGTCCTGCTCTGTTGGCATCAGCCGCAGTACGCAGGGGATTGACCAGCTCAGCACCGTTTACCCGCTGGCCGCCAAAGCGCTGTTTCAGCGGTTTTACTCCGGTCAGGCCGGCGTATTTATTGAAGAGGAGACGGCCGGAATTCCGGAGCGCGAGGTAAAATATCCGAAAGAGCTGGAAATTTCGCTGATTGAGAGCATCCGCACGCTGAATATGGAACGGATGCTGGTGCTTTTTGATGAAATGGCCTGCTTCATCGAAGCACAGGCGCTCCCGAGGGAGCTTGCCCAGCGGATTATCATTGAAATGATTGTAGTGCTCTACAGGCAGTTCGAGGACCTGAATATGCAGCCGGACCTGACGCTGGAAGGCCTGCTGGGCAGGCTACAAGGGCTAAGCACACTGGATCATGTCATTGACCTCCTGAAGCGGGAATTCCGTGAATGGATGCAGCGCAGCAATAAGACCTTAGCCCGCGAAGACGGCCGGAGTGCCGTGGATAAAGCGAAACGCTATATTGAAGCCAACTATCATAAAGACCTCAGCATTGAGGAAGTGGCCGAGGTGGCCGGCCTCAGCATCAGCCATTTCTGCACCTTGTTCAAGCAGGTCTCAGGCTATACGTTCCTGGAATTTGTGACCTGCTGCCGGATGGAAAAGGCCAAGGATATTCTGCAGAACAGCCCGGTGAAGGTGTACCAGGTGGCACCGCTGGTAGGCTACCAGGACCCGAAATATTTTACCCAGGTGTTCAAGAAGGCGACCGGCAGAACCCCGAGCGAATACCGCGAGGAGCATTCGAGGCAGGCGAAATAGGGGTTGACGGCACGGGGTACATGGGGCACACGGGCAAACGAGGTACACGGAGCACAGACGGAGCACACGTAGAGCAGACGGGACACACGGGACACACGGGACACACGGGACACACGGAGGAAATCCGTGTGTTTTTTGTTTTGGATTTAGCCCGCAGAGGTCCAATGTACTCGTTTTTTCGAGTATAATGGGCGACTTTCCGTGCGCCGGGTCCCAATGAACTCGTTTTTACGAGTATAATGGGCCGCTTTCCGTGCGAAGCGGACCAATGTACTTGATTTTTCGAGTATAATGGACCGTTTTCCCAGCGCCGGGTCCCAATGAACTCGGTTTTTCGAGTATAATGGACCGCTTTCTGTGCGCAGCTGCCCAATGTACTCGATTTTTCGAGTATAATGGACCGCTTTCCGTGCGCAGCGGTCCAATGAACTCGGTTTTTCGAGTATAATGGGCGACTTTCCGTGCGCAGCGGCTCAATGTACTCGGTTTTTCGAGTATAATGGGCCGCTTTCCGTGCGAAGTGGTCCAGTGTACTCGGTTTTTCGAGTATAATGGTCCACTTTCCCAGCGCGGGGCCCAATGAACTCGGTTTTTCGAGTATAATGGGCCGCTTTCCGTGCGAAGTGGTCCAGTGTACTCGTTTTTTCGAGTATAATGGGCCGCTTTCCGTGCGAAGTGGTCCAGTGAACTCAGTTTTTCGAGTATAATGGGCGACTTTCCGTGCGCAGCGGCGCAATGTACTCGATTTTTCGAGTATAATGGGCCGCTTTCCCAGCGCCGGGGCCCAATGAACTCGGTTTTTCGAGTATAATGGGCGACTTTCCGTGCGCAGCGGCGCAATGTACTCGATTTTTCGAGTATAATGGGCCGCTTTCCGTGCGCAGCGATCCAATGTACTCGGTTTTTCGAGTATAATGGGCCGCTTTCCCAGCGCCGGGGCCCAATGAACTCGATTTTTCGAGTATAATGGGCCGCTTTCCCAGCGCCGGGGCGCAATGTACTCGATTTTTCGAGTATAATGGGCCGCTTTCCGTGCGCAGCGGTCCAATGTACTCGGCTTTTCGAGTATAATGGGCGACTTTCCGTGCGCAGCGGTCCAATGTACTCGGCTTTTCGAGTATAATGGGCGACTTTCCGTGCGCAGCGGTCCAGTGTACTCGGTTTTTCGAGTATAATGGTCCGCTTTCCCAGCGCCGGGGCCCAATGTACTCGGCTTTTCGAGTATAATGGGCGACTTTCCGTGCGCAGCGGCCCAATGTACTCGTTTTTTCGAGTATAATGGGCGACTTTCCCAGCGCAGCGGTCCAATGTACTCGGTTTTTCGAGTATAATGAGCGACTTTCCGTGCGCAGCGGCCCAATGTACTCGTTTTTTCGAGTATAATGGTCCGCTTTCCCAGCACCGGGGCCCAATGTACTCGATTTTTCGAGTATAATGGGCCGCTCGGGGATAAGTATCCCAAAGCAGCCCGTTCCGCGATTCATGTGCCTGACTGCGCTGCGGCCGCGCTTTGTATCTGCAAGTATGACAAATGTCATACTCTGTACTTGATGTTTATGCCTTTTTGTCATGACACTTTCATCTATATAATGATTCTAGATCAATGTATACGGAATCGAATACACCGAGGAGGAACCGAGCAAGATGACTACCAAACAGACATCCCAGCTTTCCAGCCTGAAAAAAAGTGTTGCCCCCTACGAGAAAACAGACCATAAGGCGAGCGTGAGGCAGCTTGTGAATACGCTTGGACCGCTGCTGCTGCTGTGGGCTGCTGCCTATTTCAGTCTTGAAGTATCCTACTGGCTGACACTGCTGTTTGCCATTCCGGCGGCAGGCTTTGTGATACGGACCTTTATTATTTTTCATGACTGCTGTCATGGTTCCTTCTTCAAAAATCGTAAAGCCAATGACATCGTCGGCACGATTACCGGTGTATTGACCCTTGTGCCTTACCGGCAGTGGAAGCACAGCCACTCCATTCACCATGCCGGCAGCAGCAACCTGGACAAAAGAGGCATCGGCGATATCTGGATCATGACTGTGGATGAATATCTGGCGGCCAAACCGCTCAAACGGCTGTTTTACCGGATCTACCGTAATCCGCTGGTGATGTTCGGATTGGGCCCGATTGCCGTGTTCCTGATCCAGTACCGGTTCAACGCCAAAGGTGCAAGACGCAAGGAACGGATGAATACGTATCTTACGAATGTTTTAATCGTAGCGTTATATTCACTGATGATCTGGGCTATCGGCTGGCAGGCATTTCTGCTCGTTCAGCTGCCTATCGTATTTGTATCGGGATTCCTGGGCATCTGGCTGTTCTATGTACAGCATCAGTTCGAGGACACCTATTTTGAGCATGAAAATGAATGGAGTTATGTAATGGCTGCCGTGGAAGGCAGCTCCTATTACAAGCTTCCGAAGCTTCTGCAGTGGATAACAGGCAATATCGGCTTTCACCATGTGCATCATTTGAGCCCAAAGGTGCCGAATTACAATCTGGAGCTTGCGCACAACGCCACTCCGCCTCTGCAGATGGCAACGACAATTACAATCGGCACGAGTCTCAAGGCGCTGCATTTCCGCTTGTGGGACGAAGAGAATAAAAAATTCATCAGCTTCAAGGAAATCAAGGCGAAACTGCGCGAGCCAATTTCAGCGGGCTCCATGAACGTGTCCCGGCCCGGTTTTCAAAACAAATAACAGGCTTTACTGTGTCGAACCGAAAAGAGAAAGTCAGAACCGGAGGCGTGCATACACCGGCTGCTCTTTCTCTTTTTTGTACTAATAGGCGAAGTTAATCGCGGGTTTATGCTAAAATGGAGGTAATATCGCTGGCCAAAAGGATGACTGACATGCAGAAGTGGCATCATATTTTTCACAAAAGTACAGGTCTCAGCCCCTATGTATGGGTGGTCTTTTACATTCTGCCTTTTTATTTCATTTTCCGTTCCTCCAGTATGGACCGCTGGGTGTATGGAATCATTATGATAATTATGTTTTTTGCCTGCTACGTGCTTTCTTTTAAATCCAAGGGCTGGGTGGTCTACTTCTGGACGAGTGTGCAGATCGTTGTATCCATTACCATGACGCTGCTGTTCGGATACATGTATTTTGCGCTATTTCTGGCCTTTTTTATCGGGAATATCCAGAGCAAGGCCGGGTTCTTTACCATGTATTCCATTCATCTGCTGACTACGATTGTAGCCATTAACTATGAATTGATCACGCGCAATCCGGTGTTTATCTCCCAGCTTCCGTTCGTATTGGTCAGCATTATTGCAGTAGTCCTTCTTCCGGCTACCACCTATAACCGCAACAACCAGGACAAGCTGCAGGGCCAGCTGGAGGATGCCAACAAACGGATCTCGGAGCTGGTGATTATGGAGGAGCGCCAGCGTATTTCACGCGATCTGCATGATACGCTCGGCCAGAAGCTGTCGCTGATCGGTCTCAAAAGCGACCTGGCCGGCAAGCTGATTAACAAAAATCCGGCGCAGGCTGTTATAGAGATTAACGATGTCCGCCAGACGGCGAGAAGCGCGCTCAAAGAGGTCCGGGAGATGATCACCCAGATGCGGGGAATCAGGCTTGAAGACGAGCTGGTGCGGATCAGGCAGTTCCTGCAGGCGGCAGAAATCGAATTCCGGCTGGAGGGCAGCCCGAAGCTGGCCAATACTTCACTGATTATGGAGAATGTACTGAGCATGTGCATTAAGGAAGCGGTAACGAATGTAGTCAAACACAGCGGAGCCACCCAGTGCCTGATACAGATTGAACCCTCACGCACGGATCTGTACATTAAGGTGACGGATAACGGCAAAGGCATTGAAGGCTCCAACATGGATTACAAGGGTCACGGACTGCAGGGGATGAGAGAGCGGCTTGAATTTGTAAACGGCGGTATGGACATCGTACGGGACGGAGGAACTATGATTATAATAAGGGTCCCTACAGTCATACGGCAGCCGGAACAGGAGGTAACTGTGTAATGGTCAAAATAGTGATCGCCGAGGATCAGCGCATGCTGCTGGGAGCGCTGGCTTCACTGCTTGATCTGGAAGAGGATATGAAGGTTGTCGGCAGAGCCGGCAACGGGGAAGAAGCTGTGAAGCTGGTGCAGCAGCAGCAGCCGGATATCTGCATCATGGATATCGAAATGCCGGCGATGACCGGTCTTGAAGCTGCGGAAGCACTGAAGGATTCCGGCTGCAAAATTATGATTCTGACCACCTTTGCCCGGGCGGGGTATTTCGAACGTGCGGTCAAGGCCGGAGTGGATGCTTATCTGCTGAAGGACAGCCCGATTGAAGAACTGGCCCAGTCTATCCGCAGCGTGATGGCCGGCAGGAGGCTGTATGCCCCCGAGCTGATGGATGAGGCATACAGCAGTGAGGCCAATCCGCTGACCCAGCGGGAGAAGGAAGTGCTGGGACTGATTGCCGACGGCAAAAATACAAAAGAAATCGCCAGCCAGCTGTATATTACAACCGGGACGGTCCGTAACTACATTTCGGTTATTCTCGACAAGCTGGATGTGGGCAACCGTATCGAAGCGATTACGAGGTTCAAAGAAAAAGGCTGGTTCAAATAAATTTGTATGAAGGGGGACCGCCGGGTCTGCCCTTTTTTTGTGCAATTATCCCGGACTTCCTGAGGCAGTAATGGGACGAATATACTATTTTTGCCACCGGAAGGCCGGGAGCGTTGGAACTCCAAAACATTTTTGTTAAGATAAATGCAAACATGTATTCCTATTCTTAAATGAACGGCAGCGTTTGTCTATTCCCTGATTCTGGGTAATGGATGAATGTGCCCAAATTGCATTTTGCACTCGTTATCCACCTAATTCAACCGGGGAGGACAATCATTTGCTGGAGCTAACAACGTCGTATATTGATTCACTGGCACCCAATGCCGCCGCCATCAAGAACGGGCTGGGACTGGCACGCAAGAAAAGTTTTGTGCAGCTGCAACGCTCAGAGGGCGGGGAACTGCTCTTCGGGCAGTGTTCAGGGAGCGGCAAAACACCTTATGTATGCTCAGCGGATTTTATCGTGCCTGAGAAGCCTGTGTTCCGCTGTACCTGTCCCAGCCGGCAGTTTCCGTGCAAGCATGCCTTAGGTCTGCTGTATGCCTATGCCGAAGGCCAGACCTTTACTGAAGCTCCTGTACCGGAGGATATTACAGCCAAGCGGGAGAAGGCCGAGAAACGGGAAGAAAATAAAGAAAAGCAGGCGGCTGAAGGCAAGGAAAACAAACCCAAGAAGGTTAACAAGTCCGCGCTCAAAAAGAAAATCAGTGCCCAGCTTGAAGGGCTGGACCTGCTGGAGAAGCTGGTGCTGTCCCTGATCCGCGGCGGATTGTCCACTATTGACAGCAAAACGGTCAAAAGTATCCAGGAAAATGTGAAGCAGCTGGGCAATTATTATTTGTCCGGTGCCCAGATTGAGCTGCGCAGGCTGGCATTGCTGCTGGGCAGCAACCAGGACCGCGAGGAGAGCTATACATACGCTGTGGAACAGCTTACGCGGCTGCATGCGTTCATCAAGAAAGGCCGGGCTTATCTGACCGCAAGAGGTGAGGACCCGGAATTGGCGCTGGATCACGAATCTACAATTGATGAATGGCTTGGCCATGCCTGGCAGCTGTCGGAGCTGAAGGAATACGGGCTGACCAAGGAAGCAGCGGAGCTGCTTCAGCTGGCCTTTTACAGCTTTGATGATCTGGCCCGCCAGGAATATGTCGATCTTGGCTACTGGCTGGATTTGGAGAGCGGAGAGATACACCGTACGGTGAACTACCGTCCTTACAAGGCAGCCAAGCTGATGCGTGAGGAGGACAGCTTTTTTGAGGTGGCCTGCACGCCTGTGCTTTACAAGTATCCCGGTGACATGAATGTCCGGGTCAGATACGAAGAGATGAAGCCGAGGCCGGTAGCAGCTGAAGATTTCGCTCTTTTGTCTTCAAAGGACCAGCGTTCTTTTACGGAGGCTATTAAGAAAGTGAAAAACCAGCTCAAGAACCCGCTGGGCGACAAGCTGCCTGTAATGCTGCTGCATGCTGCGGATTTAGGTGTGACAGAAAGCGGGCAATATGTGATGACGGATGAATCCGGAAGCAGCCTTGTACTCGAGGATATTCCTTCACTTCCGCAGGGAACAGTTTCTCTGCTGCCGTTCCTGTCAGCCCCTGCGCTTCAGGACTGCTCTGTGCTTGTAATGTTCGAGCATATTCTGGACTCGGGCCGGCTGGTTGCCCAGCCGCTTACTGTCATCAAGGATGAGACTGTAACCCGTCTCTTGTACTAGGCATCATTCTAATTCAGGCCATTCTTATAAATGTATAGGGGGACAGTCCATGAGTACAGCATTGTTACAAGAGCTGCATCAAGAGGTGAGAAGGCTATACATTGCCGGCAGTGATCTGGCAGCAGGAGATTTCAGATTGAAACGGCTGCTGCCGCAGTTCCAGCAGCTGGGTGAACGTGCCGCCGTATTCAAGAAGCTGGGCGAAGGCATTGCGGCGCTGACCGAACCCGATGGAGCTTCCCTGCCTGCTTCCCGGCTGCAGGAACTAACCCTGCTGCTGGAATCCGTGCTGTATACCCAGGGATCAACGGCGCCGGACGGAGCTCCGGGGCCTGTGATGAACTATCCGTTTTCACTTAAGACGGAGCTGCCTTACCGTAAGCTGGCTGCTGTAAGGCTGGCACTCACTACAACGGGCAGCGGCAGATATGAAACGGTAGTCGAAGCTTTTAAGGAAGGTGTGTTCTCGGACCTGCGCCTGCTGCCGCTGGCTATCGATGCTTTAAATGATCCCTACTCCGCGATTGCCGATTATGCAATGACTACCATTTTACCTTCTTACGGGCCGGCTATTAACGGTCTGTTATGGGAAAGTCTCGACCCCAAAGGGGGCAGACGTGAAGTCCGGAAGCTGGAAGTCATCGGTATTACCGGAGGAGCTGAATGGCTGGCCAGGATTTTTGAAGCGGCGGAACAAGGGAACCAGGATATGAAGATTGCGGCCATGGAATTTATGGCAGGTCATGCTGAATATACCCCTGTTCTGCTGGAATGGTCCAGGGAGAACAGTGAACTCCGCAAAGCCGCTTATTACGCTCTTGCCCGGGGCGGATCTGCTGAAGGCGAAGCCAGACTGCTTGAAGCTTTTGAAGGCAAAGACAGGGAACATGTGGCGTATGCGCTCGCAAAATGGCCTTCCGACAAGCTTAAGAAAATCCTTGCTGATCAGTTTTTGGATGAAATCCGGCATATCCCGGAGAAAAGTGATGACGCTGAGGTGATGAATACTTATGGAGAGCGGATCCGGCCATATCTTACAGTATTTAATCATGATACGAGCCCGGTGCTTTATGAGGTGTTCAAGCTTGTCCTGAAAGAATATAAGCGTCTGTCTGTAATAGGGAGGTCATCGCTGATCACGCACGCAGCCGGTTATATAGAGGCTTCGGGCACCATGGAAGACTTCAAGCTGCTGGAGGAGCTGGCCGGACAGGATTATCTCTATGTGAGTTATTGTTTCCGGGCGGCGTATAAGCTCTTTTCACCCTCAGAGCTGTTTGAACGGTTTGTCAGCCTGACGCCGGACGAACTGAAGTACCCTGTGTTCATCAAGCCGACCCGGATCGAACTGGTGCTGATAGAGACAATAGAGTTGATGGTACTCCCCCATAGAAGAGTAGCTTACGACATGGTTTGGGATCCCTCAAGACCGGGCCGGCAGTATTCTTCAATAATGATCTCAGAGGACAACATTTCCAGTGATTGGGATGACCGCTGGCTGGACTGGTTTATGGCTAAAGGAGCGGTAAAATTGGTTTGCGCTTTTGCCCGGAGTGGTCATGAGGAAGCAATCAGCTTCCTGAAAGAGAATCTGTTTGCACTGAAACAGCGCGACAGACAGGAAATCATTCCGCTTATCTTCACAGGCTTCAGCAGGGCGGGCATGGAGAAAAGTGAGCGCCAGGAGCTGCTGATGACTGTGCTGGAAAAGGAGAGATATTACGATCCGTATGTATTCGATCTTTATCTGTTCCAGATGCTGCTGGACTTTCCGCCAGGCTACATCAGCCGTATAGAGGCGCTGCTTCCGCGGTTTAGATACGAAAGTAAACAGCAGCTGGAACATCTGATTAACCATTTGCAGGAGAAGAATAAATCATAAGGGGATATGTACATGTCAACGGAACAGGAACAACTTCAGGATTACATGCGTCTCCCGGCAGAAGTGCTGTATCAGGAGGAACTTGCGGCGCTGCGCCGGGAAGACAGCGGGACCATCCCGGCCGGATGGCAGATGTCCCCGCGGGCGGTGCTGACCTTTATCACCGGAGGCAAAGCCGGGAACACAGTCATCACCCCTAAATATATCGGAAATAAGCGTCTGGTTGAAATGGCGGTAGCCACTCTAGTTACCGACCGGGCACTGCTGCTGATCGGTGAACCGGGAACCGCCAAATCATGGCTCTCAGAGAACCTGGCAGCAGCCATTTACGGTAATTCAGGACTGGTGGTCCAAGGGACTGCCGGAACCAGTGAGGAGCATGTGCGTTACTCCTGGAACTACGCAATGCTGCTGGCAAACGGCCCGACCCCGGAGGCTTTGGTCAAAAGCCCTATAATGCGCGCCATGGAGAACGGCGGAATTGCCCGGTTTGAAGAGATTTCCCGCTGCGCATCGGAGGTGCAGGATGCGCTGATCTCCATACTGTCGGAGAAGACGATCTCTGTTCCGGAGCTGGGCAAGGAAGCCAGTGCACGCAAGGGTTTCTCCATTATTGCCACAGCTAATACCAGAGACCGCGGAGTCAATGAGATGTCTGCGGCACTCAAACGGCGTTTCAATATTATCGTGCTCCCGGCACCTAATGATATTGAAACGGAGCTGTCTATCGTCAAGAAGCGGGTGGCGGAAATTGCGGCTTCGTATGATCTTCAGGCTGCTGTTCCGGCTGATGAGGCGCTGCTCAAGGTGGTTACCATTTTCCGTGAACTGCGCAGCGGTATGACTCTGGATAAGAAAGAGAAGGTGAAGACGCCGGCCGGTGTCATATCCACCGCAGAAGCGATTTCTCTGCTCACCAACAGCATGGCGCTGGCTGCCAGCTTCGGCAGCGGTGAGCTGACTGACAGTGACCTGGCGGCCGGACTGCAGGGTGCGATTGTTAAGGACGATGACAAGGACAAACTGGTATGGAGGGAATACCTGGACAACGTAATGAAGAAAAAAGGAGCGGAGTGGCGCGGCCTGTACAACGCCTGTAAGGAGATGAATGAGTGAATCAGACTGCTGAAACCGGGGTGCATATTTTCGGGGTGCGGCACTTGTCGCCGGGAGGTGCCCAGCATCTGCTGAAATATCTGGATGAGCTTCAGCCTACGGCGGTACTGATTGAAGGACCAAGTGATGCCAGCAGCGAAATCAGTCATTTGACCCATAAGGTTACGAAGCCTCCGGTGGCTATTCTGGCATTCACCGAACAAGTGCCTGTACGTACCGTTCTTTGGCCGTTTGCTGTCTATTCCCCGGAATACCAGGCTATGCTGTGGGCCAAAGCAAACGGGGCGGAAGCTGAATTTATTGATCTGCCTTCATCAGTAACACTTGGATTGCAGGATATCATGAGGAGCAGGAGAGAGCGTTCACTGGAACCGGACGCGTTAGTGCCTCCTGCTGACGGTCCTGCTGAAGGCGGGCCGCAAGCGGAAGAATCCATATACAGCCGGATAGCCAAGGCATCCGGTGAATATGATTACGATATGTACTGGGAGCGTAATTTTGAACATAACAGCAATCCGGGCGCGTACCGGACATCAATACTTGCGCTTACCGCAGAGATGCGTGAGCTGGCAGAGGAACAGGAAAGAAAGGAACAGCCGGCGGAATTTGCGTATAATGCACTGCGTGAGTCCTATATGCGGCGTCAGATTAGCAAGGCCATTGCAGAGGGCCATGAGCCGGATAAAATCGTCGTGATTTGCGGGGCGTATCATGCTTCGGCGCTTGCCGATTTGACGGACAAGATGAGCGACGAGGAGCTTGCAGCCCTCCCGTCGCGAAGTACCAAGCTTACGCTGATGCCTTATTCGTATTACAAGCTCTCCTCGATGTCCGGATACGGGGCAGGCAACGCAGCGCCGTATTACTTCCAGATGATGTGGGAGAGTATGGCATCGGGCAGAGCCGGAGATCTGCCGCATCTGTACCTGTCTTCAGTGGCAAGGGACCTGCGTCAACAGGGAACCCACCGCTCCACCGCTGAGGTTATAGAAGCAGTACGGCTGGCGCAGTCGCTGGCCTCGCTGCATGGCGGCGGACCGACGCTGCGCGATTTGCATGATGCGGCCCAAACCCTGCTCGGCCACGGGGACCTCTCTGTAATAGCCGAAGCGCTGGCGCGGGCGGATGTCGGTACAGCCATCGGAAATCTTGCCGAAGGGGTCAGCCAGACTCCGATCCAGGATGATCTGAACAGACTGCTGAAGCGATACAAGCTGGAGAAATACAAGTCCACCGTAGCTGGCGATCTGGCACTGGATCTTAGGGAAAACCGCCGGGTAAGCAGTCAGGAAGCGGCCTTTCTGGATTTGCACCGGTCCGTATTATTCCACAGGCTTGTGCTGCTCGGAATTCATTTTGCCAAGCTGCAGCGCAGCAGCCAGGATGCAGCGACCTGGGCGGAGCACTGGGTGATCCAGTGGACGCCTGAAGTGGAGATACAGGTTGTGGAATCCACCCTGCTGGGAGAGACGGTCGAGGTTGCGGCGGCTTATGTGTTACGTGAGCGGCTGCATGAATGCCGCGCGATTTCTGATGCCTCAGCGCTTATCCGAATGGCCTGCCAATGCGGCATGACCGCCCAGATGGAGGAAGGAAGCCGCGTGTTGCAGAATCTGGCCGCTGACAGCCGGGATGTGCCCGGTATCGCGGCTGCTGCCCGTGAGCTTTCAACGATCATCCGGTTTGGTGATATCCGCAAGGTAGATACAGCGCCGCTTGTGCCGCTGCTGGAAGAGCTGTTCCGCCGCGGATGTCTCTTCCTGCTGGATGCCAGCGGCTGCAATGATGAAGCAGCCGGACATATGATCACGGCGATTAACGAATTGAACGGCATTTCGCTGGAGCACAGCGAGATTCTGGATGAAGCCTTGTGGCTGCATGAGCTGCTGCTGCTCTCGGAGCGGGATGACCGCAATCCGCGGCTGTCGGGTTTTGCCTGCGCGATTCTTATGGAGCGCGGAGCGATTGCTGCAGAGGATGTTGCAGCAGAAGTATCACGCAGGTTATCTCCGGGGATACCGGCTGATCTCGGGGCCGGCTGGTTCGAAGGAATGTCGATGCGCAACCGGTACGGTCTGCTCTCACGCCTCAGCCTGTGGGAACAGCTTAACGATTATATCAATGCTCTGGAAGACGATGAATTCAAACGGGCGCTTGTTTTTTTACGCCGGGCGTTCAGCAGCTTTTCTCCCCGGGAGAAGACGATGATTGCCGAGCTGCTGGGTGAGCTCTGGGGTGTGAATACCGAGCAGGCCGCAGAGATTCTGACCGGCGAGCTGAAGGAGGAAGAAGCCAAAATGCTGGATGAGCTGAACGATTTTGACTTCGGTGACTTTTAGATGACTAAGGAGAACAAGCAAGCACATTCGTTGTCCCGCTGGAGGCTGATTCTAGGTCAGGAAGCGGAAGCATCACTGTCCGGCTACGGGGAAGGCGGAGTGCTGCACCTGACGGAAGAAGAGCGGATTATGGATGCCGCGCTGGCGTCAATATATGATGAGACCGGCGGCGGTGACGGGAACCCTTCGGCAGGAGGTAAAGGCAAGGGAGCCGGGGGAGGGCCTTCCGCAGTCCATCTTTCCAAATGGCTGGGAGATGTGCGCAGCTTTTTTCCGGAAGATGTGGTCTCGATTATCCAGAGTGATGCGATGGAACGCAAAGGATGGAAGCAGCTGCTGTTCGAGCCGGAAATGCTGGCATCCGTAAAGCCGGATATCCGGCTTGTGGGCACGCTGTTGTCACTCAAGGGCAAGATCCCCGAGAAGACCAAAGAGACCGCCCGGATGCTGGTCGGTGCATTGGTTGATGAGCTGGTTAAGCTGCTGGAAACCGATATCCGCCGGGCTGTCACCGGGGCTTTGAACAAGCGGCAGCATTCACCGCTGCCTTCGCTCAGCGGCCTCGACTGGAAGCTGACGATCCAGCGGAATCTGAAGCATTATGACAGTGAGCGCAAAATCATTATCCCGGAGCGCTTCTATTATTTCGACCGGGCCAAACGAAGTAAGGAATGGACGGTAATTGTCGATATTGACCAAAGCGGCTCGATGGCGGATTCAGTCATTTGGGCTTCCGTCGTGAGTTCGATTTTTGCCAGCATTCCGGCGCTGAATACGCGGGTCGTGGCCTTCGATACAGAGGTGGTCGATTTGACCGAGCAGTGTGCGAATGATCCTGTGGATATGCTGTTTGGCATACAGCTTGGCGGTGGTACGGATATCCATAAATCTGTGCAGTACTGCGAGCAGTTCATCGAGGAGCCTAAGAAGACATTATTCATTATCATATCTGACCTTTATGAGAACGGTAATCAGGCTGGGCTGGTACGGCGGATGCGCGAGCTCCGGGAATCCGGGGTCCGGACAATGACGCTGCTGGCCCTGTCGGATGAAGGCAAACCTTACTATGATGAGCGTCTGGCCAAACAGCTGTCGCGGGACGGTACGCCATGCTTTGCCTGTACACCGTCACTTTTGCCTGCTTTGGTCGAAGGAGCCTTGAAGGGACAGGATCTTGGTGAGCTGGCGAAGCGCCTGGGCGCTCAATAACATCTGTGAATGCGGCAAAGGGGAAATTATAAAGGCTTCGCTCCTTGGTTGTGCAGGGGCGGAGCCTTTCTTTGTTGATAGCTATGCACAGCATATTCCACATCGACTATAACGCCAGGTTTGTTTATATTGCCATTAACTGCACCTGTTACACTTTCGGCTAATATGATATATTACTTAGCTGAAGACCCAAAAGGCTTATTGTAACCCAAACTACTTTCCATTCACATATTGTGTAAGCTGCGTATATGATTTATAATCGGTTATTAAAAAGCACCTATCAATAGGAGCTGCTTGAAAGGAAATGAACTTCTTATGTCAAGTAAGTTAAGAGCGGGTATCGTCGGCGGTACCGGTATGGTGGGTCAGCGTTTTATTGTACTCCTTGAGAATCATCCTTGGTTTCAGGTAACGGCCATTGCAGCAAGCGCCAATTCGGCAGGCAAAACCTATGAAGAATCAGTCAAAGGCAGATGGAAGCTTGCTACTCCTATGCCTGAAGCGGTGAAAAGTATTATGGTTCAGGATGCGTCCAAGGTGGAAGAGGTAGCCAAGGATGTGGATCTGATTTTCTGTGCGGTTGATATGAAGAAGGAAGAGATCAAGGCGCTGGAAGAAGCCTATGCTAAAACTGGCACACCAGTGATCTCTAACAACTCTGCACACCGCTGGACTCCGGATGTTCCAATGGTTATCCCGGAAATTAACCCGGAGCATCTTGAGGTAATTGCCCAGCAGCGCAAACGTCTGGGTACGGAAACCGGATTTATTGCTGTAAAACCTAACTGCTCCATTCAGAGCTATATGCCAACACTGCATGCCCTGAGCAAGTTTAAGCCTTCGAAAGTTGTAGTTACGACCTATCAGGCAATCTCCGGAGCAGGTAAAACCTTTGCCGACTGGCCGGAAATGGTCGATAACGTAATTCCTTATATCGGCGGGGAAGAAGAGAAGAGTGAGCAGGAGCCGCTGCGGATCTGGGGCAGCGTTTCGGAGAACGGGGTTGTCAAAGCAGAATCTCCAGTTATCACTACACAGTGTATCCGTGTGCCGGTAGCTGATGGCCACATGGCTGCGGTATTTGCTTCCTTTGAACAAAAGCCTTCCCAGGAAGAAATTCTGGAAGCGTGGAACAGCTTCAAAGGACGTCCGCAGGAGCTGGAATTGCCAAGTGCACCTAAGCAGTTCATCACTTATTTCCAGGAAGAGAACCGTCCTCAAACAGGACTTGACCGTGATATTGAGAACGGCATGGGTATTTCGGCAGGCAGACTCCGTGAAGATACGCTGTATGATTACAAATTCGTCAGCCTGTCCCACAATACGGTGAGAGGTGCAGCCGGCGGTGCCGTACTGATCGCAGAACTGCTCAAAGCTGAAGGATATATTCAGCCAAAACAAAACTAAGCTTTAATTGCAATAATAACAGCCTGCCGGATCTTGCCGGCAGGCTGTTTGCGTAAATCCCTGACATTCTGCTTAATATAATGTTACACTAGAAAAGCTGATCTAAAGATTATATATAGGCGAAAACAATGACTGAACACCAATGGAGTGATATTGTGGCAAAGAGCAAAGGCGGCGGTACCGGCAGAGGAACAGGCAGCAAGGGCTGGACCCGCTGGAACAAGACGGCGAAGCCTGCAAAACCGAAATTTCTGACTTCCGGCGGAGGCGCCAAAGGAACCGGCGCAGCCAAAGACAGCAGCGGATCCGCTAACAAGAACAGCGGAAAGTAGGCCTGAAATGAGAATAGACAAATATATGAGCATGACAGGAGTGTATTCGCGCAGAGAGACGGGCAGATTAATTGCAGCCGGCCGGATAACCATTAATCATACGGTGTGTGAAAAAGATGCAGAGGTAGAGCCCGGCGATCTTGTGGCTGTTGACGGAGAACCCGTAAGTCTCAGCACAGAGTCGCCGGTCTATCTGGCCCTTAATAAGCCGCTTGGCATCACCTGCACGGCGGCCCGCAGTGTTGAAGGGAATATTATAGATTTTGTAAATTATCCTTCACGGATCTTTCCCGTAGGACGGCTCGATAAAAATTCGGAAGGCCTGATTCTGCTGACAAATGACGGCGGCATTGTGAATACGATGATGCGTTCGGAAAACGGCCATGAGAAGGAATACAGGGTCACTATAGACAAGCCGGTGACCCCGGAATTTCTAAACCATATGTCCATGGGAGTAGCGATCCTGAATACAGTAACTAAGCCTTGCAAGACCTATGCCTTGCCGGATTCTGAACTTGAATTTGGAATTATTCTGACCCAGGGGCTTAATCTGCAAATCCGCCGCATGTGCAAGGAGCTGGGCTGCCGGGTCCTCCGGCTGGAGCGGGTCAGAATTATGAATATTGGTCTGAACAGCCTGCAGAGAGGCGAGTGGAGACATTTAACATCCCGCGAACTGGAAGAATTATTGGCTGCTCTGGATAAATAGCATTCCCTGAGGCGTCCGGTGTCCCAGACCAGGTTACTCAGCCGCCCCTGGGCTTGCTTGCTCAGTTAACGCCTTGGATTCGAACTGCTTATTATAGAGATCTTTGTACACCCCGTCATTTTCCAGCAGTGTTTCATGCGTGCCTTCCTCGGCAATCGCGCCGGCTTCTATGACCAGGATTTTGTCAGCCGCCATAATTGTGGAGAGCCGGTGGGCAATGACAATACTGGTTTTGCCCATAAGCAGAACTCGCATCGCCTGCTGGATATAGTATTCGGATGCAGTATCAAGAGATGAGGTAGCTTCATCCATAATAATGATTGGAGGATTCTTCAGCAGCACCCTGGCGATTGAAATCCGCTGTTTTTCCCCGCCTGACAGCTTAATGCCCCTGTTCCCGACAACGGTATCATACCCCTCCGGCAATCCCATAATAAAATCATGGATATAGGCGGCCTGGCAGGCTGCGGTTAAATCTGTTTCTGCGGCCTCCTCATGGGCATACATCAGATTTTCGCGGATGGTGCCATTGAACAGGTAAGTATCCTGAGTCACCAGCCCGATCTGGGCGCGCAGTGATTCCAGTGTAAAGTCACGGATATCCCTCCCGCCGATAGTGATCAACCCTGAATCCAGCTCATAGAGCCGGGGAAGCAGGCTGGTAATGGTCGTTTTGCCGGCACCGCTCGGTCCGACCAGCGCAGTCAGTGTGCCGGCTGCCGCTTTGAAGGAGATGTTCCGCAGCGCACTCTTATCCTGCTGATAAGCGAAGTTTACTCCCTTGAATTCAATGTCTTGTCCTGCAGCGCTGAATGGCAGTGCTTTAGGGCTGTTTACAATCAGCGGATCCATGTCAAAATAATCGAAAATCCGTTCAAAAAGGGCCGCAGAGCGCTTGATATCCACATAAAGATTAGTCATCTGCATCACAGGGCTGTACAGTCGGCCAAGCAGGGCAACAAAGGTGATAATTGTTCCGATCGAAAGCTCGCCCTGTATAAACAGATAGCCGCCGTACAAATAAATCAGCATCGGCCCGATCGTTGTAAATGTAGTCAAAATCATCATAAACCACCGGCCGGCCATCGACTCGCGGATCTGTAAGGCTGTGGCATCGGCATTGATAGTTTTGAACTTCGCATACTCCGCTTCCTCTTTGGTGAAAAGCTTCATAAGCATATATCCGCTGATGCTCAGGGTTTCCTGAATAATCTGATTCTGCTCCGACACCTTCTCCTGCGTCTCCTTGGCCAGCTTCCAGCGCACGTTGCCCATTTTGCGGGTAGGCACAATAAACAGCGGAATAACCAGGATACCGAGCAGGGCCAGCTTCCAGTTCATGAGGAACAGCGCAGCCGTTGTGGAGATCAGGATAAACAGGTTACTGGCAAAATTAACAATGGTGCTGTTGAACACACCCTGAACTCCGGCAATATCACTGGTCATCCGGGTGATGACTTCCCCCTGCTTCACCCCAGAGAAGAACTGCAGCGGCATCCGCTGTAAATGACGGTACATCTGGTTTTTCATATCATGGACAATATTGAGCGAGATAAAAGAATTCAAATAATTCTGCAGCACGCCCAGCAGGCCGGTTACTATAGTGGCCGCCAGTGAAGCGAGGACCAGCCATACCAGTAACTGCAGGTTTTTGTCCGGCAGCGCCCGGTCGATGATCTGCTGGATCAGAATAGGCGGCAGCAGTCCGAGAAGGGCAGTTACACACAGCACAATCATAACCAGAGACGTCTGTTTCCAGTAGGGCATGAAGTATTTGGCAATGCGGAGCAGCAGAGCTCTGGAGATATCGGGCTTCAGGCCTTCATCGAATTTCAATTTGCCGTGCCCGCCGCCCATACCGAAGCCTCCTCCCATTATTCATCACCAGCTTTACGGTTGGAATCATCCTGGGCCTGCATCAATTGCGACAGCAGCTGGGTGTTCATATGCAGGAGAGACTGGATTTCTTCCCCGGAAAATTGCGCGAGCGCTTCTCCCAGCACCTTATGTGAAAAAGCTTCTTCGTTGTACCGCGCACACAGCTCTTCACCCGCAGCGGTAATGTACAATTTGATTTCCCTGCGGTCCTGTTCGGAGGTCATCCGCTGCACCAGCCCTCTTTCGGCAAGATTATCAATGTGAATGCTCAGTCTGCTTTTGGCAAAAACAAGCCGTTCGGTCAGCTCCTTCTGCGTCTGTCCCGGAATTCCCCGGATGGAGTTAAGAATACCGAGCTGATGCACAGTCAGTCCGTGGTTCGCTGCGCTTTGGTGGGCAAGCCTCTTCAGCTGCCGGGCCACGGCAAAAAATGAATTGTAGACAGCTATAGTTGTCTGTTCCTGATTCTTGATGTTAACCACCTGTCCTTTGATTGAAATATAGTTAACTTTGTAAACAGTTATCTTTGAGAACTAATAATACAGCAAAAACCCCTGTACGTAAATACTGGTAATTAACGATTGAGCATCCGGCAGTTTCCCGTTATAATGATTCTCCTCAGAGAGGAGTGTGAAAATTGATGATTATTCATCCAAAGGAATACGAAGTAAAAGGTTTGAGATACATGATCCGCTCAGCCAGAGCAGAGGATGCGGAGCAGCTGCCGGCCGTCCGTCTGCAAATCGACGGGGAGACCGAGAATATGGACAGGGAGCCCGGCGAAGCCTTTATTGATATGTCTGGTTTTGAGGAGCTGATCCGGAAGGACACGGAAAGTAAGCGGAATATTTTTCTGGTAGCAGAGGTGCTTGGACGGATCTGCGGTTATTCAAGGTGCCAGGGCAATGAGCTGAAACGGTTCGCCCATAAGGCGGAATTTGGCGTTGGCGTTCTGCAGGAGTTCTGGGGGTACGGCATCGGGAGTCATCTGCTGCAGGAGTCCATTGAATGGGCCGATAACAGCGGGATTACGAGGCTGACACTGAATGTGCTGGAGCGTAATGAGTCCGCTATCCGGCTGTACAGTAAGCAAGGTTTTGAGCAGGAAGGCATTTTACATAAAGACAAGCGGCTGGCGGACGGTAAATACTATAACACGATCCTGATGGCGAGATTAAAGGAATGAATACTGTTTGGAACGGTTTTGTCTATTCAGATATAAAAGAACGCAGCACCTCCATTGAGGCTGCTGCGTCTGATTGAAGTATTGTTTATCCCCCGGTGATCCGGGAGAATTGCTGGGCAGTTCCGGCGATATTATCGGCTGTTGCAATGGCTGAAATTACAGAGATGCCGTCTGCACCGGCAGCGATTACCGGACCTGCGTTATCTGCGGTGATTCCGCCGATGCCGACGAGCGGGATCGTCAGTCCGGCTTGCCGCAGCTCTTCAATAACAGCGGTCCCGCGTACTTCGCTGGCGTCGGCTTTGGAAGAGGTGGGATAGACGGGACCGACTCCCAGATAATCTGCACCATCGCTGACGGCCTGCCGTGCTTCCGGCAGAGAGTGGGCGGAGACACCGATGATTTTGTGTTCACCCAGCCGCTGCCGGATCAGCGAGGCGGGCTCATCGTCCTGACCGGCATGCACACCGTCTGCATCAAGTGCTATGGCAAGATCAATATCATCGTTTACTATAAAAGGAATCCCGTGGCTGCGGCAGATTTCCTGAAGCTGCTTCCCGAGATCGAACGCCGCAGCGCCTGTAAGCGCACCGGGACCTTTTTCACGGAACTGGAACATGGTTATTCCTCCCGCAATCGCCTCTCTAAGTGTCACGGCAGGGGAGAGCCGGCAGTTCACACTGCCCATAATAAAATAGAGCCTTAAGTGTTTGCACATCTCGCTCTGCTGTATCCGCTTCATTGCAGTGCCCCCCTTATTCTGTTTCCGTAGGCAAAATGGTTCGTCGGACCGTGCCCTCCACCAATGCCGAGCCCGTCTTCAATCGCTGCCTGGATAAAATCTTTGGCTACCCTGATGGCTTCTGTCACTATAAGGCCTTTGGCCAGACCTGCGGCAATTGCCGCGGAATAGGTACAGCCCGTGCCATGGGTATGCCGGGTGGCGATCCGCGGACCTTCCATATAAACAAAGGATTGCCCGTCATATAACAGATCCAGAACGCCTGCGGTTCCGTCGTCGTGGCCGCCCTTCAGCACAACATAACGGGGGCCCATGGAATGAATGAGTCTGGCGGCATGTTCACGTTCTGCCAAACCGGATATTGTCATTCCGGTCAGCACCTCGGCTTCGGGAATATTAGGGGTCACGGCTAAGGCGGCAGGCAGCAGCTTTGCCTGCAGTGCCTGCACGGCTTCCAGCTGGAGCAGCGGCGAACCGCCTTTGGCAACCATTACAGGATCTACAATAAGGTTGTTCCATCCGTAACGCTGTATCCGTTCAGCGGCGAGCGTGATGATCTCACCGCTGAAGAGCATCCCGGTCTTCAGTGCGTCAGGCTGCAGATCACCTCCGATGGAATCCAGCTGCGCGCTTACAGCTTCGGCTGACAGTGGAAATACGCCTTGTACACCGAGGGTGTTCTGGGCTGTCACCGCAGTGAGCGCAGACATGCCGTACACACCCAGCTCCTGAAAGGTTTTGAGGTCAGCCTGTATCCCTGCGCCGCCCCCGCTGTCTGAACCGGCGATAGTGAGTGCTTTGTATACATTAGTCATACTGTCATCTCCTGTATGGATTAGGATTCGCGCTGCTGTATTCTGGATCTTTCAGCCAATACCACCGGAGTGACCAGAGCGAGCTGGTTCAGGAACTCCGTCTGGAAGCTTCCCGGTCCCTGATGGGCAGCAGCCTCGGCAGCAATCTCTGCAGCCACGCCGTAGAAGGAGAGGGCTTCAGCTGACGCCTCCAGCCAGTCACCGCCGCTGGCAGCCAGGAAAGCGCCGGTTACAGCGCTGAGCAGGCAGCCTGTACCTGTAACTTTAGTCAGGATGGAATGGCCGTTACTGACGATCCGGGTCCGGGTTCCGTCAGTGATCACATCATCCTTGCCTGTAATGATGACAATGCAGCCCAGCTTCAGGGCTGCTTTTTGAGCTAAGGCAACAATATCGCCTTCACCTTCGCCGGCATCGACACCTTTGCTTGCCCAGCTTTCGCCCGCCACGTTTGCCACCTCGGCGACATTGCCGCGCAGGACGGAAATCTGCAGCGAGTTAACGAGCTTTTGGGTCACGTCTGACCGGTACGCTGTTGCCCCGGCGCCTACAGGGTCCAGCACCAGCGGCACCTTATGGCGGTTCGCGGCTTGTCCGGCCAGTATCATGGCCTGGATGGCGTAATCATTAAGCGTGCCGATGTTAAGCACAACCGCACCTGCCATCGCTGCAATATCGGCAACCTCCTCGTGGGCGTCGGCCATGAACGGTGAAGCCCCCAGGGCGAGCAGCCCGTTGGCGCTGAAATTGGCAACCACAATATTAGTAATGTTATGAACGAGCGGGTTCATTTCCCGCACCTTCGCCAGATAAGTCATGATTGTTCCTCCTCAAAGTTTTGTGAGCTAAGGCTAAAGTTTTATGAACGGTCTAAAAATTGACAAAGGCCTCACCGCTGTCCTGATCCCCCGGAATCAGCCCGTTTTCTGCAAGCCAGGCTGCGGCCTCTCCCCAGGACTGCGGGTCCTGAGATCCAAAACGCTCGTCACCGGCGTCCATCAGCGGGATCAGAAGGTCCAGGCTTTGCGCTTCGATCTCAGGATCCAGCGGGGCAGTAGCGTCCTCATGCGCCAGCAGGATTTCCAGTGCCTGCCCGGGCTGATCCTGGACGAACTGCTGACCCTTGCGGATCGCATTCATGAAGCTTGTGAAATCATCCTTGCCATCAGCAAGACCCTGCTCACTGGCAACGAGAACCAGCTCATAGTAATCGGGAACGCCGTACTCTGTCGGATCGAAAGAAACTACCGGATGGCCTTCCTTAGCCAGAATCAGCGCCTCGTGATTAATAAAGCCGCCGATGATGCCGTCTACACGGCCGGTGGATAGTGCCGGAACCAGGTCAAAGCCGACATCAATCATATTCAAAGAATCAGGATCGGCACCGTCATGCTTGACCATGGTGCGCAGCATGGCTTCGTACAGGGGGATGGAGGAATACCCGGCGTTTTTTCCGGCAAGATCCTTGGGACTGGTGATTCCGCTGTCCTGCGGAACGAGCAGGTGATTCAGCGGATGCCTTACCAGGGCAGCAAGCGATTGTACCGGGATTTGTTCTGCACGCGCCATCAGCACCTGCGGCTGATAACTGAGCGCCAGATCCACCTTGCCTGAGGCAACCAGCTTCAGTGCATCATTGCTGTCAGCAGGCATCTGAATCTCTACATCCAGGCCTTCTTCGGCAAAATAACCTTTCTCCCGGGCAGCATACAGAAAGGAATGCACCGCGTTGGGATACCAGTCGAGCATAATTGTCAGCTTCCGGTTCTGTCCTGTACTGTTTCCGGAGGATTGCCCGGAAGCTTCAGGGTCAGCAGCGGTACCGCATCCGTTCATCAAGAGCAGTGCACAAAAGAGCAGGGTACAGCGCAGTGCGGTTTTTTGGCTTTTTTTACTGCGGCTATGTATCATCGGTAAATCCCTCTTTTCCTCAATATGAATTTTTCGAGCATGGCCATGCTTAGAAACAAAACAACGCCCAATACGGACAACAGAAGCACCGCAGCGAACATTTCCGCACTTTGCAGTGTTCCGGCCATTCGCCGGCTGAAATATCCGAGCCCCCGGCTGCCCCCAAGCCACTCCCCGATTGTAGCCCCGATAACACTGTAGACAGCTGCAAGCTTGAGTCCGGAAAAATAACCAGGCAGCGCAGGCGGAATTTGAGTCTTGATCAGGATCTGCCAGCGGTTAGCGCCCAGTGTCTGCAGCAGCTCCTTGTACTGGCCGCCGCTTTTGTTCAGCCCGTCATAAGCAGCGACGGCTACCGGGAAGAAGGCGGTCAGGAACACGACAGCGAGCTTGCCCCACAGGGAGTATCCGAACCACATGATGAAAATAGGGGAAAGGGCAATCATCGGAATCGTCTGGCTGACAATCAGCAGGGGATAAACCGCTTTTTCGAGCAGCACATACATATGCATTCCGATGCCGAGCACAGTTCCGCAGCCTGCGGCCAATGCCAAACCAAGCAGCGTTTCCTGAAGCGTGGCAGGTAAATGCTCCCCGAACAGAAGCTGCCTGTGCTCAATGAGTGCCGAGACAATTGCGGAAGGGGCCGGCAAAATAAATGGAGGCAATGCTTGAGCCCGTGCCGCCGTCTCCCATACCGCAAGAATGAGGAGGACAAGCAGGACAGCAGGACCGTAGGCCTGGAGTATTTGTCTAAATTTTATGGCTGTCATACAGTCTCCGTTCGAGTTCTTCCCGTAAGGCTACGAACTCCGGCTCATAATTCATTCTGTAATGTCTTGGCCGCGGCAGCTCCACGTTCATTTCCTGCATTCCCCCGCAGGTCCCGCCTGTCATCAGATAGATCCGGTCGCTAAGCAGGAGCGCCTCTTCCAGATCATGAGTAATGAACAGTACAGTCTGATGTAATCCGCTCCAGAGCGCCAGCAGCCAGCGGTGCATCTCGCGTTTGGTAATGGCATCCAGCGCCCCGAACGGTTCATCCAGCAGCAGGAGTTCATTGCCGGCGGCAATGGTGCGCAAAAGGGCGATCCGCTGGCGCATTCCGCCCGATAATTCCGACGGATAGGCGTTCTCTGTACCAGCCATGCCGAACCGGTCCAGCATTTCGCGAATCCGCATAACAGCCGCCTGCCTGCTGCCGTCCTTCTTCAGCTCCCAGGGTAAAAGGCAGTTGTCCAGCACCGTTCTCCAGGGCAGCAGCAAATCCTGCTGGGGCATGTAGGAGATATGTCCGAGCCGTTCACGGGCAGCCGCTGAACGCCTTCCGTTAACGCTGACAGCTCCTGCGGACGGCTCAAGGAGACCGGCAATGATTTTGAAAAGCGTACTTTTGCCGCAGCCGCTGGCGCCAATCAGAGAAATGAACTCTCCTTGGCGGATCTGCAGGGAAAGCCGGGAGAACACCGGCGCTCCCGCCGTCCCGTAAGCGTAGGACAGATCATCGATCGCAATCATTCGCTGGCACCTCCTGAACATCTAATTCATAACTGCAAACACAATAAAGACCCATCCATCTCCGGAGGAAATGAATGGGTCTGAACAGATACAGTCAGATAAGGCGCATGACGCGCACTGATGCACAATTCCGCTCCACTTCCCTCCGCTGGTATGATCCAGATCAGGTTCCAAGGGTCCGGAGCTTAAGCTCCGTCTCAGTCGGCCGACTCCCCTAGTGAAATAGCAGGTCCTATTAAATTCACAATCGCTAATTAATATACCATATTTTTACGCCTTGTAAAGAGCGGGATGTTACGGATCCCTTTGTACGGTGGAATTAGAAGGGCTTAGTTGGATTTTCTCCACTTCATTTTGTCCGTTTTCATCATTTGTGAGCTTTAGTTGGAAATACTCCAGCTATTTTGACGAAAAGAGGCGTTAATAGACGAATCCAGTACATTTAAGTGGAGTTTTTCCCGCTAGTTCCGTAATACCGGTATTTATCGGAGGATTAGATGGAGAAATTCCACTTAGCCTGATCTGCAAGCGTCCCTGCAGCCCTCACCTGCCACCCCCACCAAAACTTGGGCCTCAACAGCTGCATTTTGTGCATTAGAAACTCCGTATTTGGCCAGGAAATCTGAAGCGGTTGTATTTTGTACAGCAGCATAAGATCAAATAGGTGTTATAAGCCTGAAATTAAGAAATCTGCTGCATGAAATGCATCAAAAGGCGATTTTGCCGCCAAATAGCCGGAATCTAGTGCACTAATTACAACCAGACATTGAAGCACACCTGCACCTGGGCACATGAGCACATAAACACATAAGCACATGCGTACCTGAGCTAACCTCGAGATATTAGCGCTCTTTGTTACCCTGCCCGGCAACCTCAGCCTTCTGCAGTCCGCTCACAAACAGCGTCATAATTCCCCGGGTAATTTCCTCTTTCGTAGCGCCGTGCACCTTTTGCTGGTATAGATAAAGATCCGGGCTGAGGACAGCGACGAGTGCGGTAGCTCCAAAATGCGGATCAATGCCGATTATCTCCCCGTTGTCCCTGGCTCTGCGCAGCAGCTTCGCCATAATGTCATTCAGCCGCCGGAAAAAGGGGTGCTCAAACTGGGTCAGCTGCTTTTTGCCGGTAAACTCCGATTTTATCATCAGCAGCAGCTCCGCATACTCCTCGATAAGATCGACCACCCGCCCGATGCAGCTTTGAAGATGCATAAGAGGAGCCTCTGCGTACTCCGGCAGCGGGAGCTCACTCTCCATACCCCTAAGAAAACGCTCGGTGCTGTCGTTCAGCAGGGCGGAGCAAATTTCTCCTTTGTCGCTGAACCGGCGGTAAAGGGAACCTTGTCCGATTCCGGCATGTTTTGCGATAGCATGCATATTAACGGCCTCAATGCCATTTTCCGCAAATAAATCATGGGCAGCCCGGAGAATACGTTCGACGTAGGGGTCCTGTTCAGTTTTTTTCATATCGATGCCCTTTCATTGGTTTTCATATATTTCATGTTCGTTACAGAAAAATATTGACATAGCGGACAATTGTCCGTAGACTGGAAAAGCACTTGCGGACAACTGTCCGATAGCAGCATTATTATACCGATAAAACTGCCCGGTGGTCAACGAAAGGAAAAGAACCGGGTATCTCAGGAGGAGAAGAGGATGGAAGGATCGCTCAAATCAGAGGCGGATTTTCGTTTATCCAGTATACTGGTTCCGCTGCTGGCGATTATTGCCGGTGTGTTTATGGTGGTGCTTGACAGCACGGCAATGAACGTGGCTTTAACGACACTGGTCCATGATTTTAATACAGATCTGAATACGCTGCAGTGGGTGGTTACCGGCTACATGCTGGCTCAAGCTTCAGTCATCCCGCTGTCGGGCTGGCTGTCCGACCGTTTTGGCGCTAAAACTGTTTTTTTGACCGCAATCATCATATTTACGGCAGGTTCATTGCTTTGCGCAACCCCGAGCAGTGCGGAATGGCTGATTGTTTTCCGTGTCCTGCAGGGTCTGGGCGGCGGATGCGTACTTCCGGTAGGGATGGCCTATGTGTACAAGCTCGCTCCAAAGAGCAAAGTGGGTATCGTTATGGGAATCATGGGGATTCCGGTGCTGTTTGCTCCGGCGATCGGCCCGGTGCTGTCAGGCTGGCTGGTTGAATATCATTCCTGGCGCTGGATTTTTCTGATCAATATCCCTATCGGGATCATCTGCGTGCTGATCGGTCTGCGCAAGCTGCCGAAGTCGGAACGGAGCCAGGTGGCAGGGATGGACAAGTTCGGAATCATTCTGGGGCCGCTTGCTTTTGCCTCACTGTCTTACGGTGTCAGCCAGGGTGCAGACAGCTGGACCTCTGATAAAACCATTATTGGCCTAACAGTTGGCGTCACAGCACTGATTGCTTTTATATTTGCCGAGCTGCGCACACGTACACCGCTGCTGGAGCTGCGCATTCTCCGGTCTGCCGATTTCAGCACAGGTATTCTTGTGCAATGGATTGCCCAGTTCGGGCTGTACGGCGCACTCTTTATGCTTCCGCAGTTTCTGCAGCAGGCCCGCGGCTTTGGCGCGTTTGATACAGGTCTGACGCTGCTTCCGCAGGCTATCGCCTCCGGTATTATGATGCCGGTCGCCGGCATCCTGTTCGACAAAATCGGGGTGCGCTGGCTTGTAGTCGGCGGGCTCAGTCTGGTCTCCGGTGCACTCTACCAGTATTCCCATGTAGATCTGGCTACGCAAAGCCGGGATTTGATCGTGCCGCTGATCATGTGTGGTGCGGGCATGGGCCTGATGGTGATGCCTATGAACACTCATTTGCTCAACAAAGCCCCCGGGCCGCTGGTCAACCGTGTAACCTCGCTGACCAATTCGATGCAGCAGGTTATCAACTCACTGGCGGTATCCACGCTGGTAACGATTCTAACTTCAAGAACGGCTGCCCGGGGAATCGAGATGCAGGAGGCGGCTGCGGCTGCAGGTACAGATCCTGCCAATGCTTCGCCTGAAGCGCTGAAGCTGGCGGCACAGACGGTGCTGGCCAAGGGGTTCGATGATACGTTTCATATTATGATTTTTGTGGCACTCACCGGTGCGGTGCTGGGCCTGCTGCTCCGGAGAGGGCGCAGGGGAGATGACAAAGGGGAAAACCGTGAGGTTCATCCCGAGATTATGCATGGCTGATGATTTTTCACAACAAAGTATTACCTTTGTATCCTCACGGTGTAATTATGCTGCCGCGGGGATTTTTTTCATATCCGTTGGTTTTGCAAAGTACCAGAATACGCGTACCATAGCTATGCCCCGCTTTAGGGAGGATTTTACTCAGAATAACCGTTGTGATGAAGTTGGCGGATTTTTGGGTAAGATAAACGAGTGCAGATGAACAAAGCAGCACTGCTGCCCAGGTTTTTCCTTACACAACAATTCCGATCTATAAGATGGGAGTAAGTCTTGACGTACTTGTTAGAACGGTGTAGCATTGACATTCTGCCGGTTCAGACGGGTACATAAAGAGAGATGAGAGGGGATATTGTAATGAAAAAATTTAGTGTAACACTTATAATGCTGCTTACCATAGTGCTCCTGGCGGCATGCGGCAACAATAACGCCGGCAACAACACAGGAAATAACGCCGGTAATAATGCCGGTACGGCAACCGAAGCTCCTGCAGCCGGTAATGAAGGCACTGCAGCAGCCGGGAACAGCCTGGAGACTGTGAAAGCAAACGGCAAGCTGCGTATCGGAACAGAAGGCACCTATGCGCCGTTCACGTTCCATGATGCTGAAGGCAATCTGACCGGATTCGACGTAGAAATTGCCCGGGAGATTTCCAAGCGTCTTGGTGTTGAACCGGAATTCATCGAGACCCAGTGGGATGGACTTTTTGCCGGGATGGATGCCAAACGCTTTGATGTAATCTTCAATGAGGTGTCCATTACTGATGAGCGCAAGGAAAAATACGATTTCTCCGATCCTTACATTGTATCCAAGGCGGTTCTGATTGTGGGTGAGGACAACGAAGATATTCAATCGTTCGCTGATCTGAAGGGTAAAAAAGCCGGCCAGTCCCTAACCAGCAACCTGTCGGACATCGCCCGTGAGAACGGTGCGGAAATCGTCGAGATTGAAGGCTTCAATCAGGCGATAGATCTGCTGCTGTCGGGACGGATTGACGCAACGGTCAATGACGGCTTGTCTTTCCTGGATCTCAAAAAACAAAAACCTGATGTGAAAATCAAGCAGGTGGATGAAATCGCCGAAGGTTCACAAAGTGCAGCGGTATTCCTTAAAGGCAATGATGAGCTGATTCAAGCTGTGAACGAAGCGCTGGCTGAAATGAAAAGTGATGGTACGTATCTGAGCATTTCCGAGAAATATTTCGGAGCTGACGTTTCCAAATAACTGACGGATGGAAGGGGCGGCTTCGCCCCTTTGCTGTCCAAGAAGGATGTCTAATCTATGGATGACCGACAAATTCAAATATTTATAGATTCACTGCTGCCGCTGTTCAAAGCCGGGGTGGCTTTTACGATTCCGCTTGCCCTTGTATCCTTTGTGCTGGGGCTGCTGCTGGCTGTTCTTACTGCACTCGTACGGCTTTCTTCCTGGACCATTCCGAAGCTGATCGCAAGATTTTATGTTTGGGTGATCCGGGGAACTCCTTTGCTGGTACAGCTTTTTATTATTTTCTATGGCCTTCCGTCAGCGGGCATTATACTGGATCCTTTTATCGCCGCTGTGATCGGCTTTACGCTTAGTGTGGGCGCATACGGCTCCGAGATTGTGCGGGCTGCGATCCTGTCGATACATAAAGGCCAATGGGAAGCGGCATTTTCCGTCGGGATGACCCGGGGGCAGGCACTGCGGAGGGTTATTTTGCCGCAAGCTGCGCGTGTATCCGTACCGCCGCTGTCGAACTCTTTTATCAGTCTGGTAAAAGATACGTCACTCGCAGCCAGCATTACCTATGTGGAAATGTTCAGAAAGGCCCAGCAGATCGCAGCTACTACTTACGAACCTCTTCTGGTCTATTCTGCTGCTGCGCTGTTCTACCTGCTGTTCTGCTCCGTGCTGTCTGTGCTGCAAAATTACCTGGAGAAACGGCTGGGCCGTTACTCGGCCAGTTAAGGAGGAACTCTTTTGATCGAAATACGTGACTTGCACAAATCCTTCGGCCCGCTGCAGGTATTAAAAGGTGTAGATCTGCGGATGGAGCATGACAAGGTGCTGGTAATCATCGGCCCTTCCGGATCCGGCAAAACAACGCTGCTGCGCTGCTTCAATCTGCTAGAGGTTCCTGACAAAGGGAGCATTTCGCTGGCCGGCCTTCATATCGATTTTACGCCCGGAGGCAAAATTCCGCAGAAAACCGTACTGTCTCTCCGCCAGAAAACCGGAATGGTGTTCCAGTCGTACAACCTGTTCCCGCATATGACTGCGCTTGGCAATGTGATGGAGGGACAGGTTACTGTCCAGAAGCGTTCAAAGGAGGATGCCCGCAAACGGGGGCTCGAGCTGCTGGCCAAGGTAGGCCTTGCTGACAAGGCGGATGCATACCCTCATCAGCTGTCGGGGGGACAGCAGCAGCGTGTGGCAATTGCCAGAGCCATGGCGGTGGAGCCGGAGGTACTGCTGTTCGATGAGCCGACGTCCGCGCTGGATCCCGAGCTGGTAGGTGAAGTGCTGAAGGTCATCAAGCAGCTTGCCGCTGAAGGCATGACGATGGTGATTGTTACCCATGAGATGAAATTTGCCGCAGATGTGGCGGACCGGATCATCCTGATGGATAACGGCGTGATTCTGGAGCAGGGCACACCGCAGCAGGTGCTGGTTGAGACCACGAACCCGCGGGCCCGGCAGTTTCTCAACCTCCTGAGCGGGGAAGAGGAGTAGGTTATAGCTTTAACAATAGAACTTGTTTCCTATGATCTGTGTAACCGCCCCTGAAGTCTCAATGGATAAGCCGGACAACCATTGAGAACAGGGGCGTTTTTTGTGTGAAAAATGTCATTGGGCTGATATAATATGGAAAACGGAGGAAAAAGTGATGAGAATACCACAGGAGGCGTGATGAAAAAACCTATTTTTCAGGCGTTAATGACAGGTCTGATTTTCGTGGCTGCATATTATGCGTTTCAAGTCGTGCAAGGCATGTATCTCACTTATACCCATGTGGTTCCCGGTTTGGCCGGGCAGTATGCGTCTGCTGTTCCTTTGCCGAAAAAGATATCTTTTGGAGCGGGCAGCAGCCCTGCGTGGAGAGTTGTGGAATTTAGCGGTTTGATGCTGCTTGGAATCATTGTATATTACACCGGCAGGACAGTGAGAAGGAAGAAATCGAAATAAGGCCCCTTTATTCCTGTTCGCCCATGGCCTGAACGGCCAGCTCCAACGCTTTAATTCTTCTTTCCAATAAAGTTTTTTGCGGGCTTCCGGCCTTTGACTTGGCATAGCTGCTCTCAACGGATGGGAGTAAATCTGTAATAACTTTGCGGGCTTTGGCCAAATCAGACGGTGTATAGGAATGCTGAACCTGTTCCCAGACCTTTTGCAGCACAGCCAAACTGACCTGAACAGCCTGGAGCCGTTTGTTCACCAGAGTGGTATTTGCACCATTCCGGGTCATTTGGGATAAGGCGTTTTCAAGCTTGCGTAACGTCGATTGCAGTGCTTTTACGGATTCCTGCTTAACTTCATTGGATACGTTTTCCACACCGGTACCATCCTTTCTTTTTAACAGGGTATCATTCCGCCAACCATAAAACAACGGCAGTCCGGGACCCGTTACTTGTCCATGGCTGCCGTTGTTTCTGCGTAAATAGGCTGCAAAAATGCTGCTTAGTTAGCAGGTCCCTTGTCACTTGCCGAATGGAGATACTCCAGCGCATTATACAGCATCACTGCTGCTTCAGCCCGTGTGATCTCACTTTTGGGACTAAAATTGCCTTTGGCATCCAGCGAATTGATCCCGTATTTTAACGAACGCTGGATGCTGCCCTGGTAGGAGATGTCCATCGCAGCTTCATCGGCGATATCGGCAGGAACGATGTTAATCATCGGCAGATTGCCGGCCTTTTCCACCGCCTGCACCAGCAGGTTCGTAAAAAGCTCCTTGGTCATGGGCTTGGAAGGATCGATGTCAGCAGGGATCTTGATGCCGTTGTAATGGGCATTAACGAACGCTTCCGCATACCAGGCATTGTCCTTCACCTTGCTGAAGGTGTCACTGGCCAGCGGGGCCTTGTTGAAATCGATGGCTGCAAGAGTCAGCTGGAGGCCGCCGGTGATGAACTGCAGGCCTTGGGCTGTTGTTACTTTGGAGGCAGGCATAAACTGGGTATCGGATATGCCTTTGATAAGCCCCTGCTCCTTAAGGGAGATAATTTTGTCTTTGCCGGTAACATTGCCGATATCCTTAAAGCTGCTGCCGGCAGCGAACATGGGACCTCCCAGCGAGAAGGAGAGCAGCGACACTGACGTGATTGCGGCAAATGCGGTTTTTTTCATGTTCATGGGAATTCCACCTCTTAAGTAGGGTTGGCCGTTTGGCGTTGATCAATTCCATTGACGCAGCAAAATGTGGAAATGTTGCGGGCTATTTTATTATCTTATTGTAAAGTTGCCATGTCAAAAATATATCCCTATGCAAATTGCTCCGGTCTGCTGGGATTCTCGGCCCGGGATGTTATAATGAGAGAGATACTTTTCATTTTCAGTTCATTTTGTTATGCTTATATCGTAAAGATTACTATTAATGGACAGGAAATGACGTTATTCTTATACAATCGAGGTGGAGAGCCCATGGACCCTATTGCGAATATCGGCCAGCAGTTTGCCGCGCATAACTATAAATTAACCCCCCAGAGGGAAGCTATTGTCAAAGTCCTGCTGGATAATGAGGAAGAACACCTAAGTGTGGAAGATGTATATATGCGGGTGAAGAACAGCTACCCACATCTGGGCTTGGCGACTGTCTACCGGACGCTTGAACTGTTGTGTGAACTGCACATTGTCGAAAAAATGAATTTCGGTGACGGGGTTGCCCGTTACGATCTCCGCGGGACGGATCATGCGCATATGCATCATCATCTCATCTGTAATGTATGCGGCCGGCTGGAGGAGATCAAGGATGACTGGCTGCTTGACCTGGAGAGACGGCTGGAGCGGGAATACGGCTTCAACGTTACGGATCACAGGCTGGACTTCAAAGGCACCTTCAATACCTGCAAGCGGCATGGCTGTAAGGGAGACAGGAAGGATAAGGCGGTGTCATAAGTCGTATAAACGGATGGACGCAATAAAGACGCAGAGCGGGTGTTGCCGCTCTGCGTCTTTTTGTCGGGCGGATGCATGCTTACTGGTCCTTGTTAACTGTGCCTTTAGCCTGCTTGGGCCAAATGATGTAGCTGATGCTGATTACCGCATCAATGCCAACGATAATGGACCAGACTCTGATCGTATCCTGCAAAGTGCCGGTCCGCGCAGCATCCCCTGTGATTGCAATCATGCCATAGAGCAGGCCTACCCCTATGGAAAAAGCTAGCAGATGCAGCAGCCAGCCGGTCCATTCATAGCGGCCGCGTTCTGCCCCGTACTTGGGACGGGCAGGAGGCCGGGGCCCGCCGGCAAAGCGGTAGGCAAACCTTGCGTCGGCCCAGGCAATCATCCGGTGACCCCAGGCTACGGATACGCCGATATAGATCGCGGCAAGACTGTGGGAGAAATCAGCTGTAGCTCCGTTCCGCAGATCAATGATAGAAGCGGCGATAAGCACCAGGTCAATTAAAGGAGTACAATACAGCAGGACCGCTCCGAGCTTCTTCATTCTGAGGATATAACGGCTGGTTAGGCCTGCCAGCACGAATACCCAAAAGGCAATTTCACAGCCGATAATAAAAAATGCCATTTCCTGACCCCCTGAATTAAATAATACAACTGTATTAAAATAACTGCTGCAAGTGTATCACGGTTCAACATGCTTTTTCAACTATGATATACTCTTTATATGCCTAAATTAGTGAATCATGAGGAAAGACGCAGACAATTAGCAGAAGCAGCCTGGCGGATTATCCGCCGCGAGGGAATGGAAGGCGTATCTGTCCGGAGTGTCGCCCAGGAGGCCGGCATGTCGCTCGGCTCGCTGCGCCATTATTTTGACACCCAGTCTGAGCTGCTTGCTTTTTCAATGAAAATGGTCTCGGATCAGGTCAACGCCAGAATGGAAGCCCTTGAATTTACGGATCATCCGGTAGAAGACATCGAACGTTTTATCGGGGAGCTGATGCCGCTCGATGACGAGCGGCATACCGAAGCGGAAGTGTGGCTGGCTTTCTCGGTAAAAGCCGTTACGGTCCCGGAGCTGCAGAAGCTGCAGGAGGAAGTACATAGTGCACTATATGAAGGCTTCACCAAAGCGATTTATTATCTGGCGGCCCGCGGAATGTTAAAGGAGGGAGTGGACCAGCGGGCTGAAGCAATGAAACTGCATGCGCTCGTGGACGGGCTGGTGCTGCATCATACCACCCGGCCGGAGCAGGTATCACGTGAGGATATAGCCGGTCTGGTGTCGTCCCATGTGCGGAGTCTGCTGCAATAACAAACATGCTGCCATGCGGATAGGAGCAGAGCAGCTTCAGGCCGTTGAGGAAGCCTCGATAACCTTTTTTATCTGATTTTGATTTCATACGGCACCGCCTTAATTATTGACGGCTCTAACCCATCACCTCACGCGCAGGAAGATATTAATTCCATGGAAAGGCTAATGCTAACGGACCCCAGATCCGTTATTTTGCGCCAGAGGTGTGTTTTGGAATCCTAACGGACCCCAGATCCGTTATTACGTCCGAAAGGGCTTAATGTACCCTTCATTTAGCAGAATAAAGGAACTACGGTCCGTTAGCGATGTAAAGGGAGCGATTATCGGCAAGTAACGGACGCAGTGTCCGTTAGCATGCAAAAGTTAACTTGCGAAAGAGGACAAGTCATCTAACGGATGCAGCGTCCGCAGATATGGAAACACAGCAAAGAAACCCAAGACCATTAAATGATCTGGGTTTCTCAGCACGCTGAAGCTGCCATGCGTATACGAGCATGGCAGCTTTGTCATCCGGCAGGCTTAAGGGCGGCTGGGCACAAACGATCTGATCCAGGTGCCGAAGCTCCCGGGATTGCGGGTCTGCACGAGCACCACGCCTTCGCCGCGGAACCGGCAGACAAGGGCCTCGCCGCTGGTCAGGCTGTTCAGCCAGCCGGAGGCTGCTTTTTCCACCTTATAGTCCATATAATCCGGCCAGGCGACCAGATGCCCGTTGTCGATAATCATTTCTTCGCCCGGACCGAGATTAATCGCATGGATGGCCCCGAAGGAGGAGAGGAACACGGTTCCTTTGCCGCTGATCTCGATTATGAAGAACCCTTCGCCGGAGAATAGGCCGCGGGTAAGATTCTGCATTTTGGTGTTGACCTGGATGCCCTGCGTGCCGGCGAGAAAGCCGTCTTTTTGCACAAACAGCCTGTACGATCCGTCAAGCTCAATAGCCTGAATATCCCCGATCGCTCCCGGTGAGAGCAGCACTTCGCTTTCCCTCCGGACAGCAGTCAGCTCCTGGAAGAAAAATTTCTCCCCGCTGAGCATCCGCCCAAGCCCGCGCATCAGTCCGCCGTCCACTGTTCCTCTGAGCTCCACATCGGGAGACATGGCAACCATGGCCCCCATCTCTGCTTTGACGCCTTCGCCCGGATTCAGGTGCACTTTAAGCATGGCAAAAGCCCCATCATATAGAATCTCATATCTCATTGAATTATTCCTCCCGTATGATAAAATTTAAATATACTTTTGAAAAGGAGTGCTGCCATAATGGCAAGAACAAAAACGCAAAAGGCGCTGCAGAAAGCAGAGCGTTCCGGAACCTGGTGCGCCGCCATGAACCGGAGATCCAATGAAGACTATGGCGCTATTTCACAGCATGTACGCATAACCCCGGGCAAGGTTCAGAAACTGAATAAGGTCAAACACAAGGAGCGGATCTTTCAGGATGGCGCTCCTTTTCATATGCTGAGAGGGGCTTGACACTGTACAGACCGTTTTATTTCTGTTCTCTGCTATGTACGCGGTATTCTTTGGGCGACATGCCGTACCTGCTCCTGAAAATGCGGTGGAAATAAGTGTAGTTGGCGAAGCCGCAGGTTTCGGAGACATGCTCCAGCGGCATAGGGCTGAAGGTGATGCGCTCGCGGGCCATTTCCAGTCTCACATCATTTACATATTTGACAATGCTTGTCCCGAAGGCCTCTTTAAAGAGATGAACAGCCCGGGAGACCGAAATATCGACATGTGCGGCCACATCCTCCAGCCGGAAAGAAACTGCGGCATGCTCTTCGACATACTGCTTCATGCGGTAAGCAAGATAACCCTTTGGCGTAATCACCGGCTGCTCTATCATCAGCCTGTCAATTTCCATACATATAATCTGCAGGTAACAAGACGAAATCTCCGGTGAGGAATCGGACAAGCGGCGCTGCTCCAGCACAAGCTGGCGGAACAGGCTGAGAAAATTATCGCTCATCGGCAGACGGAGCAGGGCGGGACGCTGCTTCCGGTTCCACCATTCCTCGATCCAAGGTCCTCCGCAAAAAATATGATAGTCCCCGCTTTCAATCCGCGGCTTGCCGACGGGGTAGTTCTCTTTTTCGATACTCAAGTAGTAGGGATCCTGCGGTGCGAACAGCATAAGGTCACCGGCTTCGACCGGAGCAATTGCTCCGTCAATCCGGGTCCGGCTGCGCCCTTCCGTCTGCAGACGGAGCAGGTAATTCTGGACGCCGTCATTGCGTGACATCTGAAACGGTTTGCGGTGAAATGAGAATCCGGCTGTGTATACTTGGCAGGTATTGGTAGATTGCATAGTTCCTCCTGAACGGTATAAATGATAATCAGATTGTTCATGTTTTAATCATATTATTCATTTTATTATATACGCTTTCATATTACCATGTACTCAGGCAAACACATATAAGCGATAAAGAGAAGGCTGCATTGCGGCTCTAATAGCTACATAGGCGGGAATGGGCAGGCAGGGGACGGGATATCCGCATATTGGGAGATTTTCACATTGCAGCCCTTTTGTTCAGGTGTAAACCCGAACTGGCCGGTGGGCGGTTCAGCAGGCACTGCAGGTTAACTCTTATCCATTAGGAGTGAGAAAAATATGTTGAAGATTGGTCTACAGCTCTATACGCTCCGGGAAGAACTGGAACAGGATTTCGAAGGCACGCTTCGCAAGGTAGCAGAGCTGGGGTATGCCGGAGTGGAATTTTTCCACTTTTTTGGCCGGACCGCAGACGAAGTAAAGGAACTGCTCCGGGAAACCGGACTGGTTGCTCTTGGAGCTCATCGTCCGTATGATGCCATGCTTAACGATACGGAACAGGAAATCAGCTACAATCTGGCCATCGGCAACCGCAACGTGATCATTCCATTCCTGACTGAAGAACAGCGCAACTGGGAAGAAGTAGCCGCGAACCTGCGGATTATCGGTGAGAAATGCAAAGCGCAGGGCGCAGTGCTTTCTTATCATAACCATGACTTTGAATTTACTGAGCATTATGGAGAGCGTACAGCTTTTGACGGGATTTTTGAAGAAGTGCCGGCCGATCTGCTTCAGGTGGAGCTGGACACGTGCTGGGTACACTTCGCAGGTTATGACCCTGTAGAATACATTAATAAATACGCAGGACGCCTGCCGATCATTCACCTGAAGGATTTGAAAAAACGTGAAGACGGTTCTCCGGAGACTGTGGTGCTTGGAGAAGGGGAAATCAATCTTGCCGCCATTCTGGAAGCTGCAGCTGCTGCAGGCGTGGAATGGGCGGTCGTAGAGCAGGATTACTGCAGCCGTTCACCGCTTGAGAGTGTAAGTGACAGCATGAAATGGGTTAAAACATATGCCAATCAAGGAGGAAAAGTTAATGTCTAAGAAATTCAAAATTGCAATCATCGGCTGCGGAGGTATCGCAAACGGTAAACATATGCCAAGCTTGTCCCGTCAGGAAAATGCTGAAATGGTGGCATTCTGTGACATCGTGGAGGAACGCGCCCAAGAGGCTGCTGAGAAGTACGGCGCTGAGGGAGCGGCAGTTTATACGGATTTCCGTGAACTTCTGGCAGCCGGCGGATTTGACATTGTGCATGTATGTACGCCAAATGACAGCCACTCCGAAATTACTGTTGCCGCGCTTGAGGCCGGCAATCACGTAATGTGCGAGAAGCCAATGGCCAAGACTACGGCACAGGCTCAAGAAATGCTGGAAGCAGCACGCCGTACCGGCAAAAAGCTGTCGATTGCTTACCAGAACCGTTTCCGTGCGGACAGCGAGTATCTCAAAGGTCTCTGCGAAGGCGGAGAACTGGGCGATATTTACTATGGCAAGGCCATTGCACTTCGCCGCCGCGCCGTTCCTACATGGGGCGTATTCCTGGATGAAGAGAAGCAAGGCGGCGGACCGCTTATTGATATCGGAACCCATGCGCTTGATCTGACGCTGTGGCTGATGGACAACTACAAACCGCGTATGGTAGTCGGATCGACCTTCCATAAGCTTGGACAACGCAAAAATGCGGCCAATGCCTTCGGTCCTTGGGATCCGGAACAATTCAAGGTGGAAGATTCCGCATTCGGCTTCATTACTATGGAGAACGGTGCGACAATCTCGCTGGAATCCAGCTGGGCGCTGAACGTCTCCGAATTCGGCGAAGCCAAAACGCTTCTCGCCGGTACAGAAGGCGGTGCGGATATGAAGGACGGACTTCGTCTGAACGGCGAACGCGCCGGCCGCCTGTACGAAACCAAGGTGGATCTCTCTTCCGGCGGCGTAGCCTTCTACAGCGGGGCTGCGGAGTCTGAAGCGGACCGTGAAGCACGGCTCTGGCTGGAAGCGATCAGAGATGACAAGGATCCTGTCGTTCTGCCTGAACAGGCCCTGGTTGTAACCCAAATTCTTGAGGCTGTATATGAATCGGCCCGCACAGGCCGCGCAGTTTATTTTGACGGAAGCTCGGACAACTAAGCGTATACTACACGCACACATATAGAAACAGGAGTGGAAAACACGATGAGTTCAAACAAACATTCCATTGTCATCGTCGGTTATGGCGGTATGGGAAGCTATCACGCCCAATTGATTGGGGAAAATGATCATGTGGAAGTGGCCGGTACATTCGATCTTCTGGAGGATCGCCGCAATGCCTCTGCAAAGGCGGGATACAAAGCGTACGCAAGCTATGAGGAAGTTCTTGCTGATCCTGCGGTTGAAGTCGTACTGATTGCTACGCCGAACGATGTGCACAAGGACATCGCTGTCCGTGCCCTGAAGGCAGGCAAACATGTCATTTGCGAGAAGCCGGTCGCTATGTCGTCGGAAGAACTGAAGGAAATGATGGCGGCAGCGGATAAAGCCGGACGTGTGCTGATGGTCCACCAGAACAGACGCTGGGATGAGGACTTCCGTGTGATTAAGCAAATGTACGAATCGGAAACGGTAGGCTCCCTGTTCCAGATTGAGTCCCGTGTGCACGGGGCAAACGGCATTCCAGGCGACTGGCGCCATGTCAAAGCCCAAGGCGGAGGCATGCTGCTGGACTGGGGCGTGCATTTGCTGGATCAGCTCCTGTTCATGATTGACAGCAAGGTTGTCAGTGTAAGCAGCAATCTGAGCTATATTCTCGGCAATGATGTCGATGACGGCTTCGAAGCCATCCTTCTGTTCGAAAATGGCATCAAGGCCATTGTAGAGGTTGGAACCACCAACTTTATTACACTGCCAAGATGGTATGTGAAAGGGATTGAGGGCTCGGCCATTATTGAAGACTGGTCTCTGAACGGAAGAATAGTCACCCGTAACCATGCGAGTGAGCGCCGTGAGCCTACTCCAATCCGTGCAGGAGTCGGCTTGACCAAGACGATGGCCCCGCCGTCTGAAGGCTCAACCATTACTGCAGCGCTGCCGCCGGCGGCCGAACTGCCGGACAGCTTCTACAATAACTTCGCCGCTGTAATTGAAGGCAAGGCGGAGCCGATTGTGAAGAACAGTGAAGTGCTGCGCGTTCAGAACCTGATCGAAGCGATTTTTGCTGCTGCCGAGAACAATGCGGTCATTAAAGATTTTGATACCTACGAGGATTTAAAACCGGTACAATCTATAGGAGAGGCGGTTAAGTAATGAAACTTGGAGTATTTATGGTGCTTTTCGGCGGTCGTAAGCTGGAGGATGCGCTGGATTATGTAGTTTCCAAAGGGCTGAAGGCAGTAGAAATCGGAACGGGCGGCAATCCGGGCAACAGTCACTGTGATCCGAAGCTCCTGCTTGAGAATGAAGCTGCACTTAAGGAGTTCAAGCATGCTGTAGAATCCCGCGGACTGATGATCAGCGCGCTGAGCTGCCATGGTAATCCGCTGCATCCGCAAAAGGAGCTGGCCCGCAAGGATCACGAGGATTTTGTGAACTCGGTCAAGCTCGCCCAGAAGCTTGGCGTACAGGTTGTAAATACCTTTTCGGGCTGTCCGGGTGACCATGAGGATGCCAAATATCCGAACTGGCCGGTTGCACCCTGGCCGAATGATTACCAGGAAATTCTAACCTGGCAGTGGGAGAATAAAGTTATTCCATACTGGAAGGAAATGGGCGCTTTTGCAACAGAACATGATGTGAAGATCGGCCTGGAGCTGCATGGAGGGTTCTCCGTGCACACCCCTGGAACGCTGCTGCGCCTGAGAGAAGCTGCCGGTGAGGCCATCGGGGCCAACCTGGATCCGAGCCACATGTGGTGGCAGGGGATTGATCCGGTGCAGGCGATCCATATCCTCGGACGTCAAGGAGCGATTCATCATTTCCATGCCAAAGACACGGTCATTGATCCGGTGAATGTAAATATGCACGGATTGACGGATATGCAGTCTTATACAAATATGCTTGACCGTGCCTGGCAGTTCCGTTCGGTGGGCTACGGCCATGACGTGAAGACCTGGGCTGATATTATCAGCGCGCTGCGTCTGGTGGGCTACGACTACGTTGTTAGCATCGAGCACGAAGACGGTCTGATGTCTGTTGAAGAAGGCTTCTCCAAAGCTGTTGATAATCTCCGCCAGGTACTGATCGAGGAACCGCTGGCAGACATGTGGTGGGTCTAACCCTGATGGACAGCTTCACCAAAGTCCAACTGGATGAACGGCAGCTGGGACTTCTGGTCTCGGCTGCTTTCGGTGAGGATACAGCTGTAATCTCCGGCACAGAGCTGACCGGCGGCTACTTTAATACAGCCTATGACCTCGAATTAAGCGACGGCCGGTCTGTAATCCTTAAGATTGCCCCTGCAGCAGAGACGGAAATGCTGAGCTATGAGAAGGACATCATGCGCGCAGAAGTCGAAGCGCTGGAGCTGGTGGCAGACATAGGCGGTATTCCTGTACCTGAGGTCTACAGTTACGACGAGAGTCTGCGGCTGATCTCTTCGCCCTACTTCTTTATGGAGAAGATTGAGGGGCAGCCGTACAGTGAAGTGAAGGAAAGCCTGTCCCCGGAGGAGCGGTCATCCATTGAGCACCAGATTGGACGCTACCAGCGGCTGATTAATGAGATCAAAGGCAGCGGCTTCGGGTTGTTCGGACAGAGTCCGGCAGAAACGGGACAGTCTTGGCGCGCTACGTTTACCTCCCTGATGAACAGGCTGCTTGCCGATGCCGCATGGCTAGGCGTAACGCTTCCTGCTGCGCAGGAGGAAATCAGGCGGGTATTGGAGCGGTATTATTCCGCATTGGATGAGGTTACGGAGCCCCGGCTCATACATTGGGATCTGTGGAACGGCAACGTGTTTGTAAAGGACGGAAGGGTCATCTCGATTATAGACTGGGAACGGGCATTGTGGGGGGACGTTCTGCTGGAATACTACTTCCGGCATTTCGAGAATTCGCAGGCTTTTTATGCGGGCTACGGGGCAGACTTTGACAGCCCGAATGAGCGGCTGCGCAAAAAGCTGTATGACCTGTATCTGGATCTGATCCTGGTGATTGAATGCTATTCCAGACAATACAAGGACGAAAATCATGTGCGCTGGACGGCTGATAATCTTGCACGGGGCTGGGAATCGTTCACTGCTGACAGTGAGGCTATACGATAGGACACAGAAGACCGGTTCTCCTGGCGGAGATCCCGGTCTTCTTGCCTGTCTCCTAGAGCTGTGCATTGGGAATCCCGACGAGCGGATTACTGTCTGCTTCATAATCGACGCCTTCTGTTTCAAAGCCGAACAGCTGGAAGAATTCTCTTCTGTAGCTCTCAAGATCCGACAGCTCATGAATATTGCCAGTATTAATATGGGACCATAACCTATCCACCTCAGCCTGTACTTCCGGTTTCATTTCCCGATCGTCAATGCGGATGCGGCCGGCTTCGTCAAGTGCCGGGCCACCGTGGCTATAAAGCCGGTCAGCAAACAGCCTGTACGCCTGTTCAATGCATCCCTCGTGCAGACCCTGCTCCTTCATGACTTTATAGAGGATGGAGATGTACAGCGGAACTACAGGAATAGCCGAACTGGATTGGGTCACCAGGCCTTTACTGACAGCTACAAAAGCCTGTCCTCCGGCAGGAGCCAGCTGTTCATTAAGCTGCACTGCAGTGGCTTCCAGGTGGTCTTTGGCCCGTCCGATAGTGCCGTCACGGTATATAGCCCTGGTAAGCTCCGGACCAATATAGGAGAAAGCCAAGGTTACAGCATGATCAGCCAATACCCCGGCCTGGCGTAAGCTGTCTATCCACAGCTGCCAGTCTTCACCGCCCATCACCTTGACGGTGTCCTGGATTTCTATATCCGATGCAGGCTCAATGGTAATCTCGCTAACCTCTCCTGTATGGAAATTGACCGTCTTATTCGTGTATGGCTTCCCTATAGGCTTCAGCACCGAATGATGGACCTTACCGCTGGCAGGATCATTTCTGCGGGCTGTGGCTACACTGTAAACGACAAGATCAACCTGACCCAGCTCCTGACGGATGAGCTTAATTGTCCGGTCCTTAGTTTCCTGTGTAAGTGCATCCCCGCATACACTGTATGATTTCAAGCCGGCTGCTCCGGCGAAGCGTTCAAACGCGGCGGAGTTATACCAGCCGGCAGAGGCTGTCCGGGTATCACTGGGACTGCTTTGGCGGTAGACGCCGACTGTGGCGGCTCCGGCACCAAAAGCCGCCGCAATCCGTGAAGCCAGGCCGTAACCGGTCGAAGCTCCGATCACCAGCACGCTGCGCGGACCAGCAATGCCCGGCTGCTGCCGGATATAATCAATCTGCCGCTGTACCTGGAGGGCACAGCCTTCGGGATGGGCAGTTGTACATATAAAACCGCGTGTTCTGGGTTTGATGATCATCTTAATTTTCCTCACTTTCGCCTGTACGCCGGATATGATTTTTATATTGCTTAAATTTACTGTATTAGGGATTATCCATGCAAGTTATAGGGTGATGTAAGCTAATGTGCCGCTAACGGTGGAGGAAATGCATAGTTGCATGATTTCAGAATGGTGTATTTTCAGAAAAAACTTGACGAAAGACTATGTGAATAGATAAAATAATACTTATTGCCTATCTAAATAATATGAACTATTATCATAATTTGAAGAGAGTAGAGAGGGTGACAGGATGGAGCGCCTTTTAGAAGTAAAGGACCTAGCAATTTCATTCAAAACACGCGGTGGAGAAGTACAAGCGATCCGTGGTGTTAACTTTCATGTCAACAAAGGAGAAACACTTGCGATTGTAGGCGAATCCGGTTCCGGTAAGAGTGTAACTTCCCAGGCCGTTATGAAACTTATTCCTGAACCGCAGGGCATGTACAAGCGCGGTCAGATTATTTTTGATGGACAAGATCTGATCAAGAAAACTGACAAGCAAATGCAAAAGATCCGCGGTAAAGAGATCGGCATGATCTTCCAGGATCCGATGACCTCACTCAACCCGATGATGAAAGTCGGCAAACAAATTACTGAAGTACTGTTCAAACATGAGAATATGTCCAAGGATGCAGCCTACAAACGTGCTGTTGAACTGCTTGGCCTCGTTGGTATTCCTTCACCGGAACGCCGTTTCCAGCAGTATCCGCATGAGTTCAGCGGCGGGATGCGCCAGCGTGTAGTTATTGCCATGGCGCTTGCTGCGAACCCTAAGCTCCTGATTGCCGATGAGCCGACAACTGCGCTTGACGTTACCATTCAGGCACAGATTCTGGATCTGATGAAGGATCTGCAGAAGAAAATCGGTACAGCGATCATTTTCATCACGCATGATCTTGGTGTAGTTGCCAGAATGGCTGACCGTGTAGCGGTTATGTACGCCGGACAAATTGTGGAGATGGGCACATCGGAAGAAATCTTCTATGACCCAAAACATCCGTATACATGGGGATTGCTTGCATCCATGCCGAGTCTGGAGAGCAAAGGTACCCAGCTGACTGCCATTCCGGGAACACCTCCGGATCTGATCAAGCCGCCTAAGGGTGATGCCTTTGCACTGCGCAGCACTTATGCAATGGAAATCGATATGGAGAAAGAGCCTCCAATGTACCAGGTATCCGATTCCCACTTTGTGAAATCCTGGCTGATGCATCCAATGGCTCCGGCTGTTGAACCTCCTGCTGTGGTGAAGAGCAAACAGCGCGTTCTGAAGAATGCATATCCGGAACCTGTACTGGTCCAGCAGTAATAACCTGAATAAATTAAGCAGCGCCAAGCCGTTCACCGGCTTGGCGCTTTTTGCTGTTCACAGTGCTGTGGCTTTGAGCATAGCCGGTTGTTCAGCGCTCATACTTACGAAGTACAATCACAGCATTATGCCCCCCGAAGCCGAAAGAGTTAGAGATGCCGGTATTCAGCTCCGCCTTGCGGGCAGTATTCGGCACATAATCCAGATCACAAATTTCATCCGGAATTTCCTGATTGATCGTAGGCGGGATGATGCCGTCCTGCAGGCTTTTGAGCAGGGCGATGGCTTCAAGTCCCCCTGCAGCACCGAGTGCATGTCCGGTCATTGATTTATTTGCTGTCACCGGTATCCGGTAAGCGGCGTCTCCGAACAGCTTCTTGATCGCTAACGTTTCTGAACGGTCCCCGACTATAGTGCTGGTGGCATGGGCGCTGATGACATCTACCTCTTCAGGAGTCAGGCCGGCCTCCTTCAGTGCTGCCTTCATTGCCTGCAAGGCTCCCCGGCCTTCGGGATGGGTGGCGACCATATGATAGGCATCCGAGCTCGCTCCATAGCCTGTAATCTCGCCGTGAATGACTGCATTTCTGCGCAGCGCATGCGTAAGTGATTCGAGAATCAGGATGGCACCGCCTTCTGCAATCACAAATCCGTCCCGCCCTCCGTCAAAAGGTCTGCTGGCCTTCTGCGGTTCCCCGTTCCGGGTGGACAGGGAGGTGGCATTGCCGAAGCTGGCCAGCGAAATTTCGCTGATGGCCGCTTCTGAGCCGCCGGCAATCACGCAATCAGCTCCGCCGTAACGGATGAGCCGGAAGGCCTCGCCAATGGCTGTGTTGCCGATCGAACAGGCTGTTACCGGTGACATGGACGGGCCCAGTGCACCGAACTTCATGCTGATCATAGCTGCGGCCATGTTGGAGATCATCATCGGGATCAGTGTCGGGCTGACCCGCTCCGGCCCGCGCGCGCTCAGCAGATTCCCCTGGTCCATTAAGGTGTGGATACCGCCGACTCCTGAGCCTACATATACACCCAGCCGTTCATGGTCTATCTGATCAGGCTTTAGTCCGGATTGAGCCCAAGCCTCTTCAGCAGCGGCCAGTGCGAACTGGCTGAAGCGGTCCATTCTCCGGGCTTCCTTGCGGCCGAACCGGCCTTCTGAGTCGAAGTCATGCACGGCTCCGGCGATCTTGGTTTTAAAATGTGCCGTATCAAAAGCTGTTATATGGGTGATGCCCGATTCACCTGCAATGAGCCGGCTCCAAAATTGCTCTACAGTATTGCCAAGCGGCGATATGACACCCATGCCGGTAATTACAACGCGTTCCATTTATAAATCCTCCCCTGTATAGCCAAATGATAAGAAGTTGATGCTGTTCTAAATGTATTCTTTCACTTTGCTTATCCTATTACAAGTTGTCGTTTATCCTAGTATAATTACTACTATCATACGAATAATATCTTGAAAAGAGGAATATAAATGTCCCATCAGATGAGACTTCAGGCATTGTCGGCATTCCTGAAAGCACGCCGTGCAGCGATCTCTCCGGCGGCCGCCGGTCTTCCCGAGGGGACACGAAGACGGACACCGGGGCTCAGAAGGGAGGAGGTTGCCCAGCTTGCAGGAGTAAGCAATACCTGGTATACGTGGCTGGAGCAGGGGCGGGATATCAGAGTGTCACCCTCTGTACTGGAATGTATTGCCGCAGCGCTACAGCTGAATAAGGATGAGCGCAGCTATCTGTTTGCCCTTGCGCTGGATAATGGCCCGGCTAATGGCATATATCCCCAAGAGGAAGCTTCTGCAATTACGCCTTCCCTCCAGAAGATTCTGAAGGAGCTTACTGCCTGCCCGACAATCATCTCAGACCGCAGATGCGGTATTGTCGGCTGGAATGAGGCTGCGGCACACGTTTTTCTGGATTTCGCCAGACTGCCGCAGGAGGAGCGCAATATGATCCGCTTATTGTTCGTCCGTAAGGAATTCCAGCGCCTTGCTGTGAACTGGGAACAGTTCGTCCGGGGATATTTATCCATTTTCCGCGCCTATTACGGACAGTACTTGGAGGACCGCTGGTATGACGATTTTATAGCCGAGATGAAGGAAGCCCATCCTGAATTTGATAAGCTGTGGGAAGAGAGCAGAGTAAGCTCTGCGCCGGATGTTGTACTCGAATTCCGTCATGCCAAGGCAGGCAAGATGTTATTTCAGCTGACATCGCTTCAGGTTCAGGGCGGCGCTGACCTGCGCTGCAGTATTTATACGCCGGCAGGCGATTCCAATACAGAACAAAAGCTGCGTCAACTGCTGGAACATCACAAGCTAAGTTAGCTGATAAAATTAATTTATGTATTCATAAAAAACAATAAATATGCAATATTGAAATAGAAGTTTATACTCCTAATATGATGTTCAAATCTTAACGGATTATAAAGGAGCAATTAGCAGATGGCAAAGGTAACGGGATTGGAAGGCGTAGTAGCAGGAGAAACGGATATCGGTTTGGTGGATGGTGAGAAAGGTTTTTTGGTTTACCGGGGATATTGGGCAAAAGAGCTTGCCGTCAGTAAATGCTATGAAGAAGTGGCCTTTCTGCTGTGGAACGGGCGTTTGCCTTCACCAAAGGAGCTGGCACTGCTGAAGCAGGAAATGGCTGAGTCGAGAGCCTTGCCGGAGTATCTGAGGGGAATGATTGATCTGCTCCCGGCTTCAGTTCCGCTGATGCTCGTATTGCAAAGCGCTGTAGCTGCATTGGGGGTGCCGGAGAACGCATCCTGGCCGCCTACCCTTAAGCAGGCTGTACGCCTGACGGCTATTTTACCGGTCATTATTGCTTACAGGTACCGCAGACTGCAGGGACTGCCTGTTGTCGAGCCGCTGGCAGACCTGGGGCATGCCGCCAATTACCTCTATATGCTGACAGGAAAAGTTCCGGAGAACGCCCACGTGCAGGCGCTCAGCGCCTATCTGATTCTGTGTATGGAGCATGGTATGAATGCCTCGACATTTGCAGGACGTGTAGTGCTCTCTACAGAATCTGATATGTGTGCGGCAGTATGCGGTTCGATCGGGGCCATGAAGGGGCCGCTGCATGGCGGTGCTCCTTCGGAAGTCATCTCGATGCTGGAGGAGATCGGAACCAAGGAAAACGCAGAGCCATGGATCCGCAAAGTGCTGGATCACAAGGGCAAAATTATGGGATTCGGCCACAGAATTTATAAAACCAAAGACCCGCGCGCAGAGGCTCTGCAGATTGCTACCCAGGAAATGATCGGTAAAGATGAATCTTTTGACTTGGCTATTCATGTAGAGCATACAGCTATCCGGCTGCTGGAGGAGTATAAGCCGGGCCGCCGCCTGTTTACCAACGTGGAGTTTTATGCGGCTGCCATCCTGCGCGCACTTGAGCTTGACCCGGAAATTTTTACACCGACCTTCACTTCAGGCCGGATTGTCGGCTGGACCTCGCATATTCTGGAGCAGGCGGGGAGCAACCGCATCTTCCGGCCGCAATCTGTATATACCGGTCCGATGCCTGCTACCGGGATTTAGCTCCAGGAAGTCTGACAGCATAAAACATCCCCGGCCTTCAGCGGCCGGGGATGTCTGGAGGGGAATGGCAAGGAGCGGGCATGAGCGAGGTGCCCGCTCATTGCATCAGAAATCCGAGGTTGCTACCTGGATGGTGCCGAATACTGCACCGGCAGCTGTGCTGAGAAGCGCAGCAACCAGTATGGCGCTAATGGTAAGAGTAAGACTGTTGAGTGCAGGGATTTCATAAGAGACGGTTGGCGCATTGATCCGGTAAATAACAAGATTCACAGGGAAACCGGAGTTGTTATTCACAGTTACTGAAGCGTTGAGAATTCCATTCAGATTCTCGTAGTAGGATTTACCTACACTGGGTCCCAGATTGAAGAATTGTTCCGCTAACAAAATGGCCATTATTTTGACCTCCTTTCCGTTTGATAGAATATTATATTCGGCAATTCTATAAATGCATTAATTAGCAGGTGTATTAGGAGATTCATACATTTTCATAGTTTAGAACAGGACATCCCAAATATGTTACACTAGAGTGTATTCTAGTCAAATCGTAAGGAGAATGTCATCAATGAAGCTGGTGTCCTGGAATGTAAACGGCTTAAGAGCCTGTGTGAATAAGGGGTTTAATGATTATTTTGCTGAAGCTGATGCGGATATCTTCTGTGTGCAGGAGACAAAGCTTCAGGAAGGGCAAATTGTGCTGGAGCATGGGGAAGAGTACTCTCAGTACTGGAATTATGCTATTAAGAAGGGGTATTCGGGGACGGCGGTATTCACGAGGATCAAACCGCTGTCTGTGAGATACGGACTGGAGGAAGAGACGGAAGCCGAAGGGCGGATCATTACGCTGGAATTCGCTGACTTTTATCTGGTTAATGTATACACTCCGAATGCCAAACGCGACTTGACCCGGCTGGAGTACCGGTTGGAGTGGGAGGACCGCTTCCGTACCTATCTGCTGGAGCTGGACAAGCTGAAGCCGGTGATCGTCTGCGGTGACCTTAATGTGGCCCATCAGGAGATAGACCTGAAGAATGCGAAGCCGAACCGCGGCAACTCCGGCTTTACCGATGAAGAGCGGGGCAAGATGACTGAACTGCTGGAATCCGGGTTCGTAGACACCTTCCGGCATTTCTATCCCGACACTGAAGGGGCTTATACCTGGTGGTCTTATATGCCGAAGATCCGGGAGCGGAATGTCGGCTGGCGGATTGATTATTTTTTGGCCTCTTCGCGGCTGATTCCGAATCTGCTGGATGCCGGGATTGACTGTAACGTGCTGGGCAGCGACCATTGTCCTGTAGTTCTTAAGCTTAAGGATATGGAGCAGGCCTGATACAGACATTTGGATTGAAAATATTACAAAGGCCGTGCTTCCCTGAAGGGAGGTACGGCCTTTGTCTTGTCATGATGTGAAATAGATGGGGTTTTAATCAACTTGATTTCTCATAGAATTAGAAGGCTGTCCGGTATAGTCTGCTAGTTCACGCTGCTTCTCCGGCCATGTGATTGCGTTTGTGGTCCCGCTGATCCGTTCATAGAACAGGACAGGGTCCCTTTTGAACACTTTAAGGGCAAGATGAATGCAGAAGATCATATCACAGATCAGCAGCAAGCCTGGAATCCCGGCTGTCCATCCGCTGTCTAAATGGCCGGACCACGACGGATTTATAATAAGCGTATGTGCCCCCAGCCAGATGCCGTAGAGCAGAACATATCTGACGGTCAGACTCCATAGTGTGGTACGGCCTTCAAGTCCGCTGATCCGGATCCGCACAATCCATTTGCCGAGCGTCCGCCCGCGGGTCACATAAGGGATGAGCACGAAATAAATAAAGGTGGAAATCCAATACGCACCGGGAAGCGAGAGGGAGTTGATCAGAAGGGCTCCTGTCACCCATACGAAAAAATCGGTCATAAAAGCGATGGCACGTCTGGTGTAGCTCACCTTTTTGGCGGATAAGTCTTCCCGGCTGTCCAGCTGGTCAATCTTCGGTAATAAACCGGAAATCCATAAGGCGATGCGGTACCCGATAATCCCTCCGAGCGTGTTGGTAATAAGGTCATCGACATCGAAGATCCGGTAAGGGTGATCAAAATATCCATAAATTCCGGTAATCTGTGTAATCTCGAACATGAGAGACAGCACAAAGGACAGAAGAATACACACTACCCAGCGTGTCTGGAAATAATAACCGAGGAAGATGCCGAAAGGTATGGTCAGAATCACATTAAACACTGCCTGATAAAATGCAGGTTCACGCAGCAGTGTCAGATAAGAGGACGGTGTCTCCGGAAGAAGCCCCGCAGAATCCGCAATATCCTGAAGGAATTGCAGCGGAACAGGCTGAATCAGGTTGCCGGACAGCGGCAGATTATGCCGGGATGCCGGGAAAGGAAGCATAATCAGATAAAAAGCATTTAACAGGTAGAGCAGCAGCAGGTACAGAACCAGCGCTCTGATCTTGTTGATATAGCCGTGTCTCCGGTACTGCACAACAAGAAAAGGTAAAGTGAATACAAGTGCTGCTACAGGAAAAGACATAAACGCATAAGAGATAGGAAATAGATACGATTGAAACATAATACACCTGCCGTAACATAGATAGTTTGTGCCTCAATTAAAAGTCAGTAAAAAGTCCCGCTGGCAGTTAGACGTTACTCCGGACCAAAAACCCTGCAGAAACCCGCCTTCCTCTCAAAACCTTCTTTATTATAGGAGTTAATGGAAATATCCTCAACTTATTTATTGGGCTCATCCGGCATACATATGTCTGTAGAGGAGCGTGAGGACTATGGAAAAAAAGGTACAGCAGTACTACAAGCTTAAAGCGAAGCAGAAGGAGCTTGAAAAAGATCTGGCCGGGCTCAGGCAGGAAATTCTCGCCTATTGCAGTGACAGGGGAGAGAATGAAACCGTAATCAGCGGCTACAAGGTGAAGCTGGTGACCCAATCCCGCAAGGAATATGATGATGAAAAGCTGTACAACACCCTGGCTGACCCGGCGGTGTGGCGTCTTCTTTCCCGGGCCGATCCGGCGAAGATTGCAAGTCTTATCAAGCTGAATGTTCTGGCCGAGGATAAAATCCGGGACACCTACTCGGTGAAAAATGTTACGCTGCTGCAAGTAGACAAACAATAGCCTATAATTCATGCAGAGGTCGTCTCTATTGGAGGCGGCCTCGCAACTGCGCCCGTTTTGCGTTAAAATAGCAGAAGCGGTTCAAAGCTGATCTGATAGAAATCATGCATTCAAGAATATGGAGGAAGTTGTCATGAAAGATTTCGAGATAATACTTGAGAAGTATGCGGAGCTCGTTGTTAAAGTAGGGGTAAATGTGCAGCCTGGACAAGTGCTGATGGTCCATTCCCCGCTGGAAACTGTAGAGTTAACCCGCCTGATCGTAAGTAAAGCCTATGAGGCTGGAGCTAAATATGTCATGGTTGAATGGGATGATGAGAAAATTACCCGTATCCGCTATGAAAAAGCCCCTGAAGAGTCCTTCAGCTATTACCCGCAGTGGCATGCCGATATGCTGGAGGGCTTTGCTGAAGAGGGCGGCGCGGTGTTACATATTAAAGTACCTGACCCGGAGCTGTTCCGCGGAATTGATTCTAGTAAAGTATCCACGGCGGTAAAAGCTGCTGCGGTGGCCCGGAAGAAGTATCAGCATTACACCCGCAATAACAAAATCAGCTGGTCGCTGATCAAGGCCCCGACCCGGGCCTGGGCGGACAAGGTATTCGCTGATCTTCCGGAAGAAGAACGTGTAGAAGCGATGTGGGAAGCAGTATTCCAAATGACCCGCGCCTTTGCCGAAGATCCGGTGGCCGCCTGGCGCGGGCATATCGCAGATCTCAAGCAGAGCCAGGACCGGATGAATGCCAAACGCTACAAGAGCCTGCATTACCGTGCTCCGGGAACGGATCTGCGCGTGGAGCTGCCGGAAGGCCATTTGTGGCGCGGAGGCGGCGGTGAGAATGAAAGCGGGGTATATTTTGTAGCCAATATGCCGACTGAAGAAATTTACACCATGCCGCTCCGCACAGGTGTCAACGGTACGGTATCCAGCACACTTCCGCTTAACCTGAACGGCCGGCTGGTGGACGGCATTACGTTTACTTTTACAGACGGTAAAGTGACGGCTTATGATGCCGCATCCGGACGGGAGCATCTCACTTCGCTGCTGGAAACGGATGAAGGGGCTTCGTATCTGGGTGAAATGGCACTCGTGCCGCATGATTCGCCAATCTCCCGCCTGAACCGTGTGTTTTATAATACCGGTATTGACGAGAATGCCTCCTGCCATTTCGCGCTGGGCAGTGCCTATCCTTCAAATATTGAAGGCGGGGTAGGAATGAGCAGCGAAGAGCTGCTGAAGAGGGGCGCTAACGTAAGCCTGACGCATGTCGATTTCATGATCGGCTCCGCAGAGCTGGATATTGACGGAGAACTGGCCGATGGCACCATCGAACCGGTATTCCGTCAGGGGAATTGGGTGCTGTAGGCGGATACAGATGTAACTTTAACAGCAGTTTGAGCCGTCCCTCGGGGCGGCTCTTTGCTTATGGTCTTGCCAGTAAATGTTCCTCTTTGCAGAGGCCGATTGTACTCGGTTTTTCGAGTATAATTGGCCCGAATCCCTCCGCGGGTGTCCAAATGTACTCGATTTTTCGAGTACAATTGTCTCGTTCCCCTTTGCGGTGGCCCAATGTACCCGGTTTTTCGAGTACAATTGTCTCGTTCCCCTTTGCGGTGGCCCAATGTACTCGATTTTTCGAGTATAATTGGTCCGAATCCCTCCGAGGTGGCCCAATGTACTCAGTTTTTCGAGTACAATTGGTCCGTTCCACTCCGCGGTGACCAAATGTACTCGGTTTTTCGAGTACAATTGGTCCGTTTCCCTCCGCGGTGACCAAATGTACTCGGTTTTTCGAGTACAATTAGCAAATCAATGTTTCGAAAAATAAAGCCATTTAGGCCCTTACCCAGAACAGGAAATCTACAGTGTCGTCAGGGCACGGCTTCTGCATTCCAGTATCGGCCGCGAGTTTCAGAACAGCGGGGCATAGGAGCCCACCAGTTGGTCGATGGTCAGGATAATTATCATAAAAGGTACGGCCGGGGCCACGTGATGCTGGACAGAAGCCAGCCTTTTCCCGCTCAGCTGGCCGCTGAATTCCGGATAGCATCTGTCGATCCCGGCAAAATGGAAGACCCCAAGACCGGAACCATTATCGGTGACATGCATTACTCGCCGAATCTGGAGATCAGCTTCACACTGGATGGGAAGTTCAAGGAAGCAGCAACAAGGGGGTGTATCCGGACCAAACGTTTGAGCTGGATGGCCATGAGGTGGTGCTGACTGAGGTTGAACTGTCTCCACTGCTGATTACAGCAACGGTTACCTTAAAGAATCCTTCCGGATACCAGCGCGAGGCAGGCCATGAGATTTTGGACAGCAATTACACGGCAGAGATTGTAGCGGAGACCAAAGCAGGGAACCGGCCTCTCCCGGCCTCTTTTGGTGAGGGCATGAAAGACAGTTTCAAAAAAATGTTCAGCAGCAATATGCTGGATCATCCAGAATCTCTCGACTTGGTCTTTAAAACCGGAACCGGAACTAACGAAGAAGAGATCAGGATAGAAATTCTGAATTAGGACAGGACTAGCAATGATAACGATTATCAATTAGAATAGAAGGGGATGATTTACTTTAAATACTATGCCTAACAGGGGTTGCAGAATAATTACAGCTTCGGGCACTCAGGAGGAATGAACAGTGTTTGTGCAGACGAGATCCATCGTTGTAGAAAAAGGGAACAGCGGCAAGGTTATTGAGCGGTTCAGCGCACCGGGTGTTTTGGAAGAAATGCCGGGACTGATCGACATTAGTGTAGCTTTGAATAAGAAGAGCAAGGAATCCGAGGAAGTGTTAATCCTGATCCGCTGGGAATCGGAGGAGGCCTGGAAGAACTGGGAGAAAAGTGACGCTCATATTCAGGGGCACAAGAACAGCAGAGGCCAGGAGAAACCGGAGTTTATTCTAAGCACAACGGTCAATATGTATGAAGTGCAGACGATAAAAGAAGGCAAGGTCTACGGCCGGCAGGTATAGCGGCATCATTGCCTGACACGCGGTTACCGGAAGTAAGCTGCAATAAATGCATTCACCCGAAGAGGCCCCGGGATTCATTTCCAGGTGCCTTTTTAGTATGCATTTTCCAATCAGGGAAGTCAGCTGGATAAAATATATACAGTTACTTACAATTAGTGATTTTACTGGACGCAAAAAAGATTTTTTTAGCATGGAGACTTGAAATCGTTAACATCTAGCACTATAATACATTTATCGAAACGATTCGAGTTAATGGTATTTAAAAAGCCAAACTCTTTCGGAATATTAGATACTATTGTCGAGAAAATGTTGAAAAGTAGTTTCTTAGCGCTATGAATCGCCTGCAAAAGCCTTTTGAGTCTATGAAAACGTACTTATTTCTAACATGAGTGCTCGAAATTTTTTTTCGAATATAATCGAAACGTTTCGAAGAAAGGGCTTCAAACATATTATTTATGAGCTTGGCTCACACTAAAACCAGGGGTGACAGAAGAATGAACAAAAAAACAGGTATTTCAATGCTGGCCTTATTAACAAGCTTTTCTCTGATTGCAGCAGGCTGCGGCAACAACTCCAGCGAATCGGCATCGGGAGATAACAAGACACTGAAGGTATGGTTCATGGGTACGTCCGATACGGTAGATCCGATCGCCGATATGTACGAGGAACAGAATCCCGGCATCACTGTAGATGTACAAGCCATTCCTTGGGATACTGCACATGACAAACTTCTGACTGCGGTAGCCTCCAAGAACGGTCCTGACGTTGTTCAAATGGGTACCACCTGGATTCCTGAATTTGCAGCTGCCGGAGCACTGGCAGACATGACTCCATACATCGAGCAATATCCAAGCATGAAAGCGGAAAACTTCTTTGACGGTGCCGTTCAGACTACGAAATATGAAGATCAGACGGTAGCGGTTCCTTTCTATGTAGAGACACGCGCCATGTACTACCGTACAGATCTGCTTGCTGAAGTCGGTTATCCCGAAGGTCCAAAGACATGGGATGAGCTGAAGGATGCGAGCAGAAAGCTGGTTGAAAAAGGCGGCCCAGGTCATTACGCTTTGCCGATTGAAGGTAAAGACACGATTTACCCGGCTATTTTTGCCTGGCAGAACGGCAGTGACATCATCGACAGCAACCGTCAGCCACAGTTCAACCAGCCCGCTTATGTGGAAATGGTAGATTTCCTGAAAAGCTTCTATGACGAAGGGCTGTCCCCGAAAGGAACGGACCTGGATACAGTATCCGCATTTAAAGACGGCACAATGGCTATGTTCATCAGCGGTCCTTGGATGATTCAGACGGTTAAAGAAAAGGCTCCGGAGATTGACGGTAAATGGGCTGTAACTACACTGCCTGCCAAAGAAACCAATACTTCCTCCATCGGCGGCGCTGACTTGTCCATCTTCAGCTACAGCAAAAACCAGGATGAGGCTGCCAAGTTCATTGCTTTTATGGCTGAACAGGAAGCTCAGCTGAAATACTACGAAACTTCGAACTCCATGCCTGCACTCAAGGCCGCCTGGGACAATGAAGCGCTCTCCGATCCGATGATTGCCGCTTTTGGTGAACAGCTTGAAAATACGCGTCCGGCTCCAACCGTAAGAGAGTATGAGGAAATCGCACAGGCAGCTATGGCTTCCTTTGAACAGATTACTATTGGCGGTGCAGATACACAAACCGAGCTGGATAAGCTGAACGACAAAGCAAATGAACTTCTCGGCAACAAATAATCATTGATTAATTGTCAGGCGGGTGCCGGGATCTCTCTCCTTAATGTGAGGTTCCGGCATTACGTTTGTATAACGTTCCGCATAGCGGGGCGTGGAAAGAATGCGAAAGGGTGTGATTGCAAGTGAGTTCATTTGTGAAGGCGTGGAACAAGCATAAATATCCGTATCTGTTTATCGCGCCTGCGGTAATCCTGCTGACTTTATTCTCCATCATTCCGATTATCATTGCACTGGTGATCAGCTTTACAGACATGGATTTGGTCGGGCTTGCGGATTATTCAAATATTAACGGTGTGGGAATCAGCAACTATATAGATATTTTCAAAGATCCGGTATTCCTGAAGTCGATGTATAACACTATGATCTACGTGGTTATCGGTGTACCGCTGGTCGTCGTAGCTTCCATGGGGGTGGCGATGCTGCTGAACTATGGAACCGGCTGGTTATTCAAAAGCTTCCGGGTCATTTATTACATGCCTTCCATTACCAACATTGTCGCCGTGGCTGTAGTTTGGGGCTATCTGTACAACGGAACGTACGGTTTGTTCAACTATATCCTCTCCTGGTTCGGCCTTCCTGCACAGCAGTGGCTTCAGGATCCGGCACTTGCCAAGCTCTCGCTGATTCTGCTGGCTTTCTGGAAGTCGATCGGTCTCAATATGATTATTTTCCTGGCGGCACTGCAGGGAATTCCCCGCTCCTATTATGAGGCGGCTGAAATTGACGGGGCAACCGGCTGGAAGAAACTGCGCTTTATCACTGTTCCTTTGCTTGGATTCGCTACTTTCTTTGTGACCATTACGACCCTGATCGGCTGGATTCAGTTCTTCGAAGAACCGCTGGTGATGACCAAAGGCGGACCGCTGAATGCGACGATGTCCATGGCGCTCTTTATCTATAATAACGGGTTCCAGCTAAGTAAATTCGGCTATGCGGCATCAGGTTCCTTCGTACTGTTCATCATCATTATTATTGCGACCCTGATCCAATTCGCGGTCAAAAAGAAAGAAGTAGAATACTAAGCCTGGTCCTTGCAGCCAGCAGTTTAGAAGGAGGAACGAGCATGACGCTTAAAGCGAAGGGAATAGAAAAAGCAATTATGATTACGCTGCTCGTCATTGGAGGACTTCTGATGATGGTGCCGTTTATATGGATGCTGGGCTCATCGTTTAAACCTGAGAATGAGTTTACGGTGATACCGCCCGCTCTTTTTCCGGAAAATCCTACATTCAATAACTACCGGGATTTATTTGTGAAAATGGACTTTTTAGTCTATCTGAAAAATACGCTCATTATCGTATTGTGTTCATTTGCGGGGCTGTTTCTTAATGCAATGGCCGGATATGCGTTTGCCAAATTCGATTTTCCGGGCCGCAATAAATTTTTCTACATTATTCTGGGGACGATGATGATCCCGGGTCAGGTGACGATGATTCCAACCTACCTGATCATCAATCAGATGGGGCTGGTCAATACCATGGCAGGTATCGTGCTGCCGGGTCTCGTCGGGGCCTTTGCGATCTTCCTGTTCCGTCAATTCATGACTACGATTCCGATGGACCTGCTGGAAGCCGCCAGACTGGATGGAGCCGGTGAGCTGCGGATCTTTTTCCAGCTGATGGTGCCTATAGTGAAGCCGGTATTTGCCGTTCAGGGCATTCTGACCTTTATCGGGGCATGGAACAGCTTCCTGTGGCCGCTGATTATTGCCAATGATGAGAGGCTCTATACGCTGTCAGTCGGTTTGTCGCTCCTCAAAGGCCAATACGGTACAGCATTCGGTCTGCAAATGGCCGGAGCCGCGTTCATGGTCGTCCCGATTGTTATTATCTTTATCTTCTTCCAGAAACATATTATAGAAGGATATACGATCTCAGGGATGAAATAATTAATAGAAGCAAAATGCGGATGGGGAAGGGTTGAAATGCAGTATGGCAACGATCAAGGATGTGGCGAAGCTGGCTGGAGTAGCATTATCTACAGCTTCATATGCGATGAGTGGAGACAGCAAGGTCAGTGCAAAGACTAAAGAGAAGGTGCTGGCAGCGGCAAGAGAGCTGAACTATCAAAAAAATGGATTTGCCATGGATTTGAAACGGAGCCGGACGAACACCATTGCCCTTATCTTGACCGATCTTTCGGGTCCTTATTACTCGGAGCTGATCCGAAGTATACAGGATGTTGCATTGTCCAATAGTTTTGATCTCATTGCCTGCAGCTCCATGGGAGGCAAGGATTCGACTGCCGTCAGGTTTTTGCTTGAAAAAAGAGTTGACGGTGCAATCGTGCTTGCCCACAATATCTCGGACGAAATTCTGACGGCTGCGGCCGGTGAACGTTTTCCGATCGTCGTGATGGACCGGATCATTTCCGGGGAGGGCCTGATCAATGTTATGGTTGACGGTGAGCTGGGGGGCTATACCGCAACCCGTTACCTGATTGAAAAAGGCCACAGCTCGATCGCTTATATCAGCGGACCGGCCAATTCCTACGATAACACATTGCGTTATCAGGGGTTCCAGCGGGCCATGCGTGAAGCCGGGCTTGAAGAGAAGACAAAATGGAGATTAAGCGGAAATTTTATCCGTGAAGGCGGATATAAAGCGACCAAAATGATGCTGATGCAGGGGGAACTGCCTTCGGCCGTATTCTACGGCAATGATGAAATGGCGGTCGGCGGGATGAAGGCGCTGGAAGAAGGCGGAGTATCTGTTCCTGGAGATATTTCGGTCATCGGCTTTGATGATATCCAGCTGGCTGAGTATATTCAACCGCCGCTGACAACGATTCACCAGCCGATGTATGAATCCGGTTCGCTGGCCGGACATCTGCTGTTCCAGAAGCTGAACGGTGACCCGGTCAATGATTTCTATAAGCTCAAAATTAATCTGGTTGAACGCAAATCAGTCAACCCACTCAGTTAACTTGGAGATGAACAGACGTGGCCTTTATTCAAATGTCGTTATTCTCGGAAATCCTGGGCATGTCGACAGAAGTGAATGCCGTTGTACCGCTGAATGCGCAGCCTGGCCATAAGCGCGGCGGCAAGCTTCCTGTGCTCTATCTGCTGCACGGTCTGGGCGGCGACCATACGGAATGGACACGCCAGTCAGCGGTGGAACGTTATGCCGAAGAGAAGGGGCTGGTGCTTATTCTGCCCCGTGCCGACCGCAGCTATTATATGGACATGAAGCAGGGCGGAGCCTATTTCACTTATCTAAGCCGGGAGCTGCCGGAACTGGTCAAAAGGATCTTTCCAATTTCCGGCCGCAGAGAAGATACCTTTGCCGCCGGCATCTCCATGGGCGGATATGGAGCCTTCAAGCTGGCGCTGAGATGTCCGGAGAATTATGCTGCAGCAGCCAGTCTTTCCGGCGGATTGGATATCGTCGGCCGTGTTAACGGCCCGAACGGCTTTCACCCGGGGGAAATCCAGCGGATATTTGGTTCCGGTGCGGAGCTTGCAGGGAGCAGGGATGATCTGTTTGCTCTGGCGGATGCTGCGGCATCAGCTGACCGGCCCCTGCTCTATCAGTGCTGCGGCACAGAAGATTTTCTGTACGAAGGGAACCGGAGGTTTCTTAAGCATGCCTCAGCTGCCGGATTGCAGATAACGTATGAGGAAGGGCCTGGAGAGCATGAATGGGGCTATTGGGACAGGCAGACGCGGCGGATGCTGGACTGGCTGCCGCTGTAAGCTTCCTTTGAATGAATAAAGGAAGCGAATTTCCATCGAAACAAAGTGAAACGTTTATGATATTAGTAAAAATAATTAATGATAAAGCCTTATATATAAAGAAAATAATGGATAGAAACGTTTCGTTTTTCTTGGGGGAGGCATGGAGATGACCAATCATCTGTACAACAAATACGTCAAGAACATGACACTGGAAGAAAAAACAGCCCAGCTCCTGCAGCTGGCAGCTCCTTTTTTCGATAAGCCGGGAGAGCATTCTGAAATTACCGGCCCGATGGAAGAACTGGGAATACAGTACGAAACCCTGCGGAGCGCAGGCTCTGTACTCGGTGTTGCCGGCGCCGAGAAGATGATGGCCGTACAGAAAGCCCATCTGGAGAACGACCGGCATGGCATTCCGCTGCTCTTTATGGCGGATATCGTACATGGGTTCAAAACGATTTTTCCTATTCCGCTCGCCATCGGCAGTTCCTGGAATCTGGAGCTTGCCGGGCAAAGCGCTGAAGTGGCTGCACGTGAAGCGGCAGTTTCCGGTCTTCATGTAACCTTTGCCCCTATGGTGGATCTGGTCCGGGATCCGCGCTGGGGCCGGGTGATGGAATCAACGGGAGAGGATACTTATCTGAACGGGTTGTTTGCCGAGGCCTTCGTGCATGGGTTTCAAGGCGATGATCTGAGAAATGATTTGACGCGCGTTGCGGCCTGTGTGAAGCACTTTGCAGCTTACGGGCTGGCGGAGGGCGGCCGGGACTACAATACCGTTGATCTGTCAGAGCGTCAGCTGCGTGAATATTACCTGCCCGCCTATAAAGCAGCCGTGGACGCGGGGGTCAAGATGGTGATGACCTCGTTCAATATTGTTGACGGCATCCCGGCTACAGGGAACCGCAAGCTGCTGCGTGAAATTCTCCGTAAAGAATGGGGCTTCGACGGAGTCATCATATCTGACTGGGCTTCCATTAAGGAAATGGTAGCGCATGGCGCTGCAGAAGACGATAAGGAAGCGGCATTGCAGGCTATCCAGGCTGGTGTAGACATCGACATGATGACAACCAGCTATATCAATCATCTGCCTGAACTGGTACAGGAAGGCCTGGTAGACGAGAAATTGATCGATGAAGCAGTGCTGCGTATTCTGGAGCTTAAAGAGAGCCTGGGCCTTTTCGAGAATCCGATGCGCGGAGCAGATCCTGCTGCAGAGAAGGAGATCGTATTCTGCGGAGAGCACCGGCAGGTGGCCAGAAAGCTGGCCGAGAAATCAAGCGTGCTGCTGAAAAATGAGGGCGTTCTGCCGCTTGAACCCGGGCAGCGTGTCTCACTGATTGGCCCTTTTGCGAATAGTGGCGATATTCTGGGCTGGTGGTCCTGGACGGGTTCCAAGGAAACGGCTGTAAAGCTTGGGGATGCCATGAAAGCAGCCAGCGGCAATCCGAGCCATATAGTTATTGCTGAAGGTTCGGGGATTGACTCCATCAGTGAAGATCAGCTGAACGAAGCGCGCAAGACCGCGGCGAAGGCGGATGTTATTGTGCTGGCGGTGGGCGAATCCTCGGATATGAGCGGTGAAGGCGGCAGCCGCAGCAACATCAAGCTGCCGGAGGCACAGCTTGAGCTGATCCGGTCCATGAAAGAGCTGGGCAAGCCGTTGGCCGTTGTTCTCTTTAACGGCCGTCCGCTGGATCTGCACGGGGTATACGATCAGGCAGATGCCGTGCTGGAAGCCTGGTTCCCCGGAAGCGAAGGCGGTGCGGCGCTGGCGGATATTCTATATGGAAAAGTAAATCCTTCGGGACGTCTTTCCATGTCCTTCCCGTATTCCGTGGGACAAATTCCAGTCTATTATAATTCTTTCCGTACCGGCCGCCCCAAACCGGAGCAAGAGACAGAGAACCGTTATATTTCCAAGTATATTGATATTCCCAATGAGCCGCTGCTGCCTTTCGGTTTTGGACTAAGCTATACCACGTTCGAATATGAAGACCTGACGTTATCATCAGAGGTGCTGACAGCTGACACACCGCTTGAGGTCAAAATTACGGTAAAGAATACAGGCTTAAGAGCCGGAACCGAAACGGTGCAGCTCTATGTATGCGACATTGCAGGCCAGGTTGTCCGTCCGGTGAAGGAGCTCAAAGGCTTCCGCCAGATTGAGCTTGACCCCGGAGAAAGCAGTGAAGTTGTCTTTCGCATTGATGAAACGCTTCTCCGCTACCACCACAGTGATATGACAATCCGCAGTGACCGCGGCGAATTTATTCTTTATGTCGGTGCAAGCAGCCGTGATGTCCGGGAAGCCCGGTTCACTTTAGTAAAATAACAAGTACTCAAAATAGCGGATCTTAGCCGCATCAGATAAGGAAGTGAGAAGCATGACAACTTTAACAGGTTCCAAAGTGTCACTTCAGAATGGAAACTTAACATTTACATTTTTGCAGAGCGGAGATCTCTACCAGGCTTTTGGCGGTAAAATGATGATTAACCAGCTGTTGTCGAACGCGCTGGACGGAGCTCCCGGCAATATTTATGCAAGGTTGCATTTGCCTCAGGGAATCCATGCGGTACCGCTGCTCGGGGTGAAATCAGGCAGCCGTTTCCGTCAGGATGGGGACCGTCTGGTATGGCAGGGGGAAATTCCTGCAGGTCCGGAAACTCCGGGTCTGCACGAGCCAGTTGCTTATCGGGTAGTATTCACACTGGCCGGCAATGGCATCTGGTTCTGGGATGTAACCGTTGAAGGTTCGGGCGTAGAGCTCGACCTGATCTATACTCAGGATGTCGGTATCGCCTCTCCTGGAGCGGTAACCAGTAATGAAGCTTATTTGTCACACTATATTGACCATGCTGTCTTTGAACACAGTGATTATGGTTATGCAGTATGTTCACGCCAGAATCAGCCGCAGGACGGTAAATTTCCTTATCTTCAGCAGGGATCGCTGACCGGTGCTACCGGTTTTTCAACAGATGGCTTCCAGTTCTTCGGACTTAGCTACAAGGAGACGGACAGACCGGAGGCGCTGTACCAGGAGAAGCTTGCAAGCGAAGTTTATCAATATGAGTTCGCTTATACGGCGCTTCAGACAGAAAAGAGCATGCTGAATGGTAAGGCACACTTTGTCTTTTACGGCCTGTTCCGTGACAATCACCCTGCAGCGGTTACAGAGCTGGAGTATGAAGCGGAGCTTAAGGATGCCCGTGAGTATACACTTGGTCTTGGACCGGTAACCCCAGACGGAAGCTGGCTGGACAAAATATCGCTGTCTTCCCGGATCGGTGAGCCGCTGCAGACGGAGGAATTCTCCGGGGAGGAGCTTAACAGGCTGTTCCCGGACAGACAGCAGGAAGAACGGGAAGGCGGGAAGCTGCTTGCTTTCTTTACAGACACCTATGAGCATATTGTCCTGAAGAGCAAGGAGCTGCTTGTTGAACGTCCGCATGGACATATTCTGATGAGTGGTGACAATGCACAGCTCGGTGCAGAAGTAATGACTACGACATCCTATATGTACGGGATCTTCAATTCCCAGGTGGTCACAGGAAATACCAACTTTAACAAAATGCTCTCCAATGCCCGCAATGCGCTGAATGTATACAAAACCTCCGGGCAGCGGATTTATGTGGAAGCGGATGGACAATACCGCTTGCTGACCATGCCTTCGCTGTTTGAAATCGGCTTTAATTATGTCCGCTGGCATTATAAGACGGCTGCAGATACCCTGGTAATTACCAATTATACAGCTGCAGATGCTCCGGAAGTAAAACTTACGGTCCGTTCGGCCCAAGGGAAAGCATACCGCTTCCTGGTCACTAACCAGGTGACGATGAATGTGGCTGAATACGAAATTCCATACCGCTTATCACAAAATGCTGAAGGTGTATTGACCTTCCAGGCACATGACAGCGGAACAAGTGCGAAGGTCTATCCGGAGCTGGCTTACCGGATGACGCTGGAGGGGGCCGGGTACCGCCTTGGCGATGAAAGTTTGCTTTTAGATGGGCCGGCTTCAGGAAGCGCCTCGCTTGCTGTACTTGAACTGGAGGAGAGTGCTGAATGGAGCTTGACGATCCAGGGACAGCTGGACGGTAAAGAACGTCCGCCGGTTATATTGGATTTTGCTTCGGAGGCTGCGGAGTACCGGAAGTTCTTCTCAGGCGTGATGAACGGGTTCAGGCTGACCAAAGACAGCGGCGGTGAAGAGGAACTGTTCAAGGTCAATGCGCTTGCCTGGTGGTACACCCATAATATGCTGGTACATTACTCCGTGCCGCACGGCCTGGAGCAGTACGGCGGGGCAGCCTGGGGCACCCGTGACGTCTGCCAGGGACCTGTGGAATATTTCCTGGCTACGCATAAATACGAACAGGTCCGGGAAATTATGCTGACTGTATTCGCCCACCAGTATGAGGATGACGGCAGCTGGCCGCAGTGGTTCATGTTCGATAAATATGCCGCTATACAGCAGGAAGAGAGCCATGGCGATATTATTGTCTGGCCGCTTAAAGTGCTGGGTGATTACTTACGGGCAACACGTGACTTTGCTGTGCTGGACGAGAAAGTTCCATACACCCGCAAGCATACCTTTGATTTCACGGAATCGGCAGCAACCGTCCGCGAGCATGCCATCAAAGAGCTGGAATATATCAAGTCCCATTTCCTGCATGATACTTATTTGTCCTCTTATGGAGACGGTGACTGGGATGATACGCTCCAGCCCGCAAATGCACAGCTGAAGCAGTACATGGTCAGCAGCTGGACCGTAGCCCTGACTTATCAAACGGTGCTTGGCCTGTCCGGAGTGCTGCAGGATACAGACAGCGCCTGGTCTGAAGAGCTGCGCGGAATGGCTGAAGGCATCAAAAATGACTTCAACCGTTATATGCTGGGAACAGATGTCATTCCAGGCTTCCTGTACTTTGAAGACCCTGAGCATGCCAAGCTGATGCTGCATCCTGAAGATAAAGAGACAGGCATTCAATACCGTCTGCTGCCGATGACGCGCAGCATGATCGGTGAACTGCTCACTCCGGAGCAGATGGAAGCCCATTATGAGCTGATTCTTGAGCAGTTCCTGTGCCCGGACGGCGTACGGCTGATGAACCATCCGGCACAGTACGCCGGCGGTGTCAGCATGCACTTCAAACGTGCGGAGCAGGCGGCTAATTTTGGACGCGAGATCGGCCTGCAATATGTGCATGCGCATATCCGCTTTGTAGAGGCTATGGCGAAGATCGGCAAACGTGATCAGGTATGGAAGGGTCTGGCGACCATCAACCCTGTAGGCATCCGTGATGCGGTACCTAATGCCGAGCTGCGTCAGAGCAACGCGTACTTCAGCAGCTCGGACGGCAAATTTGCAAGCCGTTATGAGGCCCAGCAGCGGTTCGGTGAACTGCGCGACGGATCGGTTGCGGTCAAGGGCGGCTGGAGAATCTACTCCAGCGGTCCGGGGATCTATATGAACCAGCTGATCTCCAATGTTCTGGGAATCCGTGAGGATGCGGGAGATTTGATCATTGACCCTGTACTGCCGGATGAGCTGGACGGCACCCGCTTTGATTTTGAATACGGAGGTTCCCCGGCAGCGTTTGTTTATCACTATGCAGAGGGGACTGAAGGGACACTCCGCTCTGTTAAGGTCAACGGCCATGAGGTTCAGGCTGAGCGGATCGATAATCCTTACCGCCTTGGAGGCCTGCGCATCAAGCGGGAGGACGTTGAACGTCTCCGCACTGCAGAAACAACTGTTGTAGACATTTATATGTAAATTAATACAGGCGAGGGGCCGTTGTTCCGTGTACCGGACTGACGGGCCATCGCCTGTTTATTTTAAGCGGCATTATTTATTTTTGAATATAATGTTATCCATTCTGCTGTTAATCAGCGCAATCAGCTGCTCTGCCATATACGCTGCCGAATATTTGAAATGCGTCTCCGCCCAATACAGAATGACACCGACGGTTGCGGACATCCGGTAGCTCAGCATAATTTCATAATCCAGAGGCGTGCCGGCCTCTTCCATTTCAATATGCATATCTTCACGCATGGAATTCCGCAAAGTATCATACAGCATGGCGGCAATTTTGCCGCGCTGCACGGAAGAGAGCGCCAGAAAGTCTTTTTTATGGTCTTCTATATGCTGAAACAGCTGCAGGGCAGAGGGAAAAATCATGGTAGCTTTAATCTGCTGCATGCCTTCATAAGGCTTAAGCAGTGTCTCCGCAAAATTCCGCAGAAAATCATCATGAATATCCTTCAGCAGATCTTCCTTGCTCACAAAATGCTTGTAAAAGGTCCCCCGGTTGTAGTCCGCACGCACGGAGATATCCATAATGGTAACCGCATCATATCCCTTTTCCAGGATCAGCTCCATGAAGGCTGCCTTCAAAGCCTGCCGGGTTCTCCGCACTGCTCTGTTCAATTCTTCTTCCCGTTCCAAGGCCATCTTCCTCCACGATATTTGTCATTTTATTATAACCATTAGGCTCCAATGAGAAAAAGAGTGCCAATGATTAAAAATTTAAGTAAACAATAGGACATGGAATGTTCAAATTAATAATAAAGAGGTAACATGCCGAATCCGAATGTCGCTTTTTCAACTATATCTTAAATTATGATGAATGGGGAAGCCATTCAGCAGGTGATCCGTGAGCTGGGACTGGACGATTCCAACTCTCTGGCTGTCACAGCTGATGTATCCAGAGAAGAAGATGTGAAGAACTACGTGGACAAAGCCGTGGAGAAATTCGGAACCATCGATTATTTTGCCAATAATGCCGGGATTGAAGGTCCTTCAGGCCTAGTGGAAGAGATCAGCGTCAAAGCGCTTGACATGGTGTACAACGTCAATGTGCGCGGTGTCTTCCTTGGTCTGCAGTATGTGATCCCTGTAATGAAAAAACAAAAATCCGGCGCAATCCTCAACACTTCCTCCTTGGCAGGATTGATGGGAGCCTCGGGAATGTCACCATACATTATGTCCAAGCATGCGGTTGTAGGCCTGACCCGTGTAACGGCCAATGAGCTTGCACCGTTCGGCATTCGTGTCAATGCAGTCCTCCCGGGCACCATCAACACCCAAATGATGCGCAAAATCGAGACCAACTCCGGCAGTGCAGACTCCTTCAAAGCAGCCAATGAAGCTACAACGCCAATGGGACGCTATGGAGAGCCTGAAGAGGTAGCCGCCGTAATGAACTTCCTCCTGTCTGAAGAAGCTTCATTCGTAACAGCTTCGCTTTACACAGTAGACGGGGGAATGATGGGACAATAAGGCAGCAGCGATAAGGGTGTGTAATAGTATTAATTAAAAAGGGGTTAAGCCGTCTGCCTGGGCAGCGGTTTGACCCTTTTTTGCGTGATTTCTTACACGGGTCCGGGAGCAGGATTATACCTAAGTGGAATTTCTCCTGCTATTTCTTCATCTATTCATGTAATCAGGATGCTAGCGGGAAAATCTCCACTTATATATTCCCAATCCGCCCGTAATGGTGAAAAAACGCCGTATTAAATGGAGGTTTTCCAGCTAAGCTGCATAAATAATGAAAATTGGTGAAATTAAGTGGAGAAAATCCCTTTAAAGAATCAGATTTCCGCCCTGAACGTTCTGCCCAGCTGATCCCCCAGGCCGAAGTAATGACGGAAATTATAGATCAGCGGACTCCATTTTTGCGGATCGATATGACTGCCGTGAGTAATAATATCCTTATGGGCATGCACTTGTACTGCCCTGGCCTCTATGACCGCAAAATCAGGAGAATGCTCCGGCACCCGGATATTCAGCACAGCGGCTTCGATTTGCAGCGGACATTCGGCTATACGTGCCGGCTTTACAGTCACTGAAGCAGCAGGCGTTAGCCCGCTGGCGGCGAATTTATCTTTTAGAAAAGTGAAACCGTATTGCTGCTTATCTTCCGGAACAGGATATTTGCCGGTATACGGAGCCAGCCGTTCCACCTCTTTCCAAAGCGAAGGGCCCGGGATATTCACTACACACTCAGGGTGCCGCTCCAGGTTATGAAACGCTTGTCCGCCTATGCCCAGTCCGAGCACAATACAGTCTCCGAGTGCCCAGGAGGAAGAGATCGGGCTGATATTTACCGTGCCGTCTTCATTTAAAGTGCTTAGCAGGATTACCGGAGTGCCGTAGTACAGAATGGCGGGTTTAATCATTTCTGATGGCGGCAGCTGGTTCGTATTATTCATGGAATAGTTCCCCCTGTTGATGTTTTCTGCTCCAATTGTATAATACATATAGTTCAAGTATCATCGAAGTATGGAATGCAAAGAGGGTGTCAACAATGAAAACCGCTTCAAACCTGGCTCAGATTGCAGCTCTGGTGAGTGAAGATTCGCGGGCTGTAATTTTATCTGTTTTGATGGATGGAAGATTTCATGCAGCGGGCGAGCTCGCCTATATGGCAGGGATACAGCCGCAGACAGCAAGCTTCCATTTGGCAAAAATGGTTCAGGCGGGTGCAGTTGCCGTTGAAAAACAAGGAAGGCACCGCTACTACGGAATAAAGGATCAGCAAGTTGCCCAGGTGATGGAATCTTTATTGTTCCTTGCGCCTCCGGTTGAAATCAAGTCGCTGCGGCAGTCAGCAGAAGATCAAGCGCTCCGTTATGCACGAACCTGTTATGATCACCTGGCGGGGAGTCTGGGCGTCCAATTGACTAAGGCACTCCTGAATACCGGTGTTCTATGTGAAGAACTGGAAGGGTATGAGGTTACCGGATACGGGGAAAAGATTTTTACAGACCTTCTGATTGACCTGGAGCAGGTGAGGAAGAAAAAGCGGTCGTTCTCACACAAGTGTCTGGACTGGAGCGAAAGACGCCACCATCTCGCCGGCGCATTAGGAAATGCCATTCTGGAAAAGCTGCTGGAAATGCATTGGGTGCAGCGGCACCCTGCGTCACGGGCTATCAGCATTACTTCCGAGGGGGAGAAGGGGCTTAGAGAAGTGTTTTCGCTGGATATCAATGAATTGGCGGTATTAGGCAAAAATAAATAAAGACCTGTCCCCCGAAACGGATTCGGACAGATCTTTAGGATTCACTGGGGCCAATACACTCTATCTCCTGACCGGAACAATCCGGTTGCGGCCCTGATTTTTGGCTTCATAGAGCGCTATGTCTACAGTTTTGAACAAATCGCTCAGATAAGCTGAGGCGTCCTCAGGTTCCGGGACCGAGAAGCTGCGGATACTCAGCAGCCCCATGCTAATGGTTACGGATACAGGATGCTTCGCATTTTCGATGTTTATCAGGTTCGTCTCAATGCCGGATTTGAAGATTTCTGCTAACTGCAGCGCCTGCGGCTCATCGGTGTCCGGTAAATAAATAATGAATTCTTCACCGCCGTAACGGGCCAGAATATCAGCGGGTCTTAACGACTCCTGAAGCCTCTCAACCGTACTGCAAATTACAGCATCACCGGCCAAATGCCCGTAACGGTCGTTCACCGTCTTGAAGTAATCGATATCCAGCAATATTAGTGCTGAGGGGGTTTCAACCTCGCGGCTCCTGATGACCTCCTGCTCCAGCTGCTGGGTCAGATAATGACGGTTATAGCATCCGGTCAGGCTGTCGGTAATCGCCATCTTCGTCAGTTTGCGGTTGCTCTGGAACAGCTCCTCCTGGACTTTAATCAGGGAAGCGTTGCGTTCCTGCAGGATCGAATTCTGCTGATTGGTCTCGTCAATGAGCCGGCGGAGTTCCGTAATGTCCTGGAATGTGATTATCCGTCCGACCCTGACATTGCTGACCATGATTGGTGCGGCATGAATGCTGATGAAGAGCTGTATGCCGGGGTGGAACAGTTCAATTTCAGCTATTTCATGCGGCCGCTCCCGGTATTTATGCAGGAAACGTTCCATCCTGACTGAATTTCCGGGTAAAAAAGCGGCCATCTCAAACCGGTCACCAATGGTCAGATGTCTGTACGGATAGAGGGCCTGATTGATTTCAATGACTTTCTCATGATCATCGAGCACCAGGACTCCATATTCCATCGTATCTATGATATCCTGATGGGCAATGGTGACAATATCAAACACTTTATCCTGGTGAATGGTAACAATAAAGAAAATGGCTGATACTACAATGCCCAGCGAGGTAAAGCCCGGAATAACAGGCAGGAAATCGTCCAGCACCACATTGAGAAAGACATCAAGCATCAGGAACACAGTGACTGCTATGATCCCTTTGAGCATGTTCATGATCTGATTTTTGATCCGTCCGGCCTGCCCGGAGACAAGCGCAACGTAAATAATATAGAATGAAACGATGGCATGAATGATAAGAATCAGCATATTCACCCAGAATACCGGGCCATAAGTTCTTTCGGCATATCCGCCGTTAACCGGCTGCACGAACCAGCCGTTCGGATTCAGCACTACACCCAAAGAGGAGAGAAAGGCCGGCACGAACAGCAGCATTAATATTTTCCGGTTCAAAAACTGCGACTGGCCTGACAGCAGGATTGTGAAGAAGATCCAGCCGGTGGTCAGCAGCGAAGCATCCACAAAGGCAAGCTTTACATAAAACAGCTGATAGACAGGGTCATCTACGGTTTTGATGGCGAACTGGCAGTAGGGCCATACCATCATGGAAAAATGAAAGAGCAAATAGACTTTATGCAATTTTGTAATGGTTACGGTAGCAAATATGTATATGAATAATAGAAACAAAATAAAGCACATGATGAGATCAATCCATGACTCCAAAGCCACCGGGCCGCACCTTCTTGCTATTATGGAAGTGATATTCTACATGGGTCTGAAGTCTTATATATTGATTTTAATATATAATTAGTATGAAAATTTTTCAAGTTTTTTAGAAGTTTAAACTAAACGTTACTATCTTTTTGCAGGAGGGAAACAACATGAAGTCGGTTACTGTACAAAGTCTAACGGAGAAATTTCAGCTTGAAGTGCTGGCGGGAGCCAGCCGGATGGACCGTCCAGTTACCCGTCCGCGCACGCACAGACCGGGGCTGGAGTTTGTCGGATATTTTGATTTTTTTCCTATGGAGCGGGTACAGGTGCTCGGCCGTAAGGAAATTAACTATTTATTGACGCTTAGTGTGGAAGACCGCAAGCTGCATATCGGGAACATCGTCAAATATCATCCGCCGTGTTTTATAGTGACCTCAGGCCAGCAGGAGATCCCTTATTTGACACTGTTCTGTGATCAGGAAGGGATTCCGCTGCTGCGGACAACAGACACAACCACTGAGTTCATTGCCAAGCTGGACAGTTATCTGGTCAAAACACTTGCGCCGGAAATGTCTATTCATGGTGTATGTGTGAATGTATCCGGTATAGGTATTCTGCTCAGGGGCAAATCCGGAATCGGCAAAAGCGAAACTGCACATACGCTCATCAGAAGAGGCCACCGGTTTGTGGCAGACGATATAGTGGTACTAAAAAAGCTGGGGCCGGCTACACTGCTCGGTACCCATAACGAGACCACCCGCGAATTCCTGGCACTGCGCAGTGTCGGCCTGATCAATGTCGTCAGACAATACGGACGCAGGGCTTTCCAGGATGAAACGCGGATCGTGCTCGATATTGAGCTGGCCCCATGGCGGGAGAATGCGCTGAACAATGAGCTGGAGGTCGTTCCCCAGTTCACCGAATATCTCGGTGTCCAGATTCCGCATATGGAAATCCAGCTTCAGCCGGGCCGTGACGTTGCCGGCCTCATTGAGGCGGCGGCCAACAACTGGTATCTTAAGCAGCTTGGCTACAGCGCGGTTGAAGAGTTTATGAAGCGGATCGAAGATGGAATGCAGTCTTAAAGTTACATATAACAACCAAAGCAGCAGTTAAGGACCGTATTTTTTACAGCCTTAACTGCTGTTATTTTAAATATTCAAAATATTCAGATATTGCGAAGAAAAAGAAGGAAATATGACTGCTGCTGTCGAAATATAAATTCACATAGATAATAAATACCAAAATATGTTTTATTCTGAAGCGCCAGCTGATGAACAAAGGCAACTCCGCCGAAAGGCGGAAGACGCAAAGCTACCGGTCTAAACCGCTTCAAAGCGGCATGACAGCGGGGATACTCATATAGTTTGGTTTTTTGTTGTCTAAATACAACAATAGTAGATTAGTAGACATGTTGAGGAGGGTTTTGCCGGGACAATATACATAAATGGAAGCAGAGTTCTGCAAAATGTTGAAAAATTTATGATTATTTGTCTGAAAATATCAAAAAAGAGGCAAGAAATGTCGATATTAACTAAGCTATGTCATGAATTTCATTGCTGAGCTCATGAATCTCTCAGCTTAGAATCAAAACAATCAGAGGAGTGTCAATACAAGATGATCGCAGAAACTAAGATGTATCCGGAATCCAACACTATTTTTATCAGCCTCCACGGTTTTGCCGATTTGGATGAAACCATCAAAGAAGTAGATATTTTCGAGAATAATATGCCGTCATTGCCGCTTAAAGATATGTCCCTAATCATCGATTGCAGTGATATGGCGCCATTCAAAGCTGAAATCCTGCCTGTACTTGAACGCTGCTACGTTTTGTACAACGCGTTTAAGCATTGTGTGCTCGTCAATCCGCAAAAGGTTGTTGCCAAATCCCAGCTGCAGAGAGTAGCTCCCAAAGCCGGATTTGCAGGACACTTTGTAGATACCGTTGATGAAGCTTGGGCGATTGTGAAGGGTTAAGCGTTAACGGGAGATCAAATTCTTTTCAATGAAATACATTACAAATCTACTGGCAAAGGGTGGTCAAACTTGGCTAATGTGAGAATAGTAAGTACTGAAGTGTACCATCCGGCAACGAAGGTCAGCAATGAAGAATTGGCTGTCCAGGCGGGGGAAGCAGCAGGGAAGCTTATCGGGATTTGGGAGTATTTTGGACGCAAGGATCGTTATTATGCAGAGAGCTATGAAGAAAGCACGCTCTTTATGGGAATAGAAGCGGCAAAAGCATTACTTAAAAAAACCGGGCTTGCCGGAGAAGATCTGGATATGATTGTATTCTCCTCAGGCACTCATGACTTCAGCGCACCGACGGATGCTGCTTTTGTTCACCAGGCTTTAAAGGGTAAAGAAAATTGTATTGTGTATGACAGCAATGCAAACTGTGTAGGGATGGTTGTCGCTGCTGACCAGGCGGCCCGTTCTATGATTACGAACCGCAAAGTGAAATACGCGCTTATTGTAGGATCGGAACAAATTGCCAGGTTTTATAAAGAAGGGGACTTGGCGTCAAAAGGTCTCTGCGGAGATGCGGCCTGCGCGGTCTTGTTGGAGCGTGTAGAGGACACAGACGCCGGTCTGATTGATTCCGCATACTACACCAATACGCAAAGAGCCGAGGATATGCAGTTTCCTGCAGGCGGGATGACACAGATTTACGGCGAGCATATGACGCTTGAGGAGAAGAAAATTTATCTTCATCCGGAATATAACGTCAATGTGGCATTCCCGACAGCGGTAACGAATATTGAAATGCTGCTGCAGGAGCATGGACTGCAGAAAAGTGACATCACCCACTATATTCTCAGCCAGCTGAATCTCAGTGTCATCAAAGATATTGCCGGCAATTTGCAGGAAGACATTACTAAATTCCCGTACATTGGCGATATCTATGGCTACACAGGGACCAGCAGCCCGTTCATCACGCTTCATCATGCCATTAAAGACGGCACCCTGGTTCCAGGGGACCTGTTCGTACTGTGGTCTGTCGGAGCGGGGATTACCAGCTGTGCCACCCTGTGGAAGCTGTAATCCGATTTCTGCTGAGTTAAGAAGCAGCATCTATACAATTAATCAGACCCTGTGCCGGCCGGCACAGGGTCTTTTCAGTCCGCCAATCCGATGGCAATGGACGGTGACTTCGCGGGATCGAGCAGGGCCATCAGCTTAAGCAGATTGCTCTCGGACATGGCAATGCAGCCTGCTGTCGGCTGGTTTGCGCCCTTCCAGATATGCAGAAAGATCGCGCTGCCTTTCCCGGACACTACCGGAGCAGTGTTGTATCCTATGACCACAGCATATTTGTAAAGCGGGTGCTGAAGACGCTCATAGGAAGACCAGCGCAGGCCCGGATGACCGTCATAGGTTACCCACTGGTTATACTGTTCTGAAGCAGGATCATCAATCCAGAAATCCTTACTGGTTGTTTTCGTATATTCAAGCTTGAGATTCCCCGGTGCATCACCGGTTCCGAACGCCGGACCCAGCGGATACACACCGGAAGGCGTCCGCCCGTCTCCTTCTCTGATTTTACCGGTACCTCCGCGGCCCAAAGTTACGGGAATGCCGGCCAGAGCCGGGGACCATTTACCGTCACGCTTTTCATATAAAGTTAACAGCCCTGTTTGTGACTTTGCGGTTCGTGCAGTAACCACAACGGTCTGGCTGGAATTTAGAAGTGCAGCCTTGTAAGGCCAGGAGGCGGTGAAGCCCGCAGCAGAGGTCCGGTGAGCAGCAGGGATATACAGAAGAAGGAAGAGCAGCGCCGCGGCAATCAGAATGGACAAACGTCTGAACATATCAATTCCCCCTTTACTGCTTATTACCTCAGCAGGTTCCGGGGGAATCCGGGTTATGCGGGGATTTGGAGCGGCAGTCTTTTTTCAAGAGCAGAATCTGCTGTTCTCTATGCTCTGCAAGCTCACGGAACTGGGAAATGGTGTCTCTCATTTTGTGCAGGGCCTGGGTCCGGTAAACTTCAGGATTAACCCCTCTTATAAAGTAGATTTGGGTGCTCCTCCTGCTGCTTCGTATTACTTGGCGAAAAACGGGAACAATTTATTACCAGCATGGAATACAAAAAAAGCCCGCATCCGGCGCGGGCCTTCTGTTCAAGTATGATGATGCAAAAATTAATGTGCTGCGCGTTCTCTCTTGCGGTACATCTGAAGCAGTACATACGAGAGGACAAAAGCTCCTGTAACCAGCCAAAGCGGAATCCGCGGATCCAGCTTGTATGCCCAGCCGCCGATAATGCCGGCAGGTGCGGTAAAGAGCAGAATGAGTACGGACAGCACGGAGAATACCTTCGCTCTTTTATCATCATCAATTGCATTCTGTACAGCAGCTTCCAGGTATGGCGAGCTGATCATTAACCCGACTGCTGCCAGAATGGTGCTGAGCCCGATCCAGACCAGATTAGAAGAAGGATACAGCACCAGCATGACATTGGAAAGGGCGGAAAGGGCGAACCCGGCCATCATGGAACGGTTGGCGCTTTTCTCCGGGATTTTCGGCATAATCAGCCACAGCGTAATCAGCATAATCACTGAGGACACCGCAGGGAACAATGACAGGATGCCGTTATCCATATGCAGGTAATCAGCCAGATAGAGCGACAGGTAAGTCGTCTTCAGGGTAGCCTGGAAATTGAACAGAATGTAGACTGCGAAGATCAGCAGCAGGGTGCTGTCTCCCCAAAGCTCGCGGAAAGCGCCGCCGTATTCGGTCATAATCTGCTTGAGTCCGAGACCGCGGGTTTCCTTGCGCTTCTGTATGCCGGCTTCTGTCTCACGGGTGGTCAGGTGACGGCCGACGAACTGGAAGGTCATCATGACAAAGGCCAGCACGTACATAATACGCATGCCGCTTACCATTCCGTAATGGGCAACAAGCAGCCCGCCAAGCGGTGCGAACAAGCCGCCGATCACGCTGATGATCTGAAGCAGCGTAAAGACATAGGTACGGTCGGAAGGCTTCGTATCTTCAACAATCAGGCAGTAGAAGGCGATATGCGGTACACGCTGGAACCCGTTAATGAACGCAGCTGCCACAAAGAACCAGAAGTTCTGTGAAACGGCCCACAGGATGGTGGCCAGACTCCAGCTCAGCAGGTCGAAATATAAAATGGCCCGCTTGCGGCCCAGCCTGTCCGTCAAGTATCCGCTGATTAAAGATGAGAAGACCTGCACGATCAGGCCGATGGTGGTGACCCAGCCGATGTTCACTTCCGTCAGGCCGAGCTCGTACATATACAAGGTGGCGTAAGTGGAGAACATGCTGAACGGGATCAGGAAAAACGGTTCGAATGCGAGGCAGCCGCGGCTGTTGCCCTGCAGACGGGGGAATAAATGTCGTGCCATAATGTTTCCTCCGGGTTGTCGTTAGTAGGATGGCTTACAAGCCTTTATCGTATATGAAAATACTAAAAAATAAAAGCATAAAGAGGAAAATAATACTTATAGAATAATTAGACTGGCGAAAAATGTTGACATATGATGTAATGAATATATGTAATTAAAAATACTATATTACCCGGAATAATAATCCGGCAGGGGAGGATCATCATGAGCAGCACGATTAGAGTAGGAATTGCAGGGTACGGCAATTTGGGAAGAGGCGTACAGCAGGCCATTAAGCAAAATCCCGATATGGAACTGGTAGCGGTCTTTACACGCAGAGATCCGGAAGAGCTGGCTAAGGTGACCGGAGTGCCGACGGCACGTTTGTCGGATGCTGCGGACTACATAGATCAGATCGATGTAATGATCCTATGCGGAGGATCTGCAACAGATCTGCCGGAGCAGACACCGGAGCTGGTCAAGCTTTTCAATACGGTTGACAGCTTCGATACTCACGCCAAAATCCCGGAATTTTATGAAAAAGTAAATGCCGCAGCTCTCGAAGGCGGCAAGGTCGGGGTTATCTCCACAGGCTGGGATCCGGGCTTGTTCTCCATGAACCGCCTGCTGATGCAGGCTGTACTGCCGGAAGGCGTAGACTATACCTTCTGGGGAACCGGAGTCAGCCAGGGGCATTCCGATGCCATCCGCCGCGTACCGGGCGTCAAAGCCGGTGTTCAGTACACTGTGCCGGTACAGGAAGTGATTGAGCGTATCCGCTCCGGAGAAACGCCTTCGCTGACAACACGCGAGAAACACCGCCGTGACTGCTTTGTCGTAGCAGAAGAGGGGGCAGACCAGGAGGCAATCCGCAGCACGATCGTGAACATGCCGGACTATTTCGCCGACTATGATACCACGGTAACCTTCATCTCGGAAGCGGAGCTGGCTGCAGAGCATTCCGGCATGCCGCACGGCGGCTTTGTCATCCGCAGTGCTGTCACGGGCAGCGGCAGCAAGCAAATTGCCGAATTCGGCCTGAAGCTGGACAGCAATCCTGAGTTCACCGCCAGCGTACTTATCGCTTACGCAAGAGCAGCTATCCGTTTGAGCCGGGAAGGGGCCAGCGGGGCTAAATCCGTGTTCGACATTCCGCTGGGTTATCTTTCCCCGAAATCAGGGGAAGAGCTGCGCCGCGCATTGCTGTAGGCGTGCCTGTAATTGGCTGTAGTATGTTTAAGGGGATTTATCAGGCTGTCGGGAAAGTCTCGACAGCCTGATTTACGTGATTTTGATGTCATACGGCACTAGGTCAACAATTGCCGGCTCCAACCCACCCATCGTCCCGCGCGCACCAGAACGTACTGATTGCTTGGCAGGCTAATGCTAAAAATTCCTGTATACGCTTAGTGTTCAGCTTAGACAACAAACAAGGGCGCTTCGCATGATGGGGGAAGGGGCGGAAGCCTTACAAACCGAACAGGTGGCACTTACTATGAAGCCTAACGGACCCCGGGTCCGTTATTTTGCGCTGGAGGCGTGTTTTGAAATCCTAACGGACCACAGTTCCTTTATTTCATCCCAAAGGTTGTAATTTACCCGACATTTGGCGGAATAAAGGAACTACAGTCCGTTAGCGGTGGAAACGGGGCGATTGCTTACAAATAACGGATGCTGGGTCCGTTAGATGGATAAGGGGAGGGGTATATAACGGATGAAGTGTGCGTTTAACATGGAGGAGCGTGCCCGCAGACCTATTTGCCGCCCGGACCTTGAAGCTGAACAGCATGGCCGGCATGCAAAATAAGCAAAATTTGCTCAACCAGCCCCGGTGCCCACACCAATGGATGCACAATTCTAGGGCAGACGGCCAAATGTCATTGGACAATTATACTTTATCTAACTCGCTAAAATTCCATTGTTTCAGGAGTTATATCTATTACGCAAAAAGGACGTGCCGTTTATTCCGGCACGTCCTTTTTAAATATGTGGCAACTAAGTTTAGGCTGCTGCTGTCAGATTAGACAACACCCTGAGCCAGCATCGTATCCGCCACTTTCAAAAAGCCTGCGATATTGGCACCTGCAACCAGGTTGCCCGGCATACCATATTCATCGGCTGCGCTGACGGCGCTGCGGTAAATATTCTTCATGATCTGGCGCAGCCGTTCATCGACTTCCTCGAACGACCAGGAGAGCCGGAGCCCGTTCTGGCTCATCTCAAGCCCGGATACGGCTACCCCGCCGGCATTGGCTGCCTTGGCTGGTCCGAACAGGATCTGTTGCTCCAGGAAGTGATCTATAGCTGACAGCGTAGACGGCATGTTGGCGCCCTCTCCGACAGCAATTACCCCGTTCGCAACAAGTGTCCGTGCGGCTTCCTCATCAAGCTCGTTCTGTGTGGCACAAGGCAGTGCGATGGAGCAGGGCAGGCTCCAGATGCCGGTGCTGCCTTCCGTATACACAGCATGCGGATGCTCCTTGACGTATTCGCTGATCCGTGAGCGCTCCTGCTCCTTTAATCTTTTGAGCGTTCCGAGATTAATGCCTTCCGGATCATGGATGTAGCCGCCGGAGTCGCTGCAGGCAATGACATGTGCGCCGAGCTGCTGCAGTTTTTCTATAGCATATATGGAGACATTGCCCGAACCGGATACAACAACCGATTGATCCCGGAAGTCCAGCCCTTTCGCAGCCAGCATTTCCTGGACAAAATACACCAGGCCGTATCCCGTAGCTTCCTTTCTCGCCAGACTTCCGCCGTACAGCAGGCCCTTGCCTGTCAGAACACCGGCTTCGTGGCCGCCGCGGATTCTTTTATATTGTCCGAACATATAGCCGATCTCGCGAGCGCCTACACCAATGTCGCCGGCAGGAATGTCGGTGTCAGGTCCGATATGCCGGTACAGCTCAGTCATAAAGCTCTGGGCGAAGGACATAACCTCCCGGTCCGATTTGCCTTTGGGATCAAAATCAGAGCCGCCTTTGCCGCCTCCGATGGGCAGTCCGGTCAACGCATTTTTAAAAATCTGCTCAAAGCCCAAAAACTTCACAATCCCTAAGTAGACAGAAGGGTGGAAGCGTAGTCCGCCTTTATAAGGTCCGATCGCACTGTTGAACTGCACGCGGTATCCGCGGTTGACTTGAATGTTGCCGGCATCATCGTACCATGGAACTCTGAAGGAAATGCTCCGCTCCGGTTCGACCAGCCGCTCGAGGATGGAATTCTCCATGTAGTGGGGATGGCGTTCCAGCACTGGCACCAATGTATCGAGGATCTCCTTGACGGCTTGGTGGAATTCGCGCTCCTGCGGATCGCGGTGCTGAACCTCTTCATATACACGCTGTACATAGGCTTTGGCCGAGGAATGGGCTTCTGAATGGATGGTTGACACTTAATTGAACACTCCTGTCTGGTTGGATTGAATAAATACCGAATATCTTAAATATTTATTAATTATTAAAATGAATCTTACTAAAACCTGACATGAAAATGCCAATTAAATATTTTTTGTAGGCTTATCAATAATTTCTATAAAGTTTACAGTTTGTGTTATGTATAAGCGGAGAAACGGGGCTCGTTGACCTGGGGGAGAACTCAATGTACTCGAATTTTCGCGTACATTTGGCTTGGTTACCCTCGCAGCGACGCATTATACTCGATTTTTCGCGTACAATTGGCTTGGTGACCCCCGCAGCGCGCATTATACTCGAATTTTCACATGCGACGGGTTGTCAGAACTGTTGATCTAAATACCAAAGGAAGGGTAGTTAAGGGAATGACGGGTGCGTTAAATTTGTTACAGTTCATAGTGGGGAAGAAGCGATAATCAGAGGTTTTCAATAAACTGTAAAACACAGTTAACAATAAAAAAACTCCGCCATGAATGTGGCGAAGTTGTGAATTTTATAAATATGTTACCTTTATTATACCACAAATTAACAAATAAATCAAGTATTGTTTACTCTGCCGCCTCAATGCTACAACAGATATGAGGTGATTTTACATGGAAAAGAAAAGCTTAACCGCACTGGTGAGCGCATTCGCAAGAGCGCATCATGCGGAGCAGAACAGGGTCACCATTTTTAATGATTCACTTGCCAGGCAGCTTCTAACCGATGAAGAATACGAAGGGATCTCCGGCAATATGGCCCAGGGGATTGCATTTTTTCAGCCGGATTTTGCGGGTTCCCGGGAGGAGACACTGCGCAGAGTAGCGGATCATCAGCTGTCGCCAACGCCGCTCGGCAGGGCTGCTTTTGCGGAAAAGGCACTGGAAACGGCGGTGCTGCTGGGTGCCGGGCAGTATCTTATTTTTGCAGCAGGATATGATACCTTCGCCTATCGTCAGCCCGAGTGGGGCAAGAACCTGCAGATCTTTGAAATCGATCATCCTGCCACCGCTGCAGACAAACAACGCCGTCTATCCATGCTGCATGCAGACAAACCTTCCAACCTGCATTTCATACCGGGTGATTTACGTGAACGTGATTGGCAGACCGAGCTTTTGGCAGCTCCGGACTTTCACCCGGAACAGATCAGCTTCTGCAGTCTGCTGGGGATCAGCTATTATTTGCCCAAGGATGCATTTAAGCAGCTTGTAGCGGCAATAACTTCAATACTTCCAACCGGCAGCACGCTAGTCTTTGATTATCCGGACGAATGGACATTCACTCCGCAGGCAGGGGAAAGAGCGCAAAAACAGCTCATGATGGCCGCAAGTGCCGGCGAACCGATGCAGGCGAGCTATTCCTATACTGAAATGGAACAGCTTCTGCAGGAAGTGAATCTGCTGATTTATCAGCATTTGACGCCGGATGAGATCACTGCCCAGCTGTTTAAAGCCTACAACGACAGTCAGCCTGACCATCCCATGACCGCATTTGACAACGTGAATTACTGCCTGGCGGTTAAAAGATAACGTTTCACCCTTTTCACAAATGTCCAATAACTGGGGTAGGAACAAAAGATCCCCTTACAGGAGGACTTTCAATGAGGCACAAGGCAAAATCTGTTACTGGCTGGAGCAAAGGAATGCTGCTCCTTATCGCGCTTACAGTGGGGAGCGGGGTTACAGCAGTTAATGAACAGCCCGCAGCGGCAGCAGCGGCGGCTTCCCGGGATGCCCAAGCAGTCTATAACCAGTTCCAGAAGTATATCCGCATCCCCTCAAGCCTTGTCCAGGCACGCAATTACTTAATCAACCATATTGATGAAGCCGGCTCCTGGTATGCAACGGTGATGACACTGCAGCTGGAAAATGCGCAAAAGGCTGAACTGGAGCGCTTCTCCGAGAAAATCTATCCGGAAAAGGTGCAGAATGCGATTGAAGCATCGGCAGCTAACAATGGTCTTACCTATACCGGCCTGCTCCGCGGAATCCAGGATACACAGATCCGCCGGCTGATCCAGGAAACCTGGGATAAAGGCTATAAGCTGGAGAGCAGTGAGGGGATGTATTATCCGGTCTTGCACTATGAGGGATTTAAGGTGTTCAGGCCCTACGTGGGTAAGGACATCTCTTCCTATATAGATATTATGGCAGCTGAAAGCAACCAGCCGTCAGAATACGATGCCGGAATCGTTATCACATGGGATGAGCTGATTGGCCGAACAGCGGTTATGAGCGATTTTGTACAGGACTATCCGAAGTCGAACAGAACGGCAGCCATCCGGCAGGAGCTTCAATATTCCGCTGTCAAAATGTTTTACGGATCCGACAACACGCCGGCTTATGATCCGCAGACCCAAGCTCTTGATCCTGAGCTCCGCAGAGCTTATGAGGATGTCCTGCTCGAAGGTCCCGGAAACAATGGAATCTTTGGAATTCTGCACAAGCTGATGCCTCTGCTGGATGCGTCAGGCAACATCCTTACTCCGGAAGTTTCAGAGTATCTGAAAGAAGAATTAGCGCCTTATACTGAAATCTATAACTGAGCCGTTACTGCTAAACCATCATGAATGACAATGTTAGCCGCACACCCGCCAGGCCGGCAGCTGCCCGTGAGAGCAGACTGCCGGCCTGTATTATTTTGCGGAAAAAAGGAAATCGTCCAGATTATTTTCGCATAAAGTCCATGTTCAAACGTGAAAGTTTTAACTATCATAGATTTATGATAATGATTATCATTATTAATAAATAGATGGAGAGTGGTCAAGGGGATGTTGAAGAAAATCAGAGGTTTAGTGCTTGCCGGTGTAATGGTAATTGGTGCAGGTTCTGCCGTCAGCGCGAATGCAGCGCCGGTAAATGTAGCTAAGGCTTCCACTGCAACGCATAAAATTACTTACAAGGGCAAGCAATACACCGTTCCTGTCAAAACAGACAAAATTGTTATTACCGGTGCTGTGGAGGCGCTCGAAGATGCGCTGGTGCTTAACTTCAAGCCGAAGGGGGCCCTGACTGTAGGGGGCGATTTCCCGGCTATTTTTTCAAAAATAACTGCAGGTGTTCAGCCGATCGGAGAGAAGACAGAACCTGATCTTGAGGCGATCCTGAAGCTTAAGCCTGAGGTCATTCTCAGCAGTACGAAATTCCCGGCTGAAACCAACGCAAAGCTGGCTAAAATTGCGACTACCATTCCAGTATCACATATATCAACCGATTGGATGGACAACCTGAAGCTGCTGGCGGCACTGACCGGCAAACAGAAGGAAGCGACACAATCCATCGTTAAATATCAGAAGGAACTGAAGGTAGTCAAAGCCAAGCTTGCTCCGAAGCTGAAAAATAAAAAGGTAGTGGCGCTTCGCGTCCGCTCCGGCAACCTGTACCTCTATCCAAAGGATGTATTCTTTAACCGTTCGCTGTATGCGGATCTGGGCGCAGCGGTACCGAAGGAAATCCAGCAGGCGAAAGCCCAGCAGCTGGTTTCGCTGGAAGCCTTTGCGGCTATCAACCCGGATTACCTGTTCGTTCAGTTCTCGGAAGATGAGAACAAGGACAATCCGAAAGCCCTCGCCGAGCTGCAGAAGAACCCGATCTGGAAGAACCTTAAGGCTGTCAAGAACGGCAATGTATACGTAAACCTTGTGGACCCGCTCGCCCAAGGCGGAACCGCATACAGCAAGTTTGCTTTTATCGAAGCTTTGAAGAAAACCAATCTTTATACGGGTAAATAAAAGCAAAGAATCCCTTCCCGCAGGACTCCGGAAGATCCCCATGACATCATGGGGACGGAGTGAACCGGGAGGGGATTTTGTCATTTCTAAAAGATAGAGATCAATTCTTTAGTATATGGATGCCTATCGTCAGCAAACATTTCAGCCTTGGCGAACTCGTCGACCAGCCGGCCCTCCTGCATAACCATAATGCGGCGGCTCATCCGGTTCACTGCGGCCAGGTCGTGAGAAATGAACAGATAGGCCAGATTCAGGCTGCGCTGAAGCTGCTCCAGCAGGTCCAGAACAGCACCTTGCGACAGCACGTCCAGGCTTGCTGTCGGTTCGTCCAGCACAACCAGTGCCGGCTCTATGCTGATTGCGCGGGCAATGGTTACCCGCTGCTTTTGGCCGCCGCTCAGCTCGTGAGGGTAACAATCGGCCAGCGAAGGGGAGAGCCCGACAGCTTCCAGCAATTCACTGATGAATGCTGCCCTGGAGGAACAGCTGAAGTAGGTATGCTTCATCCGGGTGTTGTACTGCTCGTACGGGTCCAGCAGGGAATCTTTGACTTTAAGCCTGGGATTAAGCGCAGCGGACGGATTTTGAAATACGATCTGCATGTCCCTGCGGTAAGGATTCAGCTCCTTTTCGTTAAGGGCTTCAATACGCTGACCCTGGAAGGTTATAATGCCGCCGCTCACCGGCTCCAGGCGCAGCAGGCAGCGTGCCAGCGTGCTTTTGCCGCAGCCGCTCTCGCCGACCAGGCCCAGGCATTCTCCGCGGTTCAGCTGAAACGATACCCCTTGGACAGCCTGTCTGCCGCTTTTGTATTCCTTGCGCAGCTGCTCTACGGCCAGCAAAGGCGCGGTCATAAATTCACCTCCGGCAATCCGGAAGCCAGGCGGGAGAGCACAGGTGCGGCTGCAATCAATTGCCGGGTATACTCATGCCGTGCATGGTCGAGCACACGGTGTGTGCCGCCGGACTCCACGATCCGGCCTTCCTTCATGACCGCAATCCGGTCCGTATATCTTCTGACATGACGCCAGTCATGGGTAATAAAAAGGATGGCGCAGCCGGTGTCCTCCCGCAGCTGCTGAAGAAGGCTGAGAATGCGGTGGCCTGTAACACTGTCCAGTGCTGTGGTGACTTCGTCTGCAATCAGGACATCCGGTGAGAACAGCAGGGCCAGCGCGATGGAAGCCCGCTGCAGCTGGCCTCCGCTGAGCTGAAAGGGATAGGATTTTGCCAGATTGCCGCTTAGGCCCACGGATTCGAGAGAAGAGCTGATCACACTTTTTGCAGCACTCAGACTGTTTTTATCGTGCATTTTAAGAGCCTCTGTGAAATGCTGGCCGATCGTGCGGAACGGGGCGAAGGAGGCCTGATAATCCTGGAAAATATAAGACAGTCTATGTCCAAGTACTTTCCGTACGTTTCTGCGGTTCATGGCCAGCAGGTCCTGTCCGCCTAACCGGATGCTGCCGTCCGCAGAAAGGCCCGGGGGAAGCAATTGGCCGGCGCTGCGGGAGAGCAGGCTTTTACCGCTTCCGCTTTGGCCGACAAGAGCATGCCATTCTCCCGGCTGGACGCCGAGGGATACCCCGTCTACCAGCGTTCTTGTCCGGCTGCGGATGGTGACCTCTTCAAATTGCAGCATCAATGCCGCACCTCCTTTTTGACATCATAATAATCCCGCAGTACATCGCCCAGCATGCTGATGCACAGTACTACAAGTACAATGGCCAGTCCGGGGTAGATCATCAGCTCCGGTGCAAGCTGGAAATAGGGTCTGGAGTCATTCAGCATGGCTCCCCATTCCGGTGTAGGCGGCTGAACACCCAGACCTATGTAAGACAATGATGAAATCAGGAGAATCACCTTACCCAGATCCAGACTGGCCAGAACGAGCACCTGCCCGGCAATATGCGGCAGCAGATGCTTCCTCAGCATTGTTACAGAGGATAATCCGTTGGTCCGGGCTGCCAGCATATAATCCTGCCGGGACTCGGTGATTACAGTAGTGCGCACGACACGGGCGTAGCTTACCCATTTCACCATCACGATGGCTATGACCATACTGTTCAGTCCGGGTCCGAGCAGCCCGCTGAGCACGATAACGACGATCATGTCCGGAAAAGCGAGGAATCCGTCCGCTGTACGCATAAATATACGGTCAAGCCACCCGCCCTTGTATCCGGCGATCATTCCCGTCAAGGTGCCGATACTCAGGGCAGCCAGGAGTGCAAGCACGCTGTAGCCGATCGTCTGCCGGCCTCCCAGGATTAAGCGGGTGAGTACATCACGGCCGAGATGGTCTGTTCCCAGCGGATGGGTAAGGCTCATTCCCTGCAGGCGGTTACCCAGATCCGTAAGTGAAGGATCATGCCGGAGTATAACTGAAGAATAGGCAATAACGAGCAGAAGGAGGCTGCCGAAGACCGCAACGGCGCTGATTTGCAGTTTTTTTCTTAGCTGTGCCGGCATCCGGTTCATCGGACGTATCATCTTACATTTCCCTCCCCTTCAGCCTGATCTGCGGATTTAAGTACCGGTTAAGCAGATCTACAGCCGTATTAACAATAAACACTGTGACAGCCATGACCAGGATATATCCCTGGATAAGCGGATAATCGCGCTGCCGGATCGAATCCACGACCAGCCTGCCGATTCCCGGATAGGCGAACAGCACCTCAATCACGACAACGCCGCCGATCAGGCTGCCCAGACTGACTCCGAATACAGTGATAACCGGCGGCAGACTATGGCGGAACGCATAGGACCAGAAGATTCTCCGCTCTGACAATCCGCGTGCTCTTCCGGCAACAATGAACTCTTCTGCCAGTGATTCCAGCAGGCTTGAGCGCAAAAGCCGGAGATAGACGCTGGAGATAGCCAGTCCCAAAGTAAGGGAAGGCAGAATAATAGAAGTCATGCCGTCCCGTCCCATGGTCGGCAGCCAGCCCAGCTGGACACCAAAAAGGTCAATCAGAAGGAGGCCCAGCCAGAAGCTGGGCACAGCGGCCCCGATAACGGATAAAGCACGGCTTATCTGGTCAATCCAGCTGTCCCTGTACAGTGCCGACAGAGAAGCGAGAGGCAGCGTAACGATCATCATGACTGCAAGTGAGCCAAAGGTCAGCTCCAGCGTTGCCGGCAGGCTGCCTGCGAGCAGCTCCGTGACAGGCTGCCCGGTTGCGTAAGAATTGCCGAAATCGAGTCTGACGAACTTCAGCAGCCATTCCCCGTACTGAACCATCAGGTGATCATTGAACCCCATCTCTTCCCGGAGCTGCTCAATTTGTTCGTGGCTGACGGAGAGCTCGTCTGCGTTCAGAATGGTTAAAGCCGGATCCCCGGGTGCCAGCCGGATAAACAGAAAACTGATAAAGGTGATGAACAGCAGGAACAGTGCGACCTCCAGAAACTTACGTAAAATAATCTTTAGCATTATTCCCGGATATCCAGCTGATTGGTAATCATGTAGTATTCACTGCGCGATGTCACCCAGTTTTTGACCTTGTTTTTGTTATAGGCCACGATGGTGGACGGATGCAGGATGAACGAATTGATCACCTGCTCATGGACATAGCTGGCGGCCTTCTCTGCCAGTGCGGCGCGTTCAGAAGGATCTACTGTACGGTTAAGCTCGTCAATGATTGCGGTCAGCTCAGGCTGTTCAACGCCGCTGAAATTCAAGGCTCCAGCCGGATGGTAGGTGGCATTCAAATAATATCCGGCATCCCCGCGCGGCGCGGTCAGATTGCTGTAGGTGGCCAAATCCCAGTCCCGGTGTGAAGCCATATAGTCTTCCGGCGTATCAATTTGGCGGATTTCGACCTGGATGCCGATCCGTTTGGCGTCAGACTGGAACACCTGGGCTATTAAAGGCAAATCGGCACGGGCACTGTAAGTCAGCAGTACGAGCTCAAGAGGGACTCCGTTCTTCTGCATCACTCCATCCTGCTGTGTATATCCGGCTTCAGTTAAATACTGGATTGCCGCTTGTTCCCCGGCAGGGCCTGGCTCAAATGACGGAGCAAACGGCAGGGAGGGTAGGAACGGTCCCTTCGCCGCTTCTCCATAACCGAGAAGAATCGTATCCACAATCTCCTGGCGGTTAATCAGGGCATCTACTGCACGGCGGACATGGATATCCTGCATGCTCTCGCGTTCCATGTTCATCGTCATCTGATGGACCCGGAAGGTAGAAGTTGCTTCGACTTCGATCCCGTCCTCCGCACGCAGCACTTCAAGGCTCTCTACCTCAGGACGGTATACAATGTCTACCTGGCCGGACTGCAGGGCAAGTGTACGGGCATTGGCATCCTCATTGAATGAGAAGGTGACGGCATCCAGCTGCGCGGCTCCGTCCCAGTAAGCTTCGTAACGTTCAACTTCCAGCTTGCTTCCAGGGGCAAAAGAAGCCAGCTTGAACGGGCCGGTGCCGGTGAGCTGCTGATTGAAATCTTCCTCAGTGACATCAATAATCGAGACGTTCGGGTTCACCAGTTCACTGATAAATTCAGGGAACGGCTGGGTTGTAGTAATATGTAACAGATTTCCATCTGCTTCTATATGTTCGATATGGAGTGCATTCTTGATTGCGGCGCTCTCCCGGATCGCTCTTTCCAGTGAGGCCTTGACTGCGGGGCCATCCATGGCCTTGCCGTTATGGAAGGTTATGCCTTCGCGAAGCTTCACGGTCCAGTGCTGGCCGTCAGTGCCTTCCCAGGATTCCGCCAGCCACGGGACAACCTTGAGCTGCTCTTCATCCAGCTTGACCAGCGTCTCGGTAATGCCGGCGCGCAGCGGAACATAGCTGGAGTCTACATGCGGGTCAAGGGAACGGGTCGAGAAATTATACAGGAAGTGAATATGTTTTCGTTCTGCAGTCCCTTCTTGCTCCGGGGGGGTTCCGGCATTTTGGGAACAGGCGCTTAACAGAATCAGGACCATAAGCATGGTAAGGCTGAAACCTAATTTAAGCGGTTTTCCGGAAGAAAAATAACGTAAGAAAGACGTATGGGGAATTGTTTTCATGCTGCACCTCTTAATTAGTAATAGTTACGAATTAGTATATTATCGTAAAGTTTACGATTAATCAACTATAAAAAAGAACAGCAGAGATTTTAGCTCTGCTGTCCTGCCTTTATCTATTGCCGGATGAACGGATCATCCGGATAATTTCGTCTGCGACCAGCCGGGGTTCGGAGAACATGATCATATGCCCGGAGAGCGGGGCTTCAATCAGGCGTCCGTTTGACAATGCTGCGGCTGTCCGGCGGTGGGCTTCATGAAGCGCCGGCCGGGTCTTGCGTTCCATCCCGGACATCAAGGTTCCTGAGATGACGGAGACTTCAAGATCCCCTAAATTCAGCGGGTAATCCCGAAGCGTCCGCAGGTCCTCTATAAAATTATTGCCTTCAGCTATAATCGTTCTGGCCGCCTGTACAGTGAAATCATCGCGCCGGTGATCCTTATAGACATCTGCCGGAAGGACTCTTCCCGGCCTTGCGCCCATCATCCTGTAGAGGCCGGTTCCGGCCATTACAGGCAGCAGCGTGTTCATTCTCCCGTAATGCTTCGCCGAGGCCTCTTCAAAATACATTCCGCAGTGCTCGTCTGTCTGATCCACCAGCACAAGCCCGCGCAAGCGGGCATGATCCATTTCCGCAGCCAGCTTACGGATGATGGGGCCGCCCCAGCTGTGGCCGGCGAGGATGAACGGGCCTTCTCCGAGGTGCTGCAGCAGCCGGGCCAAGTCATCCGTGATTCTGGCCAGCGTCCTTGGCGCAGAATCCCGTTCACTGCGGCCGCTGCCCGCACGGTCGTAGACGACAGCACGCGCATGTTCAGCAACAAGCGGCTGTACGAGTCCCCAGGCGGAACGGGACATGCCCATCCCGGATTCAAACACGACGGTTAGCCTGCCCGTGCCGCTCTCCATATAGTGCAGCCGCCGCCCGTCGCCGGTCTTAATATAATGGCTGTCTCCAAAAGTGTGCGATGTATTATGCGGCATAGTCAATTCCACCCATCCATTAAGAATCATTCTCAATTGTATTGTATGACAAGAGCAGAGAGGGGACAAGAGCCGCTGTTCCAGGCGTTTTTTGGATAGGGCAGCCCCGCTTATTTTGCTGTAATAAATATTTTTACCCGGAAATATTTACAAACCCCACAAAACCAGCTATATTGTACAGGTACAATAAGTACACTTGGCGGCCGTAAGGAGGAAGCTCTTGGAGATTATCATTAGCAATAACCGGAACAAGCCTATTTATGAACAGATCACTTCGCAGATCAAAGCCATGATTATGAGCGGAGAACTGCAGGCGGGAGATCCCATTCCCTCCATGCGCTCCCTGGCCAAATCCATTCAAGTCAGCGTCATTACGGTCCAGAAAGCTTACGAAGATCTGCAGCGGGACGGATTCATAGAGACTACTGTAGGACGCGGAAGCTTTGTCTCTGCGGTCAGCAAGGACTTTTATCAGGAAGAACAGCAGAAGAAAGTGGAGGAGCATCTGCTGTCTGCAGCCGAGATCGCCCGTACAAGCGGAATTCAACTGGACAAATTGGTGGAGCTGCTGACTGTCTTTTACAAGGAGGATGAACAATGACTTATAGTTTAGAAATTGCAGGCCTGGCCAAGACCTACCCGAACACCGATTTTTGTCTCGACAATGTTACATTCTCGATTCCCAGCGGCACCATTATGGGGTTTGTCGGTGAAAACGGCGCGGGTAAAACGACCACCATTAAATCCATACTCAACACCGTCAAAAAAGACAGGGGCACAATCAAGCTGTTCGGAAAATCTATGTCTGACAAAGATACGGAAATCCGCGAGGATATCGGCGTTGTTTTTGATGCGGTGAACTTTTCCGGTGTCCTGACACCGAAGCAGCTGGCCAAGGTCATGAGCGGGGTGTATAAGCAGTGGGACCAGGATTTCTTTTTGGACATCATGCAAAAGTTTAACCTTCCCCTGGACCGGAAAATCAAAGGATTTTCACGGGGAATGACCGTAAAGCTGTCCATTGCCGTCGCGTTGTCCCATCAGCCCAAACTGCTTATTTTAGATGAAGCTACCTCGGGTTTGGACCCGATCACAAGAGAAGAAATCCTGGAGATATTCCTGGAATTTGTAGAGGACGAAAGTCACTCCATCCTGATGTCTTCCCACATCACAAGCGACCTTGAAAAAATCGCCGACTACATCACCTTCATTCACCGGGGAAAGATCATCATGACTGAGAGCAAAGACGATCTGATATACGGATACGGAGTTGCCCGCTGCAAAAGTGAACAGTTCAAGCGCATAGACCCAGCTGATAGAGTCGCATATAGAATGAAGGAGTTTCAGACCGATGTGCTGGTAAAGGATAAGAAAGCTTTTGCGCAAAAATATGACGGCATTATCGTAGACCATGTGTCAATCGATGAGATTCTGCTGTTCCTGGTAAAGGGGGAGAGATAAGATGAGAGGACTGTTCTTGAACAATTACTATTCCATGCAGAGCAACATCAAAGTATCGCTGAGCATAGCTGTGGCACTCTTGCTGGTTACTTTTTTTGTAAGCGACATTAAAGTCATGAATGCACTTATAGCCGGACAGATCATGCTTTTTGCTGTGAGTATAGGCTCTTCTTTGCAAGTGGATGAAGCTTCCAAATGGAGCAGGATGGAAATCACCCTCCTGGTCAAAAGAAGTACGGTTATAGGTGCCAAATACCTCTCATTCGTGATGCTGCTTCTGTTAGGGATGGCCATTAGTGTATGCACAACGATTCTGCTGTCATTAAAAGAGTCAGTAAGCCTGGCAAATCTGTGGAACGGCTACAGCTTCGGCCTGTCGCTTGCGATTCCTGTGATCTCGGTCTGCTTCCCGGCGATCCTGAAATTCGGGGTGGAGAAAAATGAAATGCTGCTGTTCCTGTCGGTGGCTGCTGCGCTGGGAATGAGGTTTCTGGTATGGGTGCTGATCAATATGACGGGAAATACCGTGAACTTTAACGGCTCCGAGGTAGGTAATGCTGCGCTTATGGTTTCACTTCTGATGTTCGCGGCCTCCTATTTTCTATCGGTGCGGATTCAGGAAAATAAAGAATTTTAAGCTATCGGTTCAGAACATAGATAAGGCGCGCTTGCAGTGGAACCTTGCATTTGTGTAGACTTGTTTAATAGAACCCTTGTACGGATCAAGGGACCAAAAAACAGCGCATACGCAGAAGTAAGGTGGTTAGTATGTTTATCATCCTTGGACTTGTTTTTATCGCTTTATACGCCCTGATTGTATTCTACATAGGATGGAGCGGCTGGAGCTGGATCAAGCCGGTGGTATCGGGCAGATTCCGTATCATTTATATTATTGTGCTGATTTTTCTGGCGAGCTCGCTTATTCTCTCCAGAGTGATCGCGGGGTCAACAATTTTAAGCGTGATCGGCAGTTATTGGCTCGCTTTGTTCAGTCTGCTGGTTCTGCTGCTGCCGCTCATTCATCTCGCAGTCTGGTTAACCAAGCTGTCCCGGTTGCCGCGCCATTCTGTTCAGAAGTGGTCCGGAATTATTACCTTTACTCTATTGGCTGTTCTGCTCGGATATGGAAGCTATAATGCTTTTAGTCCGGTTACGCGGTCTTATGAAGTGAAAATTGATAAGCCGGGACCGGCAAACGGCGAGCTGCACATTGTAATGGCGTCGGATATGCATTTCGCTTATTTATCCGGAGCAAACCATGCGAAACGGATGGTAAAGGAAATCAACGCGCTGCAACCGGATATTGTGCTGTTTCCCGGCGATATTGTGGATGATGATATTGTGCCTTACCGGGACAAAGGCATCAGCAATATTTTATCTGAGATAGAAGCTCCACTGGGTGTGTATGCCTCGCTCGGCAATCATGACCGATTCAAAGGCGACACCGCAGAGCTGATTGATCTTCTGGAGGAAAGCGGGATGCAGGTTCTTTATGACGAGACTGTGGAGGTCGGAGACTGGCTGACGCTGATCGGCCGGAAGGATTACAGTGATGCAGAGCGGGCGGAGCTTAATGAACTGACAGCTGGCATTGATAAATCCAAGCCGGTAATTATGCTGGAGCACCAGCCGGTCGAGTTCAGTACCGCTGAGGAACAGGGCATAGATCTGATGGTCTCCGGCCATACCCACCGCGGACAGATCGCACCTGCCCATCTCATCACATCCAGGTTGTTCGAAAATGACTGGGGTTACCTGCAGAAGGGGCAGTTTCATTCCGTCGTCTCTTCGGGATACGGGTTCTGGGGGCCGCCGATCCGGATCGGGTCGCGCTCGGAGGTTGTGTCCATTAAAGTGCAGTTCTCCGGTTCAGAACATTAGAGCAGAAGGGGCAGTCCGGATATATTATATCCGGGGTGTCCCTTCTTTTTTGCCAAGGAAAAGGTAAAATGTAAGAAGGACAACGCAGAGAGGGTGGCAGGATGGCCGGCAATGAGTGGATCGCTGAATGGATATTAACGGAGCCGTTAGACAATTTATGGGTGGTTGCAGGCGAGGTTCATTACTATAGAAATCCTGCCTTGATTTTTATCACGGATGGGCAGTCTGTCTGGAATATTCATGGAGAGAAGATACAGGTCTCCTCTGGACAGCTCATCGCTGCCGAAAAAGATACCGTCATCAAGATTATGGAAGGCGGCACAGCGGATTTGACAGGCTGGGAAATTCATTTTCATACCTATAAGCCCTTCAGCAGTGAAGAGGGCGGGGCGGATGTGGACTGGAAGGTGCCGGACGGCCATACCTTTCAGCAGGTGCAATTAACAGGTCATGCTCTGGCAGGCCTGGGTCATTATTTCAGAGACAATGGAACACAGAACTTTATTCCAATCAGGCTCAGTAATCAAAGTCTAGTATACGAATTATTAAAACATCTCTACCGGAATCAGCCGGATTCCGGGCAGACTACCGGGGAAGGACTGCTGCGGTCCATTACCTATATGCAGGAGCACTATGGAGAAATTATTACCCGCAATCAGCTGGCCCGGATTACCGGTGTCAGTCCATGGCATTATTCAAGGAAATTCAGTGAGCGGTATGGCATTTCACCTCTGAGTTACCTGGCCCAGTATCGCGTGTACCGTGCACAGGAGCAGCTGCTGCTGACCCGTTCCACCTCCCAGGCGATTTCCGGACAAGTAGGTTTTGAGGATGTTCATTATTTCAGCCGCCGCTTTAAGCAGTTTACAGGGGTATCTCCGCGAAATTATGCCCAGACACTAAATCAACGCAAAATTGTAGCTTTAGCGCCCCTCCTTGCCGAGACCATGATCGGATTAGGTGTTATTCCGCATGCTGTAGTGTCGTCGCCCGTACTATTGGCGGAACATCAGCTGGAGCTGTTTACAGCTCACGGCGTTGAAATACTGGAAACCGATCAATTTAACCTGGATGTTGAGCGGATTTCGCAGGTGCAGCCTGAGTTAATCCTCGGCCCTTTTATTACAGAAGACAAGAAGCAGAAGCTGCGCACAATTGCACCAGTTATTACCGACCTGCAGCTGGATCTGGAGGACCTTCTTATCCCATTGGGAACATTGCTCCATAAGGAAAAGGCGGCAGCGGGCATTTCCCGGGCTTTGGCTGCAAGAGTAAATGAAGCTAGAAATCAGCTGAATCCGGTTATTCAATCCGCCGCAACTGTAATGGTGCTGAGAATCGAACCCTTTGGGTACCGGTACTTGGGCGGCCGCTCCAACAGGATATCCCGCCTTCTCTATGACCATCTTGGGTTAGGTCTGCCAGAACCGTTAAAAGCAGGGGAGGCGTGGTTTAATCCGTGTTCCGCTGAATTGTTAAGTCTGGCAGATCCGGACTATTTGTTTGTGGAGAGGCGTGTCATGGAGCATTTTGATGCTGAGGACAGCAGCAGGAAACTGATGGAGAGCAGTCAGTGGAAGAACCTTAAGGCAGCCCGAAACCAGCAGGTCTTTTATATTGATACCCGGCTTTGGGTGGATGGATGCGGAACTTCCGGATATCCGGTGATACTGGATCAGATCGTCAGCTTTTTAAGTGGTTCCGAAGCCGTCTGCGCACAATAATCCACATCATTCCGCACAATCCGCTATGGAAAGGCTGCCGCTAATTTGATAGTGTATTGATAATAATTATCATTATCATCATAAGGGGCGGTATTTCATGTTTAAAACGCGTTTTAAAGGGATTGTATTTTTGCTGTTGGCTCTGAGTCTGGTATTAGGTGCATGTTCCAATGCCTCTGCACCGAATGGGACAAATGCTGCTGCAAACACAGAAACTGCGGCTGGCGGCAGCAAGACAGTACAAGATATATTCGGGGATGTCGAAATCCCGTCCCGGCCGCAAAATCTGCTCGTAACCAATTCCAGCTATGCAGAATATCTGATCGAGATGGGGATTGTACCGCAGATGGTACTCTTAACTCCTGCAGTTGAGCCGGACTACCGCGCACCTTATTTTGAAGAGCATGGCGTGAAGATCATTGAAGGGGAGCAATACCAGTATAATTATGAGCAGCTGCTTGCCCTGTCACCGGATCTGATTATTTCCCAAGGAGTGGGCATGGAGCAGACGGTGTATGATGATCTGAACAAAATAGCGCCTACAGTTGCCGTTGATACCACTGGTGATATGGAAGACGCCATGCCGAAATTTGCAGAGATGTTCGATAAAACGGCTGAAGCCGAGCAGGTATTAGCCGAGTTTAACGGCAAAGTCGAACAAGCCAAAGCCAAAATCGGGGAAGCGGTCGGAGACAAAACAGTGCTGGTTCTGCGGGTGGAGAGCGACAGATACCGTTATTTAGGTGCAAAAGCACCCAATAGCAGCAGCAGATTTTTTTATGAGAAGCTGGGACTGAATATTCCTGAAATTTTTAAAGATTCTGAAGACTGGTTTACACCGTTCTCATTAGAAATTTTGCCGCAAATCAAGGCGGATTACATCTTTCTGGAGCAGCGGACGCTTGAAGGATCTGATGCCACACAGTCCATGAAGGACCTGGAGGCGAACCCTTTATGGAAGAACATGGAGGCTGTGAAGAATGGACAAGTCTTCCCGCTGAAAACCAGTGATTTCGTTCAGGGTGTTGGCCCTGTGGGTTCAGCTCTGCTGATGGATTATGTGGTAGAAAAGCTGGTGCCCTAATGAACCAGGAGCATCCGGATATTTATGATGTAACGATCGTAGGAGGCGGACCTGCAGGCATGTACGCAGCCTTTTACAGCGGGATGAGAGCCATGCGGACCAAAATTATCGAAGCCAAAACGGAACTGGGCGGGTTCATGCGTACTTATCCGGAAAAGCTGATCTGGGATGTTGGCGGAGTTGAGCCTGTCCGTTGTGAAAAACTGATAGATTCGCTGGAACGGCAGGCCAGAACCTTTGATCCGGAGATTGTATTCGGGCAGGAAATTGCCGGCATGGAGCGCCGCGAGGATAATGTCTTTGTACTGACCTCCAAAACAGGGGAGTGTCACTACACCCGTACGGTCCTGCTGTGTGCCGGACGAGGGATGACGCAAATTCAGAAACTGGATATCGAGGGGGCCAGCCGTTATGAATTAAGCAATTTGCATTATACAATAACGGACCTGTCCCGGTTCAAAAATAAACATGTGCTAATCTCCGGCGGCGGTAATTCCGCAGTAGACTGGGCAAATGAACTGGCAAATGTGGCCAGACAGATCACTGTGGTGCACAGACGCCATGAATTTGGCGGACATGAACAGCCAGTAGAACAGATGAAGGCTTTTGCCAAAGTAATGACCCCGTACAGCCTTAACAAGTTATTTGGAGCAGGAGAACGGATTGAACGCGTGGAGCTTGTTCATACAGGGACAGGGTCCTTTGAGGAATTCGAAGTGGATGAAGTCGTTGTAAGTCATGGATACGACCGTGACTTCGGTAATCTCAGCAGCTGGAAGCTTGACAGAGGAGATTACGGAATTATTGTGGATCCGCAGATGAGGACAAGTGAAGACGGGATTTTTGGAGCCGGGGATTTTATCACTTATGACAGCAAGGTCCGCCTCATTGCAGGTGCATTTAACGATGCCGTTCTGGCAGTCAACAGTGCGAAAAGATATCTTGATCCTGACTCCTCCAAAATGGCGGGCGTATCCTCCCATAATCCACGCTTTTCAGAGAAAAACAAAGAGATTGTACAGCAGGAGATAGGTTAACAAGCTGCCGGGAAACAATCCCGGCAGCTTAGCTGTGCTTGCTATTTTATACAGCAGCTTTTATTGAATAAGATCAACCGCATCCTGCGGCACAAAAGCTTCTACGCCATTGTAGACAATCACACCATCTAACGCAGTTTTGCTGCCATTAAGGAGCGCAATGTTTTTGTAGATTTGCAGTTCGAGCTTAGTGGTGCCTTTGGTTACGAGGATTTTCGGATTTTTGGCATCGGTCAGATCCAGCTTGTACGTTGCGCCTTTGGCCGTAAAGGCCTGTTTTGCCGGAACGAACAATTGCTTACTTGTACTGTCGAGGTCTAGGTTCAGCACACGCGCCATATATTTGGCTACATCTGTGTTGTCAATTACACCGAAAGGCCGGTCATTATTTGGAGCATACGTATACAGCACCACATCTCCGCCCGTGTGTCCGCCTGTCGTCCAGCCAATGCCGGAACGTTTGCTGATCATCGGTCCAACGGTATAGTTCAGGCTGCCAGGGCTGGCTGCTTTGATTTCAGCAAATTCCTCGGTTGTCAGGTCGGTAATGCCAAAATACTGCTGCATCACCGCTTTGATATTGGTGCGGTTAGCATTGAGCTTGGATTCCAGGCCTTCGCCGGTCAGCTTGGCCTTTTTCAGAGGTCCGATAAATGTGGACAACGGCTCTTTATCATAAGTACCTGAAGTTTCGTTATTTCCGATGGTCAGACCGCCGTTCTGGTGATCTGTAACAGCAACAACGACGGTTTCCGTATCTTTTTTGGCAAAATCAACAGCTGTTTTGACAGCATCATCGAAGGCCAGCACATCACTGATGATGCCGATAGGGTCGTTGGCATGTGCCGCCCAGTCTACTTTGCTGCCTTCAACCATGAGGAAGAAGCCGTCTTCGTCTTTGGACAGCACCTCAATGGCTTTGGCCGTCATCTCGGCCAGGCTTGGCTGCTTTGCCGGATCACGATCCATGTTGTAAGACATGCTTGCCGGGGCAAACATCCCCCACAGCTTGCCTGATGTCGAAGCTTTCATCGCAGCCGGAGTAGTTACATAGTCATATCCCAGTGCTTTAATGGAAGCGACCAGGTTTTCACCGTCTTTGCGTCCGGCAGGCTCCAGAAAGCTGCTTCCTCCGCCGAGAACAACGTCCATCCCGTTATAAACCTGCTGTTTGCTGAGGGCATCATAGTTTTTGCGGTCCGGATAGTGAGCCGAGAAGTCAGCGGGTGTAGCGTGCATAATTTCGGAGGTCGCGATAATGCCGGTAGCTTTGCCTGCCAGTTTGGAGGCTTCCAGAACGGAGGCTACAGGTTTTTTGGCATCTCCAGGGGCAATGGCCTGAAGCCCTGGCATTGTCGCTTTATCCGGCAGTACGCCGACATATCCTGTATGTGATTTGTGGCCTGTAGCAAAGGCTGTTCCCGCAGGAGCAGAGTCTGCAATCGGCGCATCTGCAGAGTGTGTACGAACCATGCCGCTGGCCATGGAGTCCAGTGCCAGAGAAGATCCCTTATACCAGCGGGCCAATGCAGTGGCATCATTCGCCATACCGTCGGGGATCAGGATTATTACATTTTTAATGGGGGAGACAGTAGAGGCGGTTTCTTCCGCAGCCAAAGCTGCACTGCTGCTTCCCAGTGTAGCTGTAACAATGGTCGTAACTGCAAGCATTTTTTTGACCGTACGGGTATTGAACTGGTTTAACATTAGTACATCCTCCTAGTGATATGCATAGTTTGGTGTCCAAAACCCAGTGTATATAATAAATGATAAGTGAGCGTTTGCACTGGGTTAACTAAATGTAAACTTTACGAATAATAAATAGTGTGGAATTTAAAACGGGGGAAGGGAATGAACGAAGAATAGGTTCACGCGCAAAAAGCCGCCCCGGCTTCGCTTGCAGCGAAACCCGGACGGCCCTTCGAGTTATCATTCAAATAGCGTGTACACGTGAATGTTGCGCAGTTACAGCTTTTATACTGTACGGTCTTTAGCTGTAACAGTGTCTCCCTTTTATCAGGACTCGGAGTCCTGGCGCTTGACTTCCTCGTCACGAACCCCATTCAATTCATACTCGTTCTGGTGAAGCTCCTTGAGCATATTACGGTAAATATGGGCCTCTTGACGGTCTAATCCGTCGCGATTTTCTTTTAAAATCCAGTTCTCGACTGTTTTCTTCAATATTTCGCTTTTTCGCTCCAGCAGTTCCGTATAACTCAATGTGCTTCATCCTTTCCGGTTTGCAATTTCAGACGCCGGATGGACCTTGCTCTAGTGTGGACTCAAGATGGAATCCTGAACGCAACATCACATCCGGCGTAATGTTTACCATTATACAGGAAAGGCTGGAGGGACCCAACGCGGCTCAGCTGTCTTAAGGCAGGGTAAGCTCAGCTAAGACTGGATTACGCGTCCTCAGCGGACCTCTCCGTAAAAGTGCGGCCGGATGCTCCGGGATGCTGGCAGATGCTTCTTAGCTTATCAGTTATTTATTCTTCAAAAAGCAGCGCATCAGTACTTTGGCAGCTTATATACCGGCCACAAGACCAGCCTGAATATTTTGCGGCCCCAAAAGGCGATAACGGTTCCTGCATTCCATGAGCCCCGGTTATTCTGCATGAATTGATCATTGATAATATAAGTCCTGGTGGAAGGAGGGCTTTTCAGGCCGAGCTCTTCCCACCTGGCCGGATCATTCGAACCTCCAAGCTTTGCAAGCATATTAGCGCATTCTTGATTGATCTTAGCCGGAAGCTGGCCGAAGGCCCGGGTGATTTGCGCATGAAATTCATCAATCGGATTGCGGCTGGCGAGGCTCTCCAGGTGGATGCTTTCGCGAAGGTAAGAGACATAGGCGAGATGGTCAGCCCAGAGCTGGTCAATATAAAACAGCCGTACCCGCTGCTCGGAAGGGCTAATCGGCTGCTCGCCTTTCAAAATTCCGAGCCGTTCACCGTATAGAATCCGCCTCTGATCCTCCACCATATCTGAATAACTGTTCAATTCCTTGTGTATCTCGAAGTTTTGGCCCATAACGACGCGCTGGATATGCGTGATTTTGCTGCAGAGCACAGCATCTTCCAGAGCCTCATCCTGTCTGGCTGCACGAACCGTCGCCCTGATGCCGAAACGAAGCAGCATTTCGTCTTCCAGGCTTACAAAAAATACGGAGGATCCCGGATCACCCTGGCGGCCCGAACGTCCGCGCAGCTGGTTGTCGATCCGCAGGCTCTCGTTCACATGTGTACCAATTACGTATAACCCGCCCAGTCCGGCAACAACTTCTGCCTGCTCGGGGTCGCCGCCGCCGAGCCGGATGTCGACCCCGCGTCCCGCCATATTCGTAGATACCGTCACCGCGCCGGCTTCTCCCGCTTTGGCGATAATTGCGGCTTCTTCTGCGTCATTTTTTGCATTCAAAACATGACAAGGTATGCCGGCAGCGGCCAGCGTCTCCGCCAGCTTGTCCGATTCCTCGACGCTGGACGTACCGATGAGAATGGGGCGTCCCGTTCGATGAACGGATGAGATTTCTTGTACAAGCGCCTTAAGCTTGGCTTCTTTATGGGTATAGATCCGGTGCGGATGGTCGATCCGTATGTTTGTCCGGTTCGGCGGGATTTGCAGTACCTGCAGCGCATAAATATCTTCCAATTCACTTGCGGAGACCTGTGCGGTAGCCGTCATTCCGCAAATCATCGGATACAGACTGATGAAGTGCTGGATGGTGATTGTCCCGAGGATTTTCCCGCCGGCTGTCCACTGCAGGCCTTCTTTCGCTATCAGCGCGGCCTGCAGCCCGTCGGGCAAATACCTGTTCTCGGCTACGCGGCCGGTATATTCTTCGATCAGCTCGATGTTACCGTCCCGGACGATATAATCGACGTCTTTTGTTAACAAAGATTCAACATGCAGCGCGCAATTCAATGAAGTTAACAGATGACTGTTATGATCATCGTACAAATTACCGCAGCCAAGCAGCGACTCTGCCAGTGCAGCGCCGGCATCATTCAGATACACATTCCGCTGGAATTCGTCAAAGTCGTAATGCTCTTCGGGCTGCAGCTGCCTGGCCACTTCCGCAAACATATTGCTGCCGCTCTTGGGCGAACTCCACTCGCTGCTGATGACCAGCGGCACCCGCGCTTCGTCTAGAAGCAATGAATCCGCTTCGTCGACGATTACGTAGTGGAAAGGACGATGTACAGTATCTGCTTCACTTAATGCGATCGTGTCGCGCAAATAATCAAACCCAGCTTCTTTAGCTGTAACATAGGTTATATCTGCTGCGTATGCTTCCCGTTTCTCGAACAGACTCATGCCGGATTGAACAGAGGTTACCGTTAATCCGAGGAAGCGGTAAACCGGACCCATCCACTCAGCATCCCTATGTGCCAAATAATCATTAAAGGTCAGCACATGGACGCCTCTGCCGGTCAGCGCATTCAAATAAGCGGGCATAACGGCAGAAAGTGTTTTACCTTCACCAGTGTGCTGCTCAATCAACAATCTCTCATGCAGAGCGATAGCCGCCATAATCTGGACATCGTAAGGCTGCAATCCGAGCGTTCTTTTCGCTGCCTCACAAACTAATGAATAAGCATCAGGCAGAAGTTCATCCAAAGGCGTACCTGCTTGTGCTTCCTTTTGCAGCCGGAGTGATTCTGCTTGAAGCTGCCCGTCGTCCCATGCATCCAGCTTCCGGTTTCTGATGAGCTCCACTTTGTCACGGTAGACCTTCAGCTTATTCTGATTGTCGCGGTCGTAGAACTTTTGCATTAACTTTACGGCCATATTCATAGAAAGCTGATCTCCCCTCGCTAGAAAAACGCTTAGATTTGAACACTGTTGAGCTAAGCCTGGCCATCCGCATTGTGCGGATAAAACCTCTTTTCAATGACTGCGGGCTTATGAACTTCGTATTACTACGTAAAAACCGGGCACTGGTTTCTATAAATTACCTGCTGTCACTTAAGCTTTCCGCATACAGTCTTACTTTTTGTGTATCTGGATTACTCTGGTATTTCGTGGCGAAATATTTATTTTTACAATTTTTTACGCTTATGTGTCAGGATTTTTGTTAGAATGGGAGGAATGCAGGGGTTTACCCGACTAAAGGAGAGGTTTCATTGATAAGAAGGAGATGTGTATTCGTATTCTCGGTTCTATTATTACTGTGCAGTACTGTCACGGCATATGCAGCAGAAGAGTCCATCGGGGGAGCAACGCCTTCCGGAATTCCGCTGACAGGTTTAGAAGCTTTAGCAGACGATTATGTAAAAGAGTACATAGGGCAACATTCTGTTGGTGCGTCTGTTGTGGTGGTGAAAGATGGGCAGGTGGTACTGTCCAAAGGATACGGCTACGCAGATGTGGAACAGCAGATCCCGGTCACGCCGGAAACAGTAATGGAGTGGGGCTCCATCAGCAAGCTTACAGTTTGGACGTCCGTGATGCAGCTGGCAGAGCAGGGGGCGATTGACCTGAATGAAGATATCCGCAAGCTTTTGCCGCCAAATTTTCTGACAAAGCTGAATTATGATGAACCTATAACGATGCTCCATCTGATGAACCATAATGCGGGATTTGAAGAGTATATGTTCGACATGGCTTATCAATCCCCTGGGGAGGTTCGGCCGCTGGAAGAAGGACTGAAGCTTGCCCAGCCTGAGCAGATTTACAGACCCGGTGAGGTTGTGGCCTATTCGAACTATGGCAGCTCATTGGCGGCATATATTGTGGAGAGAATCAGCGGTCAGCCTTTTCATGAATATGTTCAGAAGCATATTTTTGATCCGTTAGGCATGAAGGACTCCATTGCCCATTCCGTCGTGGAGGAGCGCCCGGAGCTGCTGGAGCATAAAGCTAAAGGGTATTTCTTCGCAGGAGAAGGAAGATTTACGCAGGGGGCATGGAATTATATGTCCATGTACCCTAACGGCGGAAATAACGGCACTGCGGAAGATCTGGCTAAGTTTGCGATGGCTTTAGTGCCTGCGGCGGGAGAACAATCCCCGTTGTTCGGGAATCCGGAGACGCTGGACACCATGCTGTCCCGGAGTTATGCTGCAGCAGAAGACATGCCGGGCATTGCCCATGGATTCTGGGAATATCCAGGACTGCACCGGACACTGGGGCATGGCGGAAATACGATAGCTTTTGCCACCAATCTGCAGATCGTGCCTGAAGAACGGTTCGCGGTCATAGTTATGGCTAATCAAGCCGGCGAATCGAGTATCGTTCATGGCCTGACCAAAGCGATAGTAGGCATGCGTGAGCAGGCTGATGTGGCCGGTCTGCCGGATGTATCAGAGGTGGAAGGGAGGTTCCTGGCTGCACGCCGGCCTGGAGAAGGCTTTATGAAGCTGTTCCCTTATCTTACAATGATGAGCCTTAAGCCGCAGGGGGCAGATCAGCTACAGGTGTCCCTGGCGGGCATGAGCGGAAGCTATAAGGAGGTTCAGCCATACCTTTACCAGAAGGTGAGCGGGGACCCTGGCCTTGATGTCTGGCCCATGCTGTATGCCAAGGTCAATAATGGAAAGGTAGCGGCAGTCTCGGTATATACCTCGGATTATCTGCCGCTGCCTGCCGGCAAATCCATGCCGGTGCTGCTTATAAGCGCTGCGCTTGCGGCATTGGCTATCGCGTATTTTATTATCTCGCCATTTGTACTGCTGGTGCAGGCGGTCTTGAACAAGCGGAGAGGCGGAATCCGGACTGTACCCCGTGCCGGCAGCCGCAAGGTGGCGGCTGGACTCACCTTAACGGGTACCGGTATTGTGGTGAACAATCTGGTGCTGGCTTTACGGATGCTGAGCAACAGTGAGCGGGCGTATGCAGAAGTGTACCCGCAGATTATAATAAACTATGGGCTGACGGGTTTGGCTGTACTGCTGGCCGCTCTGCTGCTGTTCTCCTGGAAGAGGAACCGGTCCGGTTCAACGGCCCGGGACAGTTGGGCGGTTATTCTGCCTGTTGTAATGACCGTTGTTCTGGTGGGACAGCTTGTGTTCTGGGAGTTTTACAGGTAAAAGATAATTCGGCGTGAATTCAGTATCAAGAGCTCTTTGTGAGTGTGGGCTCTTGGTCTTTTTTTGTGAAAAGTCGTTATAGTTGTCCTCGTAACTGTTCCGTCATATCAGGGGATGGTATGGAGGCCCAATGTATGTATGCGGTAATTGAGTACAATGGGCCGCTGTAAGGGCAAAGGGTCGGATGTACACGAAGACCGAGTACAATACACAATGCACTAATCGAATGTAAGCGGAATGATTATCCGTAGCATAGAGTGAGGGATAGGAGTCATTGCAGGTAGAGAAGTTGGGGAAAAACTTAAACTAAAATGGTTAGTTTGCTATTCTGCCATCAAATTAACAATATTTGTATTTTTTTAGCCGACTAAAAGTGGCAGACTACATATAAATGCAGGCTAACGCGGCAAAGAATGCCCCGTCTCCTATTCCAATCGGAAGGAGGCGGGGCTTTGTGCATTTAAAAACTAATTTTGTAGCAGAAAGGGGAAGGGTATGGGGTTTAGAGAGGAACATGAGCAATGGTTGTTTGATCATTTCAAGCGAAGAAAAGGGGAGCGGCTTGATGCTCTGAAACGTGGTCACGGCTATGGTAACCGCTTATTTGTCGAAGAAGTGTGGTGGCCGCTTGCCGGCCATTTTGATGGACTGCATCCGGAGTATGAAGTGAGGGACTGGCGTGGCCGATCATATTTTGTAGATTTATTGTGGGAGGTCGGTTCCTCGCGTATTGCATTTGAAGTTATGGATTATGGCTCACATGGTACGGACCGGAGCAAATACCGGATGGACCTGAACCGCGGGCTTTTTTTGCAGTCACAGGATTGCACGGTACTCTATATCTCGCTGGATGAGCTCAAAGAAAATCCGTCTTTCATCCTTACGGCACTGCAGAACGTTCTGTATCCTTATTTGTCCTCGGGTCTGTCTGCGAACAGAACAGCTGAGAGAACTTACTCAAAAATCGAACGTGACATAATGCGGTCAGCGATTCGTCATCACCGTATCCTTCGCCCGGCTGCTGCTGCAAAAGAGCTGGATTTGCATCCGATGACGGTCATAAAATACTGCCGCAGACTGGTGGAAAAATGTAAATTCCGGCCTGTGGCAAGAGGAGCCTCCCAGCGGATTGTTTACTATGAATACATTGGTATGATTCATAGCCCGGATCTGGTTTGATGAATGATCTGTTCCGAGGTAACTTTGTGAAAACCAAACAGTGATAGCACAGGCAGGTAACTTACCTAAATGTACTCGAAAAACCGAGTATATTGGGCCACCGCGAGTGCCAGCGTCCCCAATGTACTCGAAAAACCGAGTACAATGGGCCACCGCGAGTGCCAGCGTCCCCAATGTACTCGAAAAACCGAGTACAATGGGCCACCGCGAGTGGCAACGGCCCCAATATACTCGAAAAACCGAGTACATTGGTCCACCGCGAGTGCCAGCGGCCCCAATGTACTCGAAAAACCGAGTACAAGGGCCACCGCGAGGTACCAAAAAACAAGCGATCGCCAAAGGCAGTGCGCCTCTTGAAGATCGCTTGTTTTCCAGTATGGGAGTGCTTAAGTTTGCGTTAGCCTTTTACACCACCGACCACCATTCCTTTGACGAAATATTTCTGCAGGAACGGGTACACGATAATAATCGGTACACTGGCAACGATGGTCATGGTAGCCCGGACGGAGGTTGGCGTTACTGCGGCTTTATTTCCCTGAGCATTGGCGAAGGCATCGGCTGCCGAGCTTGCACTGGCTGTATTTGACGTGGACAGCATCTTCATCAGTTCATACTGGAGAGTGCTGAGGCTTGGTGTAGAAGAGTTATACAGGAAAACGTCAAACCAGGAGTTCCATTGGTACACGGCTACGAACAACGAGACGGTGGCAAGCGCTGGAACGGTCAGCGGAAGCACAATGCGTGAAAAGGTAATGAAATCCCCGGCACCGTCGATTTTTGCTGATTCCATCAGACCCTCTGGCAGTCCTTCGATAAAAGAACGGATCACGATCATGTTAAAAACACCGATGATGCCCGGGATAATGTATACCCAGAAGGTGTTCAGCATATGCATTTCTTTGATCAGCAGGTAGCCTGGAATCAAGCCGCCGCTGAAATACATGGTAAAGATAAAGGTGACGGATACGAACTTTTTCAGTTTGTATTCCGGACGGCTAACTGTATAAGCCAGCATTGCTGTACAGAACACGGAGACAACCGTTCCGACAATGGTGCGTGCAGCAGAAATAAAGGTTGCATAAAAAATGTTGGATTCACTAAAGACATATTCGAAATTTCTCAGTGTCCATTCCCGCGGCCAAATGTAGATATCCCCGCGCACTGAATCATTGGCATCGTTAAAGGATAGGGCAAGCATATTCAGAAAAGGGTAGAGGGTAACAATAACCAGCAGGATCATAAAAATAGTATTGCAGATATCAAATATTCTGTCACCCAGCGAGGAATTCCGGAATTTTTGGTTTTGTGCCATAACGTGTGCCTCCTTTCTAGTACAATCTGCTTTCGCCCATACGCTTGGCGAGGTTGTTAGCGGTAATTAAGAAGATAAAGCTGACCACGGTTTTGAACATGCCGGCTGCAGTCGCAAGGCCAAAGTTATTCATTTGCATGCCGTATTTCAGCACGAATATATCTAGATTTTCCGAATAATCAATATTCATCCCGTTGCCAAGCAGGTACTGCGCTTCGAAACCGGATTCAAGGATATGGCCCAGATTCATGATCAGGATCAGAACAATTACCGGTTTCATGCCTGGAAGGGTGATATACCACATCCGCTGAAGACGGGAGGCACCGTCTATTTCGGCGGCTTCATATTGGGACGGGTCAATGGTGGTGATGGCAGCCAGATAAATGATCGTGTTCCAGCCTACATTTTTCCAAACTTCAGTGACTCCGAGAATTCCCCAGAAGTACTCGCCGACCCCGAGCCACAGCACAGGCTGATCAATGAGATTCAGGCGGAGCAGCAGCACATTGACAATTCCTTCAGGTGCCAGAGCTGTCTGCACGATATTGGCCGCCACTACCCATGAGATAAAGTAGGGCAGGTAGCTGATGGTCTGAACCGTGCGCTTGAAGAAAACTTTACGCAGTTCATTCAGCAGAAGGGCCAGGACGATAGCTGTTACAAATCCAAGGACCAGATTAATCGAGCTCATCACGAGCGTATTGCGCAAAACACGGTAAAACTGCGGTTCCTGGAACAAAAATTTGAAATTATCCAAACCCACCCAGGTTTGATCTAAAAAATCTCTGGCCGGCTTGAATTTTTGGAAAGCAATCGTCCATCCCCAAAGCGGGAGGTATTTGAAGATTATCACCCACAGAAGAAAGGGCAGTGACATCAGCATTAGCATTTTCTGTTTAGATAACTCTTTGAAAAAGACTTTCACGCGCGAATCGCCAGTATTCGATTGCGGCATTAGTCCAGCAGCAGGTTTCTCCACCTTAACAATCCCCTTTCCCAGACCTGTATGATCTCTTTGCAGCAATTCTAGAAGGGAAAAGTGAAGACAGCTTCACTTTTCCCGGTATGGAATCCTAATAGAACAGCTACTGACTTACCATTTTCCATCGATGCGATTTTTGATCTTGTTCGTCATGAATTCTTCGAAATCTGCCGCATCCAGTTTGTTATACTCAGCGAGATATTCATTCCAAACGTTTTCAAATTCGGCTGGGGAAGAAAGCACTAAGCGGGAATAATATTTCTGCTGCAGATCTCCGGCACGCTGGCTAAACAGCTGTTCCGGGGAACCAGGCTCACGCTCAATACTCCAGGCCGGGTACCATGGACGTTCCACCGGCTCGGCATAGAAGTCACCGAAAGTTTTCAGCTTGTAAGCATCAAGCAGGGCCTTGTCGCCTTCTGTATAATTGATTGCCGCCACTTCCGGCTGGTTGAACGGAACATGGGCATTGCCGTCGTCATACACTGAGTTATCACCGTACCGCGGCCACTCATAATCGAAATAAGCAAAGCCGTATTTGCGTTTGAAATCATTGTCGTTACGGTTGGTAAGCTGTTCTTCGCTCATCACCATGCGTCCTTCTTCATTCACGGAGTAGGTGACTCCTTCTTCGCCCCACTGGACAAGCTTCTGATTCTCATCCGTCAGCAGGTTATCCCAATATTTGATGATGCGTGCCGGATCTTTAGCGCTTACAGAGATACCGAGTCCGCGGTTATTGACGAAAGATGGAGGATCCACATATGCGTCTGTAATGCTCTCGTCATAGACAATCGGAAGGGCGACATAACGCAGGTCGTCATCTCCGGCTGTTCTCAGGTTGGTTGTCGCATCATTAATCTGCCAGGAATAGTTTACAAATCCGAGTACACGGCCGGAAGTAAGCTTGGCGAGATACTGGTCTTTGTTGGCGGTAAAGGTTTCCGGGTCAACCAAGCCTTTGCTGTTCATTTCATTTAGCTTGGCCAGCCAGCGTTTCTCATCTTCAGTTCCCTGATAGAGCTTGGCTTCATGGGTTTCCATATCAACCATGACGGCGCCCTCATTCGGGTAGCCGGCCAGATGCATCGGCTGATTCGTAATGGTGAAGAATTCACCGGCGGTGCCTGCAAAGGTAACGAATCCAATGGTGTCTTTTCCATCTACGGTAGGGTATTTGGCCTGATATTGTTCGATCAGGTCAAAATACTGGTCCAGTGTTTTGACTTCCGGATAGCCGAATTCTTTCAGCACGCGCCGCTGCATCCAGAAGGTGCTGGTTGGGTCAGGCGGCGACAAGTATCCGTTTACATTCGCAGTGTAGGGAAGGATATAGATATTGCCGTCTTCATGTGTAATTTTATTCATATAGTCGCCATAAACACGTTTGATATTAGGACCGTATTCCTCAATCAGATCATTCAGCGGGATGAGTGCACCGGCATCCAGGAACTTTGCAAGCTCGCCTACGGGGGAGATGACGTCAGGATAATCGCCGCCGGCAATCATTACGCCCGATTTGGTGCTTGCATCCCCGACAACAAATTCCATCTTCCAGTCAACACCCGTTTGTTCCTGAAGAATTTTACCGATCGTGGTATCACTTGCCATCACATCTCTATTATTACCAAAACCAAAGTAACTGTAAGTAACCGGTTCTGTGCTAACCTCACTTCCACCGGACTTACTGCTGCCTTCTCCGGCATTGCCGTTCGAGCAACCTGCCAGCAGAAGCGTCGTAGCCATGACCGCAGCCAGGCTGGATTGTAACCATTTTTTTCTGTGCATTGCAGTATCCCCTTTCTGTTGTTTGTAAGCACTTTCAGTATAAAATAAAGCCTTTCGTATTGTTACATGGCAAACTTTAGATCGGTCTTTGAATAATTAAGAAACAAATTTATTTAATGGCCAGCGGCAGCCGGAGGAGTACGCGTGTTCCTTCCCCGGGTTCACTGGAAATGTTGAAGAAGAACGATTCACCGTAATAGATTCTCAGCCGTGTTATAACATTTTTCATGCCGATTGAATCGCCCATCGCAGAGTCATCCTCAAAGTAATCCTGCAGCTCCCTGATTTTCTCCTGATCCATACCGACCCCATTATCTGCACTTACAAAGATGAGCTGACCGTTCTCCTGGGCAATCTGTATGTTGATATATCCGATGCCGGCTATATTTTCAATGCCATGAATACTGGCATTCTCCACAAAAGGGAGGAAGGCCATCTTCGGTATTTCAATGTCGAGCAGGGATTGATCCACCTCAATATGATAGTCCAGCTTTGTATCAAAGCGGTATTTCTGAATCTCCAAAAAGCTTTCGATTAACTCCAGCTCCTCGCGGATCGTTACGAAGCTTGTTTTCCAAAGGATCGATTTGCGGAAAATTTTGGCCATATTCTGAATGGTTCTGGCGGTTTGAGTTTCGCCTTTCATCTGGCTCCTCATTCTGATCGTCTCCAGCGCATTAAATAAAAAGTGGGGATTAATCTGGCTGTGGAGCGCATGCAGCTGGGCCTGCCGCTGGCGCAGCTCCAGTTCCTTTTTTTGTATTTCCGCTACATAGACATCATTGATCAGATTCCCGATCCGTTTGCTCATCCGGTTGAACTCGACCGCCAGCTCACCAACTTCATCCCTTTCCCCGTTATAGGGGATCAAACCGAAATTTTTGTCCTTTACGGACTTCATCTGCCGCAGGATGTTGCGGATACGGGTATGTATGGAGCGGGACATGATCAAGATCACGATGGTTGGCACGACGAAGTTAATCACCGCAAACCACAGGATAAACTGACCGGATTGTCTGACATCCGAGAGAATGATCTCTTCATCCAGCACCCCGTAAACAGACCATCCGCCTACATAACGGTTGTTCTGGTAAGTTTTCCCGATGACAATGGCTTTCTCCGGTTTGGGGATGTCACTGAGAGAAATAGTCTGTTCTGCTGTGATCAGCCCGCTCGGTTCACCGTTGGCCAGACGCCCGTAGCGGGCCTGATTGGATGGATCCAGAATGTAAAAGTCGCCGGTGAAGCTGGATAAATCCAGAATTTGTTTTATATAATTCATATTTAAATCAATTTTGAGCACATGCTCATAGGTCTCCAGCCGGCGATCAGAGAGTCTTTGAATGACACTGATATTATCGGGTGTTACGAAGAGATGCGGATGTGTATTGTTGAATGTATTGATCTGTCCGTACCAGTCGCTGTTCCGTGTATCATCCTCAAGTCTAATGATGTTGCCTGAGGCAAGAATAGTAGGATTGTCCGTCATGATGACTAAGGAGCTGATCACTTTGTTTTCCTTATCCGTGCGGTTGAACAGATTGGATATGGTGTTGAGCGATTCAACATAGCGATTATTAGATACAAAGGTAGTGTTTAAATGCTGAATGAGCTGCTTGTCAATAGAGTAGAGGTAGGACATGCCTGCAGCATCGTCAATAACGGTTTTTAACTCGGCTTGCAACAGGGACATCGCTTGTTCCGCATCAGAAGTCTTCTGAGTTTTGATATTCATGGTAGTTACCTTGTAGAACATAACATTGGTCAATATGATTGGTATGAACACACATACAATGTAAATCACGATCAGCTTGCTTCGAAGCTTCATATGATGCAGCAGACGGAAGTTGATCACTGACAGGTACCCCCTTATTTCTTATTATCGAGCATCAGATTGCGGTAATCGGTAGGTGTCATATTCTCGAGCTTTTCAAATTGGGTAGTAAAATAATCCGCATTCTGGAAGCCGACCAGCTCAGCGATTTCGTACATGCGTTTCTTCGTCTGCCGCAGCAGACGTTTGGCCTCCTCAATGCGCAAGGACAGCAGGTATTCATTGAAATAGACGCCGTAGGTTTTACGGAACAGTTGTCCGAGATAGACCGGATTCATGTTAAAATCAGCAGCAATCCCCTTCAGATAAATGTTTTCTTTATAGTGTCCGTCGATATACTTCTTGATTTTTTCTATACTGCCTTCACTCTTGTCTCCGCGCTTTCCGGCAATATATTCAGCTGCTTCCCCGATAAAATGCAGGAAAACCTGCTTCAGCTGGTGCAAATTGCGGTATTTGGTCTGCCAATGGAGCAGCTCGGCCGTCGAGTATAATTGGTTCTCATCACCTTCCAGCTGACGGATGATATTGATGATGGCGATCATGCTCCGTCTGATCGTGTTCGTAACGGCCCCCGGAGCGAAATGGCGTTCCTGAAACTCGGAGAAAATAACATCAACCGCGGAGCTGTAGGCTTGCTTGTTATTGGCTTCCAGCTCATAGATCAGCTTGCTGTGAAGCCCTTCTTCCACATCAAAGTAATATAAAGGAAGCTCCAGCAGCTTATCAGCCATGAAAATGCCTTTAAAGCTGGCGGAGAAACGGTAATTGAGGCATTTTTCAGCACTGGCGCCGGAGGCCACAATTTGTTTCAAATGGTTCGCTTTACAGCCTACAAACAGGGTAATTGTCGTTTTGAGCTCTCTTTCCAGCATGTCCAGCATACCGGCATAGTTTTTCGGCCCGTAAGGACTCAGCTCATTCATCCATAGTTCAGGGACGATGATCCCATACTGGTTGTTCGGGCGTCTATGAATCAGCAACGTCTGCGTCTTCTGATGAAAATAACGCTGCAGCGCTGCCTTCAAGGCAGGCATATAATCAATTTCGCCATGGGGAAGCCCGTCCTGCATTTCTGCAATGACATATGTATAGGAAGAGGAGATCGGCAGCTCCAGTGCATAGGCAATCCGTCCCATTACCTGGTCATCCGGTTCTGTCTGCAGCAGGCTTTCGATGACGGTTTCGACAAGCGGTTTTTCTTTCGTGATGGATAACAACTGTTTTTGATTTAACGTGTGGGCTATCTTTTTTAAGGCAGCTGTAAGCTCCTGTTCATCTACGGGCTTCAGGATATAATCTGAAACATTGTAACGGAACGCCTGCTGGGCATACGAGAAATCAGGATATCCGCTTAAAATAATAAATATGGGCTGCTGCTCAAGCTCTGTCTTTACTTTCCGGATCAGCTCCAAGCCGTCAAGGACAGGCATCCGTATATCTGCAATCACCAGCTCAGGGTTTAACTGTTCGATCAGGGCGAGCGCTTCTTTGCCGTTTTCCGCTTCACCGCAAATTTCAAATTGCAGCGGGCTCTCGTTCATAATAGAGATTAGACCTTTACGGACAAAAACTTCATCATCTACAATCAGCACTTTATACATTGATTTTCCTCCTTGGTGTAATATAAGCAGGTGGTGAAAACGATTCCATATGTGGCATCCGGAAGGACACGAACCCATATTCACCCCCGGGAGATTCCGGGCAACGGTGCACTCATTATAAGCAATGTTTGGCAAGAAGTTAATCTATTGCAGTGGAATTTTTAATAAAATTAATCATTTTACTAGAGAAATGTGGGTACATAAAGACATAAAGTGTGTAAATATCAAGCCGCTCTTTAAGAATACAACTTTTGTTATTACCGTAAGAGAGGAGCAACTGTGAATGGATTCTTGGATTTATCTGGTGATCACACTGTTTTATGCAGGTCTGGGCGTATGGGGAATAATGATGTGCATCCGCGGCGAGGCGAGGCTGGGTTATGTTGCTCTATTTGCAGTAACAGCTGCACTGATCTGGGATAATGGAGTTATGGCTGCAGGTACAACGATAGGAGAAGGCGGGCTGCTGGAATCATTGAATACGGCGAGATACTGGCTGCATGCTTTCTGCACGCCGCTGCTCGTACTGGCCAGCCTCGATCTGATCCGGTGGGCAGGCAGCACATGGGCCAAAACAACGATTGCGAAAGCCATTGCCTGGATCTTTACGGCTGGTCTTATTGTGCTGGAGTTAACTACGCATACATTCTCTCTGCAGCTTAAGCCCATGCTTGAATACGGTGCGCTGCGTTATGTGCCTGCGAATGAAGAGTCCGGACCGCCAGTCATGGTTTTGCTAATTATGATTCCACTTTTAGCAGCCGGAATTACCCTCTGGAAGCGAAAAGTAACGGCCATTCTGTTCTTGGGAACAGCCCTGATGCTGGTTGGCAGCATGATATCACTGCCAGTGGAGAGTTCGGCAATAACCAATGTGTTTGAATTGATATTAATAGCGTCTCTTTGGTACTCAGTGTATGCATTGCAAAAGCAGGAAAGGCGCAATGGATAGGGCGGATGATTCAGACAAAAGGAAGGGTCAATCCGGGTATAACCGGTTGGCCCTTCTAATTGATCAGAAGCCAGTAACAGAAAGTTCACCAGTAAGAGGTCAGGAGGAAGTACGCCAATCAAGTCAGTGCCTGAACCACATTGTTCTTGAATCATGATAATCTGCGGAATACACCGCCCCGAAAGTAGACCTGTCGATTAAACAAACCATCAAGTAAACCTGTACGGACTCAAACAATCCCTACACCACTACAACAGCCCACAATGCCCGCGTCTGCTCAAGACCTCTGGGCATCCTCGAACCCCTCACAGGCAAGAATACCAAAACGCTTCCACCCAAACGCCCAAAAAAATGAAAAATATTTGATAGATGGAATTTACCATTATATTGGAAGGAATTATATTTTAAGGACACACCTTAATTGACCCTATAAATTATGCTTCAAAATTTAAGATTGACAAATAAATAGGGTTGGGTTTTAATCGTAATTATTACGAATTAAGGAGAGTGACGATGAAGATTAAATGGTTGTTAATTCCAATGGTCTGCATGTTGATGGTTATTATCTGGGGATGCAGTAGTGAATCAAGTAACTTGAACCCTGCCGCAACTTCAAGCATGCAGCAAGATAATAACAGTTCAACGGATAATGAGTCAGCTGCGAATGCTGTCAATAATGATTTTCCGCAAGAATTGATTATTGTCGATCAGGAAATTGCAGCAAGTGTAGACCCTGTGGCGCCTTTAACTTCCAGCTATTTAGTGGCCCTTGCTGCCGGAGAACCTTTATTCAAGGTGGATGCAAATGGTATAGTCCAGCCTTTATTGGCAGAAGGTGCTGAAGCAATAGACTCGACCACATGGGAAATCTCCTTGAAAGAAAACGCACAATTCTGGAGCGGGAAAGCGGTCGATGCGGAAGCGGTCATTGCTTCGCTTGAACGTTCTCGGGACCTGGACAAGCAAGTTATTCCTTACATACAGGATTTGACCTTTACCCCGGTTGACACCTATACGATCCACGTTAAAACGGCACGTGAGCATATGGACGTCCCTTTAAACCTGTCTTACTATCAAACGCTGATTCATAACGCAGAAGCATCCTTTGATTCTGTCGAAACAATGGACCTTACAGGTATGTACAAGGTGGTGGCGTTTGAGCCGCAGAAGCGCATGGAGCTTGAGATTAACGACAATTATTGGGGGCGAAAACCGACCATTCCCCGGATTGTCCAAGAGCAAATAAGCGATGAGCAGACACGTATGCTTTCTGTATTGAGCGGCAATAGTCATATCGCTCATAAAATGCCAGTGTCCGGTATATCACAGTTGCAAGGAAGCGATGAAGTGAGAATTTCGGCTGTGCCGGCTGCGAATACGCAAACGATTTATTTAAACCTGAGTCAAAGCAAGTTCCAGGATGTCCGGGTCAGACAAGCATTGTCCTGGGGGATTGATCGCGATGAATTGATTGTCCAGGCTGCAGAAGGACAGAGCATTCCATTGACGACATGGATGAGCTCAAATCCGGCATTTTCGGAAGCGCGCAACGCTGTCTATACACAATATGATGCTGAGCGCGCGGGTCAGCTGCTGGATGAAGCGGGCTGGCTGTTAAGCGATTCAGGCGTACGGATGAAAGACGGAGAGCCCCTGACAATCAATCTGATGACATGGGGTGGCGACAGTGCACTGGGAGAAACGCTGCAATTCCAGTGGACCAAGCTGGGGATTCAAGCGAATGTACAACACGGGGACTATAATTTGATCGAGGTTGCTCGTGAAAATGGGGAATGGGACGCATTTATTGAGGCCTGGAGTACATTTGGCGATCCGCTAACATTGATGAAAGGACAATTTTCACCTTCAGGAAGCGGCAATTACGGCGGATTCGACGATGAGCTGACGAATGATTTATTGGAACAGCTGGCTTTAGCGAACGATGAGGCAACACGGCGTGAGCTGGCGCTCGAAATCAATGCTCACGTAGCTGAACAAGCTCCGGTTGTTAGCCTTTTTCCTCGCCCGCAAATTACGGCCGTTAGTCAAAAGCTTGAAGGTTTTGTCGATCATTTCCGCCAGTTCGAAAATTTGGTCAATGAAAATTTGACATTCGTATCGCCATAAGGAGGCAAGCGTAATGGGGTTTCGGTTATTAAAAAAGGCCATAGAAACGCTTATTACTGTCTTCGTGGCCTCACTGGTCCTGTTTGCGCTTATTCGCCTTGCTCCGGGTGATCCTGCCAAACTGCTCATTGGCTCTACTTTCGAGGTTGCGATTGATGTTGAGGCTTATGATGCGGCGGTTAACGAAACGCGTGAACAAATGGGGCTTACAGAGAGTGTACCCAATCAGTATTTCTCATGGATGGGCAGCCTGCTGCAGCTGGATCTGGGGAATTCCTACTATACAGGTCGCGCAGTGACAGAGGAACTCGGTGAGAGATTGCCGGCCACACTTCTATTAGCAGCTGCCGCACTGCTGATTCAAGTGATATTAGGATTTGTAGTGGGGACGTTGTCTGCCGTTTATAATGGAGCATTTTTTGATACAGCGGTAAGGGTTATTTGTGTAGGGCTGGCATCCATTCCTGGATTTGTAATCGGCCTGCTGCTGCTTTTATTGTTAGCGGTCCAATTTGGTGTATACGAGATTACCAGTCAGGCGAGTCTTCCCAGATTATGGCTTCCTGCTTTGACGATGGGACTGCTGGGCGCGCCACAAATGATCCGTGTTGTGCGGGCCAACCTGCTGAGTGAATTGGGACAGGTCTATATTCAGTCTGCGGTATCCAGAGGGCTGAGCCAGCGACGGGTAGTGTGGCATGCGATGCGTAATGCACTGATTCCGACAATTACAATGATTGGCTTGTCATTCACTGCTTTTATAGGCGGGGCAGTTATCATTGAAAGTATTTTTGCCTGGCCGGGACTGGGAGAGTACGCACTTGAAGCTATTTTAAACAAGGATTATCCGGTCCTGCAGGGTTATGCTCTTCTAACGGTGGTATCGGTTGTCATCATTCATATTATAGTAGATGCTATTTATGCCGTTCTTGATCCCCGTGTTTCCCGGAGACAGGAAAGGGCGGTGACTAATGAGTAAACTGAAATCCATGTCGGGCCTCATTTTCGGCACTGTGCTGCTGGCGGTTATTGCAGGAGCTATTTTTGCAGCACCATGGTTATCGTTGCAGGATCCACTGGCAATGAGTGTGGGAGAACGTCTGGAGAAGCCAAGTGCAGAACATCCGCTTGGTACCGATCGATTCGGCCGCGATATTCTTTCCCGCACATTGCATGGAGGGAAAACAACGTTTCTTTCATGTGTCCTTGCATTGGGTTCAGCGTTATTAATCGGCATGCTGGTTGGCGTTACTGCCGGGATGTTTCATGACACGTTATTGGATCATGTTATTATGAGGCTTATCGATGTCCTGCTGGCTTTTCCGTTCATGGTGTTCGCAATGGTTATTGCCGCATTATTCGGAACTGGTTTATATCATTTATTGTTTGCAGTCGTAATCGTATGGTGGGTCAGTTTTGCTCGTCTGACCAGAAGCATCGTGCTTAGTGCGAAGAGCAGCACATCTGTTGATGCGGCTAGAGTGCTTGGCAGCTCAAATTTCATCATTATGATCAAAGAGCTTCTCCCAAAAGCGTTTGGGCCTGTTCTCGTTCTGGCAACATTTGAACTGGGCAACCTCATTTTGGCCATTGCCGCACTTTCCTTTATCGGACTGGGATCACAGCCGCCATCACCGGAGTGGGGAAGTATGCTTGCAGACGGACGTGCCCATTTCATGATGAACCCGCATGTGCTGCTGGGTCCAGCGCTCTTTATTGTGCTGACCGTTCTTGCGTTTAATTGCATTGGCGAAGGGCTGCGTGACCGTTTGGATCCGTATGAAAAAACGCGCATATAAAGAAAGCTTTATATAGGCAAGATGAAAGGGGGAGGATTATGAACGATGCTGGTCATCAGCAAATGCTTGATGTGGATAACCTCCAGGTATTCTACTTGCAAGAGGGGAAGCCGCAACCTGTCCTAAACTCCATTTCCTTCAAGCTTTGTAAAGGCGAGATTGTGTCATTGTTAGGAGAAAGCGGATCCGGAAAGTCAACCATTGCAAAAGCATTAACAGGATTACTTCCTCCTTCAGCGCAGCTTGCAGACGGTATAATGAAATTGAAAGATCATCCGCCAATGCAGCTTTCCGCACCGTCCGGAGCATGGATTGATATTCGTGGGCGGGGGATTGCGATGCTGTTCCAGGATGCCCGTTTAGCGCTTAATCCGATGATGACGATCAAAGATCATTTTTATGAAACGTTGAAGGTACATGGACTCGCAGGAGACAAACTAGAAAGTGCAGCAATTATCGAAGGGTGGCTATCCCGTCTTCATTTCAGTCATCCTTTCCAAATAATGAATGCCTATCCTCACGAGTTAAGCGGCGGCATGTGTCAGCGTATATGTTTGGCATTGACGTTATGTTTGCGACCGCAAGTTTTGATTGCCGATGAACCTACTTCAGCCCTCGATACCGTCAATCAGCGCGAGGTGCTTGAGTTGATACGAAATCTGCAGCAGGAGCTTGATTTGTCAGTGCTGCTTATTACACACGATATAGGTCTTGCACAGGCTATCAGTCACCGTACAATTGTGCTTCATAAGGGGAATATCGTTGAGGAGGGAGATACCGCAGATTTACTTGCCAAGCCTCGCCATTCCTATACCCGTCGATTGCTCAATTCCCGCATGCTTGCTTCTTCTTCTGAGGACATTCCTTCTTCTGGCGAACCATTCGTACTGGAATTGAAGCAATTGGTCAAAGTTTTCGACCAGAGGCGGATCGTACTCGATAAGATTAATTTGCATGTCCGAAAAGGGGAAATCGTTGGTATCCTGGGACAGAGCGGCTGCGGTAAATCTACGCTTACCCGTTGTATGCTGGGGCTGGAGCCAGTAAATTCAGGTGCGATCCATCTTCTAGGCCGAAATATTACATTTTTAAAGGGCAAGGAAAGGCGAAAGCTCGCCAGGCATATACAACTCGTCTTTCAGGATGCCAGAGCAAGCCTCAATCCGCATGAAAGTGCGCTTGAACTTGTACAAGCTCCGCTCAAAACGTTTCGGATCGGAAGTCGGAAGGAGCGATTGGAGCATGCCCGTCATCTGTTGGACGAGGTAGGCATAACCGGATCTGCTCAGCATCGCAGGCCTCCGCAATTAAGCACGGGACAATGCCAGCGGATTGCAATTGCCAGAGCGTTGGCTTTACAGCCCGATGTTCTTGTTTGTGATGAAGCGGTATCAGCACTGGATATGAATGTACAGACCCAGATACTGGAATTGCTGCAGCGTCTTCATCAACAATTCGGTTTTTCCATGATTATGATTTCGCATGATGTCCGTGTCCTGCGAGCCTTTTGTCACCAAATCGCAGTAATGCATGAAGGCAAGTTCATTGAAAGGTTGTCCGGAAAGGAGCTGTCATCCAGCGAGCATCCTCATACTTCGCTGCTTTTAAGATGCGCGGATGAATTAAGTGAACTGAGTGAGCGGAAGGCAACGAATAAGCATATGGAGGTCGTTCGATCTTGAGTCAATCACGGGTCACTTCTTGGCCATTTATTCGTCTCTATGCACTGGCGTTTCTGTTCTTCAGCGCCAATTCTATTCTGACCGTTATTATCCCTTTGCGAAGTGAAACATTAGGAGCCAGCAATTCGACAATCGGTTGGATTATGGGCGCTTATATGTTAACCTGTATGTTTTTTCGTCCTCTCGCGGGTCAAATTGTGCAGCGCTACGGAGCTACGAAGGTGCTGCGTATTTTATTGCTGGTGAACGGTTGTGCTTTATTGCTGTATCCTTTAACCGGTCTTATGGGATTTTTGGCTGCAAGACTGTTGCAAGGTGTATCTACCGCATTTTTTTCCATGTCATTGCAGATTGCTATCATAGACAGATTGTCAGATGAAGAGCGGTCGCAAGGGATTTCGCTGTATTCGTTGTTCACGTATATGCCGGGAATTATCGGTCCGGTTCTGGCGCTGGCCATTTGGGACCGGGGGGGATTAAATGCCTTCACCGTAGTAATGGTGGTCATAGCAGCAGGTACGGCGATGTTCGGATTTCTTACTCCGTCACATGCGGACGGTGAAGGAGACAATGAAGATGTCAAGCCACAGCCGCAAGCAGGGATGTGGTCTTCCTTCGGCCAACTGTTTACAGTTCCTCCTCTCTCATTATGTACATTGCTAATGCTTGGTGCATCTGTTGTATTTGGTGCTGTTTCAGTATTCGTTCCGCTCTATGCTCATCAAATCCAATTCGGTAACGCAGGCGTCTATCTAATGATTCAGGCCGCGGTTATCGTCCTTGCACGCTTTTACTTGCGCAAGCGCATTCCTTCGGACGGCTACTGGCGTAAATCGTTTATTCAAACGGTGCTCTTGCTCGCTTTGTCGGCAGCATTGCTGCTCTCTTTAGCTTCTGCATTGGGACCGGTAACGTTCTATCCGGCAGCTGTCTTGATGGGCATTGCTCAAGCTATGCTATATCCGGCGCTTACTACTTATTTGACATTTGTATTGCCACAAGCTTCCCGAAATGTGCTGCTCGGCTTATTCATTGCCTCAGCTGACTTGGGCATTTCTCTTGGTGGTATGGCAATGGGTCCTGTAGCTGACCTTTTGTCCTATTCCGGGATGTATGGCTTTTGCTGTATCCTCATTCTGATTCTTCTTGGGGTTGAGAAGGTTCTGCGGAGACACCTGAGCGTCCCGGGTGATAAGCTAGCCAAAATGGTTTAAAAGGATTGGAACCGCCGGGTGACAGAGTCCCCGGCAATTTTTTGCAGGTGTGGGTCAGGCAGGCTACAATAAAAAATACAGGTGCGTGTGGAAGCAGCCTAATAAAATGAATTGAAAAAAGCATTGAATTAAGTAACGGGTCCATGTTGATTTTCATGTACGCCCAAAACACCGCCCAAGGCCTTAGCCTACATGGCGGTGTTTTGTATTTTATAGACTGTACGCCCGTAACAAGATCCTATATTTCTCCCGTCGCCACCGGATTCTCCTCATACGAGATCCAGTCACTCCAGCTCCCCGCATACAGCCGCACATTCTTGAACCCGGCCTTCTCCAGCGCCATTACATTCGGGCAGGCGGTCACGCCGGAGCCGCAGTAGACGATAATCTCACGGTCCTTGTCCAGTGCGGCAAAATGTTCCGTAAGCTGTCCGGCGATTTTGTAGCTGCCGTCAGCATTCTGCGTATCTTTCCAGAAGTAGTTAACTGCGCCGGGGATATGGCCGGCTTTCTTGTCCATCGTCTCGTTCTGACCCTGATAACGGTCATTCGAACGGGAATCGATGAGGACGGGAAGAGCAGGAGAGGAGTCGCCAGAAAGGTTATTATCGGCTACGGGATCAGCCACGGCATCCGCCAATCTCTCCGAAACCTCGCGAACCTCATCAACACCCGCCAGCATCTGCGGCTGCACGTTGGCCACAAAGGTGCTCGGCACCCGCACAGGCTGATGAGCGGTCACCGGATATTTTTCCGCTTTCCAGGTGCTGAAGCTGTCCTCCAGAATGAATACCTGCTCATGTCCGAGATAGCGCAGCAGCCACCATAGCCGCGCAGCATTCATGCCGTTCTCGTTATCATAGGCCACAACCCGCGTCTCGTTGCTGATTCCCAGCTTTGAGAGGCGTGCCGCCAGAACTTGCGGATCAGGCAGCGGGTGGCGCCCGCCATGCGCCCCGACAGGACCGGACAAGTCCTGCTCCAGATCCAGATAGACAGCCCCCGGTATATGCTCCTCTTCATAGCTTTCCCGGCCGGCCTGGGGTTTACCGAGCGTGAACCGGCAATCTATGATCGTCTGCTCCGGTTCATAGAGTCTGGCCAGCAGCCAGCGTTTGGATACAGTTGCGTCCATTAACGATCCCATCCTTTGCAAATTCAATATGAAGTTTATTATAGCGGAAAAAATAGAATTCCGCAGAACCAGTTCCGCGCAGAGGGGAAGCACCAATGCAGCTTCTACCTTGATTCCACAAATTGAGCCTCGACCGCAGCTGTGGCCGGCGGCAGCTGTATTCCCTGCCTCCACAGCAGGACAGGATTGTCATTTTTCGGGCCAAAGTAGATGGCTTTAATCGCAATGGAAGGATCGGAGCGGTTCACATTTAACATTTCCAGGTCGATTCTGTCGTATCTGTTGCCGAGTCCAAGATCGGCGAATTTACGCGATTTAATCACAGGCCGCACAGGAGTAAGGTAGAAATTCCCGTCTTCCTCAAGCCTGCCATTAATCTGGTTCAGAACGTAACCGTCGGTTATTTTGACATGATAGGCGATTTTGCCGTTTTTAAGCTGGCTGATATCCGAAATCTGAATATTGCCCGAAGGAACCTTGATGATATTCCACCGGAATAACCCGGCATAGCCAAGCACAATTAAGCCGCACACTGCCGTAGCCAGAAGAAGGCCCTTCACAAAAGAACGGACCCGGGTGCGGTGCCAGTAGCCTTGGAAGCTGGACAAACCGCTGCTCTCCTGCTTATTTTTTTGCATAACCTCAAAGGGCAGAGGGTTCTCCTGCAGCTTGAGCAGGGCGGCGGTACATTTCCCGCAGGTGCCAAGGTGCTCCTCCACTGCTTTCCGGGCAGCTGTACTGCACACCTCATCATGGTATAACGGCAACAGGTCCTCAACAATTTCACAGGACAGTTTGTTCATCGGTTTTCCTCCATTAACAAGTCTTGTATGATGTCTCTTGCGCGGTGATAAGTGACTCTTGCCCAGCTCTCGGTCCTGCCGAAAACTTCACTGATATGGGCAAAGGACAGTTCGCCGAATACCCTCAGTGTAAAAACCTCTTTATAAGGCTCTTTCAGATTGTGCAGCAGCTTGTGGATCCTCAGCGCTTCGCTTTTATCTGCCAGGGTATGTTCAATTAAGCGGCTGCCGGACTGGACTATGGTCTCATGATCATACTGTTCATAGCGCTGCTGCTTGTCCATATAAGTAAAATATGTATTTTTGGCGATTTGACAGAGCCAGACACTGATTTTACAATTGCCTTTGAACTGGTTGATATTTTTTACTGCTTTCACGAACGTTTCCTGCGTGATCTCTTCTGCGATTGCTTTATCCCGGCTAAGAGACAACACAAACAAGTAGACATCCTGGAAATATTGCTTGTAGATTTGCTCTACATCAGCCACATGTTCACCACCTTACATAGATAAGACACCCTTAGGGGAATTTCGTTACAAAAAAAGAAAGGGGCATAAGCCTACGGATACTATTGTAAGCCGGAATTGGCCGGAATGGAGCGGAACGCTGCATAAGCGGAGCGGAGGGTGGAATAACACAACCTTCTTTGTGGAAAATAAAACGCGGCGCGCGGTGCTGCGGATCTATGACACGCATAAAGACAAGGATAAAATCCTGTTCGAGCATGCGGTGCTGGGACAGCTGGCGGCGCTGGATCTGCCGTTCCGCGTGCCGGCACCTGTCCGTGCTGCGGACGGAAATATAGTGGTAGAGCTTCCCGAGAAGGACGGGAAATTCGCCTGTTTATTCCAATATATTGAAGGGGATTCACCCGGGGACGAGGAAGCCGGCTTCTTTGGCTCGTTCGGTGAAGCGGCAGGTATTCTGTCTGCTGTCCTGGCAGAGGTGAATCCCGGACAAGTCCCGGTGTACCGGCCGTATTATGAACTTAGGCAATCTTATCCGCTATGCAGTCCGGAGGCTGTCCGCGGCATCTGTCTGAATCCCCCGCAACCGTTCAAGGATCTTGAACAGGAGCTGGCGCTGCTCTATGAAGCCTATGAGCATATTGCCGGTTCCCTGGAGCAGCTGGCCGGACTGCCGCATCAGCTGGTGCATGGCGATTTGAATGGATCAAATTTGCTGGTGCACAGCTCTGACCGCCGGCAGGTAGCGGCGCTGCTTGACTTCGAGTTTTGTACCCGCGATGTGCGGGCGATGGAACCGGCGGTAATCTTGTCCGGACTGGTAGGGCATGCGGAGGAGCAAGCCGCGGTACAGGAATTTTGGCGGGGCTTCAGCGGAGTGATCCGGCTCAGCGGCGCCGAAATAGAAGCCATTCCGGTCCTGATGCTGCTGCGCAAGGCCGATGTGTTCCTGCATTTCGTCAGCCGCTATCTCGAAGGGACAGATGAGGCAGATGTGCTGCGGGAGCAGACTGGACTGCTCGCAGGGGATCTGCGCCAGCTGTCCGCAAGCACAGCGCAAATGATGGACATTATTTGTTCAGAGTAGCTCATTCCGGAGTCGGTTACCCGGCCTGTTCACCGGCAGCCTGCATCAGCTGGTAGATCTTACGCGTTGTATTGACATTGCGGACGGTCATCTGCCGGTACAGCTTGGTACCGATAAGCTTCGTCATCCCGCTTTTAGTGATGTTCTCACGTTCGACTCCATACAAAATGGCTCCGGGTACATAGAGCAGGGTTCCGATTCCCGGCTTTAGCGGCAGTTCCTCCAGCACAGAAGGGGTATTAATCTCCTCCCAGAGGAACATCACATCGCTTTTCAGCTGATCATCATTGCTCCAGGATTCAGGCAGTGCCTCGACAACCGTACGGATTTCATCGATATTCCGGACCATCACTCTGATGTTCAGGCCAAAATCTCCGGCAATGGCCTGTTCGAGCAGCTCCGGCAGCTCTTCCTGGTCATGACTGTCACTCGCAAAAATAATATTTCCTGAATTGATATAGGTTGTAACCGAGGCCAGTCCGGCCTGTTCAAATGTTTCTTTGAGCAGCTTCATGCTGATTTTGTTGTTTCCGCCCACATTTATGCCCCTTAATAAAGCCACGTAGATCATTTTGCATCCCTGCTTTCCTGCGTATTGCTTACATTATAGAACCCGTTAAAACCGATAACAAACGTAAGCGGGAATTATTTCTGCATTTTATTTGGGTATATATTGGTAGTAATACATATTTCCGCATGGAGCGGAGACAAGGCATGAGCCAGGAGTAAACCGGCAAAAACTTCCGGAAGATATGGAGTGAAAAGGGATGTACAAATTGAAAAGTATAGGCAATTTTGCGGCCATGCCGGCTGAGGCCATTCCTATTTATGAAGGGAATGTGCAGGCGGTGCAGAATTTGCTTGCAGAAGGCTGGGAGGTCAATTCTGAAATCACGCTCAGCAAACACAGCAGAGTTACCCCTCTGGAGCTGGCACTGATCAGGGATGATCTGGAGATGGTAAAGCTGCTTGTGGAGCATGGCGCAGAATTGAACAACTCAGAGAAACCCGCCTTTTTAACAGCTGCCCGGTACGGCTCGGAGAAGACAGTACGTTATATCCATAGTCAGGGTGCAGAAATGAACCGCATGAACCGTGTGAAATCTAATGCATTTCAGGAAGCGTATTATGGAGGAGGCAGGAATATTCCGCTCCTTTTGGAGCTTGGGCTGGATATCCGCCGGTATGGCGGCGAAACCTTGCGGTCCGCTGTCTCTGACCATAAGCTGAAGCTTGTACAGTATCTGCTCGACCAGGGAGTGGATGTTAATTACAACGAAGCTGATATGGTGTACCCTTACCGGGCTACTCCGCTTACCGTTGCTGCCAGAAACAACAATTTGCCCATGGTCCAATATCTGATTGAACGCGGCGCAGATGTGACTATTGCCGAACAAGACGGAGAGCGTGCCTATACGATCGCCGTTGCTGCTAAAAATATGCAAATGGCTGAACTTATCAAGGCGCAGGAGCCTGCTGATTTTCATGATCTGAACAACAAGCTGCATGCCCTCCGGGCGTACAAGCTTCCGGCAGCACTGGTTTCTTTTCTGAAGGGAAAAGAACTGCGTTTAAATCTGCCCGGGAATGAATATGAAGTAGGTTACATTGATTTCTTCACACTCACAGATACTATTGAAATGAAAGCTGGAAGGTCGAAACTGCTGCGGCTTTCGGCAGTGGTGGATAACTACAGTGATCTGCTAATTGTGTGGCATCCGGGCTCACAAAAAATCGGCTGCTATGATGTGGAACATCAGGAATATCATCCATTGGCTAAATTCAAAGATTTTATTGCTGACCCCGTTACTTATTTGGGAATGCTGCTTGAAGGCTGATACACGGACCTCTGAGGTGTCGTTTCCTTGTCCGTAAACTTTACAAACAGTATCGGAATAGATATAATTTATTTATAACATTTAAGGGTTTAGAACAACAGAAAGGGGCCTAACGCCAGTAGGCTCCTTTTGTATTTCTTGCCCATGTTAACAGGAGGGTGAAGGTCATTCACAAGGAAAAGATTATGGTATGTGTTCATTATGGTCCGCACGGGGAGCGTTTAATCCGGCGTGGTGTCCAGCTGTCCGAGCTTATCGGAGCACCGCTGTATGTGCTCAATGTAGATAGTTCGGACAGTGATGAATACAATCAGAGTAAAGAAATGTTTATGACAGTATGGAAACGCCTGGCAGAGGAAGCAGGAGCAGAGTTTATGGTCCGCAAACGCCGGGGCCGCAAGACAACCGATGTTATTGTCGAAGCAGCAGAAGAGAAAGAGGTAACACAGATCATCATCGGGCAATCCGCCCAGACGCTGTGGCAGGAGCTGACCAAACGTAACTTCGTCAATGAGCTGATCAGCAAGATGAATATGATGGATCTGCATGTTGTCGCTGTTCAGCGGATGCGCGCAGGACTGGAAGAAACCCATGAAGAGGGTGTAATTTCCTATCTGGTGAAAAATGGCGGCGTGTACGAGCTCAGCGATGAACCGGAAGGCCCTGACTCCATCAAAGGTAAATATTTTCACGAATTGCACACGGAATTTGAGAATGGCTTGTTCAGAATTGAGCAAGATGGTAAGGCGAGATATTTGCATATTTGTGAGGGCAGATTGACGGATCCTTTATAGCCGTCTTTGCCTATCAGAACTAAGTAACAATGTTCACAACTTAAAATCTAGAGTGGAAAAGGAGGCTTGCCTTTGCTGCATATAACCGTTCTTGTTCCGTTTCTTCTGGCCTTGATGATAGCGCTTCTACGCAGGAGGATGCCCAGTATCCACAGAGGGTGGCTGATGCTTGCCGGCCCGCTGGCGCTGTTCATTTACTTTTTGACCCGGATTCCGGTCATCAAGGGAGGGGATTCCGGATATGAGACCGTATCATGGATTCCGTCCCTTGGCATTGATCTGGTGTTCCATCTTGATGGTTTAAGTTTGTTGTTCACATTGCTGATTACGGGGATGGGTACGCTTGTAATTATCTATTCCATTTTTTATCTGGAGAGACGCGAAGAATTGACCCCGTTTTATGTGTATCTCCTGTTATTTATGGGAGCTATGCTCGGGGTGGTGCTCTCCGATAACCTGATGGTGCTTTACGGTTTCTGGGAGCTTACAAGTGTATCTTCTTTCCTGCTGATCGCCTTTTGGCACCGGAGACAGAAATCGCGTTACGGCGCACTGAAGTCGATGCTGATTACTGTCTTCGGCGGTCTGGCGATGTTCGCCGGCTTCCTGATGCTGTATGTGATGACAGGAACCTTCAGCATCCGCGAGATCTGGAGCCAGGTTGGCGATATTAGCGGACATTCGCTGTTCGTTCCTGCCATGCTCCTGATTCTGCTGGGCGCTTTCACCAAGTCGGCCCAGTTCCCGTTCCATATCTGGCTGCCTGATGCCATGGAAGCGCCGACTCCGGTCAGTGCCTATCTGCATTCGGCAACGATGGTAAAAGCGGGTTTGTATCTGGCAGCACGTTTCAGCCCGGTGTTTGCGGGGCAACTAGAGTGGTTTTGGATTGTGTCGGGTGTCGGCCTGATCACCTTGATCTATGGATCGATCCAGGCGATGAAGCAGACGGACCTGAAGGCTCTGTTAGCCTATTCTACAATCAGTCAGCTGGGACTGATTATGGGATTACTGGGAATGGGATCAGCAGCTTCATTTTATAACGGTGAAGAAGCTGTATTCTATACCGCCGCAACAACGGCAGCACTCTTTCATTTGTTCAACCACGCCATATTCAAAGGCTCGCTGTTTATGGTCGTCGGGATTGTCGACCATGAGACCAATACGCGTGATCTGCGCAAGCTCGGGGGCCTCATCTCCCTGATGCCGGTGACCTTTACGGTGGCGCTGATCGGCAGCTTTTCCATGGCCGGCCTGCCGCCGTTTGCCGGTTTCCTCAGCAAGGAAATGTTTTTTACGGTGGTTCTGAATATCCGCGAGCTGGACATTCTGAACGTCCAATCGTTCTTTACGCTGTTTCCGGTCCTGGCCTGGATTGCCAGTATCTTCACCTTTGCTTACAGCATGATTCTGGTATTCGATACCTTTTTTGGCAAATACCAGCCCGAGAAGTTAGATAAGAAACCGCATGAGGCGCCTTTCGGGCTGCTGCTTCCTCCAATTATTCTGGCGGCGCTTGCCGTGGTGACCGGATTTTTCCCGAACATGCTGTCCAAAACACTGATTGTGCCGGGAATGAACGCGATTCATCCGCAGCTGGCGGCAAATGAACCTTTTTATGTGAATATCTATTTCTGGCATGGCTTTACCACCGAATTATGGATGACGCTTGGCGTGGTCATACTGGGGATTATCGTATACAGAGTGTACGGCCGTTTAAGTCTGGTGGACAAAGATTGGGGCAGAGGCAGAGGCATCACCCTGAATCAGGTCTATGACGGCAGTCTCCGGCTGGTGGAACGGTTATCCCGTTCAATCACCGGTCTGTATATGACAGGCTCCATGAGGCACTATCTGATGTACATCTTCGCTTTGTTCATTGTTATAGTGGGCGGTTCCATGCTGTACACGGAGGGAATTACATTCGGCCAAGGGCAGTATGCTCCGGTCTCCTTCTTTGAACTGGTTGCGGTGCTGGTCATGCTGACCGGTGCACTGGCTATTCCGTTTGCCAAGTCGCGGATTGCGGCAATTCTGCTGACGGGTATGGTCGGGTATATGGTAACTCTGCTCTTTATCCTGTTCCGGGCACCCGATCTGGCGCTTACGCAGATGATCGTTGAAGTGGTGTCGGTGACGCTGTTCCTGCTCTGCTTCCGGCATCTGCCGAAGCTTAAGCGCGAACAGGCCAAGTTCAAGGTGAAGGTGCCGAAGCTCATTATTGCGATCGGTTTCGGTGCGACAATGACACTGGTTGCGCTGGCGGCTCTCGGCAGCAGTCCGTTTGAATCGATTTCAAGCTACTACACGGAAAACAGCTACAAGCTGGGCGGCGGTAAAAATATTGTTAACGTGCTGCTTGTCGATTTCCGCGGCTTTGATACAATGTTTGAGATCACGGTGCTTGGACTTGCCTCACTGGCTATTTACTCCATGATCAAGCTGCAGCTGGAACCGGACGATAAGCCCGCTCTGGTAAAAAGTATATTTGACGATAGCAGGCCCCGGTATTCCCGCAGCAATGATGTGCTGCTGCAGTCGGTAGCCAAGGTGGCCTTCGTTATCATCATCACCTTCTCGCTCTATCTGTTCTTTGCCGGACATAACAATCCGGGAGGCGGCTTTATCGGCGCATTGATGGCGGCGGCAGCGCTGGTGCTGCTCTCCATAGCCTTCGGGCCGCAGTTTGTGGAGAAGGTGCTGCCTGTGGATTACCGCAAATTAATTGCCGTTGGCATCCTGCTGGCGTTTCTTACGGGAATGGGTTCCTTTCTGTTCGATGTTCCTTTCCTCAGCCAGGCTTTCGGGTATTATGAGCTGCCGATCATGGGAACGACGGAACTTACTACGGCGATGCTGTTCGACCTGGGAGTATACCTTTCGGTGATCGGTGTCACCATGAATATTATCTTTACGATCGGGAGGGATAACTGATGGAATTCCTTATTGCCCTGGCGATCGGTGTCCTGTTTACCGTTGGTGTATATCTGGTCCTGTCCAAGAGCCTGCTGCGCATCCTTTTGGGGACTACGCTGCTGACTCATGGCGTTCATCTGCTGCTGCTGACGATGGCGGGCCTGAAGACCGGTGCTTCCCCGCTGCTTGGCGAGAAGGCCGATGCATATGTTGATCCTTTGCCGCAGGCGCTTATCCTTACCTCGATTGTTATCAGCTTCGGGGTGACCGCGTTCTTCATCGTGCTGGCTTACCGGGCCTACCGGTCGGCGGGAATGGATGACGTGGAAGGCAGCAAGGGGGAACGCCAATGAACAATCTGCTGGTTATGCCATTGTTGATTCCGGCTCTTACGGGAGTCATCCTGATTTTTCTGAAAGAAAAGATCGGTCTGCAGCGTATCATCAGTGCAGTCAGTGTCTTTCTGAATATTGCGGTTGCAGTAACAATTGTATATCAGGTAAGTACAGATGGGATTCAAACGCTCTATATGGGCGGATGGATACCGCCGTACGGCATTGTTTTTGTCGCTGATATGTTTGCGGCGCTGCTCGTATTGACAACCTCTGTGGTAGGTGCAGCCTGCATGTTCTTTTCCTTCGCCAGTATCGGCGAACAGCGGGAGCGGTTTTACTTCTATACGTTCTTTCATTTCCTGCTGACCGGGGTGTTCGGCTCTTTCCTTACCGGAGACCTGTTCAACCTGTTCGTCTGCTTCGAGGTTATGCTGCTGGCTTCGTATGCCATGATCGTGCTGGGCGGAACCAAAATTCAATTGCGTGAAACGCTGAAATATATCCTCGTCAATGTGATCTCCTCCAGTTTGTTTGTAGCTGCGATTGCTTATCTGTATGCTGCTACAGGTACGCTTAACATGGCGCATCTCGCGATGCGTGTGGCGGAGGCGGGACAGGGCGGTGTTATGAACGTCATTGCAGTGGTACTTCTGCTGGTGTTCTCGCTCAAAGCCGGTCTGCTGCTGTTCTTCTGGCTGCCGGATTCCTACAGTGCGCCTCCGCTGGCGGTAAGGGCGTTGTTCGGGGCACTGCTGACCAAGGTGGGGCTGTATGCCATCATACGGATGTTCTCGCTGATCTTTGTTCATGATCCTGCGCTTACGCATACGCTGATTAGCTGGATGGCCGGAGCGACGATGATTCTGGGAGCCCTCGGGGCGATGGCCTATCATGATCTCAGCCGGATCTTTAACTATAATATCGTAATCAGTGTAGGCTTCATTGCGTTTGGTATATCGGTTGCGACCCACGATTCCTGGAGCGGAGTGGTGTTCTATCTGATGCACGATATGATTGCCAAGGCGCTGCTGTTTTTCCTCGGCGGGCTGATTATTGCAGCCTCGGGAACCGAACAGCTGAGACAGATGGGCGGACTGATCCGCCGGTACCCATGGACCGGCTGGATGTTCTTCATCCTGACCCTGGCGCTTGTGGGGGTACCCCCGCTTAGCGGTTTTGCCGGAAAGGTCATGATGATCCGCAGCGGGTTCGGCGAGCAGCAGGTTGCGTTATCACTGATTGCGCTTGCTTCAAGCTTTGTCGTATTGTATTCGCTGATCAAGGTGTTCCAGGAGGTTTTCTGGGGCGGGGAAAGAAGCGAAGAAGAAATTCATCCTTTGCGTTATAAAGCCATGATGGCGCCGGCTGCCGTGCTGTTTGTCCTGATTATTCTGATGGGCCTGGGTGCGGAAACTGTGAATGAATATGTTCTTCAGGCTGGTGCAGTGCTGGCTGATCCGGCACAATACATTAACGCAGTCATGAAGGAGTAGATGCAGATGGCCTTTCAAATATTATTGAATTTCATGATAGCTTTCCTGTGGATGTTCCTGTTCAATGACTGGACAGCATCCGGCTTCATCGTAGGCTATTTGCTAGGAGTTGCCGTATTGTTCGGACTGCGGCGTTTCTTCAACACACGTCTGTATCTTGGAAGAGGATGGGCAATCATTAAGCTGCTGGGACTGCTGCTGCGGGAGCTGGTGGTATCCAGTTATGTTGTGGTGAAGGCGGTGCTCAGACCCAAACTGGACATCCGTCCGGCTATTCTGATGTATCATACAGAATTGAAATCGGATTGGGAAGTGGCAATTCTGATCACCATATTATGCCTGAATCCGGGTTCCGTGGTGCTTGAGGTTTCCAAGGATAACCGGACATTGTATATTCATGCGATGGATATAAGGGATGCTGAACAATTCCGGGACAGTATACGCAATACGTTTGAAAGAGCGATTTTGGAGGTGTCCCGCTCATGATTAATTTTATACTCATGCTGTCGATATCGATCATGGTCATTTCTATCGGGATTTGCGCCTGGAGACTGGTCAAAGGGCCGTCCCTGCCTGACCGAGTTGCAGCGCTGGATACGATCGGAATTAACCTGCTGGCGATGGTGGCTGTACTTTCGATCTTGTTCAGAACGCAGACCTTTATTGAATACATTTTGCTGATCGGAATTCTCTCTTTTATCGGAACGGTAGCGATGGCCCGGTATATTGAAAGGGGAGTGGTCCTGGAATATGGAAACGATCAAGACGGTACTTGAATTCCTGGTGGTCCTTCTGATATTGACCGGCGCTTTGCTCAGTGCTGCCAGTTCTTTTGGACTGATCCGTCTGCCGGACGTTTATTTAAGATCGCATGCCGCAGCCAAAAGCGCCACGCTTGGTGTACTGTGCGTACTCAGCGGTGCATTTCTCTACTTTGCGTTTTTTCTTGATTTCATCAGTGCGAAGCTGCTGCTCGGGATTGTTTTCGTATTTATGACTTCCCCGCTGGCAGCCCATCTGACCAGCCGTGCCGCCTACCGGACAGGTGTACCGCTGTGGAACCGCCGGATACAGGATGACTTGAAAGAGGTGCTGGAGAAGGAACGGGCTCAGTCAGATTCCTCTTCATCATAGTTCTGATAAATAATAACAGGGATGTCCACCAGGCCATAAAGCGTCTGGGGCATCCCTGTTTTTTTGACGTGATTGAAGTTTTATTCGGGGCCCCCGTAAAGTACCCGATTTCCCTTCGAAGCAAAGCTACACTTTGTGGGGGGATTATTTTATCCGGCGGAATAGATAGACTGCATTTTCGCCTGTGGGCGGAAGAATCAGTGAAGACAAGGTTTCATAAAGTTCCATCGAGAAATCTTCCAGCTGGTAATAAGTCGCGAAATCCCCGGTAATTGCGGGACTGCGCGTGCCGATAACGATGTACAGTTCAACAGATGGTGTTCTGAAGACCTGCTTCTCATAATTGTTTCCCGGGACAGGCCATGAGCATATAACCGTTTTTGGACTGTATTTGGCCAGAGCCGCTTTGGCATCGAGCTTTTCCACAAAATCCGGATATTTGATGTAATGCTCCCAGCTGTAGTCATCGGTTGCCCTGCAGTCGACACGCTGCTGCTTCAGGAAGGCGGTTAAAGTCCCATCCCCGGCACCGATCTCCAGGCATGGATTTTCCCCGATAAGAACCGCCAGCTCCTTGATCAGCTCTTTGGAGTAGAAGCAATATATCCCCTGTTTATTAACAAGCGGCATCAGTATCCGTTTATTGACCACCAGCTTCCAGAACAAACGGAACTTGCGGACAGATACCGGCTTGCGTTCAAGCCCTTTGGTGAACAAAAGCTTTTGCAGCAATGTCCCGTCCCACACATTAAAGCGGACATTTTCATGCGGAGTGTTAGAGGAGGACGCAACCGCTGCTTTTTCAAGCAGATAAAAAGCAAATCGCGCTTTGATAATATCCGGCAAAAAGGCGTTGACGGTTTTTTCATTCCATTCGCTTTTTTGAATTTTAGATTTGGCGATTTTCGCATTAACCGTGTATTTGTCCAGGATCGCTTTGGTGAAATTCGTTTTCCCGGCTGCTTTTAACGCACGGATCTCTTCAAGGACTTCGTCCTTGTACTGCGGATACTGGGTCAGCAGCGTTTCCACGCTGATCTCGTTAACCATAATTTTTGCAGCAGTATCCCTGGTGAAATTTCTCATAGATTACCTCGCTATGCTGAAAAGGGTAAAATAAGACGCTATAAGCTATAACGTACATATTTTACCCGAGAAATTGTAATGAGGCAATGTAACTGCATCAGATCAGCCGGTAACCTGAAGGCAAATTCCCGCTGCTGCGGATGTTACGGATTTGGGCAAGCGTCAGTCTCTGATTGGTGGAAATAATAGATTCAACATCATTGCCGGAAATATAATCATCCAAATCTCTGATGTTGTGATTTCCCCGCAGGACACGGAAGCTGCCTCTGAACCGGGTTCTGCTGAACAGTACGAGCGTGGCATTGCTGCTGGTGGAGAAGAAGCGCAGGCTTTCGATACCGTCCAGAATATTATCCGTATTGCGGATGCCCAGGTTGCCGGTATAGGTCCGTACTCTTCCCCGGTAATTCTCCTCTTCATAAACTCTCAGCCGCGGATAAGTCTGTGAAACATGAACTGAAGGTTTCATATCCATTCCTCCCGATAGTGTGATAAGCAGGTGGTGCAATACTATTCTATGAAATGCTTTTGGTAAGGGTATGGACTAGTCTCCTTCAGGCAGCCTAATCTTGAGATCCATAAAACGGGGTTTACTTTGTCGTTGACCTAGTGTACTATTTAACTAACACACCAACACTGAATCTTAACTATAACTACAAGGTACAGGGAGGATATAATGGATCATTTTATGGGGCAGGGGGAAAAGACGGTGCAGGCAGGGGATGATATAGTGCTGCAGATGAGAGAGGTCAGCAAAATCATCAAGGGTAAGGCGATAGTCGACCGGTTGTCTTTTGACATCAGAAAAGGGGAGATTGTCGGGCTGCTGGGTCCGAATGGAGCCGGCAAAACAACCACGATCCGCATGATGACCGGACTGATCAAGATGAGCGGGGGGGATGTGCTGATTCACGGCCACAGTATCCGCAGCAGCTTCAATCAGGCGATCGCACATATCGGAGCGATCATTGAGAATCCGGAATTTTATCCCCACATGACCGGCCTCGATAATCTGAAGCAGTATATGCGGATGTGCGACGGGGTGGGGGAATCACGGATCCATGAGGTCGTTCAGCTGGTAGGGCTGCAGGAGGCCATGAATAAGAAGGTAAAAGCGTACTCGCTCGGCATGCGCCAGCGGCTGGGGATTGCGCAGGCGCTGCTGCATTCACCGAAACTGCTGATTCTGGATGAGCCGACCAACGGTCTGGACCCGGCGGGAATCCGGGAAATGCGGGACTATATGCGGAAGATTGCCGAGGTAGAGGGAATATCAATTCTGATCTCCAGTCACATGCTCGCGGAAATCGAACAAATCTGCCACCGTGCGGTGGTCATCCAGAACGGACAGCTGGTAACCGTCTCCCAGCTGGGCATAGCTGCAGACAGTGAAGGGGAGGTCAGGCTTACGATCCGTGTCGGCAGTCTGGCGGCTGCTGTTAAGGTCATTGAAGAGATCCGCGGGGTTCAGCTGCTTGGTACCGGCGAGGCACGCTCGGAAATAAGCGTAAGTCTGCAGGATCACAACGTGCCAGAGCTTGTGGAGGCCTTCAGCAGGGCCAAGGTCGGTGTCTACCGGATTACAGAGAACAAGCATAGTCTTGAGGATGATTTCTTGAAATGGACAGGAGGCAACCGCATTGCGTAAATTTATGAATCTTGTTCTTAACGAATGGCTGAAGCTGGCCAAAAAACGCTCGTTTTTTATCCCTTTCCTGCTGCTTGTCCTGATCCCGGTGCTGATAGGCTATATAACCCGGTCATTATCTCCGGAGAGCTTCCATTCAGGGGCGGAATTCACCGCCGGCATGCTGCCGCCCACCGGAATGGGCCAGGTGATCGCGATTCTCGCTATTATAGGGACAGCAGGAATCGTAGCCAAGGAATACAGCCAGGGGACGGTCAAATTTCTGCTGATCCGTTCACGCAGCCGCACAGCCATTCTTGCCTCCAAATATGTAACCGTCATGTTATACACCTTAAGCATGGTGGCAGTTACGGCAGTTTCGTCTTTGATCTCCGGAATAGTGTGGTTCGGCTTTAGCGGCGGTGAAGCCGGTGCAGCAGAGATCATGCCCGCCATGCTGTACGGGACTGTGTACACCATAATGTATGTCACCCTTGCCTTTATGGTCGGCGTGCTGACTACATCGACAGGCGTGACCATAGGTATTACCATGTTTGCTGTGATGCTGGACAAAGTTTTGATCTACCGTGAGTTTTACAAATACGTTTTATTTCCCAATCTGGATCTGTCCGTTTATGATGGTGGAGAGGGGCCGCTGCCGGGAATGAGTATGGGGTTTTCCATTGCCATGCTGGCTGTCTATATGCTGGTGTTTCTGCTGGCAGGGTTCACTGTATTTAGACGAAGGGACGTTGCTTGATGACCATCGAATTCGATAACAACCAGCCGATTTATATACAGATTATGAATTACATCAAAGGGGAAATCGTAACTGGAAAGCTTCTGCCGGGAGATAAAATCCCCTCGGTCAGAGAGCTGGCTGCAGAGCTGCAGATTAATCCGAATACGGTGCAGAGAACTTTTCAGGAACTGGAGCGTGAAGAAATTGTGGAGACGCGGCGCGGCATGGGCAGATATGTCACGGGCAGCCGGGATAAAATTATGACCATCAAAAAAGAAATGGCACAGGATGTGCTGGACCGCTTTATACGCGGGATGGAGGAGCTTGGCTTCCGGGGCGAAGATATTCTGTCCGCCGTGGCGGAGAACATTGCTGACAGAGAGAAGAGATAGGGGGAGAACGGCAGGGTGGACAGCATACTTAAAGTACAGGATGTGACGAAAAAATACGGCTCAAAGCAGGTGCTGCACGGAGTATCCTTTGAGCTCACGGCCGGGAAAATCACGGGACTGCTTGGCAGCAACGGCAGCGGCAAAAGCACGCTGATGAAGCTGATCGCCGGACTGGCACAGCCTACCTCGGGGAATATTTCTGTGCTGGGCGTGCCTGTCGGCGTAGAGAGCAGGGCGCTCGTTTCTTTTATGCCGGACCGGCCGCTGACAGAGACATGGATGAATGTAGGGGATGCGCTGCAGTTTCAGCAAGATTTCTATCCCGATTTTGATGCGGATAAGGCAGGAAGAATGCTGGATTTCATGAAGCTCAGCAAGAGGGACAAGGTACGGACCCTTTCCAGGGGAATGACGGAACGCCTGCAGCTTACTCTCGCTTTATCCCGGCGCGCAAGGCTGTATATGCTGGATGAGCCGATTGGCGGCGTAGATCCGGTAGCACGGACGAAAATTCTGAATGCACTGATGGAATTTTATGAGGAGGACAGCACGATTGTACTCTCAACACATCTGGTGACAGATATTGAACGGATCTTTGATGAGGTGATTTTTATTAAAGACGGGGAGCTTGTCCTGCAGGGTGAAGTGGAAGAGCTGCGGCAGCAGCGCGGTAAAAGCATCGATGAGCTGTTCAGAGAGGTGTATGCCGAATGCTGAAGCTTATTAAATACGATTTCAGGCGGAGCCGTGAACTGATTCTGGTCTTTTTTGCTATTGCAGTGCTGCTGCACATCGCCATATGGTTATCCAACAGCACGATGGGAGCCAACCTGATTTCGCTTCATGTTGTTACTTATGTTTTTCTTGGATTAGGTGTTATTTTTGTTTGTGCGAATACTTACAGCAACAACATCAGATTTTATCACAGGCGCCTGCTGCCGGTGCACGCGATTTATACGATACTGTCGCCTTTACTGCTATTCCTGCTGCTGCTTATTGCGATGGCTGCTGTTGCCCTGCTTCATCTGGGAATTTACATTCTGATCTATTCAGCAGATTTCATCCCGGTCAATTTCTGGAGCGTGGTGCTGAACAACATGCCCAAACTGATATGGGCAGCCATTTTCTCGACAATTATGGTACTGTTCTCACTTACTGTGGCAGGCTGCTTCCGGTTCAGAGGCAGGCTGTGGGTAGGGCTGGCTGTTTTTATTGTTCTGCAAAATATTCTGTCCTATCTGGAATGGCTGCTCTTCGGCAATTACTTCGCCGGACTGGAGGACGCATTCAGGTTTGAGGTTGAAACCTCCTCTGCCGGTTCCGGCGGAATTGTGCTTTCGAACATCAGTACATCTTACTGGCCCGTTACATTCGAAATTGTTATAGCAGCAGCAATGTTCTATGTGATGACACGTCTGCTCGCAACCGCAATACAAGATTAGCCCGCTAAAGGAAGTATTCCGGCGGAGAGAAGGGCAGGGTTACGATCCTGCTCTTCTTTGCGTGTGTAATAAAAGAAGACCCCGAATGGAGGTCTTCCGCTGTAACCGTTTGTTGTTCACTGTGCCCTGAGTGTATTTGTCCAGCTCTCCAGCTCACGCATCAGCAATTCTTCCTCGTCTTCCTGCAAATCCAGTCTTACTCCATACTGATACTGTCCAATACCGAACATCCAGCCCCAGCGCACACTTCCTTCGAATTGAAGCTTGTCTTCTGTCAGCTTGAAATGTATGATCAGCTTTGTATCGCCTGCCGTGAAGCGGAGGTTCAGGGGGGTGCGCACTTTGCAGCCCGAACGGCTGAGGTCCAGCAGCACACCTTCTGTAAGCTTTCCTGCTCCGGGACCGGAATTTCCGGCCGGAACTTCAAGCCAGCATTCGATCGGCTGGTTCATTACATATCTGAACGGTTCTTTTCTGTTGGAGTCATCCATCATTTACCTCCGCGAGTTTATTTGCTATTATATCGGAACGGCCAGACTTGAACAATCTCCTAAAGTGGTATTTTTTCAAAGAGTTCACCGGATTTAATCATACCAAATTGACAGGTTTTCTGCATGTTAAATATTAAGAGTTCAATTGAATTCTAGCCGGGAAGGGGCGTAACGCCATGTATCAGTACGAAAATGAAAGCTTTGAGCACCATAATTTTGATTATGCCGCTTTGCGGGACGGGGAACTCAGCGGATGTACCTTCGAACGCTGCACATTCAGAGGCGCATCCATGGAGGAGATGACAACTGAGGGCTGCCGTTTTGTGGACTGTGATTTCACAGGCGCGCTGCTTAATGCTTCGCTGCATAGAGGAGGGGCGTTTACCAATTGCAGATTTTCAGGTGCCAACCTGTTTGTGTCCAGATTCGAAGACTGCAAAATGGTCGGCTCCGATTTCTCCAATGCCGCGATGGACGGAATTACGTTGATCGGCGGAGACTGGTCATATACTAATCTCAGACATGTGAATCTCGGCAAGCAGGATTTACGGAACATCCGGTTTGCAGAGGCGGATATGCTGGGCTGCAATCTGCAAAAAAGCGATCTGCGCGGTGCCGACTTAAGCCGTGTGCAGCTGGCCCAGTGCAAGCTTGCGGGAGCAGACCTCCGGGAAGCCAAGCTGGAAGGGATAGATCTGAAGAGCCTTGATCTCAAAGGGGTAAGACTGGATGTGGAGCAAGCCGTACTGCTGGCCCGCTCGCTCGGGGCAAAGGTCGGCTGACTCCCGGAATCCTTAGAACAGCTCCAGCACGAATATTCCGGCGCAAATGTTGTCAGGCAGTTCTTATATTTTACGCGCTTCCAGCCGATAAATAATTATCGACTCTATTCGACAAGGAGAATGTTCATGTCACTCCATCTTCGCACTTTTTTTTCAAGTGCATTTGCAGTAATTATAATTCTTTTAACTGCTCTGCTTATTTATGTAATAGGAGAACGGTCTACCAAGTCTGTAGAGACCAGTATCGGGGGATCACTTGCCCAGGAGGCCTACCAGATGGCGGAGAAGCTGGACCACTTTATGTGGTCGCGTTCCGGAGAGGTGGAGGTGCTCAGCAAGCTTAACGCTTTTCAGGAGCCGCTTGACCGGCAGGAAGTGGACAGGCTGCTGAACCAGCTTAAGAGCAGCCTTCCTGTATTTACGTGGGTCGGGTACGTGGATCCCGCAGGAAATGTAATTTCGGCTACAGACGGCATCCTTGCAGGCACGAATATCAGCCAAAGACCCGTGTACCAGGAAGGCTATAAGGGAATGTACATTGGGGATGTGCATGATGCGGTACTGCTGTCGCAGCTTCTGCCGAACCCGACCGGTGAGGCGCTGCAGTTCGTCGATGTAAGTGTTCCTGTACATAATGAACAGGGCCGGGTCAGCGGCATTCTGGCAGCCCATCTCAGCTGGGAATGGTCGCGGGAAGTGGAAAAGTCTATTCTGGAGCCTTTGAAGAAGCGTTTGGAAGACGTAGAGGTATTTGTGGTCAGCCAGAAGGATGATACGGTGCTGCTTGGTCCGGCGGCTTTGGTCGGAAAAAAGCTGTCGACAGATATTCTGCAGAAAATACGTTCCGGGGAGAATTCCTGGATCGTCGAGGATGACGGCGGCAAAAATTATTTGACCGGATATGCTTATGGTGACGGTTATTTGAATTATCCAGGTTTGGGCTGGTCGGTGATTATCCGCCAGCCGGCCGAAGTAGCCTTTGCGCCGGTGCACCAGTTGGAACGATTCATCGTGCTGATCGGAATGGCTGCTGCTGTGCTGTTCGGTATTATCGGCTGGTTTATGGCAGGCTGGGTGGCCCGGCCGCTGCATAACATTGCCAGAACAGCTGATCTTCTCAGCTCCGGGGCCAGTGCGGAGATTCCTACTTCCAACAGGATTAAGGACATTGCCATCTTGTCGGCATCCCTCCGCAATCTGGTCAGCAATCTGACCAAAACGGAGAACAAGCTGAGCTACATGTCGGATATGGCGCTCCGTGATGTGCTGACAGGCCTGCCGAACCGGGCTGCGCTTGATGACTTTCTGGCCCGGGCTGTGAACAGGGCCAAGCAAAACCGGACTACACTGAGTTTTCTATATCTGGATTTGGACGGCTTCAAAAAAGTAAATGATGCCTACGGCCATCCGACTGGCGATGCCCTGCTGCAGAAGGTGGCGATCCGGCTGCGGGACTGTACCCGGGATAATGAGATTGTCGCCCGTCTCGGGGGAGATGAATTTGTGGTGATTCTGCATACATCAGCCAATAAACCTATGCAGGAAGCAGAGATTGTGGCAGCGCGGATCATCAGCAAAATCAATCTGCCGATTGCCATCGGGGGAGAGAACATCCATGTCGGCTGCAGCATTGGCGCAGCGGTGTGGACTGCTGATGGGCCGGACACGTTTGAGACGCTGCGTCTGGCTGACGAGGCGCTGTATATTTCCAAGCGGAGCGGCAAAAACCGGATCACGTTTGAAGCAGCAAGTTAATCTGCATATGACAAACAGCAATAACCTTTCTTTGCCCGGCGGCATTTCCGCTGCCGGTCTGAGGAAAGGTTATTTTGGTTTGATGCTATAATCGGGAGTTGCTGGCGTGTTATCAGAAGGAGCTAGCGTAATCTCTTACGCGGATTGGACCACCATTTGATCCACAAATTGTTGTCGTCATCGCGGAAAAATTTGATGCCAATCCACTTAAGGGGTGTCCATAACTCTTTGAAATAATAAGATGGCATAGTCAATTAGACCCTCCAATATAGTAAATTATTACTATATAGTACGCCAGTTATAGGAAATTATCAATAGCTATCCTTCTTTTTACCTATAGTTGAATTTTGTCTATTTTGAGTACTTGCCGGCTTCGCGGTAGTAGACGGTTTGCTGAATGATCAGAATCAGGGCCAGTACGATCATAGGAACCGGTGTAAAGCCGAAAAAGAGCGAATACAAGGCGAATAGAATCATACCAATCACCAGGCTCGCGCTGGTTGTCTTGAAGGCGGCATACGAGGAACGGAAGACAACCCACTGTTCTCCTTCATCCATTTTATCAAACAGCTCACGCTCCGCCTTACCCTGACTTCCGAATCTGAGATCCATTTGCCGGTCGGGATACTGCTTGTTATAAAGAACAAAAGAGCGGTGCTGCAAAAATACCGCCAGCAGCAGGAAGATGAGGCCGCCAATCATATTGAACAGCATGAATATCTCCTCGTCACCGCTTCTCGTACCGGGACTGAGCGCGTGGGCGAAGGACAAAATCAGCCAGAGATAGCTGACAATCATGTTGTAGGTCACATTCTGCATCAGGCTGCTTAAGGTACGTTCCCGGGGACTCTCTATGCTGCCGTCATGGAAATGCTCCTGCTCTTCCGGCAATCCTTTTATTTTCTTGAATCCGTACATAGTAAGCAGCGTCAGCACTACCGAAATCAGGGCAAGAACCGCAAACAGCAGATCATAATCGTAAAATACGGAAGGCTTGAAATTCAGATCTGCAGGAACCGTCACACTTCCCGAAGCAAATATATAACCGATTGCCCCGCCTATGATCATCCATACTATCAGTTTGATGGCACCGCGCGTCCTCGAAGCTTGTTTGGCTTTCTCCATCTTAATCACTCTCCTCGTTGTTAATCCAAAATATGGTTTCTACTTCTGCCCCGAACACTCCGGCGATCTTAAGAGCCAATACGACTGAAGGGGAATAGTCCCCCCGTTCAATCAGTGCAATGGTCTGTCGGGAAGCGCCAATCCGTTCTGCCAGCTCCTGCTGGGATAGTCTGTCCCTTGCCCTGTATTCCCGTACACGGTTATTCAGTTCACCCACGAGTTTCCACCTCCACAAAGCAATTGTATAATATCATTGTCAAAATGTAAATTATAATATACAAAAAGACGATAATCATTTACATCTTAAGCTGTAAATAATCTAGCAATATTTCATTGTGATAGGGATGAGCACAAGCTTTTGCGCGGGAGAAGCATTTAATAAAAGAGAAAGGATGTGAAAGGAATGAAGGATAGCGAATTTATCGCCAAAATCGCCCCTTATGCGGTAGAAGATATGCAGCGCAGCCGGATTGCCGCCTCGCTCACCATAGCCCAGGCTGCACTTGAGTCAGCATGGGGCAGCAGCGGCCTGACGGTAAAAGCCAATAATCTGTTTGGCATCAAGGGCAGCGGGCCTGCCGGAAGTGTCACTATGCAGACCACCGAATATGTTAGGGGCAAAGCGGTGCAGGTTCCGGCCGCCTTCCGCGCATATCATAACTGGGGACAATCCGTGGCTGACCACTCGGCGCTGATAACCGGCGGGGTGTCCTGGAACCGGGGCTTGTACAGCAGAGCCATCGGGACGGACGGGAGAACGGCTGCCAGGGAAATCGCAGCGGCAGGATATGCCACAGATCCGAATTATGCTGCAAAGCTGATCCGGATTATGGATGACTATAATTTATACCAATATGACGAAATGAAGGAGGACGAAGAAATGTCCGCTGAAGATAAACAGAGGCTTCTGAGTCTTGAAAATGAACTGAAGGAAATGCGTACACTTATATCCGGACTTTCAGTCAGCCGCGATACCCTGAAGACAGGGGTTCAGGAGCAGGGGCAGAGCATTAAAAATATTGCTGAACGGCTGGTCGATATCGAAGGCCGGGCAGAGATGAAAGTTCCTGCATGGGCAGAGCCTGCTGTAAATGCTGCAGTGGCGGCCGGGCTTCTGGATACACCGGACGGGGGGAGCTATGATTTTTACCGTCTGATCACTGTACTCTACCGGGCAGGACTGCTGGTAACGGAGTAAGGGGGAGAATGCTTTGTATAATGACGCACTGAACAGCGTGCTGGCCTTTGCATCGGTGCTTGCCGTTTTTGTATTGGCACTGGTCCAGCTGGTGAAGAATACGGTGAATCTCCCGCGTAACCTTATTCCGGCCATCGGGGTTGTTATCGGGCTGCTCGTTGGCGCAGCGGCGTATCCTTTTACAGATATGAGTCTGGTACTCAGGCTGTGGGCCGGCGGTCTGGCCGGATTGTCGGCTACCGGGCTGTTCGAGCTGGCGTTCAGCAAAAGGGACGGTTCTACCAAAGAATGATGTTATATAGGCTGGGATATAAAAAAGCTTAACGCAGGTATCCGGCCAGGCAGACCAACAATGATCTTCATATATTGAGATATGCAAGACAGGAAGGAGGTGCTCTGGATGGGGACTTTTCTGGATGCCAGAACTTCGCAGAATGCCAGTATTGCCAACTCCATTGCCATTCCGATTCTGGTCGCCAATACCCCGCAGTTATTCGGCCAGATTGGCCTGATCACTGAAGGGATTACGGCTAACCCGCGTGTATTGCTCAAGGGGACGATATCTGTACAGCTTCCGCTCGCTCTTGTGGGGATAACTATAACAATTGTCAGAGGGACTTTACCAACCGATCCGGTGGTTTATTCCGCTACTTCCACGTTCAGCCTCAGTCTGCTGGCTCCGCAGGTTATTACATTCTCTGCAGCAGATTTCCTGCCGCCCGTTACTCCGCAGATTACTTACACTGCTTTTGTATCCTCTAATCTGCTCGGAACCGTCCGTGTCGGTCCGGAAAGCTTTGACGGAATTCTGGTTTCAGATTAATTCCTGGAAACACCTGCTGCCTGTCCTTCCCGGGGACGGACAGGCAGCAGGTGTTTGTTATAATTCGGTCCCGGATTTATTGTTCCCCGCCTAAAATTTTGGCCGTTTCGCCCAATCTGATAGGCCTTTCCATACATATGTTATGGTGTAGTCATCATTATGAAGGAGGTTATCTCATGGGTGCAGATTGCGGATACGGAGGTAAAGTCGGCGGTGCTTATTGCGGACCTGTAGGTCCATGGACTTCTACAGGTGCAATTCTGGTTCTTTATATCCTGCTGGTCATTATTCTGAGTGCCTGTTTATTCTAGGCCAATATTCAGCTGCCAGCGCGGCCCGGGCTAAGATGCCTGTGCCGCGCTTTTTACTTTTACAGCAGACTAGAATAATTTACATAAAGCACCAGATCCATTATAGTGGAACCCAAGTAAGGGAAAGGGGGAGCTATATGGAGATTAGAAAACTGGGAGCAGACGAACATCCGCCAATGGATTTGTTGATTAGCGCAGATCCTTCACCGGAGAAGATCAAAGATTATTTGCATAGAGGCGCTTGTTACGTGGCGGTCAGCGGCGGGGAAACGGCCGGGGTATATGTGCTGCTGCCCACAAGACCGGATACGGTTGAACTCGTTAATGTTGCGGTGGGTGAGAAGTATCAGGGGAAGGGGCTGGGCAAGCAGATTGTTGGTGACGCTATCCATACTGGCAGGCAAGCCTAAGCGAAATGAATGTAACCTTTTACCAGTTAAAACGTATGAAGGGGAGATATGATCTCGGAGAGGAGTTTTGAACATGAAAAAAGGTATAACACTCTTCCTTGCAGGAAGTATGCTGCTGAGCGTTGCAGGGGGATGGGGAGCACCAGTGGCCCACGGGGCAGAATCGAAGGTAAAGGTAATCGTCAACAATGCAGCGCTGAAGTATCCGGATGACAACACTTCTTATCTTGACGGATCTGTAGTAATGGTTCCTGCCCGCGCAGCAGGCGAGACGCTCGGCTTCGAGGTGAGGTACATAAAGCAGGAAGACAGCCTGAAGCTGGCTGGAGACGGGGTGCAATATACCTTTAAGCTTAAAACAGGTGAAGTAATTATAAATGGCTCGGACAAGCTGGCATTAAAGGGCAGCGCAGCACTAAAAAATAATCGTGTCTATGTGCCGCTGGCCTGGCTTGAGGTTCTCGGTCTGAGCACTACGTATGACGCAGCAGCAGCCCAGGCTACTGTAATGCAGCCGCAGCAAATCGCGGAGAACGTCCTGCAGCTGTTAAGCTCCGGACAATTTGATGTACTGAAGCAGCAATATTTTGATGACAATCTGATCAAGGTTCTACCGGTATCCGCGCTCCAGCAGGGATGGGAAAGTGTGACGTCACCTCTTGGCAGCTATGTGAAGCTGGAATCAGCGATTGCCACCACAGAGAAAAATGAAATGGTTATTGTGAGTGATGCCTTATTTTCACAAGGGAAATTAACTGTAACGATGACTGTAGGCAGCGGCGGCAAATTGAGCGGACTAAGCATTGCACCTCCTGTTATCGATGCACCAAGTGTTGATGTCCCGGTAAATGTTACGGAAGAAGATCTTGTCATTGGGGAGGGGACGGCCCATCCTTTGCGGGCGAAGCTGACCATGCCGAGAAATGCGGCTCAGCCGCTCCCGGCAGTCGTACTGGTGCATGGTTCGGGCTCAACGGATCTGGATGAAACGGTTCTGGGCAACAAGCCTTTCCGCGATATTGCCTACGGGCTTGCCGAGCAGGGCATTGCGGTGCTCCGCTATGATAAAAGGACTTACGCCTATCCTAAGGAGCAGGTGCTCACAGTGAAAGAAGAAACGGTAGACGACGCCGTTGCCGCTTCCAATTTGCTGAAGCAGGATAAGCGGATTGACGCTTCCCGGGTATTCGTTGCCGGGCATAGTCTGGGCGGAATGCTGGCCCCGAGAATTGATGCGGCAGGCGGAAATTTTGCCGGGTTGATACTGCTCGCCGGTTCACCCAGAGCGCTGTGGGAGGTCGTGTATGATCAGAATATGGATATTCTGAACGGGCTGGCTGACAGCGATCCGCTAAAAGCGCCAAATGCGGCGTTAGTTGCTGCTGAACTCGATAAAGCCAAACGCCTGGCCTCCATGACTGATGACGAAGCTCAAAAAGCGCCTTCTGTCTTTGGAATGCCGGCTTATTATTTACGAGAGATGGATCAGCATAATACCGCCGAACTAGCCCGGGGATTACAGAAGCCTGTGCTTGTGCTGCAGGGCGGAGATGATTTCCAGGTCTATCCGGACAAGGATTTTCCGCTCTGGAAAGAGGTGCTGAAGAACAACAGTGCCGCTGACTTCAAGCTGTATCCCGGATTAAGCCACCTTTTTGTGGACTATGATGGACCTGGAGCCGGGACTACTGCTGAATATAATGTACCGGGCAGAGTGGACTCCGGAGTGATTGCAGATATGGGAGATTGGATTAAGGGTCTGGATGAATAACAGGGCGGGTGCAATCCTGAAGATGACGGGGACCGTTATGTGCTCCATTCCGCTTCTTTTTGGGGCTGCCGGTCCGGTTTCGGCTAAGGCGGATATGAAAGTTGCAGGAGCTGGTGTGGAGGAGATCCAACCTTTTGCTGTAACCGGAGAAAGGCAGCTTGATCTGGAAGGCGGACAACCCACGTATACTGCAACCTTATCAATCGCCAAAGGCTCCGGTAATCTTAAATTACAGGCTAAGAACAGCGGCGGCCAATCGTACAGGGTAACGCTTCAGAGTGTTGATTATCCTCAATACGGTGTGATTTTAGATGCGGACGTTAAACCCGGTGAACCGCTGAACTGGATCAAAAATGGCGGCGGTGTTCCTTCTGGCGCGTATATTTTACAAGTACACGGCAGCACAGCTAATCCCAAAGGTGTTGTCTATTTAAAAAGTGCAAAGAAACGATGGTAATCTATATTTTTATGAAGGATTAACCGGGAATAAAAAGTCGTTTTATTTTTTGTGCAACGGGTAAAATGAAAAAGTGAGTACTCATCTGGCATCAGTAGCTACTACAAGGAGACTTGAACACCGGTTATGCCGGGTGGCTCACAACTTCCGTTTCTGACTTCGCGAAAGGCAAAGCAGCGTTCATCGCAGGCAATGCCGTCGGCTGGCAGGGTGAGCGGAAGCATAGACCGGTATACTGATAATGCCCTTGCGGTGTTAAGCAGTATACCGTTTTCTTTTTGAAATTTATCCGGAGAATTACCTTTCTTCAGTACTGACTGGTGTTACCCAAGCTTCATACAATGTGACTTTTAGATGGAAGAAATAAGGAAGTTGTGACTTTTGCTTGATTCATTACAAGGGCTTTCATATTGCGATATTTTTCGCTGTCTTGTTTAACTCAGATCAACAGATTAATTTTAATCGACATGATTGTATTTTTTAAAATTATTGTTGGGGGCTATTCCTGTCTGTGTTAACTCTTTCTTTTTTGAGTTATATTCAAAAAAATGAAAGCTTCCTGGGTCATCAGAGTAAGTTACTTTTATGATATAGGGGTTATACCCTAATAGAACATTATCGATGTGGTAGGAGACTTTAACCTCATATTGCTCTTCAGCATATCCCTTTGTAACCAAATAATTATTCATCTCTCTATTTAATAATGATTTATGGGTATTCACTCTAATGAATCCAAAAGTAAGTAATAATAAAAATAAAGTACAAATTATGATTAATATCTTTCTCAATGTGATTCCTCCTTAAAATCATAATTTATTCACTCTTCTCTAGGCATAATCATTAAAGAAGAGAGCGAGGTATCTTTTCCAAAAGAGATATTTTTAATTATTGATTTATTTTTTGAATTAATAATTGAAACCGTATTATTTAAATCATTAACTACAAAAAGCAATTCCCCATGTTTTTTTATTTCTGTGGGACTGTATAATCCATCAATATAGCCTAAAGTTTTTCCGTTCTTAGTATCAATAATTGTTATTGTCGTTCCTTTACGATCGCCATAAACTTCTTTATCATTATTAGTAATGTATGCAAGTCCTTGTTCATCGATAACAACATCTCTTACACCAGAGCTAAGAGGAAATTCACTTATTAGTTTTCCACTTGAATTATATCCTAAAATGCTGGATTTTTTGAATTCTTGAGGGTCTAAAGGCATCTCAATTATATAGATAATTCCTTCATCACTAATGAACATTCCCTTAGGGCTATAGTTAAATCCATCGGGGGTTAATATTTTTTGTTTTCCATCCAATAAATTTACTTCGAGTATATAATTATTGGGAACACCCTGATACCCCATGTCGTTCGCCTTTACAACTGTAAAATATAAGTTTTCTTTATGAATTCCGTAATTTAATACTGCACCTTTAACATTAATGGGATCTGTTTGTTTATAGTTCAACGTGCTAATTGCATCTAAAGGAATTCCATCTTTATAAAGGCCTGGTATAAGTGCGGAAAGCACATAGGCTCGATTTCTTTCTGGATCAGAGATTATTAGTGAAGGACCCTCATGTTTAAGAGTTATTTTATTTAATATTTTGCCACCTTTAATAGTTAGGACTTTGTTGTTAAGACTGCCGTCAGTAGTATCATAAAATGAAGCTAAAGCAGTACCACCAGAAATATTTTCAACTGAATGTAATATATCCCCTTGCTTCTTAAAGTTAATGCTGGTAGTTTCTTCAATTATAATTTTTTTATTGTTTATATTCGTGATTTCAAGTATTTCTAAGTTACCACCATTATTTATATAAATATTGGAAGTAGAAGTGTCTTTTTGTACTTTATTGGTTTCCTTAAAAGAGCAGGATGATAGAATAATGGATACAATTAAATATAGAAAAAAAGTTTTCGCTTTCATTTCAGTACCCTTTCTTCAAATAGAATTTGTACATAACACTAATTACAAATGAAATTGTTTTTTTGGTGTAGAAAAAGGACACTTATGAAGTGTCCCTTTATAAAGTGTTAGTAATAAGCCCCTACCAAAAAAGTATGAGGTGAATTTAGCAAGTCATCTGGCATCACCCATACTCCTCCATTAGAATCAAGGTCAATACCCATCGTATAGTAACCTTTACAAGGTATTTTTGAACAATACCATGAATCATTTGAATCTTTTCCAGAGTACCAATAATAAGGTTCAAATACTGAAGCGAGATTATAGGCCCAATTATATGCTGAAGCCTGTGTTGATGAAGTATAGTCTGTTGTTAGGATATAGGCTTCATCATGTTTTCTCCAACCACTCACGCTTTCAAACAGCACCCCTTTATTGTATTCATGAACTGCAAATAATTGGTGCTTCTATACAAGGTGAGCAACTAGATGCTCCGGATATGATTAAAATTCTAGTGACAAAGCAGGAAGTTGATACGGTTCCATCTAGAAAGAAGAAGGATAAACCCCTGAAAGTCACAGGCATAATACCAAGTCTGCCATTTACACAAGATACGATGTCCAAGTTAGCTCATAAAAGGTTATCTGAGATCTATAACGATCTCATGAATATGATTCGTGATAAGAAGATAATGTCTGAGATATTAGAAATAGAAGTTACCGAAGATAACAACAAGCTATTTAATGATTTTTGTAATCAATATAGGGAGTTATGGTTATGTACAGATGAGCAGAGAAAGGAACTATATAAAAAGCTGTGGGAAAGAATCGAAACAGTGATAAACCAACATTCGGAGCGGAACGTTTCTGACTAAATGATTATCCAATTGCGATTAAGGGAGAGAAGTTATGCTGCAGAGAAAACATAGAGGGAAGATGGTTACATGTTATGTATACGGAAAGTTGTTTCCAGTTCGTTCCCTGGCTGAACATGAAGAAGAGAAGTGGTATTTCGAATATAACGACAACGAAGATCTGATGGTGAACTACAACTTGATTCAAGCGTTAAATAACTTATCCTTAGAGGGTTGGGAACTTGTAATCCAGCATGAGCTCGGATTTATTCTTCGTAAACAAATCAGGCGGCATGTTCCTGAGGCGAGTCTTTAGAGGTTGTTCGTTTGAGGAAATGGCACCCAATCGGCACCCAATTATAAGATTTTGACTCCTTGAAAGTAATGAGCAGGAGTCGGGAATCCTTATACATCAAGGGTCCGGACAACAAAAATCGGAGCCCTATTTCTAGGGCTCCTTTCATGGGAGAGGAGAAACCGGACGAAGAGCTTATGGGGAAACGTAAGCCTGCTCCGCGGTTGTCTACGACATTTTGTGATGTCGATAGTTACATGATGGCCCGGAACGGGGGATCTTATACCTGCGTTGATAAAAAATAATCGGTGCGGTGATTTTACTGTATCCACATTTGAAGTGACAAGGATAGACAATCTTTTTATTTCAGATGACAATTGTGGTACGATAGGCTTGCACTTATGCCCTGACCGGCATAATAAACAGAGATATAAGAGCAGGTGAGAGCGGTGAGAGTTGTATCGGGAAGTGCCAAAGGCAGACCCCTGAAAAGCGTTCCGGGCACCGGAACCAGGCCTACGACCGACAAGGTTAAAGAGGCTATTTTTAGCATGATCGGCCCTTATTTTGACGGGGGAGCCGTGCTGGATTTGTTCGCAGGTACAGGCGGTCTCGGGATTGAAGCCCTGAGCAGAGGGATGGACAGTGCGGTGTTTGTGGATATGGAGCAGAAGAGCATCGATACGGTGCGGGCCAATTTGCAGGCAGCCAGGCTGGAAGCCAATGCTGAGGTGTACCGGAATGACGCAGGAAGAGCGCTTGGGGCGATGGAGAAGCGGGGGCGTTCATTTGACCTGGTGTTTCTGGACCCTCCTTACAGGCTGAAGCACGGGGATGAGCTGATGCTTACGATGGCCCATAAGGGGCTGCTCCGGGCAGATGCGGTCATTGTGCTGGAACATGAATCGGCATATGCCTATCCGGAGGAGATTGCGGGATTTTACAGAATGCGCCAGTCTGTATATGGGGAAACTACAGTATCCATTTACAGGTATGAACCTGTTCCAGGGGAAGCTGCTGGGAGCGGCAAGGAGGATATCGATGAGTCTGCAAATTAGAAAAGAGCGTGTCGCCATCTATCCGGGAAGCTTTGATCCGGTAACGATGGGACATATGGACATTATCAGACGCGCAGCCAAGCAGTTCGACAGACTGATTGTCACTGTGCTGAATAACTTGAGTAAAAAGCCCATGTTTACGGTTGAAGAACGTACGGAGCTGCTGCGTCAGGCAACCGCAGACATTCCGAATGTTGAGGTGGACAGCTTCCGTGATCTGCTGGTGAACTATTTGCGGCAAAAGGATGCCCAGGTAATCGTCCGCGGCATCCGCACAGTGACAGATTTTGAATATGAACTGCAGAATGCTTCCATTAATCATAACCTGGATCCCGAAGCAGAAACGATATTCATGATGACCAATCCGAAATATTCCTACTTAAGCTCGAGCGTGGTTAAGGAAATTGCTCACTTTGGCGGGAATGTCTCGGATTTTGTCACCCCGGAAGTAGAAGCCGCGATGAAGCTGAAGTTCAGCCATTTGGACGGCGGAGCAAAGTAAGGAAGTATACAGCCGCAGACAGGGCTAACAAAACCGCTAGAAGCATGAAATGCATACTTAGCAGGCTGGGCAGCGTCTGCCATACTGCCGCCGGAGTGATGCCTGCGGGCTCGGCAGGGGGAGCGATACCGGCTGCCGCAGGCAAGTCAGCGGTAGGGATATTCATCAGCGGTTTCCACAGCAGCATAGTGCCAATGAATGCATACAGACCATGAAGCAGGCGGGAAAAGGCGTAAGGTATAAAGCGGACACCCGCTGCTCTCAGCGATGTCAGTGCCTGAAGCTGTCCGCAAATTCCGCTCCAGCCGAGTGCGGCTGACAGCAGCGCATAGCCGGGCACGCCCATAGATCCCTCGTCTGCGCCCCTTGTGCTGGCCAGTTCTTTTGCACCGAGATGAATTTCGAGGAGGCCCGCCGCGAGCGCTGAAGGCAGCTGAGGGATCAGTGAAGTAACGATGTTGATCGCTACGGCGAACATAATCATATACCCCCCGACGAGCATCAGGCTTTGCACTGCAGAAGAGACGGATTCACCGAGCAGCCTGCCGAAGCTGCGGCCATCCTGTTCCCGGGCTTCGGCTGCAGTCTTAAGTATCCTTTTAAATAAAGGAAGTTTAGTGTGCCTTGCACCTGCTGCTGCATCCGGCGCATGGCTGTCTGCAGGTTTTCTGCGAATCAGTGCTGAAGTACAGCCTGCAAGCAGACCGGAAAACCAATGGATGGCCAGCAGGGCGTATCCGGCTGCCGGACTATGCAAAAAGGCTGTCCCGACAACGATCAGCAGGCTGACCGGACTGGCAAAATGGGCCAGTGCCGCCAGACGTCCCGCTTCGTTGTCACTGATACTGCCCTGCTTATGAAGCTGCATGACCCCATTAGCGCCTGACGGGAATCCTGCTGACATCCCGAGGGCCAGCGTCCAGCCGCCTATACCGGGGAGCCTGAACACTTTGCTCATCAGCGGGGCCAGCAGGACGCCAAGCCCGTGTACCAGACCTGAGGCGGTCAGCATTTCGGACAGGATCAGAAAGGGCAGCAGCGCAGGGAAAACAAGGGTCCACCAGAGCTTCAGCCCCTGCAGCGAAGCTGCAAAAGAAGACTCCGGTGCAGCTACGATGGCGATAGCCAGCAGTATTGCAAAAGCACCGGATAAAAAGGGAGCCGAGCCTGAAAGAATCCGGCGCAATTTTAGGATATTCATTTTATGCATCCCCTCTTCATAACTTAGGACATGGGCTTAGCTTGTTACAATTTATGCAGGGGAGACAACCATCATGCCACGGCCAAGAGGCGGGGCTATGAAGTTTGTACGTGGTCAGGCATAGGGCCGCGGGAAAGAAGGGAACAGCAGTGAGGCTGCAAAGACGCCGGATAGGATTTCGTGCTTTTGCCTATTTGTTCACATTTGTCGTAATTGTTTATGTTGCTGTATTTATGAACACCCCTTATATTGTCTACCAGCCCGGCAGTGCCACCGAGGTCGCGCCGATGATTGAGGTGGAGGGCGGAGACCAGGAAGAACAAGGAACTTTTATGATGACTACGGTGTCTGCAAGCTATGCGAATGTAGCGCTCCTTATAGCCTCTGTGTTCAACGCACACAGCGAAGTGGTGCTGAAAGAGACGCGGCTGCAGGATAAGACGGAGCAGGAATATGCGGCTGAGCAGGTCTTTTACATGAGCAGTTCGCAGTCCAACGCCGTGGAGGCCGCTTATCAGGCTGCGGATGTCCCGTATGAGGATGTTGTGGATTATCTTTACGTCATCTCGGTTGCCGATGCAGGGAATCAGAGCAAGTTCCAGCCGGGAGACAAGATCATCAGTGTATCCGGCCAAAAAATTCCCGATCCTGAGGCATTGGCTGAACTGCTCTCCTCCAGTAAAGTGGGCGATGAGGTGGAGATTGTTCTGCAGCGTGCCGGGAAGGAAGTTAAGGAACAGGTGACTCTGGTTGAAGTCCAGGATAGTAATGATCCCGCTGTCCGGCCGGGTCTGGGTGTAGTGATCGGCGCTGTACAGAGGGTGGAGCCCAAGGAGGCAGGGAAAACTGTCAGCTTTGTGGATACAAATGTCGGTGGACCTTCAGCAGGACTTATGTTTACAATGGAAATCTATAACCGGCTTACACCCGGGGATCTAACCAAAGGTCACCGGGTAGCAGGTACGGGAACGATTAATGCGGAGGGAACGGTCGGATCGATCGGCGGGGTCAAGCATAAGATTGTCGCTGCCGACCGTAAAGAGGCGGAGATCTTTTTTGTACCTGTCAAAAATTATGATGAAGCTAAAGCCAAAGCAGATGAAATAGGCACGGATATGAAGCTTGTGCCTGTATCAACTTTGGATGATGCGCTGAAATATATGGAGGAGCTGCCGGTCAGACCATGACCGGCGGCTGAAGGTAATCGGCGTAAAGGTCGGTCCGCAGCGGATGGCTGTAAGCTCCGGCATACACCGCAGCTGCTTGAAGATCCAGCTGAAGCATGGGATGGGAGAAATGGGCCGGACTCAGCACAACAGGCAGGGTGGCTGCCTGTTTCATTTGTTTCAGAAGACTGCGGCCGCTTGCGCGGAAGCCGAGAACCCGGATATAGGCCGGTCCCTGGGCCAGACGGTCAGGTAACAAAGCTTCCTTGCTATGATTGAGCAGGGCATGAAGCAAAAGTCTCTGCAGTCTGGTGTGAGTGTAACGCTTGCTCTTAAGGGCCTGCAAAAGCCCGTTTACAGTAAATTCAGGAAGCTCCGTCATGATGCGCAGCAGCCGGTTCTCCAATCCCTCATTCATATCCTGAAGGCTGCGGAGTTCAGCTGCTGTACGCGTGGACAGTACATGGCGGAGCGGAATCCGGAAATCCTCAAGACTCAGCGGGCCCCTGCCTGCTGCATGCTCCCGTTCCAGGATGGACAGGCTATATTCCGGCATGTATGGAGCAGGGGAGCCGCCGTCCTGAAGCAGACGGCGGATTGCGGTAGCGCTGGCGATGGATGATCCCGGAGACAGCGGATCATGGAATCCCGCCCCGGTCCTTGGAACGGTGAGCGGGCGGATGCTGCTGTTCAGCCGGCGCAGTGCAATCAGGTAGTGCAGGCCAAGGCTGTTGTTGGGCTGGCGCAGCAGAGCACCGGCATCCGCCCCTTCTGCTGCCGGTTCTGCAGCAGAGCTCCTCCAGGCCGCTGCCGCAGCTGCGCTGTAGGCGGCGGGAAAGCTCGATCCTTCAGCCATACGCCGGCGGATCTCTTCCTGCAGGGTGCTGCTCTCTTCGGCCAGAAATCCGGCCAGCGGGAGCAGGGCACCCAAAGTGCCGGCTTCGGAGCCGAAGCACAGGCTGTCCACCACCCCGGTGGCCTCCAGCAGGGCTGCAGCTCCGAAGGCGAACCATTCCGCCGGCTGGACAGCATAGGCCACCGGCAGTTCAATTACGAGATCGGCGCCCATATGCAGCGCCATCTCCGTCCGCGCCTGCTTGCTGACCGCCGCCGGCTCGCCGCGCTGGGTAAACGGGCCGCTCATGACGACAATGGTGCTGTCCGCACCCGATAATTTTTTGGCTTCGCGGAAATGGTGGACATGCCCGTTATGTAAAGGATTATATTCGGCTACAATACCAACTGTAGTCAAAGCTGCTCACTCCATATCATGTGGAAATAATGTTTTAATAGTTATATCATAAATTGTCCCTATCCTTGAAACAATATAAAGGAAAAATGGTTGACAAAGTCCGGAAATAATAGGTATAATAAATTTTGTTTGTTTGGAGTGATGATTATGAAGATTCACTTTCGCAAATTGGCTAATGCCGACGAGGCTCTGCACATTCATGAAACATTGGATGTCAGTGAACTTGTCAAAGGGCGAAAGGATATACTTGCTGTTGCGCCGCTCTCAGTGGACCTTAATGCGCTGCCCGCGGGAACCGATCGTGTGAACGTGGTGGGGAAATTGAACGGGAATGTGGACATGTTATGCTCACGTTGCCTGACAGAGGTCAACAGTAAACTGAACATTCCTTTTGCCGAGACTTTCAAATGGCTCAAGCAGCCGATTCTTCCCGATGATGAAGATGATGAACTCATCTACGTCGAGGATGAGATTGTGGATCTTGTCCCGTTCGTGGAAGAAAACTTCGTACTGCACTTGCCGGATTCGGTATTGTGCAAGGCAGACTGTCTTGGTCTTTGTCAGACATGTGGACAAAATTTGAACGAAGGCACCTGCAGTTGCGACAACACAGTGGTCGATCCACGGCTCGCTGCGTTGAAAGGATTCTTTACCAAGCAAGATGACTAAGAACAAATCCCGGGTTATAACGGGTTAACAAGAAATTGGGAGGTGTAACACAATGGCAGTACCTCAACGGAGAACGTCCAAAACACGCCGTGACAAGCGTCGTACTCACTTCAAACTGGTAGTACCAGGTATGGTGAAATGTGAACAATGCGGAGAGCTGAAACTGGCTCACCACGTATGCAAAGTTTGCGGAACTTACAAAGCAAGAGAAATCATCAAGAACTAGTTTTCTTGAGCGTGGCACTTCATCATTATTGATGGAGTGCTATTTTTTTTATGTGATTGAGAATACTACAGGTAAGATTGCTGCATCTGCACCGCGGTAGATTTAAGTTTGATGCTGCGGTGTAATCTGCTGTAAAGCGGCAGGATTGAAGTCAATGCTTTATTTTTGGCGCTTCATGCTTTATACTACATATTAGTACCTGGTTCTAAAACATAAATTACCTTTATAATACGAATGACAGCGGCCATTCTCACGGCCGAATGCTTGTGCTTTAGCATGTGCCAGGAGGTGAGCCGCCATAGAGCGGATGTCCAAGAAAGACCGCCAGCAGCAGCTGCTGAGAATAATTGAAGGGAATCCGTTCGTGACGGACCGGGAATTGACCCGGCAGCTTAAGGTGAGTATCCAGACCATCAGGCTGGACAGGCTGGAGCTGGGAATACCGGAGCTGCGTGAACGGATGAAGCAGATGGCAGAGCACTCCTACGATCAGGTGCGCTCGTTGCCTCCTGACGAAGTGGTTGGTGATATTGTCGATCTGCAGCTGGACAGAAGCGGGATATCCATCTTTGAAATCCGGGAGGAGCATGTCTTTTCCAGAAACGGTATCGCCCGCGGCCATTATGTGTTTGCCCAGGCCAATTCGCTTGCGGTTGCTGTTATCAATGACGAGATTGCTTTGACCGCTTCGGCTGACATCCGGTTTGTACGTATGGTCAAGCTTGGCGAGAAGTGCATAGCCAAGGCGCAGGTGCGCTCGCTGGCAGGACGCGGCGGCAAAGCTGAAGTGGACGTATTTACGTACGTCGGAGAAGAGCTGGTATTTCAAGGTCATTTTGTAGTGTACCGGTCCGCAAATGAAGAATACAGCGAAGGGGGAAACCGAAGTGCTGATCGCCATTGATGCCATGGGCGGGGACAACGCTCCTGAATGTAATGTGGAGGGGGCGTTGTCCGCGGCCGCGGAGTGGAGTGATACGCAGATCGTGCTTGTCGGCGACGAAGCCAGGCTTGAGCCGCTGCTGAAGAATAAACCGTCCAATGTGACGGTCCGTCATGCAAGTGAAGTAATCGGTGCGGATGATGAGCCCGTGAAGGCGGTCCGCCGCAAAAAGGATTCGTCCATGGTGGTTGCCGGACGTATGGTGCGTGAAGGCGAAGCTGCTGCCATGATCTCGTCCGGAAATACCGGCGCCCTAATGACAACAGGGCTGCTGGTCGTCGGAAGAATGGAAGGCATTGAGCGTCCCGCTCTTGCCCCGATGATACCGACGCTGGATGATGTCGGTGTACTGGCGCTGGATCTCGGCGCCAATATGGATGCCAAACCCCAGCACCTGGCGCAGTACGCGCTGATGGGCAGCATTTACCGCAGCAAGGTGCACGGTATTGCCAGACCGCGTGTAGGGCTGCTGAATGTCGGAACAGAGCCGGGCAAAGGCAATGAGCTGACCAAGGAAGCCTATCCGCTGCTTGAAGCCTTGCCCGGAATTCATTTCGTCGGCAATGTCGAAGCCCGGGATGTGCTTACAGGCAGCTGTGATGTTCTGGTATGTGACGGCTTTGCCGGCAACATCCTGCTGAAGACGCTGGAAGGAACGGCAGGAGCCATGTTCTCGCTGCTTAAAGAGCAGTTCAGCAAATCGCTCAAAACCAAGCTCGGTGCAGCGATTCTGATGCCTGAGCTCAGAGGCCTCAAGAGCAAGCTGGATTATAAGGAACACGGCGGAGCGCCGCTGCTCGGCCTTAGCGGGCTGGTCGTGAAGGGCCACGGCTCCTCAGACGGCAATGCAGTTAAGAATGCAGTAAGACAGGCGCGGATAGCGCTGCAGGCAGGTCTTGTAACAAGCATATCCAAGGAAATTAGCGGGAAGTGAGTGACAATATGAAGCAGCTGCGCCCTATAGGGATCATCGGCACCGGGAAATATGTGCCTGAGAAAATATTAACCAACAGTGATCTGGAACAAATGGTAGAAACGAATGATGAATGGATTGTCAGCCGCACAGGGATCCGCGAACGGCATATTGCGGCTCCGCATGAGGCGACTTCTGATCTGGCTTATGAAGCGGCGCTCAAAGCGCTGGAGTCCGCGAACATGAAGGCAGAGGACCTTGAACTTATAATAGTAGCAACTATTACTCCGGACAGCGCTTTTCCTTCTACAGCCTGTATCCTTCAGGACAAGCTTGGTGCCAAAGGCGCTGCGGCGTTTGATTTGTCGGCGGCCTGCTCAGGTTTTGTCTACAGTCTGGCTACCGCTACCGGATTCCTGCAGACCGGAATGTACAACAATGCGCTGATTATCGGTGCAGACACCTTGTCGCGGATTACGGATTATACCGACCGCAACACCTGTGTACTGTTCGGTGACGGTGCAGGGGCGGTCATTCTCGGTGAAGTTCCTGAAGGCAGAGGCTTCCAGTCCTTCGATCTGGGAGCTGAAGGCTCCGGAGGCAGCCTGCTGAAGATGGAAGCGGGCGGCTCCCGTCTGCCGGCATCCCAGCAGACAATTGAAGAGAAGAAGCATTTCATTTACATGAACGGGCGTGAAGTGTTCAAATTTGCAGTCCGGGTCATGGGCACAGCAACAGAACGTGTGCTGGCCAAGGCCGGACTCGGCAAGGAAGATATCGACTTGTTCGTACCTCATCAGGCTAATATCCGTATTATCCAGTCCGCTATGCAGCGCCTGGATCTGCAGGAGAACAAATGCGTCATTAATGTTGACAGATATGCCAACACTTCTGCCGCATCCATTCCGCTTGCGCTGGTGGAAGCTGCCGAAGAAGGGCGGATGAAGGAAGGCGACACCGTGCTTATGGTCGGCTTCGGCGGCGGCCTGACCTGGGGAGCATCCGTATTGGTCTGGTAACAGCAGAGACTATAGATAAGACGGCGTGAACCGGACAAACAGTGAGGAGTGCTCCACTGTAAAGGCTCCGGTTAGCCGGAAGGGGTTAGTAGAGATGGGTAAAATTGCATTTGTTTTTCCCGGCCAGGGTGCGCAGGCAGTCGGTATGGGTAAGGATATATATGATGCTCTGCCGGACAGCCGTGCGGTGTTCGAGAAGGGCGACGAGGTGCTTGGTTTTCCGCTGAGCAAGCTTGTTTTTGAAGGGCCGGACAGTGAACTGAAGCAGACGGTGAATACGCAGCCGGCGCTTGTCACGGCCAGTGTTGCTTTTCTTGAGGCTTTTCGCGCTCAAGGCATCAGCCCGGATTATGTGGCAGGTCACAGCCTTGGTGAATACAGCGCCCTCGTGGCGGCCGGAGTTCTCTCCTATGAGGATGCAGTAGCACTGGTACGCCTGCGCGGACAGTTTATGGAAGAAGCTGTTCCCGGCGGCAAAGGTGCAATGGCAGCTGTACTGGGCGCGGAACGCGGAGCTTTGGCGGAACTGTGCCGCACCATTAGTGAAGAGGGCAATCCGGTAGAGCTGGCCAATGTTAACTGCCCTGGGCAGATTGTTGTATCCGGTTCGGCGGCGGGCGTGGACAGTGTTGTTCAGCGCGTCAAGGAAGCTGGCGGCAAACGGGCGATTCCGCTTGAAGTCAGCGGACCTTTTCACTCTTCTCTAATGAAGGAAGCGGCGGACCGTCTCGCGGCAGAGCTTAAGAAGGTTACTTTCAATAGGCCTTCCGTCCCGGTTGTGGTTAATGTTACCGCAGCTCCGGTTACCGATCCTGAAGAGATCCGCCAGCTGCTTGTGCAGCAGGTATTCTCTCCTGTATTATGGCAGGATAGCGTGGAATGGCTGATCTCTGCCGGTGTGGATACGTTTGTGGAGATCGGTTCGGGAAGCGTGCTGGCCGGACTGATCCGCAAGATTGACAAAAATGTAAAAGTGGTAAACATTAACACACTGGAAAGCGCCCAAGCCCCTTTGTAATTCAATTGGCTGAAGGCGGTGAAGGTGAAAGGGGCTAAAGAAGCATGTTCTCAGCATTAAAAGGGCAGACCGCCCTCGTTACCGGAGGCTCCCGCGGCATTGGACGCAGCATTGCTCTGGCACTTGCCGAGCAGGGAGTCAAGGTCGCTGTCAATTATTCCGGCAGTGAAGCTGCAGCGCAGGAGACGGTCCGGCTCATCCAGGAGCTTGGCTCTGAAGCCATTGCGCTGAAAGGGAATGTCGGCAGCAGTGCGGAGGCTGACAATCTGGTCAAAGAAGTGGTGAACACCTGGGGCAAGATAGACATCCTTGTGAACAATGCCGGTATTACCCGGGATAATCTGCTTATGCGCATGAAAGAAGAAGAGTTTGATCAGGTCATCGAAACCAATCTCAAAGGCGTGTTCAATTGTCTTAAGGCGGTTACACGTCCGATGATGAAGCAGCGTTACGGCCGGATCATTAATATTTCCTCGGTTGTGGGTGTAACCGGCAATCCTGGGCAAGTTAATTATACCGCTGCCAAAGCAGGTGTGATCGGGATGACGAAATCTGCAGCCCGGGAGCTGTCTTCACGGGGAATCACTGTGAACTGTATTGCACCGGGATTTATTGATACCGATATGACCCGCGAGCTGTCCGATGAAATCCGCAGTGAGCTGATCAAGGGGATTCCTCTTGCAAAGCTCGGGCGGCCGGAGGACATTGCTATGGCGGCAGTATTCCTGGCCTCTGAAGGGGCTGCCTATATGACAGGCCAGACCATCCATGTGGATGGCGGCATGTACATGTAAGGCATAATAAGCGTCAAAGTATGACAGGAAAAGGGAATTGGAGCAGCCGGAAAGCGTTTTTTATGCTCTATGGTATTTTGACTTCATATCTCGTATAATACCAAAAGAGGAGGTGAACCGGATGTCCGATGTATTGGAGCGTGTAAAACGCATTGTCATCGACCGCTTGGGTGCCGATGAAGCTGAGGTAACATTAGAAGCGTCTTTCAAAGATGATTTAGGTGCTGATTCTCTTGATGTAGTTGAATTGGTAATGGAATTGGAAGATGAATTCGATATGGAAATCTCTGATGAAGATGCAGAGAAGATTACGACCGTGGGTGAAGTTGTGAAGTACATACAATCTCATACCTAGAGTCCTATCATTGAGGGTCCCGTCCCCAGGGGGGCGGGACTTCTCCTCATTTTACACCGGTAACGGATTTACGGGATATAACATTTAACATCTTTACGGGGAAAATAACAGAACCGCGGTTAAGACAAGCTGCGGCTGCAGTTTATATAGACTTTTTGAAAGACAAATACTTACTTGATGTTGAAATATACAGCCTACAGATGGGGTGATTGCGTTTGAGTCATAGAGTAGTTGTTACAGGAATGGGCGTAATAACGTCCCTGGGCAAGGATCTGGATACTTTCTGGGACAGCCTGATGAGCGGTAAATCCGGAGTATCTCTGGTGGATTCCTTTGATGTTAGTGATTACACCACGCGTATAGCGGCTTCGGTCAAGGAATTTGATGCGGAGGAGCGTTTTGGCCGCAAGGAAGCCCGCAAGATGGACCGGTTTGTACAGTTTGCAGTGGCAGCCGGCGAGGATGCGCTGAAGGACAGCAACCTTAAGATCGGTGAGAATATTGATGCAGAGCGGATCGGCGTATCTGTCGGCTCCGGTATCGGCGGACTGGGAACGTGGGAGGACAATCACAACCTGCTGCTTGAAAAAGGGCCAAAGCGGGTAAGCCCGTTCTTCATTCCGATGATGATAGCCAACATGGGCTCCGGACAGCTGTCGATTAACCTCGGCGCCAAAGGACCTAACACTACGACGGTTACAGCCTGTGCTACCGGAAGCCATTCCATTGGTGAATCTTTCCGGCTGATCCAGCGCGGTGACGCTGATGCGATGATCTGCGGCGGCTCGGAAGCTACCATCCGTCCGACAGGCATGGCAGGGTTCTGTGCAATGAGAGCGATGTCTACACGTAACGAGGAGCCTGAGAAGGCCAGCCGTCCGTTTGATGTTGACCGCGACGGTTTTGTAATGGGTGAAGGCGCCGGAATTCTGATTCTGGAGTCGCTGGAGCATGCCGAGAAGCGCGGAGCCAAGATTTATGCCGAGGTTATCGGCTACGGTCTTAGCGCAGACGCTCACCATATGACAGATCCGGACCCTGACGGCGCGGCGCGCTGTATGAAGATGGCGATCCGTGATGCGGGAATTAACCCTGAGGATATTGATTATATCAATGCTCACGGAACTTCCACGCCTGCAGGGGACAAATCGGAAACTACTGCTGTGAAAAAGGCACTGGGAGAGCATGCCTACAAGGTAGCCATCAGCTCCACCAAGTCCATGACCGGTCACCTGCTCGGTGCAGCCGGCGGCGTAGAAGCGATTATTTGCGGTCTTTCCCTGCAAAAGGGCATGATTGCGCCGACGATTAATCTGGATAATCCTGATCCGGAATGCGATTTGGATTATGTCCCGAATGTGCCGCGCAAAGCGGAACTGAACATTGCAATGTCCAACTCCTTCGGGTTCGGAGGACATAACGCAACCGTTATTCTCAAAAAATTCAATCAGTAAGGGGACAGTGCGGTGAAAGGAGACCTGAAGCAGTTACAAAGTCAACTTCAAATCCAATTTCACGATCCTGTACTTCTGAAGCAGGCCTTTACCCATGCATCGTATGTGAATGAACACCGTTTCAACCAGCATCAGGACAACGAACGCCTGGAATTTCTGGGCGACGCTGTCCTGGAGCTTACGGTGTCTGAATACCTGTACAACCTGCTGCCTGACCGGCCGGAAGGTGAACTGACCAAGCTGCGGGCCGCAATTGTATGCGAGCCTTCACTGGTCAAGTTTGCCGAAAGCCTGGGCTTCGGCAAATATGTACTGCTGGGCAAAGGGGAAGAGCTTACGGGCGGCCGGACACGGCCGGCACTGCTGGCCGATGTGTTCGAGTCCTTCGTGGGAGCGCTTTATCTCGATCAGGGTCTGGAAACAGCGCGGAAATTTCTTGACGACCATGTATTTCCGCTGGTGGAGACGGACGGCAAGCTGCAAATGCAGATGAGCGACTTCAAGACAGAGCTTCAGGAGCTGATACAGCATCACGGCATGGGTACGCTGGAATACCGGATTATTGAAGAACGGGGACCGGCGCATGAGCGCGAATTCGTCTCTGAAGTATACATGGCGAACCGGTCACTCGGCAAAGGAACCGGCCGTTCCAAGAAGGAAGCGGAACAGCAGGCTGCCGCAGCGGCTCTGCTGCAGCTGAAGGAAGACGGCGCATAAATACGCGGATTTATATTAATTATGCAATGCAAGCGGAGGAGAGCAGCAATGGTCTGAATGCCGGCGTAAGGCGGAGGTCAGACTTTTGCTGCTCTTTTTCGGACAAGATGCCAGGATGATGCAGCCGCTGCACCGCAGTTATTATGAGGCTGAGGCGGCCGCTATTCTAGGCTTTTACACGCTATGGTATAATGATTCAGAGGTGATAGGGCAGTTATGTTTTTGAAACGGATTGAATTAGCCGGCTTTAAATCTTTTGCTGACAAGACAGAGATGGAATTCGTACGCGGTATAACAGCAGTAGTCGGCCCGAATGGAAGCGGCAAGAGCAATATCTCCGACGGAATCCGCTGGGTGCTCGGCGAACAGAGCGCCAAGTCGCTGCGCGGGGGCAAGATGGAGGATATCATTTTCGCCGGAAGCGATGCCCGTAAAGCCGTGAATTACGGTGAAGTTTCGTTAACCCTGGATAATGAGGATCATGTGCTGCCGCTGGATTTCAGTGAAGTCACAGTGACACGCCGGGTCCACCGCAGCGGGGAAAGTGAATATCTGATCAACAAGCAGGCCTGCCGTCTGAAGGATATCACGGAGCTGTTCATGGATACCGGTATCGGCCGTGAGGCATATTCGATCATCGGGCAGGGCCGCATAGAAGAAATTTTGAGTACACGTTCTGAGGACCGGCGCGGTATTTTTGAAGAGGCCTCGGGGATTGTCAAATATAAATCACGGAAGAAGGACGCGGGGCGCAAGCTGGATGAAACGGAGCAGAATTTGCTGCGGATCCACGATCTGCTTAGTGAACTGGAGGATCAGGTCGGTCCGCTGAAGGATCAGTCGGAAAAAGCTGCCCGTTACAAGGAGCTGCGTGAACAGCTCAAGCACCTGGAGATTTCCGTATACGTGCACCAGATTGAAGGGATACATACGGCCTGGAAGGAAGGCAATGCCCGTCTGGAAACTCTGCAGGTCGAGCAGCTTGAGCTTTCAACTGTAGTATCAGCACATGATGCCAAGCTGGAGAGCGGCCGTTCAGAGCTGAGGACGCTGGAAGAGCAGATTGAGAAGCTTCAGGGAGAGCTGCTGCGGTACAGCGAAGCCAATGAGAAGAGCGAAGGCTACGGCGAAGTGCTTAAGGAGCGCAAACGCAATCTGGAAAGCAACCGGGAGCAGCTGCTGCTCACTTTAGGTTCTGTAGGTGAGCGTTCGGCTGACCGCCAGCGGGAGCTTGCGGAGCTGGAGCATAAGCTGAAGCAGACGCGGGAAGCCCTGGAGGAGCTGCGGAGACAGATTACGGATGAGGAAGCACGGCTGGAAGGTGTAACCGGCGGAATCAGCCAAAGCAAGGAAGAGAAGCTGAAAAGCTCCCTGCTGGAGCTGATGAACCTCATGGCGCAGGCGCGTAATGAGATCCGCTATGCGGACCAGCAGAAGGAGGCGCTGGAGCGGCGGATGAGCCGCAGCCAGGAGGAGAGCGGCAAATGGCTTGCCCGTCTGGAAGAATTGACTTCAGCGCAAAAAGGCCTGAAGGATAAAATTGCTGCGCTGGGTAATGAAATCAGCAAGCTTAGAAATGCTTATATTACCGAGAGCGAGCAGACAAGCAAACGCCAGAAGCTGCTTGAGGAGACACAATCCGGACTCCGCAAATGGGAACAGAAGCGTGAAGCCCAGGTGTCCCGGCATGAGACGATGAAGGAAATGCAGGATGATTTTGACGGCTTCATGCTTGGCGTCAAGGAAGTTCTCAAAGGCGCCCGCAAGGGTCAGCTGAGCGGTGTCCATGGTGCTGTCGCGGAGCTGATATCCGTTCCTGAAAGATTGGAAATGGCTGTGGAGACGGCTATGGGGGCATCACTGCAGCATGTCGTTATGGATAATGAAGCGGTATCCAGACAGGCGATCTCATTCCTGAAGCAGCGCCAGCTGGGACGGGCAACCTTCCTGCCGCTGGACGTCATCCGTCCGCGACAGATTACCGGCAGCGACCGGAGCATGGTGGAAGGTGCAGATGGTTTTGTCGGTATCGGCTCGGAGCTGGTAGGCTACGAGGAGAAATACGCAAACATCGTCGGCAGTCTGCTCGGTAATGTAGTCATTGCGGAAAGTCTGGAGCAGGCCAACCGGATTGCGGCGAAATGCCAATACCGCTACCGGGTCGTTACTCTGGAAGGCGATGTGGTCAACGCAGGCGGTTCAATGACCGGGGGCAGTCAGCATAAGAAGAACAACAGCCTGCTGAGCCGCAAACGCCAGCTCGACCAGCTGTTTGGCGAGATTGAGGAAAGTGAGCGGCAGATCAGCAAGCTGAAGCAAGGCATGAGCCGCCTGCGTGAAGAGCAGGAGAATGCGTCACAGAAGCTGGAGCAGCTGCGTCATGACGGTGATGAGAAGCGCATGGAGGAGCAGCGTGTCTCCGGCGATCTTAAGCAGCTTGAACAGGAACTGCGCCATGTGCAGGAGCAGGTGGAAGGCGCGGGTGCGGAGCGCAGCGGTTTTGAGAGCGAGGTGCGCGGTCTGGAAGAGAGCCGCAATCAGGCTGTCTCCGAGCTTGCCCGGCTGGAAAAGGAAGAAAAGGACGCCCACGAGGCGATCCGGAGTGCAGAGTCTGAGCGTAAAGCAAGCGAGAACGCGAAAGAAGAGCTGCAGGGCAAGCTGACGGGTATGAAAGTGTCTGAAGGCAAGCTGGATCAGGAGATATTCTCGCTGGAAGAGCAGCTTCGCCGGATGAGACAGGACGCCGGTTCACAGGACAAGGAGCTGCGCCAGAACCGGAATCTGCTGATGACAATCGAGCAGGATCTGGAAGAGAATGCCCGCGAAGCGGTGAAGCAGAAGGAAGACCTGAACAGCTACCGGCTGAAGAAGGAAGAAGCCTCAAGCAAGCTTGACCTTGCCCGTGCAGACCGGGCCGCGCTGACCCGCAAGCTGGAGCTGGCGGAAGGCGAGACCAAGGATCAGCGGCAGGCGCTGAGATCAGTGGAGGACAAGCTCCGCTCTACGGAGGTAGCGGTAGGCCGGCTTGATGTGGAGCTGGATAACATTCTCCGCAAGCTGAGCGATGATTATGAGCTGAGCTACGAGCTGGCGAAGCAGCGGTATCCGGTTCCTGAAGATGTGCCGGCAGCCCAGCTTGAGGTACAGTGGCTGAAGCGCAGCATTTCTGCGCTCGGAGAGGTGAATCTGGGTGCGATTGAGGAATATCAGCGTGTACATGAACGTTTCACCTTCCTCAGCGGACAGAAGGACGACCTGGTTGAAGCCAAAACCACCCTCTATCATGTCATTCATGAGATGGAGGAGGAAATGTCCAAACGCTTTAAGCAGACCTTTGATGCGATCCGCCGGGAGTTCGGCACAGTCTTCACCAAGCTGTTCGGCGGCGGGCGTGCAGATCTGCAGCTGCTGGATCCTGAACATCTGCTCGATACAGGAATTGATATCGTGGCCCAGCCGCCAGGCAAAAAGCTGCAGAACCTCCAGCTGCTATCCGGCGGAGAGCGGGCACTGACTGCTATGGCACTGCTGTTCGCGATTTTGCAGGTCAAACCGGTTCCATTCTGTGTGCTTGATGAGGTTGAAGCGGCGCTGGATGAAGCCAATGTGGTGCGGTTCGCCCAATATTTGCGCGAATTCTCGGAACAGACACAGTTTATCGTAGTTACACACCGTAAGGGCACGATGGAAGAAGCGGATGTTCTGTACGGAGTCACGATGGAGGAGGGCGGCGTATCCAAGCTGGTCTCTGTCCGTCTGGAAGACGAGGAAGCGGAGATTGCCTGACCTTGACCCATTGGTGGTTAGCAGAATATGCCGGAACTTGAAATAAGACGGCCTGCAAGTGAAGATAGCATAGAGCTTGCACCGATTACCGGAATGTAAAATAAGGAGGAATATCATGAGCTTTTTCAAAAAATTAAAAGAAAGCATTTCCGGCAAAACCGAAAGTGTAACCAAAAGCTTCCGCGATGGTCTGGAGAAGACCCGCAAAGGATTTGTTGAAAAGGTATCCGACCTGATCATCCGCCGCAAAAAAATTGACGAAGAGTTCTATGAGGAGCTTGAGGAAATTCTGATCGGTGCCGATGTGGGCGTAAATACAGTAATGGATCTGGTGGAAGAGCTGCGCGCCGAAGTGAAAAAACAGCGGATTGAAGATGCAGCCGAGCTGCAGCCGATTCTATCCCGTAAGCTGATGGAGCTGCTGCGCGGTGATGATGACAGCACGCTCCGCGAGAATCCGGACGGCATCACAGTTATCCTGTTCGTAGGTGTGAACGGGGTCGGCAAGACCACTACCATCGGCAAGCTGGCACACCGATACAAACAGGAAGGCAAAAAAGTTCTGCTCGCCGCTGGCGATACCTTCCGTGCAGGAGCGATCGAGCAGCTTGAGGTGTGGGGACAGCGTGCCGGTGTAGACGTGATTAAGCAGCAGGCGGGATCTGACCCGGCCGCGGTCATGTATGATGCAGTACAGGCTGCCAAACAGCGGAACGTGGACATTTTGATCTGCGATACAGCTGGAAGACTGCAGAACAAGACGAACCTGATGGAAGAGCTGAACAAAATCTTCCGTGTCATTCAGCGTGAAATTCCGAGTGCACCTCATGAGGTGCTGATGGTCCTTGACGCGACGACAGGGCAGAATGCTCTGACTCAGGCCAAGCTGTTTGGCGAGAAAAGCGGAGTGACCGGTCTTGTGCTGACCAAACTTGACGGCACGGCCAAGGGCGGTATTGTGGTGGCTATCCGCCAGGAAATGAACCTGCCCGTCAAGCTTGTAGGACTCGGCGAGAAGATGGAGGACCTGCAGCAATTTGATTCCGAACAGTTCGTGCATGCGCTGTTTGCCGGATTAATTACCGAGGAAGCAGAGAAGGAAGAGCAAGCCTAGAAAGCAGCAGGTGCCTGTCGGCAGGCACAATGCAGCTTAATATGAAACCCGGAAGAACAGATTATGTTCCTCCGGGTTTTTGCTGCTGTTAAGGTGGAGTCGGCATTCGGTGTGAGAAGAGCGGGAGTGATGCCGGCCGGAATGAACGGGAAAAGTCCCGTTGAATTCGGAGGAATCAGGCTTTTGGCTGAAATGAACGGGAGAAGTCCCGTTAATATTGCAGGAGTCGGGTATTTGGCTGGAATGAACGGGAAAAGTCCCGTTGAATTCGGAGAAATCAGGCTTTTGGCTGAAATGAACGGGAAAAGTCCCGTTGAATTCGCAGAAACCAGGCAGAAAACAGGCCCAAAGGTGAAATGAGAAGCACAAATACCATCGAATCTGCAGAAATCAGCCAGAATGGTGAAATGAGAGGCACATATACCTCAGAATCGTCAGAAACCAGCCAGAATGGTGAAATGAGAGGCACATATACCTCCGAATCGTCAGAAACCAGCTAGAAGGGTGTAATGAGAGGCACATATACCTCAGAATCCGCACAAAACAGCCAGGTAGGTGAAATGAGAAGCACATATACCTCAGAATCGTCAGAAACCAGCCAGAATGGTGAAATGAGAGGCACATATACCTCAGAATCCGCAGAAATCAGCAACCAAGGTGAAATGAAAAGCACAAATACTTCCGCATTGCAAAGATCCGCCTCAATAGCCAGTTCTAGTGCCAAAGCAGGGCATACTGCTCAAGCAGAACTTTATAAGCCGGACCGGCAGTTCCCCCGTACATTTTCCCCCGCATCCTTCCGCACATTTTAATAGAAGAAACAGAATCTACCCAAACCAGCAAATCTATATAAATATATCAATATATGAAAAATTCATAATAGTACTGCTTGTCAGCACACCTGCATACAATGCTAGGAGTCACTCACTTTCAGCTCCCGAATGCTACACTGCCGAGAAAGGAAGCGATTACAATTATGCGGGATGGTTCATAAACTCCATTTTGCTGTTATATATATTGACACGGATATTATCATTTACGTATTATGAGAGTATATTTTAATAATGTTAATAAAAAATCATTCAAATTTTAGCTTTGTTGTTAACAAATGTGACGCATTTATATTGATCCGAAAGGAGTCGGGCTTATGTCCAAACTTGATCCTCTGCCCGGTCTGTCTCCGTATCCGCTGGAGCATTTTTATGATGAAATGTATGCCGATGAACGGAACATCCGGTCTCACTACAAGCATGTTAACCGCATGTTTTCCGGGATGAGTCCCGAAGGGCTGCAGAGCAAGCAGAAATTGATGCAGCGCCGGATGATGGAAGAAGGAATTACTTTTACACTGTATAACCCGGCACAGGATCACCCGATGGAGCGGACGATACCCTTTGATATGATTCCGCGGATCATTCCCAAAGGGGAATGGGAACGGCTTGAAGCAGGTATTGTCCAGCGGATCACGGCACTTAATTTGTTCATCCACGATATTTATCATGAGCAGTACATTGTCAAAGACGGGATCGTCCCGAGGCGCATGATCGTATCCAACTGTTATTTCCGTCCTGAGATGGCCGGATTGCGCGTACCGGGAGGGGCTTATATTACAACATCCGGTATCGATCTGATCCGCCATCATGACGGGGAGTATTACGTGCTGGAGGACAATTTGCGGACACCGTCAGGGTTCTCTTATCTTTTCAAAGGAAGATCACTGATGAATCAGTTGTTTCCCGAATTGGCCTTTGCCAGCTCTATCCGCGATGTGGATCACAGTCTCAACCGGTTCCTGTCTGTACTGCGCAGCCTGTCGCCTTCCAGAACCAAAGATCCGGTGATTGCCCTTCTCACACCCGGTGAATACAATTCAGCGTATTACGAGCATGCTTTTCTGGCGCAGCAGATGGGGATCCATCTTGTGGAAGGCCGGGATCTCGTGGCCAAGGACCATAAAATTTACCTCAAGGTAATGAACGGGCTGCGCAGAGTGGATGTGCTGTACCGGCGTCTGGATGATGATTTTATTGATCCGCTCGCTTTTCAGCCGAATTCGCTGCTTGGAGTGGCGGGTCTGATGAATGCTTACCGGGCAGGAAATATCGCGATTGCCAATGCTCCGGGAACAGGTGTAGCTGACGATAAAGCCATGTACGTCTACGTTCCTGATATGATCCGTTATTATCTTAATGAAGAGCCGATTCTTGGCAATGTGCCTACGTATTTACTGTCCCGTCCGCAGGAACGCCAATATGTGCTGGATAATCTGGCCGGGATGGTGGTCAAGGAGACCTCTTTGTCCGGCGGTTACGGAATGCTGATCGGCAGCGAAGCAACCAAGGAGGAGCTGAACGAATTCCGGCTCAAAATCCTTGCTGATCCGGGGCGTTATATCGCCCAGCCGATCATGTCGCTGTCAAGAGCACCGGTGTTGACGGGTGACACGATGTCCCCGCGCCATATTGATCTCCGGGCATTTGTACTGATGGGGGCAGACCGCAAACCGCATGTTATACCCGGAGGTCTGACGCGGGTTGCCATGAAGGAAGGCTCACTGGTTGTAAATTCTTCGCAGGGCGGTGGGGTCAAGGATACTTGGGTGATGGCATAGAAGGTTTGCATACCAAATCCCGATTTAATAACAGGATGGCATCAATACGTTGGGTGAAGGGGTGGCTAGGATGCTGAATCGCAATGCGGAAGCTTTATTCTGGATCGGCCGGTATATGGAGCGGGCGGAGAATCATGCGCGGCTGATTGATGTGCATTATCATATCCAGCAGGAGGAGGATTTTCAGGCAGAGGGCCATAAATGGTCGAGGCTGATTGATGCGCTGGGGGTCCGGAATGAGTACCTGCAGCAGTTCGAAAGTTTTTCCGAGCAGGATGTATTATCTTTTATTACACTGGATCGCGGCAACAGCAATTCTTTGTTCTCCTGTGTGCATCAGGCCAGAAATAACCTGCGGACTCTCCGCCAGCATCTGCCGAGCGAGCTGTGGGATATTGCTAACGGCTTTAATCTGTGGCTCGGGGACCAGTCAGTAGCTGACATTATGAGCGGACCGCACGGGTTCTATCAGCAGGTCAAAGAGCGGGCGGCGATGTTCCTCGGAGCGGAGCATTCGGTGATGTTAAGAGGCAACGAGTGGCGCTTTATTGAAAGCGGGCGTTTTCTGGAGCGTGCGGAGAATACAACTCGGATTCTTCAGGCAGTAACAACCTCCTGTAAATCCAAGGATATTGCCGCAGTCTACACACAGCTGCAGGCCGTGCTGAAATCCGTAAGCGGATATCAGGCATTCCGCCGTTATTATGCAGACGCCATGTCGCCGGAGAGTATTCTGGAGTTCATGATTGTAAATTCTTACTTCCCGCGCTCCATCCGGTTCTCATTTCATAAGCTGGAGGAGCATTTAGCGAAGCTGGAGCTGGATTCCTCAGAGAAGGGCTCCGGTCATGAGAAGGTGATCCGCCAGGCCGGCAAAATCAAAGCAGAGCTCGATTACATGGAAAAAGAAGAAATGTCAGGCGATCTCGTCGAGGATGTGCTGCATTCCCTGATGCTCTCCTGCCAGAGGCTGGGCAAGACCATGGAAGGTGCCTTTTTTCGCCGTGAAGGAGTACAGGTATGAAGATTCAGATCAACCATACAACGACCTACAGTTACCCGGAGCCGGTGACGGACAGTGTCAATGAGATCAGGCTGACGCCGCGCACCAATTACCGCCAATCCTGCTATCATCATGAAGTCGAAGTGCATCCTCCCGCCAATCTGCTGACTTATGAGGATTTCTTCGGCAACCGCGTCCATGCCTATACGGTGAATAAGCCGCACACGGAAATGGTGATTCACACCAAAGCAACGGTCGTCACGCTTGACAAGGAACAGGGAGCCGATTTGCCGCATCTGGAGCTGGAAGAGCAGGTGAGGTTGCTTAATGATGATAAATTCCAGAACCGGTACATTGAGTTCATCCTGCCAACCCGCTATACCGAGGTGACGCCGGAGCTGGTGGAGTTTGCTTCACAGCATCCTTTTAACGAAGCCGAAGATATGTATGAATGGACCAAAAGGCTGTCCTCAACAATATATGAACAATTTACCTACGATCCCGAAGCAACAAGCGTGAATACCACTGTCAAAAATGCACTTAAGCTCAAGCGCGGCGTCTGCCAGGATTATGCCCATCTGATGATTGCTGTCTGCCGCAGTGTAGGTCTGCCCTCCCGGTATGTGAGCGGGTACCATTTTGTCAGTGATCTGCAGGGCGGCAACGCCGATTTCGAACAGGCTTCACATGCCTGGGTAGAGACCCACATACCGGGTACCGGCTGGCTAGGTTTTGACCCGACGAACAATATGGAAGTGAACTGGCGTTACGTGAAGCTTGGACACGGGCGGGATTACAAGGATATCGTTCCGGTCAAGGGCGTATACCGCGGGGTGGCCGGAACACTTACCGTGAAGGTGGATGTCCGCCGGCTGGATAACTGAAGCATGCTGAAAAAGTCCCGCTTGGCGGGGCTTTTTTTGCTCGTACGCCCAGCATGGGCGTCATCTCTAGGGTGAAAGTCCCGAGCGGGGGCTGGCAAGCGCCTACCGTTAGCCAAGGGCAAGGGTGTCTACCGCGAGGTGGAATCTGAAGGAAGTCGGAGGCAAAAGCACGACCTGAGGTACACGAATCCAATTTGAGGCGGTTGCAGCCGGATGAGTCACCTAGACATGACGAAATCCTAAGCTGCCAAGGGCTGCAATCGTAAACTTGGGCAGGTGCGGGCGGAAAGATGACGTTCTTATCTGGGGAGGCCTGTCCGGTATGCAAGGAAAAAAAAACTTGTAACCGTAACCGAGAGGTTGCGCTGAACGGGCAGGAGTCAGCAGAGGCCATAGTACGTAAACTGTTGCAACAGTTTACGGAAGGGCTGAACCGAAAGGAGAGAGGAAACCGATGCGTTCGCATGAAGAGCAACGACAGCCGAATATCTCGCAAGAGAGCTGCCAGCAAAGAGAAGCGGTGAAGCCGCCAGGGTATGCTGGAGCGCCGAGTTCTTCGTCGGCACAAACCGCCCCTCCCTCTCGCAAAGCAGCGAACAACTTGCTGGAGCGAATGCTCGAAGGAGACAACCTTCGGCTCGCGTATAAACGAGTGGTACAGAACGGAGGAGCCCCCGGTGTGGACCATGTAACGGCAGCGAATCTACAAGCTTACTTGAAAACACATTGGGAACCGGTGAAAGCCGAACTTCTGGCGGGAACTTACAGACCTGCGCCAGTCAAACGGGGGGAAATCCCCAAACCCGGAGGCGGCGTACGGCTGCTGGGCATCCCGACCGTGATGGACCGTTTTCTCCAGCAGGCTCTTCTACAAGTCATGAATCCGATCTTTGACGCAGAATTCTCGTGGTACAGCTACGGCTTTCGACCCGGGAAAAGTGCACATGACGCAGTAAAACAAGCGCAAAGATATATCCAAAAGGGTCTGAGGTGGGTCGTGGACCTCGATCTTGAGAAATTCTTTGACCGGGTAAATCACGACATGCTGATGGCGAGAGTGGCGCGGAAAGTGACAGACAAAAGAGTGCTGACACTGATTCGGGCGTATCTAAACGCCGGAGTCATGGTGAATGGAAAGCTGGAGCACAGCCAGGAAGGAACGCCGCAAGGCGGTCCGCTGAGCCCGCTTTTGGCAAACATTCTGCTGGATGATCTGGATAAGGAATTGACCGTACGTGGCCTGCACTTTGTACGCTATGCGGACGACTGTAATATCTTTGTGGCGAGCAAACGAGCTGGCGAACGGGTCATGGAATCGGTTAGCGGGTTTGTAGAAGGAAAGCTAAAACTGAAAGTGAACCGGGAAAAGAGTGCAGTCGCCAGACCTTGGCACCGGAAGTTTTTAGGATTCAGTTTCCTGAGCCAGAAACAGGCAACCATTCGATTAGCACCGAAGACCATTTCGCGATTCAAGGAGAGAATCCGTGAACTGACAAACCGAACGTGGTCCATTTCCATGGAAGAACGAATTTGCCGACTAAACCGTTATCTGATGGGGTGGCTTGGCTATTTCCATCTAGCGTCGGCGAAGAAACACCTCCAAACGCTGGACCAATGGATTCGGAGAAGGCTGCGAATGTGCCTGTGGAAACAATGGAAGCGAGTGCGCACACGAATCCGCGAACTCCGGGCGCTTGGGGTGCCTGAGTGGGCCTGTTTCACGATGGCCAACTCGCGGCGAGGCGCATGGGAAATGTCCCGGAATACAAATAATGCCCTCCCGACTTCCTATTGGGAAGCGAAAGGGCTGAAAAGCTTGCTTTCACGTTACTTAGAGCTTTGTTAACCTTTTGGAACCGCCGTATGCGGACCCGCATGTACGGTGGTGTGAGAGGACGGGGGCTTGCCGCCTCCTCCTACTCGATTGGGCATGGGTCCCGGAAGGTCTCAGTAAATGGCTGTTGCACAGGGGGAGGCACAGTTTGCACAAATTTTGCACAAGGTGATTATAATCAAGCGCTGGATGGGTAATCTTGAATCAGAGTCGATAAGATGAACTATTAGGAAGGAGAGTACACAGATGAGCCCAAATATAGCGAAAAAACAGCGTTTTGTGGGAAAAACAGCCATTATTACAGGTGCGGGCTCTGGGATCGGCAGAGCGACAGCAATTCAGATGGCCCGTGAAGGTGCAAACGTAGCCTTGTTCGATCTGGTAAATGAACGTACTTCAGTCCTGGCGCAGAAGCTGAACAAGCTCCGCAAGGATTGCGCGCTTGCCATTGAAGTAGACACCTCGGATGCGGAGGGCATGGAGGAAGCGGTGCGCAGAACCGTGGAGCATTTTGGCGGAGTGGATATCGTATTTGCCAATGCAGGGATCAATGGTGTAGTGGGGCCGATCGAGGAGCTGAGTCTCAGCGACTGGGAAAAGACGATGTCGGTTAACCTGACCGGAACCTTCCTGACTCTCAAATACACAATTCCTCATCTGAAAGCCAAAGGCAAAGGCAGCATCATTATCACAAGTTCTATTAACGGGAATACCCGGTTCACAAGCTTCGGCTGGTCGCCTTACAGTACAACCAAGGCCGGGCAGGTTGCTTTTGCCAAAATGGCTGCGCTGGAGCTGGCCAAGTTCAAAATCCGTGTAAATGTGATCTGTCCGGGAGCCATTTCAACCAATATTGATGAAACCACTGAATTCAACGAGGAAGTGGAAGAAATCGTGATTCCGATCGAATTCCCGGAAGGTGCACAGCCGCTGGCTGATGGACCGGGCAAGCCGGACAATGTGGCAGATCTCGTCTCGTTCCTCGCTTCTGATGAGTCTATTCATATCACAGGTGCGCAGATTGTTATTGATGGAGCAGAATCACTGTTATCTTAACATGTATATTAGACAGCCTTATCCCGGCACGAACACGGAGGTAAGGCTGTTTATGCGCGGATGTAGAGAACACCAGTCTTTTCATGGTAATATTCAGCTAAGTTATCTAGAGGCGGTGATAGCCATGACGGCTGTTTTAACTGGAGGGGAAAAGATTCGCGCGGTGATTACCGGAGCTACCGGTATGGTCGGCGAGGGTGTGCTGCATGAATGCCTTGCACATCCTGAGGTAGAGCAGGTACTGAGCCTGGGCCGGAGAGCCTGCGGGATTTCCCACCCCAAATTAACAGAGATTCTGCTGGAGGATTTATCAAATTTGTCAGGCATCGAAGAACGTCTTAAGGGATATAACGCTTGTTACTTTTGCCTTGGAACCACTTCCGCAGGGATGACAGAAGCAGCTTATACGCAGCTTACCCACGGTCTTACGCTGAATATCGCCGGGGTGCTGGCAGAGCATAATCCAGGCATGGTATTCTGCTATGTCACTGCTGCCGGGACAGACCGCACTGAGCAGGGCCGCAGTATGTGGGCCAGGGTCAAAGGAAAAACGGAAAATTCGCTGCTGAAGCTGCCGTTTTCCCGTATCTATTTTTTCCGCCCGGGCTTTATCCGTCCTACACCAGGCCTGATCCGTACCCACCGCTATTACAAAGCCATCGGCTGGATGTATCCGCTAATGCGTTTCCTGATCCCTAAATACGTAATTACCCTGCAGGAAATGGGAAGGGCTATGATTCACGTGACCAAACGGCATTATTCAAAAGATATTTTGGAAAGCAGGGATATGGCGGTTTTGGCGGAAGAATAGAAACTGTTCAGAAACAGTCCAGTAAACAGCAATATTACATACAATAATGAAGACCGTTTTCAGGTAACTGCTTTAAGGCTGCCTGAACGGTCTTTTTTTGTGGAAAAGAAAAATACATAATCTAATTAGATACTTGTAAAATAACAAACGAAATGATAAACTGTCTATAAAATAAACGAAACAGGTGATGATGTTGCCAGACAGCAGAGAGTCGGTGGGCATATCAGAAAAATTCTGGAATGCTTCGGTCGCCGAATTAAAGCAAGGGTATGTTTTTGAGAAGAGGGAGCACTCGGGTTTTTTTACATGTCTGGTGTGTGGGGAAGCGTTTGAAAAAGGGCTCATTTATAAGCAGGAAGAGACGTTTTACGAGGCGGAGAAATTTGCGGAGCTTCACGTTACTCAAGTTCACGGAACCATGTTCAACTGGCTGCTGGGACTGGATAAGAAGCTGACCGGATTAACGGAGCTGCAGAAGGGCCTGCTGAAGTCTTTTAACCAGGGCCTTAGTGACGGTGAAGCCGCCAAAGAGCTCGGGATCGGCAGCACATCAACGGTGCGGAATCATCGTTTTACGCTGCGTGAGAAGGTCAAGCAGGCCAAGCTGTTCCTTGCCGTCATGGAGCTTACGGAAGAAAAGCCGGGAGTATCTTCGCCATTTGTCAGCATACCCCGGACCGCCTCTATGGTCGATGAACGTTTTGCCATTACAGAGGAAGAGAATGCGGAGATTCTTGCTGCTTATTTTAAGCAGGGGCCGGATGGGCCGCTCAGTGAATTTCCCAAGAAGCAGAAGCGAAAAGCCGCGATCCTGCGCCAGCTGATTCAACGTTTCACCCCTGGACACAAGTACAGTGAGAAAGAGATCAATGCCATACTGGCAGATGCTTACCATGATTACGTTACCCTGCGCCGTTACCTGATTGATTACGGCCTGCTGGACCGTGAAGATGACGGAAGCAGCTACTGGGTCAAATTATAGGGATGAATCCCGCAAAGGAGAGAATAGAGAAGATGGAAAAAGCGAGAAGAAAAGAGCTGGGCTACAATTATGCACACTCACACAGGCCGATGGGGGTATACAGAATTTTTAATACGAAGAATGATAAATCCTATGTGGGCAGCAGTCTGAACCTGGATGGGGTGTGGAATAAACATAAATTCATGCTGGGGATTGATAATCACGACAACAAACAGCTGCTGGAGGACTGGCGGAAGTATGGGGAGGAGGCCTTCCGGTTTGAAATTTTGGAACAGATTAAGCCGGAAGAAGACTTCGTAGCGGATGTGACCGAGCTGGCAAAATATAAAAAGGTGCTGCCTGAGATGGAAAGCAAATGGCTGGAGCAGCTCTCTCCATACGGGGAACGGGGTTACCACAAGCCGAAACAGGCATGAGTCAGATAGCCGGAGCGTAAGTGAATTACACTTTTCTGTGTGCTAAAATAAAGGAAAACCGCCTCTGCAGGGAATTTGCTTATGGCAAAACCTGCGGTATGGAGACAGGAGGCCTTATATATGGCCATTTTATCATGGCTGGCAGAGCAGCGGATTCAGGAGTCCATGCGTAACGGCGAATTCGACCATTTGCCAGGACACGGCAAGCCGCTGGAGCTGGAGGATCTGTCAGGCGTTCCTGAAGATCTGCGGATGTCTTTTAAAATCATGAAAAATGCCGGTTTGCTCCCTGAAGAAATTACACTGCGCAAGGAATGTGTAACGCTGGAGCAGCTGATCTCCGCCTGCCACAAAAGCGGAAACCGGGATTCCGGAGAGCGGAAGAGTCTTGAAACGAAGCTGTCTTTAAAAAGACTCCGCCTGCAGGAGCTGCTGCGGCAGCGCGGGCTGGAGGACAGCGGCGCTTTTATGGACTATGGCGAACAGATCCGGGAGCGGCTGACGGGTGATTAATGGATAAACAACGTTGTATTTGCAGGGGATGTATTCAGGGGATGTATTAATGAAGGAATGTCATAGAAGAGCTTGCGGCCCATGGGGCGTACAGGCTCTTTTTGCTGTATCCTAAGTTATACACTATGGCTGCCGCACAGGTTCTTGAATTCCGTGCCGGTTTCGCCCATGATGGTATATATGGAAAAGTTAAGACTATGTGCAGATAATGGAGAGAAATAATGAAACAGCTTCCAATTATGCAGGTGCTACCTGAACTGAGAGCAACACTGAATAACAATACAGCGGCAGTGCTGATTGCCGAGCCGGGAGCGGGGAAGACCACAGGTACACCGCCGGCTTTTTTGGATGAACCGTGGATGGAGGGCAAAACGATCCTGATGCTGGAGCCTCGGAGGCTGGCTGCACGTTCAGCGGCCATGTATATGGCGGCCGGCATGGGAGAGAGTGCAGGACAGACTGTTGGTTACCGGATGCGGATGGACAGCAAGGTGGGCAAAAATACGCGTATCGTCGTGGTCACCGAAGGGGTATTAACGCGAATGCTGCAAAGCGACCCTACCCTTGGGGATGTGGGACTGGTTATCTTTGATGAATTTCATGAACGGAGCCTGCATGCCGATCTGGGGCTCGCTTTGACGCTGGAAGCCCAGTCGGTGCTGCGGGAGGATTTGCGGATTCTTATCATGTCGGCAACGATTGACGGGGAACGTGTCTCTGCTCTCCTGGGCGGAGTTCCTGTGGTGCAATGTCCGGGCCGGACCTTCCCGGTAGAGACCATCTATGCCCCTGCAAAATCCGATACACCGCTTGAAAAAGCGGCCGCAGCCGCTGTAAGGCGCGCACTCTCGGAGCAGGCTGGTGACGTGCTTGTCTTCCTGCCGGGAGAGCGGGAGATCCGGCGAACTGAACGGGAATTGGCGGGCGGAAGTCTGCCTGCCGGAACGGTGCTGCGCCCGCTGTACGGGCAATTGCCGCAGGCTGAACAGGATGCGGCTGTAGCTGCTGCGGTTCCTGGCGAACGCAAGGTGGTACTGGCGACTTCGATTGCCGAGACCAGTCTGACGATTGAAGGCGTGCGTACGGTGATCGATACCGGCCTGAGACGGACGCAGGTATTCTCGCCGCGTACCGGGATGCCGCAGCTGACGACGGTGCCGGTCTCGAAGGCATCGGCGGATCAGCGGCGCGGGCGGGCCGGACGTACCGCCCCCGGAGTGTGCTACCGGCTGTGGAGCTCGGAAGAGCACCTGCGGCTTCCGGAAGATAATGTGCCGGAAATTATGGAGACCGACCTGGCGCAGCTGGCCCTGGAGCTGGCGCTGTGGGGCGTGCGGGACCCTGCCGCACTGCCTTGGCTGGACGCGCCGCCCGCTGCGCCTTATGCGCAGGGCACAGCGCTCCTGCGCCAGCTCGGCGCGCTGGACGCCGGCGGCGCCATTACGCCGCACGGCCGCAGCATGGCCGTGCTGGGCGCGCACCCGCGGGCCGCGCACATGCTGCTGCGCGCGGCCGCGCTTGGCGCAGCGCCGCTGGCCTGCCGGCTCGCGGCGCTGCTGGGGGAGCGGGACCTGTTCAAGGGTCCCGCCGGGCAGGGCAGCGACCTCACGCTGCGCGTGGAGGCGCTGCAGAGGTACGAGCGCTCCGCCGCCGACACGGGCGGAGCGGACCCCGGGCTCCTGCGCGCGGTGCTGCGCGAGAGCCGTAATCTTGAGGCGCAGCTGCAGGGCGCGCCTCACGGCAAAGCCGGCGAAAGCAGCATAGGCCTGCTGCTGTCGTTCGCCTACCCCGACCGGGTCGGGCAAAAACGCGGCGATGGCGCGTTTCTGCTGTCCGGAGGCCGGGGGGCGGCGATGGCTGAAGGGCAGCCGCTGGCGCGCTCGCCCTATATTGTTGCTGCCGGCGTGGAGGCGCGCGCCGGCACAGACCGGATCATGCTTGCCGCGGAGCTGCCCGAAGAGCAGCTGCTGAAGCATCATGCTGATAACCTCGCGGAGGAGCGCGAGGTGTACTGGGACAAGGACAGCGGAAGCGTGAAGGCGCGCCGGATCACCAAATTTGGCGCGCTTGTACTGAAAGAAACCACTCACGAACGCCCTTCTGCTGAAGAGACGGAAGCCATTCTGCTGCGTGTGGTTGCCGAGGAAGGACTGCACCTGCTGCCTTGGGATAAAGGAACCGTCCAGCTGCGTGAGCGGATGGGGTTCATGCATGGTCTGCAGCCGGACTGGCCTGATGTCTCTGACGAAGCGCTGACCGGTACACTTGAAGAGTGGCTGGGACCGTTCATTTCCGGTATGCGCAATTTGCGTGATCTGCAGCGCCTGCCGTTATCGCGTGCGCTGGAAAACCTGCTGGACTGGAACAGCCGGCAGGTGCTGGACAGGGAGGCGCCTACTCATATCACGGTACCCAGCGGATCAAAAGTGCCTTTGGATTATAGTAATGCAGGTACTCCGGTACTGGCTGTCCGGCTGCAGGAAATGTTCGGCCAGATTGATACACCGAGAATAGGGCTCGGAAGGGTTCCAGTCCTGCTGCATTTACTCTCACCGGCAAGGCGGCCGGTGCAGGTGACCTCGGATCTCGGGAGCTTCTGGAGAAGCACTTATTTTGAAGTGCGAAAGGATCTGAAAGGACGTTATCCCAAGCATTACTGGCCGGATGACCCGCTGCAGGCGGTACCGACGAACCGGACCCGGCCTGCGAAATAAATACAAATTAGTGGCTGCTCTATTCAAATTTTGAGATTCAGGAGATGTTCACCCGGCGATCATAAATTCCGTTTAATTGTTACGCGGAACTGTTTTGTTCCTTCGTGTAAGGGTAATAAAGTAGCGAACGACAATTACGAAGGAGGGCTTCAAGTGACTAATAAAATCGTAGGTGTTTTCGATACGGAACAAGAAGCGACCAGAGCAATTGAAGGACTGCAGCGGCAAGGAATTACCAATGATGAAATTTCAGTCATTACACGTGACCGTGATGAAATGAAAAGCATTTCTGAAGATACAGGCACGATGGCTCCAGAGGGTGTAGCTACCGGGGCAGCAACGGGCGGTGTGGTAGGCGGTGTTACCGGCCTGCTTGCCGGAATCGGGGCGCTGGCAATTCCGGGTATCGGGCCGATACTGGCAGCAGGGCCTATCGTGGCTACACTTACCGGGGCGGCTATCGGTGCCGGTGCCGGAGGGCTGGTAGGCGGACTGATCGGACTCGGCATCCCTGAGGACGAAGCGAAGGATTACGAGGGTTATGTCGACAGCGGCAAAATCCTTGTACTGGTAGATGACAACGGCAGAGGACGCGATATTCATAATGTCTTCACCGGCAACCAGTCGCTGAACTCTGCACGCTATAACAATCTGTATGCTGACGATACTTTGACTAATCAAGGTGTAGCGAATCGTGATGTAATCCGGGACGACACCGCAGTCGGCAATACACCAGGCAACAGAGGTACCTTGAATGATCCGGATCTTTACAACCGCGACAGATTCTAATCAGGGTCCTTAAGGCCCGTTGATATTATAAAAAGAAAAACTGCATTTCAGGCGATAATGTCTGGAGTGCAGTTTTTTTGTTGTTGGAGCTAGATATACCCTCTATGTCCGATGCCCGAGCAGCAGGGTAGAATGAATTTAGGAGGAGGGTGAAAGTCATTCTGTTGCATTTTCTGCAGCAGAAGCGTCTTAAATCCGCCGGAAAATGGAATCTGCCGCAGTTAGTACATTAAAAATCCGCAAATCCGCAGATATCGGCCCAAAATACGGAAATCTATTGCGCAAAATGCAGTCAATCAACTTATACTCGAACTGCTAGGAACAGATTTTGATCCGACGTATTAGTATTCGCCAGAACAACATAAACCCCATACATGGCTGAAACAGCGAGATTCCATTCCTGGTGAATTGGTGACAAATGTGCTCAAGCTGAATTACGGACGAGCTGTAAACTCCGGGGAAAGAGAATAAAATTAGAAAGAGTATAAAATTAAATTTCAACATATGAAAAATTCACAATAATATTCTAATTATGAGCCAAGTGAAATAAACAAGTAGGTAAACAAGTAATAAACAAAATAAGATAACCAAAAATAGAGTGAAAGAGAAAAAGAGTAAAAGAAAAAGAGTAAAAGAAAAAGCAGAAGAAGAGAGGGAGTAGAACAAATCACAACCAGAGCAAAAACAAAACCGAATTAAAAACAGATAAGCAACTCAAGATCAACTCATTAGTAGAATAGCAGCAGCTGTACCAAGCAGAACAACGGCGCATAAGAGCGAAATAGCAGTAGAGGAAGGCGAAAGCAGAGAACAATCAGTTGAGAACTCATGGACATAAGAGCACCGCAAGAAGAGCAGAAGAGCAGAAGGAACAACCCCCAACCCCAACCCCCAACCCCAACCCCCAACCCCAACCCCCAATCCAAATCAAACCCTGAAAATTCTCAAACTATAATCGTTGTGCGTTTGAACAGACAATCCTAATGAATGCCCCCGGTGCGTTACATTCACTGCCATTAAATTTATTCATACTTCCCAATCGGGAATCAAATTCGGATTTACTTCTACCGTGATGAGATCCGAATTCCACCTGATTATGCGCTAATTGCATTTCATACAACTAAAAATAGCTTTTATCGTGCCGAGAGGAGTTTAGTTGCAGTCTCTACAGTTAAAAAACCCTAAATCCCGGGAAAGAAGAAAATTCTCTGTTTTTAGTTGTACAGTTTACAGTTAACTTCCCGAATCCTGCTTTTAAGCTTCATTTAAATGTAAGAAATACAACTAACCCGGAACTACTTCCAGATGGAATGGAACCGTGTAAGGGCTCTGGTCACTTCAATAATTTGTCCGCGTAGGTTGCACGTGTAGATTGGTGCGTGGGACAGCGGGTGTAGGTATTTTTTCCGCCACAGATATCATGAATTGCTAAGGCAGACGAAAACAGGTGACAGTGACAGCATAAGTCTGACAGTCAGGCAAAGCTTCGGGAGAAGGCGGCAACAAAAAGAAACAGCCAGAAGCTGATAGATTACAATCCAACCCCTATACACCAAATTACAGCATATGAAAAATTCACAATAACAAACGCAAAAAGACATTGCACTCCCGCAAACTCAGTAAAATCCCATCATATATCACGGACCTATTTACATAGACAATAGAAAAAGTGAGCCCCAGAGAAAAAATAAACCCAGAAAAAAATAAACCCAGAAAAAAATAAACCCAGAAAAAAATAAACCCAGAAAAAAATAAACCCAGAAATAAAATAGACCCCAGAAAAAGAGGGACCCCAGACTTTGGCAAATTCAGGTTGTGAAAGTTGGAAAATAGTGTTTATATTAAAGATAGATAGTTTACACAAATTATTATATTAATTAAGGTTCAGAAACCTCATACGGGGTTTAGCCTAGTCTTAAGCTTTGACAATGAAGTCCTTTTTCCGGACAGCTATCTTTCAGCAGAAATCAAACACGAAACGGTGCTGCATACACCACAAGGAGGAGATTCCATGGCATTTATGATTGCCCAGCGGGCGTATATTAAAATTTATCTGATTACAATGGTAGAGCAGCATAAAGGGTACGGGTATCAGATGCTTGAGGATTTACGGAGGGATTTTAAAGCTTACGGCTATTCTCCTCCCCAGAGTGAAGTATACCGGGCGCTCCATGAGCTGGTGCAGCAGGGTATTCTGTACCGCACCAAGCAATTGAAGGGAAATGATCCGAAGGTCGATTTTCAGGAAATCGTACTTTATCATTTTACGGCCGACGGAGAGGAGAAAGCCAAGCTGTACAAGAAGCAGGTCAAGACCGATCTGGACCGCTGTCTCGGAATATTGAATAAAGCTGTAGCGGATAATTACTAATTTTAAGCATCCGGCTCTTCGGCGTCATTCTCCGGAAGTGTGATTGGAGAGCTGGCAGTGCCATAATCTTCAACGGCATCCCAGGCATCGGCATCATCGAATCTTCCGCTGTTCTCCTGGCGGCCTTCTCCCGCACCTTTCGGAGGGGTCGTCATCACTTCTTCTTCAACAGGACGATCGCCCGAAGTTCCGCGTTCCGGTGTATGCTCGACAGTATATTTGGTATACGGAATGGCTTCCAGCCGTTCATAAGGGATTTCTTCTTTGCTGATTACGCAGATTCCGTAGGTTCCATCCTCCATCCGCTGAAGCGCTTCATCAATCTCTTTAAGCTCTTCATTGAAGGCATAGTTAATTCCCAGATCCCGGCTTCTTTCAAAGGTCTCGGTGCCTGTGTCTGCCGGATGATTGTCTGCGGAGGAAAGCTCACCGGTAGAGACCCGGAGTGAATCTCCAAGAAGGCTGTTTTCTTCCCCGTTGTCAGCGAAATGCTGCTCCAGTTCGTTTCTGCGTTCTTCCAGAGCAGCTTTCAGTGTAGCTAGCTGTGAATCGCTTAAGTGGCTCATGAGATGATCTTCCTTTCTGCGAAAAGTGTAGTAGTGCTGCCGTATTCTTTCCTTACCCTATTCCATGAACAGGCAATCATCGGGGCCGGATTCAGAACTGCAACTTTAGTGATATTTTCAGGTACCCTGCAGCCTGTTATAATGGTTACTGCCGGAGAACACGCACACATGGAGGTTACTTAAATGGATGAACATATGAAACGCAGACTGGACAAGCAGAGAAAGCTGTTCAGCCAGCTCGGCATTACTCTTGATGCACTTACGATTCATGAGAAGGAATTCAGCATGAAGCTTCGCGGTTATGACGCTGAGGAAGTGGATACTTTTCTGGATAGCGTAATTAAGGATTATGAACGTTTTTACGCCACGATTGCCGATCTGATGGATAAGTGGCAGGAGCAGCAGCTGGAGCTGCGTGAGTTGAAGGAGACCAAAGCCGCAGCCGTTCCGGTGATCAGAGGCATCGATCCCAAGGAACTGGAGGATGTAGTGATCAGAATGGAGCTGAATCTGCGCCAGCTGAAGGAGAAGCTCCCCCGCGCAGAAGAATATCTCTAAAATAGCAATAGCAACGTCCCTGGTCCGGACACCTATTTTATCTATAACACTTGTCTTCATGTCCAGCATGGAGACTTGTGAATTTTGTTACCAGCATTTACAATCAAAGAGAACATATACCGGGATGCAAGATGGAGGTTGTACCTTTGCCTAAAAAGCATGCTTGGAGCCTGAAAATCCGCGGGAAAATCGGACTTGGATACTTTATTATATTGTTAATGCTGGGTCTGTTCCTGCTTATTGTCTCCAGTAGAATTACCGATCTTGAGCATGAAACCATGTTCATTAGCAGCCACGATATTGAAGTGCATGAGCTTACCTATCAGATTGAGAAGAATGTTCTAGATATGGAGACCGGACAGCGGGGATACGTCATAACCGGTGACGAAAGCTATCTTGAGCCGTATAACAGCGGACTTGCTGACTGGCGGATTAATTATGCCAAGCTGAACGCACTTATTGAAGATAATCCCGAGCAAACGCAGAATTTGAGCAATATCAGGGAAAGTATAGAACTGTGGATCAGTACAGCGGGAGAATATGTTATTGATCTGAAAAGAAATGGCCATGAGGCCGCCGTCGATGCATTTTACCGCAATGATAACGGCAAATCACTCGTAGATACGATCCGTGCCCAGTCTGATTATTTCCGTGACAATGAGCGTAAATTAACAAGCGAACGGATTACTGCGCTTAAGAGCGGTAATGAGAAGCTTATCATCACAATGTATATCCTGTGGTCACTGGTTGCCCTGCTCGCGTCACTGATTGCCTATTTGATCGCAGCTAACATTGTTAATCCTCTGGTCAGTATCATCAGTGCGATAAGCGGTATCGCCGGCAGGGGGAATATGTCTGAGCGGATCAAAGTCAAAACCAGGGACGAAATCTATGATCTTGGAGAAGCGACTAATAATCTGCTGGACACCGTGCAGCGTGAACAATGGAGCAGCGAACAGTTGGCCGCGATGTCGATTCTGCTTCAGGAAACAACCGATCTGGAGAAGATGTGCCGGACTTTTACGAATAAGCTCGCTACGATACTGGAAATGCAGTACGGGGCTGTTTTTGTCCTGGATCATGATAATAATTTCAAACGTACGTATGCCTATGCGGGAGCAGAGGATAAGGAAGGCCATTTTGGGGCCCTGCTGATCCGGCCGGGGGAAGGACTTGCCGGACAGAGTGCGGAAGATAAGTGCCTTAAGGTTATAGAGCGGCTGCCTGAGGATTATATCAGCATTAATTCCGGTCTTGGCAGGGCGGCGCCACGGGTTGCGGTAATTGCCCCGGTTATTTTCGAGAATAAGACTGTGGCAGTTCTGGAGACTGCCTCTTTAATCAAGTGGGCACCGCACCAGTTTGAGCTGTTTGGTGAACTGCTGAAAATGCTGGGCGTGGCCATAAATTCGGTCCTTACCCGGATGGAAATCCAAAAGCTGTACCAGGAATCACAAATGATGAATGAAGAATTACAGGCCCAGTCCGAGGAACTGCAGGTACAGTCTGAGGAACTGCAGGTTCACACCGAAGAGCTGCAGAACCAGACGAACGAGTTAATGTCCCTGAACAAAGAGCTGGAGGACCAGAAAGCTGTTGCGGAGAATGCTGCAGTTGAGCTTGCCAAATATAATGAGCAGCTTGAGCTCAGCTCCCGTTACAAAACAGAATTCTTAGCCAACATGTCTCATGAGCTCCGTACGCCGCTTAACAGTATGCTTATTTTGTCACAGCTGCTTGCGGAGAACCGTAACAATACCTTAACCGAAGAAGAACAGGGGTATGCAGATGTCATACATACTTCCGGCAGTGAACTGTTAAGGATGATCAACGATATCCTGGACCTCTCCAAGGTAGAAGCCGGGAAGATGCAGCTGGAGCTTGATGCGGTTAACCTTACGGAGCTGCCTTCCATATTGCTGGGGTATTTCGCCAAAACAGCTGAACAGCAGCAGCTTGATTTTACAGTAAAAATGGATGATCAGGTGCCGGATCTGTTCTTTACGGATGAAATGCGGATGCATCAAATATTACGTAATCTGCTGTCCAATGCATTTAAGTTTACTGAACAAGGAAGCGTAGAAGTGGAGATTACCCGGCTGGAAGAGTACTCCGATGACCAGTATATATCTCCTGGACCCGTTCTGGCCTTTGCTGTAAAAGATACGGGTATTGGGATCTCGGAAGGGAACCGTGAGCTGATTTTTGAAGCCTTCCGTCAGGCAGACGGATCAACCGCACGCAAGTTCGGCGGGACCGGGCTGGGATTGTCGATCTCCCTTCAGCTTGCCAGATTGCTCGGAGGCCATATTACACTGGTAAGTGAGGAAGGTAAAGGAAGCACCTTTACGCTGTATCTCCCCAGTCAGGAAGTGGAAAGTGAAGCTGAGATTGTGCCGCTGGGCGCATGGTCACCGGCTGCAGCTACGAACGAATATATTGACACACTAACCCGGGAATCGTCTGCGACTAAGTCCCAGGATCAAGTTAACGCACGTGATGCGCTCAAGCTGAGCGGCAGAACGGTACTGATTGTTGATGATGACCAGCGCAATATTTATGCGCTGCAAAAAGGGCTGGAGCCTTACAACATGAACATCCTGACCGCACAGACTGGTTACGAATGCCTGCAGATTGTAAGAGAAGTGCCTGGGGTGGATATCGTGCTGCTGGATATTATGATGCCTAATCTGGATGGCTACGATACTTTATCCATCATCCGGGAGGAGCTGCACCTGACGGAACTGCCGATCATTGCAGTCTCCGCCAAAACCATGAAGGAAGACCGGGAACGCTGTCTGAAAGCGGGGGCTACAGATTTCCTGAGCAAGCCTGTGCTGCTTAAGGACGTAGTATCGAGAATGTACAGATGGATCAGTCCGGCAGAGGAATAAGCTGAATTTAGCCCGGCTTAACTTTTCTAAATTTACCATTGACGGAATCCTTACGGATGCTTTATGATGTGTTCATAAATGATCATTTATATGCAGTTGGCGTGTTACCGTAAAGGGCATGAGCCAAGGATTGTCTTCATTCATGTGGAGCAATTCTTGGCTTTTTTTGTTGCCTGAATACTGAAGATTAAGGAAGGAGGGAGAACTTGTCGCGGGAATTTGAGCAATTTCAGGTGCAGCGTGTGATCGGAAACAACGTTGTGATGGTTCAAGGGGAAAAGAACGGCAAGGAATATGTGATTATAGGCAAAGGCATAGGCTTTGCTGCCAAAAATGAGGGTGTTATCGCTGCCGACGATCACCGGATCGAAAAGCTGTTTCGGCTTGAAGACCGGGAAGAGTGGAGCCAGTACCAGATTCTGCTGGAGGATATAGATCCTAAAGTCATGAAGATCACCGATGAGATTATCGGAGATATCACCTGCCAGTTTCCCGGCAAGTTAAACGACAAGATTTATTTGGCGCTCCCAAGTCATATCCAGTTCACCATTTACCGTTTGCGCAGCGGGATGGATATTATCAATCCTTTTTTACAGGAAACCAAAATGACCTTCCCGAAGGAATTTGAGATCGCTTCCAAAGCAGCTGACAAAATCAGTGCCGGATTTAATGTCAAGATTCCCGAAGATGAAGTGGGCTTCCTGACTTACCACGTATACTCCGCTGTCAGCAACGTTCCGGTAGGGCAGCTGGTAAAGGTATCGAATATTGTAAGCGAGCTGATCGAAATGATCAGGGAAGAAAAAAATATAACTTTTGAGCAAGGCAGCATGAATCACGTACGGCTGATGATTCATCTGCGCTTTTCGCTGGAAAGAATTTTGCAGGGATCATTAATAGATAATCCATTCGTTAAGCACATTAAGAAAGAGTACAAAACGGAATATAAGCTGGCGCAAAAGCTTGGAAAAATCATGCAGAGTAAACTTGAAGCTTCTATTCCTGAAGAAGAGTTATGCTTCCTTGCTATGCATCTGCACCGGCTGTTCCAGACCGTGGAGAAAAATAAATAGAAGCCTGAGAGGAGTGGCCATAATGTTTTCCAAATGGAAATCCAAAAAGGAAGAGCAGCATACAGAACAGCAAATCGAGATCATGGCACCGGTCAGCGGGCAGGCGCTTCCTCTTGCCGAGGTTCCGGATGAGACGTTTGCCGGGGGTCATATGGGTAGCGGGGTGGCTATTAAGCCTGCCGAAGGGATCCTCAAGGCTCCGTTTGACGGGACCGTGGCCCATATCGTGAAAACAAATCATGCTCTGATCCTGGAGCATCCTTCCGGATTGCAGCTTTTGCTGCATATCGGCATTGATACGGTCAGTCTCAAAGGAAGCGCTTTTGTCAGCCGCGTCCAGACTGGTGACCGCGTGACAGCCGGAGAGACTCTGATTGAGTTCGATCTTGAAGCCATACATGCAGCAGGACTGCAAAGTATTTCTCCTATTATTGTGACCCTTACGGAGGAGATTCCGCCAGAGGTAGTATCCTTGTACGGCCAGGTTACCGCCGGCCAGGATCCTGTACTTAGAGTGGCTTCAAAGCAGTAAGCCATAGCATTACCTATTTTTGAACCCGAGGGGGACGATTTATTATGTTGGCTTTTTTACAAAAGTTAGGCAAGTCTCTGATGCTTCCCGTGGCAACGATGCCGGCGGCGGCCATTCTGCAGGGCTTTGGTCTGATTGATTATGAAAAGGATTTGCATTTAGGCAATGCGGTTGGAGGATTCCTGAATCAATATATCGCTCCTTTCCTTACAGCAGGTGCTGATGCTATATTCGGAAATTTGGCTTTAATATTCGCTATTGGAGTTGCAATCGGTTTTGTAGGGGATGCTGTTGCCGCATTATCGGCACTGATCGCATATATGGTCCTGACCAAAGTGCTTGCTATTGTACCGCTGCAATTTTCCTTCATTAACGATGATGTGGTGCTGAACATGGGTGTGCTGGGCGGTATTTTTGCCGGAGCCTGGGCTGCTTACCTGTACAAAAAATTCCACAACATCAAAATGCCTGACTGGCTCGGATTCTTTGCCGGAAAACGTTTTGTCCCGATCATTACAGCTGCTTCCACGATGGTGCTTGCTGTATTCATCGGTATGATCTGGAGTCCGGTACAGGATGTAATCAGTGATTTCGGCAACTGGGTTGTAAGCCTTGGTGCAGTCGGAGCCTTTGTCTTCGGTACAGCCAACCGCCTGCTGATCCCTATTGGACTGCATCACGTGATGAATACCATTGCCTGGTTTCAAATCGGCGACTTTACGAATGCAGCAGGCGAGCTGGTACACGGTGACCTTACCCGATTCTTCGCAGGGGACAAAACAGCAGGGATGTTCATGACCGGCTTCTTCCCAATCATGATGTTCGCCCTTCCGGGCGCTGCTCTGGCATTTATTCATACAGCTAAGCCGGAGAAACGTAAAATGGTTGCCTCGATCTTTATCGGATCGGCTATCGCCTCCTTCCTGACAGGGATTACGGAGCCGCTGGAGTTCTCCTTCATGTTTGTGGCCCCGCTGCTGTACGTAGTGCACGCTGTATTAACGGGTGTGGCCGGTCTGCTTATGTACGTACTGGATGTCAAGCTGGGCTTTGGCTTCTCTGCCGGTCTGATTGATTATCTGGTCAACCTGAAGCTGTCGACGAACGCGTGGATTTTGATTCCTGTAGGTCTTGCCTTTTTCGTTGTCTACTATGTATTGTTCCGTTTCATAATAGTGAAATTCAACCTGAAAACACCGGGACGCGAAGACGATGTGGAAGATAAAATGGAAGAGACCAGTGTCCGCGGCACCACAGTGCCTGCTTCCTCCAGAGCTGCCAAAATTCTTGATAACATCGGCGGTCCGGCCAATATCCAGAATATCGATGCCTGCATCACCCGGCTGCGGCTGATAGTCAAAGACGAGAAGGCCGTCAATGATAACGCATTGAAGCAGCTTGGCGCATCCGGAGTGATGAGGCTCGGCCAAGGTGCAGTCCAAGTCGTCTTTGGCCCGCAATCCGAGCAGATTAAAGATGACATCAAAAAATTAATGTAAGGCAAGTTTTGCTGCGGGCATCCTGGATGTCCGCTTTTTCTTATGTGGAACTATTGCATTGTTTATAAAACCGAGTATAATACTTGGTATAAGGTTGAAAAAGGGATTAAGGAGTCGGTATACATGTCAATCGATGATTATCTGGATCTGCTAAATTACGCCAAGCAAATGAACGATGAACAGTGGCAGGCTGACATCATTGAGACCTTGAACAATTTCAGGCAAATCTCGGAGGAAGAACAGAGGGCTGAAAATGTGCGGGAGCTGTGGAGCCGGTTCGATGAGGTGAACCATCTGCTGCTGGAGCTGTTCGACAAGCTTAGGGACGGGGAAGATGCAGAAGACAGCGGACGCTGGAAAGAGCAGATCTGGGAGATGAAGCTGGAGAGAATTACTTTGTCGAGACAAATTCAGAAGCAATATATCAAAATTATATAAAGTTATTATAAAAATAAAAACATCAACAAATATTGATTAATACATAGGAGCAGTTCTCTTAACAAGGGACTGCTTTTTGTGTTATTCCGTCCGGCAGTAATAAATTTTATAATAAGGTTCAAAGTGTGATACAAAAAAGCTCCGGCAGCCGTCTTACTTATAGCTGCAGCTGATAAGGAGGATTTACACTCATGAATATTCCGGAATCTGAACAATTCAAAGCATTGTTCTATGAACATTACCCTATTGTGCGGCGTAAGCTTGCCGCATTAGTACGTGACGATACAGCGGCTGATGATCTTGCCCAGGAGGTTTTTCTTAAGCTTTACCGTAATCCGCCGGATGATCCGGGGGCACTGGGTGCCTGGCTGCATAGAGTGCTGACCCGGGCCGGCTATGATTACCTGAGCAAAAAAGCCAGTGAACGGCGGCTTCAGGACAAGCAGGAGCTGTTATTTCAAGCAGAGCCGTCACCGCCCTCAGGGGAAGAAGCCGTCTTAAACAAGCTGGACCAGGAGGATGTCCGGGTATGGCTGGACGAACTGCCTGAGCGGGACCGGCAGGCGCTGCTGCTGCGGTACTCCGGGTACAGCTACAGCGAGATTGCCGGTGAGCTCGGCATCAGGCCTCCGGTTGTGGGTACCCTGCTGAGCCGCGCTACACAGAAACTAAGGCAGCATGCAGCAGAATCCCTGCCCCAGCCTGATTAACGGAGAGTATTGAACTATTTATGTACAGGAACAAATTAACACTCAATTAGGAGGAACCAGTCATGACTAATCATATGAACAAAGACTCACATACAGATTCACATACATCCTCTACAGACGAGGCCTGGACCAGACTGCAGGCAAGTCTTGCCAAAGAGCCGGTGAATCCGGTATGGGCAGCATGGGGACAACAATCTGCAAGTCCTGACCCGGGTCATGAGGGCGAAGCTTCTAATATGCAGCCGGCAGTTACCGAGCCGCCCGTTCAGGAACAGCAAAACATGCAGGGGAAGGAGCCATTCGGCAAGCAGCCTGCACACAAAACCCTTCGCCGGCCGAAAATGAACCGCCGCCGCAAGTGGACGGCTGCCGCGGCTGCCGCCCTGATAGTGGGCGCCGTTCTCGCTACACCGGTCGGCAACACGGCCATGGCGGCCATCCTGAACCAGTTCCGGATGCAGGAGGGCGCTGTGATCGAGGAGAGCGATCTGCGGAATATTTTCTATCAAGTTAATGAAGGCGGGGCATTCAGTGAAGCGGATAACAAGTTTGGCATATTCACTACCTCTGCCGGGGATCTCGGGGGCGAGCTGCCTGTCGGCCAACTGCAGGAAAAGCTGGGCTACAGTGCATTGAGCAGTCCGATGTTTGATTCAATAAATACGGTCTATGTCATGAATTCGCGCGATGCAACACTCACCCTGAATGTGGATGAAGTCAATCAGGCGCTCATGCGCCTGGGCTCAGACCAGCTGCTGCCGCAGTCCGTCGACGGTAAGCCGATTACGCTCCACATGCCTGAGGTAGTGAGCTATAATCTGTCTGCTGACAATAATCGCTGGGCATATGTGACGCAGATGAATACACCGACTATAACTGTAGATCCTTCTATTGATGTGACGGAAGCGCTCAAGGCTGTTCTGAATTTCCCGCTGCTGCCTGATCAGTGGAAAAACTATCTGGAGCAGAGCCGTGTACTGTCCGGAGAAATCCCGATGCCTTTAATTAAAGGAGAAACCGCTGAAGAGCTCACGGTTGGCGGTACACTGGTCATTATGGATACGGATGAATACGGCAGAGGAGCAAATTACCGGGCGGTGTGGGTTAAGGATGGACAGATGTTTGAGTTTAGCGGCGGAGATATCTACCAGGACAAAGAGGAGTATCTAAACAAACTGCAGGAGCTGATCTCCCAATGAGTGAACCGGCCATTGAGACCAATTCGCTGACCAAGGTCTACAGCAACGGACGCGGCTGCCGGGATGTTACGATTACCGTAGGGAAAGGGGAAGCCTTCGGCTTCCTCGGCCCTAACGGGGCCGGAAAAAGCACTTTTGTCAAAATGCTCGTCGGCCTGACTTCTCCTTCCGGCGGAAGTGCCACCCTGTTCGGTCATACCATCGGTTCTCTCGAAGCAAAGGCTAGAATCGGTTATTTGCCCGAATTATACCGTTATCAGGAATGGCTCACGGGTGAAGAAGTGGTCAGGCTGCATGCCAGGCTATGCCGGGTGGATAAAACTGCAGCGGACAAAAGAGTTCCGCAGCTTCTGGATGAAGTAGGGATCGGCCAGCGCGGCCGGGACCGGGTCAAACATTATTCCAAGGGGATGCAGCAGCGGCTGGGACTTGCCTGTGCATTGGTGAACGAACCTGCCCTTGTCTTTCTGGATGAGCCTTCCTCGGCACTGGACCCTGTCGGGCGGATGGAGGTCCGCAGGATCCTGGAGCGTCTGAAGGAACGGGGAGTCACCATATTTCTCAACTCCCATCTGCTTGAAGATGTTGAGGTGCTGTGCGACCGGATGGCGCTGCTGAACGACGGCGGGATCCTGCGGCACGGCAAAGTGTCTGAAATACTCCATAAGCGAAGCACCTGGCTTTTAAAAGTGGGGGGCTATTCGCCTTTTTTGCTGTCCTGGCTTCAGGAAACGACCGGACTTCATATCAGGCAGAGCTCTGAAATCATTGACGGCAGTACAACCTGGCTGGAGGCTGAACTTGAGGATGAAGAGCAGGCCGGATGGCTGAATGCACTGATTGTAGAGCAGGGGATGACATTATATGAAGTTACCCGCAAGAAAGAGCATCTCACGGACTGGTTCATGGATGCGGTGTCGGGCCTCAGCCACAGGGGGGAACGGGTATGAGAATAATCATCGGCATGACCTGTAAAGAGCTGCTTCGTAAAAGAGTAATGATCCTCACCCTTCTATTGACCGTAGTGTTCCTGATTGCCTTCTGGTTTGTCGCCAGTACAATCGGCAGTAACTCCTTTATAGAAAGTGATGCAAGCAGTGCCACTATTCTCATTGCCCGTTTTTCGAACGGGGTTTTTATTCTGACGCTTGGTTTTTTCTTTGGCAGCTTCGTCATTGCCTTTCTGGCCATATTTAGTTCATTCTCTGTAATTTCCGGGGAGGCGGAACAAGGTGTGATGCAGGCGCTCCTTCCGAGACCGCTGCCGCGCTGGAAATGGTATATGGGACGGTGGCTGGGTTATGTATCGCTTGGTGTGCTATATGCGCTTATATTGTTTATTGCAATCCTGGCTATTACCCAGGTACATGCGGCCATACCGCAAGAAGCGGGAGCTTTAATCAAGTCTTTCCTGCTGTTCGCCTCAGCGGTCCCGCTGCTGATCAGCCTATCCATGCTCGGCTCAGGCGTATTCTCGGCATTGGGCAACGGTGTATTCATGACCATGCTCTATGGGGCAGGCTGGCTCGGGGGAATGATTGACAAGGTAAGCGGATCATTGCAGCTGGAAGGGGACGGCATGAATATGCTTAATAACCTGACAGGTATTATGTCGCTATTGATGCCGGTAGACGGTTTACAGCGGAAGATGATGGGGGAACTGCTAAGCTTCGAGGATCTCAGCGGACTGGTCGGCTTTTCCGGGAGCAGTATGGGCCTGACGGATATAAGCTCTGTGCCCTCTGGCAGCTTTGTCATTTATGCAGCCTGCTATACCTTACTTGCACTGTTCACCGGCTTATGGCGGTTTCAGCGGAAGGATCTTTAATTGTATATATGCGGCAACAAATAAGCGCCCTTTTGATCCGGATCACGGAACCAAAAGGGCGCTTTATTCGCCTCTGAAGCGGGCGTCACTGGGTCACGCCAATCTCGATCCAGTCAGAAGACCAGTTGCTGATCTCTCCGAGAATCGGAGCCAGCGCCGTTCCTTTGTCAGTAAGCGAGTACTCGATCCGTACAGGCATTTCAGGATATACAGTACGCTGGATGATGCCTTCGTTCTCCATTTCTTTTAAACGGTCAGATAACACCTTGCCGCTCAGATTGGACAGACAGCTCTCGATTTCGCCGAATCGGCGCGGTCCCTGCATCAGCACAAACACAATCAATGCGACCCATCGTTTGCTTAACAGATCCACCGCTTTCTCAAAGCGCGGACACATTTCAAACTCATTCATGTTGTTCACCTCTGCATTCATTATATCATAAACTTACAATAAGTAATTATAAATGTTAAACTATATTTTATAACTTGACGAACATATATTACAATGATAAACTTACTTACAAATAGTTACTTGATATTCAGATACTTAAATTTAGATTATTCAAATTAGGACGGTGCTCTCATGAAACCTGATATTCTTTCTATATTGCAGAACAAGATCAAGCGGATAACGATGGATGATTCCACGAACATCCTAGTCGGACCTATTACACTTCCAGTGAATCTGGACGGAGAGACCGTTACTTTCAAATGGTACAGCTGGTTGAAGACAACCGATGAAGAACTGATGCAGGGGGATTCTCAGGCGGCAACGGAGCTGCTGATCTCGCGTCTGTCCTCCATGAATCTCGCTGACGGGCAGCAGTCAAGTGTACTCGTCTATGGTGATTTCGAAGGCTCGGAAGAAGCTTTAATCCGGATGCACAGCATCTGCCATACCGGAGATATTTTTGGCAGCAAACGCTGTGATTGCGGCTTCCAGCTGCGCCAGTCCATGAAGATGATTGCCCAGCACGGCGCCGGCGCGCTCTTCTACCTTGCCAATCACGAAGGCAGAGGCATCGGCCTGTTCAGCAAAGCTATGGCTTACATCCTTCAGGAAGAAGGATATGATACGGTTGAAGCCAATCTGGAGCTCGGCTTTGCCGATGATTCCAGAGACTACAGAGACGCAATCAGCGTCCTGCAGCATCTGCGCAGCAAACCGGTAACTTTGATCACCAATAACCCGAAGAAGATGGAAGCTTTGCGGGCTGCCGGCATGAATACGGGCAAGAGAATACCGCTTTGGGGCGATGTCTCTGTTTTTAATGAAAAGTATCTGCGGACCAAAGTTGCCCGTTCCGGCCACCTGGAAGCTGTAGTGAATCCGGATTTCTTCGAGGGCAGAGTCGCCAAATAAAAGAAATTGGGTAGTGCTTTTGCATTCCGTACATTATAATGGTGTACTGAACCCTATTTCTAGCTTAGCGAGGTACAATATGAATGCCATTCAAGTACAGGACTTGCGCAAAACCTTCAAAGTCCAAAAAAACCGCGAGGGCCTCAAAGGGGCCTTCGCTGATTTGTTTAAGCGGGAATATTCCGAAGTTACGGCCGTAAAGGATATTTCCTTCACGATTCCCCAGGGTGAAATCTGCGGGTATATCGGTGAGAACGGAGCAGGGAAGTCGACGACGATCAAAATGCTCACCGGTATCCTTGTGCCCACGTCTGGCAGTGTGACTGTCGGCGGATTTGTACCTTATGAGGAGCGCGAGAAATTCGTGCAGAATATCGGTGTCGTTTTTGGCCAGCGCAGCCAGCTGTGGTGGGACATCGGTGTAATTGAGTCTTTCCAGCTGCTGCGCAAGGTGTACCGGGTGTCCGAGCATGATTTTAAAAAAAGGCTGGACGAGCTCGTTGAGCGCCTGGAGCTGCAGGATCTCCTCAACCGTCCGGTCCGCAAGCTCAGCCTCGGCCAGCGGATGCGCTGTGAACTGGTGGCGGCCCTGCTGCATAATCCGTCGATTTTGTTCCTGGACGAGCCGACGATCGGTCTGGATATTGTCGTAAAATCAGAAATCCGCGAGTTTCTGAAGGATATGAACCTGGAGCATGGCACCACGATTCTTTTGACGACCCACGATCTGCAGGATATCGAAGCGCTGTGCTCCCGCGTCATTATGCTGGATGACGGCCGGATTATCTATGACGGCGGCCTCGATAATCTGAAGGAGCGCTGGGGAACCGGGCGTGAAGTGCTCTTCCAGTTCGGGATGCCCACCAAGCTGCAGCAGCTGCAGCAGTGGTCGGACGGCATGCCGGTCACCTGGACGGCCGAGAACGATCTGGGCGCCAAAGTATGGATTCCGCGTGAACTCAATGTATCGGATCTGCTGGCACGGGTGGTCGGCAAGGCGGACATCACGGATATCAAAATCATCGAGACCAATACGGACGATATTGTCCGCAGTATTTACCAGTCAGGCTCTGCAGAGAAGCCGGAGGATAAAATCTCGGCGCTGCAGGAGGAGAAAGAGGCCGCTCATGTCTGACAAGCTTCAGGCTGCTTCAGCAGCAGGCGGACCTGGCGGCGGCTCCCGGGAGGACGGCCGGAGGCTGCTGCTGGGTGCTTATTTTGATTTTATCCGCATCCGGTTTCTGACGATGCTGGCTTACCGAGTCAATTACTATTCGGGCATATTAATTTATACGCTCAATATCGGGGTCAACTACTTTACCTGGAAAGCGATCTACGGCGGAGGGGAGTCACTCGGCGGCTTTTCGGGTGCGCAGATGACCACCTATGTCGCTGTGTCGTGGATGGCGCGGGCGTTTTATTTTAACAATCTGGACAGGGAAATCTCTACTGATATACGTGATGGAAGCATCGCGATCCAGTTCATCCGGCCTTATAACTATGTTCTGGTCAAAATGATGCAGGGGCTCGGCGAAGGTGTGTTCCGCTTCATGCTGTTCATGATCCCCGGTATGGCTATTGCCATGCTGTTATTTCCTGTACAGCTGCCGACAGAGCCGTCCGCATGGGCGGGGTTCCTGGTGATGCTCTTTTTCAGCTTCCTGATTAATTCACAGATCAACGTAATTACAGGCCTGTTTGCCTTTTTCGTGGAAAATAATGAAGGCATGATGCGGATGAAGCGGGTGATTGTTGACCTGTTCTCCGGCCTGATCGTTCCGATCAGCCTGTTTCCGGGCTGGCTGGCCGAAGTGCTGAAGGTACTGCCTTTTCAAGCGATTACTTACCTGCCGGGTTCTGTATTTACAGGCCGGGTGCAAGGGGTCGGCATCTGGAATGTGCTGGGCGTCCAGGTGTTCTGGTTCGTCGTGCTGCTGATTCCGATTGTCTGGCTATACCATGCGGCGCGTCAGCGGCTGTTCGTGCAGGGAGGGTGAGGAAAAGGTGTATTACCTGGGATTGTTATGGGAGTATCTCAAAAATTATATGAAGACCCGCCTGACCTACCGCGCCGATTTCTGGGTGGAGGTCATTTCGGATCTTTTGTTTCAGGCAACCAATTTTATTTTTATTCTGGTTATCTTTATGCATACCGACAGCCTGGGCGGCTGGAATCAGAATGAAGTAATCTTTGTGTATGGATTCTTCATGGTTCCTTACGGGGTGTTCAGCTGCTTCATTAACATGTGGGGCTTCAGTGAGCGTTATATCGTCAAAGGCGAGATGGACCGTGTCCTGACGCGTCCGGCACATAATCTGTTTCAGATTTTCCTGGAAAATGTGGACCCGCCGGCACTGTTCGGCTCGGTCATCGGTGTAATCATTATGGCGATCAGCGGGGCGAATCTCGGGCTGCCTTTTGAGTGGTGGACGATTCCGGCGCTCATTATCCTTACGCTGAGTGCGGTAGCCATCTATACCGGTATCTATACAACGCTGACGTCGCTGTCCTTCTACTCGGATGCACCGACAGGGATCCTGCCGCTGATGTATAACATCCAGAGCTATGGCCGTTATCCGGTCACCATCTATAACCGTGCGATTCAGGTGCTGCTCACCTGGATTATTCCGTTTGCGTTCGTCGGCGTGTATCCGGCTGCGCTTTTCCTGGACCGGGAGGAGATGCGGGGAATGGCGCTGCTGACGCCAGTGGTGGGTGCGGTGTTCCTTGGGATCGGGCTGCTCAGCTGGAATTACGGTGTGCGGCGTTATAAAGGTGCGGGGTCTTAAGTTTAGTGATTAGGCAGACAAGAGGGATCTTGTCTGCCTTTTTGTTGTTTGCTGTGTTTTGTTAAGCTTGCTTGTGAGCTGACAGAAGGGGGTTACGGCAACGGCTAGGGCTAGGGTTGCTTTACGGGAGAAGGCTGCTCAGATCCAGATGGAAATTCTCCGCTTAATTCTATGGAAAATCATTAGATAAGGCGATTAGGTGGAAAAGCTCCATCTAATTCTGAAAAACCAGCACTATACGGATGAATTTGGTATATTTAAGTGGAGTTTTTCCTGCTAACCTTGCAATTCTGGTGAGTTTACGAGATTTAGATGGAGAAAATCCACTTAGGTTGATCAATGCATGGCTAAAGGGGAGGAGCAGATTCATGTTTGACGGCATTAATTTTTCGCCTGGGATAGTTACTTATAATGTACCTCAGTACTTAGGCCAAGAAGATATATTACAAGTCAGTTACACAGAAAATGATATCGATTATACAATCGACGTTGGCTGGTATAGAAAGTGGTTTGCTGTGGTTGTAATTAAAGATATGGATTGGGAAAATCCAGTGTTGGAGAAACATTGTGTTGAGCCCGGGAAGTTACCTGCTTTGGTTCAGGAGTGTGCTGAATTTGTCAGGGCGGCATTAGAGTCTAAATAAGTTAGTTAGATTAAGGACTCTTATCCGTGAGCACTAAAATTAATAACCATAAATGGAGGAACCGCAAATGAAAGACTGCATCATCGGCATTGACCTGGGCGGGACGAATATCAAGGCAGCATTGTTCACGGCGGAGTTTACTGTGAAAAGCGAACTGTCGATTCCTACAGAAGCTGCCAAAGGTCCGGCACATGTATTGGAACGGATCCGCACGGCAGTAGATTTACTGGTGGAGGAGGGCAGTATTACTCTTCAGCAGATTAAAGCTATGGGGTTAGGAATTCCCGGCTTGCTGAATCCGGAAAAGGGGATTTCAATTTTTTCCCCAAACTTTCCCGGCTGGGAACAGATACATATTGTGAACGAGATGATGCAGTACTACGATTTTCCTGTGTTTATCGATAATGATGTAAGGGTCAACTTGTACGGGGAGTGGCAGTTTGGTGCCGGAAGGGGATACGACAATGTTGTGCTGCTTACGCTTGGTACCGGGCTTGGATCTGGAATTATACATAACGGCAAGGTGCTCTATGGCACTACCTTCAGTGCAGGTGAGATCGGACATATGAATATGTACCGGGAGGGTCGTCCCTGCCGCTGCGGCAGCTCCGGCTGTCTGGGCAGATACGTGTCTGCAGTCGGAATGGTTAATACGTTTAAAGAAAAGCTTCACGAAGGCAGAGCCAGCATCATTCAGGAATGGACTGGCGGGGATCATGAGCTGATTACAGCACTTATGATTTCAAAAGCTTATGACCTGGCGGATCAGCTCTCTGTACAAGTCATGCACGAAACCGGCACATTGCTTGGCTACGGCTTGTCCAATGTGATTAACCTGCTTAATCCGCAGGCGGTTATTATCGGGGGAGGCATGGCTGCGGCGGGAGACAGGCTGCTAAGCAGCGTCAGAGCGTCGGTGAGTGCCCATGCACTGAAGCTGTCCGGCGGCAGCTGCACCATCCTGCAGGCAGAGCTCGGGAACCGTGCCGGCACTTTAGGGGCGGCTTATTATGCAGGCAGCAAGCTTGGGGCTGCATCCGCTGTATAGGGAGAATTATACTTCCGCTGCGGTAGCATGATATGCTATAGGCATTGACTGAACAAGCAGGAGGGGTACAATGAAACGAGACATCCAGCATGTCCCTTACGGCTATGAACCGCCGGCCAAGGAACGCAAGGGTACTTTGATTTTTTATGATTCTTTCGAGCATATCAGTGACCAGGAGCTGGAGGCAGCAGCACGCACGGCTGTGGAGCGAAAGTTCACGAAGCTGGTGCTGTATCCGCTGCATGAGGAAACGGTGAGAAGAATGACGAAGGAGCCGGTCCAGTCCTTTTATAAGCGTGAAGACCGTCTGCATGAGTGGAAAAGAGACCAGGGCCAGTCCTTCATCACAGTGGAAAGCCTGGAGGGCAAACGCAAGAAATACACGCCGCTGGATTCTGCACTGCGCCATATCAGCGATGTCTATCCCTCGCCGTATTTTCTGTACCTGACGCCGGAAACGGCGAATTTATTTGCCTCCTATTCATCCTTTGAGGATTGGATCGTTAAGATCCGGCTGCTGCTGTCGGAAGCTCCGGCTGCTGTCCATCCGCGGCTGGAGAAGTTCCGCCACCGCTGGGATGTGGCCGGGGAAGAGCCCAGGGAATAAGGCAGAACCTATAGCCGTAAATGAAAGAGCGGGCCGGCGGCCCGCTCTTTTACTCTGTATAGGAAGCTCGATTTCAATCATGAAGCCTCTAGCTGCTCTTCTGGCTGCGTCTGTACGTATACATTCTCCACTGATAATGAATGAAGCAGCCAATGCAGAACCCGAGAATGGCAACCGTTGCTGCCACAGCGACCAAACCGGTAAAGAGGTAAGCGGCAATCGTCCACCCGGCGAGGAAGCTGATAAGTCCGCCTGCCAGGCAGAATACGGCGATACTCTGGTTGAACTGCTGCTGCCCGTAGTCCTCAAGCACGTAAGCGGAGCGTTCTTTTTTCAGGAAATTAGCCGCCAGCTTTATCACCGGATTATACCCGAACAGCAGTCCCGGTATCCCGGCTGCCAGCGGTAATGCGAGAATCCAGTGCTGGTCTGTTAGCCAGCTGGCTAATACTGAAATTACAATAAAGGCCTGATTGGTTTTGACCAAAGGGCGCGGTATTCCTTTCACAGAACCGGAGCTGCTCATGCATAATGCACACCTTTCACATTGGAATAATTAAATTATACTGGATGCAGAATAAGCCAGCAATAAGAGGGAAGAACATGATCTATAATATTTTACAAAGCTTTGTTTTACAAAAATAAGCATTAAAATTTAAATAATTAAACGTTGACATAAACGGGCGATTCGTGGTTTTATTATGTAGACCGATTGTTATAAAAGTAAAAGGAAGTGTCAAGCTTGTCGAGCAAGCACAATGCACGTGAGGCGATCGTGGACACCGCATCCCGGTTATTTTTCACACAAGGTTATCATGCCACAGGGTTGAATCAGATTATCAAAGACAGTGACTCGCCCAAGGGCTCCCTTTATTATTATTTCCCCCACGGGAAGGAGGAGCTGGCTTTAACCTGCATCAACCGCACTAGTGAAACTGTTGCCGAGAAGCTCAGACACTATGTGGAGAAGAGTTCATGTACTGCTGACGGAGTACAGGAATTCATTCTGAATATGGCCAGGGAGGCTGTAGTGTCCAATTTTGAAGGTGTTGTTCCGTTCAGCTTCTGGCTGGCGGTAGAGACTTCCTGCATCAGCGAAGAACTGCGCGGAGCTTGTCAGGCTGTATTTGAAGACTGGCACGAGGTTATTGCGCAGCGTCTGATTGCTGAAGGCACAGATGAACAGACTGCAGCCGGTAAGGCTTCAGCTGTCATTTCATTGTTTGAGGGCGCGCTGCTCCAGGCGCTGACTTACCGGAGTGAACAGCCGCTGCTCGCTGCAGCGCAGATTATTCCGGCAATGCTGGGCACAGAGAAAGAATAGAGAGAGACAAAATTTACACATTATCAGGAGGATTAGAGAGTGGAAGCAACTATGCAAGGACAGCAACAAACCGGGCAAAAGAAATTTAAAGTATTGCCGATTCTCGTATCCCTGCTTCTGGCAGGTTTTATCGGGATGTTCAGTGAGACGGCGCTGAATGTAGCACTTAGTGATCTTATGATTATTCTGGATATTACACCAGCTACAGCACAATGGCTGACCACAGCTTATCTGCTGACACTTGGTATTCTTGTACCGATTTCCGGTCTGTTGCTTCAATGGTTTACCACAAGACAGCTGTTCGTGACTGCCGTATCCTTCTCCATTGTGGGTACATTCCTGGCAGCGATGGCACCGACGTTTGAATTTTTGCTGCTGGCCCGTGTCGTTCAAGCAATGGGTACAGCCCTGCTTCTGCCGCTGATGTTCAATACGATCCTGGTCATCATCCCGCCTGAAAAAAGAGGGGGCGCAATGGGTCTGATCGGTCTGGTTATCATGGTTGCACCTGCAATCGGGCCGACGATTGCCGGACTGCTTATTGAGAGCCTCAGCTGGCACTGGATCTTCTGGCTGTCACTGCCATTCCTGGTTGCGGCACTGATCTGCGGAATTCTGTTCATGCAAAATGTCTCGGAAGTCACCAAGCCGAAGATTGACGCACTGTCGATTCTGCTATCCTCGCTCGGCTTTGGCGGTATTGTGTTCGGATTCAGCAGTGCCGGGGAAGAAGGCGGCTGGGAGAGCACAAAGGTTATTGTTGCCATTGCTGTCGGCGTAATTGCACTCATCCTGTTTGTCATCCGTCAGATGACAATGAAGCAGCCGATGATCAACCTGCGCGCGTTCAAATTCCCGATGTTCACAGTAGGCGTTCTGATGGTCTTCATCTGTATGATGGTCATCCTGTCCTCGATGCTGATTCTTCCGATGTATCTGCAGCAGGGCCAAGGCTACTCAGCCTTCAAAGCAGGTCTGCTGCTTCTGCCCGGCGGAATCATTAACGGACTGATGTCACCGATTATGGGCCGCCTGTTTGATAAATACGGTCCAAAATGGCTTGTGATCCCGGGTCTGATTATTGTCGCAGTAACACTCTGGTTCTTCTCCAGTATCACTGCCGCATCTACCGTCGCCTTCATTATTGTGCTGCACAGCACACTGATGATCGGGGTATCGATGATTATGATGCCTGCACAGACGAACGGAATCAACCAATTGCCAATGCAGTACTATCCTGACGGCACGGCGATTATGAATACTTTGCAGCAGGTTGCCGGTGCGATCGGTACCGCGCTGGCTGTAAGTATCATGACTTCCGGCACGAAGAGCTACATGGAGACTGTAACGAACCCTGCGGACCCTGCCAACGCCGTTCAGGCGTTCACGCATGGCGTACAGAATGCTTTTATTTTCGGCATGATCGTGGCCATTATCGGTCTGGTCGTCTCCTTCTTCATCAAACGTGTTGTGGTACAGCATAAAGCTCCGACTGCAATGCATTAATATTTGATAGGTACGAAGCGCATCCGCTCTGCGGATGTGCTTTTTCCTGTTTCAGCCGCTTTAAATGCTGGACGACTATGGAAGGGGAACCTTATACTAGTCTTGTCAAGATGCGGATCAGAAAGGAGTGTCCTAATTGAAAGTTCACCGCTGGATGAGCAGAAGAATAACAGGCGGTATTCTGCTGCTTACATTAACTTTGTCGTGTCTATTAACAGCAGGAGAGGCTTCTGCTTCAGGTGTAACGAGCCAGAAATCCGGAGCAGCCGTGCAGGAAAGTATACCTGCCAAGAAGAATAGTTTACCTGACGGTTTTGTGTACCTTGATGAAGTGATTCCTGCAGCACAATACGAAATCCGTTACTACAGTGATCATAATTTTATCGGGACAAGGATCGACGGGTACAAGGCGCCATATGCGATTTTTACACGTACAGCTGCGGCTGCACTGAAGAAGGTGAGTGATGAACTGGCGAAAAAGGGATATATGCTGCGCATTTACGATGCCTACCGTCCGCAAAAAGCGGTAACTCATTTTGTAACCTGGTCCCAGGACTCTTCCGATCAAAAAATGAAGAAACAGTATTATCCGAAGCTGGACAAACGTAACCTTTTTAAGCTGGGCTTTATCGCAAAAAAGTCGGGACATTCCCGGGGCAGTACGATCGATTTAACTCTGGCTTATCAAAAAACAGGGGCGTTAGTTGATATGGGCAGCCCGTTTGATTTTTTTGGCGAGATTTCTTACTATAATACCCCTCTGATCAGCAAGACACAGCAGGCTAACCGCAAAATCCTGAAGGATGCTATGGTCAAGCACGGCTTTAAGCCTTACGCCAAAGAGTGGTGGCATTTTACATTTATAAAGGAGCCTTACCCCAAGCAGTATTTCAACTTTAATGTAGAGTAAACTATTTGTTTTACTTTTTACAGAAACAGGGTTATAAGCTGCGGGAAAGCGGTTATTGTTAATTGTAGGAGTATTCCCTGCAGCATGCGTGCATAATAATTTTGATACTGGAGAGGTGGAACCGATTTGAAGAACAAAATCGCAGCCGTTATCCTAAGTATTCTGTTATTGGCAGCAGGAACGGGGATAGGAACGGCACAGAGGGCTGACGCCGCAGGCGGAGTGGGTATTATTATGAACGGACAGGCGCTTCAGACGGGCAGTTCACCAGCATACCAAAGTGGCAGCACGGTAATGATTCCGCTTCGGGAAGCGGCAGAGGTGCTCAAGTACAAAACTTCCTTTACAAGTGCAACAGGTACAGTTCAACTGACCCGGGTAAAAGAAACGATTGAATTCAAGCTTGGCAGCCAGGAGCTGGTGATTAACGGCAAAGAAAAGCAGTCTTTCACCGACAATGCAGTTTCCAGACAAGGGCGTCTATTCGTACCTTTAAGTTTCTTCAGTGCCATTGGCCTGGTCACCTCATATGATGCGGCCAGCAATCAGGCGGAAATCTACAGTCCGGAAGTTACAGCAGGTGTAGTCACCAGTCTCCTTGCGGCCGGTAAATATGAAGAGCTGAACAAGCGGTATTTGACCGGAGCAGCAGAACAGAAGCTTACACTGCCGCAGGTTCAGCAGGACTGGGAAAAGGCAGCCTTACCTTCAGGCCATTTTCTCGGAATCAAAAATACAACCAGCCAGCAGGCCGGAAAGGGCATCACCATACAAAGTGTGCTGACATTTACCGGTGCGGAAGTGATGCTGACGCTTCAGGTAGATCAGTCCGGCAAAGTTACAGGATTTACGCTGGGTGCAGTACCGGCGAGTGGGATCTCAACTCAGCCAGTGCAGAATTAAAGATAAATATGGGGTGCCCTATAGCCAATACAGCTATTAGGGCACCTTTTTGTGCTGCAAAGATCTATGAACCTGGCTGAGGAATATCTTCATTTATTTGTTAGATTTCTGATTTTACATATGCAATGCGCAAGAAATGTCCAGTGTCCTGCTCCGCTAATTATTATAATGATGTTAATCGTTGCAACGAGGAAGTGAAGCGTGTGGGTTATATAGATGATTTCCAGGAAACTATTGATTACATTGAAGAAAATTTAACCGGTCGCATTAGTATTGAGGAGTGTGCAAAAAATTCGGGATTTTCCAAATTTCATTTTCACCGGCTCTTCGGCATCCATCTTGGCGTCACCTTCATGGAGTATGTCCGCAAAAGAAGGTTAGCTTATGCGATGCTTGATGTCATTAAAGGAAGAAGGATTCTGGATATCGCACTGGACTACGGCTATAGCTCAGAGAGGACGTTCAGTAGAGCATTCCAGCAGGAGTTCGGCCAATTGCCCGGCAGCTGCAGAAGTGTGAAATATGTTTTACCCCCTAAACCTGTGTTAAAAGAACAGATTAACTTGTTACGTGGAGGAGTTCAAATGGACTATTTAAGTGAAGTGAGGATTGAGAAAATCGACACAATGGATGTAGTGAGCGGGGTTAGGATCAGCAATAATCCTGAGGAAGAAGTAGTTAACTTTGTCACTGAATGGGCCAAGAAGTCCGGAGTGAATCCCGGGGCCAGAAAATTCGGGTTTGATATTCCCCTTGCCGGCGAAGAGCAGGAGACAGGCTTGCGTGGTTATGAGTATTGGGTAACTGTGGAGGAACAAGTCTTTCCCCTGACAGCAGGTCTTACGTGTAAACATATTAAAGGATGTAATTATGCAGTGCTGCGGGTTACCGAACCCTATATCAATCCGTTTGAGCGCATTCCCTTGGGCTGGAAAAAGCTTGCCGGCTGGGTGAACAGCAGAGGCTATAAAACCTCGTGTGACCAGGAGCGCTTTTGGCTTGAGGAAGAACTTGTTATGGGCGGTTCTGTATATATGGATTTATATTTTCCTATTGAATAGGACGGAATCTCTTCATTCTTAGGTTAGATTTTCAAACTTGATAACGATATAATTTTAAGGTACAACCTCTGGGGGATTTTACTTTAAATTATGGGGAATTAGGAGGCGTTCAGATGGAACAAAAGGATTTTGAAGAGTATGAGTGGCTTAATAAAGGGGATTTCAGGTTTGAAGCGGACAAATTAATCCTAACCGCGCCTGCAAAAACAGATTACTTCTGTCCCGGCGGTTCCATCGGAGAAGAAGGTGTGATTCCGGAAGGTTTAGCCAATGCGCCGTTTTTTTATACGGAAATACCGGGAGATTTCGTGCTGAAAGTAAAGGTGAGCCATGACTTTCTGGAAACCTACGATGCGGCTGCCATTATGGTTATGAAGGATTTGAAGGTATGGGCAAAAGCCTGTTTTGAACTTACAGATTTTGATACGAAGGCTGTTGTCAGTGTGGTGACGAACCAGATATCGGATGATGCAAACGGCTGTAATATTGATGGCAATGAAGTATGGCTGCAGGTTGCAAGGTACGGCAATTCCTTTGCTTTTCATTATTCGTTAGACGGCAAAAAGTATGATATGATGCGCTATTTCAGCCTTCCGGTAGAGGATACAGTTAAGGTGGGAATTGTAGCACAGGCGCCTACGGGTCAAGGCGGGGATCGGGTGTTTCAGAATTTATCAGTAGAAAAGAAGACCGTGAAAAATTTGAGAACGGGAGCCTAATGCTCAATTAAAGAGCCGCCGCAGCGGATGCTGTGACGGCTTTTTTATACTGGAATCAGTAATTGATAGGGCCAGCTACAAATCAGCCCGGCGTTTCTTAAGTCCTCTTGGTAAATGGGGAGCGGCAGGTATTTTTCCTAAAAGCTCGGAAGCGACAATACCCAGCAGCACAAGTGCTGCGCCGGCATAGCCCTGCATGGACAGCTGTTCACCTACAAACCAGTAGCCAAAGAAGGCGGCAAATACAGGCTCCAGTGCAAAAATCAGGCCGGTGCGGGCCGGTGATGTGTATTTCTGGGCTATTGGCTGCATAATGAAGCCGCAGGCGCTGCAGAGAATACCCAGTGCCAGAATGGCAGTCCAGCCTGGTAAGGTGGAGGGCAGAGCAGGTGTTTCAAAAATAGCAGACAAGACAAGGGCGTAACCGCCGGCAAAGCCAAGCTGAAGAATGCCGAGGTTCAATGTGTCGCAGGTTTTGACCGCTTTTCCTGTTACCAGAATCTGCACGGCATAGAACAGTGCGGACAGGATACAGAGGAGATCACCCGGCCCGATGTGAAGAGAGGCATTCAAGGTGAGCAGCCCAATCCCGGTTATGGCAAGGACAGCTCCAAAAATCTGCGGCGGTGCGGTTTTCTTTTTGAAGACCAGCACTTCAATCATGGGCACAAAAATGACGGTCAGCGCAACCAGGAAGCCGGCATTGGAGGTTGTCGTTGTCTTCAGGCCAAATGTAATGCAGGTGAATACACCTAATAGTAAAAAGCCGAGCAGGGCTCCGTATTTCAGTGTTCTGGCATCGATCCGGCGCAGGCGTTTATGGAACAGGGCAGCCGCCAGGATAAAAGCCAGCCCGAAACGCAGCGCAATCAGATTAAATTCACCAAGTGTGTCCAACCCCATCTTCATGAACAGGTAGGAGGACCCCCAGAACATGGTTACTACGAGGAGCATCAGCTCAGCCTTCAGCGGCTTCATTTCATCATCATCCTTCTTATTCTCAAGTGAATATAGTATAATACGCTCAATTACATAAGTTAACTGAATGTTTATCATACAAAACATGAATGAAATTCATGGAAATAAAGGGTGGGTGCATGCTTTGAGTATCAGCAAATATGAGGTATTTTTAAAGGTGGTGGAGCTGGGAAGCCTGACCAAAGCAGCCGATGTGCTGGGCTTCACCCAGTCGGGAATCAGCCATACGCTCAGCAGCCTGGAATCGGAATTCGGATTCCCGCTGCTGCTGCGCAACCGCTCCGGCGTCAAGTTGACAGTGAACGGGGAGCAGGTGCTCCAGCCGATCCGGGAGATTCTGAAATGGAATGAGCAGCTTAAACAGCAGGTTGCCGATATACACGGACTGGAGACGGGAACGATTACAATCGGCACCTTCACCAGCGTGTCTGTGCACTGGCTTCCGGGCATGATCAAGCAGTTCCGCCAGGAGTATCCGTATATTGATTTTAAGCTTATGGAAGGCGGTTATCTGGAAATTGAGCAGTGGATTGAGGCCGGAGTCATTGATTGCGGTTTTATCTCGCTGCCGACCCGGGAGAAGTTCGAAGTGATCCCGCTGAAGCAGGACCGGATGCTTGCCATCCTTGCCAAGGATCACCCTTTGAGCGAGGCTCCCTTTATGCCTCTGGCCCAAATTGCGTATGAGGACTTCATTATTCCAAAACCCGGCTCTGACTATGATGTCAGACGTGTGCTGGAACGGGCGGGCATCAAGCCTAATATCAAATTTTCGGCTGGAGATGATTATGCGATCATTGCAATGGTGGAGAACGGTCTGGGCATCAGCATTTTGCCTGAGCTGGTAATCACGCGCCAAAAGCATAATGTGGCGATGCTGGAGCTGGAAGAGCGGAGCTTCAGGTCCCTGGGAATTGCCGTCAACGATATGAAATATGCTTCCCCGGCGACAAAGCGTTTTTTGAAATATGTACAGACCTGGCTGAAAGAACAGTAAGGACAACTATAGAAGCCCATGCCGCCTGCTTGCTGCATGGGCTTTTCGGCTGGAAGAAAAATGATACATAAACCAGTTGACGCCAGGAAGTGAACATGAGAGAATGTACGCGTGTACATTAAGCGTTTGCAACATTGAATTTGCTCTATGAAATGCAGGTTGAGTATCCAGAAAGGGATGATCGCTATCGCCAGTCGTAAAGAGGTGGCGAATCTGGCAGGTGTATCCGAAGCGACCGTATCACGTGTGCTTAACAATGTCGGACCGCTAAAAGAGGAAACGAAGCAGCGGGTGCTCGAGGCGGCGCGGGAGCTCGGGTACACGCCCAGTTCTCTGGCCCGCAGCTTTGCCCGCAGAAGAAGCGGGAATTTGGGTGTAGTCATGCCCTATCTGCCCAAAGCCCGATTATTCTCCGCGTATTACTTCTCGGAAATTCTCAGCGGAATCGGAAGCAAGGCAAGAGAAGAAGGCTACGACTTGCTCATGATTTTCCGCGATGGGGATGAACCGCTGGATTACTCCGGGTTGTTCCGGATGCGGAAGGTAGATGCCTGTATTGTGCTGGGCGCGAAGGAAGAGGCCGGCGAGCTTGCCGCGCTGCGCAGCCTGAAGCAAGAAGGCCATCCCTTTTGCCTCATTAATCAGCATTTTGAAGGCGAGGGCTTCCATGAGGTGGATGCGGATCATGTAGAAGGGAGCCGCCAGGCTGTGCAGCATCTGCTGCAGCAGGGATACAGGCGGATCGCCTTTCTAAACGGTCCGGCAGCTTATTCGAACAGCCGGGACAGGTTGGCCGGATACCGGCAGGCACTGGCGGAAGCAGGTATAGAGCCAGATCCATCGCTGCTGCTGGAAGGGAATTTCAGCCGCAGGAGCGGGGCTGCAGCGGCGAAGATTATTGCCGCGGGCCTTGCGCACATCGATGCTGTCGCTGTGGCCAACGACCGGATGGCCATCGGTCTTCAGCAGGGACTGCGTGAACTGGGGATACCCGGCAGCCGGATGCCGGCTATTGTCGGGTATGATGATTCGGATGCTGCCGAACTGACGACACCGGCACTAAGCAGTGTACGTGTTCCGTTTTATGAGCTGGGGGAAATTGCGGCAGCGCAGGTACTTGAATTGTTTTCAGCTATTGAATCGGAAACAGCAGGCAGACTGATCTCGGTCAAACTGCCTACAGAGCTTGTTGTCCGTGCTTCAACCATGAATATAAGTTCCAGGGAGGGCTAAGATGAAACAGCTTCGTATCGGAATGATTGGCTATAAATTTATGGGCAAGGCCCACAGCAATGCATACCGCAGTCTGCCTATGTTTTTCCCCGGTGCACTGAAACCGGAAATGTCTGTCATTTGCGGCCGTAATTCAGAAGCAGTTCAGGAGGCAGCTTTGCAGCTAGGCTGGGCGGAAAGTGTAACGGACTGGCAGGAGCTGGTCTCACGTGAAGACATCGATCTTATCGATATCAATGCACCAAGCAACGCACATAAAGAGATTGCCCTTGCTGCCGCCAAGGCAGGCAAGCATATCTTTTGCGAAAAGCCGCTGGCACTTAATCTGGAAGACTCCCGTGAGATGCTGAAGGCAGCTGAAGATGCCGGGATTGTGCATATGGTCGGCTTTAATTACCGCTTCTCTCCGGCGGTCCGGCTGGCCAAACGGCTGGTGGAGAGCGGACGGCTGGGGACTATTTATCATTTCCGCGCCTGGTTCCTGCAGGACTGGATCATCGATCCGGAGTTCCCCCTGGTATGGAGGCTGCAAAAGGAGGTCGCCGGTTCCGGCTCCCATGGTGATCTTGGCGCGCATCTGATTGATCTGGCCCATTTCCTGGTTGGCGATATAAATGAAGTTATCGGAATGAGCGAGACCTTCGTCAAGGAGCGTCCGCTCGCTGCAGAAATGACAGGGCTTAGTGCCAAGGCGGGCAAAGATGCACCGCGCGGGGAAGTTACAGTAGACGATGCTACATTGTTCATGGCCCGTTTTGCTAATGGTGCCCTGGGCAGCTTTGAGGCCACGCGCTTTGCAGCCGGCCACCGTTCGACCAATTCTTTTGAGATTAACGGCAGTCTGGGCAGTGTGAAATTTGATTTTGAACGCATGAATGAACTGGAAGTATACCTGGCCTCTGATGATGAGGATGTACAGGGCTTCCGGAGGGTGCTGGCCACTGATCCGGCTCATGATTATGCAGAAGCGTGGTGGCCGCCGGGCCATACGATCGGTTTTGAGCATACCTTTATCCACGAAATGCTGGAGCTGTCTGCTGCAGTGGAAGAGGGCCGCCAGCCTCAGCCTAACTTCAATGACGGGGTGAAATGCCAGGCGGTGCTTGAGGCTGTTGAACGTTCGATCGAACAGCGCCGTTGGGTAGAGCTCTCCGAGATGTAATGCATGCGCTGCCATTAATATAACCATTCATTTAAATGAAGGAGTGTTAAGGATGAAGAAGGCTTTGATCGTGTGGGGCGGATGGGACGGCCATGAACCTCAGCAGGTTGCTGATATTTTTGCAGAGATTTTGCGCGGGGAACAATATGAGGTTGAAGTGTCAGACACACTGGAGGCTTTTGCAGACCGAGAGAAGCTGCTTGGCCTTGATCTGATTGTACCGGTCTGGACGATGGGTCAAATCGAGCAGCAGCTGGTGGATAATGTATCCGCAGCAGTACAGAACGGTACAGGGCTTGCCGGCTGTCATGGAGGAATGTGTGATTCCTTCCGCAACAATGTAGACTGGCAGTTCATGACCGGCGGACAATGGGTAGCCCATCCGGGCAATGATGGTGTTAATTATACGGTAGAAATCCGCCAGGGCTCCAGCCCGCTGGTGGAAGGCATTGCAAATTTCGAAGTATCCACGGAGCAGTATTATCTGCACATTGATCCGGCTGTGGAAGTTCTGGCGACAACCCGTTTCCCTGTGGTAAACGGACCGCATGCAACCAATAAAGCGGTGGATATGCCTGTCGTATGGACCAAGCGCTGGGGACTGGGCCGGGTATATTATAATTCGCTTGGCCATCATGCCGATATCGTCGCGCTGCCTCAGGTTAAGGAACTGATGCGCCGCGGTCTGCTCTGGGCGGCAGAGGGCAAAACGTATGCAGAATCAGCAACGCAGGATTTGCAGAACATCGGCAGCTACAGCGGTATGGCAGACAGTCAATAATTGCGGGAGCGGGAGTGAGTGAGACGATGGATAAGGTAAAAGTCGGGATTATCGGCTGCGGCAAAATCAGCGGCATTTATATGGAGAATTGCAAGAAGTTTGAGATTCTTGAGCTGGCCGCCTGCGCGGATATGGACCTGGGAAGAGCTCAGGAGCAAGCGGATAAATACGGAATTCCGAACGTGTACACAGTCGAAGAGCTGCTGAATGATCCTGAGATCGAAATTGTAATCAACCTGACCATTCCGGCTGCCCATGCGGATATTAATCTGCGTGCGCTCGAAGCCGGGAAACATGTGTATGTGGAGAAACCTTTGACTGTCACACGGGAAGAAGGGTTAAGCGTTCTTAATCTGGCTGCGGAAAAAGACCTGCTCGTCGGCAGTGCTCCCGAGACCTTTCTCGGGGCCGGAATCCAGACTGTACTGAAGCTGATTGAAGACGGTATCATCGGCAAGCCGATTGCGGCCACCTCTTTCATGATGAGCAGAGGCCATGAGCACTGGCATCCCGATCCGGAATTCTATTATGCGCCGGGCGGGGGACCGCTGTTCGATATGGGACCTTATTATTTGACCGCCCTTGTGCAGCTGCTGGGTCCAATCCGTGCTGTGACCGGCATGACAGGCAAAGCCCTTGAGGAGCGGACCATTACCAGCGAAAAGAAGGCCGGGCAAAAGATTCCCGTCGACATTCCGACCCACGTGGCCGGAACGCTTCAATTTGCAAACGGAGCAATTGCGACGCTGATTACCAGCTTTGATATCTTCGGCGGAAGTGACCTGCCGCCGATTGAAATTTATGGGACCGAAGGAACGATCCGTGTTCCTGATCCTAACACGTTCGGCGGACCGGTTAAATACCGGCGGACCGGAGAAGCCGAATGGACCGAAGCGCCGCTGCTGCCGGGTTATGACCAGAATACGCGCGGCATCGGTCCGGCGGATATGGCTTATGCTATCCGTACAGGCCGTAAGCACCGGGCGAGCGGCGAGCTTGCTTATCATGTGCTGGAAGCGATGTGGGCGTTCCATGATTCGTCTGATTCGCGCCAGTTCTACGAAATGGAAAGCACCTGCGAACGTCCGGCACCGCTGCCTCTAAATCTTGCACCTTATACTTTGGATTAAGCAACCTATTCCGCTCTGATTCCGTCATAGAGGTTAGAGTGGAGGTGGTCTTACATGTGGAATAAGGCAGGAGTAGCCAAATATTGCGGATTTATTGCGCTGATTCTGCTGATCAGCGGCTGTGGAAACGATCCGGGGAACGGTAAGCTGACAAGCGGCGCTTCGCCGGCACCGGCAGTTGCAAGTAATGCTCCGGATGCCGGCAGTGGTGCAGCGGCACAATCAGCAGCCGTTCCGGAGGATATTATGACCTTTCTGAGTGAGGGGAATATTCCAAATGGGGATATCTATTTGGACGGAAGTACCGTGCACGTTAACATCGTAGGCCTGAATGCAGAGATCGAGCGCAGCTTTGCGGACAGGTTCGCCGCGGGCAGCTATGTGCTGCATGATGTGAACTTTACTTAGCAGCAGCTTGAAGCAGCTTTCAAGCTGCTGGATCAGGAAGTGCACCAGCGGCTGGATCTGTATGGAGCCTGGATCGATGTGATACAGAACAAGATTGGCGTCACCATGCCGGATGACAATGCCGCCAAGATCCAGGATGAGCTTGAGCAGCTGATTGATCCCGGGATGCTGCATTATGATGTGAGTAAGATTGGTGAACCGCATGTTACCGGTGAGATCGTGGAGATCGAGACCGGGGAGCGGAACCGGATTCTGATTTTGGAGCCGGGCCAGGAGCATCCTTCGTACTGGTTCTCCATCGGCGATCGGGCTAAGATGTATGACGCCGAAGGACTCAGCATTGCCATTGCTGACTTGCAGAAGGGGCAGCATGTCAAACTGTGGAGCACTGGTACAGTTGAGGAGTCTTTTCCGGCATTAGCTTCCTTACGGAGACTTGAACTGGATGAAGAGTGAGTGAATTTTACATGTAGCGCAGCACCGTTCACATCGAGTGGACGGTGCTGTTTGCTTGTGCTGAAAAATGTACTCGAAAAACCGAACACAATGGGCAACCGGGAAGGTAGAGAGCTATCCAGGTTCGCCAGTGAGGGGAAAGTGCGTAAAGTAACCCGCTGGTTCGCAAGTTAGTGTGGTTTCGATTGGCAGAGATACGGTCTTGCCCGGGGGGAATTCATGAAATAACACTACTTCCGCGCCCCGGAAGGTGTCCGCCCTTTGTACTGCTTATACAGCTTGGTAAAATAATTCGGATTGTCACAGCCGACTTTGCCGGCGATCTCTGTCACTGTGTAATCGGTTTCCAGCAGCAGCCGTTCAGCTTCATTCATCCGGTACAGGTTCACATAGTCAATAAAAGTGCGCCCGGTCAGCTTTTTGAACATTTTGCAGAAATGGTAGGGGTTCAGATTCACGAACCGGGCAGCGCTTTCAATTGTGATCTTTTCATCAAAATGGTGTTCCAGATGCTCCAGCAGCGGTTTGAACCGCTCCCGGTTGACGGAATGACGCTGGTTCTGCACCCTGCCCGTTGACAGCTGCGGCGGAAAGGAACGTGCCAGCAGAGTGAAAAACAGATGCAGCTGATTTTTGACCACCAGCTGGAAAGCAGGCCCTTTTTGAAGGACCTCGGAAATAGCAGAATCCAGCAAGGTATAATAGGCGCTGCACGAGCTTTCATGATCTGACGGCTTCACCGGGAACTGGTAGCGGTTGTCCAGATAGGGCGCAACGAATTGCTCATGCTGCAAATCCTCGGTGCGTTCCTTGAACAGGGAAGCATGAAAAACGATAGATGCGAACGAAACATCGCCTCTTTGCATGCTGTATCCGACATGCAGGCCTCCTGAAGGCACAAGGATTACATCTCCCGGGCCTGCTTCATAAGGCATGCTGTCCACATGGAAGATTGCCCGTCCTTTTTTCATCACAATAATCTCAAAATGTTCATGCCAGTGCAGGAACAGTATATTCTGCTCAGGCCTGGCATCCCTGCACTCATTAAAAAAGATACGGAAGGGATAGGTTTTCTCTTCAAGCTGCGGATATTCTTTCAGCTCTTTCGGATAGGTCACGGCAACTTCAACTCCCACAATATTCAGCTATAATCGCACAAGATAAGAAGAGATTTAGCATCAAATCCGCTATATACTTGGATTGCTGAACTTACTATAAACCAATATTGGAGTGGTACACAAGATGCTGGATACATTGAGAATCGGTACGCTGGTAGGCGGCGGGGATGCAGTCAGAGTCATTCCGCAAATTGTTGGACACGGATTTGAGTCCTTCAGTTTGACCTTTTGGCAGACTACCGGGGGGACTAACCTGACAGAAACTGCAGCACGGGTGCGCGAGCTTGCCGCAGAGCATGATTTTGTTATTTCCTCAGTAGGCATCTTCGGCAATCCTCTAACCGGATCGGGTGACAATGCAGACACACTCGCCAGCTGGGAACGGCTGATTGATCATGCCCATTTATTCGGGACCGATATGGTATCGGGTTTCACCGGCCGTTTGACCGGCCAATCCATTGACGACTCCATTCCGAAGTTTGCCGAAGTGTTCGGAGAGCTGTCGAAGAGGGCGGCGGACCGCGGATTGAGAATCGCTTTTGAGAACTGCTCCATGGACGGCAACTGGCAGACGGGAGACTGGAATATCGCCCACAATCCGACCGCCTGGGAAAAGATGTTCAATGCTGTGCCTGCAGACAACCTGGGCCTGGAATGGGAGCCCTGCCATCAGATGGTGGCACTGATTGATCCGATTCCGCAGCTGCGCAAATGGACAGATAAAATATTCCATGTACACGGCAAGGATGCCACAATTGCCTGGGATATCGTCAAGGAATACGGAATTCATGGGCCGAAGCCGTATGTATGGCACCGAACTCCGGGCTTTGGCGATACCAACTGGACCGATGTGATTTCGATTCTCCGCCAGGCGGGATATAAAGGCACTATCGATATTGAAGGCTGGCATGATCCGGTATACCGTGATGAACTGGAAATGACAGGACAAGTGCATGCGCTGAACTATTTGAAATCCTGCCGTGGAGGCAGCTTTATACCTAATCCGGTCTAAGAAGAAAGCGGGGACACCATAATGACTGCACAATACCGCGTAGCTGTCGCCGGCTGCGGAGCAATGGCTAACGAGTGGATCACCTATGCCCTGAAGAGATCAGATGTGGAAATTGTAGCGTTGGTGGATCTCCGTCCGGAGTCGGCTCAGGCTATGGCTGAGCGCTACGGGCTGTCCAGCAGGGTATTTACGGACATCACTGAAGCCATCACAGAGACACAAGCTAATCTTGTATTTGATGTAACTATACCTGCAAGCCATTACAATATCGCAAGTAAAGCGCTTGAGCTGGGCTGTAATGTATTCAGTGAAAAGCCGCTTGCCGAAACCATGGAGCAGTGCAGCGCCATTGTAGAAACTGCGGAACGTACGGGGCGCAGCCATGCTGTCATGCAGAACCGGCGTTATGATCAGCGTATCCGCTCTCTGCGCAGCCTGATTGAGGCCGGGACGGTAGGACGGACGGGTTTCATCGGCGCCAGCTTTTTCTTAGCCCCGCATTTCGGCGGGTTCCGTGATGCCATGAACAGCCCGCTGCTGCTCGACATGGCCATCCACACCTTTGACCAGGCCCGCTTCATCAGCGGTGCTGATCCCGTCACAGTGTACTGCCAGGAATTTAACCCTCCCGGCTCCTGGTATGAGGGGATGGCGTCGGCGATCTGCATTTTTGAAATGTCGGACGGCTCCGTATTTTCTTATCAGGGCTCCTGGTGTGCGGAGGGCGCTCCTACTTCATGGGAAGCTGCCTGGCGGATTCACGGGGAGAAAGGCGCGGTGATCTGGAATGGGCAGGGAATGCCTTATGCGGAAGTCATCAGCGATGCCGACCAGACAGGGAAGTTTATTCGTGACTACATGAGGGTGGAAGGTCCGGTTATCCCTATGAATGAACAATTCCATCACGGCTGCCTGGAGGAGATGTTCCTGTCCCTTGAAGAGCAGCGGCCTGCTGAAACAGACTGCCGGGACAACCGCTACAGCATGGCTATGGTATTCGGGGCTCTGGAAAGTGCCAAAAGCGGACAGAAGCTTGAAATTGCCGAAATTATGAGAACGCATCCTGAAACCAGCCTGCTTCATCCTGCGTATACTCCGGTAAATACGAAATAGGAGGCTGTTTATGTCCTTTTTTAACAAAATGCTGGCAAGTGTGGGCATCGGATCTGCACAAATTGATACTCTTTTGGAAAAGACCTCATATTTCCCCGGGGAGCCCGTTTCGGGAGTCGTCCGGATTACCGGCGGCAGCGTCGACCAGTCTGTAGACAAAATTTATATCAAAGTTATGACCGAGTATATTAAGGAAGCCAACGACAGCAAGCAGCGGGTCAGCCATACGATCTCCCAGATCAGGGTTACGGATCAGGTTCATTTAAAGGCTCAGCAGAAGCTGGAGATTCCGTTCACCTTTACGCTTCCGCTCGAGACACCGCTGACGTTCTCGCGGCAGCCGGTCTGGCTGCACACCGGACTGGAAATCTCCAGTGCAGTTGATCCGACGGATAAGGATTATATTGAAATCACACCAACGCCATTTGCGTCCATCGTATTTGGTGCCGTGGAACGGCTGGGCTTTTCCTTCAAGCATTCCACCTGCGAGCATGACCGCCGTTTTGGCGGAGGGGTACCGTTTGTACAGGAAATTGAATTCTATCCCGGCGGTGAATTCAGAGGACGGCTTAAAGAGCTGGAGCTGATTCTGCGCAACGGTCATGAAGGATTATCCGTGCTGGTCGAAGTGGACCGCAAAAGCGGAGGGATTGCCGGCTGGCTGGAGAGCGCACTGGATATTGATGAGAGAAAAATGTGGCTGCACCTTTCCAGAGAAGATTTGAACCGGGGAACGGATTATGTTGCCGGACTGCTCAGCGGCCTCATTTATAAGGCGCTCCGCTAACGAGTGTACTGCACCGGAGCAAAAGAAACCCGGCAGCAAAAACCTTATGGCACTTGCCATAAGGTTTTTTTTGCTGCTTAACGCTATTGCGGGTTTACCTTTGTCAGCTGCTGTTAAAATCCTCTGTACTGGGGTTCTTCCTTTTCCAGCTCCGTAACCCGGCCTTCTACCTGCAAGGCGATCTGCTGTGTCTGCTCAGCCGCGTTAGTGAATAAGGTTTTAGCCTCCTGATTCTGGGTTTCCAATGCAAATTGCTCTAGACTGGCTTGAGCACTTTTCAAGGAAGCCAGGCACGTTTTCACCTGAGTAATTACAGTCATGTGATTTTCTCCTTTCTAAGCTTGATGAGGCTGTGAATGTGAATTACTTCATAGTATCTTCAGCGGCCAAGGAATTATTTCTTGGTTAATTAGGACCTGTTTTGACAAATAATGAGTATGCTGCGTTAGCTGATATTTGAAAACAGGAGGTGAAAAGAATGCCCGAATGGTTCGAGGTAATCTGGAGGACTTCTTTTGCTGTGGTTGTATTATTCTTATTGACCAAGCTGCTTGGAAAGCGGCAAATTTCACAGCTTTCTTTCTTTGAATATATCACAGGCATTACCGTGGGGGACCTGGCTGCATCCATCTCACTGGATACCGACAAAACCTGGTATTTGGGGCTGATTGCACTCATTGTCTGGGTATTGTTCTCGTTAATGATTGAATTTCTGAAAATTAAAAACAAAAAAACCAGAGATTTTATCGATTTCAAATCGACGGTGCTGGTCAAGGATGGAAAGATCTTGGAAGATAACATGAGAAAAGAACGGATATCCTCAGATGAGCTGCTGGAGGAGCTTAGAAAAAAGGATGTATTTAAATTAGCCGATGTTGAATTTGCCATCATGGAATCCGACGGTGCGATCAATGTTCTGTTAACCAGAGAAAATCAGCCGCTGACTCCAAAGGATCTCGGAATTAAGCTCGCCCCGGAGCAAGAGCCGCAGATTGTTATTATGGATGGCAAGATAATGGATGCTTCACTGGAAAAACGAGGACTCTCACGGAGCTGGCTGCAGGGGAAGCTGGAGAATCTGGGACTTACTGAAGCTAATGTGTTCCTGGGGCAAGTCGATACCTATGGTGAGCTTACAATAGATCTGTACGCCGATAATATTCAGACCCCTCAGCTGCAGGACAAGCCGCAAGTATATGCGCTGCTGAAGAAATGCGAAGCGGATTTGGAGCTGTTCAGCCTGTCGACCAAAAATAAAAATGCCAAGCTTATGTATGGCGAGGGTTCGGAAAAGCTGCAGCTATTGCTGAAGGAGTTACAGCCGTTTCTTCAGAGCTGACAAATTGTGTGAAATTGTGAGCGTACGTAGGAGGCCAGCAAAATTTGACTGATTTTGTTGGCTTTTGATGTGTGTATTGGCAAGATCAACTATTCACATAAATGTAATAATAAGGGTAAAAAAATGCTGTACATTTTTGATGAAATGCTTATAGTGGAGATTAGGCTGACCGCTGCAAAAGAGTTGAATTACGGATATTCGGCAGTCATGATTTTCTCACAAGGTAGGGGATGCCGTGTCTGGCCCGCGCACTACTGCATAAGAAGGCAGGGGCAGTCAATGATCTGAACATGTGTCACCGGCAAAGAAATCATATCGTATACTGGAGGTAAATGTTAACGTGAAAATAAAAAGAAGATTTGGATTCGCGGTTATGGTTGCGCTTTCGGCTTCGCTTGTTTTTGGCGGATGGGGAGGCATCGGGCTTTCCCGGGTACACGCAGCGGACATTTTCAGTGATGATTTTGAATCGGGGGAAGCAGGCAGCTGGACCCGGACGTCAGGTACATGGTCAGTGGTACAAGAGGGCGGGTCGCGGGTATATTATCAGTCTGCCGATACGGAAGGGCGTACCTATGCAGGCAGCAGCTCCTGGTCCGATTACAGTGTTCAAGCTGATGTGAAAATTGATAACTTCAACGGCAACAACCGTACCTACGTATGCGGGCGTTATACGGACGGCAACAATTATTATGCAGCCTCTTTGTCTAACAGCGGCGGGGGCACTCTGGAAATCCGCAAGAAAGTAGGCGGCTCCAGCAGTACACTGGCTGTGAAAACAGGTTTTCCGGTTACAGCCGGAACAGTATACACAGTGAAGCTAGAACTAAGCGGAAATTCGATTAATATGTACGTAAATAATGTTTTGCAGTTAAATGCACACGATAACAATTTGACTGCTGGCGGTATTGGTTTAATCGCGTATAAAACCGAAGCCAAGTTTGACAATGTTGTGGTTACAGCTGCCGGTTCCGGTACACCTTCACCTTCGCCAACCGTTACGCCTACAGCAGTGCCTACACCTACAGTAAAACCGACCTCAACACCAACTGCAGCGCCTTCGCCGACAACTGCCCCAACCCCAACGCCTGGCGCAACAGCTTCACCAACCTCAACACCTGCTCCGGTGGCAGGTGCGCTGTATGTATCTCCTGACGGATCTGCCGGAAATGCCGGAACCCTTGGCAGTCCGACGACACTTGCCTCGGCCATTACCAGGATTGCACCAGGCGGAACCATCTATATGCGCGGGGGTACCTATACTTTCAGCTCACCGGTAACGGTTGAACGGGAAAACAGCGGCAGTTCAGGTCTGCGCAAGAACATTGAGCCTTACGGTACTGAAAAGCCGGTGCTGGATTTCTTTGCCCAATCCTTTGGTTCTACTGAGCGCGGCCTGCAAATTTTCGGACACTACTGGAAAGTTAAAGGCTTGGAGGTCAAGGGGGCAGGGGATAACGGGATTTTTATCGGCGGAAATTATAACATCATCGAGAATGTAGAAACTCATCATAACCGTGACTCCGGACTGCAGATCAGCAGATATTCCTCTTCATTATCCAATATTGCCGACTGGCCGAGCCACAATCAGATCATCGGGGTCTATTCCCATGACAACTTTGATCCGGATAACGGCGAGGATGCCGACGGGTTTGCCGCCAAGCTGACCATTGGACCGGGGAATGTATTTGACAGATGTATAGCTGCCTGGAATACCGATGACGGCTGGGATTTATATACCAAGTCAGACACCGGCCCCATTGGTGCGGTAACCATTAAGAACAGTATTGCCTACAAGAATGGCCAGACTTCCGACGGCAGCAGCACTTCGAACAGTGATGGAAACGGATACAAGCTGGGCGGCGAGAAAATAGCTGTTAATCATATCGTCCAGAACAGCGTCGCTTTTCAGAACAAGAAGCACGGCTTTACTTTTAACAGCAATCCCGGTTCCATTCAAATGACAGGCAACACCTCCTGGAGCAACGGACAGAGCAATTTTGCTTTTGATACCGGCACTCACCAGTTCAGCAATAACTTAAGCTTTGCAGGGGGTTCGAGTGACAAAACGAGCGGTACAGACATTCTCAGCACCAATGTATGGTGGAAGAGTAATGCCAGCAGCAATGGCAAGGGGCTGATTGTGAGTGCGGCCGACTTTGTCAGCCTGACCCCTTCAGTCATCCGTAATGCTGACGGTTCCATTGCATTGGGGAATTTCCTTAAGCTGGCCGCCGGCAGTGATCTGATCGGCTCAGGCACTCCAAGCGGTACTAATATTGGAGCTACCTTCCAGTAAAACAGCTGTATTTTAAATTCCGGCGGAACAGCGCTATACTATTAGCGATTGGTTTTCATTACTTTTAGTATAGAAGGGATGTTTACGCCATGGAATATGTGAAACTGGGATCAACAGGACTCGATGTATCCAGAATATGTCTTGGATGCATGAGTTACGGGGAGCCGGAACGCGGCGGCCACTCCTGGACACTGAATGAGCAGGAGAGCCGTCCGTTCATTCAAAAGGCGCTTGAGCTGGGGATCAACTTTTTTGATACGGCCAACGTCTACTCCGATGGAAGCAGCGAGGAGATCGTCGGACGGGCGCTGAAGGATTATGCTTCACGTGATGAAGTCGTCATTGCCACCAAAGTGCATGGCCGGATGCGTCCGGGACCGAACGGGGGAGGGTTATCACGCAAAGCCATTATGAGTGAAATTGACCACAGCCTGAAACGTCTGGGAACAGACTATGTTGATTTATATCAGATTCACCGCTGGGATAATACGACTCCGGTCGAGGAGACCATGGAGGCGCTGCATGATGTTGTCAAGGCCGGAAAAGCCCGCTATATTGGTGCTTCATCCATGTATGCCTGGCAGTTTTTGAAGGCGCAGCATACCGCAGAGCGCCATGGCTGGACCCGTTTTGTCTCCATGCAGAACTATGTCAACCTGCTGTACCGTGAAGAGGAGCGGGAGATGCTGCCGCTGTGTGAAGCAGAGGGGATTGGCGTCATTCCCTGGAGCCCGCTGGCCCGCGGCCGCTTGACCAGAGACTGGGAGAGCACCAGTACACGTTCAGAAAACGATGAATTCGGCAAACGTCTATATGCCCGTACAGAAGAGGCAGACCGGCTGGTTGCGCTGCGTGTAAAAGAAATTGCGGAAGAGCGGGGAATTCCGCGTGCGCAGGTCGCCTTGGCCTGGGTACTGCAGAAAAAGCCTGTAACTGCACCGATTGTCGGAGCAACAAAGATGAGCCACCTGGAGGATGCGGCTGCTGCCGTGTCTGTAGCCCTCAGCCCGGAAGAAATCGGCAGGCTGGAGGAGCCTTATATTCCGCATCCGGTTATGGGGCATTGATCAAAATAATAGTCCAAACTTTCAGGGGACCGGCTGGAGAGCCGGTCTCTTTTTGCTGACCGCCTGACCGGTATTCCGCATAAATCCATTGATTTCTGGCAAACTAAGTCAGATATTCCATAGAAGAAGAAGGAGGCAGGGGATCATGGCGGCAAGCATACTGGACTATATCAAAGAGGAGTTGGCGGGAAGCAGCGACGTTGTATACCAGTCCATCAATGTATACGGCCATGCCTGTATGCTGATCTATATTCCTTCTATAGTAGACACGTTAAGCATGCAGGAGTATGTCTCCACACCGCTTAAATCAGAAGCGAATTCTGAGCCGGACTGGCCGAAGTTTCTCGAACGCCTGGACAGGGGATCGGCTTTTGCCATTCCTTATGTCAAGGTCTACGAGGTGAAGAGAGCGGTTGAACTGATCGTCAGCGGCAATGCCTTGCTCTGTATCGATGGGCTGCCCTGTATGTATTATTTTGAAATCATCCATTATCAGAAAAGAGCGGTCTCCGAATCCCAGAATGAGCTGGTAGTCATTGGTCCGCAGGAAGCATTCATTGAAGATATAGACACCAATCTGTCGCTTTTAAGACACATAATCAAACATGCAGATCTGAAAACCAAACATTTCAGCATCGGTAAATACACGAAAACGGACGTATATCTTATATACATTGAAGGCCTCTACAATCCGCAAACGCTTGAAGAAATCCAGACTTCACTGGAAGACATTTCGATAGACGGCATATTAGGGATCAGCTATCTGGCAGAGCATATGAAGCAGGGGCATTTCTCGCCTTTTCCGTTATTTCAGTATACAGAGCGCCCCGATTCGGTAGCTGCCTCCTTAATGGAGGGAAGAATCGGCATGCTGATGGACGGGACCCCTTCCGCTTTGCTGACTCCAGTCACCTTTATGTCACTGCTGCAGTCATCGGAAGACTATTACCAGAGCTTCTATGCGGGCAGCTGGGTCCGGATCGTCAGGTTATTTTTCTCCATGCTGTCTCTGGTTCTGCCTTCTCTGTATGTAGCCATCACGACCTTTCATTCACAGATCATTCCATCCAATCTTCTGCTCACCATCGCGTCAGCCAGAGAGAATATTCCGTTCTCGGCATTAACCGAAGCGCTCATCATGGAACTGACCTTCGAGGCATTAAGAGAAGCAGGGACACGTATCCCGAAACCGGTCGGACAGACCGTATCCATTATCGGCGGTATTGTTATCGGACAGGCTGCCGTCCAGGCGGGAATTGTCTCGGCTCCAATGGTCATCGTGGTGTCGATTACAGGGATCGCTTCGTACATTATTCCCCATATGGAGCTGGGTCTGATCTTCAGGCTACTGCGCTTTGCACTGCTTATTCTTGGAGGCACGATGGGGCTGCTCGGCGTTATTGTTGCTGTTTTTGTAACCTATGGCCATCTGGCAAATATGCGTTCTTACGGTACACCTTTTCTGCAGCCGATTGCACCGCTTGTGTTCCGGGACTGGAAAGATACCTTTATCCGTGTCCCTTCACAGTATATGAACAAACGCAGCACCTCCTTTACCAACCGCAAAAATGACAGGAGGCAGAAGAAGCAATGAAGCCTCTGAAGATTGCCCTCTGCCTGATTTTGCTGCTGAATCTGACCGGCTGCTGGTCCAAGCTCGAGCTGGATGAGTTAACGTTTATCTTCGGCATGTACATAGATTCAGGCAAAGAACCGGGAACGGTGGAGGTATCGATCAATGCGCCTTTGCCGAACCGTCTGTTATCCAGCACGCAATCCGGCGGTTCGCAGGGGAAAAGTTATTCTCTGGTTACAAAGACTGCTCCAACCATTACAGATGCTGTCATCATGATTCAAAAGGACCTGTCACGCCGCCTGGAGATTTCGCATATTAAGGCTGTAGTCATCGGCAAAGAGTATGCAGAGCAAGGCATCAGTGAAGTTCTCGACTGGTTCAAAAGACAGCCGGAATTTCCCATTGGAACCTATATTATGGCCGCTCCGGGAAAAGCTAAGGAAATCGCCAAGCTGTCCCCGGTCTTTGAGCAATTGCCGGATCAGGTGCTGATGGATTTCTCCAGCCAGAATCTGACCTTTGCCACGACCGTAAGAAGCTGCCTTCTTGCTGAAGCGAACAATATGGGGTATGCGATGAACTACTTGTCTTTCGGAGAAAACCCTGATGTGAAGGAGCAGGGCGAACCGCTGAAATGGGCAGGCGTTCAGGGGGTGATGCTGTTCCGCAAAGCGGCCATGCGGCAGGTCCTTAATACGGAAGACAGCCGGTCTCTGGCCTGGGCCGCAGGGAATGTTGCAGGGCATGTTGCGCTGCCGATGTACACTGTGAAATGGGAAGAGGATGGCAAGGGGACAGCCAGTGCGCTCTTTTACTCAAATCATGCATCCAAAAAGGTAAAGATGAGCAGTGACGGGCCCGTATTCTACATTAAATTAAAAGGTAAAGCCAGCATTACCTATTTCAGGGATGCAGAGGGGCACGGCGCCAATGAAAAGAGTGGGGTTATTTTGCAAAAGCTTCGCGAAAAGGTCATAGCCGACGTCACTCGTTCTATTAAGGCTACCCAGAAAGCAGGTGCGGATGTGCTGCAGCTCGGCATGCTTATGGAATGGAACCATCCTGCGGAATGGAAGAAGCTTCAGGAGAAGTGGGATGAGGAGTACCGTGAGGCCCAAATTGTGGTCAGTGCTGATCTGAGCATAGAAGATTTCGGGTCTGTAAAATAAGACGTACGCAAAGGAGCCGCTATGCGCACAACCAATTGGCAGATGTTCCGTTTCAGTGTTGTTTTCTTCAATTCGCAGACAACGATTTTCCTCGTTCCGATTCTGGTGTCCAGCTCCGGTTATCAGGGTTGGATCTCTCTTATAGGGGGGTGCTGCCTGGGATTGGTCCTATTATTCTTTACCATGAAATTAGGAAGTCTGAAGACGGATCAGGCCTGGGTGGACTTCGGCAAAGCGATTATGGGTAAATGGGTACACAAACTGCTGGTGCTTCTGCTGCTCTGCTGGTGCGTATATTATTCTTCCTATGATATTGAGAACTTCGTCCTCTTCTTCGGCTCCAACTACATGCGGGGCACTCCGCCTCTCTTCATCCAGATTGTAATCGGGCTGGTCATTATGTACACGGCCTCACTCGGATTAGCAACCATCGTATATATGACGGACGGGATATTTTTGATTATACTGGTCGCCACCATTTTCACGTTATATCTGTTTACACCCAATGCTGATTTTACCATGCTTCCCGCGTTTATCCACCATTTTGATCCCGGTCTCGCTCTGAAGGATACCCTCACTGTAACCTCCTGGTTCTCGGAATGGGTGGTATTTCTGTTTGTGGCGCCTGAGCTTAAAATCAACGGTAAAATGCTGAAGAAGCTGATGGTCGCTCAGCTCTGCATTACTTTTACAGTCCTGATGGGGTGGATATTTACGATTTTGAATTTTGGCCCGCACCTCGGGAAAGAGCTAAGGTATCCGTTTCTGGAAATGGTGCGCAGCTCCTCCCATGACAGCATTATTGGTAATATGGACCCGATTCTGATTGGCCTTTGGTCCTTCTCCATGTTCATTCACAGCGCCTTTTTAATCTATGTCGCCTATAAATGCGCGCTGCACCTGTTGAACCGGAAAGGGAAAAAATATGTGATTCCTGTACTGACTGTGTGTTCGATTACCCTGGCTTACCTGTACTCCCGTAATATTACGAAGTATTTTAGTGATTTCTCATCTGCTGCTGCCGTAATATTCTGGCTGGTGGTGGAGTGTATTCCCGTATATTACATAGCTGTGGCTTATGTGCGTTCAAAAATAAACGCGGCACCTAAATAGTGCTGCGGTTTACTTAATTACTAAATGGAGGCGCTTTCTGGTATGATAGACCTAAAGTACATACCTAAATTCGTTGATTGGATGGTGAGCCTTCATGAATCTGCAGGAAGCGAAGGAACTGGTAGAATTGATAAGAATGAATCTGGCCAAAGTCATTGTCGGAAAAAAAGAAGGGGTAGACCTGCTGCTGACCGCGCTGCTGGCGAATGGCCATGTGCTGCTGGAGGATGTTCCGGGCACCGGTAAAACGCTGCTGGCCAAGACACTGGCCCGCTCGCTGGACTGCAGTTTCAAAAGAATCCAGTTTACACCGGACCTGCTGCCTTCGGATTTGAGCGGCATCAACTACTATAATCAGCAGACCGGAGAATTTCAGTTCCGGCCCGGTCCGGTGTTTGCCAGCATTCTGCTGGCTGACGAGATTAACCGGGCAACGCCCCGCACCCAGTCGAGCCTGCTGGAATGTATGGAGGAACGGCAGATTACGATTGACGGGGTCACTCATGAGCTTGAGGCACCTTTTCTGGTAATTGCCACGCAGAATCCGATAGACAGCCAGGGAACCTTTCCCCTTCCGGAAGCACAGCTGGACCGGTTCCTCTTAAGGATTATGACAGGTTATCCTTCCTTCGATGAAGGAGTTCACATTCTGCAGCGGTTCCGGCAGAACAACCCGCTGCAGGATACCCAGCCTGTGGCGACATCCCGTCAGATCCAAGATATCCAGCAGCTGACTACGGCTGTTACAGTCAGCGACGATTTGCTGGCTTACATGATCCGGATTGTTGAAGCAACCCGGAAAGCTCCGGCTGTCAAGCTGGGCGCAAGTCCACGCGCCGGATTCTCTCTGCTCCGCGCTTCCCAGGGCTATGCCCTGATTCAAGGCCGGAATTATGTCATTCCGGATGATGTCAAGGCGGTGGCCGCTCCGGTCCTGGCCCACCGTCTGCTGCTGCAGCGCGGACCCGGCTCCCGGGAAGGCCAGGCGGCAGAGGTTGTGGAGCAGATCCTCCGGGAAGTGGAGGTTCCGGCGGAACCTGCAGTGGCTGCAAGGGGCGGAAGGGGAGACTAAGACATGTCGCTTCCCTGGTTTATTATCACTACACTTCTATTATTGATGGTTATTTACGTTATTTATGACCGGAATACGTTCAAGAAAGTCCGCTACACCCGTTATTTCTCGGAATCCTCCGTTTATGAAGGAGGACAGCTGGAGATGGTTGAAGAGATTACCAACGGCAAGCTGCTTCCGCTTCCCTGGCTGAGGCTTGAATCCAGTATTTCGAGCGGCCTTACGTTCGGCAACCAGGAGAATTTTGGCGTCAGTACAGGACAAATCTACCAGAATCATGTCAGCCTGTTTTCTTTGAAATCTTACCGTCATATTAAACGCCGTCATTTGATTACCTGTCCGCAGCGGGGACTCTTCCGGCTGGATTCCGTTACGATGACAGCAGGAGATCCGTTTGGCGTCAGCCGCAGGAGCCAGACTTTCCCGCTGCAGCTTGAGCTGCTGGTCTATCCGGGAATGGCCGATTTCAATGACCTTCCGCTGCCGGTCCACAGCTGGCTCGGTGAACTTCCTGTGAAGAGATGGATTGTCGAAGATCCCTTTCTTACAGCAGGAACCCGGGAATATATGCCCGGGGATTCGCTGGGTTCCATCAACTGGAAGGCAACGGCCCGCACAGGCTCCATGCAGGTGCACCGGAAGGATTATACAGCGGATTCACGCCTTATTATCTGCATTAACGTAGAAGACAGCGATTCGATGTGGAGAACGGTGAACAATGCAGAACGGATTGAATGGGGCATAAGGTGTGCAGCTGCAGTAGGGGAGTATGCCATGGGTCACGGCATTGAGACAGGACTGTTAAGCAATGGAAGACTGGATGGAGGAGGGGCAAGAGAGCCTGTGTCAGCCCGTTCTCTTGGCAGTCTGGAAGAGCTGATGGGACTGCTGGCCTGTCTGAATCTGGACAGAACCATTCCAATGTCCAGCCTTCTGGAGCTGGAAACCGAAAGCGGCAGCAGCAATAACGATTATCTTATCATTACCTCTCACAGGGGAAATGAGCTGCAGCAAGCGGTTGAGCAGCTGAAAATGCTGGGCAACGGCGTGGAGTGGCTGGATATTACGGATACGGGGAGGGTGGTCGGCGCATGAAGCCCCGGATGTCTCCTTACATCAGTACCACTATAAGATTATGGGCTGCCAGTATTGTGGAATGGCTGTTTTTTATCCCGGCATGGCTCGTGCTGCAGACGTATTTCGAGTCAGGCAATCCCGTCATTCCCTGGATGTACACATTGCCGTTGCTGTCGTTGGCAGGTGTGCTGCTGCGGCATTACTGCAACCGCCGGTGGAAGCAGTTCCCTGTCTCATTATTGGCCGGAGCCGCCGCCGGTATGCTGACTGCCGGCTGGTCTCTCTATGCAATTCCTTTAATAGCAGCAAATTGTACCGCGGTATTTATGGGATTAACCATAAGCTCCCGGAGTAACCGCTTCAGATTGTTTTTGACCGGATTAGGTTTATATTTAGCCGCAGCCATCGCATTCCAGCGGATCCCGCTGCTGGAGCCTCATCTGGGCTTCATCACCTGGACCGGCAGCCTGTGCCTTGTGCTGATGCTGCTGGATACGAATACCAGCTATCTCCGTTACAGTTCTTATGCCGGAGAAACGGCACGCTTGCCGGCAGGCATTCAGCGGCTGAACCGGATGTATGTAATAGGGTTCATTGCCGCCGCGGCTGCACTGGCCGCCGGCGGAGCCAAAATTATAGCTGCGCTGTTCGTAGGGGTTCTCGGTGCCATTCTAAAGTTTTTCAGCCTGCTGAGCGGCTTGTTCACTCAGGAAGAAGTTTCACCCGCTCCAGCTCCACAGGCTGGAATTCAGGAAATGCTGGCCAGCGAAGTCAAGGAACCCGGCATCCTGGCCCTTATCTTTGATATCCTGCTGTATGTTATTGGAGGAGCAGCAGGTATTGCCATCCTTTATTTCCTTCTCCGGTGGCTGTACAGGAATTCAGGCGGTCTGTTCCGCAGAGCGGTGGACAAGCTGCTGGCTATGCTGCGCAGAGAGACCCTAACGGAGACATCCCCTTACCGTGATGAAGAGCAGAGTATCTTCACCTGGGAGAAAACAATCCAGGACTTCCGCAATTACTGGAAGGACCGGATCCCGGGGAAGCGAAGAGACCGGTGGGAGAGTATGAACGGGGAGCGGGAGCGGGCCCGCTGGCTGTACCGCCAGTGGCTTAACGCCAGAAGGACCGAAGGTTATGAAGCAAAGGGATATCTGACACCCCGGGAGACCGGTAAGGATGTAGCACAGTGGTCCGGAAGCAGAGCGAAGCAGCGCAAGGGAAGCATTGGTGCCGGGGCCGAGTCAGAAGAATTGCTCAGGCTTTATAACCAGGCCAGGTATGGCGGCGAGGAACCCGGCTCCGGGGAGATTATACAGCTTAAAGACAAAATGAAATTTTAAGATGCCGCCATTAAGCGTCAGATGTCTCATGCAGACGCTCAGAACAGCAGACGCAGCAGCATAAGCGAGAGAATCCCTGTAATTACCGTACCGAGCAGGCTGCGGGTTTTGACCGCGATCCAAAAGGTCGGAACCGCAGCTATCAGCTCCACGTTGGCAGACAACGTCTGGAACCGGCCGTCTTCAATGAACAGCTCCTGGGCAATGAGTGCAGACATGACGGCAACCGGTACATAATTTAACCAGCGCATCCCCCATTCAGGGATCGTTATCCGGCTGAGCAGCATCAGCGGAACAACCCGGGGGATGAAGGTAACCAGTGCTGCACCGACAATAATCAGGAATATATCCGGTCTTACTTCCATTTTTCCATCACCATTCCTATCGTAGAAGCTATAACTGTTGCTGCAATTACACCCATGCTCGGGGACCACAGGATGGATATGCCGACTGCAATGAGAATAGAGATCCCTCCGACAGTAATATCCAATATGTACTTGCTTCTGCTCATAACCGTCAGTACGAGCAGGCCGATGAACATCGCAGGCAGGGCGAAATCGAGTCCCCACTGCTCCGGATTGGTAATCCACTGCCCGAGATATGCGCCGGCCAGGTTGGCAGCAATCCAGTTCAGATAAGCAGTAATGTTGAGGCCGTGCATCCACTTCTCGCTGATGTTCTTTTTTCGGGCGCTTGCCTGTATGGCGACACCAAAGGTCTCGTCGGTAAGCAGAGCGCCGATCAGCAGATTCCTGAACGGTGTCAGGTGGCGGAAATAAGGGGACAGGGCGGCACTGAGCAGCAAATGCCGCAGATTGACGAACAGGATGGTAATGATAATTCCGGAAATGGTGCTTCCGGCAGCAATCATACCTGCAGCAATGAACTGCGCCGACCCGGCGTATAGAATGATAGAGAGCAGGGCTATTTCAGCAATGCTGAGCCCGGCGGTTTTCTCAACAACTCCGGCGGCGAAGCCGATGCTTAAATAGCCCAGCAGTGTAGGCAGGCAATCCTTAACGCCGCGCAAAAAGCTGTCGTCACTCCCCTGAGCTGCAGGGAGATCACCTTGTGCAGATTCCAGCTTCATATGCTGCACCTCCTAGAATGAATTTAATATAGTCCCGTTACAGGCAGATTAGCTTAATATCATATAATTTGCGGAGTAATGCAAGAGGTATAAGCAAAAAAATAAAGGTAATTTCAGCTAACATGCAAATGGTCCCGCTGCAGCACGCTCTGCAGGGGACCATTTGTTATAGGTCTTACTTTATTTCAATACCAGTACACCGAATCCGTCCATCGTGAACGTCCCTGAAAGCGTATTGCCCGTCAGCAGATCGGTCTTCTGCTCTCTTAACTGAATCACAGCCGGCTCTTCGCTGTAATTCAGCAGAAAGGCCAGACTTGCCGCGCCCCCTTCACGGATTTGCAGCTCTACTTCACGGGGAAGCTCCAGCCAGTCTGCTGCAGGTGAACGCAGACCCAGCAGCCGGATCATCTGGAGGGCGGCATCTTCATTAAAGACAGCACCGTAATACCAGACTTCACCTTTTCCTCGTACATTTTTGGTTACCGCCGGTTTGCCGGCATAGTAGTCGGAAGCGTAGGTTCCGATAATTTCTACACTGTCTTCTTCAACCTGCAAAATATCATTGAACGCATCCGCGCCGGTTGTACTCTCCGCATCCTGCCCCCAGCTGATGAAGGTCGGCTTGCGGGTCCCCTTGACCATGGTAAATTCTTCGACTGTAATCCCGCACAGCTCTCTTGCCGCGCCGGGAAAAGGACGCATATAGCATTGCCCGCGCTTGTCCTTGTACCCTGTACGGCACCCGAAGACCAGCTTGCCGCCCTGCTGCACATATTCATCAAGCAGGCTTGCAGTTTCGTCTGACAAAATAGCCGGGTGCGGATAGATCAGCACCTCATAACGCGCCAGCTCGGCTGCTGTTGTATTGTCCCGCAGGTAGAACACGTCATTTGGAATGTGCTGCCCGGTCAGTGCCTTGAACCATTCCTTATTGCTCTGCCACATGAACGGGCCATGCCACACATCATATTCGCCGTCCCATTCATTGTCATAATCGCGCAGAATAGCAACGCTGGCCTTGTTCCGTGTTCCGATAATCTCCTTGCCTGCTGAAGCCAGCTCTTGGCCGATCTTCGCAGCTTCTCTCACCCGGCGGTTCGGCTGGTTGTGGTAATCATTGATTCCATGCCAATAGATTTCATTGCCCATAGTAGCTGTCCGCCAGCGGAAATAAAGGACCATATCCGCGCCGTGGGCGATGGACTGGTAGGTCCACAAACGCATCTGCCCTGGTTTGGGCGAAGGCATATCCATCCGGTTGACCCAGCCGCCGGGGCCTGACTGCTGCTCCATGATGCAGAAATTTGGACTGATGGAACGCACAGTGGACAGGGACAGACTCCAGCTCCGGTCTTCCAGCGGATTTTGCTCTGACGGATTGCTGGATATGGTGGAGAATTGCGGATAGGAATCATAACTGAAGAAATCCAGCAGCTGGTCATTCATTTCATGGTTATCCAGATGGCCGAACAGGCCGTTAGTCGTTACCCATTGCTTCGGGGCTTTGGTACGGAGTATATCAGCCTGAAGCGCAGCAAACGAAATGGTATTGTCAGAGATAAAGCGCTTTTCGTCCAGTGCCTGATGCGGATTAGGCTGTCTTGGCACCGGTGTAGGACGCGGCAAAAAAACCTGGGACCAGCTGGTGTAGGTCTGATTCCAGAAGACTGCGCCCCACGCTTCGTTCAATTTCTCAAGTGTGCCGTATTTATGCTGGAGCCATCCGCGGAATGCGTTGTGATCACTCTCAGAGTAAAATTCATTAATCTCACAGTTCAGCTCATTGTCAATCTGCCAGCCGGCAACACCGGGATAATCTGCATAATGTTCAGCCAGCCTTGTGACAATCTGAGCGCACAGCTCCCGGTATTTCAGACTGCTGTAATTGTAATGCCGGCGCATTCCGTGATGAAGTGTTACGCCATCATGGGTAACATTAAGCACTTCCGGATAACGTTCAGTCAGCCAGGCGGGCGGGGTAGCCGTCGGGGTGCCAAGGATCACCTTGAGCCCATGGCTGTGTGCAAGGTCTATTGCCCGGTCAAAAAGACCAAACTGATAGTTCCCTTCTTCCGGCTCAAATATGGACCAGGCGAATTCGCCCATACGGACAATGGTAAAGCCGGTCTCTACCATGCGGCGGTAATCGTCAGCCCACATTTCTTCCGGCCAGTGCTCCGGGTAATAGCATACGCCGAGTTCGAACCGTTCTGCTGCGACAGGTGTCTTCATAGTGACCTCCAAGTGTAAAAATATGCTTTGATGAAACTACAAAACTATTGTATTATCAGCTGCATATAAACTTATATAACATAATCTTGCGATTATATGACTATATTGCGTGCTTGTTTTTCAGCACTCTGGAAGGGCGGTTTGAATTTGAAAAATCAGTGGGTATTGCCAGTTCCGGCCTTTGCTCATTATGTGTGCTATCCGGAATTTCTGGGTCATTACAGCCAGTTTCCGCAGCATGCCGAGCGCAGGGGCGAAGGTGTACTGAACAGTTACAATCTCCATCTGGTGTTTGACGGCGAAGGATATGTATTTCATGAAGGTGAGCGGATTCATATGAGCCGGGGCAGCGGTTTTCTTTTTCCGAAAGGGGCCTATCAGCAGTACGGATGTGATCCCGGACAGCCCTGGGAGGTGCGCTGGGTACATTTTGACACCTCGCTGTCATTACCGCTGCTGGAGGAAGCTGACCAGTCCCGGGGCTATTTCTTTACCTTTGATCCGGATGCAGGACTCACGGGGCTGTTCGAAGAGCTGTCGGGGCTTAGCGAAGTCTATGAAACCCGTAATGAGCCGCGCTTTTCGGCTATATTATATGAAATACTCATTACGCTGCTGCAAAACTCCGAACCGCTGAACGGCTCAGTGCCGCCGGAAATCAGACATTCCATCCGCAGTACAGCCGACAGGATCCATAGCGAATGCCAGCGTCCCTGGACTCTTGAAAGCATGTCGAGGCTTGCCGGCTACAGCAGCTATCACTTTTTGAGGCTGTTCCGGTCCATTATGGGGAAGACGCCTAACCGGTACTTGAGTGACTGCCGCCTGGCCAGAGCGAAGCTGCTGCTGGTCTCCTCAGATTTGACTGTTGCCGAAATTGCCGTCCAGAGCGGATTCCAGCAGTCCAGCTATTTTATCAAAGTATTCAGGCAGGTCGAAGGCATGCCCCCGAACAGGTACAGAAGAACCTTCGGTTCGTAGATAACCTGGATTAACCTTATATAAACGTCTAAAACAGTGTATTTTACGCTGTTTTTTTGTGTTTCTGGAACAAAAAGGTTACAACGGCGCAGTAAGAGTTACAAATTGGATACATTTAGCTGTGATACAGCAACTATAATTATTCTAGTAAATAGACCTGGGGGGAAATGAATGAGAAAACATAGATTTACTTATACTGCACTGCTCCTTAGCACGTTTGTGATCGGTCAGCTGGCATCGGGATGGACGGCTCCGGCTGCTGAAGCAGCTGTGAAGGCACCGCTTGCAGCCGCTGCAGCAGGAAGTACGATCAGCTCCGTCACCCTGGCGCCTGGAGTGTCAGCATCGCTTACAGACGTCAATATCTGGCCGCAATCCGGCGGCAATATCCTTACATACACCTTGCGTTATTCGAATAACAGCGGCTCCAGCGCAAATCTGCTGCATTATTTTTCACGGGTGGTTACTCCGGGCGGCTCGGTAATACCCGGTAATCCTGTAACGGCGGACGCGCTAAAGAAAAAAGTGTTGGCCAAGAACAGCCTGAGCGTAACTTACTATGTCAATATCGGTGCGATCAAGTCGCTTAACGGAATCAAGATTTCGATGAATGTGTGGGACGCCAAAGCCAAAGGCTATTTGCGGCAAGCCGGTTCATTTACGGTACCTGCGAATTATTCGACAGCTGTGGCAGCAGGCAAAACCCTTAGCACAACAATGAATGATATTCCGGTTGCGGCAGGCGGAGAATCATTGGAATTATATAAATACGGCGGCAAAGTGTATGCGAAGGTTGGCCTAAGCTTAACCAACAAAGGCAATAAAGTGCTGGGCGATCCGGGTTATTCGGCCTATCTGATCTCGGCCAGCGGAACTTCCTTTGAGCTGGCGCTGAACGGTTCGCCGACTGATTTCAAGATCCAGCCGCAGGAAAAGAAAAGCATCTACTATTTGACGGAAATTCCGGCTTATTTGAACACCAGTAATATGAGAGTGCAGTTTACAAAAACGGACGAAACCTTGAAGCTGGAGCTTCCGGTGTCCTCCTATAAGCTGCCTGCAGCATCAATGCCCAATCTTGTAGTTGCCAGCGGTGCCGCCAAAAAAGTAATCATTAGCAGCAACGCGGTACATATGCGGCTCAGCAATGCTTCCGTGTACGCCGAAGATGCCCAGGCTGTGTGGTCACTTCAATTAAAAGTTACAAATTCCGGCAACAAGGCGGTTACCTTTCCGACCTATGAGCTGGCAGTGAAATCGGTTAGCGGCAAAACCTTTCCGGTGGATGCCAAAGCTCTAAACGGACTTACCCTGAAGCCGCTGGAGAGTAAGGTTATTACCCTTAAAGTACAGGTTCCGCTGGAAATCGAACAGTCCGGCCTTCAGCTGATGATGATCGAATCGCTGAGCACGGATGCCGGTAGCGGGGCGGGAGGCCAGACAGAAGGCGGAGCCGGCCCTGCTGTAACCTCGCCGAAGCTGATCTTCCCGGTCGCTTATTTCTCTATTCCTTATACGCTGCGCGGCAATGTGCAGAACGGGCAGGAATATCCGGCCACGAACCAATACGGCTCCTTCTCATACCGGCTCCAGTCTCTGCAGCGTTACCCGTGGAAGGATGATGACATTGTCATTGCCAGACTGCAGATAACCAATACCCAGCAGGTAACCTTGACCCTGCCTGAGCTCAAAGCGGCGCTTAAGCTGGATAACAATAATCTGGCAGCGTCTACCGAGCTGATGATGGATCAGGAAGCAGCGGTGCTTGCTCCGGGCAAATCTGCGGATATCGCAGTGATGGCCAAGATTCCGTATACCGATGATTTTGACACGGTAAGCCTGAATTTGTTCAGCAAGACAGAAACGGAAAGTATTCCTTTCCTGGATTTCACGGCGTACGGCACATTAACGGCCATTAATAACATTGAACGCGGCGGTACATATACCATCACCGGCAAAGGCAAAAATGCCAGCGTTCAGGAGAAGAGAACGATCGTCTACGAAGGAAGTAATTCCAATATTATCTATACAGAGCTGCTAATGAGCAGCGATGAAAAAAGACAAAGCAAAATGGCCCGGCTTCAGGGCTATTTCAAGACACCGGACGGACAATTCTATGAAGCAAAGCCTAATCAGACAGACAACTCCGCCACGCCTGGCGGCAAGCAGCTGATTTCCTTCTGGGCCAAGCTCCCCAAGACAGTATCTGCAAGCGATATTTCACTGTATCTGGGATCAGGCGTAACAGGCGGCAAGCTGAGTGAAAGCGGCCAGGAGGCTTCGGGGTTCATTAATATCGGTTCGCTGATGCTTACTCCTGGCAAACCGGCCCCGGCAACCAATCTGTCAACAACCGTGCTGTATCCATACACCCTGAACGTCCTAAGCTCTGAAGGGAAGATTGTTGAATCCAGCGACACCCTTTCGATTAACATCAACTACAACCTGCTGAGGGACAACAGCTTTGACAGCGGAGAGCAGGAGCATAAGCTGGTGCTCAGAATTACTGATCCTTACGGGCAGTCCCAGGAAAAGCTGCTTACTCCGGGAACGGACCTGACGGAAGGGTATAACAATACCTTCAGCATGTCTATCACAAGAGATATTTACAAAAAGCTGCGTTCCGGAACTTACAGACTGACATTATTTGATGAATTCCAGGGAGAACGGCTGGAGCTTAGCAGCGAGGCTTATGTCCTGCGTTACGAGCCGCTGCCAAGAGCCGAAGATGACAAACAATAATCTATTCTAAGTTCATAAAGGAGCAGCTTCCATGTTGCGAGTTGAAAATATCAAGCATTCTTTCAAAACCGGTAATGAATGGACACCGGTACTGCACGGAATCAATTTCACAGTAAAAGAAGGAGAGATGGTCGCGCTTCTGGGCAGCTCGGGCTCCGGTAAGTCCACGCTGCTGAACCTGATGGCGGGGCTGATGAAGCCTACTGAAGGGCAGATCTACATTGCTGACCAGGACATAGTCCAGATGGGGGAGAACAAGCTGGCTGAATTCCGCCGGAAGCACATCGGTTTTATATTTCAGGCTTACGAGCTGATCACCAGCCTGACGGTGCGTGAAAATGTGGAGCTTCCGCTGGTATTCCAGTCCGTTTCACCTTCGAAGCGCAAGCAAAAAGCGCTTGACCTGCTGGAGCAGGTAGGTATTCCGGACAAAGCGGATTTGTTTCCTTCACAGCTCTCCGGGGGCCAGCAGCAGCGGGTCAGTATCGCCCGTTCGCTGATTACCGAACCTTCTGTTATTTTTGCAGATGAGCCGACAGGGAATCTGGACACGAAGACCGAGGAGGAAATTATCAGTATTCTGCTGAAATTGAACAAAACCATGAAGACAACGTTTATTGTAGTTACCCATGAACAGGAAGTGGCAGATCAGATGCAGCGGATCTTCTTACTGCGGGACGGTTACATGATTACCGGAGAGCAGCCGCCGGCGGCAGAGCCTATGACAGTGGAACCAGAAGCGGCGGAACCTGAGGCTGCAGAGCCTGAAGCGGCGGAATCTGAGGCAGTGGAGCCTAAAGCAGCGGAGCCTGAAGCGGCGGAATCTGAGGCAATAGAGCCTAAAGCAGCGGAGCCTGAAGAGGAGGGGACGCAGTGAAGCTAAGGGATATTTCCCGGATGGCCTGGGACCAGGTAAAACGCCGCAAGGTAGTAACCGGCCTTTGTATGACAGGCATTTCCATCGGCTGTGCAGCAATCATCGTAGCCCTGAGTATCGGACAATCTGCACAGGACTATGTAACCGAAGAAGTGAACCGTAATTTTAAAATGGATGAGATCATGGTCACCCCGGGCGGCGGTATTCCTTCACCGGGGGGCGGCGGCAGCGGCAGTTCTGCTGCTCAGGATAATGAGAATCTTGATCCCGGCAAGCTTACACCCCAGAAGCTGGAGATTATTCAGGGCCTGAAGCATGTCGTCGCTGCAGCCCCTTTTCAGGAGCTGGGTTACCTCCAGATGCTGACAATGGATAACAAAATCGGGGACGTTCAGGTCATTGTTACGGATTTGACGATGCTGACCAAATACGACAAGACCTTCAAGCAGGGGACCGGCACGAACATGCCGGGCATGGTTGTATTGAATCATGGGGCCACCCTGGGGCTGATTGACAATGAGACACGGCAGAAGATATTTGACGGCCTCAATGCTGATCCGTTTAACCAGGAGCTGAATAATCAGTACATGAGCTTGACTACAGTGCCCTCTGAAATGTACCGCCAGCAGTTCCAGCTGCAGGCCAGGGATTACAGTGTTCAGGAGGGGGCCGTCAAGCTCAGCTCTCCGCTGCAGGTCAGCGGGATACTCGCGAATCCGGCAGGGATGAGTGATGAACGGGCTTCTTACGAGAAGATCGCCTATGTGTCTCCGGAAACGGCAGCCCGCCTGGCGGAAGAGCTGGCTTTTGAGAACTTCAGTGCGATTAATACATTGTCGGAAGACAGCTATAATTCCGTTACGGTAAAAGTAGATAACATGGACAACATTAAGCAGGTGGAGGAGATTATCCAGAAGCTGTCCTTGTCTGCCAGCGACAATCTGTATCAGCTTGATATGCTTAAGGAACAATTCGATATGATCAAAATGGCGGCGCTGGGCATCGGCGTATTTATCCTGGTCATTGCTTCCATCTCCATTATTGTCGCCATGACGATGTCCACACATCAGCGGCGCAGGCAGATCGGAATTATGAAGGTACTGGGGGCGAACATGGGGCAGATCCGCAATATGTTCATTACAGAAGCGGCGCTGCTGGGACTTTTGGGCGGCATGCTCGGTGTAGGGTTCTCCTACCTGATCGTAATGGCAATCAACAAACTGATAGGTACGGCAGGGGCCGGGTTAACCTTTGTAATTCCGCTGATGACTATTCCGGTGGGGCTCGCTTTTGCAATTATGACCGGTGTGCTGTCAGGGATTTATCCGGCCATCAGTGCGTCCAGAACCGATGCGCTTACGGCGATCAAGCGTGATTAGAAATTAAAGCTGAAAGGAAGCAGGACAATGAAAAGGATTTTAAAAAAGAGCCTGAAATGGATTATTATAGCAGGGATCATTATTACTGCGGGTTACATGCTGTATACCAAAGTGTTCAAGGAGACTGAACCGGAGGTTGTCATGGAGCCGCCGCCGGTGATCAGCTTTCAGGTGACTTCAGAGACGATGACCAACTCCATCCAGGTTAAAGGAAGATCGCAGTATCAGGAGGAGACGCTTGTCTACGCCCCTTTTGCTTCCAAGGTAACGTCCTGGAAGGTGGAGAACGGAGGCCAGGTGAACAAAGGGGATGTGCTGTTCAACCTGGACCAGTCCCTGCTGCAGAATGAAATCGCGACGGCGGAAGCGGCGATCCGTAAGGCCCAGCTTGAAGCGGAGCTGAATGATTTTGTCAGTCAGCAGGAGGAAGAGAATGCGGTTCCGGTTGGCTCAGAGGCTGAACGGCTTAAAGCGCTGGCTGCGCAGGAGACGGCCCGGCTGAATGAGGAGCTTAACCAGGTCAATACCGAAATTCAACAGAAGGATATCGCCGACAAAAAGGCCCGGCTCAAAACCGCCGTGTATCACGCTCCCGCTACAGGCATCTTCCTGTTCGACAGCAGCAGTGAACGTCCGCAGATGGTAACGGACAACCAATACATCGGCAAAATCGTCGATTTGAACAAGCTGGAATTTATCGCTCTGGTTGGCGAACAGGATTATTTCCGCATCAAGAAGGGCATGAAGGTGCAGGTGAAAATGACTGCAGTAAAAGATCTGAAGCTGACCGGCGAAGTTACCGAGGTGGCGAAATTCGCCACGACAACCTCCGGTCAGAATACGGCGGGACAAGTGCCGCAGTTCGAGGTTGTCATCTCGCTGCAGCCGGACGAACATTTGATCGGCGGCCTGAGCCTGACCGGTGATATCGAGACACAGCGTAAAGACAATGCGGTTGTCGTATCCAGCATCGCCGTTATCCGTGAAGGCGATCAAGCCTTCGTTATGCTGGATAAAGGCAACGGCCAGTACGAGCGGACCGAAATCAAGATCGGAATGGAGACCTCGGAGAAGACCGAGGTGCTGTCAGGGCTGAAGGTCGGGGATACTGTGGTTCTTCAGTAAGGTTGGTATTTTGATTATGGTATTTGTATAAACGGCGGGGCTGTTCAAGTGAACAGTCCCGCTGTTTATTTTGTTTTTTGGGGGGAGTGTGGCGCGAGCTGGAGGGCGGAGTGGGCGCCTTCAGCGGGATCAACGGGAATAGTCCCGTTGAATTGTGCGAAACCAGGCCAGTGGGTGGAATGAAAGGGAAAACTCCCGTTGAATCGGCGGAAACCAGGCCGATGGGCGAAATGAACGGGAAAACTCCCGTTGATTTGGCGAAAACCAGGCCAGTGGGTGGAATGAAAGGGAAAACTCCCGTTGAATTGGCGGAAACCAGGCCGATAAGCGATATGAACGGGAGAATTCCCGTTGAATAGGCGGAAACCAGGCCGATGGGCGAAATGAACGGGAAAACTCCCGTTGATTTGGCGAAAACCAGGCCAGTGGGTGGAATGAACGGGAGAACTCCCGTTGAATTTGCGGTAAGCAATAAGGTGGAGCGGGTGGAAACTAGGCCGATGTGATAGTGTGAAAAGAACAAATACCCTTGATTTCGCAGAAACCAGCCACAGCGGCCGAATGAGAAGCACAACTACTCCTGATTTCGCATAAATGAGCTACAGCGGCGGAATGAGAAGCACAACTACCTCTGATTTCGCAGAAGTCAGCCACAGCGGCGGAATGAGAAGCATAACTACCTCTGATTTCGCAGAAATGAGCCGCAGCGGCCGAATGAGAAGCACAACTACTTCTGATTTCGCAGAAGTCAGCCACAGCGGCGGAATGAGAAGCATAACTACCTCTGATTTCGCAGAAATGAGCCGCAGCGGCGGAATGAGAAGCACAAATACCTCTGATTCCGAGAAACGAGCCGCAACGGCGGAATCAGAGGCACAAATATCCCTTAACACCCTTTATACCAATCAGTATCATGTCCTCACCAAAGCTCCACAAGTGATCTCATTCAGACAACGTCTTCTGCCAGGCTTTGATCTCTTTATTCAGATCTCTGAGATCTGGCACAGGCAGGGGAGCGTCGCTTAGTTTGTATTTTTGTTTCAATGTTAAAATGCGGCGGACGCTTTCATCGATGCGCTTCTCTGTTATTCTCCCGTCTTTTACACTGTCCAGCAGAGCCTGACGCACTGCCTGTTCATTCTCATATTGGTGGGCGACCAGGAGGATATCACTGCCGGCAAGGACGGTGTCAACAGCTGCCGCTGCCAGTGTATAGTGGTCTGTTATAGCACCCATCGTGAGATCGTCTGTGATTACAACGCCTGTAAAGCCCATTTTCTCCCGCAGAAGCCCACTGATGATTGGCCGGGACAAAGAAGCGGGTTTATCCGGGTCCAGCTTGGGAAAAAGAACATGCGCAACCATTACAGCATCCGCATCCTCCGCGATAGCAGCCTCAAATGGCAGCCATTCCAGCTGGGCAAGGTCTGCAGCAGATTTATTCACTACAGGCAGCTCCAGATGCGAATCCACGGATGTGTCGCCGTGACCGGGAAAATGTTTGACGACCGGAATGACACCTTCTTCTGATATGCCTTTCATCTCCGCGATCCCGAGCGGGGTAACAATGCCGGCAGTGCTGCCAAAAGAACGGTCTCCAATGACCGGATTATCCGGGTTGCTGTTGATATCCAGAACGGGGGCAAAGTTCATGTTAAATCCGGCTGCCAGCACTTCTCTTGCCAGAAGCTGGCCGAACATCCGGGCAGAATCGGGATTACCGGCAGCTCCAACCCTGCCGCTGGACGGCATGTCTGCGTACTCCTTCGGCATCCGGCTGACCTTGCCGCCTTCCTGGTCGACACTCATAAATAGCGGTACAGGATTTCCGCTGTTGCTGTTCTTGAGCCCGTTAATCAGAGTAACCATGCTGTTTAATCCGGAAATATTATCTTTATAGAGGATAATTCCGCCGATTTCGTCTTCAGCGATCATCCTCTTCGCCTGACTGTCCAGCTGTGTGCCGTCGATCCCGGCGAGCAGCATTTGCCCGATTTTCTCCTCCAGCGTCATTCCGGCTATTTGCAGCGCGACACTATCCTCATCGCTTTGGCCTGGTGAAGCAGATGGGGCCGGTGTCTGTGCTGAAGCGGTTGAAGCCGGAGAATTCAGCTGGCCGGATGCAGCCGGAGCTGCCCCTGGACCCGAAGACGGAGGACTAATTGCTGTTACCGCCGGCGATGGCGTGGATGTGCTGCCAGCCGGAAAGTTACTGCTGTTGTTACTGCTGCATCCCAATACAAGAAGCAAAGAGGCTGCGGCGGTTAATGCAGATATTTTACGATAATTATTGATCATTATGGACGAACTTCCTCTCAATTACGGATGGATTAGTAAAGTATTAGTATCGGCAAACAGTAGAAATTTGAAACGATCTTCAGTATGAATATCCCCATTTGATAAGCAAGCGGCTAACACTTCACGCAGTAATAGACTCCTTTAATTGAAAAAAGTTACATCTAAGGTGAATATACTGCCAGGTTACAGCAACAAATTCTTCCATTGTTGAACAAATGCAAACTATGTTGCATCATGCAAAACACTTCCGGCTCCCCAACTCTATTTATCAGGGTTAACTATTGCGCCATCCGGCAACACTGTTTCTCTAGACCCACCCAGATGTCAGCGTGTAGTATAGAACAATACTATGTTTTGGAGGTTCTTTTTGTTGGAAAACTACAGCGACATCAAACAAAGTGAAAAAGGGGCCTGGCTAAGCTTAGTTGCCTATATTCTGCTCTCTGTCACCAAACTGTTCATCGGTTCCGCATCGGGTTCACAGGCGCTGCTGGCTGACGGTTTGAACAACAGCACAGATATTATAGCAACCTTAGCCATTCTGGTAGGACTGAAAATTTCCAGAAGACCCCCTGATTCCAATCACAGCTACGGGCATTTCAGAGCAGAGACAGTTGCTGCACTGATTGCTTCATTCATCATGATTGCTGTAGGAATTCAAGTGCTGTATCAGGGCGTGAACAAGTTTATCCAGCCTGCACTGGAAACACCGGATATGGTAGCGGCCTGGACAGCCGCTGGCTGTGCAGCGGTTATGCTTGTGGTGTACATGTATAATATTGCGCTTGCCCGCAGGCTGAAGAGCAACGCCATTGAAGCAGTAGCACAGGATAACCGGTCGGATGCGCTCGTAAGTATCGGTGCTTTTATCGGCATCATTGGTTCGCAGTTTGGACTTCCGTGGCTCGACCCGCTGACCGCGACTATTGTCGGGCTTTTAATCTGCAAGACGGCCTGGGATATTTTCCGCAAAGCTACCCATGATTTAACGGACGGATTCGATGCCAAGGAACTGGAGCTTATGAAACAGACTGTCGCCCAAATCAATGGAGTTGAATCCATCAAAGATATCAAAGCCCGTATCCATGGAAACAATGTGCTCGTCGATACAACCGTGCTTGTGGATTCAAATTTGAATGTCGTGCAGAGTCATGACATCACAGAAGAGATAGAGGACCAACTGAAAGATCTTCACCGGGTATCTTATGTGCTGGTTCATATTGAGCCTGTGTGACCAACAAAAGTCTGAGCAATCAGGCTTTTTTTGTTTGCTTATTCGGAGTGTACTTGACTAGAACTAATAAAAAAGGTATATAATAACTTTATGATATTAACACTTAGTTATTAATATAAATGATCTAGAGGAGTGTGTATATGACTGATCATTTTGCCAATGAGCCTAACGGTTTGACGGAAGAACAGTTTTTGCAGACGTATAATGCAGGAGACTATGAGCGGCCGTCCGTCACCGTTGATATGCTGATCTTCACCGTAATGGAGCAGGAACAGGATAATTACCGGAAGCTATCCGAGAAATCGCTGCAGCTGCTGATGATTCAGCGGGGAGGACATCCGTATCTGGGACAATGGGCGCTGCCCGGGGGATTCGTCGGGATCGATGAAAGTCTGGATGATGCCGCACGCAGAGAGCTCTATACTGAAACGAACATCGACAATATTTATATGGAGCAGCTGTATACCTGGGGAGAAGTAAAGCGCGATCCGCGGATGCGTGTTATCAGCTCCTCTTATATGGCTTTGGTTGACCGGACCGCACTGCAGGTGCAGGCAGGGGATGACGCTGCGGATGCAGCCTGGTTCGAGGTAACCTATGAGATTGATCAGCGGACACGCAAAGAGATTGAGGGCGGTACGGAGCTTGAGCAGCAGATTTCCATCACTTTGCAGAATGGGGCCGTAAGCTTAAGCGGAATCGTCCGGATCACCGAATCTGTCCAGGGCCATGTCCGCAAAACCAAACGTGAAATTGTCGAGAATAACGGGTTTGCTTTTGACCACCTGATTATCATTCAGTACGCGATTGAACGCCTGCGCGGCAAAATTGAATACACAGACATTGTTTTTAATTTGATGCCGCCGCTGTTTACTTTGACTGAGCTGCAGCGTGTGTATGAAATTATTCTTGGCAAGGAGCTGCTCGCTGCGGCCTTCCGCCGGAAAATTGCCGGCAAGGTTACAGAAACCGACGAGTTCACCAAGGATGCCGGGCACAGGCCATCCAAGCTTTACCGGTATAATCCTGACAGAGATTAATAGACTTATTTTGATAGAATGAGGTGAAATATTGTGAATTATAAAAGCAATGCAAGAGAATCCAGAGCCGCGACCGCCCAGCAAACGCTGGATATCATAGCTAAAGGAAGTTACAGGAATAGTGCCGGACATCAGATTGATATTGCGGAAGCCGTCAGCAGGGCGGTTACAGGCTCACAGCTGTATTCTCCGGAGCAGCTTACAAAGCTGAATAAGGATATCCGGGAGCGGATTGCCGGGCAGCCGCAGAACAAGGCGAAAATCGAGGTTACCGGGGAAACCACATTAGAAGCAGCACAGCGTCTTGTTGAAAAAAAGAGCATATCTCACACCGTCTGCCTGAATTTTGCCTCGGCCAAAAATCCCGGCGGCGGCTTCCTGAACGGCAGCCAGGCCCAGGAAGAAAGCTTGGCGCGGGCTTCGGCCCTGTATCCCTGCATCTCGCAAATGAGTGAAATGTACAAATATAACCGCAGCCGTAGTACGGCCCTTTATTCCCATTACATGATCCATTCACCAGAAGTACCTGTGTTCCGGGGCAGCAGGGAGGAGCTTCTCACCACGCCGTACAACGTATCTATGATTACAGCGCCTGCCGTGAATGCAGGAGTAGTGAAAGAACGGGAAGCTGATGCAGAGTCCCGGATCGCAGAGGTTATGCTGGAGCGGATCCGCTATATCCTTTCCGTTGCTGCAGACCAAGGACATCCGGCCATTGTACTGGGAGCTTTTGGTTGCGGGGTGTTCCGCAACGACCCGTCTGAGGTAGCCGGCTATTTCCGCAAAGTTCTGCTGGAGGAAGGCTATCAGGTCCTTTTTGATACCATAGTATTTGCAATTTTGGACCGCTCCCCGGACCAGAGTGTCATCAGCGCTTTCCGCAGGAAACTGCTGTAACTTTATTAAATAACTTCTGAAGCGCAAGAGATCATCTTGCGTTTTTTTTGCGTCTGATAAGCAGGTTTTTGCTGAGTTATGTCCTGTGATGTAATTAACAGATTCTTTAACAGGAAAGATAGAGAATTAAGTATATATTTTTATATGCAATTTATGGTAAAGGATAAGGTGAGCAGATGATTGAATGGAAAGATTCTTATGATATCGGCGTAGAGAAAATTGACTGTCAGCACAGACAGCTGCTGGTGAAGCTGAATGAATTTTTTGATGCATGCTCGAATCAGAAGGGAAAAGAGAAGATTGAAGAAACACTGCAGTTTCTCAAGGAATATACATTGGAGCATTTCAGCAGTGAGGAGCAGCTGATGTCGGAGATTGATTTTCCCGAACTGGCTGAACACCGGAAGACACATGCCGAATTCGTACAGGCCGTGCTGGAGCTGGAAGAAAGCATCAAGACCAAAGGCGTATCCGTACTTTCCACGATCAAGCTGAACCGTACACTTACCGACTGGCTGATCAACCATATCCACAAATGCGACAAGCTGATTGGTGAATGCATGGCTGCAAAAGGCAACAAGGCTGTATAGTTCGATACATAAATCCACTTCCGAAGATGCCAGAAGGCATTTTCTTTTTTTTGGACGGATATTACGTTTATTGTAAAGGCAGAGCACAGTTAATACCCGCTTAATAGTTTGTGTTATGATTTGAGGTGAATATAAAGATAGTTGAATGTCAAAGGAGTGAAGTTATGAAAATACTGCGCATGCTGCTTCCGGGGCTGGTAATGCTGCTGGTTCTTAGTCTTGTGAATTTTTACATCGGGATTCATCTCTGGGTTCTCATTAAGGACGTTATACCGGAGTTTTCTGCAGCTGCATACTGGACAGTATTCATTATTATTGCTTTTGCTTACATGATCGGAATGGTGCCTTGGCCGCAGGCGGTGAAGCCTGCCGCCCGTTTTTTTAAAGTGGTAGGCTCCTATTATCTGGCTTGCATGGAGTTTGCAATTATCGTGCTTCCGCTTACGGATCTGCTCTATTGGGTGCTGGGATTAATGGGCTTTGACCGTACATTATTTATTCCGGAAGCCGGTGCAGCACTGATTCTGCTTCTGGCGGTTTTCCTGATATGGGGTTCGCGGAATGCCTGGAGCACGGTAGTGCGGAATCATCCGATCCGGATCCATAAAACAGCAGGGTCCAGCGCGCCGCTGACCGTAGCCGTTGCTTCCGACCTGCATTTAGGTAACATTGTCGGCAACCGCCATCTTGGCAGAATGGTCCGCGAGATCAACAGCATGCAGCCGGATATTATTGGCCGGGGATGTGCTGGACGACAGCATTGAACCTTTTATCCGCAACAATATGAGTGAACATTTAAAGCAGCTCAAAGCCCGTCACGGCGTATATGCGGTACTGGGGAATCATGAATATTACGGCGGGTCGATTGCTGAATATACCCGTGTGATGCGCAGCATCGGGATCCGGGTGCTTCAGGACGAGGTCGTGGAGACGGCAGGCCTGTATATTGTGGGACGCAAAGACAAAACCGCTGAATCGATGGCCGGGGGCAGAAAAAGTGTCGCAGCACTGCTGGAAAATCTGGATCTAACGCGTCCCGTCATTATGATGGATCATCAGCCTACAGGATTTGACCTCGCGGCGAAAGCCGGCGTAGATGTGCTCTTATCCGGCCATACGCACCGCGGGCAGATTGCTCCGAACCATTTTATTACCAAAAGACTGTTCGAGCTGGACTGGGGATATCTGCTGAAGGATAAACTGCATGTGGTTGTCTCCTCCGGGTATGGTACCTGGGGACCGCCGATCCGTCTGGCCAGCCGTTCCGAGCTTATTAAGCTGGAAGTGCTGCTGGAAGGCAGCAAATCCTACAGCGAAGAGCCTCTGTCAGGGCAAACCGTGCTGGTCTAAGTTAAAGCAGTGCAAGAACCCCCTGTACTTCATTTTTGGAGCTGCAGGGGGTGACCATTTAAAGGGACTGATGAAGCTGAAATATATTGAATTTGGTATTGGAAATACGTGGATAGTCCGGACGGAAACGGAGCTGCCTGACGGCACGGAGTTTGAGGAGCGGGGGATAGCAGGTCCAGTTAGGCTGCAGTCTGTTTACATAAGGATATGGATCGGAAAATCGGTCTGGATTGCAGATAGCCGAGAAGGATTCAAACGAGCACGCAAAAAAAGGAATGCATTTAAACTGATCTTCGGGATCAGCAGCCATTAGATGAATATGCTTTGACAATTAAGGCAGGATCACATACATTCAAATAGTTAAGTGATTAACTACATGGAGCTGAACTTATGCATGGATGATTTACAAAAATATGTGCTGGAACACCCGCTGCCAATAGAGGCGTACTTCACCCTTGTGGAAGCAACAGCAAACGTTGTGGCTGTATCGGAGAAATATTGGCAGGTACATGGACTGAACGGTGCGAGAATCCGGGTACTGGTAGAGATCGCCAAGCAGGGCGGGGAGATTCTGCCGTCCATACTTGCCGAGAAAATTGGTGTGACCAAGGCTAACATCAGCCTGCTGCTCTTACCGCTGGAGAAGGACGGTTATATTACCCGGGCCGGCCATTGGCAGGACGGACGCAAAACCGTCATATCGATTACTGCTGAAGGCCGCTCTCTGCTGCTGGAGCATCTTCCGGATAACAGGCTTGCTGTGGCTGAGAAAATGAACAAACTGGATGCGGAGGAGCAGCGCCAGCTGATCCAGCTTTTGAACAAGCTGAACCGGTAAGTGGTCGGGCTATTGCAGCTGGCAAAGTTATATTTTATATAAAAATAATTAATGGCTTAACTAAATGTCGGAATGGGAGTGTCGATGCTTGAAAAAATTATTGGTCGCCGATGACGATGTACATATCAGAACACTGCTCCGGCATGTGTTGTCGAGAGAGGGTTTTCTCGTCATAGAGGCTGCTGACGGCCGTGAGGCGATGGGGCTGATGAAGAATCACACCATAGATCTGGCGGTTGTAGATGTGATGATGCCGCATGTGGACGGGCTGGAATTATGCAGCCACATCCGTGAAACCTATGATATTCCTATCATCCTGTTAACTGCGCGTCAGCAGCTAAGCGACAAAGAGCAGGGATATTTGCGCGGAACAGATGACTATGTCACCAAGCCGTTTGAGCCCGAAGAGCTGTTGTTCCGTATCAAGGCTTTGTTCCGCCGATACTCCGTCGCCTCTGATGACAAAATCCGCCTGAACTCATTAGTGATTGACCGCAAAAATTATGAGATCAGCGCCGGGAACGAAGTGCTTCTGCTTCCGGTGAAGGAATTTGAGCTGTTGTCCCAGCTGGCACAGTACCCGGGCCGGCTGTTCTCGCGAAGTGAATTAATTGAACTGGTATGGGGTGCGGATTATGAAGGCGACGAGCGGACGGTGGATGTCCATATCAAGCGGCTGCGCCAGCGGTTTGCGGAGTATCAGAATGATTTTATCATCCGTACCGTCAGGGGAATCGGATACAAAGTGGAGATGGTGAACGCATGAAGTCACTGTATATTAGAATGTGCGTCATATTTTGTTCCGTTATCCTGATCAGCAGTGTGCTGGGATTTCTGGCCTCCAATCTGTATTATCAGTCACAGATCAAACCGAAAAATGATGCCAAGCTTACGGAGATGGCTGCCGGGCTGCAGCAATTTATTCAGGATCATCCCGGTACGGTGGAGGAATACCTGCTCAGTACGGCTTCACTGGGGTACAAAATGTACCTCTCCAATGGCCGGGGGAATGAGACCTTTTACGGACTGCCTTTCCGCAAAAACGATCTTCAGGAAGGCGTACTGGAACAAGTACTTGCGGGCGGAATCTACCACGGGGTGGCGGAGTTTCCCAGCCAGGCGTTTGTGACCGGTTTTTTTGATAACCAGCTGACCAATACCATAGGTGTTCCTGTCCAGATCCGGGGCGAGACCTATGCGCTGTTTATGCGTCCCGATGCCGAGGTGCAGTTCGGTGAGCTGCGGATCTTTTTTGCCGTCCTGATTGGGGTGACGATTCTGCTTAGCTTATGCTTTGTAATGATTACTGTGTTACATGTGGTCAGGCCGATTACCCGTTTAACAGAAGCGACTAAGAAGATCTCAAAAGGCAGATATGATATCCAGCTGTATACTGCACGCCGTGATGAGATCGGCCAGCTCGCCAGCCATTTCCTGATCATGAGCCGCGAACTGGAACGGACCAACCGGGCCAGACAGGAATTTGTGGCTAATGTATCCCATGAGATCGAATCACCGCTTACTTCCATTCAAGGGTTCGCCCATACGCTTAAAGACCCGGATCTTCCGGAGGAACAGCGTACCCAGTATCTTTCAATTATTGAGGAGGAAAGCCGCCGTCTCTCTATGCTGAGCAAGCAGCTGCTTACGTTATCTTCACTGGATTATGACCAGAATGCGCTGCACAAAAAGACCTTTGAACTTCGTGCCCAGCTGCGGCAGGTGCTGCAGATTCTGGAGTGGCGGCTGACGGAAAAAGAGCTTGCGGTACGTTTGAATGTAGAAGAGATTACGATTAACGGGGATGCAAATCTGCTCTACCAGGTATGGATGAATCTGTTGTCCAATGCAGTGAAATATACCCCTTCCGGCGGCTCTGTTTCCGTTGCAGCCAAGGCTGCGGACGGGATGTGCACCGTGACCGTTGAAGATACGGGAGAAGGAATCTCCGAAGCTGACCTGCCGATGATTTTTGACCGCTTTTACAAGGTGGAACGTGCCCGTACCCGAGAACACAGCAGCAGCGGCCTCGGGCTCTCCATTGCCCGCAAAATTATCGAGGCGCATAACGGGACGATTGAGGCTTCCAGCAAGACCGGAGCAGGGACTGTGTTTACGGTGAAAATTCCGCTGCTGTAATTGTTTATTCATACTCCGTTCATCTTCATCTTCTAGACTGTGGCTATACAGATTAGAAGGAGTGGTAGTATGTTCTTAGCTTTACGGGAGATGAGGCACTCCAAAGCCCGCTACAGCCTCATTATGGTCATCATGCTTCTGGTTTCGTTCCTGGTTCTGTTCGTCACCGGATTAGCCAGAGGACTATCCTATGCCAATATTTCAGCACTGGAAAATATGCCTGCGTACCACTTTGTCATTCAGAGCGACGCGGATCATGCCTTCCGCCGTTCCCAATTCAACGAAAATGAACTTGCTGCCGTACAGTCGGTTGTAGGCGGTCAAAAGGCTGCAGCGCTGGGCGTTCAGACGAGTACGGTTACAGCTGATCAAGCGGATGCCAAGGCGGATATCACTTTTTTTGCCGTGGATATGGAGGGCATGCTGGCTCCAAAAGTCACGCAAGGCGAGGGGATTTCTAATGAAGTCCGCGGGTTTGCCGTGGTGGACTCCAAGCTTCAGCAGTCGGGCATTGTAGTCGGCAGTATCATTGAGGATCAGGCTTCAGGGCTTAGCCTTAGGGTATCAGGGATTGTTGAAGACAGCTCCTATAGCCATACGCCTGTTGTCTACATTAATCCGCTGGACTGGAAGGCCATGAAGCAAAGTGCCAGCCTAAGCAGCAGTGACAGCAGTAACGTTCCCTATAATGTAATAGCCATTGATGCCACTGCTGCGCAAGTATCTGAAATTGCAGGCCGGGTGGATGGAGCAGAGGTGATTACACAGCAGCAGGCCATCTCCAGTGTTCCCGGCTACTCCGCCGAACAGAATTCACTGAGGATGATGATTGTTTTTCTGTTTGTTATCGCCGCGTTTGTGCTTGCCGTGTTCTTTTATGTTATTACTATACAGAAGACGAGCCAGTTCGGGATACTAAAGGCGATGGGGACTACGATGTCCTATCTGGCCTGGAGCGTAGTCGGACAAGTCATGATTCTCTCCGTGACCAGCCTGGCGGTAAGTCTGCTGCTGACCTTCGGGATGAATATGGGGCTGCCGGAAACAATGCCTTTCAAGCTGGAGGGCCCGACCATCCTGTTGACCAGCGTCCTGTTCATCGGAATGTCTCTTCTGGGATCGCTGATTTCTGTTGTCAAAGTAGCCAAAGTAGATGCGCTGGAAGCGATCGGGAGGGCAGGAGCATGAAGAATAAATTAATCATGAAGCAGGTAACCAAAACGTACGGTGACGGTGATTCCACAATGACCGTGCTGAATAACCTTGATTTGACCGTAAAAGAAGGTGAGTTTGTAGCCGTGCTGGGGCCTTCTGGTTCGGGAAAAAGCACATTTCTCTCTGCAGCCGGTGCGCTGCTTACACCAACCAGCGGTGAAATCAGCATCGACGGGGAATCTCTTAAGGATAAGGACAAAGGAGCGCTGACCGAGCTCAGGCTGCAAAAGATCGGCTTCATGTTCCAGAGTGCGCAGCTGCTTCCCTATCTGAAGGTGGAAGAGCAGCTGCTGTATGTGGCTAGGCTTGCTAAGCATAGCAGCAGGGAGGCGAAAACACGGGCAGCATATTTGCTGAAACGGCTGGGAATCTATGAAAGGCGCAGTTCCTACCCTGAGCAGCTCTCCGGCGGGGAGAAACAGCGCGTCGCGATCGCCAGAGCGCTGATGAACCACCCGGCTATTCTATTCGCAGACGAGCCTACGGCGAGCCTCGATTATGAACGCGGCAGGGAAGTCGTCCGGATGATTGCCGAAGAAGTGAAGAAAGAGGGCAAAGCGGCAGTTATGGTTACCCATGACGAGCGGATGCTGGAGTGGTGCGACCGTGTGCTGCATTTGCAGGACGGCGTCTTGATTGAATATTAATAAGAGAGCCAAACCCTGAAAGCGGGTTTGGCTCTTTTCTATCGATTAACGTTATAAGAAAATAAGTATAATTAATTATCTTCTACCATTTAGGAGAACCTTTTGAATCCAAAGTCAAAGAGCTTGTGGCGGAACCATGATTTAGCGGAAATTCAAAAAGAAGCAGTCCAAGACCTAAATTTCAGGTGCATGGCTGCCTCTTTTGTGTTGGCTATGAGGTGGAGATCAAACAGCTAAGTGGAAATTCTCCATCTAATTCTCCGGTAAACACCGGTATTACGAAAGTAGCGGGAAAAACTCCAGTTAAATGTAATGAATAAGTCTCTAATGGCCATTATCCGTCCGAATAGCAGGAGAATTTCCAGCTAAAGCTTATAATTAATGAAAAAGGACCAGATTAGATGGAGAAATTCCAACTAGGCTGCTCAGCACCTTACTTATGCACTTTTACTCATACTGACTCTGACCTTGCCAAGCCTCTTACACCCATCAAACCCCCGAATAAGCCATAAACCCGCCATCCACCGGCACGGTAATCCCCGTAACAAAACCTGACATACCCTCGTCCGCGAGCCACAGCAGGGTACCCAGCAAATCCTCGGGTTTGCCGAAACGGCGCATCGGGGTCTGGGAGATGATTTTGCGGGAACGGTCGGTAAGCTCGCCGTCTTCACGGATCAGCAGCTTCTCATTTTGCTTGGTGACAAAAAATCCCGGAGCAATCGCGTTCACCCGCACACCGGACTCTGCCAAATGGACTGCCAGCCACTGGGTGAAGTTGTTGATTCCAGCCTTTGCAGCACTGTAGGCGGGGACTTTGGTCATAGGTGAAACCGCGCTCATAGAGGAAATATTGATGACAGAAGTTCCCTGACGGCCGAGCATCTGCTTTCCGAAAATCTGTGTCGGAATCAGTGTGCCGATCAGATTGAGATCCATAACCTGGCGGAAGCCCGGCACAGCGAGGTCAAAAAACGATTGAACCTCCGGGTTAGCCAAATCTTCCTCACTGAAGGTTTCATTGGTTGTAATCGCTGTCGGCTGGTTGCCCCCGGCACCGTTAATCAACAGATCACAAGGCCCCAGCCGGCGCAGAACCTCGTCAGCAGCATTCATTACGCTTTCTTTGTCGGTTACATCGCAGGCGCAGGAAATCGCGGTGCCTCCCGCCGCGTTAATCTCCGCAGCCACAAGCTCACCTTTGTCAGCGGTACGGTTCAGAATGGCCACCTTGACGCCCTGACGCGCCAGCTCCATAGCCATTGTGCTGCATAATATGCCCGCTCCTCCGGTGATTACAGCAATCTTACCGGCAAGTGCAGGGTGTATAGTAAGCTCTGCCATGTACAGCACTTCCTCTCGTCAAGTCATTTCAATGCCTATTATACCTGGAAACGTGAAAACGTAAAGATTTGGACACATATTCAGCTCAGCTATAGCGCAAAAGGTGTACTTAATCAACAGAGAGAGTAGGAGTTAACAATCACCTGCAGCAGCTGCTCCATAATCCCATGTGCTATATCATAATCACCATGTGCTACGCCATACTCACCGTGTACTGCTCCGGTAGGCTGATGGGGAAACCCCGGTTGTTTTCTTGAAATGTTTGGAGAAATGGGCAAGCTCCATACCGACCTGTTCAGCAATATCCGAAATGCTTAAATCAGAGTAGGTAAGCTGGCGTTTAGCCAGATCCATCCGTTTCAGCTGCACATACTGCATGGGAGGTACGCCCATGAACTTCTTGAAGTAGGGAATGAAATAATTAGGGTGCAAATGCACCAGATCTGCCAGCTCCTCCACGGCCATCGGCTCGGTCAGCCGAAGTTCAATATACTGCAGCACATGGGCCAGCTTGCCCTGGTCACCGTTATGCACAAGCTCCTCCATAAAGTTGGAATAGCCGCCATCCTGCAGGGTCATTGCCAGAAGATTAAGCAGCGAAGCCTGAATACGGAGTGCAGAAGGCAGACTGTTATCCTCAAACTGTGACACCATCTGTTCAAAGGTTTCGCGGGCCAATTGCGGATCAGCAGCGTCACTGATATACAGGTTATGGGCAGAGTCGAAAAGCGGCCATTCCCCGATCTTTGCGTCAAAATGGCAGATATACCGTGTATACGGATCTTCTGCAGAGGTACGGGTGGTTTGCGTGGTTCCTGCAGGCATAATCATCAGCTGTCCGGGGACCGGGTAATGGGTTACCCCGTTGATAATTACCTCACCAGTGCCGGATTCAATGTAATACAGTCTGTTAAAAGCAGGTGTTTCGCTATTCCTGCTCCAGCCCGGAAGCCCGCTCTTCACTTGGGCATGAGTCACACTGACCGTAATGTTCTGCAGCAGCCTGCCGGTTAAGTTCCCGTTCGTACTCATGCGGTGAGTAATCATAGGCAAATCTCCCCTTACCGTTAGATATTTCCATTATACCGCTTTCATTTAACTAATCCATCTTATTTTTATACAAATATGCCTTAGTTAAAGTCATGTTCACTTCCGGCAATTAAGGTTATTCTCAAGTCATAAACTCATATAGGAGTGATTAAGGCAATGATGAAGGTTCGCTTTGGAATTATCGGTGTCGGGAATATGGGGCGGGATCACGCCTTTAGCCTGCTGAATGATGTGAAGGGAGCAGAATTAACGGCTGTCTGTGACGTGAACCCTGCGCGTCTGGAGTGGGCAGAGGAGCAGCTGCCTGAGCATGTGCAGCGTTATGCAACCGCTGCCGAATTATTCGAATCCCGTTCGATAGATGCCGTGTTAATCGCTACACCCCACTATGATCATCCGCCGCTTGCCATAGAAGCACTCCGCTGCGGCTATCACGTCCTGATTGAGAAGCCTGCGGGCGTGTATACCAAAGCTGTACAGGAAATGAATGAAGCCGCTGCACAGTCGGACCGTAAATTCGGCATCATGTACAACCAGCGTACCAACCCACTCTACCAGAAGCTGCGTGATCTTATCCGGTCCGGGGAACTCGGGGAAATCCGCCGTACGAACTGGATTATCACGAACTGGTACCGGTCGCAAAGCTATTATGATTCCGGCGGCTGGCGGGCAACCTGGGCAGGTGAAGGCGGCGGCGTGATGCTGAATCAGGACCCTCACCAGCTGGATCTCTGGCAGTGGACAACCGGCATGATGCCTAAGCGGGTAAGGGCCTTCTGCCATTTCGGCAAATACCGGAACATTGAAGTGGAAGATGATGTAACCGCTTATGTCGAGTATGAGAACGGAGCGACCGGACTTTTCATAACCACTACCGGGGAAGCTCCCGGCACGAACCGTTTTGAAATCAACGGCGATAACGGAAAAATCGTCATAGAGGACGGTAAGCTGACCTTCTGGCGCCTGCGTACTCCTGAACCGCAGTTCAACGCGGAGTATAAAGGAGGCTTCGGATCACCGGAATGCTGGAAATGCGACATTCCGGTTCAACCCGGAAACGGAGACCAGCATAAGGGGATTCTGCGCAACTTCACGAACGCTATTTTGCATGATGAGGAACTTCTGGCTCCGGGAGAGGAAGGTATCCATGGGCTAACCCTGTCCAATGCCATGTACCTGTCCGCCTGGACGGACAACTGGGTGGAGCTTCCGATCGATGCCGACCTGTTCTATGACAAGCTGATGGAGAAGGTGGAGCAATCTACTTTTCACAAAGAAGTAACAGAGGAACAGGCTTTTAACGTCAAGGGCACGCATTAATCCCCTGCAATATAACGATGAACAGCCAACCTATACAAAGAGAGGATAAAAAAACATGAATCTCGAAACCATAGCAGCCCAAATGTATACCTTGCGCGAATTTACGCAGACGCCTGAGGGATTGAGAGACGCTTTTCAGAAGCTGAAGGACATTGGCTACAAAGCAGTACAAATTTCAGGCACCGGTCCAATCGACCCTGCGCTGGTCAAGCAGTATGCCGATGAATCGGGCCTTCAAATCTGTGCCACCCATGTTCCGTGGAACCGGCTGGTCAATGACCTGGATGCGCTGGCAGAAGAGCATAAGCTGTGGAACTGTAAATACGTCGGCCTGGGTTCGCTTCCGGCAGAGTATCAGAGCAGTCTGGAAGGCTACCGCAGCTTTGTGAAGCTGGCCTCCGAAATTGCTGTTACGCTTAAAGAGCAGCACGGTCTGCAGTTTATTTATCACAACCATGATTTTGAGTTCACTAAATTTGAAGGAACTACCGCTTTGGATGTTATGTTGCAGGAGACTGATCCTGAAAGTTTTGGTTTTGAACTGGATTTGTACTGGGTTCAGGCAGGGGGCGGCAATCCTGTGGACTGGGTGCAGAAGGTGGAAGGAAGAATGGGTGTGGTTCACCTTAAAGACATGGCCATTGTCGACAGACGCCAGGTGTTTGCCGAAATCGGGGAAGGGAATATGAACTATAAAGCGATCGTCGAAGCCTGCCGGGCTGCCGGAGTGGAATGGTTCGTTGTCGAGCAGGATGTCTGCCGCCGAAATCCGTTCGAGAGCCTGGAGATCAGTTATAAATATCTGACGTCACTGTTGTAAGGAGGAAAACCATGAGCCGAAAAGACGGTATGATGTACGCTCCTTCCCGCGAAGCAGCACCGGTTGTAGAGCGTGGGGAATTTATAATTGCCGCCATTGCCCTGGACCACGGACATATTTACGGAATGTGTAACGGGCTGGTGGAAGCCGGAGCAGAACTGAAATGGGTGTATGATCCTGATCCGGACAAAGTAAAAACCTTCCTGGCGACTTATCCCGGAGTTAAAGCAGCCCGCTCGGCCGAAGAGATTCTTGAGGATCCGGAGGTTCAGCTGGTTGCAGCAGCAGCGGTTCCCTCAGAGCGCGGACCGCTGGGCATTAAGGTGATGGCGCACGGCAAGGATTATTTTACCGATAAAACGCCTTTTACTTCATTATCACAGCTTGCGGCAGCCAGAGAACAGGCAGAGCGTACGCAGAAGAAATATATGACCTATTACAGTGAAAGGCTGCATGTGGAAAGTGCAGTGTATGCCGGACAAATGATCCGTGAAGGTGCTATCGGACGCGTGCTTCAGGTGATGGGGCTGGGGCCGCACCGGCTTAACGCTTCCTCCCGGCCCGACTGGTTCTTTAAGCGTGAGAAATACGGCGGCATCCTGTGCGATATCGGGAGCCACCAGATTGAACAGTTTCTTTTCTACAGCGGTAACCAGGATGCGAAGGTGCTCCACAGCAAGGTAGCGAATTACAATAATCCGGATTATCCTGAGCTGGAGGATTTCGGCGATGCTACGCTGGCCGGGGATAACGGCGCTACGCAGTATTTCCGGGTAGACTGGTTTACCCCAAACGGACTTGGAACCTGGGGTGACGGGCGGACGATGATTCTGGGGACGGAAGGCTACATCGAACTGCGCAAATACAGCGATATCGGCCGCTCCAATACAGGGGATCATGTCTACTGGGTGGATGGACAGGGTGAACATTACGAGCATGTCGCCGGAAAAGTCGGATTCCCGTTCTTCGGTGAACTGATCCTGGATTGTCTGAACCGGACGGAGAATGCCATGACCCAGCAGCATGCTTTCAAGGCGGCGGAGCTCTGTCTGGAAGCACAGGCCCAAGCGGTGAATCTCACACCGGATATTCTTAGGTGAATTGACTAGCATACAGAAAGAAGTTGATCAGGGCTGATGACAACTACTACATTAGGTGCAGCCATCATCGGCTGCGGGGCAATCTACTCTTTGCATGCCAAAGCTATAGCCGGGATGGAAGGCGTGCGGCTTATGGCCGTTGCCGATACTGATCACGCCGCAGCAGAGAGAGCCGCACGCGAATATACCTGTGAGGCCGTGAAGGATTACCGGGAGCTTCTGGACCGTGACGATATCCAGGTAATCCATCTCTGCACACCGCATGATCTGCATGCCCGGATGGGAATAGAATTTCTGCGGGCAGGCAAGCATGTGCTTACCGAGAAGCCGATGGCTCATGATATGCCGTCTGCGCGGCAATTTCTTGAGGCTGCGCAGCACAGCACAAGCCAGCTCGGGATCGTATTCCAGAACCGTTACAATGATGCCTCTATACGGATCAAAGAAACGATAGACTCCGGTATATTGGGCGCTCTTCATTGTATGAAAGGCATCGTGACCTGGCACCGCAGCGAGGCCTATTACACGGATAGCAGCTGGCGGGGGAAATGGAGTACCGAAGGCGGCGGTGTGCTGATTAATCAGGCGATCCATACGCTTGATCTGCTGCAGTGGTTCGGCGGTGAACTGGCTTCCGTACAGGGAAGTGTGACTACAGATGCGCTGGACAGAGTTATCGAGGTGGAGGACACGGCGCATGCCTGTCTGAACTTCAAGAATAAAGTGCGCGGACTTTTCTATGCTACCAATGCCTATCTGGTGAATTCGCCGGTTGAACTGGAGCTTGTCTTTGAAAAAGGTGCGCTCCATCAGCGCAGGGACCGCCTCTATCTTTGGAAGGATGGCCAGGAAACGCTGCTGTGTGAACCCTATGAGGTCAGCAGTAACGGAAAAGCATACTGGGGCTCCGGCCATCAAAAGCTGATCCGGGATTATTACAACCATCTCCGCGACGGCAAAAAATTCTGGCTTGACGGTGCAGAAGGCATCAAGGCACTGCAAATGATTGAGGCGATTTACAGCTCCTCAGCAGGGAGACAGCAGGTTCCTTTGGGTTAAATGAGGGTGACCCCGGCCGGCAACTTCTCCCGCAAATTGACTTTGTGGCTATTTAGCCTTATCTTCATAACATGCGCTATAAGCTTGTGCAGATGATAGATAGGGAGAGGGATTAACAGATATGGAACAGGCTATGTTTGCAGGAGGCTGCTTCTGGTGTATGGTGACGCCGTTTGAGGAACTGCCCGGAATACACGGGATTGTATCGGGTTATGCCGGGGGAACCGTGGAAAACCCGACCTATGAAGAGGTCAAAACAGGGACTACAGGTCATTATGAAGTCGTGCAGATCACCTTTGATCCGGAGATTTTCCCGTATGAGAAGCTGCTGGAGTTGTTCTGGCCGCAGATCGATCCGACCGACGACGGCGGACAATTTCAGGACCGGGGAAGCCAGTACCGCACTGCGGTATTCTATTATAATGAAGCGCAGCGGGAGGCGGCAGTTGCTTCAAGGGATGAAGTTGCAGCCAGCGGAAGATTTGAAGGACCAGTCGTTACGGAGATCCTGCCGGCCCCCGTCTTTTACCGTGCCGAAGAATATCACCAGGATTACCATAAGAAAAACCCGAAGCATTATAAGGAAGACCGTGAGCAGTCCGGCCGGGATACCTTTATTGCTAAGCACTGGTAAAATTACGGTGTGAAAATAGAAATCCGCATCTCCATAATCGGGGATTGCGGATTTTTTACGTTTATTAACTCATTAAACCAAAATATGGGACCCCTTTTCCGAAATTTCCGCCCTATTTTAAGATAGGCAAGACAGCTATAATCGTAATTGCAAACGCATACATTACCATTTATTACTAGACTATAAAAGAGAAGGTGATGAATGAGGAAGAGGGCCTGAGTATAGTGTGGCTAGTGCTGTGCAGCCGGTTGCAGTTCTTTGCAGTAATGAATGTCCAGCTTACCAATTAGGAGGAGGAACATTTCATGCAAAAAAAATGGCTTGCCTCTATGTTTGCGGTAGTGCTGCTGTTATCCTGTATTACCCTTTTCGGTTCCAAAGCGCAGGCTGCGGATTACACACAAGGCGTTGAGCTGTCAGGCACTACAGCAACGATCTGGTTCAAATCAACGGTGAGCACCAGTTGGGTTGACGCCCATTATAAAGTCAATTCAGGCACTCAGCAGAATCTCCGTATGACCTACAACAGCGGCAAAGCGCGCTATGAACAGGCTGTTGCTGATGTAGCCGGCGGCTCGGTCCTCACTTACTTTTTCACCTATAATAACGGTACTCCTGCTTACGACACAGGCTGGTTCACATATCATGCAGGGACATCGCCGACCAATCCGCCTTCCAATCCGTCCGCTTCTATTTATTCAATTTCTGCTTCTTCCATTCCGTCAGCTCCAAACGGCTCGATGTCGGTTAAAGTCATGAACGGAACAGGAGGAGCCTACTCTGACAGCCAGATCTACTGGGGAGTCATCGGGATCAATCCGGTTAACGGCAGGTGGAGCTACCTGGATCTAAACGGTAACCTTGTGCCCATCTCTGCAGCGCTGAATAATGCTTCCGGCCATCTGACGAAGAACGGCGTCAATTACGCCAATATCTATCACACGGTCAGCCAGGCCTCCTGGGTCAGCATGCCCAAAATCACCTCCGGGCGGATGTTCCTGAGTGTGGGTACACCGCTGTACATTAAAACCTATGACGACGGCTTTGCCGGACCGGATATCGACAATCCTACAGATCCTAACCGTAATATTTATTTCGATTTTGTAGAGTTTACTGTAGATGATGCAGGGTATCACGGAAATACGACCCGCGTTGACGCCTTTGGCTTCCCAATTCAGCACCGTCTGGTGAATACATCCGGTTCCTATGACCAGACTGTCGGTGAGCTGGAATCCGAGACCCGTGCCGGTCTGTTCACTAAATACCAGAACGAAGTTCCTTCAGCCTTTAAATCGCTGGCAACCGTTCAGGCCCCTTACCGCATTGTAGCCCCGATACACGGATCTTTCGCCGCCGGTGGAGCGAACGCCAATTACTTTGCCGGATACTCCAGCTACAGCACCCAGGACATACTCCGCAATGACGGTGCACTTATTGACGCTGCTACCGCTGCTGCAATCAACCGCCATGTCTATACCACGGGCAATTGGAATAACGTAGCCAATTACTATAACGCAGCTCCCGCCAATTTCTATGCGAAATTCTGGCATGACCACAGCATTAACGGGCTTGCTTACGGATTCCCCTATGATGATGTCAATGGACAAGCGGCCTATCTGGAAGTGGGATCACCGAAGGGGCTTATTATCCGGGTGGGGTGGTAAGCTTCCGGTATTTGACAGCATAACGGAAAGAATAAAGCGGCACGGACAGTCACCATTTTGCTCCTGGGCGATATGCTGTAGGTAAAAAGGAGGACTGTTTATGCCGCTGTTTCAAGGTAAGGAAATAGAGGAATCAGGGCATGCTCTGGAGGACTGGAAGCGGGAAGCCTACCGGCTGTTCGCCTTCAAAATGAGTGACCGGAAAGCCCTCTTCCCCTGTATTCCGGCCACACAGGCATTCGCGCTGGGACATCTGCGGTATGCATTCATGCCTGCGCCTTCACAGGAATCGGCAGGAGAGAAACTGGCTGAAGCTATCGCTGAGTATGGAAGGTCTTCGCGGACGTTTGGTGATTATTCCTCACTGGTGGTCTTTTTTGAGGCAGAGGAAGAGATCAGGGAAGTGACCGGATATGAAACGCTGTTCTGGGACTTGTTAAGCCGGGCCAGCACTGTAGATCCATCTCCGTGGCCGGAGGATATTCCCGAAGATCCCGAGCAGGCGATGTGGGAGTTTTGCTGCGATAATGAGCGGTATTTTGTCTATTGCGGCACCCCGGCCCACACCTCCCGCCAGAGCAGGAATTTTCCATACTTTATGCTGGCTCTGACACCGCGCTGGGTGCTGGACCACTGGAATGCGAACCCTCATAAAGCGGCAGCAATAGCTCCCCGTATCCGCGCCCGCCTGGCTGCTTACGACACCATTCCGGCTCATCCGGAATTGAAGCAGTACGGATCAGAGGGGAATCTGGAGTATAAGCAGTATTTTTTGCGGGATGACGATACGTCAGCGGGAGGTTGCCCGTTTCACCGGGGACTTCACAAGGAGCAGGCTGATGAGTAGAGGAGCAGTGGAACAGCAGACCACCTATCAGGGGATCTGCTGTTTTGCATGACTATTTCAATAGTCATTCTTATATAATTAAAATTCCACATACTTTCTACACATTTGCCGGGTAAACTCCAAAGTAGGATGTAACAGCATCTACAATGGAGGGATCTACTTGAAGAAACTAATACTGCTTGGCTCAGCGACCCTGCTGCTGGGTGCCGTGCTGGCCGGCTGCCAGGCCGGAAATACGGATAAGACATCTTCGACCAAAGCGTACAGCCAGACGGCCGTAAATATGCCATGGATTGGAACGAAAAATACAACCCGGATTAACAGCTCTGATCCTGTACAAGCAGCGGTGCTCGTTTCCCGGACGCTCTGGACGGCTGAAACGGAAAGCAACAGGCCTTCTAGCGTCGTATTAACCGATGCTGCCCATTGGCAGATTGCAGCTGCCAGTGCGGATTTGATCCATCATCCGAGCAATGGACCGGTACTCTATTTTAATAAAGACGGAATTCCCGAAGCTACCATTGACGAGCTTACCCGCCTTAAACCGCTTGGCGCAGAGAGTAATGAAGGGGTTCAGGTTATTATAGTCGGAACGGCTGCGGACGGAGTAGAAGCTCAATTGAAGGAAATGGATTTAAAGGTTGATAAAATCGAGGGAAACGAACCGGCGGCAGTGGCGCAGGCGATCGATACCTATTATGCCAAAGTGTCAGGTGAGCTGCCGGACAGCGTTATTATCGGCTCCATGGACAGCCCTGAATATACGCTCCCCGCGGTTAACTGGATTGCACATATGCCGGAACCGCTCTTGTATGTAAGCCAAAACGAAATTCCGGCGGCAACGGCAGAAGCACTGGAGGCGCGCAGCGGTCAGGCTTCCATCTATATTCTGGGGCCTGGACGGGTAATATCGGAGGATGTAGAGCAGCAGCTGGCAGCCTATGGGACAGTAACACGAATCTCCGGAGACAATCCTTATGAGAACAGCGTAGCTTTTGCCAAGTATAAAGATTCTTCGAACGGTTTCGGGTGGGGCATTACAGCTCCGGGGCATAATCTCTCACTGCTCACCACAGATTCCCCGCTGCTGGCTGTTGCTGCAGCTCCATTTTCACATCTGGGCAAGCATGCTCCGCTAATATTTACGGAACAGGGAGGACTCCCGGATGCTGTAATGAATTATACAATGGAGCTTCAGCCCAAATATAAAGATTCTCCCGCCGAAGGACCCTACAACCATGCCTGGCTGACAGGGGATGCCTCCACTCTCTCCGGCGGACTGCAAAGTGAAATTGACGACATGCTCGAAATCTCGCCGGCCTCCGGTGATAATCCGCATTCGGGGCATTAAAATAGCAAGCTGGCAGCGGGAGAACCCGTTGCCTTTTTGTTCTGTATTTTTTAGGTATAATGAAAACAACTTGAATGAACATGTAAGGGGTGGGGCCATTGCCGAAACTTCAGGTGCTGATTGTAGACGATGAATGGAATATGCGCAATCTGCTGCGCATTTATTTGACCAAAGAGGGGTTTGCAGCCGCCGAAGCCTCCACGGGCCGGGAAGCGCTGAACATGATCAGCCAGCATGCCTATGATGTAATTATCCTTGATGTAATGATGCCGGATATGGATGGATGGCAGGTATGCCGGACGGTCCGGGAGACAAGCCAGGTACCAATCCTGATGCTGACAGCCCGTTCAGAAACCAGGGATAAAGTGCATGGCCTGGGTGCCGGTGCGGATGATTATCTGACAAAGCCGTTTGAGCCGGAGGAGCTGCTGGCCAGAATTTATGCCCTGCTGCGGCGTTCGGGAATGGCTTCATCCTTAAAAAAGTCAGATGAAATTCTCAATCTATCTGAACTGCGGATTGATCCGGAAGCCCGTGAGGTGCGGGTCATGGATCAGCCTGCTGATTTTACACCGAAAGAATTTGATCTGCTCGTCATGCTTGCACGCGGGAGGCAGCGTGTCTATACCAGGGAGGAGCTGGTGGAACTGCTGTGGGGGGTAAATTATGAAGGCGAGACCCGGGTCATTGATACACATATCAAAAATATCCGGGAAAAACTGCAGAAAGCCGGACTTCCCTATCAACCGGTTCAGACAGTATGGGGGCTGGGATATAAATTTCAGGTGCCGGGTGACGTGGAGTGAAGCGCAATATGATCGGTTTTAAATTGGGTTTGGTCATTATGGCCGTATTTTTGTTTCTCCTGTTGCTGCTGGGGGTGGTCATCGAGCGGATGTTCACAGGGTTCTATTATCAGGAAATGCAGCAGGAGACGGAGGATCTGGCTTCGCATTTTACCGCCATGGCGCAGTCCGGGGATACTACGAGTGAGCTGATGATGTCCTCTTTTGCCGAATTCTCTAATGTGAGTATATTTAACATTTCTCTGAATAACAAGGTTAATTTCCACTCCGGTGTCCATGATTACGCTGACAGATCATTTGTCCGGAAAGAGGACCTGCAAGCGATTTATGCTGGCCATAGCATAAATTTTTTATACACTGATCCTGGGGGACACCGTTATTTTGTAGCCGGTCAGCCTATCCAAAGGGGGCAGGCGGTTCAATCTGCACTGTATGTAATGTCTTCCACAAATAGTATGGAGCAGTCCCTGTCTACTGTACGGAGTATCCTGCTGCTCTCAGGTTTGGGTGCTGTTGTGATTGCCCTTGGAATTACCTGGTTCATCGCCCGTACGCTGTCACGTCCGCTGCTTCAGATGCAGACAGCCACCCGTAAAATCGCCGCCGGCGATCTGGAGACAAGGCTTACGATCCGCAGCAGGGATGAGATCGGACATCTGGCCGGAGCCATCAATGATCTGGCGGTTGATCTGCAGCATTACCGGGATACCCGTCAGGAGTTTCTGGCGAATATTTCCCATGAACTGCGCACACCGATCACTTATCTGCAAGGGTATGCGAAGGTAGTCAGGGATGGATTATATGAGACGGACGATGAGAAGAAGCTGTATCTTGAGATTATCAATCAGGAGGCCCACCGCATTCAGCATCTCGTTGACGATTTGTTTGAATTGGCCAAAATGGAGGAAGGCAAAATTACACTCAACCGGGAGAATGTCGATCTTAGACAGGTCGTTGATCAGTCAGTCCGGAGGATGGAGCTTACTGTAAAAGATAAAGGTCTTAACCTGACTGCCGCCTATGAAGGCCGGGCCTATCTGCTGCCAGGAGACAGAAAGCGGATGGAGCAGATCGTAATGAACTTGCTGGAAAATGCAGTCCGCTACACTGACGAAGGAGCAGTCCACATTCGTCTGCAGTATACTGGACATTCTGCTGTACTGGTGATTCAAGATACCGGAATCGGAATTCCCGAAGCGGAGCTGCCCCATGTGCTGGAACGTTTTTACAGAGTGGAGAAATCACGTTCACGCCAGTACGGGGGGACAGGCTTAGGGTTGTCGATTGTGAACAAATTGGTGGAGCTGCACGGTGGTACTCTGTCGATTACAAGCAAGCTTGGGGAGGGGACGCGGTGTGAGGTGACTTTTTACCGAGAAAAATAGTGGCGAAATGAACGGGAAAAGTCCCGTTGATTGCGCCGAAGCTAGCCGCTGCGGCGAAATGAACGGGAAAAGTCCCGTTGATTATGCCGAAGCTAGCTGCAGCGGCGAAATGAACGGGAAAAGTCCCGTTCAATGTGCCGAAGCTAGCCGCAGCGGCGAAATGAACGGGAAAAGTCCCGTTGAATGTGCCGAAGCTAGCTGCAGCGGCACAATCAACAGGGACATTTCATGCCTGCCCGTGTAATCAGTGACTCATACCAGCCATCCCGCCAATAATGGACGGATCGATCATACCGAAGATCATAGCGATGTGGGCAACGACGAGGAAGCCGCTGACCAGCAGAAAATGCAGCTTCAGCTTGCTCTCTTCGGAACGTCTGCGGGCGATTATCCCCAGATCAAGCAGTGCCAGCGGGAGCAGGAACAGCACTCCGCTCAGGTAAAAGCCTACAGCTACCACGTCGACCCATGTATGCCATTCGCCGTTAATGGTAAGCGGCACAAAAGCTGTCGGGAACAGGTAAAGAAATACACCGGTAAAGTACAAACCTGCCAGTATACTGCAGATGCGGTTAAAGGCTCTAAGCGGTCCGTCCAGCTTCTTGGTGAACAGGATGATAAACTCTGTAACGGTAATCGTCTCTGCAAAAATTACAGGTATCGCCATAAAAAGTATCAGGTTCCATGGCTGATTATCTGCCAGCAGTGACATGTAGTGCGTCATATTCATGTTAAGTCCTCCTATGTATGTATTGCTCTTCTGTCTCTTCTGTCTGATGGTAACTGAAAAGTGTGTGGAAAGTATGTAGAAACGAAGGTATGATGTAACAAGTACGATCAGACAGTGGTCAGCCGGACAAGCTGAACAAGCATTTCCGTGTGACCATAATAGAGCGGAGGGAGCAAGCCTAAGATGAGCACTAGCTTAAAAAATATTTTATTTGATCTGGACGGGACGTTAACCGATCCCAAAGAGGGGATCACCAAATGCATAGAGTATGCGCTGAATAAATTCGGGATTGAAGTGGAGCATCCGGACCTGCTGCTGCCGTATATCGGACCGCCGTTATACGATTCTTTTATCCAAATTCAGGGGATGCCTGCGGAGCAGGCGCTGCTCGCTGTGGATTACTACCGTGAACGGTACAAGACGCTGGGTATGTTCGAAAACAGTGTGATTCCCGGAATCCCGCAGCTGCTGGAAGAACTGCAAAACCAGGGCTACAGCTTATATGTCGCCACGTCCAAACCGGTCGTTTTTGCCGAGGAAATTATCCGCCATTACAAGCTGGAAGGATATTTCAAGTATGTCGGGGGGAGTAATCTGGATGGAACCCGCTCCAAAAAACGCGAAGTCATTCAGCATGTGCTGGATCACAATAACCTTCCTGCGGGAGAGGCACTGATGATCGGCGACCGGGAGCATGATATTATCGGGGCGCAGGGCTGCGGGGTAACTTCAATCGGTGTGACTTTTGGTTATGGTTCTGTAGAGGAGCTGAACGGTGCAGGGGCGGATTACATCGCTTACACAGTGGCAGAGGTTGGAGAAATCATCGGACGGATCCGTTCGGGGACAAGCAGCAGTCTGGCGTAAATGCGCATTTTCTTCAAGGGATGTTAGATTTTCGGACATAGCAGAGTGTAAAACTATTTTTCATTCCAGGTCTTGACTTTTAATTAAGCCATTCAGTAATATGTAACACAGGCAACACCATATGCAAGGCAATGACCAAAGACATGGTATCCTTCACGGACTGACCAGAGAGAGAAGTGCAAGGTGAGAGCTTCTTACAGAACCCGGCCGGATATTACCCCTTTGCAGCCGTGGCACTGAACCCTTCCCGCTGTTGGGAGGCTGTAAATGCCACCGTTTTATCCGCGATACAGGATACCAATGAGGACACTAGTGACTTCTCTTCCGCCGAACAGCCGGTGGTGGTGCAGCACAGGTCAAATTAGGGTGGAACCACGAGCTGAACGCACTCGTCCCTGTACGGGAGAGCTGCGTTTTTTTGCGTTCAATCACACCTATAAGAAATGGAGGCTATAATCATGGAGATCAAAGCAACACTGCCGGATGGAACTGTTAGGAGGTATGCGCAGGGCACCACGATTGCACAGATCGCAGAGTCGATCAGCCCGAGTCTCAGAAAAAATGCAGCAGCAGGAAAACTGGATGGCAGACTTATTGATTTGCATCAACCGGTTAAGCAGGACAGCCTCGTCGAGATCATTATGCTGGACAGTGAAGAGGGACAGAACATTCACCGGCACAGCACAGCGCATCTTATGGCCCAGGCCATCAAACGGATATACGGAGAAAAGAAGGTTAAGCTGGGAATCGGTCCGGTGATTGAAGACGGATTTTATTACGATATAGATATTGAAAAGCCGCTGTCTACAGAAGATCTCGCTGCCATTGAGCAGGAGATGAACAGAATTGTCCGGGAAAATCTGCCGGTCGTACGCCGGGTGGTAACCCGGGAAGAGGCATTGGACATTTTCTCGGCGTTTGAAGAACCGCTTAAGCTGGAGCTGATCCATGATCTTCCAGCCGATGCCGAGATCAGCATTTACGATCAGGGAGAATTCTCTGACCTGTGCCGGGGGCCGCATCTGGCATCAACCGGGGGAATCAAAGCTTTCAAGCTGCTTAATGTAGCAGGTGCGTACTGGCGGGGCAACTCGGACAACAAGATGCTGCAGCGGATTTACGGCACAGCTTTTATCAAAAAAGCACAGCTGGATGAGCACCTCTACATGCTGGAGGAAGCGAAAAAACGCGATCACCGCAAGCTGGGCAAGGAACTGGGACTGTTCATGTTCTCTGAGGAAGCGCCGGGAATGCCGTTTTATCTGCCGAAGGGCATGATTATCCGAACAGAGCTTGAGGATTTTGCCCGGGGGCTGCAGCGGGAGCGGGATTACGACGAGGTGCGTTCACCGCTGATGATGAATAACCGTCTCTGGGAGCAGTCCGGGCATTATAATCATTATAAGGACAATATGTATTTTACTCACGTCGATGATGCCAAGTTTGCGCTGAAGCCGATGAACTGCCCGGGTCATATGCTGGTCTACAAGAACAGTCTGCACTCCTACAGGGAGCTGCCGATCCGGATTGCCGAATTTGGCCAGGTACACCGCCATGAATTCTCGGGGGCATTGGGCGGGATGATGCGTGTCCGTACGTTCTGCCAGGATGACGCCCATCTGTTTGTCCTTCCGGAGCAGATTGAAGCGGAAATCGGAAAGGTGCTTGAGCTAATCGACCATATTTATAAGGTGTTCGGTTTCGAATACAAGATCGAGCTGTCTACACGGCCTGAGGATTATATGGGTTCGGATGAACTGTGGGATCAGGCGGAGTCTTCCCTGCAGCAGGTGCTGGAGAAACGCGGCATCAAGTATCGGGTAAATGAGGGTGATGGCGCTTTTTACGGGCCGAAGATTGATTTTCACATTATGGATGCGTTAAAAAGAAGCTGGCAGTGCGGAACCATCCAGCTGGACTTCCAGATGCCGGAGAAATTTGATCTGACTTATGTCGCCGAAGACGGCAACAAGCAGCGGCCCGTCGTCATCCACCGTGCAGTTTATGGCTCGATTGACCGGTTCATGGGCATTATTACGGAGCATTTCAGCGGTGCTTTTCCGGTATGGCTGTCTCCGGTGCAGGCGAAGCTGCTGCCAGTGTCCGAGAATTATGTGGAGTATGGGCTGGAAGTGAAACGGGCGCTGGAGAAAGCCGGCATCCGGGTAGAACTGGACTCCCGAAATGAAAAGCTGGGGCTCAAGATTCGTGAAGCACAGCTGCAAAAAGTGCCTTATATGCTTGTGCTCGGCGAACAGGAGAAGAATTCTTCCAGTGTGTCGGTCCGCAGACGTTCCGGAAGCGAGCAGCTGCCGGCAAGCATTGAAGAGATTGTTTCCCAGATCCGCAGTGATATTGAGGCCAGAGTATAAATTTTTGCTTCATTAAAATGTGTACCAGACAACAGGACTGCTCCGTTTACATAAATGGGGCAGTCTTTTGATATTATAATGCAGACAATAAGAGAGGGAGTCATTTATAATCGAATAGATTCAACTTGAAACCAACATATATTCTGAAATCCTTCGCCAGAGACTGATAGCGAGGAAGCAAATGTGGAGCGTATAGCAGTGTACTGGTTAGTTGCATTTCCTGCAGTTAAAAGACTGCAAAAAAACGGATTTGCCGGTTTAACTGTATTCTTTACATCTATAAAATGAGGAAAGCCGCTTATTGTGAAGTAAAAGGATTTTTAACTGCAGGAAATACAATTAAAACCCTCTCAGAGCAAAAACGGGCTGTTTTAGTTGCATGAAATACAGTTATAGTCGTAGCCGTAGCCGCAGAATCGCAACCAGAGTTAGAAAAGTAAATGTCCAGCTGAAAGAATCGTCGATAACAGGGAGGCAACTTACGTGATTATGAATGACACCAGAGAGCTTGAAGGCAAGCTGATTAAGCTGGTACCTATGGAAGCGGAACATAAAGCTGAATTGATTGAAGTGCTTGGCAACCCGCATATCTGGGAGTTTACCTGGAGAAAAATCACTTCACGCGAGCAAGTAGCTCAGCTGATTGATACAGCCCTTGGCAATATGCAAAAAGGCGGTGAACTTCCTTACGTGATGATCGATAAAGCCTCAGGCCGGATTGCCGGAACTTCAAGGATTATGCACCTGGACCTGACTCACCGCAACGCTGAGATCGGCTGCACCTGGATTTCCCCTGAATTCTGGCGCACGGCGGTGAATACCGAGTCGAAGTCGCTCCTGCTGCATCACTGTTTTGAAGAGCTGGGCCTGATCCGGGTGAATTTCACAGTGGTCGGTGACAATTTCAGATCCCAGAAAGCCGTCGAGCGTATTGGTGCGGTAAAAGAAGGCGTGCTGCGCAAACACAGAATTACATCCGGGGGAGACGTTGTAAATAATGTGCTCTACAGCATCATAGACGATGAGTGGCCTGCGGTAAAAGCCAATCTGAATTATTTGCTGAATGTTAAATATTCATAGAACTATTTTGTGTAAATTGATATAATAGAAACATACATTCGCCTTTTGGATGGCGTTTCAGCGAGTATAGCCCATATTTCTCCCTTACCGGGGGGATATGGGTTTATCTTATTTTGTAGGGTGATCTGATGATTGAAACAATCAAGCTGGTTTTAGAGCGCAAATATGGTGCTATCCGCAAATCCAGACACAAAGTTTCTCTTGTATGGCTAGAGAAGGAGGTCGAATCTGGCTTCGAATATCGTTCGGATTACGTCGAAATGGCAGGCGGGTTTACTAGGTTTGCAACAGGAATAGATAAGCTTCTTGACGAAGGATACTTAGTGCCTCTTTCAAAGGTGAAGAAATATAAAACTTCGTATCTAGACGAGACATACTGGCTTTCAGAGACGTCAACAAAAGATTCCGGCTGGAGTGAGGCAGCTATGCTGCGCCTGCTTGATTTGAACGTATTAAATCTCAGTTATTACAGAAATCATCCGGAAGAACAGACTGCAGAAGTATGGACATACATAGAGCGGATTTATGATTTTTTACGTACGGTTGAGGAGAGGGAGTATGTGACTAGAGAAGAACGCTCCTTAGAACTGTTTGATCGGGAAAAATGGCTCTCTGAGCCGGAAGGTATTCAGTTTCTTTCGAGGCTTGGCCTTACACTGCAATCTATTAAAGCGCTGGTTGTACGCGAACTTTTTGAATGTCATCTTCAATCAATGAAGCCGATCCGGCGGGTTTTAATCTCAGAGAACCATTCATTTTTTGATTCGGCTAAAAGATTGATGCAAAAAGGCAAACCGGTCTGCGGAATGGAGCCCGAGATGCTGATTTACGGTGAAGGCTGGAAGATCATCAGCAGCCTGCAGTATCTGAATGAATTCAATATTGAGAAGGACGAAGCCATTGTATATTACGTTGGTGACATGGATAAAGCGGGCTGGGATATTTATGGTAAGCTGAAACTAACTTATCCTGAATGGAATATAAAGCTTGCTCTAAATATTTATAGAAAAATGTTAGAAGCTGCACGTCAGACCTATGATTATGAAAAAAACCAGTCCTGTCACCCGCAACATTTGGATATTGTCAGGGAAGAGGCTGCAGGTGACCCCGATCTGAATGTTTCTATAGAAAGGCTTCTGAAAGATAACAAACGTATTCCACAGGAAGTACTAAATTACGAAGTGATGGTGAGGTTGGCTTAGAGCATGAACTGGAGTGATTTTGGAGAACGGAACAAACGCCTCAATCCGCTATGGAGCCTCGGGGCGGGGATGAATCTGGGCGAACTTCAGCCCTACAAGGAAATGATTGCGCTTAGTGTGCTGCTGCAGGTGTATTATCTGGAGCTGGAATCGAACGAGCGGAGAGCGAGGGAAGACCTTGTTGAATTGACCTGGATTTCGCTGGAGCGATTCAATATTGCCAAGTTTGGCACTGCTGAATCTGTAGAGCGGATGGTGGACGGGCTGCTGTGGAGCGGCAACGGCGGCGATTTTGAAGCTTTTTATTATGATGACGCTGCCCGGCAGATGGCTGTGCAGAAATACAAATATTTCACGGTGGATGAGGATGCCACGCGCAGCAGCTGGGAAGAGACCGGCAAAACGGTCTACCGGCTCTCCGAATACGCGATGGAGCTCATTTTCATGAGCCACGAGATTATTGATGAATTCCAGATCAGCATCAAGCTGCTGGAGATTCAGATGCATATCAAGCATGGACGCGTGACGCGGGCGATGCAGGATGTGAACGAGCTGATCTCCCGGGTGCGGAAAATGATCCAGCAGCAGCAGGAATACCGCAATGCGCTGCGGCGTAATCCAAAGCATATGTTCAGTGAGTATGGCACAGCACGGCACGAGCGCCTGGAGGAGATTCATCAGCAGTTCGCGGAAGAACGGAAGCACTTTGATAATATACACCGCTCACTGGCCCGGCTTGCCAACGATGAGAAGGATGTCATCGACTTTAATGAGCTGCGGCAGCTGTCCGAACGGGTGGAACTGTCCCGCAGAGTGCATGATGAGCTGGCCGGCGTGGTCTTGAGCATTTTTGAGACGGAAACGAATCTGCGGCTAAATTACCCGGAGCTGTTCTGGGGAGCAGCGGGATTCAATTTCCGGACAAATGTGTGGGAGGAATGGGTGAAAGCCGAAGGACTGCCTGACGGGGACAGTCTGGAGACGTTAGTCAGCGGATTGTTCACGCCGAACCAGGACTTCATCTACCCGCTGGCCTGGGCCTGGGAGGAACAGGATGTGGGCTTTTTGCCGGAGGAATACCTGGATGAACCCGAAGAAGCCATGGGGGAGGAACCTGCAGTTTATATACCCAAATCCATTCCCTGGCCGGAAGTGAAGTCGCTTTGGTATCCTGTGTTCGCAGAGCTTGCAGTTCAGGGGACTTTTACCTTTGCAGCAGAGAGCTTTTCGGAGGAGGAGCAGAAGCGTTGGGCAGAGACGCCGGATGCGGTGGACCTGTGGATTCAGTTTTTTCATGCTGATATCATCGTGCAGGAGCATGCAGCAGATGCGGACAGCGGAGCTGACGAACCCCAAAAGCTGATCCGGCAGCTGATGGCGGATTATCCCGGTCTTGAGAGCCTGCGCGGCAAACGGCTGCGGACTTCGATCCGGAAGATCCCAACCGTCAGCGTAAGCTGGCCCGGTCTGGAAATGAGCCCGTATACCATTACTATAGTAGAGAATTGAGAGGATAGAAGCATGAGCTACTCGTTAGAACAACTGCAGCAGGCATCGCGGCTGTTTTTTGACCTGCTCCGCAGAAAAGTGATTTCGCTCGACGACCCGGCTGCTGCAGAATGCCTGCAGGACACTGGAGCGTATGACGCCCTTCAGTATCTGGCTAAAGAAGGGGGCTGCCGGATTATGAACTCCGGTCACCGTCTGCACCTGCTGGTTAATCCGCTCGGTTCCGGATTTGCCACGAACTTCACCCAGCTGCGGAACAAATACTCGCGGATTGAACGCAAGACCCATTTACATATTATCAATGTCATTATTCTTGTATTTCTGGCCGAAATGGATCAGGATGAGCAGCACTTCAAGCCGGGCCAGGACAGCATGTCTTATCTGCAGATTGCAGATCAGGTGTCTTCGCTCTTTCAGGCCTGGATTGAAATGGATGAAGAAGGTGCCTTCAGCAAGCAATGGCGGCTGGATGTTCAGGCCATGCATAAAGTGTGGGCAAGTCTGTACATGCAGACCAAAAGCCAGGAAGAAGGCGACTCCCTGTCCCGGGGTTCGGGCTCACGGATCGGCTTGATTCATGAAGGCATGAAGCTGCTTGAGGAAGAACATCTCGTGTTCATTTCCGAGAACGAGAAACGTATTTTTCCGAGAGAAGAATTATATGAACGGATGCGGTACCTGTACCATGATGTTGACCGGTATAAGGAGCTAAGGGCATTAATTGGCCGCACCTTGAGTGATAAGGAGGGAGAAGCTCATGCCGCGCATTGAACGGATCCGGATTACCGGTCTCAAATATGAGAAAATGCTCAAAAAATACGACGATATGATCCTGGATCTCTGCAATGAGGAGGGTCCGGCGAACACGCTGATTACGCTGATGAACGGCGGCGGTAAAGGGGTACTGCTGCAGTCCATTTTCCAGCTGCTGCTGCCGAAGACGGCCTGGGGCAAAGACAACGAGAATCAGGTAGAGGCATTTTTTCATAACCATAAGAAGCAGCTGAAGCCTTACACCTTCCATGTGGCTATTGAATGGCGGCTGGACCATCCCGAACGCAATCAATACATGACGACAGGAATTGCTATGACAGCCCAGAGCTCGGCGGATCAGCTCGAAATCAAAGTGGATTATATGCTGTATACGCTGATGGATTATGAGGAGCATGCGGAGCTGACGCTTTCCACACTCCCGCTGTACAATCATGACGAGGACGGACCGGCCGGGTTCGAAACCATCCAGCAGTTTGTAAGGGAGCGCCGCAATGAGTTCATCTACTATGGAAGCAGCAGCTCGGATCTGAAGAGATACTACAGCTATCTTGCTGAACGGGACATCCACATCGGTGAGTGGCGGAACATGAAGAAGATCAATGGTGAAGAGGGCGGGATTAAAGGTTATTTTCAGAAAAATGATGCCTTCTCCAACCAGAATCTGTTCGAAAAGCTTATCATACCGGAGATCGGTGCCAGTTTAAGTGAAGGCCTGCGTGAAGAAGACGGCTCACTGCAAAAAATGTTCGTAGATGCGGCGACAATCGCCCAGAGGCTGCCGATGCTGGAACAAAGAGAGAAGGCTTTTGCCGAATTCACCGGACTTGCCGCACCGCTGCATGACTTAGTGAAGCAGGGGACAGAAGCCGACCAGCACCACCGGGAGACAGAGCTGACGGGACGACAGATTTATACGGTTATCCAGGAAGAGCTGAAGCGTGCCGAAGAAGAGCGCAGCAGGAAAGCGGACGAACTGGTCAAGCTTCATCAGGAAGCACGGGAGCTGCGTTTTGAGCAGGATAATCTGAGGTATCTCCTCAGCAAGGAAGAGCATGATTTGAAGCAGGATGAGTTCAAGGCTATCAGCGACAATCAGGGCAGAGCACGGCTGCGGTTGGATGAATCGAAGCTGAGAGAAAAGAGTCTGGAGGTGGCCCATTACCGGGCCAAACGCAGTCTGCTGCTGCGCGAAATGACACAGTGGCAGAAGGAGATCGAAGTCATTGAAGGCTCGCTGGAAATGAAGGAACGCCAGGAGGTTATTCAGGGTGCGAAGGCGGAGCTGCGCAATCATTGGGAGATAGTCCGCCGGTTGTGGCAGTCTCAGCTTCAGGAGTACTCGGAACGACAGCGGGCGGTCACAGCTGAAGAATCCGCACAGCGCAAGGAGAGGGAGAATAACCTGCTGGAGCTGGGCGGACTCGACAGCCGGATTCATGAGCTGACTGCTTCCATCCGGCGGTATACCGAAGATACAGGGGTGTTTGCAGCCAGGTACGGGCACGAGGCTGCCGGATTTCCGGCTGCAGCGCTGCAGCGGACGCTGATCGCCGCCAAAGACATTGCTGCAACCCTGCTGCAATTAAATGACCGGCGCTCTGCGGCAGGGGAGCAAAAACTGAATCTGCATAAATCCCATACGGAGTTTAGCGTTAAGCTAACAGCGCTGCAGGCCAGGACTGAAGAGGTAAGAGGTCTGCTTGAAAATCAGCGGAACCGGGAGTCGCAGCTGTGGTCACAGCTGGTGGTACTGCTGGAAATGTATGAAGAGCATCAGGCGTACGGTGCGGCAGGTTTATTTGAAGCCGGGACTGCTGTGCAGGAACGGTTCATCCGCAGAATAGACGAAGCCGAGCAGCAGGCCAAAAGGCTTAGAAGAGACTATTATCACCAGCTGATGGATGTGGAGCTGCAGCAGGAAGCTTATTGGGTGCCCAATGCGGATATACTGACGGTGAAGGACAAGCTGGACTCTTTGAAGATCAGTTCCATGACCGGCAGCTCCTATCTGAATGATCTGTCATTTGTGGCACGGGAAGAGGAGCTGGAACGCCATCCGCTTCTACCTTATAGTCTTATTGTGACAGCACGGGAAGCAGATAAGCTCAAGCCGGAGCTGCTGAAGGATATCATACTGAAGTCAGCCGTACCTGTATTTATCCGTGAATCAATGGCGGCAGCGGCTGAAGAGCCGTTCCTGCTGTTCGCAAACCAAGGTCAGCAGATGGTGCTGCAGCCGGAACAGTTCCAGGAGTGGAAACGCGGCATTGCAGCGGGACTGCAGGTGAAGGAAGAGGAGCTTCGCGAAGCAGAGGTGTATCTGTCCAGGCTCAAAAAGGTGCAGCAGGACTTTGAACATGTCCGCCAAAGCGAGCACAGCCTTACCCTGAATGACAGACTGGACGGGCTTGAACAGCAGCAGCAGTCGCTTGCGCAAAGCATTAGTGAGCTGAACGAAGAGATCCGTAAAAATGAAGATGCTGCTGCAGATATCTTAAGAGAGCTTGCGGATTGCGAGACCGAAAAGAAGGAGTTAAATGAACGGGAGCAGGCGCTGCGGCAGTGGGAAATGCGCACGAAGAAAAATGAGCAGGATTATAAGGACAAGCAAAGTGCCCTGGAGAACAAAAACCTCCTTGTCAAACAAATAGCTGCTGCGGACCAGCAGCTGGACCTGCTGAAGGCGGAGAGTGACAATATCGGCAAACAGCAGGTCAAATGGATTGGAGATACACGTTACTCCCTTTTCCCGAGAGTTCAGCACTGGTTTCCGGAAATTTCCTTTCCCGGCGAGCAATCCGCTGCTTCGGCGGAAGAGGACAGCGCAGAAACAGTTGATCATGATGCCCAGAATAAGCTGCTGGAGCTGCTTAGCACTGTAGAAAGCCTTCAGCAATCCCTGACCCAGAACGAACTGGAAATCCGTACACGGGCAGGGAATATCAAGCGGTCCGGCGAGCAGCTGGCTGAGCTTGAAGCAGCGGTAGTTCAGGTGGATCCGGAGTGGCAGAAGACGCCTGAGCCTGCCGACTCACCGGATCATATTATGGCAGCCCGGCTGCGCCAGAAGAATGAAACGGCCTATCTGGACGAGGATTACCAGCATATCCGCGATTCTTATATCCGTTGTCAGACCGAACTGACCAGTCTGCAGAAGGAATTGGCGAAGTCCGAAAAGGCGATCAAGGACAAGCATGAACGCGCCACCGAAATCTGGCATGAATCACTGGACCGCAAAGAGGAAGAGATCGGCCGGCGCTTCCGGGAGAATGAACATCTGCTGAATGTCTGCAAGCAGACCTTAACGGTTATGGATCATTGGCTGCAGACACTCGCTAATCAGAGCAAGATTATGGAGACGCATGTTGAAGGGCGCGTATTGCTCCGCGATATTCCTGAAGAAGTGCAGCTCTCTGTAAAAGAGGATTGTGAACCGCTGGTTGCCGGTTGGCTGGTGCGCAGCCGGGAATCCCGAAGTGAACGTAATGAAATTGCCCGTAAAGTGAAAGAGGAGAAAAATGCTCTAAGCGCCAAGCTGTCCAAAAGCGGCTGGAATGCCGAACTGGAAGCCAAAATTCAGGACCGGCTTAATACAGTACACTGGGATGACTTCTCTATTGCGATTCAGGTGCTGGATTCCATGCTGCAAAGCTCGCGCGACCAGATTGAGAGCATCCGGACAGACAAGGAAGGCATGGAGCTCTCGCGTACCCTGTGGGTTGGCCGGGCCGCCAAACGGGTAGTTCAGATTGTGGAGATTCTGAAACGCATGGAACGCCGGATGATCATCCATAATGAGAACGGCTATGCTTTTCCGCTGATCCGGATGAACTACAAGAATATCAGTGTCCCTAAGACGACGGATGATATTGAGCCGCTGATCGCCGACTATTTCAACCGCTGCATCAGTACCCTCCTGGAGAAATATACCAAGATCGAACAGGTTCCGGCTGCATCTATCCGGGAGATTATCAATGACGGCAAAATTGTATATGCATCCATGCAGAATCGTTTCCCTGTGCTGCAGGTGTACAAGCCGGTTACGGAGAATTATTTCCTGTATGCCGAACCGGAAGATTTTCACTACTCCGATTGGGAAGTTATCAACAGGGGCGCCCTTGATGAAGCGGTGGGCAGCGGCGGGCAGCGTCAATCCGTACAGCTGCTTGTAGCCATGATGATCATGACCCATAAGCGGGTTAACCGGGAGAATAAGGGCTGGACGGTGTTTTTGTACGATAATCCGTTCGGCGAAATGGTCTCCAACAACGTGCTGGATCCGGTATTTGAGATCTCCAAAGCCCTGAAGTTCCAGTGGCTGATTGTAACACCGCCAGAGCTGGTCAAGAACGATGTCAGCATCCGTTTCGGCGTGTACTGGCAGCTTTATTTTGGCGGAGATAAGGGAGAAATGCTGGAGTCCACGCTCATCAAAGGCGGGCGCAAGCTGATTCCGGCTTCATTGTTCTAGCAACCCCACTAACTAACTTACAAGAAAAGGCGGTAATTTAAGATGAAAAATCTGCAGTCCACAGTAGAATTGGCTAACGGCATTCAAATGCCATGGCTCGGGCTTGGCGTGTATAAGGTGGAAGAGGGCCAAGAGGTTATTGATTCTGTAAAAGCAGCGATCAAAGCTGGCTACAGAAGTATTGATACAGCAGCGCTTTATGCTAATGAGGAAGGCGTAGGACAGGCGATCCGGGAGTCGGGCGTAGCCCGCGGGGAGCTGTTCATTACAACGAAAGTCTGGAACGCTGACCAAGGTTATGAGTCTACGCTGGCGGCATTTGATAAGAGCATCAGCAAGCTGGGGCTGGAGTATGTTGACCTGTATCTGGTGCACTGGCCGGTAAAAGGCAAATACAAAGAAACCTGGAGAGCGCTTGAACACCTGTACGCTGAAGGCAAGGTCCGAGCGATTGGCGTATCTAATTTCCAAATTCATCATATCGAAGATTTGCTGACAGAAGCTAAAGTAACACCTATGGTCAACCAGGTCGAGCTGCATCCGCTGCTGAGTCAGCAGGAGCTTCGTGAGTACTGCCGCACACAGGGAATTCAGATTGAAGCATGGGCTCCGCTGGCCCAGGGCCGCCTGCTGGACAATGAAGTGCTTGGGGATATCGCTAAGTCCCATAACAAATCGATTGCCCAGGTGATCCTCCGCTGGGATCTGCAGAGCGGCATTGTGACCATACCGAAGTCCATTAAAGAACAGCGGATTATCGAGAACGGCGATGTGTTTGATTTTGAGCTGTCGGCCGAAGAGATGGCACGCATCGACGCCCTGAATGTGAATCAGCGGATCGGTGCCGATCCGGATAATTTCAACTTTTAAGATTGCTTAAAAGTCAGACACAGCAAGCAGTGATTTTCCCATTAGGGGGGAGTCACTGCTTTTTTTGTGACGTACGCCAGTGGGGGGAGCTAGCTCCCCTTGGAGTGGTCAAATGTATTTGGTTTTTCGAGTATAGTGTGTCACATTCCCGCCGGAGTGGCCAAATGTGCTCGGTTATTCGAGTAGAATGGGTCACATTCCCGCCGCAGTGGCCCAATGTACTCGGTTTTTCGAGTAGAATGGGTCACATTCCCGCCGCAGTGGTCCGATGTACTCGGTTTTTCGAGTATAGTGTGTCACATTCCCGCCGGAGTGGCCAAATGTGCTCGGTTATTCGAGTAGAATGGGTCACATTCCCGCCGCAGTGGTCCAATGTACTCGGTTTTTCGAGTATAATGTGTCACATTCCCATCACAGTGGCCCAATGTACTCGGTACTTCACATTCAATGAGCTTGTTTCCGCTGTAAGCGGGATTAAGCGAGTGCTGTTAACACAGACTCGTTACTTCCCCAGCACCCTGGTCATAATATAATCCGTCTGTTCCTCCTCGCCCATATGGAAGGAGTGGGTTCCTGTTTGCACAAAGCCCATTTTCTGATAAAAGGCAACTGCGTTCCCGTTCTTTTCCCACACTCCGAGCCATACTTTCTTTTTGTGCTGTTCCGCCGCTATTTCAACAGCTTTGTTGATCAGATATTTTCCCAGACCCTGCTGATGAAATTTATGCTTGATGTATATCCGCTCGACCTCGAGGGAATCAGCGCCCATTTTTTCCGTTTGGGCTTCATCAGTGTTGAGCTTCAGGTAACCGGCGATTTCCTCATTGGAATATACAAAATAAAATTGTGAACAGGGCTCCGACAGCTCTATGGCTAACTGCTCCCGGCTAAACGCTTTGTCCAGGTAAGCTTGCATCATTTCCGGGGAATTCTGATCTTTAAAAGTCTCCTTAAAAGTTTCGCTGCCCACTGCCTGAAGCAGGCTTATGTCATCCGGTGTGCACTTTTTTATCATAATATCCAATCTGCTTGCCTCCTTATTTATAGAACACGGTAACAGAATCGTACCCCAAAAATGTTGTAATTACAACAATAATCACTTCAGATAAAGATGACACATGGCAGAACTAATCTAATCAATGATGAATATCGTGGAATTTTAACAGCAAACTTACATAAACTATGAATATAGCAGCTATAACAGCAAGTGGAAGTAACCGATATAAAAGATAGGGATATTCAGAAGCAGGAGGTACATATGAAACGTAAAACAATATTAACAGCTTTGATATTCATGCTGCTGAGTGCGGTTATGCTGCCGTCATTCAGCGTGGCGAAGACCAGTGTGCCTGATCATACGGAGTCTTTTTATGTTAATGATTTTGCAGGGGTTATCGATCAGAAGACAGAGAATTACATGGTAAATTACGGGGTGAAGCTGCATCAGGCCAGCGGGGCACAGGTCGTTCTGGCTACTGTAGATTCCACCAAAGGCGTGTCAATGAAGGAATATGCCAATGCGCTTTTTAATACCTGGGGAGTAGGCTCAGCCGATAAAAATAATGGTGTACTGCTGCTGCTGTCGGTCAAAGACGACGATTACTGGGTGGTGCAGGGTAAGGGGCTGGTGAACACTTTAAGTGACGGACAGCTGTCGCAAATTTTGTCCCAGTATCTGGAGCCGGACTTTGCCCGCAAGGATTATAATTCAGGCGCACGGAAAACATACGGGGAGCTGATCCAGCGGCTCGGCGGAGTGTGGACGGAGCAAACTGCGAACAGTAAATATGTGGCTGACAACGCCGGAGTGTTCAAGCAGGTAACGAAGGATTATCTCAATCAGTCGAGTTACCGTTACAAATCAACCTCCGGTTCTGGAATTTACGTTGTTACCGTCAAGAATACCGGAGTTAAGAATCTGCAGGAATATGTGTACAGCAAATTTGCCTCAACAGGTGCCGGACCCAGGGATGTAGTGCTGGTGCTGGATATCGGCGGTGATAATTATCACGTGCTTCAGGGCAGAGATATCGACAAGACATTAACCAATGAGCTGATCAGCAGTATGCTCGACAAGGAACTGGAGCCGTATTTTGCCAAAAAAGAGTACGCAGCAGGCGCAACGGCAATGGCGAATGCCTTGTACGGATTTTTCCTGGCACGGGCGGATCATTATCAGCAGCCGGCGGCATCCGCTTCACAGCCTGCCGCAGCAGCAGCCGGAGCAGCTGCCGGAAGTGTTGAGAACACGGTGACCATCACAGAACGCGAACCGGTTTCAACTGGCAATGCTATTCTGATTTTTGCCTTGGTGATTGGCGGCATTCTTCTTATTAGTCTTGCTGTTGCCCGGCGCAACAGATACATCGTGCAATATGGAGTTCCGGTTAATCCTTACCATCAGCGTAACATCCGCAGGTACGGCACCTGGAACGGCCAGGCGGGTTACGGTTATGGCAGCAGGTGGTATAACAGGCGGCACCGCCGGCCTAGCCGGCCTTCCTCGGCTCACTCCAGCAGCTTCTGGAGCAGCAGCAATGAAGCCAGCGCAACGAACGAAGGGGGAGGCGGTTCTTCTTCGGGAGGCGGAGCGGGACGCTACTCGCGCGAAAGAGAAACCAACAGCGGCGGCGGCGGTTCGAGCAGCGGCGGCGGCAGCGGACGCTACAGCTATGACTCTGACGATTCCGATGACAGCGGCTACAGCTCCGGCAGTTCCGGTGACAGTGGAGGAGGCGGCAGTGCCAGCAGCGGCGGCGGTGTCGGCAGGCACGGCTGACATAATTTTTATAATAAGCAGCGGATCTCCTTAGGAGGGCCGCTGTTTTTCTTTTAACTGCGCTGTTAAGAGAATTAACAAACTGAAACTTTTAATTTCATATAATCATGTAAGATGGAAGGAGCTGGGCATTTGCCCATTCTATGATCAGGATTTACCAGGGAGGAAGTAAGCAAGTGAACTCTTCATCATTACCGAAACGCTCCACCGTCACTACAAAGAAACCGCCGGCCCGTAAACGCAAACGCAAGAAAAAGGGCTTTTTCCGCATGCTTTCAAGAGTCATTCTATTCTGTATGCTGCTGCTGCTCGCTGGCGGAGCATGGCTTTATCTCGCGCCTTCAGGCGCAAGCACCCGGTATTTAATCGCGGATACCCTGATCACTACCCAGCACCGGTATATGGCAAAATATATTATCGGCGAAGAGGAGCTGAAACACAGGGTAACCGAATATAATCAGCGTTTTGTGCAAATGGGAGACGAGAAGGATACGCATACCATTGAACAGCCGCCTGCTGCGGAAGCGGAAGCGGAAAAGCCGCTGGTCGAAATCGAAAAAGTTACCGGCAGCGGATACACCGGGTATGTGATGACGGTTAACGATCCGACGAAGGTCAGGCTGGGGGTTCCAAGCCGCATAGGTTCCGGTGAGAAAGTGTCCAGCATGGTAAAACGCACAGGGGCAATTGCCGGTGTCAACGGCGGGGGCTTTGCAGATCCCAACTGGAGCGGCAACGGCTTCAAGCCGATTGGCCTGGTCATTTCGCAGGGCAGACTCTATTATGACGGACTGGGAGGGAAAACCTCCACGCAGATCGTAGGGCTGGACAAGCAGGGTAAAATGTTAGCCGGCAACTATTCGCTGGAAGAGCTCGGTGAGCTCGGCGTCAAGGAGGCGGTATCTTTCCAGCCGCGGATTATAGTCAATGGCAAAGGACTGATCAAGAATGCTGCCGAAGGCTGGGGAATCGCACCAAGAACTGCGATGGGCCAGCGCGCAGACGGTGCACTGCTGTTCGTTGTGATCGACGGAAGGCAGCCCGGCTACAGTATCGGTGCGAATTTGTATGATGTGCAGCAGATTATGCTGAAGCATGGCGCGGTGATTGCAGCCAATCTGGACGGGGGATCGTCTACGGTGCTGGTGAAGGACAATGAAATCGTAAATCAGCCTTCCTCACAATACGGTGAGCGTTATCTGCCGACAGCTTTTCTGGTGTTTGAACATCCGGAAGAAGCTGACATACCGAACATCTGGGAAGGGCTGGACCCTTCACAAATCGACGCCGGCAAAAAGCGGCCGCAATAAAGGCTGCGGGCATTTTGAAGGAATAAGCATGGTACAGAAGTGGGGTTTATGCTACGATATTTCTGACAAGCATGAGGCACCAGGCCTTGAGTAGAGGGGGAACAGGATTGACATTGCAGCAGCTCCGCTACGCCATTGAGATTGCCAACAGCGGCTCGATGAATGAAGCGGCCAAAAGGCTTTTTGTATCCCAGCCGAGTCTCTCGAATGCGATCAAGGAGCTGGAGAACGAACTGGGGATTACCATATTTGAACGGACGAACCGGGGGATCAGCATTTCTGCCGAAGGGATGGAATTCCTGGGATATGCGCGCCAGATTATCGAGCAGACCGAGTTCATGGAGAACCGGTATACCGGCAAAAAACGCAGCCCGATCTACTTTTCCGTCTCCACCCAGCATTATGCGTTTGTCGTGGATGCTTTTGTAAGGCTGATGAAAGAGCGTAATGTGATGGAGTACAATTTCAGCCTGAGAGAAACGCAAACCTACGAGATTATCGAAGACGTGCGCACCCTGCGCAGCGATCTTGGAATCCTGTATATCAATGAGAGCAACTATAAAGTGATGAACAAGCTGTTCAGCGACGGCAATCTGAAATTCACTCCGCTTTTTAATACGAGCCCGCATGTGTATGTCAGGTCATCTCATCCGCTGGTTCACAAAGAGAGCATCACACAGGATGACATTCTGCCATACCCGTATATTACTTTTGAGCAAGGAGACAACAATTCGCTGCATTTCTCCGAGGAGATGTTAAGCTTCACCCAGATCGAGAAGAATATTAAAGTTACAGACCGTGCTACGCTGACCAACCTGCTGTTAGGCAGTGATTCTTATACAGTGGGAACGGGAATTATGGCTTCTGAGCTTAACGGGAACGGACTGGTTACCATCCCTTTTGACAGCAATGAAGTGTTCACTGTCGGCTGGATTGCCCACAAGGACCGCAGACCCAGCGACATCATGTCCGGCTTTATCGAAATTCTGAACGATCTGGTCTCGGATCATTATTTCGACTTCAATCAGTTCTTACTATAACAGCAGGAGGGACGTATGATCAGTCAAGTTACCGGCACCAAAAGAAACTCACCGCCTTTTCGCTACGACATCGTCGGCAGCTTCCTGCGCAGTGATGAGATCAAGGCCGCGCGCCTGTTATTTGAACAGAATGAGCTTCATGCAGATCAGCTGAATGAGATTGAGGATCAGGAAATTGCCAAGCTGCTGGAGCAGGAAAAAGCGCTTGGACTCCAAGCCGTTACCGACGGTGAGTTCCGCCGTTCCTGGTGGCATCTGGACTTTTTCCTTGGCATTGAAGGCACGCAGAAAATCACACTCAACCAGGGCAGCGGCTCCAAAGAACATGCACAGCGGGCGGAAAGCTTTAAGATCGTGGATAAAATCTCATTCGGAAATCATCCGATGGTCGGACAGTTCATCAAGCTGCAGCAGATGGCGGGGAATACAATGGCCAAGATGACTATTCCGTCGCCTTCGCTGTTCCATTTCGTGCAGGACTACAACGGTAATGAAATCTATCCGCAGCGGGAGCAGCTGTATGCCGATATTATCGCCGTATACCGTGCTGCAATACAGGCATTCTATGATGCAGGCTGCCGTTATCTGCAGCTGGACGATACCACCTGGGGAACCCTTTCCAGCGGTAAACACCGCGCGCATTTGCGCAGCAGAGGGGTGGACCCTGAGCAGCTGGCCGAGGATTATGTGCGGCTGATCAATGAAAGTATTGCCGGGCGTCCGGCGGATATGACCATCGGTCTGCATGTATGCCGCGGCAATTTCCGGTCTACCTGGTTCGCCGCAGGCGGGTATGAACCGGTGGCCGAGAAGCTGTTCGGGCATGCCGAGGTGGATGCTTTTTTCCTGGAGTATGATAACGAGCGTTCCGGTGACTTCGCACCACTGCGTTATATCCGCGACCAGTTTGTTGTCCTGGGGCTCGTAACCACCAAACATGGGGGACTTGAGAATAAAGAGCAGCTGAAAGCCCGGATCGCAGAAGCCGCCCAGTATGTAAATATTGAGCAGCTGTGCCTCAGTCCGCAATGCGGCTTTGCTTCTACCGAGGAAGGCAATATCCTGACGGAAGAGGAGCAGTGGGATAAGGTACGGCTGGTAATTGAAACGGCGAATGAGGTATGGGTGTAGCGTGGTAAAAGGGATGTTCCGGCAGACTGCAGTCAGCTGTCCGGAGCATCTCTTTTTTGATGAATCAGAAGGTATAGTTCAAAGAAAATAAAATATTTGACTGGAGGGCACATGATTAAGCTAAGTGGCAGGGAGCAATATAGTTAAAGGAAAGTAAAGAAATACAAGTGGTAAAATGTTATTAAAACAAAGGAGATATAGTATGGAAAATGTCAAAGAAATTCAATTATCTTTTTATCAAAATAAACACTTAGAGAGTTTAAGCAAATTTGAATTACCAGAATCGCAAGTAAGATTCACAGCACTACCAGAAGAGATATTAAATGTATCTGAAGGTCAATATAGAATCGTTATCCTCTCAGAAGACTTACCCGTGGGATTCTTCTTATTACATAATACTGAAAGAGTGAGAGAATATTCGAATAGCCCTAACGCGATGTTACTTACCGCATTATCGGTGGATCATAAACATCAAGGGAAAGGATATGCAAAAAAAGCAATGGTTGAGTTAAAAGAATTTATAACGATGAATTTTAAATATTGTGATGAAATTATCCTAGCAGTTAATCATAAAAACATTCCTGCTCAGAACTTATATAAAAATGTAGGTTTTATTGATACAGGTAGAAGAAAAGCTGGAGAAATTGGAGAGCAGTTCATTATGCAGTTGAAAATTCATTAATATTATTATGTCATTTGCTTCCTTCTCTTTAAAACCTACGGCTATTCAATGACCCCAGTCTAACAAAGTCTACTTGTTTACAGCCCGTTCATCAAAGCCTCTATTTGTTACATAGTTATCTATACTCCATACTCCGCGTTTGGCTTTCCGCGCTTTGTCAGCGATGTTCTTGAACTCTTTTTCAAACTTGATATCCGGCGGAAACACTGCGACACGGGCCAGGCCCTCCTCCAGCAGCAATTCATTGACCATATGATCACCAATATAGGCATAGGCTAAAAGCCGGCCATACTGGTCGCGTTCAGACACATCGAATTCAAGGCGGACAGTTTGGCCCTTAAGTAGATCAGCCGTGTAATCGCGCGCTTCCAGCGCAAAAGGCTCGGGATGATCCCCGATTTCGGGAGTATCAATAAGTAAAAGGCGTACTTTTTCTGTTTTGCCATCCTTGCCTTTGATTTTGAAAGTATCCCCGTCGGTGACTGAGGTCACTTCGGCTTCTATAGAAGACCCGTTTAATACATAAGTATCCAATACATAAGTATCCAAAACTTCAGTGTAAGAGGATTCTTTTTCATTGGCCCGGTCAAATAATGGAATGTCAGGATCGGCAAAAATAAGGACAGCCGCACAAACAATCGCTGCAGCCACAGAAGACAGGGTGATGCGCTTACGGTTTCTTTTTGACATATGATGAATAACTCCTTTTGTATAAATGATAACGAGGTGCGGGCTAAACTTGAGTTCGGATAGGGCTCTTATGGCATTTTCTACAGCAAGTTGCTGTGGTATGGAAAATAGTCCAAGGCAGCGTCTATAGTGCAGATCAAGTTAAGTGGAAATTCTCCAGCTAATTCTCTGGCAAATACCGATATTACAATATTAGTTGGAAAGACTCCACTAGACATGCGGCAAAGCTAACATGAAAATTTATTTGAAATAGTTAGCTAATTATGGATAAAAAAGATGAGTTTACTCTGGTGAAAAAAGAAAAAAAGCCCTAATGTAGAGAGAGTAGGCAGGTTACCCACATCTCTCCACAAAAGGAGCTCAACCATGGGTAACATATCGCAAAATTCAGTTTTACGCAAGTACTTACAGCATTTAATGTTAAATTCTTTTCGTTGTCCGTTCGCAGATCATTATGCTAAAAAACTTACCGTCGGAGCCGCGATTACACTTTTTGTAGAAGCTCAGTTGCAGCAAAGGCGTACTCTCTCCGACATTGTGCTCAATTTGGAAACGAATGCGGAGCTTCAGGACATTACCGGACTCACGACCATTCACGAATCGACCTTGAACCGTAAGCTTGACACCATCCCTCTCGCTTATCTCGAGTGGTTGTTTGCCGAACTCGTTCAGGAGTTAAAAATGCGAAAAGCGAAAGCTAAGGGCATCAAGCACCTTGGAACGTTGGCACCTGTCGATTCAACCAGCCTTTCGCTACCCAAAATACTCGGCGACTGGGCGTTTTATCAAAACAAGACCAAGGGTGTCAAAATCCATACACGGCTGCTTTCGCTGGAAGCCGGGTGCCATTTTCCGGATGAGATTGTCCTTTCCACCATCGGTGTGTCGGATCAACAAGCGGTCAAATATCTCGTTGTCCCCGGAGAAATCACCTACATTTTCGACCGTGGCTACGTGCATTACGGAAACTTCAGAGAATGGTCGGAAGGAACGGTGCTGTTTGTTGCCCGGATCCGTGCAAAAACAAAGTACACCGTGCTGACCGAACATCCCGTTTCGGGTAGCAGCCATATGACTCGGGACGCTTACGTTGAGATTTTGGATAAAAATTCGGGCCAAACGTTTTGTGTCCGCCTTGTACAATTCCAAGATAAGCATGGAAAAATCTACGAGGTCATCACCAATCGCCAGGATCTTTCAGCCAAAGACATTAGTGAAATTTATCGCTGCCGCTGGCAAATTGAGCTGTTTTTTAAATGGATTAAGCAGCATCTGGCCACCGTAACTTTCCACAATCATCACCCGCATGCAGTGTGGGTCCAATGTTATATTGGAATCATTACGGCGTTGCTATGTCAGCTCATCCATTTAGAAGTACAGCCTACCCTAAGTGTGTGGAGCATGCTGCGAAAGATGAGATACTACGCCATGAAAGACTGGGATGTATTTGTTGAAGCGCTGAATCGCGAACCGACCCGTCGTTCTAAAGGGCGGCAAAAGATTCCTAGGCCCGCAGAAACTCCAGTACAAACGAAAGAAAAACGAGCGACGGTAAAAATAATTCTGGAATAACCAATAACATATACCTTTATTTGGTAACTAAACCTACGACTTAAGGAGCCACTGTTCTTTTTTCGTTGAGTCCACAAAGCTTACTGTAAAATTATTACTTTCGGTTTGGTTTAGCTCCCATGTAAGTTTGTATGCATGTCTAGTGGAAAGACTCCACTTAAATATATTGAATTAGTCTTAAAATGCCTTTATCCGCACAATTAGCTGGAGAATTTCCAACTAAAGATCATTAATAATGAAAAAGAACAGAATTAGGTGGAGGAAATCCAACTAAGCCTAGTAGCATTCACACTTAAGCAGAATTTGCCGCCCCCATATCATTTCAGAGTAACGTTGCTAAGTCAGTCTGCCTATGAAAAAGCTGCAGCTCCAAGGTCAATCAGTCTAGCTTAACAGAAAAGTCGGAAGATAGACACATCACCAGTGACTTACATAAAGCTTCAAACGAATTTCAGGTGGAAAGAAAGTACCTTGGATGTTTTAAAATACTTTTTTTAAGCTCTAAACCTGCCGTATGCCCACTCCCCGGCTTCTCCTGCCCTTTACGGGATCGTTGGACAAGAGGTATAATGGAAAGCGACTGTTTATAATAAATGTTGGAAAGCGAGCGGAACAATATGGGTCGTAAGTGGAATAATATTAAGGAAAAGAAAGCATCCAAGGATGCTAACACTAGTAAGGTATACGCCAAATTCGGGGTAGAGATTTATGTAGCAGCCAAAAAAGGCGAGCCGGATCCGGAATCGAACCGTGCACTGAAGGTCGTTCTGGAACGCGCCAAAACTTATAATGTACCAAAGGCAATTATCGACCGTGCGCTCGAAAAAGCAAAAGGCAGCGGTGACGAAAATTACGTGGAACTCCGTTACGAAGGCTTTGGTCCAAGCGGATCGATGATTATCATCGACGCGCTGACCAATAACGTGAACCGTACAGCTCCGCTGGTGCGTTCCGCATTCAGTAAGAACGGCGGTAACATGGGCGTGAGCGGTTCAGTAACGTATATGTTTGACCAGACAGCGGTCATCGGCCTTGAAGGCAAGTCTGCTGACGAAGTCATGGAGCTGCTGATTGAAGCCGATCTGGATGTGCGCGATGTTCTGGAAGAGGAAGAAGCGGTGATTGTCTATGCCGAGCCTGACCAGTTCCATGCCGTTCAAGAAGTGCTGCGCGGTGCAGGCGTTACTGATTTCACAGTAGCCGAGCTTACCATGCTGCCTCAGAACTATGTAAGCCTTCCGGAAGATGCCGAAGCGCAGTTCGAGAAGCTGATTGATGCTTTGGAAGAGCTGGATGATGTACAGCAGGTATACCACAACGTGGAATAGTTTTAGCGAGGACGGGCATACAGCAGAACAGCTGCGGTGTCCGTCTTTTTTTTGCAGGGAATAAACTGGAGCTGCTGCTGCCACAATAAAATGAAGTGATTTCCAAACCCGAAGGAGGCAGCAGCATGGAGCATAACAGCAAACCGGATAAGAACCTGATCAACACCGTAGAAGACCTGGCGCATACCCCTGTAACCAGCCAGCAGGCTCAACAGATGGAGCAGAAGAAGCTGGATGTCCGTAAGGAAGCGCTAAGCGACGACAAGACAACCTACAAGAAAAACGAACAAAACATCTATAAGTAAGTTCAGGCAAATGGCAAAACGAAAAAAAGTGGCAGAGGGATCTGTCACTTTTTTGCCGTATCAGAACTGGATATCTGGGATATTTTGTGTGCCATAATCGTTCTGGTTATGCTATACTTAATTTATACATAAGAACATGTGTTCCCTTTCAACAGCTGGGGTGGAGGAGGAATTGCTATGAGTGACTTAAGTCTAATTAGTGTTGCCCATATATTTATGATTAGAGAGGGTCAGATTCTACTGTTGAGGCGCTGCAATACCGGACATGAAGATGGACGTTACGGGCTGCCCGCAGGCCGCCTGGAGAGAGGAGAAAAAGTCCATTCCGCCGCGGCCCGCGAGGCTGCAGAAGAATGCGGGATCTCCATAGCACCGGAGGATTTGCAGATGATCAGTGTAATGCATATTAACACTTCATACGGGGAACGCGTGGATTTCTTTTTTGCAGCCCATGAATGGAATGGGGAGGTCCGCAATTGCGAGCCTGACAAATGTGATGACCTGCGCTGGTTTCCACTGGGTCAGCTGCCTGTGAATCTGATTCCGTTTATCAGGCAGGCGCTGGATAATTATCTGGAAGGCGTATGGTTCTCTGAATTTGGATATGAATAACTGAATAATGGTATGGTGCAGACCGCCAAAATTGTGTATGCTGGAGTGTGTTTGAAAAACTCTGAAATACATAGCAGGAGGATTTGCACGACATGGAATTTGGAAGTCCGGGTATGATTGCAATTTTAGTGATTTGCGGCTTTTTGGCCGGTTTGATTGACTCTGTGGTAGGAGGCGGGGGACTGATCGGGATTCCGGCGCTGCTGGCAGCGGGTATTCCGGTTCATCTGCTGCTTGGAAGCAACAAGCTGGCCGGAACGTTATGCTCTTTTACCAGCACGGCCTCCTTCATGAAGTCAGGCAAAATTGATTTTTCACTCGTTAAGGTGCTGATTCCTTTTTCTATTATAGGTGCGGTGTCAGGGACGCTTACAGTGCGCCAGGTGCCTTCGGAGTTTCTGAAGCCGCTGGTGATTGTAATGCTCGTAGTCATAACCATATATACGTTGTTCAAAAAAGCCTGGGGCGATGTGTCCACCTTTAAAGGCAGCACTGCCAAAACCCGGCTGATCGGTGTTGCTGTTGCTTTTGGGATCGGATTCTATGACGGATTCTTTGGTCCGGGGACAGGATCATTTCTTATTTTTGCCTTTCTGATGATGGGCTTTGAGTTCGTTACTGCTGCAGGTAATGCCAAGGTGCTTAATTTTGCCAGTAACATCTCCAGTCTGATTACATTTATTGCTTTGGGGTCCGTCAGTTATTCCTACGGTCTGATTATGGGCATTCCGATGATTATCGGTGCTGTTGTCGGCTCCAGAATCGCGATCCGCAAAGGGGCCAGCTACATCCGCCCGCTGTTCATTACAGTGACGGTAATCTTGATCGGCAAGCAAATCTGGGATACGATGCATTCATAACAAAAGGGCGGGGAGGATGACATGGATATCCGGTTAGCACCCAAGGAAGAGGTCTGGCAGTTACGTCATGAAGTGATGTGGCCGGATCGTGAACTGGATTATGTGAAACTTAAAGATGACGACAAGGCAATACATTATGGGCTATATGAAGAAGACTGGCTGGTGTCTGTAGTTTCACTGTTTATAGACGGCCGGGAGGCCCAGTTCCGTAAATTTGCTACAGCCGCAGCTGAGCAGGGGAAGGGTTATGGCACACTTTTGCTGAATTACATGCTGGGCGAAGCTGAGCGTTCAGGTGTACATAGAGTAATCTGTAATGCGCGCAGCCATAAGGCTGCTTTTTATCAAAAATTCGGGCTCATAGTAACAGACAGGACTTTCACCAAAGGCGGCAAGGAATACATTGTTATGGAACGCTTCTTTGGCAGCAGGATAGAGAGAGCAGGAGAGGAAAGGAATGAATCATGACTAACAAATTGTATTATGAATCAGCATTTATACAGGAATGGGAGACCGTGATTAGCGGCACTGCCCAAAAGGAAGACGGATTATATCTGGTCCTTGCGGACACCGCTTTTTATCCGCATGGCGGCGGACAACCCTGTGACACTGGTTATATTAACGGTATTGCTGTACTCGATGTCATCCTTGAGGAGGATACAGTGCTGCACAAAGTGGAGCGGATGCCTGAAAGCACTTCGGTCAGCTGTGTCATCGACTGGGATCGAAGGTTCGATCATATGCAGCAGCACAGCGGCCAGCATCTGTTATCAGCGGTGTTCCTTAAGCAGCTTCAGGCGGTGACCTTGAGCTTTCATCTGGGCAGCGATTATGCGACGGTCGACATTGACCTGCCGGAGCTGCCCCAGGCTCAAATGGCAGAGATTGAACAGGAGGTTAACCGCCAGATTTACATGAACCGGAGCATCACCAGTTATTTTGTAGATGAAGAGGAACTGGCCAAGCTTACACTGGTGAAGCAGCCAAAAGTGACCGAGAACATCCGGATTGTGGAAATTGAAGGTGTGGAGCATAACGCCTGCGGCGGCACACATGTCTCTTCTACAGGGGCCATCGGGATGATTAAGCTGCTGCGGGCTGAGAAACAAAAAGGCAACATCCGGGTTACCTTCAAATGCGGATACCGGGCTTTACAGGAATTTAATGACGGTATGAAGATTTTGGGGGCGCTGTCTGCCAAGTATAATACGGGCAAAGAAGAGATTATGGACCGGATTGAGAAATGGGAGCAGGAGCAGAAGCTGGTGCAGGCTGAACTGACCGCTCTCAAGGAGCAGAATGATCAATATGCTGCCCATGAGCTTTTATCATCCCGGGAACCGGACAGCCCTGTAATCGCCCATATCTATGAGGACAAAACGCTTAAGGATTTGCAGAATCTTGCCGGCAAACTGACTGCACTCAGCGAACTGCCTGTCCTGCTGCTGTCGGCAGCCGAGAACAAAATTGTCCTGGCCCGGAGCGGCAGTACCGGATTCTCCTGCGGTGCCTTCTTTAAGGCAAACTTAACGGAGTATCAGGGAAAAGGCGGCGGCAGCGACAAGCTGGCCCAGGCGGGATTTGCGTTACGGGAGCAGGCATTGGATTTTTATGAATTCGCCAAAAGCCAACTTTTAACTTACTAAACATCATTTCTCCATAAGTGTGATCCCTTGTTCCATGTTCATTTATGCGGGAAATGTTTATAATGAATAGAGGCTGTAAGCGTATTCTGTGATTTGCACACATGACCTTGGGAGGGACCACCATATGAACTACCGCAAACTTGGAAATACAGGGTTATCTGTCAGTGAAGTCAGCTTTGGTACCTGGGCAATTGGCGGCGACTGGGGAAACAGTTCTGATGAGGATGGCCTGAAGGGCCTGGAGCTGGCAATGGAGCAAGGCGTCAACTTTTTCGATACAGCAGACGTTTACGGTGGTGGACATGCCGAAGAACTGCTGGCCAAAGCGACAAAGGGCAAAGAGGATGAGGTACATATAGCCACCAAGTTCTGCCGTGCGGGCGACATCCATGATCCAGACAATTATTCGGCGCGCCGGGTGAGTGAATATGCCGAACAAAGCCTGCGCCGTCTGCAGAGAGAAGCAATTGACCTGTATCAGATCCACTGCCCGCCGATCGACATTCTGCGCGACGGCAGCGTATTTGCGGTGCTGGACAAGCTGAAATCCGAGGGCAAAATCCGCCATTACGGCGTAAGCGTCGAGACGATCGAAGAAGGCCTGCTGTGCCTGAATTATCCCGGGGTTGAAGCTCTCCAAGTAATCTTTAATCTGTTCCGCCAGCAGCCTGCGCTGGAGCTGTTCCCGCGTGCAGCAGAGCAAGGAGTGGGAATCCTGGTTCGCCTGCCGCTGGCCAGCGGGCTGCTGACAGGTAAATTTAATGAAAACAGCACCTTCCAGGCGAACGATCACCGCAATTTCAATGCCAACGGCGAGCAGTTCAATGTCGGCGAGACTTTTGCCGGGCTGCCATTCGCTAAAGGCGTGGAGCTGGCCCGCAGTCTGGAATGGATCAGTGAAGGCCGAGATAACATGGCCAGAGCCTCCATGCGCTGGATTCTCGACCATCCTGCAGTAAGCTGCGTCATTCCCGGGTTCAAGAACAAAACCCAGGTCAGCGATAACCTGAAGACAATCGAGATCCCTTCATTTACACCGGCGGAAATGGAACGGCTGGCGTCCTTTTATCAGGACGAGGTTGCTCCGCATATCCGCGGGGGAATTTAATTCTCTTCAGATGCTTAAATCTATAGTTTGTATCAACAAGGAATTCTCCTGCAGGAGAATTCCTTGTTTTTTCTGTCCACCTTCAGGCCGAAGCTGCAGCACGGCGGGTCAATGCCCAGAACAGTAGAGCCAGAACACTGACAGAAGCACCAAGTAAGCTTACCCCGGCCCAGCCATGATGAGCATAGATTTGGGTTGAAGTGATTGAACCGGCAGCACTGCCGAGGGAGTAGAAAACCATATAAGCGGCAGTGAGCCTGCTGCGCGCCTCCGGCCGTAAAATCAGGATCATGCTCTGATTGGTAACATGTACCGCCTGAACCGCGAAGTCCAGAAGAATAATTCCAATAACTAGTACAAAAAGCGAGCGTTCTGCATAGCTGATCAGCAGCCACGAGATGATTAAAATGCTTAAAGCCAGTCCCGTCATCTTCTGCCCGGACCCCCGGTCAGCAAGCTTCCCCGCATGTGCAGCGCCTAACGCTCCGGCGGCTCCCGCGAGTCCAAAGGCCCCGATAGCTGTATGCGAGAGGGATATAGGCGGAGCACTAAGCGGAAGCACCAACGATGTCCATAAAATGCTGAAATCCGCAAAAATCAGCAGAGCCAAAACAGCGCGGACACGTAAGATCCGTTCTTGCGCATACAAGCTGAACACCGACTTAAGCAGTTGGAGATAGGTCAGTGATTGTGGCGCACGGCTGGTGCCAGGCAGCATTTTAAATAGCGAAATGTTCATAATCAGCATCAGGGCTGCAGAGAACAAATAGATGGAACGCCAACCCGCAAGATCTGTTAATAATCCTGAAACTGTCCTCGCAAGAAGGATGCCGGTTACAATGCCGCTGGTTACCATGCCGACGACTCGTCCCCTCTGCACAGGGTCAGCCATGTCCGCAGCGAAGGCTACAATGGTCTGCGTCACTACGGCAAGCAGTCCGACTAAAGCCAGACCTGCAAAAAGTGCTGCCGCAGAGGAAGCTGTACCTACGATGACCAGTGCAACCGTTGATAAGGTCATTTGACCGATAATGAGCTGGCGTTGATTCAATAGATCACCAAGCGGGACCAGCAGCAACAGTCCTGCAGCATAAAGAGACTGGCTGATCGTAATAACGATACCAATGGTTGAATGTCCAATATTGAACTCGCTGGATAACTCATCGAGAATTGGTTGGGCGAAATAGATGTTGGCAACAGATAATCCGCAGGCAACTGCAAATAATAGTATTACAGCACGAGACATACGTGAACCTTTAGCTGTTATAGAGAGAACCTCTCCCATATGACATCACCCATTTCTGATATTTTTTATTAAGGAGTTAACATACCGATCAGTATGAAATTACCTCAACAATATAATGTCATTCTTAGATAAGTGTCAAGGAATATTTATTCGTTTGACATTTTTTTCGGATAAACTTAAAATATTAACGTACTAATCGGTATGTAATGAATGAAAGAAAGCTAAGTCTTACACAGAGAGGTATTGATTATGGGACGTAACCGGGCATATAACGAGGATCAAGTATTAGATGCAGCTATGCAGCTTTTCTGGGAGAAAGGGTATGAAGCTACTTCATTAAGTGATTTAACTTCCCGGATGCAGATTCAACGACCCAGTATATACTCAGGTTTTGGAGGGAAAAGGGAGTTATTCGAAGCCGCACTGCGCAAGTATACAACAGCCCATGCTTCCGAGATCCGGACCAGACTGCAAAGCGGACCATCTGTAAAAGAAGCGTTTCGCGCTTTCTTTGAAGCTGTGGTTGAGGATGAGTACGCAGCACTCCCTAGAAAAGGGTGTTTTTGCATTAATACGATGGTTGAACTTGCACCTCATGATGAGAAATTTGAAATTCTCACAAGAGAACATCAAATGTATTTATCTGTAATATTTCAGGAAACCATCGAACGGGGGATTCAATCAGGCGAGCTGGAGAGTGGAATGGACATCAAAGCTGTATCCCAGTCGCTGGTCGTGTCGTTAATTGGATTAACCGTGCTGCTCAAGTCCCGTCCAAAGCGCTCTTTCGTTGATAATACGATCAAAACTGCGCTTACCCTTCTTAAGTAACTTCAATTTTATGAAGGACATATGTCCTTTTTGGATAAGCTAAGATGTTTTTTAATAAAAGAAGTAGAGATTCAGCTTTGGTAAGGAGGAAGCAACATGACAGCAGCCATCGATAAAATTGCCTGGATTCACATCGTAGACGGAAAAGTGCTGGGAGCACGGTCTAAAGGGAAGGACACTTATTATTTTCCCGGAGGCAAAAGGGAGAGCGGAGAAACGGATGCGGAGACTTTGATCCGGGAGATCCAGGAGGAGCTATCTGTTCAGATCAATCCGGAGACCATTACGGAATTTGGCACGTTTGAAGCGGAAGCTCACGGCAAAGCGGAGGGCGTCCGTGTGAAAATGACTTGTCTGTTTGCGGATTACACAGGTGAGTTGAGCCCGGCCTCGGAAATTGAGGAGCTTGCCTGGCTTACCTATGAGGACCGGGAGCGGGTATCGGCCGTCAGCCGGATTATTTTTGACCACTTGCGTGAGAAGAAGCTGATTGCTTAAACATAAGATAATAGCTATGTAGTATTAATGGAGCTCGAAGCGCTAATTCAGCGATCCAGGAGCAGTTGCCGCCGCGGCAGCTGCTTTTTTTGATTTTTTACTTGTTTGAGTACGTGCTCGGATAAAAAAAATACTCGGTAAGCGGTAGGGAATGAGGCTTGCTCTAAGATCATTCCGATAGAAGGGAGCGGGCAACTGACAGAGGGAGGGGCAAAAAAATTACTGTAAGTATAGTAATTCCCTCACATCGGCCGAATGTACTCGTTTTTTCGCATACAATGAGCTCGCTCCCCTTCACATCGGCCGAATGTACTCGTATTTTCGCATACAATGAGCTCGTTCTCCTTCGCATCGGCCAAATGTACTCGATTTTTCGCATACAATGAGCTCGTTCCCCTTCGCATCGGCCAAATGTACTCGGTTTTTCGCATACAATAAGCTCGTTCCCCCTCGCATCGGCCGAATATACTCGGTTTTTCGCATACAATGAGCTCGTTCCCCTTCGCATCGGCCGAATGTACTCGGTTTTTCGCATACATTGGTCACGCTACTCTCTGAGCGGTTCGCTACAATAAGCTCTTTCCGTTGCAAAAAGCAAAATGGTGCCTTGATTGTTACTCCTTCAAAAAGGGACAGGACCGTTAAAAAAGAAATACCCAAAAGGAGGAAACGCCGTTGACAATCTGGCTACTACGTGTTACTTTGTAGTGGTAGTAAGTAATACTGCATACCAGTCATACAGAATAGTAAAGGGTGATTATGCTGGATAACCTGACGGAAATGTTAAAAGGCGTGCTTGAGGGCTGTGTCCTGGAAATTATTAGCCGCAAAGATACTTACGGCTATGAAATCACGCGGCAGCTGAACGCGCTCGGCTTCACAGATGTTGTAGAGGGAACGGTGTATACGATCCTGATCCGGCTTGAAAAAAACAAGCTGGTGGAGACCACTAAAAAGCCCTCCGAATTGGGACCGCCCAGAAAGTTTTTCTCGATTAATGACGCAGGGCGTGAAGAACTGAGAATGTTCTGGGAGAAATGGGCGTTTGTATCTTCGAAACTTTATGAGCTGAAGGAGCGAAAAGAATGAACTTTTGGGAAAAGATTACCGGGAACGACATGACTAAAGAATTTAAGAAATTTGAATTGCGGGTCAAAAAACTTCCGGCTGATTATCAGGCGGCATGGGAAAAGATCAATACCAATTTTTGGGCGCATGCTGATTTCACCGGCCGGAATCTTATGCCCATTCTCGACGGTGTGCTAGGCCTGCTGGAAGAAACAGCGGCTGAAGGCCAGCGTGTCGAAGAGGCACTGGGGGACGATATCAAAGGCTTCTGTGCAGCACTGGCCGGTGAAGAAGGAGCCAAGTCCATCCGTGACAAATGGCGCGAGCAGCTCAACAATAATATCGCCAGAAAATTGGGCAAATAGGGGGAGGCACTAATGAAAATACGGGATATCATCGAAGGTAAAAAAGAGTGGCGGGCGCATGTAGCGCGTGTGAAAGCACTTCCTCAGGATTATCAGATTGTCTATAAAGAGATTCAGAAATACCTCTTTAAGGTGGGACCTGTAGAACTTACGGAAGGGACCGGGCTGCTCTCAGGAATTATCGACCTTTTTGAAGAGGGGGCTTCCCGGGGGGAAGGCGTGCTTGAAGTGACGGGCAGCGACGTGGCGGCTTTCTGTGACGATCTGATTAAAGATTCCAAAACCTATGCTGACATCTATCAGGAATCAGTTGCCCGGGAAGTTCATCAGGCTGTGAAAAAGGATACGGATAAAACAAGGTAAGAGGGGGATGACGGATGGAAAAAGCCATTGAAGTGAAAGGCTTGAAAAAGTCTTTTAAGCGCACGGAGGTTCTAAAGGGTGTTGATTTTGAAGTGAAGAAAGGTGAAATTTTCGCTCTGCTGGGCGCAAACGGCGCGGGCAAGACAACGGTAGTCAGAATTCTCACTACATTGCTCAAGCATGACGGGGGTACTGCCGCCGTTAACGGATTTAACGTCACGACAAACCCGGGGGAGGTGCGGCAAGCGATCAGTCTCACGGGACAGTTTGCTGCCGTGGATGAGATTCTGACCGGGCGGGAAAATCTGATCATGATTGCCAGGCTGCGGCATCTGGAACAGCCGCGTCAGGCTGCGGACGAATTGCTGAAACGTTTTGGCTTAACGGAAGCTGCAGACCGCAGGCCATCTGCTTATTCGGGTGGTATGCGCCGCAGGCTCGACATTGCCTTAAGCCTTATCGGCAAACCGCAGATCATTTTCCTCGATGAGCCGACCACCGGACTTGACCCTGAGGCCCGGATTGAAGTTTGGAAGATTGTAAGAGAACTTGCCGAAGGCGGTACCACGGTATTCCTGACCACACAGTATTTAGAGGAGGCCGAGCAGCTTGCCGACCGGATATCCATTCTGCATGAAGGCAGAATTATCGCAGAGGGTACACTTGCAGAGCTCAAAAAGCTGTTTCCTGCAGCGAAGGTGGAGTATGTGGAGAAACAGCCGACATTAGAGGAGATTTTTCTCGCAATTACCGCTAAGAAGGAGGCCATCTAATGGAGACGGCAAAAAAACATTTTTTTAGCGATATGAGTGTTATGCTTGGCCGTTCCATGCGCCATATTTTTCGCAGTATGGACACCATCCTTACGGTCTGTATCACCCCGGTTGCAATGATGCTGCTGTTCGTTTATGTGTTTGGCGGAGCCATTGACACAGGTACCGATAACTATGTGAACTACCTGCTGCCCGGTATCCTGCTTATGGCTATTGCCAGCGGGGTTGCTTATGTGGCCTACCGGCTGTTTATGGATAAACAGCGGGGGATCCTTGAGCGGTTCCACTCCATGCCGATTGCACGTTCCACCGTACTTTGGGGGCATGTGCTGACCTCGGTGGTATCCAACTTTATTTCTATTGCCGTTATCATTCTTACAGCGCTTATTATGGGCTTCCGATCGCCGGCAGGGATATTATCCTGGCTTGCCGTAGCCGGTATACTTTTGCTGTTTACGCTGGCATTGACTTGGGTGGCAGCCATTGCCGGATTGTCAGCTGCAACGATGGAAGGGGCAAGCGCCTTTTCTTACCCGCTAATCTTCCTTCCATTCATCAGCTCGGCGTTTGTGCCGACTGAATCCATGCCCGCAGTTGTCCGTGTCTTCGCCGAGAATCAGCCCGTAACCCCCATTGTGGAAGCGATCCGCGCGCTCCTGTCCGAACAGCCGGCGGGCAATGACATATGGGCCGCTCTGGCGTGGTGTACCGGGATCCTGTTCATAGCTTATATCTTTGCGGTCCGTGCTTATAAACGGAATGCCGGTTAATAGTAATGCAATATAATGGGATAGCGGCAGATCATGCAGTTTAAGGGGCGGTCATGATACATGGTGATGGATAAGCGATTGCTTAATGAATTGAATAATAATTATTCCCTTGTATTTGATAAGTTAACTTTTAACCGGGACGGCGGCAGCTTATCGTATATTGTTTATACAAACAGCCGGCGTTATTTTCTCAAAATGGTCCGGCCGGAGTTTTTAGACACAGCCAGGCAATCGATAGATATTCATTTGTATTTGTATCACAATCATTTTGCGGTACCTCAAATCATTCTTACCAAACCGGGAACGCCTTATTTTAGCAGACAGCATGATAACGGGACACACCTGTATATTTTATATGAGTATATTGAGGGCCTGGAACCGGATATTTATAAAGATGCAGAAGGGATCGGCCGTTTTATAGGGAATTTCACAGTATTATGCAAAAATATAGCGGTAATCTGGTGTCCCGGAGTAAATCCTATTTTATTGACAGATATATACAGATACTAAACAGAAAAATGTACCCGGAGGAAAAAATCAAAGCCTATATGGAGTATGGAAACGCTCTATGGGACAATGTCAAAAATCTCCCGTACAGGTACTGCCACGGCGATCTGAACCGCGGAAATATTCTCCAAACGCCGGATGGGGAGATGGTTCTTTTGGATTTTGATACCTCATGCAGCGCATTTGCAATCTTTGACATCATGATGGTATGTAATTGTACTGATTATTTCAGCTATAATGACGATGGCTACAAAGAAACGAAGGGAATTTACGAAAGATTTTTAACAGGTTATTCGGACTATCACTCACTCTCGGAAAATGAAATGTCTGCATTTTATGATTTCGTTGCAATCATGCACTATCAGCTCCAGGCAACTATTATCGAAATCCATGGACTTGATTGTGTAGATGAAAAATTTATAGATCACCAGCTTGAATGGTTATTGAAGTGGAGGGAGCAGTGTCAAAGGGAATGCAGCTAGATCAACAGGGGCATATTAATCAGGAAATGAAGCGAAAAGATGATTTCATAAAACAGCGGCAGTAAAGGATTATGTTCCGTCCTTGTCTGCTGCTGTTTTTCATTATAAAGATACAATTTGTAATTTAGGACATATGTCCTTCACGGATGAAGCAAGATATCATTTAATTAGAGAGCAGAGAACATACAGAGGAGAGAGAAGCAATGAAAGGGATTATTTTCGCATTATTGGCGGGGGCATGTATCACACTACAAGGAGTGGCGAATGCCAGAATCAGCCAGGATATCGGCACATGGCAGGCGGCTACAATTACACAGTTGACCGGATTTCTCATGTCTTTGCTGATTCTGCTGTTCGTCCGGGATGGCAAAAAGCAAGGTTTAAGGAAAGTAAAGCCGCTGTATTTATTCGGCGGTGCTCTGGCCGCTTTTATTATTTTCAGCGAAGTAACGTCCATCCAGAAAATCGGTGTTACCTTCACCATTTCCGCGCTTTTGATCGCACAGCTGTGTCTGACTTTTATTATTGATATCAACGGATGGTTTGGTGTGGCCAAGAAAAAAATGCGTCTGCCGCAGTTCATCGGAATCGGAATGATGATTGTAGGCGTTGTGATCCTGAAGTTATAACTTGCAGTAAAAGCATCTTAAATCTGAACATAAAAGGGAGTACAACATAATGATGATCGGACTTGTACTGGCGCTGTTTGCCGGTTCGCTTGTGGCTTTGCAGAATATTTTTAACACCAAGGTAAACGAACATACGGGTTCATGGACTACAACTACTCTGGTGCTGGCAATGGGCTTCGGGGGCTCTCTGCTGATGGGACTTATTCTGGAAGGTAAAAATATGTTCACGCTGCAGCACATGCAGCCCTGGTACTGGATCAGCGGGATGATTGGTGTCGGTGTCGTCATCTGTCTCGTGCAGGCAACCCGGATCCTGGGACCTACTTATGCGATTTCAATCGTTCTGACTGCACAGCTCGGATTTGCGCTGTTGTGGGATTCCCTGGGCTGGCTGGGACTGACCAAAGTTCCGTTTACCATGAACCAGCTGATTGGTGTCATCGTCATTGTCGGCGGAATTCTGGTCTTTAAGCTGGGCGGGGGGAAAGAGCCGGAAGAGTCGGGCTCTCCCGGTAAGCCGCATAGCCAGCAGGCGGTGCGTGTGGATTAAGTTCATATTTTGACAATGTAGAGATAAAAACAGTTAAAGCGTGCAAACCGGAAATACCGGCTGCAAGCTTTTTTGGATAGCTGGAGGCAGCACGGCTTGTAACTTTTTCCAAATGGTAGCGTCTAATTATACGTGAAATTAACAAACAGTCAACGTATACGGAGGCGTATTATGAGTAAATGGAAAGGTTTAACCTTTGGTATCCTGGCCGCAGCCATCGCTTTAAGTCCGGATACCGTATCAGCTGCTGCTGAGTATAGCATCCAGTTGAATTACAAAGAATCATCGGTCTCTAACCGCAAAATCATATCGGACGGCACCATGTTTGTTCCGCTGCAGCAGTTGGCACAGGATATGGGTTACGCACTAACATGGAATCAGAGCACCAAAACCGCCAAGCTCGTCCGTCCGGACAGCGAGGTCACGCTGACAACCGGAACGGTGAAATCAGCAGTAAATGGCACGCCGGTCACATTGGCCCATCCGCCACGAATTATTAAAGGTAAAACTTATGTGCCGCTGGTATCTGCCGTAAAAGCTATGGGCGGTAAAACTGTTTACGATAGCTACAGCGCGAGTCTGAACATTGTAGACGAACTGCGTTACTCAGTAGCTGCTTCTAAAGGCAGAACCTATTGGGTGTCGCAAGCTAACGGTAATGTTTATAGCGCAACTTCAGGCGGCAAGCCTGTGCTTATCGGTGAACTTCCCTTTGCAGATTTAACATACACCCACAGACTGATTGTCCGGACTCTTGGCAAAAGCGATTTGCTGCTGCTTACCGATAACCACTACGCCATGTTCAATGACTTTAGCAACGGATACCAGGCACTAATTCAGAACGGCAACATCCTGAAGCAAATGGAGTATCATTACATGACGCCTTCCTATGCCAAAGCTCCAATCCCGCCATCCACCCGGCCTTATATGACAGACGGCAAGAATATTCAGCTGATCAATCCGGAGGGTAATCTCGGCAAGGCGCTTGAACTGGAAAGTCTTACGGGAGCGTCAGGAGATTTTGTAACAGAATATGCCGCTGAAGATATCATTCTGGTACGTTTGCTGCAAAATACCCGCTTGTATGCCATTGATCCTGTTACCGGAGTCAGTACAGATCTTACTGGATCATTGATCAGCAGCGGAGATCTTAAAGAGTGGGAGCGGGCGGATGGATCAGATCCTTATATCGCGGGCAAAATGCTTACACTGAAGAAGCGGGACGGCGGTGTACTGACTTTTACTTATTCTCCTATCCCTGATGGAAAAGAAAAGACGGTAACGTACAACTTGGCGGATTAAGATGTATGGTTAAAGGCAGACAAAAGGATGGCCGCTGGCCATCCTTTTTTTGAATTACAGTTAAAGTATACAATTACACCGGCCCCACAGAAGCCTTGCCCAGCAGAGTGCTGCGCCATTTCGTATAGACTTCCCACGCTTCGCCATTGTCCAGCAGATGCTTGCAGGTATACACGCCTTCTTCGATTGAATTAACCTTGCCAGCAAGATGGAGGCGTGCGGCGCCGTTCAGCAGTGTCTGATTATAAAAGGCCATATGGCCGCCGCCCTGGAGTACCTCTTCGGCAGTCTGAAGCTGCAGCCGCGCTGTCCAGTCCATCTTGGGAACCATGGTTTCGAGCCCTAGCGCATCCGGGTCAATAATGTCCATATGGGCTTCACCGTTTCGGATCCGGTATACCCGGTTGGGCCTGTCGATGAAGAGATCCTCGGAGCCTTCGGCACCCTGCACGATCAGCCCTTTTTGATACCCGAGCTTGATAATCAGGCGGGATATACGGTCAAATACCGTGTTGTGGAAAATGCCGAATACGATATAAGGAGAGCAGGAAAAGTCCATCAGCTTCTCTACCGTATTAAAAATCGTCCGCATCCCGATGTCCTCGCGGAGTGTGCGGATATTACCAAGCGGCGGGCACCATAGTTCGGAATTGGCGAACAATACTCCGCTTCTTCCGGCAGCCTCAATGGCTTCTGTACGGCTCTGCTGAGAAATATCAATACCTGACTGCCCTATGATATCCTGCAGGGTAATGCCCCATTTTGGCGGCAGGGAAGCTGAACCATGCAGGGTAACCGGCAATCCGGCAGCGGACAGCAGAAAAGAGGTAGGGAACGTGGCGACAAAAGAGTTCTTCCGCCCGTCATACGGCCCGGCACAATCCAGCCCTTGCTGAACCGGCTCCCGGCGGGCATACTTCCGGGTGACAGCCACAAAGGCTTCAAGCTCTTCGAGGCTCTCCAGCTTGATCCGCTCGGCAATCAGAAAAGCGCCGATTTGTACCGGTGAGGCCGTCCGGCCCAGTATAGCTTCGGCTGCATGCGCCGCTTCCTCGTAGCTTAAATCTCTCGCGCCGCGTTTGCCTCTGGCGACTTCTTTTAGAATATTAATCATATGAATTCTCCTTAAGTTTGATCCTGCAGCAGCTGATACACCTTCACTATAGAAGTAGCGACGTCAACCATGCGTTTCCGTTCATTCATCGCCTGTTTGCGCAGAAGGTCGTAAGCCTCGGATTCGCTGATGTTTTTGGCTTTGGAGAGAATGCCTTTTGCCATATCAATCCATTTGCGTTCTTCAATCCGTGACAGAAGCTGCTCCCGTTCCTTTAGCCACTGCTGCCGTTCAAAGCACTGCCTTGCGCTAAAATGCAGAATCCAGTGGATTTCCTGAGGCAGCATGGAAGGGGAAAGAATCCCGTCTACCATAAGGCTGTCTTCACAGGCATTAACAGATAAAGTCGCTGTAAGCGGGGTGCACCACCAGAGAACCGGAGCGATTTTGTGCTGGATCAGGGGAGTTCTCCAGGCCGTAACTTCTGTAATCGGGAGGTGAAGAATATAAGCATCGACATCTGTCTGATCAAAAGCTTCTTCCCGGGTGGCTGCGGCTCCAACAACATATCCGCAGGAGCGGAGAAGGCTGGCCGGGCTGCTTGCTGAGCGCGGTTCTGTGTCGTTCTCTGTTCTGCTATCATGAATTACTAACAGGGAATGCATAGTTTGACGCTCCTTTTACATCATAATAATCGTCGTCATATACATACTGAAGCAACCGTGCTGAAAATGAATTAGATGTTATATTATATAACACAAAATCCGGTTTGTTGTCGATAAATTTAAATAAATAAAATTTTATATGTCATAATTATTGACGTATCGTTAAGACCTGTAGTATAGTCGGTTTAACAAATCATCAATTCACGGATACAATGGGGTATCCGGTTGAAGCGGCAATGGCGCCTGCTATCACTTACCGATCTTGGAAATGTATATTTCCGGGCGGAGTGTAGCGGGCTATTTCTGTTGTTTACATGGAGAGGAGAGAGACATATATGTCAGCTGCACGCAAAAAACTGATTCTTGTCGGTAACGGAATGGCGGGGGTACGCGCGATAGAACATCTGCTCAAACTGGCTCCGGAGGCTTATGAAATTACTATTTTCGGATCAGAGCCGCATCCCAATTATAACCGCATCATGTTGTCCTCTGTCCTGGCAGGCGGAGCCGCAATGGAAGATATCATCATTAACGATCTGGAATGGTATAAAAGCAACAACATCAACCTGTATACGGGCCATACCGTTACTTCTATAGATACGGAACAGCGCAAAGTCACTACGGATAAAGGAATCGAAGCCCATTACGATGAGCTGGTCCTTGCAACAGGCTCTGATCCGTTCATGCTGCCGCTTCCGGGCGCAGATAAAGAGGGCGTTATAGCCTTCCGTGACATCAAGGACTGCGAGATTATGCAGGAAACGTCGAAGACGCATAAAAAAGCGCTCGTTATCGGAGGCGGTCTGCTTGGGCTGGAGGCGGCCAGAGGGCTGCTGCATCTCGGTATGGAGGTGTCCGTAGTTCATATCCATGATTATATTATGGAACGCCAGCTGGATGAAGCCGCCGCTGTAATGCTACGCAAGGAGCTGGAAGCCCAAGGCATGAAGTTTCTGCTTAAGAAACAATCCGAAGCCATTCTCGGCAAAAAAAGAGTCAAAGGCCTGCTGTTCGCAGACGGGACTGTGGAAGACACCGATCTGATCGTGATGGCAGTCGGAATCAAGCCGAATGTTGCGCTGGCACGGAAGAGCGGCATTGAAGTTAACCGCGGGATCGTGGTCAGCGATTATATGGAAACGAATATTCCCGGCATATATGCAGTCGGTGAATGTGCAGAGCACCGTGGAATTGCCTATGGGCTTGTAGCTCCACTGTATGAGCAGGGGGCGGTTCTCGCTAAAAAACTGGCAGGTGTGCCGACAGAAGGTTATGCCGGATCGGTTACATCGACCAAGCTGAAGGTGTCCGGTGTGGATGTGTTCTCTGCAGGCCGGTTCACCGAGCAGCCCGGTTCTAGGTCACTGCGTTATCAGGATGAGATTGAAGGGGTCTACAAGAAGCTGGTCATTGAAGATGATAAGCTGGTCGGCGCGGTATTGTTCGGAGATACGGGGGACGGGGCGCATTTATTCTCCATGATCAAGAACGGTGAGAGGATTAAAGGGAAGGAAAAAGAGCTGCTGCTCGGCATTTCCTCCGATGCGCTTGGTGCATCCAAAGGCAACAGGCTGGAAGGCATGGCGGATGACGAGATTATCTGCGGCTGTAACGGGGTGTCCAAGGGAGCGATTGCCGAAGCCATCCAATCCGGCGGCTGCACGAGTGTTGGCCAGATCAAAGCCTGCACCAAAGCTTCGGCATCCTGCGGCGGCTGCAAACCGCTGGTCGAAGGGCTTCTGCAAATGTATGCCGGAGATAATGTAGTAACTGTCAAAGAAGGCATCTGCGGCTGCACCACGCTTGGACGTGACGAGATTGTGGCTGAGATCAAGCGTATGGAACTGAAGACGGTGAAGGAAGTCATGAATGTCCTGGAATGGAGTAATGAAGAAGGTTGTCCGAAATGCCGTCCTTCACTGAATTACTATCTGGGAATGCTGTGGCCTGAAGAATATATTGATGAAAAAGAATCCCGTTACACTAATGAACGCTATCATGCCAATATCCAAAAGGATGGAACCTACTCTGTTGTTCCAAGAATTTACGGCGGGGTGACCTCACCGGCAGAGCTGATCAAGATTGCCGAGGTGGCGGTTAAATTCGATGTTCCGCTTGTGAAGTTCACAGGCGGCCAAAGGCTTGATCTGCTGGGGGTTAAGAAAGAAGATCTGCCGAAAATGTGGGAGGAGCTCGATATGCCTTCCGGCCATGCGTACGGGAAGACGCTGCGGACTGTCAAAACCTGCGTTGGCTCAACCTTCTGCCGCTTCGGCACCCAGGATGCGATGGGCATGGGAATCCGGCTGGAAAAGGCTTTTGAACGGCTGAATGCACCAGGCAAAGTGAAGCTGGCCGTCTCCGGCTGCCCCCGCAACTGTGCGGAAGCTACAATTAAAGACTTCGGAGTTGTCGCTATTGACGGCGGCTGGGAGCTTCATGTCGGAGGCAACGGCGGCGTGCATGTACGGGCAACAGACCTGCTGTGCGTAGTGAAGACCGATGACGAGGTTCTGGAATGGGCGAGTGCCTTCCTGCAGTACTACCGTGAGAATGCCGGCTGGAATGAACGGACTGCGCAGTGGGTGGAACGTGTGGGTCTGGACAGCATCAAGCAGGCGCTGGAAGATCCGCAGGAGCGGCTTGCGCTTGTGGAGAGAATACAGACTGCTCTCAGCGTGACGACCGACCCTTGGAAAGAAATTGTCAATACACCGGACCTGCGCAAAAATTTCGAACAAATCACTCAGCCTGCGACTGAGACTGTATAGGAGGCCACTGCCATGACGATGACCAAGATGCTGGTCGGTAAAGTTACAGATATCGATGTTAAAGGATCCCGCAAACTGCAGGTAGGTGATAAGGAAATTGCACTGTTCAAGCTGACAAGCGGAGAAGTGCTGGCTGTCGAGAATAAATGCCCGCATAAAGGCGGCGTATTGTCTGAGGGCATGGTCTGCGGCTCCAAAGTCCATTGCCCGCTTCACGACTGGCGGATTGATCTGCACAGCGGAGACGTTCAGGCCCCGGATACCGGGCATGTCACCACTTATGAAGTCGAAGTTGATCCGGATAGCGGTCATATCTATCTGACGATGTAATATAACTTAGGAGATTACAGAGGTGTTTATTATGGATTACGTCAAACCCGGTGAAGTGCTGAACTCGATGATCGAAGCCGGCAAAACCAAAGCGGAGCTGTCCGTCATGCAGTTGATCATACGCGGCGTTCTTGGCGGAATGATACTGGCATGTGCCACTACGCTGGCTTTTACAGCAACAGCCCAGACCGGTATACCGATGACCGGTGCGCTGATTTTTCCTGTAGGCTTCGTGATGATTATTCTGCTGGGGCTGGAATTGGTTACAGGCAGCTTCGCCATGATTCCGCTGGCCGTAATGGAGAGAAAAACAACTTCACCTCAGATGCTGAAGAACTTTCTCTGGGTCATTGCCGGTCATTTGATCGGCTGTGCAGTATACGCAGTATTGTATGGGCTCACCATCACCAAGATGGGAACCGATATGTCGAATCCGATGATCCAGACCCTGATCTCCACAAGTGAAACGAAGACGACCGCCTATAAAAGTATGGGAGCTGAAGGGATGGGACTGGCCTTCATCAAGGCGATTCTCTGCAACTGGATGGTTACGCTCGGCGCAGTTATGGCTATGACCTCCAAGTCCACCGCCGGCAAAATTGCAGCCATGTGGCTGCCGATCTTCACCTTCTTCGCTCAAGGCTTCGAGCATACCGTGGTTAACATGTTCGTTATTCCTGCCGGAATGATGCTTGGCGCAAGTGTCAGCTTTGCCGACTGGTGGATCTGGAACGGAGTGCCCGTTCTGCTCGGTAATTTTATAGGCGGCGTCCTGTTCACGGGCGTTCTGTTCTATCTGTCGCAAAAAGGAGTCAATTCCGGCGGTGCGACGGTCGTTTCCGGGGTTATGCCTGCCGTAGGCGGAAAAGGCGCGGTTAAGAAAACTGCAGTCATGGAGAAAAGCCTATGAAACAGGGACGTATTTCTATAGTAGGTGCGGGTCCGGGTGATCCCGAGCTGATTACGGTCAAGGCTATGCGCTGTATCCAGAACGCAGATGTGATCCTATACGACCGGCTGGTCAATGAGGAGCTGCTCGGCTATGGCCGTGATGAAGCGCTGCGGATCTACTGCGGCAAAGCACCTGGACAGCACTCCATGCCGCAGGAACAGACTGAAAAACTGATGATCAGATATGCTGCCGCCGGCAATCATGTGGTCCGCTTGAAGGGCGGAGATCCCTTGGTGTTCGGCAGGGGCGGGGAAGAAGCTTTAACCGCCGCTGCTGCAGGAATTCCGTATGAGATTGTTCCGGGTCTCACCTCGGCCATCGGGGCTGCAGCATCCTCCGGGATTCCGCTCACACACCGTGGTATAGCTGCTTCTTTTGCCTTTGTTACCGGCAGCCGCTGCAATGAAGACGGCGCCCCGGTCCGCTGGGACGCGCTTGCCCACAGTGTAGATACACTGGTCATTTATATGGGAGTTAGCCGGTTAAGCGAGATCCGTGAACAGCTTCTGCATCACGGGAAAGATCCGATGACACCGGCTGCACTGATCGAGAACGGCACCACTTCACGCGAACGTACAGTAACAGGGACGCTCGGCAATATTGACAAGCTGGCGGCCGCGATGAAAATTGTCAATCCCGCGCTGATCATCATAGGTGAATCTGTGAAGGTGAGGGAGCAGCTGCTGAGTCTGGAGAGGGCGGCACGCTCGCAAATCGGGTAAATAGTTATTATAATCAATGGATAACCCGCCTGCTTTCAGTTGGCGGTGTTATCCATTTTTTTACCCTTGTTATGTGAGTGCCGGATGGAGTGAGTCCCGTCACAGGAGATAAGCGTGATTCAGGGCTATACTTGCCTCATATGCTAATCTCAGACAGCCTGTTCCGAAGGAGAGGGAGACTTATGAAAGTACTATTGAACGAACTTACAACCCAAAGGCTGGAAGACAGCCTTGGCGGTCAACCCGGAAATTTCAAACTGTTCTATGATACGGAAGACTGCGGCTGCAACGGTATGCTGGTCATCATGATTGTTAAAGAGCCTAACGCGACTGATATCGTGTTCCAGCAGGAACCTTTTGTGTTCCTCTGTGACCGGCAGCAGGAGTCTTTATTCGACGAGGTGATGAAGCTGGAGGCGGACGAAGGTTATCCATCGTATAAGCTGACCAGTGATTCCACATTGTTTGGCAGCAACATCCGGGTGAAGGATGCACGGTAGGGGACTGAGTCACCATTTAACATCCTTGCGTCAGACTTATAGATGGATTAGTGGGCGCAGCCCCGGTTGATAGATGTAATACCTGCAGTTAAAATGGGCCTCTGAAGTTGTATTTAACTTTTAACTGCACTCTTTACAAGTATTTTGAGCAAAAAACCGCTTTTGAAGGAAAATAGTGGTTTCTAAGTGTACGAAGTGCAGCTATACCGTAAATACGGCTTCAGGCATCACTTTTAGTTGTACGAAATGCAGTTACCCACATGCGTATCTTATCGAAGACAGCAGAAGCCGCTCTCAGATTACTTGGGAGCGGCTTCTGCTATTTAACGTTTTCTTTAGACCTCAACCCTTAGTATGCTGTCCAGCCGCCGTCGGCCGTCACAACCGTACCATTGACAAAACTCGATTCATCCGAGGCCAGGAACAGCGCCAGCTCCGCGATTTGCTCCGGTTTGCCCATCTGCGGATTAAGTGCCATCCCGGGCTGGGTGCGCCCCATGCCGAACTCATTGATATGCGTCATGCTCGCGCCAATGTTCGTTTCTACTCCGCCGGGGGCAATGGCATTGCAGCGGACTCCCTGCTTGGCGTACATGAAGCCGGTGTTTTTGGTGAAGCCGACAACGGCATGCTTGGATGCCGTATAAGCCGCTCCGGCACGGGCTCCAAACAATCCGCCGACGGAAGCGACGTTGATGATCACGCCTGCCTGCTTGTCCAGAAATATCGGCAGTGCTTTGCGGGTGGCACGCATGACAGAAGTTGTATTTACCGCGAAAATCCGCTCCCAATCTTCATCCTTAATATCGCCGGCAGGCTCAAAATTGTCCATAATTCCGGCATTGTTAACCAGAATATCTAAAGTGCCATACGTGTTAACAGCCGCATCGATTAACTGGTCAATATCTGTTCCTTCAGCCACATTTGCTCTGACAGCAACGGCATCTCCGTTAGCCGCTTTGATTTCCTCCACAGTAACGGCAGCTGCTTCCTCGTGAATATCTGACACAATGACCTTTGCGCCTTCTTTTGCATACAGGATAGCAATTGCTTTACCCATTCCTGATGCAGCGCCTGTAACCACGGCTACCTTGCCTTGAAGTCTCATGTGTATCCTCCAATACTCGCTGATTTATACCATTGATTAGTATGGAGTTTATGGCATCTGCTTTATGCAGGATTAGCGGGGCAGTTGTGGAGAGTTTTTGACATTGAAAAAGTAAAAGGATGTAAACGCAAAAAACCACCCTGTGCGGGTGGTTCATCCGGCGTAAAGGTTTAATAAGAAGTCCAGCCGCCGTCCGCAGTAATTACGGTACCATTCACGAAGCTGCCCTCATCTGAAGCGAGGAATAATGCAACCTGGGCGACTTCTTCGGGTTTACCTGTCCGCGGATTCAAGGCCAGCCCCGGCTGAGTCCGGCTGATGCCGTATGGGCTGATGCTTGTCATGCTGGAGCTGATATTGGTTTCCACGGCACCGGGTGCGATGGCATTGCAGCGGATCCCGTGAGGTGCGTACATAAATCCGGTGTTTTTGGTAAACCCGACAACCGCGTGCTTGGAAGCAGTATAAGCTGCACCTGCGCGGGCACCGTTCAATCCGCCAGCCGAAGCGACATTAATGATTACACCGTTTTGTTTTTCAAGCAGAATTGGCAGGACCTTGCGTGTTGCCCGCATGACGGACGTTGTGTTAATGGCAAAAATCCGCTCCCACTTGTCATCCTCGACCTCGCCGGCCGGCTCGAAGTTATCCATAATTCCGGCGTTGTTCACCAGGATGTCAACCGTCCTGTAAGTATTAACAGCGGTATCGATCAGATTCTGGATATCTGCTTCATCAGCAACATTTGCCTTGACGGCAATGGCAGTGCCGCCGCTGGCAGTGATCTCTTCAACCGTGGCATTGGCTGCCTCCAGATTAATATCTGACACAATGACCTTTGCGCCTTCTTTGGCGTATAAAGCGGCAATGGCCTTGCCCATTCCAGAAGCTGCTCCCGTAACTACGGCTACTTTATCTTGAAGTCTCATGTAAATACCTCCGATTCAGCTTGTGTCTATCGCTTATTCATTCATAGTATAATTAATTTAAATTAAACTCTTCAATATGCAAATTTGAAGCAAAATGGCTGTTATTCAACAGAAATCACAATAATGTTCATTAACTTAAATTTTCCGCAAGAGGAGGGGCACTTTTGACTCTAACAACTCCAACCACAGACAGACGAATCAGCAAATCAAAAACCGCCCTTAAGGATGCTATGATCCGTTTGCTGCATCAGAAGGATTTTAAAGAAATATCCGTAACCGATCTTGTGCAGCAGGCGGATTTGAACCGCGGAACCTTTTATAGACATTATCAGTACAAAGAGGATCTGCTTGACGATATACTGGATGATGTAACAACAGATCTTATCCATTCCTACAGGGAGCCTTATCTGGGCAGCGAGACCTTTGATGTCAGTGCAATGAACGCTTCAGCTGTAAAATTGTTTGACCACGTCTACAGGCACGCCTATTTTTACACGCTTATTCTGCATTCAAATTCGCTGTCCGGAATGTACAATCAAATCTGCAAAGTGCTGATAAAGCTTGCTCTGCAGGATCTCACAGACACACGCCGGGCAGAGCAAAAGGTCAACCTGGAGCTTCATGCCAGTTATCAGGCTTATGCTATTTTTGGGATGATTGCAGAATGGGTCAACGGCGGCTTTAAGTACAGCTCACAGTATATGGCCGAGCAATTAGTGGAGTTCATTCACCTGAATCAATCCGGAGTGGTTATCAGGCCCCGGATATCAGAGCTCCGTCTGGAAGATTACCTCCATTTTAACTAAAACCCTGTACAGAAAGGGCTGAAACTTAAGTTATGAAATTTATCGGACTGGATATCGGGACAACCTCCATAACCGGACTTGTATATGATTTGGAATGCAGGGCTGTACTTCACGCGGTAACAGAGCAGAACAGCAGCGGGCTCCAGGGCACAGGCATGGAATGGGAGATACTGCAGGATCCTGCAATCATTATCGATATTGTGGAAAAGATACTGCAGAAGCTACTCACGTTCCAGCCTGAAATTGCGGGCATCGGCCTGACGGGACAAATGCATGGCATCCTATACATCGGCCAGGACGGACAACATGTTAGTCCCCTGTACACCTGGCAGGATGGCCGGGCCGGACTTCATATCCGTAATTCCGTATCCTATGCGGAAGAGCTTAGTGAACGCAGCGGTTACCGGATAGCGCCGGGATACGGGCTCGCGACGCATTATTATAATTTGCAGTGTGGGCTTGTACCGGGGAGTACGGTCCATTTATGTACGATAGCTGATTATGCAGCTATGAAATTGACCGGAAGTCACGTCCCGCAGATCGATGCTACACAGGCTGCTGCTATTGGCGGTTACAGTTTCTCTATTGGAAGATTTGACCCGGACGCCTTATCAAAGGCTGGTATAGACGCTGCAATCCTGCCGCAGGTGGTTCCTTCAGGAACAATGGTTGGGGGAAGTGAACAAGGCATTCCGGTATATGCATCGCTAGGAGATAATCAGGCCAGCTTTCTGGGCAGTGTTCCGCTGCCGGACGAGTCTGTACTGCTGAATATCGGAACGGGTAGCCAGCTGTCGCTGCTGATGGCAGATGATACTTGCCGTGCAGAAGGAATGGAAGCCCGGCCCTATCCCGGCGGAGGCGTTCTAATGGTTGGGGCAGCGCTCAGCGGGGGCAGGTCTTACGCCCTTCTGGAGAATTTCTTCCGTCAGCTCATTGGGGCATATAACGGCAAGGAGCCTGCAGAAGCTTATTCGTTAATAGCGGAGCTGATGACTGCAGAGTCTGAATGTGGCGGTAATAGCGGTCTTGCCGTAAACACGCAGTTTCTGGGAACTCGCAGTGATCCGCTGGCCCGCGGAAGTATAGAGGGAATCTCCCTGGACAATTTTACACCGGGCAAAATGGCGCATGCTTTTCTTCGAGGAATGATCGGCGAGCTGCATGGTTTTTACACAGAGGTTACCGGGAGCGGCATCCCTGCCTATAAAACACTGGTCGGTTCCGGCAATGCTCTTCGTGCCAACCCGGTATTGTGCGCCAAGGCACAGGATACCTTTGGGCTTCCGCTTATGCTTAGTGCATCACAGGAGGAGGCGGCAGTGGGTGCGGCATTGTGCGCAGCAGTAGGGGCAGGACGGATTGGAAGTTTTCGGGAGGCGGGGCAGTATATAATCACAAAAGGGAGGTCAGACCAGTAAGTGCTGGTGACCTCCATTAAGAACCGTGATATCCGGATGATTTTCACGGAGAAGTATTTCTGACGAATGAGAAGGGATGTCCTTACCGGTCCATGTTTGACCGTTCTTTCGAGAAAGAGGGCATCGACAGCATCACTTACCTGGAATTTCAAAGTGCCGAAGCGATCAAACAATGTGCCATTTCGGGCATCGGCATTGCTTTTCTTCCTGAAATTGTAGTGGAGACGGAGATCGAACGCGGAGAGCTTGTTGCCCTTCCATGGCTGATCCCGGACCTGAGGGTGTATACTCAGATGCTGTGGCATAAAGACAAGTGGCTTTCACCCATCATACTGTCTTTCATTGAGGCATCCAGAGCGGGTTTTGCGGGACAGGTGAGGGATACAACCGTTTAACACAGGGTAGTAAAAATCTCCTGTTCTTTTATTCTATCCCCGCAATCCCCGCGCCCTCCAAAGCGGACTTGCCATACATCCAATAAAAATCAATAAATTTCCCGCTAAGGTTATCAAAAATACAAGGCGCGGACTGATGAATTCTGAAATCCAGCCCGACGCCATGATGGCGAACGGCATCCCCAGCTTGAATATAGACCCCGTAATCCCGCTGACCCGGCCGATAAGCTGGTAAGGTGTGGTCTCCTGGCGGAACGTCCAGATGCTTACGGTGCTGATCGTTTCAAAACAACCATACAGGAACAAGCCAAGCGCAAGTATATAAGCGGAATTTGTCAGATAAAAAATGATACTGGTTAATCCGACGCATAAGCTCGATAACGTGATTAGCTGCCCGACTGCCAAATACCGGCGTAATCTGCCGATCAGAATACTGCCTGCCAGGCCTCCGATCCCTGCTGCCGAGAAGACGATGCCGAGCTGGGCATTGTCAAGGTTCAGTACATCTTTGGCGAAGAAAATAATCGTAGTATCCACCATTCCGGACGTACTGTTCAGAAATACAACAGCAACCGTCATGCACCACAGCAGCCGGTTCGTGCGAAGCTCAGTCCAGCCTGCATGAAGCTCTTTCCAGAAGCCTGCGGGCATTGCAGTTCGGGGCTTAACCTCTTCATCCGTCTTTATAAACGCCAAGATAACAAAAGCGAACACAAAAGCAATAGCGGTCAGCAGCAGCGCAACGTGAATATCGGGAAGCATCAGCAGGATTCCGCTTAGCAGCGGACCTGCAATTCCTACAAAGGTCGTCACAAAGTTATAAGAAGCATTGGCAGAGGTCAGCATGGAAGCGGGCAGCGAATGTTTGACCATGGCGACCCGTGCGTTGGAATAGGCATATCCAAAGGTCATCAGCAGAAATCCGGCGATATAGAACAGCACAACGGATTTACTGCCATTTTCAACCGAAATGTATAGACCGGTGAGAATAACAATTTGGACTGCAATCGCTGTTAATGACCACCGTTTTTTATGGACCCGGTCCACAAGAACGCCAATGAACATGGCCAACAAAAGATTAGGCAAAAATTCAATGCCCCGCATGGTAGACATAACAATAGAAGACCGGGTGAGATCATAGAGAATCAGGGGCAGGGCAAGCTCATAAATTTTATTCCCGAGTGCCATAACGGCACCTGCAACCAGCAGGATCATAAAAGCCGGACTGCGCCATACGGAAGGATGTCCGGGTACTTTCACAGTGTTGTCAGTCATCATTTTATACACGCTCCTCTTTACCAATTGAACTGACCAAATTATACTTTTGTAAAAGAGGAAGTAAAAGTGAAAGGTTGAACTGGTTTTTTCGCCTTTTAGAGGAGTGCAGAGGTATGGAGATGGGAGATTATTACCTGCGGTTAAAAAAAGAGTTTAGGCATCGTAAACACGGGGAATGGTTTCCAGTAACTATGGGCGAGCTGTCAGCTGCTATGGATTGTACACGCCGTAATGCCCAATTCCTTGTGCAAAAGCTCAAAAATAACCGGTATATTGACTGGAAGCCCGGGCTTGGGAGGGGAAATATATCTCAGCTTGCTTTTTTGCGGAATGCAGAAGAATTAATGCTGGATAGAGCGCGTAACCTTGCGGCCCGTGGACAAATCAGTGAAGCGTTGGCGCATCTTGCATCATGGGAAGACGAATCTGTGCATGCTGAATTCCGGTTATGGCTGGGAGAGCAGTTTGGTATACAGCAGAAGCGCAGCGGGGAGGAAGCGGATATTTTGCGGTTTCCCTTTTACCGTCCGGTACCTGATCTGGATCCGCTGCAAGTAATCCGCAGAACTGAAGCGCATTTCATCCGCCAGATTTTTGATACCCTGGTTCAGTATGAGCCGGCAGAGCAGTGCTTGAAGCCCGGACTGGCGCATCACTGGGAGTATGAGGAAGATTATAGGAAATGGACTTTTTATCTGCGTAAGGGCGTGAGATTTCACCACGGAAAAACGCTGACGGCAGGTGATGTACAGTATACATTTCAAAGGATACAGCAGCAGCGTGGTGTACAGGATTGGCTGGCCGACAGTATACAGGAAATGGAGATTCTGAGCTCCACCCGTATCTGCTTTTATCTGCGTGAGCCGAATGCGCTATTCGCCCATTTTATCGCTACAGAGAGATTTTCCATTGTACCCGATGATCTGGAGCAGCGCTCCTTAAGACGGGATTTTACAAGGCTTCCTGTAGGGACAGGCCCTTTTGCCATCAGCGCTAATAATGAATCCGTCCTTGTACTGGAAGCGAATGAGCGCTATTATTCAGGACGCCCGTTTCTGGACCGCACAGAAATGTGGGTGTGGCCGAATTACGAAGAGGTTTTGCCTGAAGGGGTACAGACGGACAGTGAACTGCAATTGCTTTATTTTGAGGCCAATAGCAAAGGCGCGGCGGATCAGACACTTTATCAGTTGGAGACGGGGAGTACAGTCCTCACGTTCAATTTGTCAAAAGAAGGGGTACTGCATGATGAACGCATCCGCCAGGCAGTACATCTGGTACTGGACCGTCAGCGGATGATCCTTGAACTGCAGGGGAAACGTCAGCAGACTGCCTCCGGTTTTGTTCCTGGCGATTATGACCCCATGTATACCGGCGGCTGTTCAACCAACGCAGCCAGAGAGCTGCTGAATGCTTCTTCCTATGCGGGTCAAGTGCTGGAATTGTACACCTACGAGTTTTTTAGCAATGAAGAAGACGTATTATGGATAAAGCGGGAGTGCGGCAAGATTGGGCTGAAGCTTAACATTACAGTGCTTCCCATCCGGGAGCTGCATTCGGCAGCCCATCTGGACGCTGCAGATATGATCTACGGCGGGGAAGTGTTAAGTGATGAACCCTCCATTACACTGATCGAAATGTACCGTACGCCGAATGGATATATCCGTAGCCATCTGGACCCGGAATTGCGTATAGCGGTGGATATTATGATCTCGGAGGCACTGAGGGAGGCAGAACTGACGCAACGGATGCATATTCTCGGGAAAATCGAGCGTGAGCTGAAACACCGGAGTAATGTGCTGTTCATCTACCATAGCCTGCAGTCTGTTGGTCACGACCAGTCCTTCCAGGGTATGTCGATGAATGCCTGGGGCAAAATCAATTATAAGGATGTGTGGGTAAAGTAAAATCCCGGTAAATGCCGACTTTTCTCCTTATGAACGGGAAAACTCCCGTTGAATTCGCAGGAACCTGGCTTATATGCGAAATGAACGGGAAAACTTCCGTTGAATTCTAGCAAAGCAGCCCCCTTTGCAAAATCAAAGGTATAAATACCTTTGAATCCGAGGCAATCAGCCACATTAGCAAAATTAAGGGTACAAATACCTTTGAATCCGATGAAATCAGCCACATTAGCAAAATCAGAGGTATAAGTACCTTTGAATTCACAGAAATCAGTCACCGCAGCAGAGTTAGCCCAGGTTAGCGAAAAAGGGCCAGTATATTAACCTAATATTAGTTTTTCTTAATCTACTTTTCCATTGTCAGATCAACTCCCACCGCTGCTCATAACAATTAAACGTAGGCGGTATGCTTCTTTACAAGTCACCTTTTAAACGTTACTCAACCACGCTTCACTTCACCCGGCGTTGATACTCCTTACTGGTTCAGGCAAATCCAACTTTACTCATCTTACCTGCCTTACTGACTTAACCTTACTCACCTCACCTTACTCACCTCACCTAACTTCCTCGTCTACCCAACACAACTTGTCTACCCTATCTTAACCGCGTTGCACCTAGTCCCTCACTACCGATCCACCCTCCAGTTAATGGATTAATATCCCATAAAACTTGCCCATGAGAAAAATAATTTGACAATAGAAACATCACCCATTATTTTAGTATATATAAAATGAGTTTCTGTAGGGAAACATTCTTTCGTTCGTGAATAATATTTAGATTACAACAATATTTAGTACGGGAGGAGAAACAAGATGAGACAACAACGGATGGGGAGAACGAGGACACTCAAGGCCGCGGCACTGCTGGGACTCACATTGCTGGTTACAGCTTGCGGGACAAATACAAATGGCAATGGGGATGCAGCTGCAGGCTCGGGAGATAACAGAATTACAATAGTGACAACCATCTCACAGATTGCCGATCCCATTTCAGTCATCGGGGGTGATAAGGTGGATGTGCTGAGCCTGATGGGACCGGGAGTGGATCCGCATCTGTACAATGCCACACAGGGAGATATTGCGAAACTGGACCGGGCGGACCTGGTGCTGTACAGCGGACTGCATCTGGAGGGGCAGATGAACGAGGTGTTCGAGGAGATCGGTAAAACGAGACCGACACTGGCTATCTCTGAGAGTATTCCGGAGGAGGAATTGCTTAAGGACGAACAGGGGGACATCGACCCCCACGTATGGTTTGATATGGACCTGTGGAAACAGGCGCTGGACAACGCAACCGAGGAATTGAAACAGCTGTCCCCGGAGGACGCTCAATATTTTGATGACAACCGGTCAGCATATTTCGCCCAGCTGGATACCCTTAATGCGGAGTCGAAGGCGAAGCTCGCGGAAATTCCGGAAGGCAAGCGGACCCTGGTTACGGCACATGATGCATTCGGTTACTTCGGGCGGGCAAATGGTATCGATGTTGTCGGCCTGCAGGGGCTGAGCACGGAAGATGAGATTGGAGTCTCCGATATCAATGACACCATATCTTTGCTCACCCAGTACAATATACCGGCTGTTTTCGTAGAGAGCAGCATTAATCCGAAATCGATTGAAGCCGTCATTGAAGGCGCCAAAAGCAAAGGGCTGGAGGTTAAGGTCGGCGGAGAGCTCTTTTCCGATGCTATGGGTGAAGCTGGGACTCCGGAAGGCACTTACCTGGGCATGTATAAACACAATGTAGAGACGATCTATGCTGCACTGAGTGGAGGAGGAGAATGAAATGAGCGATGTCATTGTTGAGAACCTGAGCGCCTCTTACCGTCAAAATAAAGTGCTGCACGATGTATCCTTTCAGGTTCATCCCGGCACGCTGACAGCCATTATCGGCCCGAACGGGGCCGGAAAATCCACACTGCTCAAAGTTATGCTGGGGCTTCATCCCAAGCTGTCAGGGACCGTATCCTTTTTCGGTACCCCTTTCTCCAAAGTAAAATCCCGTATCGGCTATGTGCCGCAGAGAGGTTCGGTAGACTGGGATTTTCCAACGGATGCGCTTGATGTAGTCATGATGGGACTGTACGGAAAGGTGGGCTGGCTGAAACGGCCGAAGGCTTCGCACCGGGAGCAGGCGATGACTGCACTGGAACAGATGGGAATGGCCGATTACGCACACCGTCAGATCAGCCAGCTGTCCGGGGGGCAGCAGCAGCGGGTGTTTTTGGCCCGGGCACTTGTCCAGAACTCGGATCTGTATTTCCTGGATGAGCCCTTGGCGGGTGTGGATGCAGCTACGGAAAAAGCGATTATGACAACACTCAACCAACTGAAGGAGCGGGGCAAAACGGTGATGGTCGTCCATCATGATCTGCATACGGTAGAAGAGTACTTCGACCATGTACTGCTGCTTAACCGGACGATTGTGGCGCATGGAAGGACTCAGGAGGCTTTTACCAAAGACCAGGTCTACCGCGCTTATGGCGGAACGCTCCGCTGGATCGGAGGGGCGTAATGGACTTCGCCGGACTTTCACCAAACACACTATGGGTATTGTTCAGCACTTTAATTCTTGGAGTCGCCTCGGGTCTGATCGGATGCCTGGCCTACTGGAAACGCCAAAGCCTGATGAGTGATGCCCTGTCCCATGCGGCGCTGCCGGGAATTATCATTGCGTTCTCGCTCACCGGAACCAAAAGCGTGCCCGTTCTGATGGCCGGAGCGGCGCTTAGCGCGTTTATCGGCTTTCTTTTTATCCAGTGGATCCAGTCTTCCACCAAAATTAAAGAAGATACCGCCATGGGCATCGTATTATCGATCTTTTTCGGACTCGGCATTATGCTGCTGTCTATCGTGAACCGGACGGCTGGCGGCGGGCAGAGCGGACTGGACCATTTTATCTTCGGGCAGGCTGCTTCCATGACGGGCAAGGATGTCCGGACGATGTCTGTGCTGGCCTTCATAATCATTGCAATCATCTGGATCGGATTCAAAGAGTGGAAGCTCTACCTGTTCGATGCTGATTTTGCCAGAGGGCTGGGGATGTCCGGGCGGCTAATGAACGGAATTTATATGGCACTGCTGATTCTTGTCATTGTTATTGGTATCCAGGCGGTAGGTGTGATCCTGATGGCTGCCCTCCTGATTATCCCCCCGGTTAGCGCGAGATACTGGACGCATTCTTTTAAAACCATGCTGATTCTCTCGGCGGTATTTGGCGGAGGTGCGGGAGCTGCAGGCACTTGGGTAAGTACGCTTGGAAAAGGCTGGCCTACCGGTCCGTTCATCGTGCTGCTCTCGTCATCATTGTTCCTTGTATCGCTGATCTTCGGCTTTCAAAAGGGCTTGGTGGCCAAACGCCTTCAGCTGAGAGCACTTAAAAAGCAGTCCCTGCCGCCGCTGCCATCCCATATGCAAAAGGGGGAGATCTGAGATGATAAGCTACACCGGCTGGATTCTGCTGACGGCGTCACTTGTCGGATTAACCTGCGGGATTATCGGCACCTTCCTTATTCTGAGAAGAATGGCGATGATGGCCGATGCCATCAGTCACAGCGTGCTGCTCGGAATCGTCGTCGCCTTCCTGATCACAAAACAGCTCAGCGGCGGTCATATGTTAATCGGCTCAATTATTGCCGGCCTTGCAACAGCGGTGCTCGTCCAGTTTCTGCATTCCCGCGGTGTCGCACAGGAGGCTTCGATCGGGGTGGTTTTCACCACTCTTTTTGCGGCCGGCGTAGTGCTGATTGCCACCAAAGTGGGGAATGCGCATCTGGATGTGCAGCACGCCCTGATGGGGGAGATCACCTTTGTTCCCTGGAACAAAGTGAATGTTCCGTGGATTGGCGAGGTGCCGCAGGCTACATTGATGCTGTCCATCGTGCTGGTTATCGTGCTGGCCGTAATTCTCGCTTTTTATAAAGAATGGAAAATCACCTCGTTCGATCCGGCGCTGGCTGCGAGCCTCGGCCTTCCGGTTGTGTTCATGCACTATCTGTTCATGACACTTGTATCTGTAACAACTGTTGCGTCGTTTGACGCTGTTGGCGCTATCATGGTCGTAGCCATGCTGATTACACCGGCGGCTTCAGCCTACCTGTGGACCGAAAAGCTGTCGGTCATGCTGCTGCTCAGCGCCGGGTTTGGAGTGCTGTCAGCTATTACTGGTTATTACATCGCCGTCTGGCTGGATACCTCAATCTCGGGGTCGATGGCTTTTGCCACCGGGATTGTGTTTCTGGCCAGCTTCATCGGTTCGCCAACCAATGGCGTATTCTCCAGATATTTGCGGGCAGCAGTGGTGGCGGAGGAATAGGGGGAGACGGAACTGCAGGGGAACTAAAAAAACGCCTCTGTTTTATTGCTCATATGCAATGGAAACAGGGGCTTTTTGCTATGCGTAAATTTGTATTAATACTTCAGCGCATGCGGGAATTGGAGCAATATGGCATTACGGATCATATCGGCCATCATCAGCGCTTGACGCTCGATCCGGTCATAGATCTGAATGCTGGCCTTGTAATCTTTATTGAGCATGGCAACCGCTTCTGCCTGGGTTAAGGCAAGGTGCTCATAGAACATCTTCTTGAATTCCTCTTTGGGCAAGTAAGAGAGGATGCTGCTCAGGAAGCTGATAATTTCGTCTGCGTTGGCATACCATTTCTTTTCTGCAGCAGCAGCGCTACTTGTATCTCCTGCCTTGGCTGCTTTCACAAGATCGGCTGCAATGCTCAGATGTTCCGTGATTAAGCGGGTGTACGTGTTACCAATGTTTTCTCCAAAAAAGGGCTTGAACGCGTTCCCCATATCCGGAGCATTCTGCAGAAGACGGGCCAGTACGGCATCTGTGTCAGGCAGCCCGAATACCAGGCTCGTAATGGCCATGCGTGTCCATGCAACATGCTGCTCCCACAGCATCCGCATGTGGTTTTTAAACTCAATCTGGGCTTTGGTCAGGCAAATCAGTTGGGGTCTTGCGTAAACAGGGTGAAAACCGGGCGAGGCATAAGGATACATATCATTAATCCTCCCTTGAATATGGTTATAGTATTGTATGGGGAGTTCGCCCAGGTTGTTCTTGGTACAAGGAGGATGTTCATGGAAATTAGTGTGAAAGACACAATCGTCCAATTGATTCAGGGTGATATTACTAAAACTACTGTCGATGCCATAGTAAACGCAGCCAATACAAGTTTGATGGGTGGGGGCGGTGTAGATGGTGCCATCCATAGAGCTGGCGGAAAAGCAATATTAGAAGAGTGCATAAAGATCCGCAATCAACAGGAAGGCTGTGCAGTCGGAGAAGCGGTAGTAACAACCGGAGGGAACTTGAATTGCCGCTTCGTCATTCATACCGTTGGTCCCGTCTGGAACGGCGGAATGAACAATGAGGAAGATAAGCTGAGAAACTGTTACAGGAATTCTTTAAAACAAGCTGATTTAAACGGAGCTGCAAGCATTGCTTTTCCAAATATAAGTACAGGCATATATAACTACCCGAAAGATTTAGCCTGCAATATAGCCATAGACGAAGTATTTAACTATTTCGTAAATAACGATTCAGAAATTAAGAGGCTCGTATTTGTATGTTTTGATGATGAAAGTTTTGCAATATATGAAAATGAACTAGTAAAGTATGATCATCATGATTGACGCAACGATTGTCCGTGTCCAGCAGCATGGAGCGGGCGCGAAAGCAGGGCCTTCAACTAGCAATTGGGCATACCTATGGCGGATGAACGGCCAAAATTCATGCGGCTGTTGTTGCTTTGGGCATTCCTGTAGGCTTTGAGCAGACCGGTGGAAATTGCCGCGACTCGGTAACTGGACACGAGTTGCTTAGTCAGATGGAGTGAACAAAAAGGAAAGCCTCGACAGATCGTGCTTACGATACCGATCAGCCGTAAACGCTTAGAATAAGCATTCAAGGAATATGCTGATTTATCCAGTTAACTTAAGACCACAAGCAGAGGGTGTTTTTAATCACTTTGAAGGGGATTATCAATCCTAATTTAATATGGTATAATACAGTACAACGTGGTATATGATTATATAAAGATGTATACATTAAAAAAGAGCAAGGATGTTCGCGCATCCTCACTCTTACAACAGTCCGCTTTTAAGGGCGGCAGCTTAGAACTTAGGGCTACCAGAAAGAATAGACCGTTATCCTTTGGACAGGGCGGTCTATTTCTTTTTGTGGAAAGAGAGTATCAAAATCACCAACGTTGCAAATTGAATCATCAACGTCAATGTATCTTTTACTTCCACAGGCATCACCTCCCTTCCGGGAGATTAGCCGACCGCCCATATTAGCCATACTGTTGATAATATATTATACCATATTAATACAAGTCACACAGTTAAATAAGAGTTTTAACTTATCATTTAGATATTTACTCAGATCATTTAAACTGCTGCAGTTACAAATACAAAAAACGTATTTTAAAACCTGCTGTAAAGCAAAGAATGCTTTAGCAGCAGGTTTTATTATGGTTATAAGCTCAAGAGGTGCTGGAACCGGCAACAACGGATTCAATGTACGGCTTTTTTATTAAAGGCGTGTAGCGGGTAAAAGAGGCCCGTTCCCGGTGTTACTTTTTAAAGGAGCCGTGCTGGAACACGAATAGTTTTACGGGCTTAGTAGAATGAACTTGAAAATATCCTATAAGGAATTAGTGACGGAGGAGAAGTTTGGAACTGTAGGAGCGATAGCGTCCGCCTTTGTCTGCGGATTTTAACCGAGCAGTGGTATAAAAATGAGAAATCTGCAGACAACAGCGGCCGGAAGTCCAAACATTCTCTGGAGTCGCGACCATTCCAAATAGAAGAATCCCCAGTACTTTAATCGAACAACTCCTGATCAACTACCCTTATTCCGCAAAAAAAGCCCGGCCAGCTTCTGCTGACCGGACCTGCTATACATACGATGAATCCAATTATCTAGGAGACAAAGTAAACTTGAACGAATACGGACGGTTAGCCGGCAAGGTAAACTCCGTATGAGTTGGAGCGCCCCAGCTGTCGTCGCCGCCGACACCCATTTGCTTGTAATTTACCCGCAGGACAGTTTTATTTGAAACAGGCAATTTGTAGCCATGGTCGTTCGCCTCCAGCTCCTCAGGACTCCAAGGAAGAGCATTGATCTCAAAGAGGATGGCACTGTCAAAATAAAGTCCCGGTCCATCCGCACCTTCTGAGATTGAAGCATAACGCACATCCGTCTTGTTGCCGCTCTCCTGCGGCTTGAGGTAAGGCGTGAACTGGTCGCTTACCTTGCCGTTGTAACGGCCGATGGCTGCGCTCTTTTGTCTGTCCCAGTAGTTCTCATGCGGTCCGCGTCCATACCAGGAGATGGTATCCAGGGACGAATCCAAGGTGAACAGCATACCGAATTCAGGAATCTCCGGCAGGCTGCTGAAGCCCGGGTTCAGCTCCTGGGTGATTTCAACGGCGCCATCCGGACGGATTTCATATTTCACAAACAGGATGGAATCCGGATTAGTGGGCAGCTGGTACGCGGCGTTCACATATACTACACTGCCTTGAGTCTGATAAGAGAAGCTGAGGAGCGTCCGGTTGTAGGAAGCGTCTCTCCATACCGCGCAACGCTCGTGCAGCTTGTTCCCCATATCATTGTCGGTCACCGCTCTCCAGAAATTCGGTCTGGCCGGCTCAAGCAGCAGCTCTCTGCCGGAGGATTGATAAGATACCAGATCTCCGTTTGCTGTATTAAAGCTAAGTGCAAAGTCTGCACCTTCAATCTGCAGCAGTTCAGCTTGTTCGGTTACCTGCGGTGCTTCTCCTGCAGGAGCAGGGAGGAGGACAGCGGTGCGCGGAACCAGAACGAATTGTTCCCAGGCCATTTCATGGTTAGCCTCTGCCCAGGCAGCAGCAGCGGTCTGCACAAAGCTGACAGTCAGCACGGCTTCCTTTTCTTTACCCAAGGCATCAAGGTCATATGGAAGGATACATTCAACTGTTTCTCCAGGTGCCCCTCCGATACGCAGAGACCCGGATTGCACAGTGTCACCTTCCAGACTGATTCTCCACTGCAGCTCATATTCTTCGATGTCGGTGAACAGGTACGTATTGCGCAGGCTAAACACACCTTTGCTCAGGTCAACAGCCGAAATAATGATGCTCTGGTAGCATTTCTTAACCTCTAACAATTTCGGAGTGACTGTACGGTCTGCGAACAGCAGGCCGTTGCCGCTGAAGTTGCCGTCATGCGGGTTTTCGCCGAAATCGCCCCCGTAAGCCAGATATTCCACACCCTCCGGAGTTTTCGTGCGGATCGCCTGATCGACCCAATCCCAAATGAAGGCACCCTGTATAACATCATATTTATCGAACAGTTCGGTGTACAAGTGCAGGCCGCCGCAGGAATTGCCCATCGCATGGCTGTATTCACAGAGAATATAAGGCTTTTGCGGATTGTTTTTGGCATAAAACTCAACCTCATGCGGTTTGTGGTACATCGTAGACTCGATATCGCTGGCCATGTCAGAAGCTCTGTAGTGGAAAGTACCTTCATAATGAACAGGACGGGTCGGGTCCGCTTCCCGCAGATAATCATGCATGGCAATGAAGTTGTCACCGCCAAAGGATTCATTCCCCAGCGACCAGATGACGACTGACGGATGGTTTTTGTCTCTTTGCATCATGGAGTTGCAGCGGTCTATAACATTGGCCAGCCATTCCGGTCTGCTCGCGGGAACATTGAAGTCATTGAGCTCTTGCTGCCCGTACTGCCAGGAACCGTGGGTTTCCAGGTTGGTCTCGTCAATTACATATAGGCCGTACTCATCACACAGCTCATACCATACAGATTGATTCGGGTAATGGGAGGTCCGCACAGCGTTAATGTTATGGGACTTCATGAGCAGAATATCTGTGATCATATCCTCTTTGGAGAGGGCGCGGCCGGTGTCGCAGGAGAATTCATGGCGGTTCGTACCTTTAAAGACGACACGTTTGCCGTTGATTTTCATGAGGCCATCCTTGATCTCGAAGGAACGGAAGCCTACCTTGCAGCTCACTGCATCCTGTACCTGTCCCTGCTCATCCACGATTGTCAGAACAAACGTATACAGATGCGGCTTCTCCGCGCTCCACAGCTTAGGTTTCTCCACGGGTGCAGATAGCTTGAGCTGCTGAATTTCGCCACCATCGAAGTAGACGGGTGCGCTAACTGTTGTAGACGAAATTTTATTGAGTTTGTCATCGTAGAGCTGCATCTGCAGACTTAATGACCCCGGCTTTTGTCCATAATAATCTTCCAGCGTAACATCGACATTCAGATCCGCATTGACAAAATCGGAATCCAGATCGGTACGGACGAAGAAGTCGGCAATATGCACAGACGGCGTAGTATACAGATAGACATCACGGAAGATCCCGCTCAGCCGCCAGAAATCCTGATCTTCCAGCCAGCTGGCATCACACCAGCGGTAGACTTCAACTGCCAGCTTGTTCTCGCCTTCACGCAGATAAGCGGTAATGTCATATTCGGATGGCGTAAACGTATCTTCACCGTAGCCTGCCAGCTCACCGTTGACCCATACGTAAAATGCGGATTCAACGCCCTGGAAGCTGAGGTATACCGGCTGTCCGTCCCAGGACTCGGGTACAGTAAAGGTGCGGACATACGAACCTACCGGATTATATTTGGTCGGAGCAAAAGGCGGCTTCAGATCAGGCTCAGACACAGCCCACGGATAACGCACATTGGTATATTGAGGGTAATCATAACCCTGGAACTGCCAGTGAGAAGGGACAGGCATGTCTGCCCAGCCGCTGCTGTCATATTCTGCAGTATAGAACTCCTTAATGCGCTGTTCAGGTGTTTCGGAGAACGAAAATTTCCAAGTGCCGTTGAGTGACTGATAATAGGGAGAAGATTCTTTGCTGCCTTCAAGTGCCTGTTCCACAGAGGGATAGGACATCTTCGAGGCATGTGCCTTCATCCGGTTGAGTTCAAAAATCTCCGGGTTGTTATTCCACTCGGGGTAACCGTTGGCAGGGGGCTGGTAATCTAGCTTCTTGCGCACTTTAACATCTCCTTGTATTGTTATATTCATATTATAGATTGAAGAATGTCGGGAATATATAAAAGGATATTATTAAAATATATCAAAATATGAAACAGGTGAAGCGTGATGGAGAGCAAGCTGGTTTTTTGTGAAAATGATGAAATGATGCTGCTGCCGCTGTATGCCACAACGATTGGCTTCTGGGAACATCAGGTACAGACTGCACGGGAGGCGGGTTTTCCGGATTATCAGATGCATCAGATTCTGGAAGGCAAAGGCGAGCTGATTGTCGGGGACAAACGCTATATTGTCGGGCCGGGAGAGGTTTTTTTTCTGTACCCGGATATTCCGCACGAGTATACTCCGATCAGCCGGGAATGGAAGCTGGCCTGGATTTCTTTTAACGGGAGGGAAGCCGCCCAGATGCTGCTGTATGCAGGCATTCGTGAGTCCGGCCCCGGGAAATTGCGCTCGGAGGCTTTCCTAGAACCTCTGCGGGAGATGCTGCTGCTGCCGGATGACAATGAGCTGGGAGTTAATCTGGAGCGGAGCAAGCTGTTATTTGCGCTGCTGCTGGATTTGAAGCAAAGGCTGCTGCCTGCCACGAATCATGAGGATGAAATGGAACGGATCCGGCCTGTGCTGCGCTATATTGAGCTTCATCTGCACCAGCCGCTTGTGCTGAAGGACATGGCGGAGGTTATTAAGGTGTCACCGCAGTATTTATGCAGGCTGTTTCAGCGAACCGTACGCGAACGTCCGGTAACGTATATCAACAAGCAGCGGATCAACCGCAGCAAGCAGCTGATGTTCAGCATCCGCGGCAAAAAAATATATGAAATCGCCCAGGAGGCGGGCTTTGAGAATGTGAGTTATTTTTGTGCGGTGTTTAAAAAGGTTACCGGCATGAAGCCGGAGGAGTTTAAAAGATTGCATGGATTGGATTAAGCGAATACAGAAATGAACCTTTTTCCCGCCGGATTTGTCTAAAGTCTTGTTGGCACCCGACAGGTCCATCTGATTGTGATAAAAAATAAAAGCGGGGGATTCACTGTGTCTGTTATGCTGGCTATGCACGTCGGTACACATTTGCTTGCAGGATGTTTTATAGCTTCCTTTGTATTTATGCGTCAAGATATTTCTTTTAAAGATAAGCTGATGATTCTGGGACTTTCAGCCTTTTTCGGCATCTTTCCCGATCTGTTGGGAACACGCGATACTTCGCCATGGTCTCATTCATTAATCGTAATGGGAATAGTCATGGTTCCAGTAGTGTACCTGTTAAGATTTTTTCTGCAGAAATATTCTTATCCAATGCTGTATGTATGCTTCGCGGGGAGCGTAATGGCGCACATTTTCGTTGATTATCTGGGACATGGGGTGCATTTAATTTATCCGTTTTCCAGGCAAGCCTATACTTTGCCGCTGATTTATCTCGGAGACCCTACGGTATGGGTGCCTATGCTGCTTGGTGTTGTTATTTTCATCCTGCCTGTAGTGTTCAAAAGAAAACTAATAATGAATACACTATTTGCTGTGTTCATTGTCATCTACCTTGGTCTAAAGCTTGCAACAGTTGCACAGATTGAGCAAAGTATCTCTCAGAAGCTCACACTAACGGAAGAGGCGGGTGTAAAGGTCTATCCTTTAAGCGAATATCAGGTAACCAGCATGACGGATTTTTGGAAAATGGGGTTTGATGTCATTGATAAGCAACGTTCTGTTAGAGGTATCGTGCCGCTCCTGGGCGGAGATCCGCACCTGCATGTGAATGTCTTTTATTTGATGGAGGGTGACATTGTCGTAAGTAACACTGGTAAGGATGGGATCGAAGAGGTGTATCGTGTGCCAGCTTCTAATCGTGAAACCTCACTGGAAGTAACAGAGGAGTCGAAAGTGGATTCTGCCGGAATAATTATGGCTCGGGACCGGAATGGGAATACCCGGGAGTTTATTTTCAGGAATGGGAAATGGGCGCCTTGAGCGTCGCAATCATTATGTGTCCATCTATAACCCGGAGGTGCCTTATGAAGAAGATTATTGAGAATTACTAGCCGGTGATTATAATTAAATTGCATGAATATCCAACTGGGAAAGGGATTAGACGATGATATTTATTACCAAGAAAAACATACATAAACTGATTGAACCTTATAGAGAATCTGACATGCTTGTCTGCTATTCCACTCCACAAAGCTTCTCGGCCTACAGCAGCCGGGCGATATTATTAATCAATAATAGGAAGGTAATTATCCTTTTTCTCAATCTTTTTTCTACTAAAGTCATCCAAAAGGTTGAATTTGAAGCCGCTGAATTAGAAGAACAGAATTATAATCCGGGCTATGCATCTTCCGCCATATGGTCGTTTAAAATAAAAGGAGAGAAATGGAAATTCAGAATCATCAAAAAAATCCTTACGCTCGGCTCTATGCAAAGGGAGTTTCTTGATTTTTTGCAGCAAAATACATAAATTAGCGCTTGGGCAGTCCGCTGTTCTTCCTAGAAATTTTTCATGATTACTTGATTTGTATAAAAGAATGTTTTATTGTAGACATTAGAGATCCTTAATTGATCTTATTGAGCGTCACAGCAGTAAAGATGTTTTTTTTAATATTATTATGGATATTATGTATCCGGGAAAGGCGGTTCACATGAAAGGACATACCATGGAGCGCAAGCTGGACGCAGTAATTATCGGAGGCGGACCCGCAGGGTTAAATGCTGCACTGGTGCTGGGGCGGGCCAGAAAAAATGTAATTGTAATCGATGATATCCAGCCGCGCAACTGGGTAACCCGGGAGACTCATGGCTTTTTGACACGGGATGGTGTTAGTCCGGCAGAGTTTCGCCGCGCAGCCCAGGAGGAGATTGGAGCGTATCCTTCAGTACATTTTGTGACAGATTCGGCGGTGTCGGTGTCGGGGGCAGACGGAGATTTTCAAATAACAACAGCACAGGGACAACTCTTTCAGAGTAAAAAGCTGCTTTTTGCAGTGGGGAAAAAAGATGCCCCGTTAACTATTAACGGGTTGGACGCCGTGTATGGTAAAAGCGCCTTTGTGTGCCCTTATTGTGACGGCTGGGAGCTGCGGGATCAACCGCTGGCGTTAATTGTTAAAGGGGCTAATGCTGTGCATTTGGCTTCTGTGATCCCGGGATGGAGCAGCAACTATACTATCGTTACCAATGGTCCTGACGAAATGACGGAAGAGGAACGCAGCGAGCTGAAGAGACATAATATCCCTGTGTATGACTCCCCGATTGTACAGATCGAATCCGATGACGGTATTGTGCGGCAAATTGTTCTGGAGGATGGTACGGAGATTTCGTGCAGGGGGATATTTTTTGCGCCTCAGCTTGTTGCGGGATCGGAGCTGCCGGCCGCTTTGGGCTGCAGGATGACTGATACGGGATCGGTGTTTGTAGATGAATATGGCAAAACCAGCGTTCCCGGTGTCTACAGTGCCGGTGATGCGGCAAGTGAAAAGTATCAGGCGATTGCTGCTGCCTCGTCCGGTGCGTTAGCCGCAATAGGGATGAACAGCGAGCTGCTTGCAGAGGCTTGGAAAGCAAAAGGATGATTTTTACAAAGTGTACGGCAACCTGTATAAAAAATAAAAGCAAAACAGCGTCTCCTCAGCTTCATTGGATTCGCTGTTTTGCTTTTTGTCAGGGTTTGCTGAAGCAGATGACTTCTTATTTTCACATTGATGAATAAATAAACATTTCCACTTCCGCCGCAGTCACTGCCCTATCCGGATTGGAATTGTCGATTGTTACCACATGGGAAGATGGCAGGGGCCAAGCTACAGTGCGGCTTTTAAAAGCAGAGCGGAAGATGTCCCAGTTCTGAAATTTCCAATCATCGAGCGGGGAGTGTCTGCCCTCTATGCGTTCCCTGAATAATCCTTCATTAGCCAGAGTGACAAGGACAACTTTGACCTCTACATCCTGGAGCGTAAGCCCGATCCGTGCCAGTTCATTGTCTATCCAATGCGGGTCTGCGGCTTCCTTGGTGAACGGACCGACCACAAATATATCACTGCAAAGACCGAGATTATCCAGCGCAGCGTCCATCGTAATCCGGTAGCCGAGGTCCCGGCAGAGCTTTTTGTATTGGTCTGAGTCCCTGTCGGACGGGTCCAGTCCATGCATCGTCATTATAGCATCGGCTGCAGGGCGCAAAAGAATGTCCATGTCGAGCACAGCTGCGGTGCGCCTGGAGGCGACGGCTTTGGCCAGGGTAGTTTTGCCTGCTCCGGCAGGTCCGAGGAAAAAGATAAGTTTGTTCATTGCAGAACGCTCCTTAAATAGAGATACGTGTGATGCAGACCCGTCTATCGTATCATTTTTGGATCTGTTTGGCCCGTTTACCTCTGAAGTAATGCATTATACTCGGTTTTTCGAGTACAATTGGCCCGTTTACCTCTGAAGTGACGCTATATACTCGGTTTTTCGAGTACAATGGGTTCGTTTACCTCTGAAGTGACGCAATATACTCGGTTTTTCGAGTACAATGGGTTCGTTTACCTCTGAAGTGAAGCAATATACTCGATTTTTCGAGTACAATGGGTTCGTTTACCTCCATAGTGTTGTATTATACTCGGTTTTTCGAGTACATTTGCCGCTCCAGCCGATAGAGAGTGTAAGCATTATAAAATTCCCCTGCTACGCTCTCCCCAAAGTGACCACACGCATAACCCCTTTCCAGAAAAGCTGTATATTCAAATTATAAGAATCTGCCGCTATAACTTTCAGAATTTGATTCAAATCCTCCTTTTGAATTGGTGCCCATTATAGAATGAGGTTGCTGATAAACATTATCAATTAGGAGGACATGAGAGATGAACAATACAGAAATCAGGATCGCCAGGGATACGTACTGGGTAGGCAAAATTGACAACCGTGAGGTGCCGTTCCACCGCCTTATCCTTGCAAAAGGAACGACATATAACTCTTATTTACTCAAAACAGGCAAGCCGACTGTGATCGATACCGTAGATATGGAATTTGGCCGGGAATTTGCGGAACGGATGGAGCAGCTGATGGATCCGCTGGATATTGCCTACATTGTCATTAACCATACTGAACCTGACCACTCCGGGGGTCTTGCGGCTCTTGCATCACGGGCGGCGAATGCGACGATTGTCTGCACAGAGATTGCCGTACCCGAGCTGCAGGAAATGTACAAGCTGCATGCCCGTAATTTTCTGGTGGTGAAGGATGGGGATACGCTGGATATCGGCGGAAAAACGCTGCTGTTCAAAGAAACGCCGTACCTTCATACCGCAGAAACGATGATTACCTATTGTGTGGAGGACAAAATACTGTTCCCTTGCGATATATTCAGCACTCATGTGGCGGTGGAGAAGCTGTTCAGCGATGAGGCCGGATTCGATATTACTGACGACTTCAAAGGCTACTATAACGCCATTATCCATCCGCACAGAAGATATGTCAGAACACTGATTGAAGCTGTAAAAGATCTGGACATTCAGATGATTGCCCCTTCGCACGGGTTCCTGATCCGGAAAGATGTCCGCAAGTATATTGATTTGTACGCTGAATTGAGCCGTGAAACGACGCAGGGCAAAAAGGCAGCCGTCGTGTACACGACACTCAAAAACAACACCAAAAAAATGGCCGGTATTCTTCAGAATACGCTGCAGGCGAACGGAATCGATACCGAAGTATGGGATGCAGATAAAAGTGATATGGCAGCCATTCTCGACAGCGTCAGCGCGGCGGATGCCGTTTTCATTGGAAGCTCGACCCGCTACGCAGATATGATCGGCAACCTGGAGCCCCTGCTGAAGGAGCTGCAAAATATGAATCTGGAAGGCAAGCTCGCGGCAGCGTTCGGCTCTTACGGCTGGAGCGGTGAAGCCATCGAAGTCATTCAAGACTACCTGAACGGTACGAATATGACCGTGCAGAGCACTTCTGATGTGATCAAATCCACCGGCATGACGCATGTCGAATTTCCGATCCGGGTCCGTTTTTCTCCCAAAGAAGCAGAGAAGACGCAGAAGATTAAGAATGCCGCTGATTTTGTCTCCGATTTGCTGCTGAGCTCGTTCTAAGGGGGAGCCGAGAAATGCACAGACATTATGTAATTGTCGGCAGCGGAGTTGCTGCAGTTCATGCGGCCAAGGCAATCCGCGATCAGGATGCGGAATCGGAAATCACTATTTTTGGCGAGGAAAAGCACCTGCCGTACAACCGGATCAAGCTGACCAAAGGCTTGTTCAGTGATCTGCACAGCGAAAAAGTGCTCATCAAGAAAGAGAAATGGTACCGGGATAACCGGATCGCACTCCAAACCGCAAGCCGCGTTATATCTATTCATCCGGAACGCCAGCAGGTGGAGACAGCGGACGGCAGGCTGACAACCTACCATAAGCTGCTGCTCTGCATGGGGGCGCGGAACCGGGCGCTGGCTGTAGAAGGGGCAGGCCTTAAAAATGTCCATACGATCCGGGATCTGGGCGATGCCGACCTGCTGAAAGCGAACCTGGCTGCAGGACAGCGTGTCGTTGTCATCGGCGGCGGCGTTCAAGGCCTCGAGACAGCCTGGGCATTACATGAGGGCGGTTATCAGGTGTCGGTTGTGGAAGCTGCCCCGCGCCTCATGGCAAGACAGCTGGACGAAGCTTCATCACAGCAGCTGCGGGTCGTTCTGGAACAGTCTGGTGTGCAGGTCAGAACACATGCTGGAGTAGATTCTATTACGGGAACGGAAGCCGTCTCCGGCGTAATCCTGGATGACCAGACCTCAATCCCCTGTGAGCATGTGGTGTATTCGATTGGGATCGTTCCAAATACAGCGCTTGTCAAAGAAACCGGAATCCAGACTCGCGCCGGCGTCATTGTGAACAGTCATCTGGAGACAAGTGCACCAAATATATATGCTGCTGGCGATCTTGCCGAACTGGATGGTCTTGTGGAAGGATTATGGGGCGGAGCGATGGAACAGGGAAAGATTGCCGGCGGCAATATGGCTGCCGAACAGCCTGCTGCTTACCGCAGAGCAACACCGGTTACTTTGTTCAACGTCTTTGGCGTCTCGCTGTTCTCGATCGGAAATACGGATGAAAGCCAATGTGACCAGTCCGTTTCGTCCAATGTTAACGGCGTGTATACCCGTATTTTTATTCGGGACAGCAAGCTGGCCGGTGCAATCTCCTGGGAAGGTGCAGCAGCTTCATTAATCTATAAATCCGCAATCGAGCAGGGGATAAGCCTTGAGGGTATGGATTTGCTTAACAGCAGCCTTGAAGAGATCATGACACTGGTTGAGGCGAGATTGTAATACAAAATTATATATAATAGGAGGAAAAATATAATGAAAAAACACATTTGTCTGCCTTGCGGTTATATATACGATCCGGCCATCGGTGATCCGGATGAGGATGTTGCTCCAGGTACGGCGTTTGAAGATTTGCCGGAGGATTGGGTGTGTCCGGTTTGCGGTGAGGATACAACCCATTTTGCACCGGTAGCAGAAAAAGGGGCCGCTTCTTAGGAAGCCTGCCTTCCACAGCACTGACGAATCAACAAAGGAGGGATCATAATGCCTGAACATTCCTGCCAGAATGCCGCGGAGCCCTGTACCCGCAAAGTACCGATCTTTGCCTCGTTAAGTGACGGGGAGCTGTCGCGGATCAGCGCCATGATCAGACACCGGAAATTTGCCAAAGGCCAGGCGTTAATGATAGAAGAACAGCCGACAGATACCCTGTATATCATCCAGCAGGGGCAGGTCAAATTGTCGAAGATGACGCCTCAGGGCAAGGAGCAGATTCTGCATGTGCTGAGCAACGGAGAGTTTTTTGGCGAGTTGAATATTTTTAACAGCGAAGAGCTGAGCAATTTCAGTGCGTATGCACTGACAGATACAAGCATTTGTATGCTGACCAAAAATGATATGGAGCAGCTGATCCGGGAGAATCCGGATATTACGATCAAGCTGCTGAAGACCGTCTCCAAAAGACTGGCCCACACTGAAAATCTTGCGCAGAGCCTGGCGACCAAGGACCCGGAAATCCGCATTGCCTATATGATTCTGGAGCTGAGTGACAAGTATGGAAAACCGCGTAGTGGTGGGATTCATGTCAAACTTCCGCTTTCGCGCGAGGAGCTGGCGAGTTATGTCGGTGTCACCCGGGAGACGATCAGCCGTAAATTCGCCATCTTTGAGGATTTGGGCATCATTGAGCTGGTAGGCAATAAACAGCTGATTGTCAAGAACCGCCCTTCACTGGAGAAGTACATTGATTAGGCCGTCAGGAGATGCTCAGACTCCATTAACAGTGAAAAGGATCTATGAGCCTGCTGTGCCGAAGGACGGGTACCGGATACTAGTAGACAGACTGTGGCCGCGGGGAGTTTCTAAACAGGAGGCTGCAATTGACGAGTGGATGAAGGAAATTGCTCCAAGCCCTGAGCTGCGCAAATGGTTCAGTCACATACCGGAGCGGTTTCCCGCTTTCAGTGACAGCTATACCCGGGAACTGGAGGAAGACCCGTCACGCGGAGAGCTTGCTGCAAAGATCACTGAACTGGCGCTGCAGCAACAAGTGACGTTAGTCTATGCCGCGAAAGATCCCGTACACAACCACGCTAATGTTTTATATAAATGGCTGCTCACCCGGTAAAAGAACACGGGCCGCTTCCGGATCTCAAATAATCCTGGAAGCGGCCCGTTTATTTTTTATAACAGAACCCACTGATTTCTAACGCAACTCCCGATGGGACTTGCAATGAATTAGTTGCTCTCCAGCTGCAGAGCCGGACCAAAGAACTCATAATGGATTTGCTCTTCTTTCACACCAAGACCCCGCAGCTCGCGGATCATCGCTTCCATGAACGGCACAGGACCGCATACATAAGCATCCCCGGTTACATCTACATAAGACTTAAGGATTTCTCCTGTAATAATGCCGTCCGGACCTCCGGAGAAGAAGGTCTTGAATTTGACGTTGCTCAGACTGGCTGCATGCTTCTCGACATCCTTGCGGAATGCGGCAAGCGCTTCATTCCGTGCAGAGTGCAGGAAGACAGTAGGCCGGTCCGGCGTTACATTCGCTACGGTCTCTAACATACTCATCATCGGCGTAATTCCTACACCTCCGGAGATAAAAGCAACAGGTGTACTTTTTGTGGCATCGAGCATAAATTCGCCGGCAGGCGCACTTACCTCGACAGTGTCTCCTTCATTAACCTGGTTGTGAAGATAGACAGACACGACACCATTCGGGTCATTGGTTTCTTCACGTTTTACGGAGATACGGAATTCATCACGTTTTGGCGCCTGGGACAGGCTGTATTGGCGGATCATGGTATATTTTTCGCCTGGAATTAAAACACGGACTGAAATATACTGGCCTGGCTTGTAGTCCGGTACATTGGAGCCGTCTGCAGGTTTCAGATAGAATGAGGTAATATTGCCGCTTTCCTGAACTTTGCGTGCCACGGTGAAAGGTTTGAAGAAGTTCCAGCCGTTGTCCTGTTCACGGGCTTCTTTATACATGTTGTCTTCGACACCAATAAATGCGTCTGCAATAACACCGTACGCTTCTTCCCAGGCTGTCAGGATTTCATCTGTGGCGGCATCGCCGAGCACTTCTTTGATGGCTTTCAGCAGAAACTCGCCGACGATCGGGTAGTGCTCCGGCTTAATGCCGAGACTGACATGCTTGTGGGCAATCTGGACAACCGCTGGCAGAATGTTCTCCAAATTATCGATATGGACTGCGGCGGCGTACACGGCATTGGCAAGTGCTGCCTGCTGGCGGCCCTGAGCCTGATTGGCATGATTAAATACATTGAGTAATTCCGGGTGGGCTTCGAACAAATTCCGGTAAAAGACTGTTGTAATGGTTGTTCCATGTTCTGCCAATACAGGCGCTGTGGACTTTACAATGTCACGAGTGTGTTGTGATAAAATAACGTTCATCCCCTCTCAATTATTACGAATTTAATATATACTGTTTTTAATCTAAAAGATATATTTAAAATACCACTTTAACAAAATGGACATTATTTATGATATCATTTGTAATAAATATCACTTACTATACACCTGATTGGAGATAAGTATGAGACTGACGTTATATACCGATTTTTCATTGCGTATACTCATCTACCTTGGAGCGAAAAAGCATGATGAGCTGTCAACGATACAGGATATTTCGAACGCTTATGGAATCTCCAAAAATCACCTGATGAAGGTATCGCATGAATTAGGCAAGGCAGGTTACATTGAAACCGTAAGAGGAAGGGGAGGGGGGATACGCCTGGCTCTTCCGCCTGAGAAGATTAACATCGGGGAGGTCGTCCGGCGGATGGAAGATGACTTTTATCTGGTCGAATGCTTCAATCCTGCGGGCGGCAGCTGTCCGATCTCCCCGGTGTGCGGACTTAAAGGCGTGCTGGGCAGAGCGCTCCAGGCGTATCTGCAGGTGCTGCATGAATATACTCTGCAGGATCTATTGATTAACAAAGATGACTTGCGTGCCATTCTGCAGCAGCAGAACGGATTCAGGACTCCGCAAACAGAAGACGTTCCTCATCCCGGCTGTGAATCGCATTTACCACCAGCAGGGCGTGGAACTGGTGAAGTACTTCAGGAGTAAGGCCTTCTTCGGCAAGCAGAACTTTTACATCCTCAACGATGATCCGCAGCAGGTCATGGTCCCGGGTAAGCTTAGCAATAGCGTCCAGCAGTCCGGGGTTCTTTTCTGCCATTTCATGGTAGAATCCGTCTTCCTCCGCATCGGCGTGGCTTAGAATCCGTGTCTCCCAATATTCAATTAAATGCTCGGCGGCCTGGCGTGCGACTTCAAATTCCCGGGCTTCGAGCAGCTCTTCTACTTCCTCGGTTTTACTGACAGCTCCGGACAGTCCGCCCTGATGAATAGCATGATGGGCGTGCAGCTGGCGTAATGAAGGTCCTGGCATGATGGTTCATCCTCTCATTTTTTGACCAGTATAGCATATAACCCAGTAGTGAATTTCCCGGTAAGGAGATCCCCGGACAAGAAAGAGGGAACTCCCTAATGGGCGCCCCTGCTTTTCAAATATACACGGCTTTACCCAAGCTTTTCTCTGTGATGAGAAAGGCTTTTTTGCATTTTGGCCAGATCAAGGGAATTCCCGAGGCGCAATAGGCGTTTCCCTAATGGGAAGTCAGGGCCGGGAGATCCATAATGATATTAATTGAATGATTGCTGTAAAGGAGTGTACGTAACCGATGAAGAAGAAATTCGGCCTTAACTTTTTTAAACCGGTAGAGAGTTATTCGAAAAACTGGTCCATTCTTGAAGAGAAAAATAGAGATTGGGAAAATATGTACCGCCAGCGCTGGTCACACGATAAAGTAGTACGCACTACCCATGGTGTCAACTGTACAGGCTCCTGCAGCTGGAAGGTATTCGTGAAGAACGGAATCATCACCTGGGAGAACCAGCAGATTGACTATCCTTCCTGCGGACCGGATATGCCGGAATTTGAACCGCGGGGCTGTCCGCGCGGGGCGACATTTTCGTGGTATGAATACAGCCCGCTGCGCGTCAAATACCCTTATGTAAGAGGTAAGCTGTGGCGGCTGTGGCAAACGGCGCTTAAAGAGCATGACAATTATGTCGATGCCTGGGCCAGTATTGTGGAGAACCCCGAGAAGGCAAGCGAGTATAAGAAGGCGCGCGGTAAGGGCGGCCATGTCCGCGCAGCCTGGGACGACGTGCTGCGTCTGATCTCGGCACAGCTGATCTATACCATCCGTAAATACGGCCCGGACCGGATCGCTGGCTTTACGCCCATTCCGGCCATGTCGATGGTCAGCTACGCTTCCGGAGCACGGTTTATTTCACTCCTCGGCGGTCAAATGCTGAGCTTCTATGACTGGTATGCGGATCTTCCGCCGGCCTCCCCGCAAATCTGGGGCGAGCAGACGGATGTTCCGGAATCCTCGGACTGGTACAACGCTGGTTACCTGATGATGTGGGGCTCCAATGTGCCGCTGACCCGGACGCCGGATGCCCACTTTATGACAGAAGTCCGCTATAAAGGAACCAAAGTCGTATCCGTAGCACCGGATCTGGCGGAGAACGTCAAATTCGCCGACAACTGGCTGGCACCGAATCCGGGCACGGATGCGGCACTGGCCCAGGCCATGACCCATGTTATTCTGAACGAATTTTATCAGGAACGGCAGGAGCCGATGTTCCTGAATTACGCCAAGCAGTATACAGATATGCCGTTCCTGATCCTGCTTGACCCACATGAAGATGCGCTTAAAGGCGGACGTTTCCTCCGGGCAAGCGATCTCGGTGATGATTCCCAGCACTCTGACTGGAAGCCGGTCATCTTCGACGAAGCAGCCGGTAAAATGATCGTACCTAACGGCACGATGGGGCAGCGCTGGGAAGAGGGCAAGAAGTGGAACCTGATTCTGGAGAATGAAGACGGCAGCAAAGTGGAACCGGCGCTTAGTATTGAGGGCCATGGAGAACAGTGGACGGAAATTGTTTTCCCTTACTTTGATAATGCCGGCAACGGAACGTTCCGGCGGATGATTCCGGTCCGCACAGTGCAGCTGGCTGACGGTACAGAACGTTATGTTGCCACGGTATATGATCTGATGATGAGCCAGTACGGTGTTGCCCGTACAGAAAGCCCGCTGAATGCCAAAAGTTATGAGGATGCATCCTCCCATTACACGCCGGCATGGCAGGAGAAGATTACAAGTGTGAAGGCAAGTGTCGTGGTGCAGATTGCCCGCGAATTTGCCCAGAACGCGATTGATACGGGCGGACGCTCGATGATCATCATGGGGGCAGGGATCAACCACTGGTTCAACAGTGATACGATTTACCGTTCAATTCTGAATCTGGTCGTTCTTACAGCATCCCAAGGTGTGAACGGGGGCGGCTGGGCGCATTATGTCGGCCAGGAGAAATGCCGTCCGATTGAAGGGTGGTCAACCGTTGCTTTCGCCAAAGACTGGCAGGGCCCGGCCCGGCAGCAGAATGCAACTTCATTCTTCTATTTTGCAACAGAGCAGTGGCGTTATGAGGAGAGCGGTACAGATTCACTGAAATCGCCGACCGGCGGAGATGTGGCGTACCAGCATCCTGCTGATTATAATGTGCTGGCTGCACGACTTGGCTGGCTGCCGTCCTTCCCGCAATTTAACAAGAACAGTCTATTGTTTGCAGAGGAAGCCGCGCAGCAGGGCAAGAAATCAAATGCCGAAATCATCAGCCATACGCTGGAAGAGATTAAATCACGGAATACCCGCTTTGCTGTGGAAGATCCCGGCGCTCCGGAGAATTTCCCGCGTTCCCTGTTCATTTGGCGCTCGAACCTGATTTCCAGCTCCGCCAAGGGCCAGGAATATTTCATGAAGCATTTGCTCGGAGCTTCCGACGGCCTGCTGGCTGAGCCGAATGAGGAACAGAAGCCGGAAGAGATTATCTGGCGCGAAGATGTGGAAGGCAAGCTGGATCTGATGGTCGCCATGGATTTCCGGATGACAACCACACCGCTGTATGCAGATGTCGTACTGCCGGCGGCCACATGGTATGAGAAAACCGATCTGTCGTCGACAGACATGCATCCGTTCGTGCATCCGTTCAATCCGGCGGTGAATCCGCTCTGGGAATCCCGGTCCGACTGGGATATTTACCGCCAGCTGGCAGAGGTATTCTCCGATATGGCGAAAAGTCATCTGCCCGGCGTCTATAAAGACCTTGTGGCTACGCCGCTTAACCATGACTCCATCAATGAGATTTCACAGCCGATGGGACTTGTCAAAGACTGGGCCAAAGGCGAAGTGGAAGCTGTTCCGGGCAAAACCATGCCGAACCTGACGATTGTCGAGCGGGATTATACCAAAATTCATGATAAATATATTTCACTCGGACCAAACCTTATGGTCGGAAAAGCAGGCGCACACGGTATCAGCTTCTCAGTCGCTGAAGAATACGAAGAGCTCAAGAAGCTTAGCGGAGTGTATTTCGACGAATCGATCAAAAACGGACTGCCGAAGCTGCAGACGGCACGCCAGGCGGCCGACACGATTCTTCATTTGTCTTCGGCCACCAACGGCTGCGTATCCCAGAAGGCCTACGCTTCTGCAGAAAAGGATTCAGGCGTAGAGCTGCGTGATATCTCGGCAGACCGTGCGGCGGAGAAAATTACGTTCCAGAGCATCACCGCCCAGCCGCGTGAAGTGATTCCGACACCGGTGTTCAGCGGTTCGAACAAGCAGGGCCGGCGTTATTCACCGTTCACTACGAACATCGAACGTCTGGTGCCCTTCCGTACACTGACGGGAAGACAGCATTTCTATATTGATCATGAAATCTTTCAGCAGTTCGGTGAAGCACTGCCGGTGTACAAACCGACGCTGCCGCCGATGGTCTTCGGGCCGCGCGACAAGGAAGTGAAGGGCGGCCAGGATTCACTGGTCCTGAGATATTTGACGCCGCACGGCAAGTGGAATATCCACTCGACCTACCAGGATAACCAGCATATGCTGACCCTGTTCCGCGGCGGTCCGACCGTATGGATTAACAATGAAGATGCAGAGGCACACGGCATTGCCGATAATGACTGGCTGGAAGTGTACAACCGCAACGGTGTCGTCACTGCACGTGCGGTAGTCAGCCACCGGATGCCGAGAGGCACCATGTTCATGTACCACGCCCAGGACAAGCACATTCAAGTACCGGGTTCTGAAATTACGGATACCCGCGGCGGAAGCCATAATGCGCCTACCCGAATTCATCTGAAGCCTACCCAGATGGTCGGCGGATACGCACAGCTCAGCTACGGTTTTAACTACTATGGTCCAATCGGCAACCAGCGGGATGTCTATGTAGCCGTACGCAAAATGAAGGAGGTTAACTGGCTTGAAAATTAAAGCGCAAGTTGCAATGGTAATGAATCTGGATAAGTGTATCGGCTGCCACACCTGCAGTGTGACCTGTAAAACAACCTGGACCAACCGTAAAGGTGCAGAATATATGTGGTTCAACAACGTGGAGACCAAGCCGGGAATCGGCTATCCGAAACGCTGGGAAGACCAGGAGCTCTACAAAGGCGGCTGGCAGCTGCGCAAAGGGAAGCTTGAGCTGAAATCGGGCAACAAGCTGTCCAAGATCGCACTCGGCAAAATCTTCTATAACCCTGATATGCCGGAAATGAAGGATTACTATGAGCCGTGGACTTACAACTATGAACAGCTGACCAATGCCGGCGAGCAGGAGCATTCACCGGTAGCCCGCGCCCATTCCGCCGTAACCGGTGAGAAGATGGATCTGGAATGGGGCCCGAACTGGGAGGATGATCTGGCTGGAGCGCATGTAACCGGTCCGCTGGATCCGAATATCCAGAAAATTGAGGAAGAAATCAAATTCAACTTTGAAAAATCCTTCATGGTATATCTGCCGCGTCTCTGTGAGCACTGCCTGAATCCGAGCTGCGTCGCTTCCTGTCCTTCAGGAGCGATGTACAAACGGGATGAGGACGGGATTGTCCTTGTCGATCAGGAAGCTTGCCGCGGCTGGAGATATTGCATGACAGGCTGCCCATACAAAAAAGTGTACTTCAACTGGCAGACCAACAAAGCGGAGAAATGCACCTTCTGCTTCCCGCGTGTTGAAGCAGGCCTTCCGACGGTATGCTCGGAGACCTGTACCGGCCGGATCCGTTATCTGGGTGTTCTGCTGTATGACGCCGACAAGGTGCTTGATGCCGCATCAACGCCGGATGTGCAGGACCTCTACAAGGCGCAATGTGATTTGTTCTTGAATCCGCATGATCCGGAAATCATCGCCCAAGCGAGAAAAGACGGCATCTCCGAGGATTGGCTGGAAGCTGCCCAGAATTCACCGGTCTACAAGCTGGCGATCGAGCACAAGCTGGCATTCCCGCTTCACCCGGAATACCGTACACTGCCTATGGTGTGGTATGTACCGCCGCTTAGCCCGATCATGAATTACTTTGAAGGCAAGGATTCGCTGAAAAATCCGGATATGATTTTCCCGGCGATCGAGGAGATGCGGACACCGATCCAGTACCTGGCTAACATGCTGACTGCCGGCGATACCGAAACGGTCAAAGAAGCCCTGCAGCGGATGGCGATGATGCGTTCCTACATGCGTGCCAAGTCTTCCGGACAGGAATTTGACCTCAGCCGGCTGGATCGTGTCGGCATGACTGCCCAGCAGACCGAGGAAATGTACCGCCTGCTGGCCATTGCCAAATACGAAGACCGGTTTGTGATCCCGACCTCGCATAAGGAGCAGCACATGAATCCATATCGTGCCCAAGGTTCCGCAGGCTACGGCAACGTTATGGGTGACATGGGCTCCGGCTCCGGCTGTGACGGATGCGGTGCAGCAAGCTCCATCGGTGAGTCCATGAAGACCGGCAAGGATTTGTACGAAGAGAACTTCTACGGAGGGATTTGGCGTGATTAATCTGACCAGACTGTACGATTACAAACCATCCTTCGGATATTTTGCCCTGCAGCTCATGTATCCGGAAAAGCTGGATTTTCATCCGGCTTTTCTGGAAGAGACGTTCAGCAGCGATGGACCGGCTTACAGCCATGTGCATACCTATTGGACATTGATGCAGAAGCTCAGTCTGGATGAAATACAGGAGAATTATGCGGCCACTTTTGACTTCCAGAAGGACTGCGCCCTGTATATGACCTACTTCAAGTTCGAGGATGCCAAAGAACGGGGGCAAATGCTTGCCAAGCTGAAGCTCCTGTATGAAATGTACGGGCTGGAAATGCCGGAAGGCGAGCTGCCGGATTTTTTACCGCTGATGTGTGAATTTCTGTACGCCGCCGAGTGGCTCGGGGATCCGAAAGCAACGGAAAATTTTCGGATGCTGATGGCGATTCTTGAGGATGGCACCTACCACCTGGTCAAGGCGCTTGAACGGCTGGAAAGTCCTTATTACCACCTGGTGAAGGGATTGCGTGAAACATTTAAAGCTTGTGCTGAACAGGAGGCCCTAAGTTAATGAATATGCTAGATCAATTTTTATGGGTCATTTTCCCTTATATGTGCATGGTGGTCTTCATCGGCGGACATATTGTCCGCTACCGCAAGGACCAGTTCAACTGGACGGCCAAATCCAGTGAATTTATCGAAAAGAAACAGCTGAAATTCGGCAGCATCCTGTTCCATCTGGGCATTATTCCGGTTATTTTTGGCCATATTGGCGGGCTCGCTATTCCAAAATCCTGGCTTGAGGCCGTTGGTGTCAGTGATCATCTTTACCACATCGGCGCGGTATATATTGGCGGGATTTTCGGGGCTGCTACCCTGCTGGGGATGCTGATCCTTACTTCACGGCGCTTCACCCTGAAGAATGTCCGCCGGCTGAGCAGCGCATCGGATCTGATCGTCAACTCCCTGCTGCTGTTCATCGTGTTCATGGGGATGTATTCCACGATTGTAACCAATGCCGTACAGCCTGAATTTGATTACCGGGATACCATTTCCGTCTGGTTCCGCGGCTTGTTTATGTTCCGTCCGGACCCGGCGCTTATGGTGGATGTGCCGTTTTCCTTTAAGCTGCATATTCTGTCCGGCTTTGCTATTTTTGCCTTCTGGCCGTTTACGCGTCTGGTCCATGTGTGGAGTGTTCCGTTGAATTATATAGGCAGAAGTTATATCCTATACAGAAGAAATAAATCGAATTAACGGAAAGAGAGCGGTACACTTCTTTCCCTGTTCAATTTAGGAGAGAAAAACGATGACAAATAAGGTGGATTACCAAATGAAGCTGGACCAGATCCGCAGGGAGCTGGGGTATGATTTCATGTCACTGGCTTTTGCCGAACCGGCGGAATATGACTATGTAATCCGATGGAAATATGTCTCAGGGAACACGAATGACCGTTACAAACGGATCGTGCTTCAATCGGGAAGAGGGATTGCGGGAATCGTATTCAAGACCGGCAAACCGTTTTTACTCCCTTCTGTGCAGAAAGATGTTAAGCCTGATGCATTATTTAATTATCCCATCACGAAGATGGAGAATTTGAACAGCATCGGTGCTGTCCCGATGTGGAATGATGCCCGCGTCGCAGGCGTGCTTCTTGGCGGATTCAGGGGCGAACGGCAGGTAACCCCCGAGATGCTGAGAGCTCTGGAAGCTACGGCGCGCAAGGGCATTGGAGAACTGAACGGGAAGGAATTGTTGCTCAGTTGATGACATCCGGACACAATCTGCCGCACCAGCTCATGACGAAGCTGTTTGAGAACAGCATGGAAGCGATGTTCTTTTTTGACCGTGAAGGGAAAGCCCTGGCGATGAATCCCGCTGCCGAGAACATTGTGGATAAGGATATTCTGAAGCAGCTGTATCAGGGAAATCCCCAGGCGCTGTGTGGTACCTGCCGCGGGTATACCAGTGAGACGGAGCTGCGCACCTGCCTGAACTGTTATTTTAACACACCCGATTCCGAGGAATTCACCTCTTACCAGGTCTATCTGGAGACAAGGGATAAAGGGATTGTCCCTTATGCCGCTTCTTTTCACACCATAGATTATGAGAATAACATCAGGGTATTTATGCTGAGGGATCTTACCAGGCAGTTCAAGACCCAGGAGAAATTTTATCAGAACAAAATGATGAAGCACGTCATTGAAGCACAGGAGAACGAACGCAAGCGGATTTCACGCGAACTGCATGACAGTGTGGCTCAAGAGCTGATGAGCGCCGTGATTGACCTGCGCGTGCTCAAGTATATGACAGCAGATGAACAGTTGTTGAAAAAAGTGAAGCAGACCGAAGTGTCCATGACACGGCTGCTGAATGATATCCGGAGTCTGTCCGTGGAGCTGCGGCCGGCGGCGCTGGATGATTTTGGACTGGAGGCTGCCTTCCGGTCTTATTTCAAACGGATGGAACAAAGCTATGGCCTTGTGATAGAATATCAGTCCCAGCTGTCAGAGAAACGGTATGAGAGTGAAATTGAAACCGTAATGTACCGTGTGTGCCAGGAAGCTGTTCTGAACGCCCTGAAATATGCCGAGGTAGATACCGTTTCCGTATCGCTGACCGAGAAGGACGGCGTGCTGCGGCTCCTTGTTGAAGATCAGGGCATAGGCTTTAACAAGGGTGACGAGCCCAGCGGAACCGGACTTGGCCTGTTTGGCATGCAGGAACGGGCAGAGCTGGTGGGCGGAACCTGCACCATAGACTCGGGGATCGGCAAGGGGACCCGGATTATGCTGCAGGTTCCGGTAGGATTTGCACAAGGAAAGGAATGAGTTTCTGATGAAAATCGTCATTGCAGACGACCATGCGATCGTGCGCAGCGGCTTCTCTATGATTCTGAATTTTCAGGATGACATTGAGGTTATCGGGGCTGCGGCAGACGGTATTGAAGCTTATGCCCTGGTGGCAAAGTTCCGGCCGGACATACTGATTATGGACTTAAGCATGCCGCCGGGCGAGAGCGGACTGATTGCGACAGGCAAGATTAAAGAGGATTATCCTGACACCAAAATCCTGATTCTGACGATGCACGATGACGAGGAATATCTGTTCCATGTGCTGAAGAACGGGGCATCCGGATATGTGCTCAAAAGTGCGCCCGACGAAGAGCTGCTGCTGGCCATCCGGACTATCCATGAAGGCGGCACCTATATTCAGCCCAAGATGGCAACCTCTCTTGTCCGTGAATTCATCAAGCAGGATAAGAATGTTACCACAGAAGACCTGTTCGAGCTGTTATCCAAGCGGGAGCTGGAGATTCTGCCGCTGATCGCCAAGGGGTACGGGAACAAGGAAATCGCTGAGAAACTGTTCATTTCAGTGAAAACGGTGGAAGCCCATAAGGCCAAGATTATGGAAAAGCTGAATTTGAAAAGCCGGCCGGAGCTGGTGGAATATGCGTTACGCAAAAAAATGCTGGATTTCTAACTGGCGAATGGAGGAGAGCACCATGCCGGATTTTGCTGAGCTGCAGTTTACTACGCCTGCCATGCGCATTCTTGAGAATGAACACCGCTATTTATCTTTTTTAATGGAAGAATGGCATGCTATTGTGCTTTGGTTTGAACAGGAGAATATCCGTCTGGATGAAGCGAGGGTGCGGATACAGGAGCTGCGGCAGGCGGTCATTGATTTCATGGAACCGCTGAGGAAGCATACCGCGAAGGAAGAGGGCCATTTTTTCCCGCTGCTGGGGTCATACATAGGTTTTGAGCAGGGGCCGCTGATCGGGATCCAGGAGGAGCACCGCGAAATTGAAGGTTATCTCGGGCATTTTCTGCATCATACGGAAGAGGGCTTCGATGGGTTATCTTTATCGGATATCCGGGCTGCCGTCAAGGATGCAGGGGAAGCCTTTGAAGTACTGACGGTACACTTTGTCAAAGAAGAAGCCGTTATTTTCCCGATGGCCGAAAGCCGGCTGCATGCCAAGGACAAAGAGCGGCTTAGCCAACAACTGAATACACTGATTACTTAACAGAAAGGGCTGCCTCAATGGAAGCAGCTTTTTTCTTTGTGGATGTATGGAGAGTGTCAGCGTTCGCGAGGGTAAACGAGCCCAATGTACACGAAAAACCGAGTATAATGTGCCACTGCGAGGGATAGCAAGCCTGATGTACACGAAAAACCGAGTACATTGTGCCACTGCGAGGGCGAACGAGCCCGATGTACTCGAAAAACCGGGTACATTGGGCCACTGCGAGGGCGAACGAGCCCGATGTACTCGAAAAACCGGGTACATTAGGCCACTGCGAGGGTAAACGAGCCCAATGTACACGAAAAACCGAGTACATTGTGCCACTGCGAGGCTAGCTATTCCTTATCCTGATCCTCAAAGGGAGTTACCCAGATCTTATAGATCATGATTCCATTAATTAACTCCTTTGAAGTATTAACATTGATCCTGACATTGTTGTAGTCTGCCCATTGGGGAAGATGCTCGGCCAGGTAGGTGTGAACATTGGCATCCGGTGATGCGTAACCAACATGAACCCTTAGTCCGCCTGCGAAGTCAGGATAAAGAGAATCCGCCCATTCATTGACTTCCCTAATGGAGTCGAATATTTTCCCCGCTTCCTTGTAATCCTCATTAATCCATTTAATATCCAATAGGGAACCCTCCATCTGCCCTCTATATATCCATAAGCTTTTTGTCTAAAAATATACTCCGTATCGCTCCTTGACCCATTCTGGGAATTATAAACAATCACCTTACTGGATTCAAGTGTGAAGTGCTTCTCCCCCAAAACCGGCAATCATTCTCCATTGCTATGCTATCTTTAATCCGGAAGCCGCCTGCCTTTATTTTCAGGGTTTACCCTGTCAGGGAAAGGGGACTCCCCTATATCTGAACAGGGGGATCGGCGGATACAATGGGTACAGGAAATATTCACATAGACAATCAGGAGAATAAATGATGAAAAGGTGAGTTGAATGATTAAAAAAATGCAGTTGCCGCTGCAAACACTGAACTTGATTACCGGTTTTATGGTGTGGGTGATTATTTCATCCCTGATGCCATTCATATCCGAGGATATCAGCATTCCTCAGGGTAAACTGGCGATGGTGACAGCCATTCCGGTGGTGCTCGGTTCGGTTCTAAGAATTCCGCTGGGCTATTATGCGAACATTTTGGGTGCACGGATCATTTTTATGGCCAGTTTTATCCTGCTCTTGTTCCCGGTTTACTTTATCAGCGAAGCTACTACGGTAACGCATCTGATTATCGGCGGACTGTTTCTGGGCATCGGCGGGGCCGTATTCTCGGTCGGCGTTACTTCGCTGCCAAAGTACTACCCCAAGAACAAGCATGGTCTGGTCAACGGGATTTACGGGATCGGAAATATCGGAACGGCCGTCACTACCTTCTCGGCACCGATTGTGGCTGCACAGCTCGGCTGGTCCGTTGCCGTTAAGCTGTATCTGGTCCTGCTGCTCGTGTTCATTGTGCTTAACTTCTTCTTCGGGGACCGTCAAGAGCCCAAGATGAAAGCTCCAATTATCGAACAGATCAAGGGAGTCGCCAAGAATGAGAAGCTGTGGCTGTTCTCGCTGTTCTATTTCATTACCTTTGGTTCTTTTGTGGCTTTTACGATCTATCTGCCGAACTTCCTGGTCTCTAACTTTGGGCTTGAAAAAGTAGATGCAGGCATGCGCACCGCGGGCTTCATCGCCGTTGCAACCTTTTTCCGCCCGGTAGGCGGCTGGTTAGCGGATAAATTTCAGCCGTTGTTCCTGCTGATCGGCACCTTCAGCATTTACACTGTGGCAGCCATTGTATTGGCATTTATGCCGGACATGGGACTGTATACGGTCGGCTGTCTCGCCATCGCGGTAAGCGCAGGGATTGGTAACGGGGTTATTTTCAAATTGGTACCGCTGTACTTCAACAAGCAGGCAGGGATTGCCAACGGGATCGTGTCGATGATGGGCGGCCTGGGCGGATTTTTCCCGCCGATTATGCTGTCCGTTATTTACACGGCTACAGGCCAATACTCCATCGGATTTATGCTGCTGTCGCAAGTGGCACTGGCCAGTCTGGTGCTCGTGGTCTGGTTGTATTTTCAGGATAAGCTGGTGCTTACCTCAGAGGTATTCAATTCCACAGGACAAGGCATTCTGGTCACAGATGTAACAGGACTTATAAAGTCTGTAAATCCGGCGTTTACGAAGCTGACAGGATACACCGAAGAGGAAGTGGCCGGCAAGCAGCCGAGCATCCTGAAGTCGGGCCGCCAGTCCAAGGAGTTTTACAGTAAAATGTGGAGCGAAATCCGGGCAAAAGGCATGTGGCAGGGAGAAATCTGGAACAAACGCAAGAACGGTGAAGAATATCTGCAGTGGCTGAACATCAGCGCGGTAAAAGACGAAACAGGCGAAGATGTCCGCTATGTCGGCACATTCAGTGATATTACCAATAAATAATGGCATGTTCAAAATCAGCTTAGGATCAGTCCGGCATGAAGTTAGGAGCAAATGAAGGTGGATAAAGCCAGAAGTCCGGTTAGTGTAGCAGAAGCCGTATTCCGGGTCGTTGAAAAAGCATGCTTCACAGGCAAAGAAAGCGTCACGCTTGCCGAGAGCTATGGACGTATTCTCGCCGAGCCGCTGACAGCAGCACATGATGTGCCGCATTTCACGCGTTCGCCATATGACGGGTTTGCCATCCGCTCGGCAGATTCAGCGGGAGCCTCCGGCCAGCAGCGCATCTCATTTACAGTAGTGGATCATATAGGGGCAGGGGAAGTATCCGCTGTAAAAATCGGCGCTTTTCAAGCAGTCCGTTTGATGACAGGCGCAGCACTCCCGGAAGGTGCGGATGCGGTAGTGATGTTCGAGCAGGCTGTGGAGGGAGACGGGACTTTTACAATCCGTAAAGCTTTTGAACCTCTGGAAAACCTCTCCTTACAGGGGGAGGATATGAAAGCAGGGGAGACGGTTATTCCTTCCGGCAGCTATATTAATCCGGGAACTGTGGCACTTCTGGCTACCTTTGGCTATAGCTCAGTTCAAGTGGCCAAGCGTCCGGTTGTAGGGATATTATCAACGGGAACCGAGCTGCTGGACGTCGCTTCTCCGCTGGAACCCGGCAAAATCCGCAACAGCAACGGTCCGATGATCGCTGCACAGCTGGCAAGAATGGGCATTCCTTATAAAATATATGACTCTGCTGCTGATCGGCTGGAGGAAAGCCTGCTGACCGTGCAGAAGGCGCTCTCTGAAACAGACTGCCTGATTACAACAGGAGGCGTGTCCGTCGGTGACTACGATTATTTGCCGGAAATCTATAAGCGGCTTCAGGCAGATGTGCTGTTCAATAAAGTTGCGATGCGTCCGGGGAGTGTGACGACAGTTGCAGTTGCCGGAGATTCTTACCTGTTCGGGCTGTCGGGTAATCCCTCTGCCTGCTTCACAGGATTCGAGCTGTTTGTAAGGCCGGCGCTGCTCAAAATGATGGGCGCAGAAAAAATCTATCTTCCGCGTACGGCAGCAGTGCTGGCTGAGGATTTTGCGAAGGCCAACCCGTTCACCCGGTTCATCCGGGCAGTTCATAACCGGACAACGGTCCGGCCTGCAGGCTTCAATAAATCCAATGCAGTATCCTCGATTGCTAAGGGGAATTCCCTGCTGGTACTGCCTGGAGGGACAAGGGGCTTCACCGCCGGTGATAAGGTGGACGTACTGCTGCTCGGCGTTGAAGAAGGCAGCGAAGAATGGGTGCTGTAGTTTACAGAAAGGAGGAGGGGGCAGGAATGAAAATGAATCCAATACAAGATCAGCTGCGGCGGCCGATCCGCGATTTGCGGATTTCAGTCACAGACCGGTGCAATTTCCGCTGTTCCTACTGCATGCCCAAAGAGCTGTTCGGGGATGATTATGCGTTCCTGCCCTCCAGTGAGCTGCTGACCTTTGATGAAATGCTGCGGCTTACCGGGCTGTTCGTCTCCCTGGGCGTGAGCAAAATCAGGCTGACAGGCGGCGAACCGCTGATGCGGCGGGGCCTTCCTGAGCTTGTGGAGGGAATTCATGCCATCGACGGGGTAGAAGATATGGGGCTGACGACCAACGGAGTGTTTCTGAAACAGCATGCTGAGGCACTGTACGGCGCAGGCCTTCGCAGGCTGAATGTCAGTCTGGATGCACTGGACCCGGAGTTGTTCGGAAGAATGAACGGGCGCGGAATTAGACCTGACGTTATTCTGAGAAATATAGATCATGCCATAGATAACGGTTTTGAAGTCAAAGTGAACATGGTTGTGCAGAGAGGTGTCAACGAATCGGAGATCGTACCGATGGCGGATTATTTCCGGCAAAAGAATATCACACTGCGGTTCATAGAGTTTATGGATGTCGGTAACGACAACGGCTGGAGTTATGCGAAGGTTGTAACCAAGGCGGAAATACTTGAGCGGCTCCAAAGCTCGTTTGAACTGGAAGCACAGGATTACAATTATTTCGGTGAGGTAGCCAAAAGGTACCGGTACAAGGGAAGCAGCACGGAAGTCGGATTTATCACTTCTGTATCCGAATCGTTCTGCTCCTCCTGTACACGGGCACGCCTGTCTTCAGATGGCAAATTCTATACCTGCCTGTTCGCTTCCGGCGGATTTGATCTCAAGAAGCTGATCCGCAGCGGTGCGGATGATCAGAGTCTGCTGGCAGCGATCCGCAGCGTATGGGAGCAGAGGATGGACCGCTATTCCGATGAGCGGTCGGAGCAGACACTGAGAAGCAGGACGAAGATAGGCATGTCATATATCGGAGGCTAGGCTAAGGGCAGCATTAACTATTAGTGCTGCTTTGCTGTGTATCATTTTTGGCGGCTTCAAAGTTGCCTGTACCTACCCGGCGGCGGATTTCCTCTTCAGTCAGCGCCTCACCGATAGCTCCGGTAGGAATATCTGCCGAGCCTTCCGCAACCTCCATCCGTTCCACGCGGGCAAAGCCGGCATTCGTCTGCCGTCCGATCTGCTCGCGTTCTTCCCGGGTTAAAGATGATGTTTGATTAGATTCATTAGTCACTACTTAACATCCCCTTTCGTGTACATTATCCATAAATAATACCCATATTCTGTAACCTGGAAACACGTATTATACATCAAAAGGACGGGAGACGAACTGTACTTATGAACGGAGCCCAATTGTTAATTCAGATGCTGATTGATAAGAATATAAAGACGATATTCGGGTACCCCGGAGGTGCCGTATTGCCTTTGTATGATGCTTTGTATGATTGTGACAGCATAGAGCATGTGCTGGTCCGGCATGAGCAGGCTGCTGTTCATGCCGCAGACGGATATGCAAGGGCAACAGGAAGCCCGGGCGTGGCGCTCGTGACCAGCGGACCCGGAGCAACAAATGCTGTTACTGGAATTGCTACGGCGTTTATGGATTCGGTACCGCTGGTTGTGCTGACCGGCCAGGTGTCCACCGACCTGATCGGTCTGGACAGCTTTCAGGAAGTGGATATATACGGGATGACGATGCCTATCACCAAACATAATTATATCGTACGGGATATCGCAGATCTTCCCAAAATCGTGAACGAGGCCTTCTATGTAGCTGTAACAGGACGGCCGGGTCCCGTGCTTATTGATCTGCCGAAAAATGTGATGAATGCGGAATACAGCGACCTGACTACGCCACTTGAACCTAATTCTTTACCGCTAATCCGTGGTTATCAGCCGGAGCATGACATTGACCCTGCGGATATCCGGCAGACGGCAGAGCGGCTGAACCAGGCGGAGCGCCCGCTAGTACTGGTTGGAGGGGGCTGCATGCCGGGCGATACACCGGGGTTATTACGGAAATTCGCAGAACGGAGTAATCTGCCGGTTGCCAGCACACTCATGGGCCTCGGGGCTTTCCCTTCAGGACATCCCCTGCATCTGGGGATGGTTGGAATGCACGGATCAGTAGCAGCCAACCGTGCACTGCAGAAGGCGGATGTGGTGCTGTGCCTCGGCGTCCGTTTCAGCGACCGGGTCACCGGGAACAGGAAGGCGTTCTCACCAGGCTCATACAAGATCCAGGTGGATCTCGATACTTCGGAGCTGAACAAGAACATCGCCGTCGATCTAGCGATAGCAGGCTCTTGTGCAGTTCTGCTCGAAGGGCTCCTGGAACAAGTACATACGGATGATATTACGGACTGGGAACAGCAGATCAAAACTTGGTCCATTCGGGCAGTGAAATCCCGTACCGTGGAAGAAGATAAGCTGACGCCCCATGAAGTTATCAAATGCATCCAGAATGCCACAGCCGGAGATGCCATTATTGCTACGGATGTGGGCCAGCATCAGATATGGACCGCTACCCATTACGAATTTTCGGAAGCACGGTCCTTTCTGACCTCCGGAGGACTGGGAACCATGGGGTATGGCCTGCCGGCAGCCATCGGTGCGGCAGCAGCTTTTCCGGACCGCCAGGTGGTATGCATTACAGGGGACGGCAGCTTCCAGATGAATATGCAGGAGATTATGACCGCTGTCGATCTTGGACTGAATGTCAAAGTCGCCATATTCAAAAACGGCTACCTCGGCATGGTAAGACAGTGGCAGCAGCTGTTCCTCGGCCGGAGGTATTCATCGGTGCGGATCAACTCGCCGGACTTCGTCGCCTTGGCCAAATCTTTCGGTGCTCATGCCTTCCGGGCCCGGACACTTGCTGAGGCGGAAGATATTATTCATCAAGGGCTTCACACGGACGGTCTTGCCGTTATGGAGTTTGATATTACCGAGGAGACAAATGTTTATCCTATCGTGCCGCCTGGAGCAAGCAATCAGGATATGATCACAGAATAGGATTACAGGAGTGCCCATATAAAAAAGGATGATCCTATACCATAGCGGTAACAGGAACATCCTTTTGTTTTACCCGGAACTAGAAATACAATACCAGCACAGCTATGTACAGCATAAGCGAAAAGCCGATTTCAATCATCCCGGTGCGTTTGGCCGTAATTCCGGTCTTGGGAAGGATAGCAGCCCGCAGCAGCAGAATAATCAGCGGGACGATGAGAGACGGGAACAGAATCATTCCGGCCACTGCAGCGAGAAGGTGATACAGCACAGATCCGTAATAGAACCGGATGTTGTTGCGTTCACGGATCACCGTTTTGACATACAGGGCCGTTCCGATAAAATACATGGCCGACAGCAGGAAGAGCTCAGTAACCGTTCGCCAGCTTTCACCCTCCCCGACATAGAACACCGGATAGATAATCAGGCAGAACGCGAGTATAGCCGAGATATCGTTGATCAGGGCGCGTTCATTTTTGGTTTTGGCATAATAAAGATTTACTGCAAACAAGGGGACCAGCGGAAGCACAAACCATAGCAGCACAGGCTCGGCAATGATCAGGTAAACGACAAAAGGCAGCAGCAGCAGTCCGTATACCTTCATCGGCTGGGCATAACGCCGGAATTTCCCCGTCTTGACCCCTTGCAGCAGCGGAAAGCTGAATAAATAGATCAACAGCCAGCAAAGAAACAGCGGAATATGCAGATACTGTCCCTGAGAGGAAGCCACCCCGAATAAGAATGGAAGGACGAGCATGGCCCAGGCCCCGTGTTGGTTGGGAATATATTTCTTCATTATATATAGACCTCCTGCGTTCAGATATCATGGCATGAAGATCACCAGACTCTTTAACTATAAGGTCTTTTTATCCTGCACCCGGGTGACTATAAGCACAACGGATTTGAAGACAATGTAACAGCTTCTTAAACGCGCAGACCGTTCCATTTCTTGAGCTGCAAAATCCTGCGGAACATCCTTTTGTCTTTCAGCTGGTTAAAAATATAGGCATCCGGCCGGGTGTTGACTTCAATAATCCACGGCTTCAGCGCAGCATCCAGTCCGATGTCCAGCCCGATTTCCTTATAGCCCGGATTTCTTTTCTCAAATTCCTTCGTAACCTCATACCCAAGATTCGTCAGTGCATGGATGTAATTCTTTTTCTTATCTCCCTGCAAATAAGCTTCCAATAAGGTCTCCAGCGGGAGAGGTGTTCCGTTGCTGTGGAAATTCGTGACGATTTTCCGCGGGTGGGCAATCCGGCCGATATAACCGCTGCATTCCCATTTGTTGTTCTCGTTTTTTTGGATCATGATCCGGAGGTCGAATATACGCTTCCGGTAAGTGAGCAAATGGATGCCCTGCTGCACAATATATTCACGCTTCAGCTTGCATTTGGCCAGCGCCTTATACAAATCAGCATAACTGCTGTAGTAATAAGGGGTTGTACCGGCATGGTACCCGTATTTGTGGTCATTAACTTTCATCACCCGGATCACACCGTTTCCGCCAGTGCCTTTAACCGGCTTGACGTAGACCATTTTGTGTCTGTCCAGCATCCTCCGCAAATTATCATAGGAATATAAAAGAGTAGGCGGCACAAACTGGCGAAGCCGGGAATGCTTAAGCAGCAGCTGGGTTTTGGACCATTTGCTGCCTAGTGTTCTGGAACTCTTCGGGAGGCTGACGATCTTGGACGGCATGAGCCGATCACCCCGTTCTCATTGATAACGATAGAACATCGTATGTTGAGCGGTCATTTTGCGGAACCGGGAGATTGAATTCTCATGTATAATAGGTAAGTTGATACTACTTGAAGGCTTGGAGGCAGCATAGAGATGAACATTCGTCCGCTACAATTTGCAGATAACGCAGTGATTGAAGGAATTATCAGAGAGAGTCTGATGGAGTTCGGGGGAAACAGAGAGGGACTGGCCTGGGCAGATCCGAACATGAGCGATCTGTACCATTATTACAACAGCGAAGCAGGCAGAGCTTACTGGGTGGCTGAAGAAGACGGGAGAGTGCTGGGGGGATGCGGGATTGCACCTTTTGGCGGGCCGGAGTCAGGCAGCATCTGCGAACTGCAGAAAATGTACCTGTCCCCGGCCAGCAGAGGTACCGGAGTAGCTAAGGCGCTGCTGCAGACTGCGCTTGATTATGCAAGGCAGCACTACAGCAAGTGTTATCTGGAAACGCTCCAGAACATGCATGCCGCCAACCGCTTTTATATAAAAAACGGGTTTGAGCTGCTGGAAGCCCCGCTTGCAGGCTCGGAGCATTTCGCCTGTGATGCCTGGTATATTAAAGATCTGGCTTAATACAAGCGGTTCTTGTAACCATCCTCAAGACTTAGGGCAACTGCTTCGGGAGTCAGGCCTTCCATTCGGATATGCTCGGAGAGCATTCTGGCTGCAGACGGCAAATCCGCAGTGTCCAGCCAGGAGCCGGGCTCCCACAGCTGTGAACGTCTGAAGGCTTTGGCACAGTGCAGGAAGCATTCTACCGCCTCGACAATAATGCCCATAACCGGAACGCTGTCCCGTACAGCCGCCGGCGCAAGCAGCTTAGGGTCGGTTGTTATGTAAGCACGCCCATTGATTCTCAGCGTTTCGCCAAGTCCCGGAATGAGGAACAGCAGTCCCGCTTCCGGATTGCCGATGATGTTGCGCAGCGAGTCATATCTTTTGTTGCCTGGCCGTTCCGGAATCAGCAGATGCTGCTCATCTATAATATGTACGAACCCCGGATGATCGCCGCGTGGTGAGACGTCGCACTGACCGGATGCATTCGAAGTAGATAGCAGCATAAAAGGTGACTTTGCAATAAATTCTTTGCAGTTCTCATCCAGTGTGGTAATCATTTTTTTCTCCGCGATCTCTTTCGGATAACCCATCAGGGACCGAAGCCCGTCTTCGGTCCTGATTATAAATTTCTCCTCAATAACCCCCATAAATAATCATCCTCTCCGGAAAAATATTTCCTTACATATTATACTGCGTCAGATCAATTCCTTGCGAACCTTTAAATACCGGTACAGGAAGCATCCCGACAAAGCACAGATAATTGCGCACAGTCCGATGAAACCATAACCTGCCTGAAGACCGCGCAGCAGCCCTGTGGACGTCTCTGCACCATAGAGATGCTTCACACCGTCTATAATGGCTCCAATGGCGTAGTTCCCGATAACACTGCCGAGACCCATCAGAGTGACGGTGAACGTAATGGCGGTGTCGCTGCCGGTCGGATATCTTTTGGCGATGAAGGCCATAACGGTCGGGTAGATCATGGCAATACCAATCCCGGCTGCGGCGAACAGGAAGGCGAACTTCTCTCCGCCAAGCAAGGCGGCAAAGGTACATAATCCGGAGAATCCGGAGAAAATGATTAAGGACAGGTTAAAGCCGATTTTATCGGTCACAGGACCCAGCAAGAGTCTGGCGAGCGAGAAGAAGAGGAAGAAGACTGACAGCATGCCGGAGGCTTTTACCGTATCCCAGGCATAAGCTTTTTCCAGGAAATTAACCAGCCAGCCGCCCACCGCAAGCTCCGAGACTACGCCGAACGACAGAATTAGGACCAGAAGCCAGAGCGCCGGATCACGGATCAGCACTTTGAGGGAAATCCGGTCTTCATTTGGCAGATCATCTCCCGGAAACGTACTGCGCAGCGCCGACAGAATCGGAAGAATCGATAAGGACAGCATCACGAGATACATTCCGCGCCAGTCCAGCGTCCAGCCAAACAGAGTGACCGACATCAGTCCGGTTGCAATGAGAGGGGCAAGTGTGGAACTGAACCCATAGAAGAAATGGGACAGGTTCATCATCGTTCCGGTATTCTTGACGAAGATCCGGGCACCGAGTATGGCCAGGCCAATCTCCAGCATGCCGTTCCCGATGTACATCAGGAAGTAGGAAGAAGCGAAGAGCGGATAAGTATGCGAGACGTAAATGAACACCCCGGAAATGATCATGGAGGCAAAAGAGATAATGGTGACAGCCTTAATGCCCCATTTGCGCACCAGAACAGCAGTGAATGAACAGGCAATCAGATAGCCCAGCGCGTTAAGGGATAAGAGTGTGCCTAACTGTCCTTCATCCAGCTTAAAATCAAACTGAATACGCGGAATAGCGGGACCTTTAATATTTTCCGAAATCCCGAAGATGATAAAGCCTAAAAATATGGTGGCCAGCTGCATGGCATACACCTTGTTGATTGTACCTAAACGCTGTTTCAAAAGAAGAACCTCCTGGAATGTAAAATATAAATGTGGCTATCAGGGTTACGGGGTTCTGCTACCTTTTCTCAACCACTTGAAGATGATAGGCCAGACTCTCCAGAGTCGCTGCGGTTAACCCGGCCAGGTATTCCTGGTGTGTATTGTTCCTGATCTGCAGCCTGGGCATATGCTCCTCAGGAATCACCTGCAGACAGCCTGCATTCAGTGTCTCCAGCAGATCGGTGGAAGGAAGCTCGCCGGTCAGGACAATCGCAATCGGATTAATAACGGCGATGATAGAGATTAGTGTAGAGACCGCCAGCGGAACGAACCCGTCCGGACTG